>JBCBZG010000023.1:0-64373 GCA_039815465.1 Pseudomonadota bacterium
GCAGCTGCAAGAAGATCCATGGGATCTGGTGGCCGTGAAGTACCCGCTGGAATCCGTGCACAAGGGCCGCGTCACCAACATCACCGATTATGGTGCGTTTGTGGAGCTCGAAGCCGGTGTCGAGGGTCTGGTCCACGTGTCCGAGATGTCCTGGACCAAGAAGAACGTGCACCCGGGCAAAATCGTGTCCACCTCCCAAGAGGTTGAGGTCATGGTTCTGGAGATCGACGGTCAAAAGCGCCGCGTGTCGCTCGGCCTCAAGCAGACCATGCGCAACCCATGGGAGCTCTTTGAAGAGCAGTTCCCCGTGGGCACGCAGGTCGAGGGCGAGGTCAAGAACATCACCGAGTTCGGTCTTTTTGTTGGCCTCGAAGGCGACATCGACGGCATGGTGCACCTCTCCGACCTCACATGGGAAGGCCGTGGCGAGGACGTCATTGGCGACTACCGCAAGGGCGACGTCGTGCAGGCGGTCGTGTCCGAAGTCGACACCGACAAGGAACGCATCTCGCTTTCCATCAAGGCGCTCGGCGGCGATCCGTTCGCGGAAGCTGTTGGCGGCGTGAAGCGTGGGTCGATCATCACGGTTGAAGTGACCTCCATCGAGGATGGCGGCATCGAAGTGACATATGAGGGCCAGAAGTCCTTTATCCGTCGCTCCGACCTGAGCCGTGACCGGGCGGAGCAGCGTCCTGAGCGCTTTGGCGTGGGCGACAAGGTCGACGTGCGTGTCACCAATATCGACGCAAAGACCCGCCGTCTGGGCCTGTCGATCAAAGCGCGCGAGATCGCGGAAGAGAAAGAAGCCGTGCAGCAATACGGGTCGTCTGACTCCGGCGCGTCGCTCGGCGATATCCTTGGCGCGGCGCTCAAGGGCGACGAATAACCCGCCCACAGCGAAAGCTAGACAAAAGAAAGCCCCGCCATTTCGGCGGGGCTTTCGTCATTTAGGGACCCGGTTTTGGGTCCATCGAGATGCGCGTTACATGGCGCCCATGGACACGGCAAACCCGGTGAAGTCGTCACGGCCCAGGTCAGCGAGCTGGGTCAGCACAGCGCTTTCCAGATCGATGGCGTATAGACCCGCGGTCGCTGCACCGTCCTTTTGCAGGATCGCGTAGGCGAGGTCGGTGCCTTCCTCGGGGGAGACGATGTCAAAGCCGCCCACTGGCAGAATATCGACGGCCTCACCGTTCATCTCCAGATAGCCGACGCTGGACAGCTCGCCCGCGTTGTTGGCCAGGGAGACCAGCGCGTTGGTTTGCGAATCAAGCACGTATTGCTTGGTCGTCGTCGCCGTCATGCCAGACACAGCGTTCGTGTAGGCGTTGGCAAAGACCTCCGGCACTTCGCCGAAGTTGGGGTCGTCGAACCCGTAAAACGTGTCGGTGAACTTGCGCACGGAACCCGCGCGGTCATCCATGTCGCCGAAGCCTTCTGGGAAGTAGACGAGGTTCGTGCCGTCGCTGCCCACGGCGCGCACGGCGTCGATGGCGTTGTTGAAGTCAAACGCCACGGCGGCGTCTGCGTCGATGGCTGCGTCCTCCATGAACGTCGCGCCAAGGTCATTGAGCGTGCCGGTCATTGGGTCGATGTTGAACACGCTGCCGCCGGAAAAGCCCACGAGCTCCCCCGTGACGGGACGGTAGGCAATCGCGCGCATCGGCACGCTGAGGTCCACGGTTTCAACCGTTGCGGGATCGGAGAGGCTTGGCATGACCACGAGGGTTTGCCCGTTGTCAGCCAACGCGTAGCCCATCAGGCCGCTATGGCCGCCTGCGGAGGCTGCGCCAGTGGTCAGAGCAAGAACGGATGCGGTTGTGATCGTGCGAATCATAGTGTCTTCCTGTCTTGTTGGATCGCCGCGCAAGCTGCGCGCCGTTGCATCACCTCAACCGCGAAACCCGGATTTGGTTTCATGGGACGCGTGACAAAAACGTGAAGCCCTGTGCGCCGCAGCTGTGCGAATCGCCCCGCATGGGGCGTGGGCGGCGGCGCCGTTCGGTGTCTTGTGACGTGGCCAAATCGCGAATTTTGCGGGCAAAACGCGCGCAGCGCAGGGCATTGGGGCTGTGAAAAGACATGCCGAATTGCGCAGAGGTGTTTCCGTGACGCTGTAAGTATGCGTATATTGCAGTGACGCGTGCGCCCGCCCGTTCACTCCGGGGGGCAGATGGCGCGAACGAAGGAAATGACACGGGGGCCCCCATGATCCGCTCGGAATTGATCCAAAAGATCGCGGACGATAACCCTCACCTTTACCAGCGCGACGTGGAAAAGATCGTGGCGACGGTATTTGACGAAATCATCGACGCGATGGCTCGGGGCGACCGGGTGGAGCTGCGTGGCTTTGGCGCGTTTTCGGTGAAAAAGCGTGATGCCCGCGTCGGCCGGAATCCGCGGACGGGCGAAACAGTGCAGGTTGATGAAAAGCACGTGCCGTTCTTTAAGACCGGTAAGTTGCTGCGTGACCGTCTAAACGGAAGATAAATGATCAAATACATCCGCTACCTGTTTTGGGGCGCCATTGCGTTGGTGCTTATCGTTGTGTCGCTGGCCAATCGCGGCTCGGTGACGTTGAACACGCTGCCATCGGGCCTGGGCGGTATGCCTGGCGGGGATATGGTGGCGTTCTCGGTAGATGTGCCGCTGTTCATTGTGATCTTGGTGTCCATCGGCGTGGGCGTGGCGATCGGCTATATCTGGGAATGGATACGGGAGTGGAAGCTGCGCAGCGCGGCCTCCCGCGGGCAGCGCGAGGCCCGCGAGCTTAAGCGCGAAGTGAAGCGCTTGAAGGGCGAAAAGCACGAGGGCAAGGACGAGGTCCTCGCGCTCCTCGACGACGCCTGACAGCGACGTTGCCCGTAAGGATCAAGTTTTGCGGCCTCACGCGCGCATCCGATGTGGATGCGGCGGTGGCGGTCGGGGCGCAGTATATGGGCCTGAACTTTTTTGCGAAATCACCGCGCTATGTGACGCCTGCCCAGGCCGGTGGGCTGAGCGCGCGGGGGGCGGGTGGCTTGGTGTCGGTCGCGCTCGTGGTGTCGCCCGAGGACGCGTTGCTGGACGAGATCACGCAGAGCGCGGGCGTCGATATGATCCAGCTCCATGGTCGCGAAACGCCAGAGCGGGTAGCGCAGGTACGTGCGCGCTATGGTCTGCCGGTGATGAAAGTGCTCGGCGTGGCGGAGGCGGGCGATCTCGCAGCCATCGACACCTATGCCCAGGTGGCCGACCAGCTTCTCATCGACGCGAAACCGCCCAAGGGC
Organism: Pseudomonadota bacterium; assembly: GCA_039815465.1. Classification (GTDB taxonomy): domain Bacteria; phylum Pseudomonadota; class Alphaproteobacteria; order Rhodobacterales; family Rhodobacteraceae; genus Shimia_B. The sequence continues at coordinate 3,270 of JBCBZG010000023.1, forward strand.
GCGGACCTGCCCGGCGGCAACGGAATTGCGTTCGACTGGCAACTGCTCGCCGGGCGCGACTGGTCGCTGCCGTGGATGCTGGCGGGCGGTCTAACGGCTGCAAATGTGGCGGAGGCCGTGCGCCTGACCGGCGCCACGCAGGTCGATCTGGCCTCCGGGGTTGAAAGCGCGCCGGGCGTTAAGGATCCCCAAATGATGGCAGATTTCGCGGCGGCGTTAAGCGATCTTTAACCAGAATTGCGAAGGATTGGCGCATGGACGCGCCAACCTCCCCCCTGTCGCCGGACCGATGGATCGAGACGATCTTTGCCTCCAAAGCCGCCCGCGACGGAAAGGTCGTGCGCCGCAGCCTGCACGACATCCAAAGATACGCAACGCTCGACCGCTTTACCCGCGAGGTCCAGCGCCGAGGCTATGCCGCGGTGCGCAACGGCGACCAGATCGTCATCTTTTGCAATCAGGACGGCATCCGCCGCTTTGCGTGACGCAAATTCCTTTCAAAGGAATTTGGCAAGACTTTTGGAAAAAGTCTTCGGCAGCGCGGCGGCGGCGCCAAAGGACGAACCGGGGGCGCAAAATCCTTTGAAAGGATTTTGAGAAGGCTTTTTGCAAAAGCCTTTTCCAGGCGCTTGCGTCTTTTCCTTTGCGGGCTAGGACGCTACCAGAGGGCGCTCAGGGAGAGGACAGACCATGCCAGACGATCTGATGAATTCCTTTATGACGGGACCGGACGAGCAGGGGCGCTTCGGTCAGTTCGGTGGGCGCTTTGTGTCCGAGACGCTGATGCCGCTCATTCTGGAGCTTGAGGCGCAGTATGAGACCGCCAAGACCGACCAGAGCTTTTGGGACGAGATGCATGATCTCTGGACCCACTATGTCGGGCGCCCTTCCCCGCTGTACCACGCTGAGCGTCTGACGGAGCGGTTGGGTGGCGCAAAGATCTACATGAAGCGCGACGAGCTCAACCACACGGGCGCGCATAAGATCAACAATGTGCTCGGGCAGATCATTCTGGCGCGGCGCATGGGCAAGACACGGATCATCGCGGAGACCGGCGCGGGCCAGCATGGCGTGGCGACGGCGACGGTCTGCGCGAAGTTCGGGCTGAAATGCGTGGTTTACATGGGCGCCCATGATGTGGAGCGTCAGGCGCCCAACGTGTTCCGCATGCGACTGCTCGGGGCTGAAGTGATCCCGGTGACAAGCGGGCGCGGCACGCTCAAGGACGCGATGAACGACGCGCTGCGCGACTGGGTGACCAACGTCCGCGACACGTTCTATTGCATTGGCACTGTCGCGGGTCCGCACCCCTACCCGGCGATGGTCCGCGATTTCCAGGCCATCATCGGCAAGGAAGCCAAGGAGCAGATGCTCGCCGCCGAGGGGCGCCTGCCCGACACGATCATTGCGGCCATCGGTGGTGGCTCGAACGCGATGGGGCTCTTTTACCCGTTCCTCGACGACACAGACGTGGCGATCATCGGGGTCGAGGCCGGGGGCCGCGGTGTGAACGCAAAGATGGAGCATTGCGCGTCGCTCACAGGCGGCCGCCCCGGCGTGCTGCACGGCAACCGGACCTATCTGCTACAAGACGATGACGGGCAGATCCTCGAGGGTTACTCGATCTCTGCCGGGCTCGACTATCCGGGCATCGGGCCGGAGCATTCGTGGCTCCATGAGATTGGTCGCGCGCAGTATGTGTCGATTACGGACAAAGAGGCGCTCGCTGCCTTCCAGCTCTGCTGCGAGACCGAAGGCATCATCCCAGCGCTGGAGCCATCTCACGCGCTGGCCCATGTTGAAAAGATCGCGCCAGAGCTGCCCAAGGACCATATCATCTGCATGAACATGTGCGGGCGCGGCGACAAGGACATCTTTACCGTCGCGAAGGCGCTGAATTTCGACATGTCTGACACCGAAGGGCGCCGCTTCGATTAGAGGCCGTGCGTGGGGTCATAGCGCCGCAAGGGTTGCGGCGCTTGCCCCCCCTTGCTACCCCGCGTCAACCAACAACAGGCGAGGGCTGACATGGCCGATTTTCCCACAAGCTTCGACCGTGATGACCTGCTGAAATGCGCGCGGGGGGAGCTGTTTGGCCCCGGCAACGCGCAGCTGCCCGAGCCCCCGATGCTGATGATGGACCGCATCACCGACATAAGCGGTGACGGCGGGGTCCATGGGAAGGGCCATGTGCTGGCGGAGTTCGACATCACGCCGGACCTCTGGTTTTTCGACTGCCACTTCCCCGGCAACCCGATCATGCCCGGGTGCCTCGGCCTCGACGGACTATGGCAGCTCACCGGGTTCAACCTGGGCTGGCGCGGCTGGCTGGGGCGCGGCTATGCGCTGGGTGTGGGCGAAGTAAAGCTGACCGGCATGGTCCGCCCGGACCGCAAGATGCTGACCTACAAGATCGATTTCACCAAGGCGATCCAGACACGGCGCCTGACCATGGGCGTGGCCGACGGGATCGTGGAGGCGGACGGCGAGCAGATCTATGCGGTCAAGGACATGAAGGTCGCGCTGAGCGAAAGCTAACGGTCACACGCACAGGGGCGCCGCGATGAAACGATTGCTGACATTGGCCGTCACCCATGGCGTGGCTCTCGGGCTCGGGTTCGGTTTGGGCGTCTATCTGTTGCCGATCCTGACCGCGCCACCGTCCCCCGATGCGGCCACGCTGGAGGCTATGGCTGCCGAGGCGGTGTATACGACGGAATTTCAAGAGGATCTTCCCGGCAACGACTTTCTCCACTGGGGTCGCGGCACGGTGAGCCTGACCCAGTCGCAGATCATCCACGAAGGTGAATTGGCTCCCGGCCCTGACTACATGGTCTATCTCGTGCCAGAGTTCGTGGTTGATGAGGCCGGTTTTGAGGCGCTCAAGGCGCAGAGCCGGGTCGTTGGGTCGGTGAAGACCTTTGAGGGTTTCGCGCTCGACATGCCCGACGGGATCGACCTGGACGCTTACACGACCGTTCTGGTCTGGTGCGAGGCGTTCGGGGAATTCATTGCGGCCGCGAAATACCGTTAGCCGCTGACGTCGCACGTCTGCGCGTGACGGGACATGACGCTGCCCATTGGCGGGCGGTGGCCGCGGCTGTGAGACACTGGCGGCAAAGCTTAAACGGCTGATCACAACAATCGTGATCGGATGTGTTGAGACTGCTGGCTGCTTTGGGCAGGGGCTTCGTCTATACTCACTATCATGTTTACGACTGATTTCATGACCCGCCGAACCGCCCTATCCCTCGGGATAGGGGCGCTTGCTGCTTCAACCTTGCCGCGCGCTGCGAGCGCGCAGAGCGTCCCGTTCAGTTCCGGGTGGGAGCATTTGGTGTTCCGCCGGCTGGAGCCCAACACGTTCACGACGGGCGCGGATGGGGTGCGTGTGGTGGCAGAGGGCACGTCGTCGATCCTCTATCGCATCTTGCCGCCGGAGTTCTTTGGCAGCACCAGGTCCCAGTGGACGTGGCGTGTGGATAGCTCCGTCCCGCCATCCGACCTCAATGTGATCGGCGATGACGACCGAAATCTCGGCGTGTTCTTTGTGAACGCCACCGACAACGTGGCGGACCGGGTGCGCCCTGGCACGTCCATTTCACGCCTTATGCGTAACCGCGGGGTTCAGGTGCTGATGTATACGTGGGGCGGCAACAACCCTCAGGGCACCATTATCCCGAGCCCTCACGCGCCGGGCCGCTTGCGCAACATCGTCCAACGCCGCCCGGCGACGGGTGAATTCCGCGAGAGCGTGGATTTGGCCCGCGACTTCCCCCGCGTCTTCGGCGTAGAACTGCAGAACATCGTCTCGCTGGCGGTGTCATCGAATAGCGAGAATTCAGGGCAGAAGGTAGACGCGCGGGTGAGTGACTGGGTGCTGGGGTAGGCCCGCGGTCATATTTCACGCAAGTGTGGCGCGGCTGGCAGGGGCGCGGCTATGCGCTGGGTGTGGGAGAGGTGAAGCTGACCGGCATGGTGCGGCCAGACCGCAAGATGCTGACCTACAAGATTGATTTCACCAAGGCGATCCAAACCCGCCGTTTGACGATGGGCGTCGCCGACGGCATCGTTGAGGCCGACGGCGAACAGATTTACGCGGTCAAAGACATGAAAGTGGCGCTGAGCGAAAGCTGAGCCGCGGCACTGACACTAGCGATGAACGATGAATGAAAAGGACGCGGCCGGTTCGCCCGCAATACTTGTCATTGTCATCGTTCCGCCTTCGCGCAAACTGAGTTGCGGCACAATCCAGCCAAGGCTTGCCTTCGCATGAAACGTGAAACAGAAGTGGTTCGGCTGTTTGAATTCCTTCGGATCAATAATCTCTTTATGGAGCAAATAGTCCGGATCATTTCCGCGAACGGCGTTCAGAAATGAGATCGTTGCTGGGACATTGGCGCCGTTTTCAAAAGAGAGGGCGGGGATTATGAACATATAGGTATTCTCTCCGAGTCCCGCGCCTCCGATGCCAAGGTGAAAGGACGGGCCAATATTTATTGGCCCCCCTGCCCCAGCAACGGACGTGGTTTTCTCAATGACCGTTCTGTGTAGTTCAATTTCCATCGTTCTCTTCCTCAAAAAGATATTCCGTAAGGATATCACCTCCGTCTTGGCACGGGCACGAACAACGTTTTGCTACAAAAGACACCAGTGAGTTTGGAGGTTCACCCGCCTGAATGGACGCACTCCATTGCAGGCTTGGCAAGACATTTCTCCAGACAGTCCATGGATGGTCGCCGTTCCTGTCGCCGCGGCGGTGTTTGCGGCGCGTTTTGCAACATACGCTAATCCTCTTCATCCTCCATCGGGAACATGCGCACGCTGGCGCCGCCGTCAATGAACATGATCTGGCCGGTCATGTAGGCGCTAGCCTCGGACGCAAGAAAGACTGCGGCGCCGGACAGCTCATCCGCCTCCCCCCAACGCTTTAGCGGAACGGTGCGGTTTATCATGGTCGTCCAGTCGGGATCCGCGGCCAATGCGGCATTCACATCGGTTTTGATTGCGCCGGGCGCGATGCCGTTGACCGTGATGCCATGGGCGCCAAGACCCACCGCCAGAGAGCGCACGAGCCCCGCAAGCCCCGCCTTTGTACTGGGGTAGCCCGCATCGAGGGGGGTGGAGAAATCCTGCGCGAGCGAGGTCATCATGACAATGCGCCCCCGCCCCGCTGCCTGCATCACGGGCGCCGCGGCCTGGGCCAGCGCGTAAGGCGCGATTAGGTTCGCCTCCACCAGCACGCGGTAGGCATCGACGGAGAGTTCATGGAGCCGTTTGCGGTCCCGCGCGGCGGCGATGCAGAAAACCGCATCGAGGCGGCCATACTGGTCCACGATCCGGTCCACAGCAGCCTGCGGCGCGCCGGGGTCGGTCATGTCAAAGGGCAGAGCCTGGGCGCCTGGGATCGCGGCCTCTAGCGCGGCAAGCTTGTCCGTGTCTCGCCCGGCCAGCAACACGCGCGCGCCATGCGCGGCCAGGCTGCGCGCCACCTCTGCCCCGATCCCGCCGCTTGCGCCGGTGACGAGGATAACGTGGTCGGTCAGGTCAAAGAGCCCGTGATGTGGTGCCATAGTCGCGCGGTCCCCGTTGTTTGCGCGCAGGCTAGCGCGGCGCGCCACACAAGGCCATGGGACAGGACGATCGGTCAGGGCAATGGGCCAGGGGAATGGGCCAGGGGAATGGGCCAGGGGAATGGGTCAGTCCCGCCCTTGCCCCCTCGCCCCCCCTCCCATACATACCCCCAAGAAAAAGAACGGGAGGCCCCATGCGCCGCGTCGTCATCACTGGCATCGGGATCGTGTGTCCCATCGGGAACAACGTCGCGGAGGTGGAGGCATCGCTCCGCGCCGGGCGATCAGGTATCGCTGCAGAGCCTGTGTACAAGGAAAACGGGTTTCGCAGCCAGGTTGCGGGCATTCCGCAGATCGACGTGTCTGAACACATCGACAAGCGCCAGCTGCGGTTCATGGGACCCGGGGCGGCGTATTCCTACATCTCCATGCAGCAGGCGATTGCGGATGCGGGGCTGGACGAGAGCGATATTTCGAACGAGCGGACAGGGCTGATCGCGTCGTCTGGCGGACCGTCCACGTCGAACTTTTTCACCGCGTTTGACACGGTCATCAACAAGGGCGCACCAAAGCGGATGGGCCCGTTCATGGTGACGCGCTGCATGTCGTCGACCGTGTCCGCCTGCCTTGCGACGCCGTTCAAGATCAAGGGCGTCAACTACTCCATCACCTCTGCCTGCTCCACGACGCTGCACTGCATGGGCAACGGCACCGAGCTTATCCAGATGGGCAAGCAGGACATCATTTTCGCTGGCGGCGGGGAGGAGGTCGACTGGACACTCTCGTGCCTCTTTGACGCGATGGGCGCGATGTCGTCGAAATACAACGACACGCCGGAGCTCGCCTCCCGCCCCTTCGACGCCACCCGCGACGGGTTCGTCATTGGCGGCGGCGGCGGGATGGTCGTGCTCGAAGAGCTGGAACACGCCAAGGCGCGCGGTGCGAAGATCTACGCCGAAGTGACAGGCTACGGCGCGACCTCCGACGGCTATGACATGGTAGCCCCCAGCGGCGAGGGCGGCGAGCGGTCGATGAAGCTGGCGCTGTCCACCCTGCCTGAAGGCCGCACGGTCGACTACATCAACGCCCACGGCACCTCGACCCCTGTGGGCGACGTGACAGAGATGATGGCCGTGCGCCGCGTCTTTGGCGAGGAGCATCCGGTCGTGACCTCCACCAAGTCCCAGACGGGCCATGCGCTCGGGGGTGCGGGCGTGCATGAATCGATCTATTCCCTGATCATGCAGGATAAGGGCTTTATCGCGCCGTCGATCAACGTCAACGAGCTGGCGCCGGAACTGCGCCCCGACGAGATCTGCACAGAGCTGCGCGAGGGTGTGGAGCTTGATTCCGTCTTGTCCAACAGCTTTGGCTTCGGCGGGACAAACGCTACTTTGATCATGAGCAAATACTACGGATAGTGACCGATGGCTGATCTTCTCAAAGGCAAACGGGGCCTGATCACGGGCGTCGCGAATAACCGCTCTATCGCATATGGGATCGCGCAGGCAATGCGTGCGGAGGGGGCAGAGGTCGCGCTAGCCTGCCAGATGGATATCTTTGGCGAGAAGGTGAAACCGCTCGCCGAGGAGCTGGGGGCGAGCCATCTGCTCGACTACTCGGCGACTGATGATGCGGTATCTAAGGCCGCGTTTGACACGCTGGCCACGGATTGGGGATCGATGGATTTCTGTGTCCACGCGATGGCCTATTCCGACAAGACGGAGCTGACGGGGTCGTTCACGAACACCTCGCGGGAGAACTTTAAGAACTCGCTGGATATCTCGGCCTACTCGCTGATCGACATGGCGCGCAATGCGGCGCCGCTCATGGTGAATGGCGGGTCGATCATGGCGCTGACCTATCAGGGGTCGAAGAAAGCCACGCCTTGGTACAACGTGATGGGGGTCGCGAAAGCGGCGTTGGAAACTTGTGTGCTCTATCTTGCGAACGACCTGGGGCCCCAAGGGATCCGCGTGAATTCGATCTCTCCCGGGCCGATGAAGACGCTGTCCGGGGCCGCGATCGGTGGCGCGCGCAAGACGTTCCGGTTCACGGCGGCCAACAGCCCGCTGCGCAAGAACGCGACGCTGGAGGCGATCGGCGGCACGGCGGTCTACCTGGCGTCCGACTACTCCGATTGCACCACGGGCGAATGCATCATGGTCGACGGCGGCTATCACATCCTGGGGATGCCGCAGCCCGATAACCTTTGATCGGGCTTTGATCAGTCTCCGCATTCGAGCGACGGTGATCGAGGGCGCCCTGGCGGCGGCGGTGACCTGTCCGGCCTATTTTCTGATGGATCAGGAGTTTGGCGACCGCTGGCTGGCGCTTTGCGTCTGGCTCGCAGTCGCTTTCGCGCTGGCCCCACTGACGCTCGCGATCCGAGCGCTGACGCAGAAAAACCCTGCCCCGGAGCATCGGCGGCTCGGCCTAAAGCTGCGCGGCAATGGCTGCCATGTCTGCCGCTGGATGCGGTTCTGGTGGCCGCTGGCGCTCGCGCCTGCGGGGCTCGGCGTGGCGATCTGGACAGGGGTGTGGGGGCTCGGCGCGCTTGGCGTGGCAGGGACCGGGCTGCATCTCGCCACGGCACTCTCGGCCCTAGCGGAGGAACGAGAACCGGCTTGGGCCCGCGCGACCGGGTTCCGGTTCGAGCGCTGAGGGAACGGCTGCGAGGGGCCAGCCCCTCGCGCTCCCCGAAGTATTTTCGGACATAAGAAAGGCAGGGCGCGATCCTCCTTTCTTTCGTCCAAAAATACTTCCGCCGGAGGCATCCCGCCTTTTCAACCCGCGCGGGCTGTGCGAGCGTCGCGCCATGTCTATCACCACTTGCATTTTTGATGCCTATGGCACGCTGTTTGACGTCTCGGCTGCCGCGCGGGCGGCGGCGCAGGAGGATCAGGCGCTGGCGAATATCTGGCCCAAGCTGTCGGCGGACTGGCGTGCCAAGCAGCTGCAGTACACCTGGCTGCGCGCGGTGGCCGGGGCGCATTGCGATTTCTGGCAGGTGACGCAGGACGGGCTTGATTGGGCCATGGATGCGGCGGGGCTGACCGATCCCGCGCTGCGGCAGCGGCTTCTGGATCTGTATTGGGAGCTGGGGGCCTATCCGGAGGTGCCGGCGGTGCTGGATGCTTTGGGGGGTGCTGGAAAGGCCACAGGCATCCTGTCGAACGGCTCGCCCGAGATGCTGGAGGCGGCGGTGAATTCCGCGGGGATCAGTGACCTGCTCGATGCGACGCTGAGTGTGGAAAGTGTGGGTGTCTTCAAGCCTGCGGCGGCGGTGTATGACCTCGTGGGGCAGCATTTCCGCTGCACGCCCGCTGAGGTGCTGTTTGTCAGTTCTAATGGCTGGGACGCAGCGCACGCGGCGGCCTACGGGTTCGAGACCGTGTGGGTGAACCGCGCGGGGGAGCCTATGGACCGGCTACCGGGCACGCCTGCCCATGTGCTCGATGATCTGACCAAAGTTCCGGAGCTTGCTCTCTAATGCCGCATTTCACCGCCTCAGATGGCGCACAACTCTACTACACCGACGATGGCGAGGGCGAGCCGCTCCTCTGCCTTGCGGGGCTCACCCGGACCGGGCGCGATTTCGACTATGTCGCGCCGCATCTTCCGCCCTGTCGGATGATCCGTTTGGATTACCGGGGGCGTGGCCGGTCGGAGTGGACGGGGGCTGCGACCTACACCCTGCTGCGCGAGGGGCAGGATGCGCTGGAACTGCTGGATCATCTGGGGCTTGAGAGCGCGACGATCCTTGGCACGTCACGCGGCGGACTTATTGCCATGGGGCTGGCCGCCATGGCGCGGGATCGGCTGCGGGCGGTGGCGTTGAATGACATCGGGCCCGTGCTCGATATTCCAGGGCTCGATGCAATCAAGGGGTATCTGGGGCGCAAGCCCGCCTTCAAGACCTTGGAGGAGGCCATCGCGGCCCGCGCCACGCTGATGGCCGGGTTTGCCAATGTGCCGGAGACACGTTGGGCGCAGGAGGTGATGCTGCATTACCGGGCGGTGCCTGGGGGACTTGATATCAACTACGACCCGGCGCTGCGGGATGCGGTGCTCGACAATCAGGCGGCGGCTGCGTCAGACATTTGGCCGTTCTTTGACGCGCTGCGCGACCTTCCCCTTGCGCTGATCCGGGGGGAGAATTCCGACCTGCTGAGCCGAGAGACGGCGGAAGAGATGCAGCGCAGGCGGCCAGACATGATCTGGGCGGATATCCCGGATCGCGGGCATGTGCCGTTTCTGGACGAACCAGAGTCCATCGCCGTGCTCCATGACTGGTGGGCCAAGGTATGAATATCGAGATGATCCAGGCCTCCGCCTCCCGCGCGGCGGGGCATGTGCGGTACACGCCGATGCTGAGCTCGCCCTTTTTGGACGAGATCGCGGGGCGGCGGGTGTTGCTGAAAGCGGAGTGTTTGCAGCACACGGGCAGTTTCAAATACCGCGGCGCGTGGTCGGCGGTTTCGAGCTTGGATCAGGGCGCGCGGGCGCGGGGTGTCATCGCGTTTTCGAGCGGCAATCACGCGCAGGCCATTGCACTGTCCGCGCGCCACCATGGGACATCCGCCGTTATCGTGATGCCGTCGGACGCGCCTGTGATCAAGATCGACAACACCCGCGCTCTGGGGGCGGAGGTGGTGCTGTATGATCGGGAACGCGAGGATCGCCTCGCGATTGGGGAGGCGATTGCCAAGGATCGCGGGCTGACGCTCATCCAACCCTTTGACGAACCGCAGGTGATCGCGGGGCAAGGGACATGCGGGTTGGAGATCGCGCAGCAGGCGGCGGAGATGGGCGCGGTGGGCGCGCCGGTTCTGGTGTGCTGCGGTGGGGGTGGATTTACCTCCGGCGTGGCGCTGGCGCTCGAAGGGACGGGCCATAGCGTGCATCCGGTGGAGCCGGAGGGGTTTGACGATGTGATCCGGTCCATGGCCTCGGGCCGGAGGGAGCGGAATACGCGACAGTCGGGGTCGCTCTGCGATGCAATCGTCACGCCATCTCCCGGCGAACTGACATTTCCCATTATTCAGCGGCTTTGCGGGCGCGGGATTGTGGTGAGCGAGGACGAGGCGATGCGCGCCGTGGCGCTCGCGTTTCTGCGGCTCAAGGTCGTGCTGGAACCCGGCGGTGCCGTGGCGCTGGCTGCGGCCTTGTTCCACCCTGGCGCGGTGGAGGGCGACGCCGTGATCGCCACGGCGTCGGGCGGGAACATCGATGCCGATGTGTTTGCGCGCGCGTTGGATACGCTCTGAGGAGGATGGGATGAGGGTCTTTGATACCGGCAAGGTGGCGCTGCATTACCGCGTGGATGGCGACCCGTCCGGGGCTCCGGTGGTCTTTGCGAACTCGCTGGGGACCGATCTGCGGCTTTGGGACCCGATCCTGCCGCTGTTGCCGCCCGGGTTGCGGGTCATCCGCTATGATAAGCGGGGGCATGGGCTATCCGATTGTCCCGATGCGCCCTACTCCATGGGGCAGCTTGTGACGGATGTGGAACGGCTGCTCGACCATTTGGAGGTGCGGGAGGCGGTGTTTGTGGGGCTTTCCATTGGCGGGCTCATTGCGCAGGGGCTCGCGGCAAAGCGGCTCGATATCGTGCGGGCGCTGGTGCTGTCGAACACTGGCGCCAAGATTGCGACGCGCCAGATTTGGCAGGACCGGATTGACGCCATCCGCGCTCACGGGATGCCCGCCATCGGCGATGCCACGATGAAGCGCTGGTTTTCCAAGGGCTTCCGCGCGCGGCCAGAGATGCAGGCCTGGCGCAACATGCTGATTTCGACCCCAGCGGAGGGGTATATCGGCTGCGCAAACGCGATAGCGGGGACGGATTTCTATTCCACCACAGCTGCGCTGCGCCTGCCGTGTCTCGGCATCGCGGGGGACGAGGATAACGCGACCCCGCCCGATCTGGTGCGTGAAACGGTCGATCTGGTCCCCGGCTCGCGGTTTGAGATCATGCGCCGCGCGGGGCATCTGCCCTGCGTGGAGGACCCGGAGACCTATGCGCGGCATCTGAGCGGCTTCCTAAAGGAGGTTGGTCACGTATAAGCGTGATTTCGCTTCAAACCGACCAGTTCAGTTGCTAGACGGGCCAAGAAGGAAGGCCCCATGGCACAGAGCATCAAGACCCCGCGCCTGGCGCTGACATTTATCATCATCACGCTGACAATTGATGCGATGGGTATCGGGCTGATCCTGCCGGTGATGCCCGCGCTGATCCGTGACATCACGGGGGCCGATCTGGGCACGGCTGCCTGGTGGGGCGGGTGGCTGACGACGATTTTCGCGCTCATGCAGTTCATCTTTGCCCCAATCGTGGGCTCGCTGAGTGACCGCTATGGGAGGCGGCCTGTTTTGCTCGTGTCGCTTGCCGTGGTGGCCGTGGATTTCGTGATTATGGGGCTTGCGCACACGATGTGGCTCCTTGTCCTCACGCGGATCGTGGGCGGGATCGCCACGGCGACGCAATCAACCGCGGCGGCGTTCATCGCGGATGTATCCACGCCAGAGAATAAAGCCGCGAATTTTGGGCTGATTGGGGCCGCGTTTGGGGCGGGATTTGTGCTCGGCCCCGGCATCGGGGGACTATTGGGCGATCTTGACCCCCGCGCGCCGTTCTTTGCGGCGGCGGCCTTGGCGGCGGTGAACCTTGTGTTCGGCTACTTCGTGTTGCCGGAGACGGTTACGGAGGAACGGCGGCGCCCGTTTGACATTTGGCGTGCAAACCCGCTTGGCGCGCTTACAGCGGTGAGCAAGCTGCGCGGGGTCAAGCGGCTGCTCATTATCGCGTTTCTCTACGAGTTCGCCTTTGTCGTGTATCCCACGGTCTGGGCGTTCTTCACGCAGGAGCGGTTTGGCTGGTCCGAGGGGATGGTCGGCCTGTCGCTGAGCTGTTTCGGCATCTCCATGGCCATCGTGCAGGGCGTGCTGATCCGCCTGATCGTGCCCCGGTTTGGGGAGCGGAAGACGATCCTTTACGGGTTCCTCTTCAACATCTGCATTTTCTGCGTGCTGGCATTCATCACCAATGGGTGGATCGTGCTGGCGTTGACGCCAATCACGGCCTTTGGCGCGGTGGTGACCCCTGCGCTGACAAGTCTGATGAGCCAAAAGGCCGCCGACAATCAGCAAGGCGAATTGCAGGGCGTGCTGAGTTCGGCGAAGTCGCTCGCGTTCATCCTGTCGCCGCTGGCGATGACGCAGCTCTTCTTCCTCTTCACGCGGGAGGGCGGGGTGTACATGCCCGGCGCGCCGTTCCTGTTGTCGTCGGTCCTGGTGGCCGCGTGTCTTTATGTGTTTGTGACCCGCAAGCGACGGGCTGACGCTACGGCGTGACGCGTTCAGGCTTGCGCGCGCAACACCGCGCGTCAAGCTCGCGCCACGTAGACTAAGGGGGAGACGAGCCATGGCGCGGATTAAGGCAGCGGTGGCCCATGAGTTTGGCGCACCGCTCGTGGTGGAGGAGGTGGAGCTTGCCGCCCCTCGCCAGGGCGAGATCGAGGTGACGCTGGGGGCGGTGGCGATCTGCCATTCCGACATTTCCTACATCGATGGCGGCTGGGGCGGGCAGCTTCCGGCTGTGTACGGCCATGAGGCGGCGGGCACGGTGACGGGCGTCGGTGCGGGCGTGATTGGGCTGGCATTGGGCGACCGGGTGGTCGTGACGCTGATCCGCGCCTGCGGGGGCTGCACGCCCTGTGCCTCTGGCCAGCCCACGGCCTGCGCGACGGGGTCGGACAATTTCGAAGGCGGGCCGATCAGGCTTAGTGATGGCAGTGCTGTCGAGCAAGCGATGAACTGCGGCGCCTTCGCGGAGAAGGTCGTCGTGGACCAGAGCCAGGTGGTGAAGATCAGCGAGGACATCCCGGTGGAGGCCGCATCGCTCATCGCCTGCGGCGTGATCACGGGCGTAGGCGCTGTGGTGAATGCGGCGGGGCTGCGGGCGGGTCAGGATGTGGTCGTGATTGGTGCAGGCGGCGTCGGGCTCAACGCCATTCAGGGCGCGCGGATCGCGGGCGCGCGGCGGATCGTGGCCGTGGATATGAGCGAAGAAAAGCTCGCCATGGCCCGAGAGTTTGGTGCCACGGACGGTGTGCTGGCGACGGAGGCTAAGCCCTGGCGCGCGGCGATGAAGGCTATGGGGCGTGGCGCGGATGCCGTCATCGTCACCGTGGGCGCGATCCCGGCCTATGAACAGGCCCCGCGCTATCTGGCCGCTGGTGGCATGGTCATCATGGTGGGGATGCCCCATTCGGGGGCCTTTGCGCAGTATGAGCCCGTGATGCTCGCCGCGACAGGTCAGGGCATGGTGGGATCGAAGATGGGCGATGTGGTGATCAAGCGGGACATCCCGTGGATGGTCGACCTCTATGATCAGGGGCGGCTGAAGCTCGATGAACTGATCTCAGGCCGCTGGACACTCGACCAGATTAACGAGGCGATCGCGGATACCAAAACCGGCACCGCCAAGCGCAATGTGATCGTGTTCGACACCTAGGAGGCGCGCCATGCGGCTGGACACACTCGACGTCATCGTCACCGCGCCCCCGGCCCCGGGTTGGGGCGGGCGGTACTGGATCCTCGTGAAGGTCACGACCGACACCGGCATCGTGGGCTGGGGGGAATGCTACGCGTCCTCTGTCGGGCCAGAGGCGATGACCCATGTGATCCACGATGTGTTCAACCGCCATATGGCGGGGGAGCATCCGGCGAATGTGGAGCTGATGTTTCGGCGCGCCTACTCGTCAGGCTTCACCCAGCGGCCTGACCTCACGGTCATCGGCGCGTTTTCGGGGCTGGAGATCGCGTGTTGGGATATCCTGGGTAAGGCCCGGGATTGCCCCGTGTGGGAACTGCTCGGCGGAAAGATGAACGACCGCGTGCGGGCCTATACCTACCTCTACCCCCTGCCCCACCATGCGCTTGCGGAATTCTGGACCTCGCCCGAAATGGCCGCTGAGGCGGCGGTGGCGAAGGCGGATGAGGGCTATACCGCTGTGAAGTTCGACCCGGCGGGACCGTACACGCTGCGCGGCGGGCATATGCCGGGGATGCGGGATATCTCCATGTCCGTGGCCTTCTGCAAGGCGATCCGCGGGGCCGTGGGCGACCGCGCGGATCTGCTGTTTGGCACGCACGGCCAGTTCACGACGGCGGGCGCGATCCGGCTGGGGCAGGCGTTGGAGCCCTATAGCCCGCTCTGGTTCGAGGAGCCCATTCCGCCCGACAATGTGGGCCAGATGGCCCGCGTGGCGCAGTCGGTGCGGATTCCCGTGGCTACCGGCGAGCGGCTGACCACAAAGGCGGAGTTCGCGCCGGTGCTGCGCGAAGGGGCCGCTGCGATCCTTCAGCCTGCGCTGGGGCGCTCGGGCGGGATTTGGGAGACAAAGAAAATCGCCGCCATGGCGGAGGTCTATAACGCGCAGATGGCGCCCCATCTCTATGCCGGGCCCATCGAATGGGCCGCGAATATCCATCTGAGCGTGTCGATCCCGAACCTGCTGATCGCGGAGACGATCGAGACGGAGTTCCACCGCGACCTGATCAAGGGCTCTATTGCCGTGGAGTGCGGGTTTGTCCCTGCACCCACGGCTCCAGGCCTCGGGATCGAAGTGGATGAGGCACTGGCGCGCGCGCATCCCTACACCGGCGACAACCTGCATCTGGAGATGCAGGAGGCGCCGTGTGACTATGAAAACGGCAACAACTTCGAGGGCGGGGCCCCTGCCCCGCGCGACTAGACAGCTTCCACCTGGACCCGTAACCGGGTGCCATGGCACGAGGCACCAGTGAAAAGCATGCAGCCCTCCGCGAACGGCTGACCGACATCGCCGAGGCGCGCGTGGCCGAGGGCGGGCTGTCGGCGCTCAAGGCGCGCGATCTCGCGAAGGCGGCGGAGTGTTCGGTCGGCGCGATCTACAATGTGTTCGGCGATCTCAATGCGTTGGTGCTGGCCGTGAATGGCCGCACGTTCAAGCGCATCGGGGAAAAGGTCGGCGCGGCCTCACACGCCAAGGGGCTCACGCCCGAGGATACGCTGGTGGCGCTGTCGACGGCCTATTTGCATTTTGCGGCAGATAACCCACGGCTTTGGCGGGCCTTGTTTGATATCGAGCTGACAGAGGCCGACGATGTGCCGGAGTGGTACCTGCTCGAACTCAAGCGCCTGTTTTCCTACATCGCCGGGCCGCTGGCCAAGGTGTACCCGGACTATTCGGACCAGGATATCGAGCTGATGACGCGGGCGCTGTTTTCGTCCGTCCACGGGATCGTGCTGCTGGGTTTGGAGCAGCGGATATCAGGCGTGCCGTTTGAAAAGCTGGAGCGGATGATCGCGCTTGTGCTGAAGAACATCGCCACGCGGTAGTTTTTCGAACATTGTTCAATTTTTTCCTTGAACACCGTTCACGCACTGCCTATGTCCATTTTATGAACAACGTTCAAGATTGGAGACAGTGACATGCTCGGGACGCTCAAGACGATTTTCATCGGCGAAAGCCGCAGGGCCGAGGAGAAGATGCGCGACCACTACGCGATTGATCTGATCGCGCAAAAGGTTCGCGAAAGCGAAGACGCGCAAGGCGCGGCGAAGGCCACGTTGGCGGCGATGATCCAGCGGCAGCGGACGGAGCAGCGCCAGCTCGACGGGCTCATGCAGCGGATTGCGACCCTGACGACGCGGGCCCAGGCCGCGCTGGCACAGGAGAATGAAGCCCTGGCGCAGGAGGCCGCGCAAGCCATCGCCACCTTGGAAAACGAGCGCACTGTGCGCGAAGACACGCTTGCGCGGCTCGACCAGAAGGTGCTGCGCCTGAAGAGCTCGGTCGAGACGATGCATCGCAAGATCATCGACCTGAAGCAGGGGGAAATCGCAGCCAAAGCTGCGCGGCGGGAGGCTGACACCCAACGCAAGTTGAACCGGACCGTGCGACGCACCGCCCCCGCTGTCGAAGCGCAGGAACTGATCGACCGCGTGCTCGGTCAGGACGATCCGTTCGAACAGAGCGAGATCCTGGACGAGATCGACCAGGGTCTAAGCCACGAGGGCCTAGAGGACCGCATGGCCGCCGCGGGCTACGGCCCCGCCACCAAAACCACCGCGACAGACGTGCTCGCACGCCTCAAAACGCAATAAACCGACAGGACCCAAAACCATGACCCCCTTCAAATCCGACAACAGCCTGATCATGATGTTCAACGCAGCCGGCGTCGTCATCGCCTACGTGATGCTCGCCATCTCGCTTTATCTGTCGACCGACGTTCCGCTGTCCACCAAGGGCTACTGGGCGATCGGGGTGCTGATGCTCACCATCAGCCTCGTGAACTTTGTGAAGTACCGCTTCGAGGACCGCATCAACGAGGACCGCATCACCCAGATCGAGGCCGCGCGAAACGAGAAGCTGCTCGAAGACTACGTGTCCTCCGACACCTAGCGCCAAAGAGAATCACTGAACCGCGAGGCGCCACGGCTGCGCCTCGCGGTAGCTGTGCTAGGGCGTGCTGTGGGGATTGGCATACCAAGTACTACGTAATGCCAAAAAAATACTCGACCGCTGCGCGCAAATTCCGATGCGTAGGCACAAAATAACGCATCCCTTAACGTATACATTGTTGCAAAGTGCGCCGTTTCCCGCTTTTCTGTTGCTCAGCGACGGCGGGAAAGCCAAAATGTCGCACGTCATGGAGGGCAACGACCCGCCATCATTTCGTTGGGAGGAAAACGATGAAAAAGACTTTCGCTGCTCTGGCTATTGCCGGGCTGACCGGTGGTGCTGTTCAGGCGCAAGAGACGCTGGAACTGACATCTGCCTTCGGGAAGAACCTGCCGATCCTGGGCACTGCCGCGCTCGACTTTGTCGACAAGATCAACAGCATCTCGTCCGAGGTTGAGTTCGAGCATTTTGATCCCGGTGAGCTCGTCCCAACGCTCGAAGCGCTGGACGCTGTGTCGAACGGCTCCGTCGATGCGGCCTACACCACCGCGGGCTACTGGCAGGGCAAGATGACCGCCGCGTCGCTGTTTGCTGCCGTGCCATTCGGCCCAGAAGCCGGCGAGTTCATGGCGTGGATGCTCTATGACGACGGTCTCGACCTGATGCGCGAGATGTATGACCAGAACGGGTTCAACGTGCACGTTATGCCCTGCGGTATCATTGCACCGGAAACCTCCGGCTGGTTCAAAACCGAAATCAACTCGCTCGAAGACCTTGAGGGTCTGAACATGCGCTTCTTTGGCCTCGGCGCCGAAGTGATGCAGCGTCTGGGCGTGTCCACCTCGCTTCTGGCGGGCGGCGACATCTTCCCCGCGCTGGAGCGTGGCGCGATTGATGCGACCGAGTTCTCCATGCCGCGCATCGACGCGCGTCTGGGCTTCTACAAGATCGCCAAGTTCAACTACTTCCCCGGTTGGCACCAGCCATCCACCATGTTCGAGCTCCTCGTGAACAAAGACGTGTGGGAAGATCTCGACGAGCGCGCGCAAAAGCAGATCGAAGTGGCCTGCCTTGCCAACGTGACGACGAACCTGGCCGAAGGCGAAGCAACGAACTTTGCCGCGATGGTCGACAACGTTGAAAACAACGGCGTGACGATCAAGAACTGGACGCCAGAGCAGCTCGACGTGTTTGAAGCGACGTGGAACGAAGTAGCCGCAGAGCTCGCCGCGGAAGACGAGCACTTTGCCAAGACCTGGGCAGACCTGGCTGAGTTCCGGGAAGGGTACAAAACCTGGAACCACAACATCTATCTGCCGCGTCCGCGCGACTAATCCCAACATCGTGCCCCGCGTCCTGCGCGGGGCACCGTCCCACCTGCCGCTGGGCGGGTGGGTTAAAACCCCACCCTACCGTGCGACGTAGGGTGGGGTTTTAACCCACCGTTATGGGTGACGATTGCCACAAAGTCGGGAGAAATCATGTCCGTAAGCGCAGACGAAGTCGTCTCGATCTCTGACCCGAGCGAGGTTGACCGCGAGACCCATAACCGTGGCGACCGGCTTATAGCGGGCATCGGCAACGCGCTCGCATGGCTCTTTCCGACCTTGATGATGGTCATCGTCATTCAGGTCTTTTTGCGCAACTTTGGCCGCATCGGCGTGGGGCCAGGCAACCAGGCCTGGCTCGACGATATGCAGTGGTGGCTCTACGGGATCGCGTGCCTTGTGGGGGTGGCTTATGCGGTGACGACGAACAGCCATGTGCGCGTCGACATCTTTTACGACGCCTACGAGCCGCCCAAGCAGCGGCGCGTCGACCTTTTTGCGCTGGGTTGGCTCTTTATCCCGTTTTGCCTGATCTGCTGGGACCTGACATTTCACTACGCCGTGTCGTCCGTTCAGGCGTGGGAGGGATCGTCGAGCCCGAACGGTCTGCACAACCTTTGGATCCTTAAGGTCTTGATGAACCTCAGCTTTATCGTGATCGCGGGGGCCGCCTGGGCGCGGCTTGTTCGGCTGTTGGGGCAACACGGCCATGACACGGGATGGGACCGGTTCAAGTGGTCGCTGCCCAGTGTGGCGCTCGCAGTGAACCTCGTGCTCTTTTACGCGATGTGGTGGCTCACGCGGGTTGTCGACCCGGAGATGGCCCCGCGCGCGATTATGCGCAACGGACTTCTCATGGGCGAGGTTGAGTTTGGCCCCTATGAGACCAACCTGACAGTTCTCGTCGCGCTTGCAATCACGGCCGCGCTCGGCGCGCTCCTTTATGTGCGGAAGGCGCGCTGATGTTTATCCTCGAATTCCTGGGCCAATTCCTAACGCTGAACGAGATCCTCGTTCCGATGATCTTTGTCGTCTTTATCGTCTTGCTCTTTCGCGGGGTGCCGGTGGCCATGGCGCTCGTGGGTGTGGCGCTGATTTTCTACCTGTTTGCGGTGTTCTTCCTCGATCCATTCCGGTCCGACATCCGCGATGTGATCGAGTTTGATCGCATCGGGGCGGAGTGGCGCAAGCTCGGCACCCTGCCCTCGCGGCTCTTTGGCAACATCGTGCAGAGCCCGGTGCTCGTGGCGCTGCCGATGTTTATCTTTATGGGGCTCATGCTTGACCAATCGGGCGTGGCGCAGCGGATGATGCAGTCGATGCAAAAGCTCTTTGGCGGGCTCAAGGGCGGGCTGTCGCTGACGGTGCTTTTGATCGGGATCATTCTGGCGGCCTCCACCGGGGTGATTGGCGCGTCGGTGACGCTGCTTGGTGTGATGGCCCTGCCCGCGATGATGAAGCAGAACTATTCCAAGCCCATCGCCACGGGCACGATCGCCTCCGCCGGGACGCTGGGCATTCTGATCCCGCCCTCGATCATGCTGGTGATCATGTCTGACCAGCTGGCGATTTCGCTCGGGGATCTCTTCATGGGTGCGCTCTTTCCCGGTTTGATTCTGGGGGCGCTTTATATCGTGTTCATCGTGATTTACGGGATCATCCGGCCCCAAGATATGCCGGTGCCCGAAAACACGGAGCCAGTGAGCTGGACGACCGTGAAAGAGGTTTTGCTGTCGGTGATCCCGCCACTTTTCCTGATCCTTTTGGTGCTGGGCTCGATCTTTGCCGGTCTTGCCACCCCGACGGAGGCCTCGGGCCTCGGCGCGCTGGGCGCCACGCTTTTGGCCGTGGCCTATGGCAAGCTGTCCTTCAAAGTCCTGCGGGAGGTGTCGCGCTCGACGCTCAACACCGCTGGCTACATTCTGGGGATCTTCCTCGCTGCGAACTTTTTTGCCTATGTGCTGCGGCTCTACGGCGGCGATGAGGTGGTGGAGCATATGGTGGCGGGGATCTTTGAGAACCCGTATCTCGTGGTCGCGTTCATCCTCTTTATCGTGTTCCTGCTGGGCTTCCTGCTCGACTGGATCGAGATCACGCTGATCATCATGCCGCTCATGCTGCCGATTATTCAGGGGTTGGAGCTTGCGGTGCCGGATTATGGGACCATCCAGGACGCCCAAGTCGTGTGGTTCGCGATCCTGGTGGCGGTGACGTTGCAGACCTCGTTCCTTACGCCGCCAGTTGGGTTTGCGCTGTTCTACCTCAAGGGCGTGTGCCCGCCGGGCGTGAACCTGGGCCACATTTACCGCGGGATCATCCCGTTCGTGATGCTGCAGCTGCTTGGCCTGTTTATTGTGTTCGAGATGCCGTGGCTCACGACTTGGCTGCCATCGGTGGCCTACGCGAACTAGCGAGACGTTGGATTTGAGCTCACGCCCGGTGGGAACCACCGGGCAGCCCCCGACCGCCCCCACGGGCGGGGGCTTCACCCCCACCCTCGGTCGGGGTCAGCCCTCCGCGCTTCGATAAACGCGGGATTGCTAGGCGGATATCGCAGACCTAACCGAAATCTACAGTGCCCGACATCAGGATATGCGCGTGGCCCCCAACGCGCACCGCCTCGGGCGCGCCTTTCGGCCCCAGAATCTCTACCATCGCTTCCCCCGGGCGGCCCAGGTCGTGGCCCTGTTCAGCGATATAGCGCCGGGTGTCGATGAGCCCGTGTTTCCACAAATACGCAGCTGTGGCCCCGGTAGCGGAGCCCGTAAAAGGATCCTCAGGCGGCGATGGCGGCGCCATCAGAAGCCGGGCAAAGGTCTGGCCGCGATCCACGCCGCTGCGCACCACCAGATAGGGTTCTGACATTGTGCCATCAGGGACGCCCAGGCCCGCGCAATGGGCGCGCAGCGCCTCCAGGTCGAGCTGCGCCGCGCGGAGCGCATCGAGCGACCCGAGCACCGTGATCACGAACCCAAGCCCAGTGGACACGAGCTGCGGTGTGCCGACTACGTCATCTGCGCTGAGCCCGTAAATCGCCGCCACTTGGCCTGGGTCGCAGGTGGGCCCAAACTCCGGCGCGGCTTGGGTCATGGTAAAGCGCGGGCCGCTCCCCGTCTCCTCCACGTCGACGGTGATGATCCCTGCCCCAGTTTCGAACCGCATCTGCGGCCCTGTCAGCGCGCCGCGGTCATAGAGCGACGCGGCGGTCGCCACGGTTGGGTGCCCGGCAAAGGGGATTTCGTGGGAGGCGAGGAAGTAGCGCACCTTCACATCGGCCACGTCCGATGGTTCCAAAAACGTGCACTCCACGAGGGAGGTCTCCGCCACGAACCGCGTACACGTCGCAGCATCCAGCGCGCCTGCGTCGTGGACAACTGCGCAGCCGTTGCCGCCCATGGGCTGGGTGGTGAACGCATCCACCCAGTCCACGGGGCGCCGCATCAGTGCACCGTCACGGGGCTAAAGTTGTTCTCGCGGGCCAGCACAAAGGCCAGCTTGCGGTCCGCCACAAGCGCGAGCTGCTCGCCATCCGCGTTGTGAACTGCATAGACCCTATCGCGGTCGCCAGCTTCCTGCCGGACCTCGCTGGGCAGCGACGCCACGGCCACGGGTTTGACATAGACCAGGGAGGTCGCGCTGTCTGGGAAATCAAACTTGGTATTCATCGCCTTACCCTTTCCGAATGTTGATGGTCTGCACGACCTTGTCTGGTACCGAGCGCGTCAAATCGATGTGGAGCAGCCCGTTTTCCATCTGCGCCTCGCCCACATCCACGCCCTCGGCGAGCACAAAGGACCGCTGGAACTGGCGTGCAGCGATCCCGCGGTGCAAAAACACCCGCCCTTCGCTGTCGTCACCTTGGCGGCCGCGGATCACAAGCTGCCGGTCCTCGACGGTGATCGACAGATCGTCCTCGCGGAATCCCGCCAGCGCGAGCGTGATCCGGTAGGAATGCTCGGAGGTTTGTTCAATGTTATAAGGGGGGTAGCCGTCATTGCCGGTCTTTGCCGTGCGTTCGACGAGCCGTTCGAGCTGATCAAATCCCAACAGGTAGGGATGCGCGCCAAGCGTCAGTTTTGTCATGGGCGGATGTCCTTTTGTCTAAGCAACGCGCCTTGTTGGGCCTCTCATGAGCACCCATTTGCATAGAAATATGGGTAAAAATCTGCGCCACACAAGACCGTAAGCTTTGCGTGAACCGAAAGGAGGGTGATAGGCTTATGGCTATGGACGGGCCTGCGATGACCCCGGGCACGGCGCCCGGGACCATGGATCGAGACAGCGTGTTGCGCGCTGAACTGTCGGTTGTGCGCGACCGGCATCGGGCGCTTGATGACCAGATCACCGCGCTGCAAGACGCCCCACTGCCCGATCAGCTGACCATTCGGCGGCTGAAAAAGGAAAAGCTGGCGCTCAAGGACCGGATCGCGCGGATCGAGGATCAGTTGACCCCCGATATCATTGCTTAGGATCACGACCCTGCTATAGGGAGCGCTTCTAACGTGGGGGCCGCCATGGCAGAGGTTGGGATCATCATGGGCAGTCAGTCGGACTGGCCCACCATGCAAAAAGCAGCAGAGATTTTGGACGAGCTTGGCGTGGCCTATGACACGCGGATCGTGTCAGCGCACCGGACGCCGGACCGGCTGTGGGACTATGGGCGCGCGGCCGCAGGGCGTGGGCTGAAAGCGATCATTGCGGGCGCTGGCGGCGCGGCGCATCTGCCGGGGATGATGGCCTCCAAAACGCGGGTGCCGGTGATTGGCGTCCCGATCCAGACCAAGGCGCTGAACGGTATCGATAGCCTTTATTCCATTGTCCAGATGCCGCGCGGGTTTCCCGTGGCGACCATGGCCATTGGGGAGGCTGGTGCCGTCAATGCAGGCCTGATGGCGGCGGGCATCCTCGCCGTGAGCGATCCAGCGCTGGCTGCACGGCTAGATGCGTGGCGCGCGGCGCTTTCGGCCTCCATCCCGGAGGTGCCGGAATGACGCCGCTCGCGCCAGGGGCCACCATCGGCATTTTGGGCGGCGGGCAGCTTGGCCGGATGCTGTCGGTCGCAGCGTCGCGTCTGGGCTTTGCCTGCCACATCTTTGACCCCGACCCGGGCGCGCCAGCCGCGCAGGTGGCGGCGCGGCATGTCTGCGCGTCCTACGAGGACGCGGACGCCGTGCGCGCCTTTGCGGCCGCGGTGGATGTCGTGACCTATGAATTTGAAAACATCCCCACCGCCGCGCTCGACGCGATTGAGGCGCTGGCGCCTATTCACCCGAACCGCCGCGCGCTGGCCGTGTCGCAGGACCGGCTGGTGGAAAAGGACTTCCTGACCGATCTCGGCCTCACCTGCGCGCCCTATGCCGACATTAACACCGGCGGGGACCTCGTGGCGGCGCTGCCGCATTTTGGCGGGGGCATCCTCAAAACCCGGCGCTTTGGCTATGACGGCAAGGGCCAGCAGCGGCTTGCGGCAGATGACGACCCGACGGAGGCCTTTGAGGCCTTGGCAGGGGCGCAAGCGGTCCTAGAGGGCGTCATCAATTTTTCTTGCGAGATCTCCGTCATTGCCGCCCGCGGCCAGGACGGTGCGGTGGCCTGCTACGACCCAGGGCAGAACGTGCATGAGGGCGGCATTCTGCGGACGACCACGGTGCCCGCCACGGTGCCCGCGCGGGTGAAATCGGACGCGGTGCTGGCGGCGGCGCAGATCCTCAACGCGCTCGATTATGTGGGCGTGCTGGGGGTGGAGTTCTTTGTGACGCCCCAAGGCCTCGTGGTGAACGAGATCGCCCCGCGGGTGCATAACTCCGGCCACTGGACGCAGAATGGCTGCACCATCGACCAGTTCGAGCAGCATATCCGTGCCGTTGCGGGCTGGCCGCCGGGCGACGGGCAACGGCACGCGAATGTGGTGATGGAGAACCTGATTGGCGACGACGTGGATCGCGTGCCAGAGCTCGCGGGCGCTGGTGTGGCGATCCACCTCTATGGGAAGTCAGAGGCGCGAGCGGGTCGCAAGATGGGTCACGTAAACCGAGTGACGGGTTAGGGCTGCAGACCTAAAGCCGTTGAATGGCCGATCAACCAATCCGCATAGCCGCAGCGTGATCGCCCGGCGGCACCGCCGGGCCGCGCCGTTCCGCCCCCACGGGGCGGCGCTTCTGCTTCCAAGTCGCAGAATTTAGCTCAGCGGAAGGCTGGCTGTACCAGTATCCTATGCCCTAAGGCTGCACCGCCTCCTGCACCAGATCGAGCAGGGTTAGATCGGCGTCAAACCGACCTGCTTCGAGAAACTCCAGCACCTGCGCAACCACAAGCGGGTTCATCATCATAAACGTATGGGTCACGGGCAGCACGATGTGGTCGGCCATCCCCTCCACACGCGTCGAACTGACGGAGACTTTGCCGTCATCCGGTCCCGGAATGATCTGCGAGTAAACCGGGCTGACCGTGCGATTGCCTGCTATCACGCCAAGCTCAAACCGCGCAGGCCCAAGCCTGGCGGGCACCCCGTCGGTGCCAAGCTGCGCGCCTGCGGGGCCGTTGACCCACTCAAACGGTGGGAGATCCGCCAGTGCATCCACAAGCTCCGTCCCTTGGTTTGGGGGGGCGAGCATCACGGCGCGGCCAATGCGGGCGCGCTCGGCCTCCGTCGCGGTTTCGGCCCAGGCGCGCAGCAGAATGCCGCCCATGGAATGGGTGACGAAATGCACCTGATCGGTGCCGCATTGGGCCATAGCCTCCGGCACGATGCCTTGGGCAAGCTGGTCGATGCCGAACTCCGTCGATGGATAGTCGACGAGGACGGTCTCATAGCCCGCCGCTTCGAGCGCCTCGCCCATAATGGCGAGCGATGTTTCCGTCCGTGCCAAACCATGCAGCAGCACAACGCATTGGGCGCCCATCGTCGGGGACGCACCAAAGAGGAGGAGGGCGGCGAGCTTCCACATGACGTTGACGTAAACCAATTCGCCGCCGATTTCACCCCGCCCGCGCGAAACGCACGCAACGTCAACTTCGCGCTAACGGCGCGGGGCAAGCACCGCGAGCGCCACCCCGCCCAAAACAATGGCAGAGGCGACAGCAAAGCGCAGCGTCAGCGGCTCCGCCAGAAAGACCATCCCGCCAGCCATCGCGATAAGCGGCACGGTCAGTTGCGCCACCGCCGCAACGCTCGGCAAAAGCTGAGGCAGCACCCGGAACCACAGCGCATAGCCCAGACCCGATGTGAGGGCCCCCGAAGCGATGCCGAGCAGCCACCCGCGCAACGGCACCTCCGCCCCCTGCCCTAAGGCTCCGGCCACCAGCATTGCCGCGCCCACGGGCACGGTGGCGATCATAAAATTGCGCGCCGTGTCGCCGAGCGGGTCCTGCGACCCCCGCCCGAGCAGGGAATACGCCCCCCAGCCCAGCGCGGCCGAAAGCATCAGGAGCGCGCCAAAGACATCGGGCGCCCCGCTCCCGCTGGGCCAGAGCAGGTAGGTAAGACCCAGAAAGGCAAGCCCTGCGCCCAGCCAGCGCGCAGCTGGGACCCGCTCCCCACCGAGCACGGCGCCGACAAACATCGTCACCTGCACCCCGCCAAAGAGGATCAGCGCCCCGAGCCCCGCGGGCAGGCTCAGATAGGCCAGCGAAAAGCCGAGGAGGTAGAGCGCAAGCGCGCCTGCGGCCGTCAGCTCCGCCCCCGTGGGCGCACGACGGGGGCGGTCGATGTGGCGGTCGCGCACCCGCACAAGCAATGCGAGCGTGAGCGCCCCGGCGAGGACGCGGATCACGGCAAACTCCAACGCGCCGGTGGCGTCATCGCCGACCAGAGCCAGGCGGTTGAGGACCGAATTCCCCGCAAAGGCCACCAAGACGCCCAAGAGGAGGATCAAAAGCTTCACGCCAGGGCCTCGATCAGCGGGGCAGTCAAGTAGCTCCAGCGGCCTGCGACCATGGTGCCCACCACCCGCCCGCGCGAATCAAGCACGCAGAGGTCCGTACGCTGGCCGAGGTCCAGCGTGCCCCGGTCGGTGAGGCCCAGGGCGCGCGCAGGCGCGGCGGAGATCAGGGGCCAGGCATCGATGCCGTCCCGCTCCAACAGGAGCGCGGCTTGGCGTGGGGCTGGGTAGTGATAGTCGGACACAAGCACATCGCAGCGCCCCGCGCGCACTGCGTCTGCTGCGGAGAGGTTCTTTTTGTGGCTGCCCCCGCGCACGACATTTGGCGCGCCGAGCACGATGGTGTCGCCTGCAGCATGGGCGGCGTTGAGCGCCTCCTGCGTTTCTGGGAACTCTGCCAGTGTCGCGCCAAGCTGCCGGAACCGCGCCCGGCTATCCGCGGTCGCATCATCATGGCTGCCCAAGCGGACCCCCGCCGCGCGCAGCCGCTGGGCGAGCGCAGCGACCGCGCCCGGCATCGCGGGCGCGTTATCGTGGAGCCTGCGCAAAAGCGCCTCGTGATCCTTTGGCGCGCGCCCCGCCTTAAGCGCCTGCCCCTGGAGCCGCGGCGGCGTGCGCCCCTTGGCAAGCGCGTCATGCGGCAAGTGATCGTTGAAGACGACATCTGTGATCCCCGCCTCGCCCACGAAGCGGGCAATGTCGTCGAAATCATCGATCATGGAGATCTCAACACGCAGCTGCACCCGCATATCGGTCAGAAGCTGTGGCCGTGCAGTGGCAAGCGCGGCCACGAGGCGGCGCGCAAAGTCAGGCCCGCGCATGCCCCCCTCCCACGACCAGAACTGGGCGAGCACGGCGGTCGTGATGCCATTGGCGGCAAGCTCCGCATCGAGCGCGACCAGCCCCTGGGTGAGGTCCTTGAGCGCGCCGCGCCGGGGCGCCAAATGCCGCTCGAACCCATCACCGTGGAGATCGACAATGCCGGGGCGGACGTCGAATGCCCCGAGCCGGTCAAGGCTGGCGAGGGCGGTGGCGGATAGGGTTGGGGGCAGCGCGCGTAACATGGCGCTGCCATATCAGGTTTGGGGCCGGAGCAAAGATGTGCGCGGAGGGCGCGCATCACATCTGCGTCTACAGGCTATACCGACCTTCGCGCCATTTGATGTATGTCACCGGGTATTCGGTCGGAAAATCGAGTTTCGTCACTTTGCATGACGCTTCAAATCCCACGAGTTTTTTCGGTTCCGCCCGCGACGAATGCAGCTTTCCAAAACTTAGGTTGCGAAGGACCCGATTATCACCGTCGCGCGTGCGCAACTGCGCCTCCCGTAAAGCAAGACGGTTGAACTGGGAGTTCGTCCCGCCGAATGATGAATAGGCAACGCAGACTTCTAATTTTCCTTCGACGTCAAACACTTGCCAGCGAACGAGCATACCATCATTGCGGGTCCAGTTGAAACGGGTTCCGCCCCAACTTTCGTTGACGACACGGGTCTCAGCCGCGCTGACGGCAGGCAATAGACAAAGGGCGAGCAATAGAGTGAAGATTCGCATTCAATAAGTCTCTCTTAAATGACAGGGCTTATTGCGGAGTGTTTCAGGAAACTTAGAAAGTATCAAACAAAAGAAAGGGTCCCGAAGGACCCTTTCATTCATGTCGCGGTAAACGCGTTTTCCAAAGAAAACGCTGATTACATCATGCCGCCCATGCCGCCCATGTCGGGCATGCCGCCACCGGCTGCTGCGCCTTCCTTGGCGGGCTTGTCGGCGACCATGGCTTCCGTCGTGATCAGAAGACCCGCGATGGAGGCTGCGTCCTGAAGTGCGGTGCGCACCACTTTGGCCGGGTCGATCACGCCGAAGGAGAACATGTCGCCATATTCTTCGGTCTGCGCGTTGAAACCAAAGGTTGCGTCGTCGCTCTCGCGGATTTTGCCGGCAACCACTGCGCCGTCGACACCTGCGTTCTCGGCAATCTGGCGAAGCGGTGCTTCGATTGCCTTGCGCACGATGTTGACGCCGATGGTCTGGTCGTTGTTGGCGCCTTCCATGCCGTCGAGCGCTTTGGCGCCCTGCACGAGGGCCACACCGCCGCCCACAACGATGCCCTCTTGGACAGCGGCGCGGGTTGCGTTCAGGGCGTCATCGACGCGGTCCTTACGCTCTTTCACTTCGACCTCGGTCATGCCGCCGACGCGAATCACGGCCACACCGCCTGCGAGCTTCGCGACACGCTCCTGGAGCTTTTCGCGGTCGTAGTCGGAGGTGGTTTCTTCGATCTGGCCACGGATCTGAGCAACGCGTGCCTCGATCTCTGCCTTTTCGCCTGCGCCGTCGACGATGGTGGTCTCGTCTTTGGTCAGCGACACGCGCTTGGCCGAACCCAACATGTCCATGGTCACGGACTCAAGCTTCATGCCGAGGTCTTCGGAGATGACCTGACCGCCGGTGAGGATCGCGATGTCCTGCAGCATGGCTTTACGGCGATCGCCGAAGCCTGGTGCCTTGACCGCTGCGATCTTCAGGCCGCCGCGCAGCTTGTTGACCACGAGCGTTGCGAGCGCTTCGCCTTCGACGTCTTCTGCGATGATCAGAAGCGGCTTGCCGGACTGAATCACGGACTCGAGCAGCGGAACCATTGGCTGGAGCGAGGAGAGTTTTTTCTCGTGCAGCAGGATGATCGCGTCTTCGAGTTCTGCGGTCATCTTGTCCGGGTTGGTCACGAAGTACGGCGACAGGTAGCCGCGGTCGAACTGCATGCCTTCCACAACGTCGGTTTCGGTTTCGAGGCCTTTGTTTTCCTCGACCGTGATCACGCCGTCATTGCCGACCTTCTGCATCGCGTCCGCGATTTGGGAACCGATGTCGGATTCACCGTTCGCAGAGATCGTGCCGACCTGTGCCACTTCGTCGGAATCTTTGACTTCACGCGCCGCGGCGGAGATTGCCTGCACAACAGCCGTCGTCGCCATGTCGATGCCGCGCTTGAGGTCCATCGGGTTCATGCCAGCCGCAACCGACTTCATGCCTTCCTTGACGATGGCCTGAGCCAGGACCGTCGCGGTCGTCGTGCCGTCACCGGCTTCGTCGTTGGTGCGGGACGCGACTTCCTTGACCATCTGTGCGCCCATGTTCTCGAACTTGTCTTCCAGTTCGATCTCTTTGGCGACAGACACACCGTCCTTCGTGATGCGCGGTGCGCCGAAGGATTTGTCGAGCACGACGTTACGGCCTTTGGGGCCCAGCGTCACTTTGACAGCGTCGGCGAGGATATTGACGCCCTTGAGCATCTTGTCGCGGGCGGACGTGTCGAATTTTACGTCTTTAGCAGCCATGTGTAGCTCCTATCGGTTGAATGTCTTGGGTAGGCCGGGCTTCAGCCCGGCGCGCGCAAACTCAGCCGATAATGCCGAGGATGTCGCTCTCTTTCATGATCAGCAGCTCTTTGCCGTCCACGGTGACTTCCGTGCCGGACCACTTGCCGAAGAGGATCTTGTCACCCTCTTTGACGTCCATGGCGATACGGTCGCCATCGTCGTCCTTGGCGCCTGCGCCAACAGCGACCACGAGACCCTCTGCGGGCTTTTCTTTCGCGCTGTCGGGGATGATCAGACCGCCTGCGGTCTTTTCTTCGCTCTCAACACGTTCAACGAGAACGCGGTCATGAAGCGGTGTGAATGCCATCTTTGATGCTCCTTGGTAGATCAAAGTTTCTCCCTTTAGCACTCCCTAGAGGTGAGTGCTAACGGAGCGGGAGATAGGCAGTGTGTGGGGAGGAGTCAAGCGCGGGGCCGCAAAGATGCCGCTTTGTCCCTGGGGCTCTAAGAAAGGCAACCTCACCATGCGGAAAAGCGATGCCGCTTACGGTCCATGCCCTCCCATTGCGGGCGGGTCCTGTGCTGCGTCCGGGTTTCCGCTATGTCGCTACAGCCGCCTCGCACATAGTAAAGCCCGCACCATGTTCCTTGCGCGCGATATGTGCTGACATATGTCGGTAGCGCGAGCGGCACGTAGTGAGAAAGCACAGGCAAGCATGACCCAAAACCACTACGACGCGATCGTCCTGGGAGCGGGGGGCGCTGGGTTGATGGCGGCCGCAACCGCTGGCCAAGCGGGTGCACGGGTGCTCGTGATTGACCACGCCAACAAGCCGGGCAAGAAAATCCTCATTTCGGGCGGGGGGCGCTGCAACTTTACCAACACCGGGACCGAACCCGATAACTTCCTGTCAGAGAACCCGCATTTCGCGAAATCCGCGCTAAGCCGCTACACGCAATGGGATTTTCTGGCGTTGGTGGAACGCTATAAGATTGCCTGGCACGAGAAAACACTGGGGCAGCTCTTTTGCGATGACTCAGCCCGGCAGATCGTTGCGATGCTCCTTGAAGAATGTCGCCGTGGCAAAGTCGACATTCGCTTATCGACGGAAATCGGCGACATCGGCCACGCTGATGGCCGGTTCACGGTTGCAGGCGCGACCGCGCCGCACCTAGTCATCGCGACGGGCGGGCCGTCCATCCCCAAAATGGGCGCAACGGGTGTGGCCTATGACATCGCGCGCCGCTTTGGCTTGGCCATGGTGACGCCGCGCCCCGCGCTCGTGCCGTTCACGCTGGGCGCCGAGGACGCGTTGTACAAAGCCATCCCCGGCGTCGCCTTTCCTGCGGAAGCGCGCGTGGGCAATGTGGCGTTTCAAGAAGCGGCGCTGTTTACGCACAAAGGGCTGTCCGGGCCCGCGATTTTACAGGTCTCGTCCTATTGGGCGCCGGGCGACACTGTTTCGCTATGCGTTCTGCCGGACGCAGGCACGCTATTGCGTGCCGCGCGTAAGGACATGCCAAAAGCCCATCTAAGGGCAGCCCTATCGCGCCACCTGCCAAACCGCCTGGCGGACGTGCTTGCCACGCGGATCGGCCTGGAGCGGGAGCTTGGAAACTGTTCTGATGCCGAGCTCAGCGATGCAGCTCAAACCCTTGAGGCGCTCACGTTTCAGCCGACCGGCACCGAGGGCTATGCAAAGGCCGAGGTCACCGCAGGCGGGATCGCAACCGACGCCCTATCGTCAAAAACGATGGAGGCCCGCCACGTGCCCGGGCTCTATGCAATAGGGGAGGCCGTCGATGTCACCGGCTGGCTCGGCGGCTACAACTTTCAGTGGGCCTGGTCATCCGGCGTCGCCGCGGGCCTCGCCATCGCAGAGCGCGCACGGGGCACGTGATCCCGTGACCCGTCTGCTTTCGATCAGAATGCAGGCTGTCTCGGGTTGCCCAGACCCACGGCGGCAAATCTTGCAATGGCCGTCGCGTCGGATCACGGGATGGCCCTGGGCGACCAGCCTGACCCGTCCGCAATCGCAACTTGCGTGATGCTCCGTAGACGAGACTTCCTCGGTCCTTAAGTACCGCCATCGGACGGGCCTCAAGCGTCAACCCAGGGCATCGCCCCAGTCCTTAAGCCCCGTTTGTCCCGCTGTGCTTAAAGTGTAGACGCCTTTCTCCACCTTCTGAAACCAGCCGTAGTGGTTGTCGCGCATGATGGTGGTGGCGGTTTTGACGCCCGTGGCCTTGGCAACGATCGCGCCTTTTTCCGCCCCCGCATTGGCAAGGTAGAGGGCGCATTTGATGGCGTCTTGGCGGTATCCGGTGACGATGCCGTGGCGCGTAGCGCCACCGGCATTGGGGTCGCCGTCGAGCCGGTCGAATTCGCGCAGCAGGCGGGCGGTTTTCTTTTTGGCCTTGCGAGGGGCGTAGGGGCCGGGGTCGGCGTGGACCTCGACCAGGCCATCGGCGCGCACCGTCATCACGCCGAGCCCGAGCCTGCGGCAGAGCGAGATGTTGGCGCGGAGCGCCTTGCGGCCCTTAGGGCGCGGGACGGCGACATAGACTGTGTCCGTGATCGAAAGCCGCTCAATCGCTTGGTGCAACAAGGTCAAGGAAAACGCGCGCTTCAGCTCGATGATCAGCGGCGGCTCCTCGCCGCGCAGGGCCACGATATCTGCGGCGCCGACCTCCCCCTTCACGGTGTAGCCTTGGCGGGTCAGATACGCCTTGATCGGGGGGTAAAGATCGGTTTCGCGCATCGCCTCAGTCAGCTGTCGGGGGCCGCGCCCAGCTTTCCGTGCGCGGCCCCCTCCGTCAAGCGGTTGCTCTGCGGCGGTTAGCGGCCGCCGGTGCGACCGGGAAAGCGCGGGGGCCGGCCGCCGCGGACCTTACCCTGCGGGCGCCCCTTTTCGAATGGTCGCGCCCGCAGGTCAGGGCGTGTCGGCTCCGGCTTACGCTGCACGCTGTCTGGCAACAGGCGAACGGTCCCGCGGGCGGGTGTGGGTTTGGTGAAATCGGGCATAAGGTGCCTCTTGGATCAAAGGATAGACGTGGGTGATAGGCGTCGCCCACCGCAGGCATGCGGGCACGACGAGGCGTCAGACGCTGTCCATTATCAGGGCGCTCCTCAACAAATGAGGGGGCCGCGCGTTCGCGGCTCGGGGATGGGCGGGTTAAGCCTGCATGTCCATTGTCAGCGCGCTCCTTTGACTGCTCGGCAATTACCTCAGATGCGCCATTTTTGCAAGAGCCGCCCCCCGTGACATCGGTCTGGCCCGCACCTATAAGGCGCGCGAAATTGCACTCCTCAAGGCAGCGACACCCATGATCAAAGTATTCGGCCACAAAGCCCCCGACACCGATTCCACCTGCTCCGCGATCCTGTGGGCGTGGTACCTGAACGAGGTGAAGGGTGAGGCGGCGATGCCCGCGCTCCTGGGCGAACCCAACACCGAGGCCGCGTTTGTGCTCGAGCATTGGGAGCTTGCAAAGCCCGCGATCATCGACGGTGTGGCCGCAGATGAACCCGTGGTGATCGTGGACACCAACAACCCAGCAGAACTGCCCGATGGGATCAATGACGCCGACATCCAGGCCATCATCGACCACCACAAGCTGGTGGGCGGGATCGAAACCAAAGGCCCCATCGACATCACCATCCGCCCCCTCGCCTGCACCGCCACGGTCATGGTGGACCTGATGGGCGAGGACGCCGCGAAAATGCCCGCCCCGATGAAGGCTGCGGCGCTGTCGTGCATCCTGTCGGACACGCTGGAGTTCCGGTCCCCCACCACCACCGATCACGACCGCGCGCTCGCCGCTGAGCTCGCCACCGATCTCGGCATCGACATGGGCGCCTATGCGAGCCAGATGTTTGAGGCGAAATCCGACGTCAGCGCGTTCTCCGACGCCGAGCTTTTGCGGATGGATTCCAAAGAATACGCGGTGGGCGACACGAAATTCCGTGTCTCCGTGCTCGAAACCACCGCGCCGCAGATTGTGCTCGACCGTAAGGCCTCGCTGATGGACAGCATGACGACCGTTGCGGCCGAGGATGGCGTAGACCAGGTGCTGCTTTTTGTCGTGGACATCCTCAATGAAGAGGCAACGATGCTCATCCCCAACGACCTGACGAAAACGGTCGCAGAAAAGAGCTTTGGCGCCACCGTCGACGGCGACAGCGTCGTTCTGCCCGGCGTCATGAGCCGCAAAAAGCAGATCATCCCGAACCTCGCGGTCTGATCCGCGTTCGAGGGGCGTGGCCACTGCGCCGCGCCTTTACCCATTGCTAGCCCGGCTCGCCCGGGACCGGAGGCCCCAATGCGCATCGTCAACACGCTAGAAGACATTGGCGCCCAGTATGACGCGCTCTTTGTCGATCTCTGGGGCTGCGTTCACAATGGCGTCGATCCGTTCCCAAGCGCTGTTGCCGCGCTGCAAGCTTACCGCGCGGGCGGCGGTAAGGTCATCCTCGTGACGAATGCCCCGCGCCACCGCGCCTCTGTTGCGGCCCAGCTCGACCTGATCGGCGTGGCGACAGACGCCTGGGACGACATCGCGACATCCGGCGATAGCGCGCGGGCGGCGATGTTTACGGGCGCTGTGGGCGAAAAGGTCTATTTCATTGGCCAGCCCCATGATCAGGCGTTCTTTGACCCGCTCAGCATCATCACCGACCCCACCCCCATAACCCAAGTCCCGCTTGATCAAGCGGACGGGATCGTGTGCTGCGGCCCCTTTGACCCGCTGGCCCCGCCCGAAGACAGCCGCGCCGATCTGCTATTCGCCAAGCAGCGCGGGCTCAAACTGCTCTGCGCGAACCCCGATATCGTCGTGGACCGTGGCGAGACGCGCGAATGGTGCGCAGGCAAGCTGGCGCAAATGTATACGGAGATGGGGGGCGAGAGCCTCTATTTCGGGAAACCCCATCCGCCGATCTATGACCTCGCGCGGCGCCGTCTGTCGGCCCTGGGCACAGACGTGCCCGACGGGCGCATCCTGGCCATCGGCGATGGGATCCTCACCGATGTGCGCGGCGCGGTCGGCGAGGATATCGACTGCCTTTTTATCACCGGCGGCCTCGCTGCGGAGGAGACGAAGACCGACCAGCACCCAGATCCCGATGCGCTTGCCGCGTTTCTGAACAGTGAGCAGATCGAACCCACCTATAGCATCGGTTACCTGCGGTAATTCTGCATTTGCAAAGTAATAATGTTTCGCATATAGCCACGCATAGCGAACATCATTACCCAGCGAGAATCGCCATGCTCGACAATATGCCCCGCGGCACCATCGTCATCGAAGACCTCGAAATCGGCATGACACGGCACGTGATGAAGGTGGTCACCGACGAAGATATCGAGATGTTTGCGAAAGTCTCCACCGACCACAACCCGGTCCACCTGGACGAAGACTACGCGCAAGACACCATTTTTCAGGGCCGCATCGCCCATGGGATGCTGACCGCGGGCCTGATCAGCGCCGTCATCGGCGAACAGCTCCCCGGGCACGGGACGGTCTATCTGGGTCAGACCATGAAATTCTTGGCCCCCGTGCGCCCCGGCGACCTGGTCCGCGCCGAGGTCGAAGTGACCGCCATCGACTACGCCAAACGCCGCGTGACCATGGACACGCACTGCGCCGTCGATGGCAAAAAAGTGCTCAAGGGCGAGGCCGTCGTGCTCGCCCCCTCGCGTAAATTCGACTGACGCGCAAAACGTAGCGCCCGCCGCTTGCCGCGCCCCGCGCGCCGGGTTACGTCGCGCGTTATGGAGCGGTTCACAGACCTTTCAGCGATACCAGCGGCAGCCCGCGGCGCCTCTGTGGCCATCGGAAATTTCGATGGCGTGCATCTGGGGCACCAAGCGGTCATCGCCCAGGCGCGCCGCGACGGGGCCGCGCTGGGCGTGGTCACGTTCGAGCCGCACCCGCGCAGCTTTTTCGCCGCTGAAAAGGGCCTCCCCAAGCCCCCATTCCGCCTGATGAGCGCGGAAGCACGGGCGAACCGGCTCGAAAAACTTGGCGTCGAGCGGCTCTTTGAAGTGCCCTTTGACGCGGCCCTCGCAGAACTCAGCCCAGAAGCCTTCGTCACCGATATCATCGCCACCGGCATCGGGGCGTCGCACGTGGTGGTGGGCCAGGATTTTTGCTTTGGCAAAAATCGTGCGGGCGACACGGCGGCGCTGCGCGGCCTCGCTAAGGCCCACGGCATCGACGTCACCGTGGCCCAGATGGTGGCCACCGGCGCGACGGAGGTGTCATCCACCAACATCCGCCGCGCACTGGCCGACGCCCGCCCCGCAGATGCGCGCGCGATGCTGGGCCACTGGCACAGGCTGGAAGGGGAGGTGATCCACGGCCACGCCCGCGGGCGTGACCTGGGTTATCCCACCGCAAATATCAGCCTAGGGGACCTCCACCACCCCGCCTACGGCGTCTACGTGGTCGTCGTCGACGTGCTCGATGGTCCCCACGCAGGCAGCTACCACGGCGCGTCCTCTATCGGGGTGCGCCCCATGTTTGGCGAAAACGCTGCGAATTGCGAGACATTCCTGTTTGATTTCAAGGGCGATCTCTATGGCGCCACGATCTCTGTCGGGCTCGTGGCGTATCTGCGCGGGGAGCAAAAGTTTGACGGACTCGACGCGCTCATCGCCCAAATGGGCCGCGACTGCGACCGCGCGCGCGCCATCCTAGGCGCTCTGTGATGCGTGACAAGTTTTGGGAGCGCATCCCGCTCGACAAGATGACCGATCAGGAGTGGGAGGCGCTATGCGACGGCTGCGGGAAGTGTTGCCTCAACAAGCTTGAGGACCCCGACACCGGCGAGGTCGCGTTGACGCGCATCGCCTGCCGGCTGCTCGACAACGACACCTGCCGATGCGCGCAATACGACATCCGCCACCACTTCGTCCCCGAATGCATTCGCATGACGCCCGCAACGATCCCGATGCACAGCTACTGGCTGCCGGGGTCCTGCGCCTACAAAAGGCTGCACGAGGGCAAAACGCTCCCCACCTGGCACCCACTCCTGACCGGCGACCCGAACAGCGTCCATGAGGCGGGCGTGTCTGTCAGGGGCTGGACGATCCCGGAATTCGAAGTGCCCGAGGAGGATTGGGAAGACTACATCGTGGGGGAAAGCTGATGTTTTTCGCCTCGGATAATACCGGCCCGACGCATCCGGCCGTCTTGCAAGCGGTGATCGAGGCCTCCGACGGCTACGCCCTGCCCTATGGCAACGACCCCTGGGCGGCCCGGGCGCAGGCGCTGGTGCGAGAGGTGTTCGAGGCGCCGGACGCCTCCGTCCATTTGGCGATCACGGGCACGGGCGCAAATTCGATGATCATGGGCGCCATGGCGCCGCCCTGGTCTGCGATTTTCTGCCACGAGATGGCGCATATCCTGATCGATGAGGCCAACGGCCCGCAAATGTATTCCGGCGGCGCGAGCTTTGCACCGGTCCCAGGCGCAGGCGGCAAGATGTCGGCGGACGGGCTCCGCGCCATACTCGACCGCTATGCGCCCGGCGACGTCCACACGCCAGCGCGCGGCCCGATCAGCCTGACCAACATCACCGAGGCCGGGACAGCCTACAGCCTAAGCGAAATCGAGGAGATCGCGGCCCTGGGCGCAAAGGCCGGGCTGGCGGTCCACCTGGACGGCGCGCGGTTTTCGAACGCCTGCGCCGCACTTGGCTGCACAGCGGCAGAGCTGACGTGGAAATCTGGCGTCACCGCGGCGACCTTTGGCGGCACCAAGAACGGCTGCATGAGCGTTGAGGCTGCCGTGTTCTTCGACCCCGCCTATGACGCGGCGTTCCTGCGCAACCGGATGCGGGGCGGGCATCTGTTGTCCAAACACCGCATCCTGAGCGCACAGATGGTGGCCTACCTGACGGACGGGCTGTGGCTGACGCTCGGCGCGCAGGCGAACGCGGCGGGGCGCTACCTCGCCGATGGGATCCGCGCTCATGTGGAGTTCGTGGATGAGCCCGCCGGGAACCTGATGTTCGTACGCTTTCCCCGCGCGCTTCACCGCAAGCTTCACGCGGCGGGAGCGCAATTCAACAGCTTTGCGGATGTCGGCACCGGGCCCGATGACGAACCGATTGTCGCCCGCTTTGTCTGCGACTGGTCGGCCACGCCTGAAAACACGGACCGTTTCGTGGACCTGCTCAAGGCTGGATAAGCCGCGCGAGCTCATCCGTGTGGGTCATAGGCGACATGTGTCCCGCGCCCTCGATCACATGCTCCACCGCGCCGGGGATCAGGCGCATCAGCACCGCGTGGATCGCGGCCACGGACGCATCGCTGTCGCTCCCACGGAGGAGCGTCACGGGACAGCCCAGCGCGCCAAGCCGCCCGGGCGCAAACACACCGCCGGTATCGGCGTCGATCCCCTGCCCCTGCGCGATGATGAGCGGCATCTGCCGCGCGAGCGCGTCCTTGAACCGTGCGGGCAGCGTGGCCCACGGCGCCCCTCCCCACATGGCCGTAAACCGTGCCGCCATCTGGTGAAAATCCCCGCCCTCATAGGCATCAAGGATCGGCTGAAACCGCGCCTGGTAGGCCGCATAGGCGGGCGCGTCGTGAACCCGGAGCGCCGCGAAATAGACCGGCTCCACCAGGACGAGCCGCGTGACCCGCTCCGGGTGGTCCAGCGCAAAGCGCAACGCCACCGTCCCGCCAAAGGAATGCCCGAGGACTGGCCCCGGCGCGTCACGCATCGCTGCAGCCCAGGCGACGGCCTGGGCCTGATAATCCTGGCACGCGTCCCAGGGCGGGCTTTTGCCATGGCCCGGCAGGTCAAAGCCTACCGCGCCGCCCGGCAACCGTTCCGCCAGGGGCGACAACACCCCCGCATGCGCGAGTGCGCAGTGGATCAGCAGATACGCGCCGTCGCCCCAAACCCGGGCGTGGGGCCTCACAGCTCTCCCGCGAGGTGGAGGTCGAGGTCCGCGATCCGGTCCTGCCCCCAGAACCGCACGTCGCCATCGGTGATGTAGAACGGCGCGCCAAAGGCCCCCGCGCTCACCGCGTCTTCGAGGTTTTGGGCATAGGCTTCCGCCCCCGCGAGCAGCCCGCTATCGGCCAAAGCCGGGTCAAAGCCCGCCCGCTCCAGGCATGCGCGGATCACGTCATCCTGCGCGATGTCCTTGTCCTCCGCCCAGCAGGCGCGGGTGAAGGACGCTACAAGCGTCCCCAGATCCCCACCAGCTTGAACCGCTGCGATAAACGCGTAGGAGGACGGCGCGGGGTTTGTGGGCCAATGGGCAGGCTTCAGATTGAACGGCATTCCAAGCTTTTTGGCCTGGCGCACCAGCTCCTGCGCGCGCATCTCCTGCCGGGAGGGATGGCGATCCTTGGGCGGTGTGCCGCCCGTGCGCCCAAAGAGCGCGACGATGTCGAGCGGCTTGTAAGTGATGGTGGCGCCATGCTTTTCTGCCACCGCCTCCATCCGCGTTCCGGCGAGATAGGTGTAGGGGGAGATCGTCGAAAAATAGTAGTCGATATGGGCCATGGTCCGTCCTTTTGTTGGCCGCAAGGGTAGCTGCGTGCTAGGGCGTGTCAACGGCGCGACTCGGGGGATTGGGTCCGCGCTGCGTAGGTGTATTGCAGCCAATCGGGGACACACGCATGCCAACATCCGCCGAGCTCAAGCTTATTTCCGGGAATGCCAATATGGCGCTGGCCAAAAAGGTCACGCGCCGCGTTGGCATGAGCCGGGGCCAACAGATGAAGCTCGTGGATGCCCGCGTCGAACGCTTCAACGATGGTGAGATTTTCGTGGAGGTGTTCGAAAATGTCCGGGGGGAGGACATGTTCATCATCCAGCCCACGTCGCGCCCGGCCAATGACAACCTGATGGAGCTCTTGATCATCTCCGACGCGCTCAAACGGTCGTCAGCGCAGCGGATCACGGCTGTGATCCCCTATTTCGGCTACGCCCGCCAGGACCGCCGCACCAAGGCCAGGACGCCGATTTCTGCAAAACTCGTGGCGAATATGATGGTCGAGGCAGGCATCGAGCGGATCCTGACCATGGACCTCCACGCGGCGCAGATCCAAGGGTTCTTTGATATCCCGGTCGACAACCTCTACGCCTCTCCGATCTTCGCGCTCGATATCCGCGATAACTTCGAGGACCTGTCGAACATCATGGTGGTGAGCCCAGACGTGGGCGGCGTGGGCCGCGCGCGGGAGCTTGCCCAGCGGATCGGCGCGCCGCTGTCTATCGTCGACAAACGGCGCGAAAAGCCCGGCGAGATTGCCGAGATGACCGTGATCGGTGATGTGACGGGCAAGACCTGCATCATCGTCGATGACATCGTCGACACCGCGGGCACGCTTTGCAAAGCCGCGGAGGTGCTGATGGATCACGGCGCCACCGAGGTGCACGCCTATATCTCCCACGGGGTGCTGTCGGGCCCTGCTGTGGAGCGGATTTCGAAATCCGTTATGAAGACGCTCGTCGTCACGGACACGATCGAGCCGACGGCGGCGGTCGCCGCGAGCAAGAACATCCGCACCGTTCCCACCGCACCGATGTTTGCACAGGCGATCATGAATATCTGGAACGGGACGTCGGTGTCATCGCTCTTTGACCCTGAAACGCTCGGGCCGATTTACGAAGGTCTCTACACCTGGGACTGACGTGGGTGGGGGCCTAGTACAGGTCCCACTCGTCGCCATGGCGCAGCTCGCCGATGGCCAACCAGGAGGCCCGCACGCGCGCGACGCGGGTGTCGCCCCAGGTGCGGAACACCAGCACGCAGCCTGTCTCCGAAATCTGTTCCGCGCTGACATCCATGCGGGGGTTTGACTCGCTGTCCATGTCCCACATCGTCAGCGCAACCTGCACATTGGGCGGCGTCTTGTAGGCATCCGAAAACGCAACGGCCTGGCGCACGACGCGCGGCCCCGTGCCCGACCACATGGGGCCGTCGGTTTCAAAATCCGAAAATAGGATCACGTCGCCCTGATCGACGCCAATCAAGTGATTTCGGAGACGTTTCATCGAGATTCGAACCCTTTTCGACAGGGTTTATCGCTCTGCGCTTGGATGCAAGTCTGCCGGAACGAAATTGGGCCCCAGTGGGGCCCAAGCGACGGCAACGCGCGCAAGGCGCAGCTTAGAGCGCGTCGCGCAGGGCCTCGTAATCGGCCACAAGCTTATCGGCGCTGTCCTTGGCGTCGCCCGCAGCGGCCGATGCGGCCTCCTGCGCGTCGGCGATGAGGCCAGCGATCACGTCTGCGGTCACTTCGCTGAGCGGCATGGCGCGTTCGGCCAAAACCGATGCCCCCGCGGGGGAGATTTCGGCGAACCCGCCCGTCACCGCAAATTCCTGCGCCCCGTTCGCACCCACCGCACGCAGCACACCAGGCCGCAGCGTCGTGATGACGGGAGAATGGTCAGGCATGGCCGTCATATCGCCATCGGCACCGGGGATCTGAACTTCGCTCGCCTCAAAGGAGGCAAGCCGCCGCTCTGGGCTCACAAGATCGAATTGAAACGCCATCGTATCTTCCCTTTGCAGCCCCGAACCGCGATCCGGGGCCTCTTGATTGAGTGTGGGGTCCCGGGTCAGCCCCGGGACCACGCATCGGCCTTAAGCGGCTTCAGCTGCCATCTTTTGTGCTTTTTCCTTCACCTCGTCGATGCCGCCAACCATGTAGAAGGCACCTTCGGGCAGGTGGTCATATTCGCCAGCCACAACCGCCTTGAAGGAGGCAATCGTGTCCTCAAGCGGGACCTGAACGCCGGGGGAACCGGTGAACACTTCGGCCACGTCGAACGGCTGCGAGAGGAAGCGCTGGATCTTGCGCGCGCGCGCAACGGTCAGCTTATCTTCTTCGGACAGTTCGTCCATCCCAAGGATCGCGATGATGTCCTGCAGCGACTTGTAGCGCTGGAGGATCCCCTGGACGTCACGGGCCACACCGTAGTGCTCCTCACCCACCACGGCGGGGTCAAGGATACGGGAGGTGGAGTCGAGCGGGTCCACAGCCGGGTAAATCCCAAGCTCTGAAATCGCGCGCGACAGAACGGTCGTGGCGTCGAGGTGGGCAAACGACGTGGCCGGCGCGGGGTCGGTCAGGTCGTCCGCAGGCACGTAGATCGCCTGCACAGAAGTGATGGAGCCGTTCTTCGTGGACGTAATCCGTTCCTGCATCGCACCCATGTCGGTGGCGAGCGTCGGCTGGTAGCCCACAGCGGATGGGATACGGCCCAGAAGTGCGGACACCTCGGAACCCGCTTGCGTGAAGCGGAAGATGTTGTCGACGAAAAACAGAACGTCGGTCCCGGACTGGTCGCGGAACTGTTCGGCCATCGTCAGACCCGACAGTGCCACACGCATACGCGCACCGGGAGGCTCGTTCATCTGACCGTAGACGAGCGCCACCTTGGACTTCGTCAGGTCGTCCGCGTTGATCACGCCGGATTCGATGAATTCGTAGTAAAGGTCGTTCCCTTCACGGGTCCGCTCGCCCACACCCGCGAACACGGAGTAGCCGGAGTGCACCTTCGCGATGTTGTTGATCAGTTCCTGAATAAGAACCGTCTTACCAACACCCGCACCGCCGAAGAGGCCGATTTTACCGCCTTTGGAGTAAGGCGCCAGAAGGTCGATCACCTTGATGCCCGTCACGAGGATCTCGGAGGACACGGACTGTTCCGCAAACTCAGGCGCATCGGCGTGGATCGAACGGGTTTCCGTGGTTTCCACCGGGCCCTTTTCGTCCACGGGCGCGCCCACGACATTCATGATACGGCCCAGCGTTGCGTCGCCCACGGGCACGGAAATCGGCTTGCCGGAGTCGGTGACGTCCTGGCCGCGCACGAGGCCCTCGGTGGCGTCCATGGCGATGCAGCGCACGGTGCTTTCGCCGAGGTGTTGAGCCACCTCAAGAACCAGCTCTTTGCCGTTATTGTCGGTGCTCAAAGCGTTCAGAATTTCGGGCAGGTGGTCGCCAAATTGCACGTCCACCACGGCGCCGATCACCTGGGTGATTTTGCCTTTGGTTGTTTCTGCCATCACACGTTCCTCAGTGTTACGGATTTTACGCAGGGTGGGCGCATTCGACGCCCGCTGGGTAGATTCCTTGGGTCTCAGACGAGATCGTACCAGCCG
The DNA here is from genome assembly GCA_039815465.1 of Pseudomonadota bacterium. GTDB lineage: Bacteria > Pseudomonadota > Alphaproteobacteria > Rhodobacterales > Rhodobacteraceae > Shimia_B. The sequence goes on from JBCBZG010000023.1 coordinate 45,959, forward strand.
CCACCGAATTGCACGGGTCCGGTCGTGCAATACATCAGGCGTCCTGGATAGATCTTTGAATATTTCTGGGCAAATGCCCGGCGGCACTGCCGAAAGGGCGGGCCACGGCGCGACTCACCATGATGTTTCAGATGAAAATCAATGGCATAAGCCGTCCCACCCGCAAGCTCGGCGGAAAAACACAGATCGGCGCCGTAATAGTGAAACCCGCTGAGGTCATAGGACCCAAACACCGGGCGATCGCGGCGCACGACCAAAAAACACTCATCAAGCGACTCGACACGGCCCGGATGCACGCCCTTCAGGCGGTCATTCCCGTACCCGTCGGAGATATGCAGGATCTGGCGGCGGCTTTCGCCGTTATCCACCCGCCATGCAGCCCCCGCCACACCAGCCACAAGCCAGCGTGGATCGTGCTCTTCGAGTTCGCGGAGCCGCGCAACCAAGTCATCAAAGCCATCGCCGATTAGCTCGACGTCCTCATGGCAGTAAATGATGTACTCGCCCGAGCACTCCGTATGCATGCGCTTGTGCCAATTATACCCGTCGAACTGGTTTACCTCGCGGTTATCAGCCGCAAAGAATTCCGAGTTCGCCGTCGTGAAGCCGAACTTTTCGAACGACTCAAGGAGCACGTCGTATCGGTCCACGTCACGGACGAGCGAGCACACGGAAAAGGTGACCGCGTGCTCGTGCGTCGCTTGGATATATTTGGTCGGCGCCGCCAAGCTAGAGCGCCTCCGCCCCGGAGATGATCTCGATCAACTCGTTGGTGATCACAGCCTGGCGGGAGCGGTTATACTCGATCGTCAGACGGTCGATCATGTCGCCCGCGTTGCGCGTCGCGTTGTCCATGGCGGACATCCGCGCGCCCTGCTCAGACGCCGCGTTTTCCAGCAGCGCCGCAAAGATCTGCGTCGCCACACCACGCGGCAGCAGGTCCGCCAGGATCGCCTCCTCGGACGGCTCGTAGTCGTAGAGCGTCCCTTCGGCGTCGCCATCGGCCTCGTAGGCCGCCGGGATGATCTGCTGCGCCGTCGGGGTCTGCGAAATCACAGACTCAAACTGGCTGTAGAAGATCGTCGCGACGTCGAACTCGCCCGTGTCGAACCGGCTCAGCACGTCTTGCGCAATGCCAGCGGCATCCTTGTAGCCCAGGCGCTTGACGTCGCTCAGGTCCACATGGCCGATGAAGTGATCGCCCAGCTCGCGTTTGATCGCATCACGGCCTTTCTTGCCAACGGTCAGAATTTTGACCGTCTTGCCCGCCGCGATCAGCTCCTGCGCTTTGATACGCGCGAGCTTGGAAATCGACGAGTTAAAGCCGCCGCACAGACCACGCTCTGCGGTCATCACGACGAGAAGTTGAACGTCATCCTTACCCGTGCCGCGCAGAAGCAGCGGCGCCGAGTCAGAGCCACCCACCGATGCCGCGAGCCCACCCATCACGGCATTGAACCGTTCTGTGTAAGGGCGCGAGGCCTCGGCCGCATCCTGTGCCCGCCGCAGTTTCGCGGCGGCCACCATCTGCATGGCCTTGGTGATCTTCCGGGTCGATTTGACCGAGTCGATCCTGTTTTTGAGGTCCTTAAGGTTTGGCATGTCTGCCCCTTATGCGAAGGACGCGGCGTAGTCGTCGAGGACTGCTTTGATCTTGTCCGCTTCGGCGCCTTTGATCTTGGGATCATTGGCTGTGATGTGGTCGAGCAAGTCTTTGCCCTTGCCGCGCAGGTGGCTGATCAGCCCCTGTTCGAACCGGCCCACGTCACCCACGGCGAGATCGTCGAGGTAGCCGTTGGTGCCTGCAAAGATCACGCACACGATTTCCGCGTTCGTCAGCGGCGAATACTGCGGCTGCTTGAGCAGTTCCGTCAGGCGCGCACCACGGTTCAGAAGCTTTTGCGTTGCCGCGTCGAGGTCAGAGCCAAACTGCGCGAACGCTGCCATCTCGCGGTACTGCGCGAGTTCGAGCTTCATGGAGCCCGCAACCGACTTCATCGCGTTCGTCTGAGCCGAGGAGCCCACACGAGACACCGAAAGACCCGTGTTCACAGCAGGGCGGATACCCTGGAAGAATAGTTCCGTCTCAAGGAAGATCTGACCGTCAGTGATCGAAATCACGTTCGTCGGAATAAAGGCGGAGATGTCGCCCGCCTGCGTTTCGATGATCGGCAGCGCCGTCAGCGACCCTGCGCCGTTGTCTTCGTTCAGCTTGGCCGAACGCTCGAGCAGACGCGAGTGAAGGTAGAAAACGTCACCAGGATAGGCTTCGCGTCCGGGCGGACGGCGCAGCAGCAGGGACATCTGGCGGTAGGACACGGCCTGCTTAGACAGGTCATCATAAATGATGAGCGCGTGCTTGCCGTTGTCGCGGAAATATTCCGCCATCGCCGTCGCGGCGTATGGTGCAAGGAACTGCATCGGCGCCGGGTCGGATGCGGTCGCGGCCACAACAATGGTGTATTCGCTGGCGCCCGTTTCTTCGAGCTTGTTCACAAGCTGCGCAACGGTAGAGCGCTTCTGACCCACGGCGACGTAGATGCAGTAGAGCTTGTCGCTGTCGCTTTCGGCCGCGTCGTTGTAGGATTTTTGATTCAGGATCGTGTCGAGCGCCACGGCGGTTTTACCCGTCTGACGGTCGCCAATGATGAGCTCGCGCTGGCCACGGCCAACGGGGATCATGGCGTCGATGGCTTTGAGGCCCGTCGCCATCGGCTCGTGCACGGATTTCCGTGGGATGATGCCGGGCGCCTTGCTGTCAGCAATGCGGCGCTCGGAGGCCGCAACCGGGCCCTTCCCATCAAGCGGGTTGCCCAGACCGTCTACAACACGACCCAGCAGCGCCTCGCCCGCGGGCACGTCCACGATGGCGTTCGTCCGCTTGACCGTGTCGCCTTCTTTAATGTCGCGGTCGGAGCCGAAGATCACGCAGCCGACATTGTCCATTTCCAGGTTCAGAGCCATGCCCTGAATGCCGCCTGGGAATTCGACCATCTCACCGGCCTGGATGTTGTCGAGCCCGTAGACCCGCGCGATCCCGTCGCCGACGGAAAGCACACGGCCCACCTCAGCAACTTCGGCCTCTTGGCCGAAATTCTTGATCTGGTCCTTCAGGATCGCAGAAATTTCTGCAGCTTGGATCGCCATTCTATCCGACCTCTTTCATAGTGTTCTGGAGAGCGGCGAGCTTGGACTTGATCGACGTATCGACCATGCGCGAACCCACCTTCACAATCATTCCGCCAATGAGGCTCTCGTCGACCGAGGCCTCTACGTTCACGTCTTTTCCGACTTGCGCCTTGAGCGCTTTGGCAAGCTTGTCGGCTTGCGTCTTGGTGAGGGCCTTCGCGGTCACGACGTCTGCCGTCACCTCCCCCTTTTCGTCTGCGATCAGCGCTTTCACAGCCGCCACGAACTGGGGCACCACAAAAAGCCGCCGGTTCTGCGCCATGAGCGCGAGCGTGTTCTTGAGGATATCGCCAAAGCCCGCCTTGTCGGCGACGGCTGTTGCCGCGCGCCCCATCTCTTCGCGCGTATACACAGGCGATGAGAAAAAGCCCCGGAGATCGTCCGAGGCATCCATAGCTGCTGCGAGCGCAACAATATCAGTTTCAAGTGCAGGAAGCGATTTAGCCTCTTTGGCCAATTCAAAGACGGCAGTTGCGTAACGACCCGCAATACCGTTTGAAATCGAAGCTGGTTCGGACACGTCCACCCTTTCGATATTTTACGGCGTTGGCGCCGCTGTTTTGCGCGGAAAGCAAGGGATCAAGCCACCGCTGCCGCAAATTCGGCTGCGATGTAGCAGAGGTGTTCGGGTGCCGCAATGCCCTGCGGCGTTCCAACACGCACCCCCTGAAACTGCCCGATTTTCCTGGTTCCAGGCGCCTATTTGGTGGGCATATCGGGGCGCCACATCCGGCTCTTCCGGCGATGTGGGGGGATTGTAGTTAAACGATTCTCAATTTTGGCCGTCAGGATGCGCCGCGCGCGCCGCATAGGGGGCCTCGCACTAATAGGGCGCCACAGCCCAACCGCGCCGCTCGGGCGCCGGGCGGACGCCTGCAAACTCCGCTTCGATCTCGCGCAGCTCTTGGGCCAGCTCCCGCTCCGCTTGCGGCGACAGGCACGACACGCGCTGTTCGGGCGTCAGGCGCAGTGGGGTTGCGCGGGGCTTGCGGCCCGCGACCGGAGCCTGGGACACTGCCGCGCGGCGTGCCGGAGCTGTCGGCGTCGCTTTCCGGGTCACCGGGTGGTCGGCGTGATCCGCGGCAAAGAGGTTCGCGTCATCCCCTTCCACGCGCTTGCCGTCTACATAGGCCTCAAACCAAGTGCACGCGCCCGCTACAATCCGTTCGGCCATTGCGTTATCGTCGTAGAGATCGGCGCCCACCACCGGCACCACCGTCGTGAGCGCGGTCGTCAGCGACGCATCCTGGTCCTCACTGATCAGGAGCCGCACGTAGGCGCGATGCTCCCGCGCCCGCGGACCTGGCTCGATCCGCAACACACTCACCTCGACCGGGCGGCGACCACATTCTACTGACACGGACGAACTCTCCAGCTTTACGCGACACAACGGATGCGGTGTAGCCGATGCTTTTGGCGTCGATGAAGGGGAAAGAACCCGCGATTGGGCCCGCAGGTCGCGCGCTTAGGCGGTTTGCGAGCCAGTGTTGCAGCTAAGGCTCAGATCGCCCGATGCCACGCCCCTTAGTGGCGGCGTGCGGGCTCTGGCGCAGGCTGCCCAATGCCCTCAAGCGCCTTCAAAGGGTTGGAGATCACCTGCCCCAGCCCCGGTCGCGTCGGGCGCGGCACCTGCTTTTTGACTTCGACCACATGAACACCGCCCCCGTGAAAGGCGGGCACCGCACGCCCCAGCCGCTCGATCAGCGGCCCGGCCTTGAGCCAAAACTTCGTGCGTCGCGGCGGCAGATAAAGCGCGGTCACATGGCGCACGGTCTTAAGCCCATGATAGCTCAGCCGTGCCTCGATCTGGCTGGGCGTAAAGGGGCGTGAAAAGGAAAACGGCGTGCCCTCCTTCCGGGCCCAAGCGCTCATCCGGTTGGGCACGATGAAAATCGCGCGCCCCCCGCCCGCAAGCACCCGGTAGCATTCCTCCAGCACGGCGGCGGGATGCTCGGACGTGTCGAGCCCATGCAAAAGCAGCAGCCGGTCCACGCTTTCATCCGGCAGCGGCCAAAGCGTTTCCTCGCACAGCACGCTCACGTTCTTTTCGCCCGCGGGCCAATGAAGCACACCCTGGGGGCCCGGCATCAGCGCAATCACGCGCTCGGCCTCCGCCAAAAAGGGGCGCAGCATGGGCACGGCAAACCCGTAGCCTACGACGGTCTCCCCCCTGGCGTCGGGCCACAGGCTGCGCACCTGATCGCGCACAGCCACCTGCGCCGCCTGCCCCAGCGCCGAGCGGTAGTAAAAGTTGCGCAATGTACGAACGTCGAGATGCATAGGGTCCTGCGTCTTTGCCCCCAAAGACCTAGCACCCTAGCAATGGTGTTTTGAACCACCATATTGGTCCCGCAGCAGCCAAATCCCGTGCTTAGAAATCGGCCGAACTGGCGGGCTCACAGCAAATGTGAGCGAATTTTTGAAGAAAGCCCTTGAAGGCTGCGAACAAAAACCGAAACTTAAATGTATCAGGCCACGGTTTCACGGTGGGCCACACGCGGTTCAGGGGCGTTTCTCCTGCGCCGGATCTGCGACACCCACCAAGCGACCCCGAGCAGAGGAGCACACGCGTGCCTTCATTTTCATCGACTTTGGAACAGGCCATTCACGCCGCGCTGGCCCTTGCCAACGCGCGGCGCCATGAGCTCGCAACCCTTGAACATCTCCTCCTCGCGCTGGTGGATGAACCGGACGCCGCTAAGGTGATGAAGGCGTGCTCGGTCGATCTGAGCGAGCTGCGCAAAACGCTGGAGGAGTTCATTGAGGACGACCTAGCGACACTCGTCACCGATATCGACGGGTCCGAGGCCGTGCCAACGGCGGCCTTCCAACGCGTGATCCAGCGCGCCGCAATCCATGTGCAGTCCTCGGGCCGCACAGAAGTAACCGGCGCCAATGTGCTCGTCGCGATCTTTGCGGAGCGGGAATCGAACGCCGCCTTTTTCCTGCAAGAACAGGACATGACCCGCTACGACGCGGTAAACTTCATCGCCCATGGCGTGGCCAAGGACCCGTCCTATGGCGAAAACCGCTCTGTGAGCGGCGCGCCAGAGGGCGAAGAAGACGTATCGCAAGCCGCCACCGATACGGGCGCCGAGGGCAAAGAAAGCGCGCTCGCGAAATACTGCGTCGACTTGAACTCCAAGGCCGGCAAGGGCGATGTCGATCCGCTGATCGGCCGCGCCCATGAGGTGGAACGCTGCATCCAGGTGCTCTGCCGCCGCCGCAAAAACAACCCGATCCTTGTGGGCGACCCAGGTGTCGGCAAAACCGCCATCGCCGAAGGCCTGGCGCGCAAAATCGTCAACGGCGAAACGCCGGAGGTGCTGTCCGGCACCACGATCTATTCGCTCGACATGGGCGCACTGCTCGCAGGCACCCGCTACCGTGGCGATTTCGAAGAACGTCTGAAGGCCGTGATGACAGAGCTTGAGGAACACCCCGACGCGGTACTCTTTATCGACGAAATCCACACCGTTATTGGTGCGGGCGCAACGTCAGGCGGGGCCATGGATGCCTCCAACCTGCTAAAGCCTGCGCTTCAGGGCGGCAAACTGCGCTGCATGGGCTCCACGACGTATAAGGAGTTCCGACAGCACTTCGAAAAGGACCGCGCGCTCAGCCGCCGGTTCCAGAAAATCGACGTGGTCGAGCCATCGGTGGAAGACAGCGTGAAAATCCTCAAGGGCCTCAAGCCCTATTTCGAGGAACATCACTCCGTCAAATACACCGCCGATGCGATCAAGACGGCAGTGGAGCTTTCCGCGCGTTACATCAACGACCGCAAGCTGCCCGACAAAGCCATCGACGTCATCGATGAGGCGGGCGCAGCCCAGCACCTCGTCGTCGAATCCAAGCGCCGTAAGACCATCGGCCAGAAGGAGATCGAGGCCGTGGTCGCCAAGATCGCCCGCATCCCGCCGAAAAACGTGTCCAAAGACGATGCAGAGGTGCTCAAAGACCTCGAAGTGTCGCTCAAGCGCGTGGTCTTTGGCCAGGACGCCGCCATCGAGGCGCTGTCATCGGCCATCAAACTGGCCCGCGCAGGCCTGCGAGAACCGGAAAAGCCCATTGGCAACTACCTCTTCGCGGGTCCCACCGGTGTGGGTAAGACCGAGGTCGCCAAACAGCTCGCCGACACGCTGGGCGTGAAGATGCTGCGCTTTGACATGTCCGAGTATATGGAAAAGCACGCGGTAAGCCGCCTCATCGGCGCGCCTCCAGGCTATGTGGGCTTTGACCAGGGCGGGATGCTGACCGATGGCGTCGATCAGGACCCGCACTGCGTGCTGCTCCTCGACGAGATCGAAAAGGCGCACCCGGATGTGTTCAACATCCTGCTCCAGGTCATGGACCACGGCACGCTGACGGATCACAACGGACGCTCCGTCGATTTCCGCAACGTGATCTTGATCATGACCTCGAATGCAGGGGCTGCCGAACAGGCCAAGGCCGCTATCGGATTTGGCCGCGACCGGCGCGAGGGTGAAGACACCGCCGCGATCGAACGGACGTTCACACCCGAATTCCGCAACCGCCTCGACGCGGTGATCAGCTTCGGCGCCCTGCCGAAGGAGGTCATCCTGCAAGTGGTTGAGAAATTCGTGCTCCAGCTCGAAGCGCAACTCATGGACCGCAACGTGTCCATCGAGCTCACGCGCCCGGCAGCCGAATGGCTCGCAGACAAGGGCTACGACGACCGCATGGGCGCGCGCCCCCTGGGCCGCGTGATCCAAGAGCACATCAAAAAGCCGCTGGCCGAAGAGCTGCTCTTTGGCAAGCTCGCCAAAGGCGGGCTGGTCAAGGTCGGCGTCAAAGACGGCAAGCTCGACCTGCGGATCGAAAGCCCCGAGAAACGGCGCCTCAGCGGCGATGGCGACAAGCCACCGCTTCTGACCGCGGAATAATGCAACGCGCCCCCGGACCATCCCGGGGGCGCGCCTACGCCCTGACGTTTGCGCTGCTGGCGAGCTCCGCTGGCGCCCAAGACATCACACTCACCTTCCCGCTTGACTGCACGCTTGGCACGACCTGCTTTGCACAGTCCCTCTTTGACCATGACCCAAGTGATGGCAGTGGCGACTTTCGCTGCGGCACGCTCACCCGCGACACCCATGGCGGCATTGACTTCGCGCTCCCCGACCTCGCGGCCATGCGCGCAGGCGTGGCCGTGCGCGCCGCCGCCGCGGGTGTCGTCGCAGGCACCCGGGACCGGCACCCCGACATCTCCGCTGACGACCCGGCATCGAACTACGGCGCAGAGCTCTGCGGGAACGGCGTCGCCATCGACCATGGCGGCGGATGGGTCACGCAATACTGCCACCTGAAACGCGGCTCGCTGACCGTCGGTTCGGGCGACCGCGTCGCGCCCGGCGCGATCCTAGGCGAAGTCGGCCTTTCCGGCGCCACCACCTTCCCCCATCTCCACCTTTCTGTGTTCCGCAACGGCGAAAAGGTCGACCCCTTCGCCCCAACAGGCCAAAGCTGCGACACGCAAGGGCCCAGCCTCTGGTCGCCCCCTCTCGACATCCCCGCGGGCGGCATCCTCAAAGCAGGCTTCGCGACAGCCGCCCCGAGCTTTGAGGCCATGAAAGACACTCTCAAGAGCGCGGATATCCTGTCCGCCACAAGCCCCATCGTCGCATGGGTCAGCGGCTACGGAAGCCAGCCTGGCGATACGCTCCACACCCGCATCACCCATCAGAGCGGCGCGCTCTTCCACAACCACACCGAAACCCTGGAACAGCGACAAGAGGCCTGGCAGCGCTTCACCGGACGCCGCTTCACCACGACACCCTGGCCCGCGGGCGCCTACACGGCCCAGATCACACTCACCCGCGGCCAGACAACACTGGCCGAAACCACGCTCACAGCCGCTATCCCAAACTAGGCCCGCGTGCGGCCCGGTCGGCGGGCGGGGGTGGGCGGGTGGGCCGACCGCCGAGCGGGGCGCACGCGGGCCTAGTTTTCCGTGAATTTCAACTCGATGCGCCGGTTCTGCGCGCGCGCCTCAGCCGTGTCGGCGGGATCAATGGGCTGGTACTCCCCGAACCCATTCGCGCTCAACCGCTGCGGATCAAAGCCCAGGAAATTCACCATATAAAGCACCACCGACAAGGCCCGTGCCTGGCTCAACTCCCAGTTATTCGAAAACTCGCCAAAGCCCGACAGCGGCACATTGTCGGTGTGACCGTCCACGCGCAGCACCCAATCAATGTCTGGCGGAATACGTTCGGCGGCATCCCGCAGGGTCTGGGCAATCTGCGTGATCTGATCGCGACCGCCCTGGGTCAACCGCGCGCTCCCCGACGAAAACAGCACCTCGGAGGAGAACACAAACCGGTCCCCTTCGAGCCGCACACCCTCCTGCCCCTCAAGCGCGTCCCGCACGCTCGCCAAGAACTCCGATTGCGCACGTTCCAGGTTGCGCGCCTTTTCCTCAAGCTCTTGGCGCAGCTCTTCTTCCACGGCCAAGCGCCGCTCCGCCTCCAGCCGCGCGCGCCGCTGCTCTGCGGCCACATCCGCCAGCGCCGCATTCAACCGCTGCCCCAGATTGGCAATCTGCGCATCGTCATCAACGGCCTGAGACTCAAACTCAACGAGCTGGCCTTGGAGCTGCCGGATCTCGCGCTCAAGCGCGGCCACTTGCTCGGACAAAAGCGCCACGGACCGGCGTGCATCTGCCGTCAGCGCCTCCTGATCGGCCAGGGCCGCATTCGCCGTCGACAAAAGCGCCGCGCGTTGCTCCGCCGCGCTCAGCTGCGTCGCTGCCGCCTGCTCCGCGGCCACCTTCGCCGCCAGCGCCTCCGCCAACTGTTCCGCCAAGCTCACGCTGGAGGACGCCAGATCCCCCTGCTCGGTCGCCAAGCGCGACAGCGCATCTTGGAGCGATGCGATCTCCTCCCCCGCCGCGGCGCGATCAGCCAAAGCGGCAGCCAGCCGCTCCTCCAAATTCTCCGTCTCCGCCTCCGCGGCAGCGAGCAGCGTCAGCGTGTCCTCAGCCTCCTGGCGCCGCGCCTCAAGCTGAAGCGCCATGGCCGTGAGCTCATCACGGGCTTCGGTTAAACGGGCGCGCAGCGCCTCTGCCGCCGCGGCCTCGGCCAGGCGCGCGGCTTCCTCTTCGCTCAGGGCGCCCTCGCTCTCGGCAAGCCGCTCCTGCAGGGCAACAGCCGCGGCGCGCTCTTCGAGCCGGGCCCGTTCTGCCGCGTCGAGCGCGGCCTGCGCCTCCGCCAGCTCATCCTCCAGCGCCGCGATGGTCGCCCGTTCGGCCAACGACGCGCGCTCTTCGGCGTCGAGCGCCGCTTCGGTCTCTGCCAAACGCTCTTGCAGCGCCAGCAGGGTCGCGGCCTGGGCCAGGCGCGCGGCTTCCTCTTGCGTGATCTGCTCCAGCGCGGCTTCAAGCTGGGCACGCACGAGCGCGGCCTCCACCAGCGCCTCGTCGCGTTCGGCGGTCACGGTTTCTTCCGCGCGCTCAAGCTCTGCGATCTGCGCGCTCAGCCGCTGTGCATCCTGCCCTTGGGCCGAGCGCACCTGCGCCAAAGCCTCGCGAAGCGCCGCCAGCCGCTCTGCTTGCAGCTCTGCCTCCGTCGCAGCCCGCGCCGCCGCGGCAGCACTTTCGGAGGTCGAAGTCTGCAGCTCATTTTCAAGCTCTGCAATCCGCTGCGCCGCGGCCTCTCCATCGGCCTGGCTTTGCGCCAACGCGGTCTCGAGCCCAGCAAGTGCTTGCGCCTGGCGCGCCGCATCAGAGGCCGCAGTCGACGCCGCTTCTGTGGCCGCCCGTTGGGTGTCATCGAGCGTATCCTGCAACCCAGTGATGCGTTGCGCGGCCGCTCGCTCCGCGGCTTCGCTCCGATCAAGCGCATCGCGCAGCGCCGCCAAACTGTCGGTGAGCGAGGCCATGGAGGTCTGCGACTGCGTGAGCGACGCCAAGGCTGAGGCAAGCTGTTCATCCACGCTGGCCTTATCGGCTTGCAGTGCCCGCAGCGCCGCGGCCAGCGTTTCGCCCTCATCCTGCGCGCCTTCAAGCTGCGCGAGCGTTTGGGCCAGCGTCGCTTCCCGCGCGGCGGCCTCGGTGCGCAGGTCCGTCACCAGCGCCTCAAGCGCCTCACGTTCCGCCGCAGCCCGGCGGGCCTCCTCAACCTGCGCGTCGATCTCCTGGCGTGCCGTGGCCAGTGCGAGGTTCAGCGCTTCTTCCCGGCTTAGGAGCTCGCCAATCCGCGCGAGCCCCTCGTCGCGCTCGCCGCGCAGCCCCTCGATCTCCGCAGATTGCGCGTCGCGCTCCGTGGTTAGCGCCGCAATCGCGGCCTCGTTCTGCGCCCGGTTGGCCAGAAGCGCCGCGACCTGATCCTCGAAAGACGCGACCTGGGCCTGGAACCCCGCCACCTGGTCCTCGAAACCCGCGATTTGTGCCGCCGCCGCTGCCAAAGCCTCGTCCTGGGCGGCGCGCTCTGCCGTGAGGGAAGCGATCATCGCCATCTGCGCGCGCGTTTGCGCCTCCGCATCGTCGAGCTCGAGCCCAAGCGTATCGACCTGCTCGTTGAGCCTGCGGTTTTCCTGCCGCGACAGGCCCAGCGCGTCGGCGAGGTCCGCGACTTGTTCTTGCAGGCCCGTCATCTCGTTGGATTGCCGCGTGATCTGGTCGCGCAGCACGAACTGGATGACCATAAAGATCGTGAGCACGAACATGAGCACGAGCAAAAGCCCGGTCATGGCGTCCACAAACCCCGGCCAGATGGAGCTCTGGATGCGCGACCCGGACCCGCGGCGGCTTAGCGCCATGGCTTAGCTCCCCTCGCCGGCCCGGCGGCCCCCGAGCCCCGCTGGCGCCGCGGGCGTGCGCGCCTCGCGGGCGGCATTGATCGCACGGGTCAGGCTCGTGATATCGTTGCGGATGTCGTTCATCGCCTCCTGGCGGCCAACGCTGACCTCTTCGAGCAGCCGCAAAAGCTGCACGTCGATGGACCGCAGGCGCATCCGGCTTTCGGCGTCCATGCCAGCCCCCTCGCCCTCGCGTTCGTTGAGGACCGCGATCAGGCGCTGCTGACCCTCTGCCACCTGGGCGAGCACTGCTGTGCTCTGGTCCGGCACAGACAGCCGGTCGGCCACGCGTTCCATGGCGCGCGACATCTCCACCAGGCGTTCGTCGGTTTCGGCCCGGTTCGCGTTTGACTGATAAAACATCGCTTGAGTGGTCTGGATCTGCTCGGCCATCTGGTCGAGCACATGGGCCAACGCCCCAAACTCCCCCCCGCTTTCGCCGTCGCCGTCATTGGCCGACAGGCTCACGCGGGTGATCGACGACACCCATTCCTCAAGCTCGCGGTAAAACCGGTTCTGACCGTGGCCCGCAAAGAGCTCCAACAGCCCTACAACGAGCGAGCCCGCGAGCCCCAGGAGCGACGACGCAAACGCCACCCCCATGCCGCCAAGCTGCGCCTCAAGCCCGACTTGAAGGCGGGCAAAAACGTCGAGCCCCGTTTCCCCGTCCTGCGGGGTCAGCGATTGGATCGTCTGCACGAGCGCGGGCACCGTCGTGGCCAGGCCAAAGAACGTCCCCAAGAGCCCCAAAAAGATCAGCAACGACACAAGGTAGCGGGTGATCTCCCGCTGCTCGTCGATGCGGGTGGCGAGGGAGTCGAGGATCGACCGCGACGACGATGTCCCCAGCTGCATATGCGCGCCGCGCTTGCGCAAAAGCGCCGCTAGGGGCGCCAAAAGCCGCGGCGGTGATGTCAGGTCATGGCCCACGCGCCGCGCGGTGAACCCTTCGATCCACCCCACAGAGGTGAACACCTGGATCAGCTGCCAAAAGCAGGCAATGACGCCCACGAAAAACACCGCCAGGATAAAGCCGTTGAACCACAGGTTCGCGGCAAAGACCGGGTACAGCAAAGGAAAGGCCACCGCCGTCCCCGCGCCCACGCCAGCAAGCACCAGCACCATCACGATGATCTGGCGGTACGGTGTGGTGAATTGCGGCTCTGCCTCGCGATCAGGTTGTTCCACCGGACGCGTCCTGTTTTATTTGCACTGCAGCGCAGCATAGACGCAATTTAGAGCAGACTCTAGCGATTAAGCGTCGCCCGCAAGCCGCCTCACCGTGGCTGCCAAATCACTAAGCGTTGGGTCCTCTATACCCAGCTCTTTGAGATGCGCGGCGGTGTTATACAGGTATTCTGTGTTGGGGCCCCGCCCGCCCACGGCTTGGGCGATCACCTCCGCCTGGCGCGCCAGGCTCAAGCCGCCGCAATACTGCACGTGATCGCGCGCGATGACATAGGCCAGCGCCTCCACCCGCCGCCCATCGCGGAGCGTGAGCGGCACCACCTTTTCCTCATAGGCCGACGAAATCAGCTCCCGCGCGCGCAGGTCCGCCAGGATCGCGTCATGGCCCTTCCGCGGCAACTGGAACGCCATGCCGTCGCAAGTGCCGCTCGCATCGGCGTCGAGCGCAAGCACAAGTCCCGGATCGGCCTGCGTCCCACGGTGGTGGATCGACCACATGCAAAAGCTGCGCGTGTACCCGTCAAGCCGCGCAAGCCCCTGGTCCGCAGGCTCAAAGCCCGGGTTCCACATGAGCGAGCCATAGGCAAAGACCCAAAGTTGCGGTGATGCTTCCATTCCCATGACCGCGGGCTATAGAGGTCGGCGCAGGCAGACAAAAGGGGCCGTGATGCGCTTCATCCTTTGGGTAGTTGTTTTGGCGTTCCTGGGATGGAGCGGTTTTTGGGTCCTCACCGCGCGCACCATCGAAAGCACGGCTGGCAGCTGGTTCGACGACCGCCGCATCGAAGGATGGGCCGCCGACTTTTCGGCGCTCGACGTGGGCGGCTATCCCTACCGCTTTGACGCGCGTTTCGACGACCTTGCCCTAGCCGACCCCGGCACGGGCGTCGTCTGGACCATGCCGGAGTTCGAGCTGACAGCGCTCGCCTACCAGCCGGGCCACATCATCGCGCTTTTCCCAGAGGAACAAACGCTCGCCTCGCCGTTCAACACGCTGACCGTGACGAACGAAGACATGCGTGCCTCGGCGCGGCTGTCGGGCACCACGCTCGCGCTCCAGGACAGCACGATGGAGCTTGCGGGCGTGGTCGCGACCTCCACCCAAGGGTGGGAGGTCACGCTGGACCGCGCGCTTTTGGCCGCCCGCGCCGTTCCTGCCGTGGCCCATACCTATGACCTCTTCCTTGAGGCCAACGACCTGCGCCCGTCGGACGCGCTCCGGCTCGGGCTCGACCGGGAAGGGCGGCTGCCCGCCACATTCGAGACCTTCAAGCTCGACGCGCGGGTGGCGTTTGACGCGCCCTGGGACCGCTTTGCCATCGAACGCGCGCGCCCACAGCCCACCCAGATCGAGCTCAAGACGTTGGAGACCCGCTGGGGCCAGCTTGAGCTGCTGGGTGCAGGCACGCTCGACATCGCGCGGGACGGCACGCCCGAGGGCACGATCACCGTCAAAGCCACCAACTGGCGGGAGATCATCAGCATCGGGCAAGCGCTCGGCACGATCCCGGCCAGCGCCGTGCCGTCGCTCACACGGGGGTTGGAGTTTCTGTCGGCCCTCTCGGGGCCGTCCAATACGCTCGACATACCGCTGAGCTTTATGGGCGGGTTCGTGACCGTGGGGCCCATCCCGCTCGGCGCGGCGCCCAAGATCCGGCTCAGATAGAAAAGCCCCGGCGGGGGCCAGGGCTTTTCCAACAAAGGCGCGACGCGCGGGTCACGGGATGAAGGGCACACATACCCAATGTCCCAACACGCCGCCTGCGGGGCAGGCGCTGCCAAATTCCACTCAAGCAGCGCGCCGATGTTATCCTTTGGCTAGGCGGCTGCGCCGCGGCGGCGCCGGGCGATGCCCAACGCACCAAGCCCCGACAAAAGCAGCACAACGCCCGCCGGGAGCGGCACAGCGGCGGGGCCACTGAGCGCGGCAATCTCACCGCTCGTCAAAGCACCGGAATACACCTCCAGATAGTCGAGCGACCCCGCGCTTGCTTCAACGCCCGAAAACCCTTCGTCCTGCACGACCACAAAGCTGCTGATCGGGGCCGGATGCCCTGCGCCGCTCGTGTTGATTGTGTAAAGGAACGAGCCGTCGAAATAGACATTGGAGTCCGTGCCATCAAAGGTCAGCGCAACGGTGTGGAATGTGTTTGCCACAACGGTCGCGGTAGACTGCGTGCTTGGCACAAACCGGATTTGAGCGTCATCGATATAAAGCCCGTTCTCGGAGCTCAGGCCCGAGAAGTCCATCAGACGACGGAAACCGCTGGTCTCGTCAGATTCGAAATTCATCACGATAGACCAGGTGTTGAGCGTGGTACCAAGCGCAACAGACCAGCCTTCGTTAATGGCGTGGTTGTAAGTGCCGCCCGCAATCGTACCTGCGCCAGACCCGGTGCTATTGCCGAGCGTGTCTGTCCCGTCGTCAAACACAAACTGGCTGTAAAGCGTGGCCGAAGACGCCGGAAGAACGGCCGCGAGCGATACGATCGCCGCAAGCAGGAGTTTTTTCATTGATGTGCCCTCGAGTACATACGATTTTCGCCAACTTATCAGCGAAAGCCGCAGAGCGTAAATCTATGGAAACATATAGATGGCTGGCCAATGCCGCGCTTTAACGGGGGCGACCACGGCCAAAATCGGGGGCGTCAGTGTCCTGGCCCGCCTGCACGATCCCACGCCGAATCGCACGAGTGCGGGTGAAATACGCGTGCAGCATGTCCCCGTCGCCGGTGCGGATGGCGCGTTGCAGGGCAAAAAGCTCCTCCGTGAAGCGGCCCAAGATTTCAAGCGTGGCGTCCTTATTGGTCAAAAACACGTCCCGCCACATCGTCGGGTCAGACGCCGCGATCCGCGTAAAATCGCGGAACCCAGCGGCGGAGTAGTTGATGACCTCCCCATCCGTCACGCGTTTGAGGTCATCGGCCACGCCCACCATCGTGTACGCGATGAGGTGCGGCGCATGGGACGTGACGGCCAGCACCAAATCATGGTGGTCAGGCTCCATGCTGTCGACTTTGGAGCCCATAGCCTCCAACAGCGCGCGCAGGCGATCTGTGGCCGCCGCATCGGCATCCCCGGGGGTCATGAGCCACCACTTGCCCTCGAACAGCTCCGCAAAGCCGGACCGCGGCCCGCTATGCTCCGTCCCCGCCAAGGGGTGGGAGGGTACGAAATGCACACCCTCGGGCAAATGCGGCGCCACAGCGGTAATGACCGCGCGCTTGACCGACCCAACATCCGTAACGGTCGCGCCGGGCTTGAGATGCGGCGCCATAGTCTGCGCGACGGCCTCCATCGCGCCCACCGGCACGCAGAGCACGACAAGGTCCGCGCCCTCCACCACGTCTTCGAGCGTGTCATGGACGCTGTCACAAAGCCCGATCTCCCGCGCCGTATCGCGCGTCTCCGCGGAGCGGGCATAGCCCGCCACGTGGCCCGCGAGCCCGTCCCGTTTCATCGCCCAAAACATCGACGACGCGATGAGCCCGAGCCCGATCAGTGCAACCCGTTCGTAAATCACGCCGCGACCCCTAGAAACGCCCGTACGGTGTCGAGCACGCGGCGGCACTCGTTTTCGCGACCAACGGTGATGCGCAGCCCCTCGGGGAAACCATATCCTGCGACCTTGCGCACCAGGATACCTGCGTCCCGCAACGCGGCCTCGCAAGCCTCCGCCTCTGCCTGGTCGCGGAAGCGGGCGAGCACGAAATTGGCGTGGGAGGCGTCGCAGGCGACCCCCATGGCAATGAGCTCGCGGCGCAAAAGCGCCCGGTTTGCAGCATTGGCGATCAGGCAGCGCTCGACGAACGCCTCATCGCGGACCGCAGCCTCCGCCGCCGCCAGCGCGGGCAGCGACAGGTTAAAGGGTCCTCGGACGCGGTTGAGCACGTCAATGATATCACGGCACGCATAGCCCCACCCCACGCGCAGCCCGCCCAGACCGTAAAGCTTTGAAAAGGTGCGCGTCATCACCACATTTGACCGCGATGCCGCCAGCGCGGCCCCACCGTCAAAGCTGTCGCCGAACCCCTCCGCAAACTCCGCATAGGCCCCGTCGATGACAAGCAGCACATGGGACGGCAGCGCGTCGGCGAGCGTCGTCAGCTCCGCCACGCTCAAAACCGTGCCTGTGGGGTTGCCGGGGTTCGTCACAAACACAATCCGGGTCCGGTCGGTGACCGCCTCCAGGATGGCGGCCGTGTCCACGCGCCGCTCCCGCTCCGGCACAGAGATCGGCGTAGCCCCCGCCGCACGCGCCAGGATCGGATACATCGAAAAGCCGTGCTCGGTGTGGATCACCTCGTCGCCCACGCCCGCAAAGGCCTGGAACAGAAATGTCAGCACCTCGTCCGAGCCCACGCCGCAGATGATGTTGCCCGCGTCAAGCCGCTCAACCGCCGCAATCGCCGCCCGTAGGCTGGCGTGGTCCACACTGGGGTAGCGATGCATCTGCGCGGCAGCCTCCGCCAGGGCCCGCTGCGCGCCCAGGGGCGGGCCAAACGGGTTCTCGTTCGAGGACAGCTTGAGCACGTCATCGCGCCCCGCAATGGCGCTTTCGCCCCCTTGGTAGAGCTTGATGTCCATGATCTTTGGTTGCGGCGTCGGTGCGGTCATATCAGTCTCGTCTTTCCCTGACCGGGGTGTAACCGCAGCACCCAAGCCACGCCACCCACGAATGAAAAAGGCCGCCCCCTGGTTCTGTCCAAGGAGCGGCCCTGTGTGCCGAGTATCTGCCGCGCTTAGTTCTGCGCGTAGAATTCGATCACGAGGTTCGGCTCCATCATCACCGGATAGGGCACGTCGCCCAGGCCCGGTGTGCGGACATAGGTCGCCACCATCTTGGAATGGTCCACGTCGAGGTAATCGGGCACGTCACGCTCAGGCAGACCAGCCGCTTCGAGCACCATCGCCATTTGCTTGGACTTCTCACGCACCTCGATCACGTCGCCTTCTTTGACGCGGTAGGATGGGATGTTCACCCGCTTGCCGTTTACGGTCACGTGGGCGTGGTTCACGAACTGACGCGCGGCAAAGATCGTGGGCACGAATTTTGCGCGGTAGACCACGGCGTCCAAGCGCCGCTCCAGCAGGCCAATCAGGTTCTCACCGGTGTCGCCCTTCAGACGCTCAGCCTCGGCATAGATGCGGCGGAACTGCTTTTCGGTCAGATCGCCGTAGTAGCCCTTGAGCTTTTGCTTGGCGCGCAGCTGGGTGCCGA
>JBCBZG010000025.1:0-54115 GCA_039815465.1 Pseudomonadota bacterium
CAAAGTCACCGACGCCATGATGGACACCATCCGCGCCACGCGGAAGGACGAAAATGGCGCCGACATGGAGCCGAACTCGGTCTTCATGATGGCTGACTCCAAGGCCCGTGGCTCCGTCACGCAGATGAAGCAGCTCGGCGCCATGCGCGGCCTGATGGCCAAGCCGAACGGCGAGATCATCGAGACGCCCATCATCTCCAACTTTAAGGAAGGTCTGACGGTTCTGGAGTACTTCAACTCCACCCACGGTGCGCGGAAGGGTCTGTCTGACACGGCTCTGAAAACCGCGAACTCGGGCTACCTGACCCGTCGTCTTGTCGACGTGGCGCAGGACTGCATCGTGCGTGAAAAAGACTGCGGGACCGAACGGTCGATCACGGCGCAAGCCGCGATCAACGACGGTGAGGTCGTGTCGTCTCTGGCAGAGCGTATCCTGGGCCGCACCTCGGCAGAGGACGTGCTGCGCCCCGGCTCCGACGAGATCCTCGTCGAAAAGGGCGAGCTGATCGACGAGCGGAAATCCGACATGGTCGACGAGGCCGGCGTTCAGCAAATGCTGATCCGCTCGCCGCTGACCTGCGACACCGAGGATGGCATTTGCGCCGCCTGCTACGGTCGTGACCTCGCACGCGGGACAAAGGTCAACCAGGGTGAGGCCGTCGGCATCATCGCGGCTCAGTCCATCGGCGAACCCGGCACACAGCTGACGATGCGGACCTTCCACATCGGCGGCGTGGCCCAGGGTGGCGGTCAGCAGTCGTTCCAAGAAAGCTCGCAAGCGGGTAAGATCGTCTACCGGAACGAGAATGTGCTCGAAACGGCGGCGGGTGATCTGCTCAGCATGTCGCGCAACATGGTTGTGGCTGTCGAAAGCGACACGGGTGCGGAGCTTGCCTCCTACAAGGTGGGTTACGGCTCCAAGCTGCTGGTCAAGCACGGGGACACCATCGAACGGGGCGCCAAGCTCTACGAATGGGACCCCTTCACGCTGCCCATCATCGCCGAAAAGGACGGTATGGCGCGCTATGCCGACCTGACGGCTGGTGTGTCGCTGCGCGAAGAGACCGACGAAGCCACTGGTATGACGCAGAAAATCGTGTCCGACTGGCGCACCGCGCCCAAGGGCAACGAACTGGCACCCAAGATCATCATCGCGGGTGAGGACGGCGAGCCGATGAAGCGCGAGGACGGCAATCCGCTGGCCTACGCGATGTCGGTGGATGCGATCCTGAGCGTCGAAGACCAGACAGAGGTCAAGGCTGGCGACATCCTCGCGCGGATCCCGCGTGAAGGTGGCGGCACCAAGGACATCACCGGTGGTCTGCCACGTGTGGCCGAACTCTTTGAGGCACGTCGCCCCAAAGACCACGCCATCATCGCCGAAATCGACGGTTACGTGAAATTCGGCCGCGACTACAAGAACAAGCGCCGTATCGCGATTGTTCCGGCTGATGAAACGCAAGAGCCGTCCGAATACATGGTGCCCAAGGGCAAGCACATCCCGGTGCAGGAAGGCGACTTCATCCAGAAGGGTGACTATATCATGGACGGCAACCCTGCCCCCCATGACATCCTCGCCATCATGGGTGTGGAAGCGCTCGCCGATTACATGATCGACGAGGTGCAGGCCGTTTATCGTCTCCAAGGTGTGAAGATTAACGACAAACACATCGAGGTTATCGTGCGCCAGATGCTCCAGAAGTGGGAGATCGCCGATAGTGGCGAGACGACGCTCCTGAAGGGCGAACATGTCGACAAGGCAGAGTTCGACGCCGCGAACGAAAAGGCACTGGCCAAAGGCAAGCGTCCGGCCCAGGGTGAGCCGATCCTTTTGGGGATCACGAAGGCCTCGCTCCAGACCCGGTCGTTCATCTCGGCGGCGTCCTTCCAGGAAACGACGCGCGTTCTCACCGAGGCCTCCGTGCAGGGTAAGAAAGACACCCTCGTGGGCCTTAAGGAGAACGTCATCGTGGGCCGCCTGATCCCAGCCGGGACCGGCGGTGCGACCCAGCGCGTGCGCCGGATCGCAGCCACCCGCGACAACGTCGTGATCGAAGCCCGCCGGGAGGAGGCCGAACAGGCCGCCGCCCTCATGGCACCGGTTATGGATGACATGGGCGGCATGGGGGACGACGTGATCGGCGGTGACGAACACGACACGTTCATCGTCGACACCCCCGAGAGCCGCGACTAAGCGCTCGACCGGCTAGAAATGAGGGCCGCTTGGGGAAACTCAGGCGGCCCTTTTTCTTTTGAACGGCACTTCGGCTCAGAGTACCCGCCCGGTGGCAACACCGGGCAGCCCCCGACCGCCCCCACGGGCGGGGGCTACACCCCCACCCGTCGGTCGGGGACTGCCCTCAGCACTTAAATCAGCCACACCGTCCCGGGCTTGACCCGGGACTTTCCCCCCTACCTCTTCCCCCATGACCAAAACCGACAACTTCGCCCGCGTGGAGGTAACTTCCGAACCCGCCCTATGGGCCTGGCTCGCCGCGAACCATACCCAGTCCGACAGCGTCTGGCTTGTGACGTGGAAAAAACCGTCGCCCCATTATCTCTCCACCGGACACGTGCTGGACGCCCTCATCGCCCACGGTTGGATCGACGGTATCCGCCGCAAACACGAAGACCCCGCCCGCACCATGCAGCTTATCGCCCCGCGCAAGATGCAGGCCTGGGCGCAAAGCTACAAAGACAGGGTAGTGAAACTACGGGAAGAAGGCCGGATGCGCGACGCAGGCGAAGCAGCCATCGCCGCCTCTGTCAAAAGCGGCATGTGGGATTTCTATGCGGATGTGGATGCCCTGATCCAACCGCCCGACCTCAACGAGGCCTTAGACGCACACCGCGCACGAGACGGCTTCGAAACCGCCTCCCCCTCCTACCGCCGCAACGTGCTGCGCTGGATCAAGCTAGCGAGAACGCCGGCGACCCGCTCTAAGCGCATAAGCGCCGCCGCGGACGCGGCTCAAAGCGGCGAAAGATTGCCGCAAATGTAGGCCGTACAAATCAATCCAGCTTAGATGCAATGTACTCGCCCGACGGCAACGTCGGGCCGCGCCGTTCCGCCCCCGTTTTGCCAAAGGCAAACCTTTGGTTTGACGGGCGGCGCGAACGCCACCCCTCGGATCGGCGCTATAGCTCACAATTTGACTACTATCGGATCGGTTTGGAGCAGCCCCTAAACAGCCGCCTTCAAACTCTCATCCAGATAAATCTCCCGCAGCCGCGTCGCCACGGAACCAGGCACACCCGACACCATCGGCGGCCCCGTCAATCTCGACCCCAGGCATCACAACAGACGACGCCGAGGTGATGAACGCCTCATCGGCCCCCATCGCATCCTCAATGGTGAATGCGCGCTCTTCGACCTTCATCTGCGCCTCTCGCGCAAAGCGCAGCACAGCAGCCCGCGTGATCCCGTGCAGGATGTCATTGGACAGCTGCCGCGTCACAATCGTGTCGCCCTTGACGATATAGGCGTTGTTCGACGTGCCCTCTGTCACCGCGCCATCCTGGACCATCCACGCATCATCGGCGCCCGCAGCCTTCGCCATCATCTTTCCCATGGACGGATAGAGCAGCTGCACCGTCTTGATATCGCGCCGCCCCCAACGCTCATCGTCGATGGAAATCACCTTGATCCCCGTCGCCGCGGCGGGCGAATTCGCAAGACCGGGCTTTGATTGGGTAAAGAGCACGATGGTCTGCGGCGTCCCCTCCGCCGGGTAGGCGAAGTCACGATCCGCCGCACCGCGCGTGATTTGCAGATAGACCAGCCCATCCTCGATCTCGTTGACGCGGACGAGTTCGCGATGAACCTCCAACAGATCCTCCTTAGAGATCGGGTTGCCCATGCCGAGTTCACCCAGCGACCGCGCCAAACGCACCGCGTGGCCGTCAAAATCGATGAGCTTGCCGCCCAGCACGCTCGTCACCTCATAAACGCCATCCGCAAAGAGAAACCCCCGGTCAAAGATCGACACGGTCGCCTCGCCTTCGGGCAAATACTCTCCATTGACGTAAACGGTGCGGGTCATGTTCTGTCTCCTCTCGCGCGGCGCTTTCTCTTGGCGGGATGGGGGAATTTGCGCAATCTGGCAAGCACTTGCTGCGAAAAGGACAGATCATGCAAAGCTATGCCGCACCCGCCACGCTGATGTTTCTCGCCGGGATCGGCATCCCCGTCTTGGCGGCATTGAATGCGGCCCTTGGCACGCGCCTGGGCTCCCCCGCGGCGGCGGCGCTGATCCTTTTTGCGGTGGCGCTCGCGGTGGCAGGGGCAGCGACGCTGGCGACCCGCGGCAGCTACACCAACCTGGCTGGCACGCCTGCCCATCTCTATGCCGCAGGGGCGCTCATCGCCTTCTACGTCTTGTCCATCACCTGGGTCGCGCCGAGCTTTGGCGTGGGCAACGCCGTCTTTTTTGTGCTCATCGGCCAGCTCGTCTCCGCCGCTCTTATCGACCACTTCGGCCTCTTCGGTGCCCGAACCCTGCCCATGTCCCCGCTCCGCGCTTTAGGCATCGCCACCATGGCCGCTGGTGTGTTCTTGACCCAAATCGCGGGACGCCCCTAGCTCACGCCCCTTCAAGCGCCTCACAAACAGAACCGTTCGTAGATATCGAGCGCCAGCTCGGAATATGCCGCCCCGTCCTTCAGCTCCGCTTCCACCGGCGTCTCGCCCTCAGCGGCAAAGAGCGCGCTGATCCGCGCTGCCTCCCCCAGCTGCAACCGGTCGAGCGCGAGCACCGCCGAACTGCCCGCCCCCGCATCAAGCGGCGCGAGCGCCGTGGCTGGAATGTCAAACAGCGCTGTCATCTCCGCAAACTCCTCGCGACTGCGCGTCACGTAGTCGAGCTTGTCGTCGAGCACCTTCTTTGTATCGCCGCTCCCAACCAGACAGTCATCATCGCCTTGGGGCCCGGACCCAGGCCGCGCGGGCGACACGGTCACGACTGTTTCCCCTTCCGTGATGGAATAGCTCAGCGACTGCCCACCGGCGCCTTGAGCAATGCTGGCCTGGTGGGTCAAGATCGTGGAGAGGTCGCGGCTGTCATGGTAGTCATCCGAAAAGCTGGTCGCAAAAAACGCAGCCGCCGCAGCGACGGCGCTAAAGGTGCAGACCCGCGTAACCCCTTCCGCGATCGCTTGCCGGGTCTGCAGACGCATGGCTGCCAACCGCGTTATGTCGTCAGGGTTGGACGGGTCAGTGCTGCGGGTCGGGGGGGACGTGTCGCTCAAAACAGGGCTCCTTCTGTAAATGAAGAAACTGTCCTGACTTCCAAGTGCGGAGTCCAGTGGCCGAAACGCCGCCTAGACCCCTGCGCCTACCCCCAAAGGTCGACCGACGGCGGATGCACCCCCGCCGCATCATACCGCAGCGGTGGGTCGCGATCCTCGGCCAGCAACAAAGGTCCATCTAGGTCCACAAACGCCGCCCCCTGCGCCACCAGAACCGCAGGCGCCATCGCCAAAGACGACCCCACCATGCAGCCCACAAAGATCGTGTAGCCTGCCGCCTCAGCCTCCGCGCGCAGCGCCAAGGCCTCCGTCAACCCGCCCGTCTTGTCGAGCTTGATGTTGACCACGTCATACTTGCCTTTGAGCCCCGCCAATGACGCACGATCATGGCAACTCTCATCTGCACATACGGGCAGGGGCCGGGCGATCTCCGCCAGCATATCGTCCTCACCCACCGGCATCGGCTGCTCCACCAGCTGCACGCCCAACCGCACCATGTGAGGGGCCAACTCGGAATACACCGCCGCCGTCCAGCCCTCATTGGCATCCACGATGATGGGTGTCCCGGGAGCCCCCCGCCGCACGGCCTCCAGCCGCGGCATGTCATCGGGCGTCCCCAGCTTGATCTTCAACAGAGGCCGCGCCGCCTCCTTCCGCGCCTGCGCCTCCATGGCATCGGGCGTATCCAGCGACAGCGTATAGGCTGTGATCTCAGGCCCCGGCGCGCTGAGACCCGCAAGCTCCCAAACCCGCGTCCCCGCCGCCTTCGCCTCCAGGTCCCAAAGCGCGCAATCGACCGCATTGCGCGCCGCGCCAGCTGGCAACGCCTCCTGCAAAGCCACCCGATCAATCCCGCCGGGCAGCCCCTCGATCTGCGCCGTCACACTCTCCAGCGTCTCACCGTAGCGCGCATAGGGGACACATTCCCCGCGGCCTACGACACCACCACGCTCCACACGCACAGACAACACCTGCGCCTCGGTCCGCGACCCGCGCGAGATCGTAAACACCTGCCTTAACCGAAAGCGCTCCGTCGAAACCCTAATCACGACCCACCCTTCCTTTGGCCAACAATACCTCCGCCGGAGGCAATCCCGCCCCGCGCAACACACCCGATCTCCGGATCAAAGAGCGTCCAACGCATCCACAAGCCGCCCCGCCCCATGGCGGATCGGGTCCACTGTGGGCAGCCCCAGACGCGCCTCAACCTCCGCACACATGGCGTCGGCCTCCTCCGCGCTCAAATGCTGGGTGTTGATCGAAATGCCCACCACCTGACAGGCCGGGTTCACCACCCGCGCAAGGTGCAGCGCGGTGTCTCGTAGGTCTTCCAACTCCGGCTGCTGATAGTCCGGCAACCCGCGCATATGGGTCCGCGTGGGCTCATGGGCCAGGATCAACGCATCGGGCTGCCCGCCATGGATCAGCGCCATCGTCACCCCGGAATAGGACGCGTGAAAGAGCGACCCCTGACCCTCGATATGATCCCAATGATCAGCGTCATTGTCAGGCGTCAGCCACTCGACAGCCCCCGCCATAAAGTCCGCGATCACAGCATCAAGCGGCACACCGCGACCGGTGACGAGGATCCCCGTCTGACCCGTAGGCGCGAATGTCGACTTCATCCCCCGCGCGCGCATCTCGCGGTCCATGGCCAGCCCGGTATACATCTTTCCGACCGAACAATCCGTGCCCACGGCCAGCACCCGCTTACCCGTCCGCTTCTTGCCGCTGGCAATGGGGTAGGCCACCGACGGCACCCGCACATCATGAAGCTGCGTCCCCCCGCGCTTCGCCTCCGCAACCAAGTCATTTTCGTCGCGCAGCAGATTGTGCAGCCCCGACGCGATGTCATAGCCCAGCGCAATCGCCTCCCGCAGAACCTCTTTCCACGCCTCCGAAATCACACCACCCCGGTTTGCCACGCCGATCACCAGAGTCTGAGCGCCCGCGGCCTTGGCCTCCTCCAATGTCATGTCCGGCAGCCCCACATCGGCGCCGCAGCCCGCCATGCGGAACTGGCCCACGGCGTTCTCCGGCCGCCAGTCTTTGATCCCCTGAGCGACCTTCGCGGCAAGTTGATCCGGCGCGTCGCCGAGGAAGAGCAGATAGGGGGTGGGAATCATAACGGCCTCCTGAAGTTGCGCCGACCCTAGCCCCTCGCGCGCGCGGTGCGGGGGTCGTTTTCGACATTGAGTGAAATTTTTCCGAAATTTTTCAGGGGCCGCACCGTCCACGTCCCCCATGCGAAACTTTTGCGCTTAGAATGTACGGCGGGAGATATTGATGTCCGCCCAGCAAGCCCGCGGGTGCTGCACGCCACTGCGCGCGCAGGTGACCGACCAATCGGTCCCGTCATAGCCCAAGGCCGCAGGCCAGACCTCCACCGGGGCGCGGCTGCGCGCTGCTAGCCGGACACGGCACCGCCCCCGCACCGCGCCCGCCAGCGCCGGCAGCCGTGGGTCGGCGTCGCCCGGGCCCGTGGCCATGGGAAAGACGCGCTCAGTTTCGGCAAAAATGGCGCGGGTGCGGTCGGGAAACGCCTCCCTCAGTTTCGCCGCTGCCGCCGCACCGGCGGCCTCCAGCCCAAGCGCGGTGAGCGCCGCTGGTCGCTGTGCCAGCATGATCGCAAAGGCCGCCGCCTCCTCCCGATCCAGCCCGGTGAGTCGCGTGCGGTACTCAAACCCCAGCTCAATCCCGCCCTGGTTGCCCTGATAGACAATGATCGGCAGCCCCGCCTCGGTCATGGCGTCCACGTCGCGCAGGATCGTGCGCGGCGATACCTCCAGTTCCTCGGCCAAAGCCGTTGAGGTCTGCCGCCCCCGATTCTGAAGGAGGAGGAGGATCTGCAAAAGTCGCGCCGCGCGCATGGGGTGCCCTCAAATACGACAAGAGATGTCATATTAGCTGCCCTATCAGGTTAGTCGACCCAAGACAGAGGACCCGATGAACGTCACAGCATCCACCACCATCAACGCCCCGACGGAAACCGTCTGGGCCGTGCTCACCGACCCCGCGCGCCTGACCCAAGACACCGGTATCCTGCGCCTCGATGGCCGCATCGCGCCCGGCGCGAAGATCAAGCTCTGGTCCAGCGTGGCCCCCGACCGTGCCTTCAAACTCCGCGTGACAGCGTTCGAGCCCGCCCGCGCCATGGTCTGGGAGGGCGGCATGCCGCTGGGCCTCTTCCGCGGCACACGGCGCTTTACGTTGACCCCAGAGGGCGCGCAAATACAGCTTATGATGTCAGAGACGTTCACCGGCCCGCTCGCCGGGCCCATCACACGCACGATGCCGGACCTTCAGCCGTCCTTCGAGACGTTCTTGGCCGCCGTGAAACGCATGAGCGAAGGAGACACGCAATGAACATGGTCATCTACGGCGACGGTACCGAAGACGACCCCTGGGTGCTGAAAACCCCGTCCGGCTCGTCCGAGTTCCACGCCTGGGTCGACGGCGACGTCCTGCGGATTGCAGTGGGCAAAACCAAACTCGGCTACCTCTACCGCGGTGTGGAGGACTGCGCCGCCATGCTGCGCAGCCACGGCGACTGGATGGACCTCGGCAACGCCGACGAGGGCAAACCGGTGAAGGACGCCACGATCGAGGCATGGGCGCGCAGTGATGCAAACCCCGTCGGCGACTACTACGGCATCCGCAAAGGCTACCGCGGCCGCTTTGCGAACTACGTCACCCCGGTGATGGAACTCCTCGGCCTCATCGAACTCGAACACAAACCCCGAGGCAACCGCGCCCGCGCCATATAAACGCCCCGCCCCTTTGCCAACAGCGGGCCCGCCCGCCTCCCTTCTTCGCCTTTCAGGCTCGAACCTTCGGTGGCGCGCTGCGCGCGGTTTGCCTCCGGCGGAAGTATTTGGGGACGAAAGAAAGGAGGGGGTGGTGATGCTGGCGCGGCTGTGCGTGCTGCGGTGCAGAAAGGCGCTTGCAAAGGGATGCGCAAGATTGTACCGCCTGGCTCGATAAAATTGAAATTATGTTGCGAGACTGCCCCATGTCCTTCCGCCTCCAGCCCACGCCCCGTGCCCGCCCGAACCGCTGCCAGCTCTTTGGTCCGGGGTCGCGGCCAGCGATATTCGAGAAGATGGCCGGTTCGGCTGCGGACGTGATCAACCTCGATCTTGAGGACAGCGTGGCGCCGGATGACAAGGACCAAGCGCGCCGGAATATCATCGAGGCCATTGGCGATATCGATTGGGGCAACAAGACGCTCAGCGTGCGCATCAATGGGCTCGACACGCCCTATTGGTACCGCGACGTGGTGGATTTGGTGGAGCAAGCGGGCGAGCGGCTCGACCAGATCATGATCCCCAAGGTCGGCAATGCCGCCGACATCTACGCGGTGGACGCGCTCGTGACTGCGGCAGAAGCCGCAAAGGGTCGCGCCAAACCCATCGACTTCGAGGTCATCATCGAAAGCGCCGCAGGCATCTCCCATGTCGAAGAGATCGCCGCCGCCTCCCCCCGCATGGCGGCCATGAGCCTCGGCGCGGCGGACTTCGCGGCGTCCATGGGCATGGCCACGACGGGTATCGGCGGCACGCAGGAAAACTACTACATGATCCGCGAGGGCGCAAAACACTGGTCGGACCCCTGGCACTGGGCGCAAGCGGCGATCGTGGCGGCCTGCCGGACCCATGGCGTGCTCCCGGTTGACGGCCCCTTTGGCGACTTCAGCGACGATGACGGGTTCCGCGCCCAGGCGCTGCGCTCCGCCACGCTCGGCATGGTCGGCAAATGGGCCATCCACCCCAAACAGGTCACCCTCGCCAACGAGGTCTTCACCCCCTCCGCCGAGGCCGTGTCTGAGGCCCGCGAAATCCTCGCCGCGATGGAGGAAGCCAAGGCCTCCGGCGCAGGCGCGACCGTCTACAAGGGCCGCCTCGTCGACATCGCCTCCATCAAACAGGCCGAAGTCATCGTGAACCAGGCGGAGCTTTTGGCGGGCGGCTAACCCCACCCTGGGCCAAAAGACCCACCAAACCCTTCCTTTGGCCCACAATACCTCCCCCGGAGGGCCGCCGAAGGCGGAACACGCGCGCAGCGCGCCCCCTCAGGCCGAACATCTATGATGTGAGGGGGAGGCGGGCGGGACCGCCCTCGCCCCAAACACAACGACCCGGGCAGGGCGCACCGTTGCACCCGCCCCGCCGCTGACGTAACCGGACGCCATGGATCATTTTCTCTACCGTGATGGCGTGCTCCACGCCGAGGATGTGCCGCTGGCCGACATTGCGGCCTCCGTCGGCACACCCGCCTATGTCTACTCTGCCGAGACGCTGCTCAGGCACTACACGCTCTTTGACGAGGCGCTCGCATGGGCGCCCGACCACCTCGTCTGCTTTGCGATGAAATCTGCCTCCAACCAGGCAATCCTGAAACTGCTAGGCGATGCAGGCGCGGGCATGGATGTCGTCTCTGGCGGTGAATACGCCCGCGCGCGCGCCGCAGGCGTGCCGGGCAACCGCATCGTCTTCTCCGGCGTTGGCAAAACGCGGGAGGAGATGCGCCAGGCCCTCACCGGCGGCATCCGCCAGTTCAATGTCGAAAGCGAGCCCGAGATGCGCGCGCTTTCCGAGGTCGCCTCCTCGCTCGGCCTCACCGCACCCATCACCGTGCGCGTAAACCCCGACGTCGACGCCAAAACCAACGAGAAAATCGCCACAGGCCGCAAGGGCGACAAGTTCGGCATCCCCATCTCTCGCGCGCGGGAGGTCTATGCCATGGCCGCCAGCCTGCCCGGGCTTCAGGTCATCGGCATCGACGTCCATATCGGGTCCCAACTCGTGGACCTCGACCCGTTCCGCCTCGCCTACCGCAAGGTGGCGGAGCTCACCGAAACCCTCCGCGCCGACGGGCACGCCATCACGCGCCTTGACCTCGGCGGCGGGCTAGGCATCCCCTATGAACGCTCCAACGCCGCGCCGCCCGTGCCCGCCGAATACGGCCAGATGATCCGCGAGGAGGTCGGGCACCTAGGTTGCGAGATCGAGATTGAACCAGGCCGCCTCATCTCCGGCAATTCCGGCATCATGCTCACGCAGGTCATCTACGTGAAGGAGGGCGAGGACCGCCAATTCCTGATCCTCGATGCAGCCATGAATGACCTCATCCGCCCGGCTATGTACGGCGCTCATCACGATATCGTCCCGGTGATCGAACCCGCCCCGGGGGAAGAGCCCGCGACCTACGATATCGTGGGCCCCGTCTGCGAAAGCGGCGACACATTCGCCAAGCACCGCACAATGGCCGCCGTGGGCGCAGGCGACCTCATCGCCTTCCGCTCCGCCGGGGCCTACGGCGCCGTGATGTCGAGCGAATACAACACCCGCCCGCTGATCCCAGAGGTCCTCGTGCGCGGGGATCAATTCGCGGTTATCCGCCCACGTCCCACCTTTGACGAAATCATCAATCGAGATACCATCCCAGAGTGGCTCTAGAGCCGCGCGCCGCGCTCAAGCGGCCAGAGAGGGCCCATGGCATCACGACACACTCCCAGCGATCTGCCAGCCGGGGCGCGCCGCGCCCTGACATGGACGCGGCTCGGGATGGTGGCAGAGCGTGTGACGCAGGCCTTCTGGCCGCTCTGGTCCGTGATCTTTGCCGCCCTCGGCGCGCTGATGCTCGGCTTCCCCTGGACGCTCCCGCTGGAGGCTGCATGGGCCGCCATGGTCATCGCAGCCCTTGGCACGCTCATCACCGCAGGGCTCGGCATCCGTCGCTTCCGCCTGCCCACGGCGCCGGAGGCGGAGGCGCAGCTTGACGCCACGCTCCCCGGTCGCCCGCTGAAGACACTCCGCGACAGCCTCGCCATCGGTGGCGGCGATGCCGCGGCAGAGGCTGTGTGGCAGGCCCACCGCACCCGCATGGCCGCCACCGCCGACAAAGCCCGCGCCGTCAAACCGGGCCTGCGCGTCGCGCGCCGCGACCCCTACGCCCTGCGCTACGTGGCCGTGCTTGTGCTGGCGCTCGGCCTCCTCTTCGGCTCGCTCCTGCGTGTGGGTCAGGTGGGCGACCTCGCCCCCGGTGCCGCCCAGGCCGCTGTTGGCCCCTCGTGGGAGGGCTGGGTGGAACCCCCGCGCTACACCGGGCTTCCTACCGTTTACCTGCCCGACGTCACCGACCCCGGCATCGAAATCCCGCAAGGGGCCAACATCACGCTCCGCCTTTATGGAGAGGTCGGCGCGCTCACCGTGGACGAAACCATCTCCGGCCGCCCCGCGTCCGAGGCGGGCGAGGTCCCTGTCGCCTCTGCGTCCGTCCAGAACTTCCCCGTCACAACCCCCGGCACGCTCGCGATCAATGGCGCGGGGGGCCGCGCCTGGGACGTCGCCATCCGCGCCGACCTCGCCCCTAGCGTCGAATTTTCCGCCGCGCCCCAGACCCAAGGCCTGCAAGAACGCACCTCATTGCTAGAAGAAGGCTTCCGCGCCCAAGACGACTACGCCGTCGTAGCAGGCCGCGCCGAATTCCAGCTGCTTCTGGATCAGGTCGACCGCCGCCATGGCCTCGCCATCGACCCCGAACCCCGCGCGATGCTCGAACTGCCGCTGCCAATGACCATCGCGGGCGACCGCAGCGCCTTCTCCGAAGTCCTGACGGAGGACCTCTCCCAGCACCCCTGGGCCATGCTCCCCGTCTCGCTGAACCTGGAGGTCATCGACGAACTCGACCAGGTGGGCCGATCCGAGGCCAAGGAGATGGTGATGCCCGGTCGCCGCTTCTTTGACCCGCTGGCGCAGGCGGTGATCGAACAGCGCCGCGACCTGCTCTGGAACCGCGAGAACGCCAAACGCATCGCGCAAATCCTGCGCACGATCACCTACGACCCCGGCGACCTTTTCCGCACCGAAGTCACCAAAATGCGGCTCGAGGCGCTCATGCGCCGGATCGAGCGGCTCGGTCAGTTCTCCATGAACGACGCCCAACAGGCTGAAATTGCCCAAGCGCTCTGGGACCTCGCCATCCAACTGGAAGAGGGCGACCTGGCCGACGCTGCTGAGCGGCTATCGCGCGCGCAAGAGCGCTTGCAAGAGGCCATCGAAAACGGCGCCACCGAGGAGGAAATCGCCGAACTCATGCAAGAGCTGCGCGAGGCGATGCAGGACTACATGCGCCAACTGGCCGAAAGCCAGCCCGAGGGCCAGCAATCCCAACCCACCAACCCCGAAAACATGGAGCAGATGTCCCAATCGGACCTGCAAGACATGCTCGACCGGCTGCAAGAGCTCATGGAAGAGGGCCGCATGGAAGAGGCCGAGGAACTGCTCCGCCAGCTCCAACAGATGATGGAGAATATGCAGGTTACCCAAGGCCAACAGGGCGGCGAAGGTCAGCAATCCCAAGGCCAGCAAGCGATGGAAGGCCTGGCAGAAACGCTGCGCGAACAGCAACAACTCTCCGACGACAGCTTTGAGGAGTTCAACCAAGGCGACCAGCAGGGCCAAGAGGGCCAACAGCAAGGCCAGCAGCAGGGCCAGCAAGGCCAACAGGGCCAGCAGCAAGGCGATCAGGGCCAACAAGGCCAGCAAGGCGGCCAACAGGGGCAAAGCCCCCAAGGGTCCAACCCCGGCCAGGGTCAGGGCCAGGGTCAGGGCCAAGGTCAGGGGCAAGGCCAACAGCAACAAGGCGGCGCGGGACAAGGCAGCCAGCCCGGCGACCTCCGCGACGGGCTCGCCAACCGCCAGCAAGCGCTCCGCGATGAACTCCAACGCCAGCGGAACGGCCTTCCTGGTGCGGGCACACCCGAAGGCGACGCCGCCCGCGACGCGCTCGACCGCGCGGGCCGCGCCATGGAAAACGCCGAAGACGCCCTGCGCCGCGACGACCTCCCCGGCGCCATTGACGACCAAGCGGAGGCGATGGACGCCCTCCGCGACGGGATGCAAAACCTCGCCGATCAGATGGCCCAGCAGCAACAGCAACAGGGCGGCCAGCAGGGCCAAGGCCAGCAGGACGGCCAACAGGCCGGGAACGCCAACCCCCAGCAGCGCGATCCGCTGGGCCGCGAGCCGGGCCAGGGCGGCGAGCTCGGCAGCGACGAGGAGCTTCTGGGTGGCGAAGACGTCTACCGCCGCGCCGAAGAGCTGCTCGACGAAATCCGCCGCCGTTCCGCAGAGGCCGACCGGCCAGAGGCCGAGCTCGACTACCTCAAACGCCTCCTCGACCGCTTCTAACACGCGCGCAGCGCGCCACCGCCGCGCACGGAAAAGTTTTCCAAAAACTTTTGGCCCCGCGCGGGCTGGGGACGCCACTCCCAGCAGCCGTGCCGGGGCGCTGGGGACATCTTGGGGTCTTATTTCCCAGAATTTTCACCGTTACCCGCCCCGATTCGGTGGGAATAAGGACCGGGTTGTGACGTAATTGCCCGGCCGCCGATCTCCACCGCCCGGGCTGTTCTGGGTGAGGAGAGTCCATGCCCGACTACACATTTGAGGTCTACCGCCGCGTCGACATCGGCGGCACCGACGGTCTGGAAACCGCAGGCACGATTACGGTGCGCGACGATGACGGGTTTCGCGACGACTTCTTCGACGACATCGAACAGGCCCCGTCGAGCGAAACCAATGGCGACCAGGAAATCATCGCGTCCTCCGTGTCGGAACTCAGCGTGTCTGACACGATCCGAACCCGCGGGATCTTTCGCTTCACCAACACCGCCACCAGCGACACCTATGACGTGCGCGAGATCTTCTCAAACACCGCGGGCAACCCGATTGAACGGCTGTTTATCTTCACCTCGCCGCCGCCACCTTGGGTCTTTGACACGACGAGCCGGACCTTCGCGCTCCTAAACTCCGATGGCACGCTGGCCTACTCCGACATCCTGTGCTTCGCTGCAGGAACCTTGATCGAAACCGCCGATGGACGCCAAGCCGGGGTGGAGACGCTGCGCGTGGGCGACCGCATCCGCACCCAAACCGGCGGGGCCCAGACCCTGCGCTGGATCGGCTCCCACACGATCACCGGCGCAGCGCTGATGCTGCGCCCGAAGCTCAGCCCCATCCGCATCCGCGCGGGGGCCCTTGGGCCCGGATACCCCAACGCGGACCTCTTGGTCTCGCGCCAACATCGCGTGCTGATCCGCTCTGTCATCGCTCAGCGGATGTTTGGGTCGGCCGATGTGCTCGTCCCCGCCATCCGTCTCACCCAGCTCGACCAGATCGATATCGCCACAGATGTGCCAGAGGTCACGTATGTCCACCTGCTGTTCGACGACCACCACGTCATCCGATCCAACGGCGCGTGGACCGAAAGCCTCTTCACCGGCCCCGAGGCGCTCAAATCCGTCTCCCCCGCCGCACGGGAGGAGATCGCGACGCTGTTCCCCCAGATCACCGACCCGGCCTTCCGCCCCGTGCCCGCCCGGCCCATCCCAGCCCGGGGCAAAGACATCCGCCGCCTGGTCCACCGCCACCGCAAAAACCGCAAACCGCTTTTTGCTGCTGCCTAGACGGCCGCGCGCGCGCAGCGCGCCATCGCCGCGCACGGAAAAGTTTTGCGAAAACTTTTGGCGCCGCTCAGGCATCACGCGCGCGTTGCCCATGGGCGCCTAGGACATCCGTGGCGCCCGCTACAGCGCCCAGCAATGCCCCGTTTGCGCCTCTGAGACCGCCCATAGCCGCGCCATCACCGCTTTGTCGTAGGCGTGGGGCTGCAGCACACCGCGGCCCACCGGCCCCACAAACTGCGCCCGCCCTGTAGGGCCATAGAGCGCGCGCTGGGCGAGCCCTGGCTCTGTTGCGCACATCACTTGCGGCCAGGCGCCGCGCTCGGCGGATTGCACCATGGGCGACAGCGCCATGAGCCGAAACATCACCCGCGTGGCCCAGTTCCCGCTCGTCGCAATGAGGGAGGTCCGCGACGATCCCGGGTGACACACATACACCTCCATCTCGGTCCGCCCCGCCTCCGCCAGCCGATCCTGCAGCTCATAGGCAAACATCATCTGCGCGAGCTTGCTCTGCGCATACGTCCGGTTCTGGTGATAATTCTTGTCCCAATTCATGTCGTCGAACTGGATGGTCTTTATGCCCATAGTGTAGCCCAGGCTGCTCACCACTACGATCCGCCCTGCGGACGCGTCGACCAGGTCAAAGAGCATCCCGCACAGCAGAAAATGCCCGTAGTGATTGGTGCCAAGCATGCTCTCGTGCCCATCGACGGTCAGGACCTGGCGAGGCACCTGGGCGATGGCGGCGTTGCAGATCAGCGCGTCGATGCGGTCCACGGTGCCCTGCACCTCCGCAGCGGCCGCCCGCACGCTGGCCAGGGACGCGAGGTCCATACGCACAAACTTCACATCGGCCTGCGCGCCAAACTCCGCCAGCAGCGCAGCAATGGCGGCCTCTGACTTCTCCGCGGACCGGTTGAGCATCACGACCCGCGCGCCCTTTGCCAGATAGATGCGTGCGGCCTGGAACCCGGTCCCGGCATTGGCGCCAGTGATGACAAAGGTTTTGCCCGCAAGGCTCCCAACCCGCGCTGGCGTCCACCCGCCTGGGCCAAAGGTTGTGTCTGGCATGGTCTGGCTCTCGCTCCGTATCCGTCTCAATCAAAAAAGGGGGCAGGGGTGCGCGCCCCGCATGAGCTGCACATAAATGTCAGGCCGGACGCCAGACAGGGCGCATCGTCGCTAAGACATGCCTGATCGTCTCAACTGCGTTGCGCCGCCCCGCATCACCCCTAGAGTCAGCGCATGAGCAAGGACCACATGACACGCCTTATCGCGGCACAGACGCATAGCGACGGTCTCACCCCAGCGGGGATCGCCGGGCTGAGCCTGTTTCGCGCCACACAGTCGATGCCCTGTGTCCCTGCGGTCTACGATCCTTGCGTCGTGGCCATCGTCAGCGGCACGAAGGAGGCGATTTTCGGCGGTCGTCGCTACGTCTACGACACCAGCCGCTACCTGTGTTGCCCGATGTCGATGCCCGTCCAAGCTGGCACGCCGCAGGCCTCCCCCAACGCGCCGCTTTACGGCGTGTTTATCTCCCTCGACGCGCGACACATGTCCCACCTGGTGATGGAGCTGGACCGCGCGGATGCCCCCCACCCAATCCCTCCCCCCACCGCGGAGCCCGGGATCCGGCTCGCTCGGTGGGATCATGGCTTCACCGACGCGCTCCACCGCCTTCTCCTCCTGCTCTACAGCCCCGCCGACACCGCCATCCTGGGCGAGACCCGCATGAGGGAGCTGTTCTACGCCATCCTAAGGGGGGAGGCAGGGGGCTTTGCCTGCCAAGCCTTTGGTGCCAGCAATGCAATTGCGCGCACCATTGATCACCTCGCCACCAATCTCGATGCAGCGATTTCGATAGATGACATGGCGCGGCGCGCGGGGATGAGCCGCGCGGCTTTCCACAGGAAATTCAAGCAGGTCACGTCGATGGCGCCGATCCAATTCGTGAAGACCATGCGCCTCAACCACGCCGCGATGAAGATCCTGGGCGGCATGGGCGTCCAAGACGCCGCACGCGCCGTGGGCTATGACAGCCCGTCGCAGTTTAGTCGCGAATTCAAACGGATGTACGGGCAGTCGCCGCGGCATTGGGCCGACGGCCACACGCTGCCAGGAAGCATGGCCCGCGGTCGCATAGCCCCGCAGCTCCCCTAGGCCGTGCCCACCGCCACCTGATCGCCAATCGCATCGTCGGGCCGCGTCGCCAGATACGCCTCGCAGTCCCGCCGCACCTGGGCGGCGTCCGGCGCGTCATAAAGGTTCGTCAGCTCATGCGGGTCCGCGATCAGATCATAAAGCTCCCCCGCCCCGGAATTGAGGTCGACCGTCATCTTATGGGTCCGCGTCCGCACGGTCCGCAGCTCCAACGCCACGCCCACGCGCCCGGGTCCAAGCCCCCATTCGTTGAGCGCGAACGCCCGGGTGGCAGACGCGTCTTCGATTAACGGGCGCAAGCTCGCCCCGTGTTGGGGCAGGCGCGGTTCCGCCCCGCCATAGTCACAGAATGTCGCCCCCAGATCGAGGGTGGAGACAGGCTCCCTGTTCACCTGTCCCGCTGGAACGCCAGGCCCGCGCACGATCATCGGAACGCGCAGCAGCCCCTCGTAATGCATCGGCCCCTTCAGGATCAGCCCATGATCGCCCAGCCAGTCCCCGTGGTCAGAGATGTAGATGACAATCGTGTTCTCATCCAAGCCTTCCTCCAGCAGTGTGTTTAGGATGCGGCCGATCTGGTGGTCGATAAAACTGATCTGGCCATAGGTGTTGGCGATGATCTCCCTCAGCTGGTCGTCGGTCTGGGGCGGGATGCGGGAATAGGTTTTGCGGATATCGGCGTATTTCTTGTCCGTGGGCTCCCCCTCGATAGCGGCGCGGTGCCACCAGGGACGGCCCTCGAAGTCGCGGCTGCGGTGCGCGGGCAGGTCGACCTCCGCCGGGTCATGGAGCCGTGACCACGGCTCGGGGCAGTCAAACGGGTGATGGGGGTCGGGAAAGCTGACCCAGGTGCAAAACGGGCTTTGTTTGTCGCGCCCATGGCGCAGCCACTCGATGGCGCGGTCTGCGGTCCAGGGCGTGTTGTGATAGGCCACCGGCAGCTTGGAATGCCAGACCTGCGCGGCGCCTTTGGTGTCGCCCGCGTTGTCCCACATCAGCCGGGTCCTGTCGGCGCCCCGCCCGTCGCGGTGATAAAACCGCTCGTAATGCTGCCCACCCGGGGGCTGTTCCGGCGCCCACCAGTTATGGCCCACGAGCATCAGCTCCACATGCTCAAACCCCATATAGGGGCCGTACCAATCGTCTGGATAGCTGGCGGAACTCCGCAGACACTCCGGCGTGCCGGTGGGGTCATAGGTGTGGTAGGTCGAAAAATGGGCCTTGCCGAAATAGCTGGTCTGGTAGCCCGCCGCGGCCATCGCCCCGGCAAAGCCTTTTTCCCCAATGGCGGGATCCAGGTCGATCCCGTTGTCATGGACCCCATGCGTGCGGCACAGTTGCCCCGTCAGGATGGACGCACGCGCGGGTTGGCACACGACCGTGGGCGTGATGCAGGCGTCAAACACCGTCCCATCGGCGGCCAATTGGTCGAGATGCGGGGTTTTGATGTTGCGCCCCTGAAAGCCCATGCAATCCGCGCGGTGCTGGTCCGATGAGATCAGCAAAATGTTGGGTCGGCTCATCACACGGCTCCCTTAGGTTTACGGGCCGACAGCGCCACAACCGCGACCGACATCACGATAAAGGCCAGCGCGATCGGGCTATTGAGGAGGAACCAAGGGTCATTGCCCGTCGCCGCAAAGGCCTGGCGCGCGGTCTCCTCCAGGCTGCGGCCCAGGATAAAGGCCACCACAAACGGCAAGGGCGATATCCCAAAGACCCGCATAAGGTATCCAAGCACGCCAAAGCCCAGCGCGAACCAAATCGCCTCGATCCGGGTTTCTTGGACGTAGATCGCCGTCAGCGTCAAAAGCAGCACCGACGGCAACAAAAGCTGCTTGGGGATACGGATCATAAACCCCATGGACCGCATAAAGACGCCCCCGATGGTCCAGTTAAAGAGGTTCGCCAGCGTCATACAGGTAAAGAGCCCAAAGACGACCACGAGCTCCGGGTTCACGCTGTCCTGGGTGAACCGAAACACCGACGGCCCCGGGTTCAGCCCGCCAATGGACTCCGCCGCCAGGATCAGGAACACCGCCGCCGCATTGCCCGGGATGCCCAGGCTCAGCACCGGGATCAGGTTCGCCCCGGAGACGGAGCTATTGGCCGCCTCCGTCGCTGCGATCCCCTCCGGGGCGCCCTGGCCGAACTCCGGCGCCGCGGGCGGCTTTGACCGCTGATAACGGTTGCGCGCCGTCGAATAGCCCAGCGTCGCTGCCAGCGTAGACCCGATGCCCGGAAGCGCGCCGATGGCCGTCCCGATCACCGCGGACCGCCCGATGATGGGCGCAAGGCCCCGCAGCTCCGCCCAGTTGAGCTTTTGGTCGCCTACGTCGCTCAACGCGGCGTTCGGCGCGGCCTGAGACCCTGGAGTGCGCCTCTCCCGCCACGCCTCGTCCAGGCCCTTAAAGACCGCGCCGATGATCAGCACGCCCAAGACGGCGGTGGTGATGGGAAACCCGCGCGCGAGCTCTTGCGTGCCAAGCGACAAGCGCGGGTAGAAATCTTCACCCGTGCCCACATACACGGCCAACAGACCGAGCCCGATGGAAATCAGCCCCTTCCCCGGCGAGCGCCCAATCACCGCCGCGATAAAGCTCAGCGATAGGATCAAAAGCGCGGTCTTTTCCGGCAGGTCCAGATACGCCTCCACCAGGATGGCGAGGAACGGCGCGCAGATGAACAGCACGAGGTCCGAAAACGTGTCCCCCGACGCCGACGACACATGGGCCACGCGCAGCGCCTTTTTGGCCTTGCCGCTCCGGGCCATGGGATAGCCATCGAGCGCGGTCATATAGGCGTCTGGCGTCCCAGGCGTGTTGAACAAGATCGCGGGCACCGCCCCACCAATGGTCGCGCCCTTCATGATGCCGATCAAAAACCCCAACACCGGCAACAGCGCATCCGGCGTGTAGCCAAAGATCGAAATCAGGATGGGCAGGGAAATCGCCATGGCAAAGGGCCCGGCGAGCCCTGGGGTCGCCCCCACAAGGATGCCCAGCAAAAAGCCGCATAGCACCATCGCCAAGGTGATGGAGACAGGCAGACCAAAGACGCTGAACGCCTCCGGCCCCAAAAAGACCGCCAAAACGCCCGCCCAGATGTAGTCGAGCACCCCCATCACACATCCCCATTCGGCGGCAACAGCAAGTCCTCGAACGGCAGGTCGAAAAGCGCGATGATCGCCGCCACCGCCCCCAGCGCTACGAGCACGCCCCGCAGGCTCACCCGGCGCTCCACGACGCTGATCAGCCCCGCGACGAGCACAACGCCCCCCAGCACAAACCCCACATGCTTCCAGCCCGGCGTGGCCCGCAACAGGCGGTACTCCACCGGCTCCGCGCGGACGAGGTTGGCAAGCTCTGCCAGGGCAGGGCCGCTCCACCGCATCACGAGAACACCCGCAACAATCGCGGCCACGCTGCGCAGCAGAAAGCCCGCCTGCGCGCGCGACATGCGGGGCTGGTGGCGCTCACCCCGCTCCATCAGGACCACGATCACACCGCCCAGAACCAGGAACGCGCAGGCAAGGGTGGGGGCCAACGCGTCGCCGATGGTCTGACGCCCGCGCACCTTTTCGATCACCCCCGTGGCAGTGTCCAAAGGCACCCAGACAAAAGCGGTAAACAGGCCAAAGACCACCGCAAGCACCGCGATCACGAGATTTGCCCGCTCAGGTCGTTGCACGTGGGCCTCCCCCCTTGGCTACCGCCTTTGCTAGCCCTTGGCACCCAGCGCAGACCGGGTGCCAGGCGGCCCAAATGCGCGCTACTGGGACACCTCGTTCAGCAGCGTCTCCGCATCGGCAAAGTCCTGTGCGACCATCGCCGCAAGCGCGTCACCCTGGATCAAAAGCGCCCCGCCAAAGGCCCGCTGCACCAGGGCGCCGACCTTGGTCTCTGGGTCAGACACGACCTCCCCGATGGCGCTGGCAAGCGCATCGCGCGCCTCCACCGGCATCCCGCCGGG
This sequence comes from Pseudomonadota bacterium, assembly GCA_039815465.1. Classification (GTDB taxonomy): domain Bacteria; phylum Pseudomonadota; class Alphaproteobacteria; order Rhodobacterales; family Rhodobacteraceae; genus Shimia_B. The sequence continues at coordinate 21,854 of JBCBZG010000025.1, forward strand.
GCCTGCGAACATAAAGACGGCCGTGGCGTCATAGGCCACCCCGAACTCCCCAATGAGCGGCGCGTCCGGCGTTTGCGTCAAAGGCTCGGCCATGGCCGAGGCCAGGTTCACAAGATCGCCTGCCGCTACACCACCGGCCTGGATCCCCGCCATAAAGCCCACATCCATGTCGCCCGCATTCACGCCGTTCATCACGGCGCGTCCCCCGCGCACCTGCACGATGTTGAAATCAACGCCCTGGGCCTGCCCCAACAGATAGGCGATGTCGCTGAGCCGCGCGCTCATGGTGCCAAATCGGATGGCCTCACCACCCTTGGCGGCATCGATAACATCGCTCAGCGTTGTCCAGCCCTTGGATGACAGCGACACGATCCCCATCTGCGTGCCCGCGGTCGAGGTGATGGGCGTAAAGTCCGCAGGTGTCATGCCTGTGTTCGCGACAAACAGGTTGTAGCCCAGCGATTCCGCCACAACCATCCCGATGACAGAGCCATCATTGGGCGCATCCTTCATCGCCGCCAGCAGGTTCACGCCGCCTTTGCCGGTGACCTGCTCGGGGATGAACTGCCAGCCGGTGCGGGCCTCAAGCTCCTCTGCGATCAGGCGGGCCTGGGTGTCCGCGCCGCCGCCCGCCGCAAAGGCGATCATCAGCTTAATGGGACCGGGCGGGGTCCAATCCTGGGCCGTGGCAGACAGGGTCGAGGCCGCAAGCCCCAAGACGGCCGCAGCCGACACAAGCAATTTTCTCATGGTTTCCTCCCTATTTTAGCTCAGGAAGCCAGAGGAAAGTTGTTGTGTCAACTTTTATCGCGCATGAGAGGGGCTTTTCCGCCCAACCGCCGCCGGGACGTCCCGTCAAAGGGACAGGGTCAGAGGTCAATCTCCACAACGCCATCCTTCTCCGCTGCGCGCGACTGGCACAAAATGATCGCCCCCGCGCGCTGGGCCTTGGACAGCACGAAATCCCGATGCTCCACCGCGCCGCTTTCCAGCCCGCATTTGCACACGCCGCAAATCCCGTCGGAGCATTTCAGATCGACCGGATAGCCATTGTCGATCAACACCTCCGCCGCGGATGTGTCAGCGGGCACCAGGAATTCCTTGCCCGACCGCGCAAGTTTGAGCGTGAACGGATGGTTCTCATAGTCCGGCTGCTCCGGGACGGAGAAGTATTCCAGATGCCGCGCCTCCTCTGGAAAGCCCTGCCGGGTGGCCGCCTCCATCACGGCGGCCATGTAGCGCTCCGGCCCGCAGGTGTAGACGTGCGCCCCCGGCGCGTAGCCCGCGAGCAGCGCGTCAAAATCGGCGCGCCCGCCCTCATCCGACACATGCAGACGCACCTGATCGGCCCAGGCAAACCCCGCGAGGTCTGTCAGAAACCCCGCCGCCGCGCGGCGCGGCACAGAATAGTGCAGCTCGAAGGCCGCGCCCTTGGCGTGGCACTCATGGGCAAAGGCGATCATCGGCGTCACACCGATCCCACCGCCCATGAGCAGATGCTTGGTGCCCCCCGCCGCCAGCGGAAAGTGGTTGATCGGCTTGGAGACAAAGATCTTGCGCCCCTCCGCAAAAAGGCGGTGGAGGAGCTTTGAGCCGCCCCGCCCCTCATCCTCCCGCAGGACCGCGATCTGATAAGTGCTCCGGTCCGCAGGATCGCCGGACAGCGAATACTGGCGGAAGTAGTCGGGCGTCACCACGATATCGAGATGCGCCCCCGCCGCCCACGCCGGCAGCGGCGCCCCATCGAGCGACGCCAGCTCGTACTTCGTCACCCGGTCCGTCATCTTTTCGGCCTTCGTGACCTCGACGCGGATCACGGGCGCGTCGCCCTCCACGCTGTAGCTGTGGTCGGTGGGGGCCGTGTCGCCCGCCTCCAAGCGGCGCTGGTATTCCTGGGCCGTGATCATGGCCTGATAGGCCTCGATCCCCTTGTCGCGATCCATCGGGAATGGGAACGGCCAGGGATGCGGCGCGAGATTGGCCGGGTAAACCGCCAGCGTCTGGTCCGCGGGTTCGAGCTTTAGGTCGGTCTGAAGCTCCCGGTAATTGGTAGGCTCCTTGGCTGGGTCGATCATCGTGCAGCGCCCATCGCGCTCTACCTTCAGGTCCCACCACCAGCGCTTTTTGGGATTGATGCGCCCGTTGCCCACGACATCGTCCATCTTGGCCAGAACGCCCGCCATGGACGGCACATTCATTGCCATCCAGCGCAGCGGCTTTTCGTGTTGCAGCCCTTCGACGTTCCAGGGGCAGGTCTTCATACACCGCCCACACATCGCGCCGCCCTTTTGGGTGATCCGGTAGGTGGTGCATTTCTGGCTGTCGGATTTCCAAATCTCATAGCCATTGAACATGAGCTTTGGCCCCGCCGTGATCGCGCCCGACGGACACTCCCGCGCGCATTTATTGCAGGCCTCGCAAAACGCCTGCATCCCGAAATCGATGGGTTTGTCGTGGGCCAACGGCATATCGGTCGTGATCACCCCGGACTTCAGCCGCGGCCCGAGGAAGGGGTTCACGATCACCTCCCCGATGCGACTGACCTCGCCCAGACCCGACAACAGCAAGAGCGGCGGGTGCACGACGTCGCTGTCCATATTCGTGTGCGTGCGCGCAGAATAGCCCAAGTTGCGGATATGCTTCGCAATGATCCCCCCGAGGAGAGAGAACCGCAGATAAGCGCGCATGGACTGCACCACCGCCACCCAATCATCGCCCGACGACCCCTCCGTCGTGTCAAAGCCTTGGTCGATGATAAAGCTGATGGCATTGGGGTGCTCGGGCGTGATCGGCTCGCCCTCGGCGTCATGGGAATACCAAACCCAATCAGGGCAGCGCGAAATGCCCACCGCGTCGACACCGATGAAATAGGCCGCCGCCTTGACCGCCAGCGCATTGTGCGCGGCGTCGTTGGTGCCACCCGCCACGCGGTCCGCCGGGTCCCCATGTTGCAGCACCGTCAGCGCCCCAAGCGGGCGCTTGAGCGCTTGGGACAGCGGTGATTTCTGGGTGAAATACCCGCCCCGCGCGGCCTCCTGATTGGTTTTGCCCATATCCCCGAACTTCGAGCGCGCGAACATATCGGCGCGCTTGGGCACCCGCGCCACACGCGCCTCGTCGATATAGGTCGTGGGCGTGTCCACACGCTTGAGCGTCTCAAACGGGTGGGGCCCGTCCGCATACCCGCGCTTTGCAAACGGGTCGAGCGTCAGCGCCGTGGTCCCCGGCCCCAGCCCAAAGCGCCAGGCCAAGTCGCGCGGCTGCGCCGCCAGGGGCGCGAGCGGGCCATCCACGGCCATCTCAAAATTTGTTGTGACACAGGCGATCTGGAACCGCGCACCCACGAACGGGTTCACGAGCACGCTGCCTTCCACACTCGCCAGCCCCGCGTCCACGGCTACTCGACCCAAATCAATGTCGGTGGCGCAGGGGCTGTGGGCCTTGGCCTCAAACCCCAGAACCCGCAGGTAATTGGCCAAAATTACAGCCGTTTCCGTCGCCCGCACAGCCGCGCGCGCCGCCTGCGCGTCTTCAAGCCAGGGATAGCCCGCCTCATCCGGCATGGGGTCGCGGTTGTACTGGTACAGCAGCACAAGCACATGGCTGTGGCCGGCCGTGGTCGTTGGCGGCGCCTCCACACTGTCTTTGAGATCCGCCATGATCGCCTCGATGCCCGCGGCAAAGGATTTCACCTCCCCCGTTTTGAGCATCTCTGCCAGCGGCCCGATGCCAGGATTGGCCACCGGGTGGTCGAGCCGCGCCGCAGGGTCGAGCGTGGCTACCCCCGCCATCGGCGCGTCCTGAAAATAGGCGAATGATTTCAGATGCCGCGCGCGCTCAGCCGGGTCCGCTGGGCAGTCCGCGAGGGCCGGATTGACCAGCCCGTCGCGGATCGCATCGAGCATCGCTTGGTATTCCCCCAGCGCATGGGCCAGCGCATCGGGTCGCGCTGGCGCAGGCAATCCGCGCGGCATCGGCGGCACTGTGCCATAGGCGCGCGCGCTCCGCTTGAGCCGCTCCATGGGGAAGGGGCCCAGATGGAACGCTCTGTTGCGGCTGGAAAATAGCGGTGCTGTCATGGTTGGTTTTGCCTATCCCCGCATGTCGGGTTTTGGGTCCACGGGCGCGCCATCGATACAATGTGCCACCGCGTCCATGGCGGGCCAATCAACGATAACTCTCGCGGCCAGGGCGATGGTGGATGGCTCACCCCAACAGCGATGTCACCCGCTGCACCAGCCCCGCCAGCGCCCGGCGCAGGTCATTCACAGCGAGCTGGTAGCTATCCAGCACCCCGGCCAGCGCGGGCACGCGGTTTCCGATGGGGTCCGCAAAGGCGTAAAGCAGCGCGAGCCCACCCAGGATCAGGAACGCGATGCCCAGCCCGATCCGAAACCCGGCCCGCTTGCGCGCGCGATCGGGTGCGGCGGCGGCGGGCTCCGGCTCGTAATCCTCATCGCGGTCGCTGGTCGACCGCAGGGTGGAGTTGATCTCGTCGATATCTGGGAACTCGTGGCGCCTGCGGTTGCCTGTGGCAGTGGCAATAGCCTGAAGGTCGATCTCCGGCTCTTGGCGCTGCGGCGTGTCCAGCGGCAGGTCCTCTTGCCATTCCAGCGTTTGGTCGTCTTCGACGCGCGCTTGGGCCTCATACTCCGCCTCAGCGCGCAGGACGCGCTTGACCTGGTCTTCGAGCGGGCGCCGCTGCGGGCGCTGGGGCTGGATCGTGGCGGCAAGGGTGACGTCGTCCTCCGCCTCGGGCTCGTACTCCGCGCGCGGCGGCGCCATGACCTGGTGGGTCCGACCTGCCGGGGCCGCAGGCGCGACTGGCGCCGCAGGGATACCTTCGGGCTCCGACTCAAATCTTGGCTCAAGCTCTGGTTCCGGTTCAGGCGGCTCCAGCGGCGGCGGCGTGAACGTCACGTCGAGCTCTTTGCCATCCGCGCCCACATACCACGCATGGCTGCAGTTGGAGCACTGAACCTCGCGCCCCTCTGGCGGGACCACGTCGTCAGGCACCTCATAGACCGCTTCACAATTTGGGCATACAAGCCGCATCATCACTGCCTTGCTCTACCTCGCGCCTCAGAGCCACCTGGCCTCAACGCACGCAACACTCCCCCGGCGCCCCCCGCCGAATACCACCACTGTCCTACGGACGGCGCCCAAAAACAAGATGTTGGTCGCCTAGATGACGCGCTCGATTGCAACCTTTCGCCGCTTACGGCACTGTCCCCGCGTGTTGGTGCCGTGGTAAGGCCGTGTTACTGCCCCGCAAAGGCCGCGCAGCCGCCGCGCAAAAGAAGGTCCCCGCCCCGTGATCGAGCTGAAAAATGTCGCCTATTCCTACGGTGGGGGGGAGCTCTTCTCAGATATCTCGCTCACCGTGCCGCCGGGCTCGTTCCACTTTCTGACCGGGCCCTCCGGGGCGGGCAAGACCACGTTTCTCAAACTGCTCTACGGGGACCTCTTGCCGACGGCGGGCCACGTGAAGGTCGCGGGCGCCGATATGCGCGCGCTCACCCGGGACCAGATCGCGCTCCTGCGGCGCAAAATCGGCCTCGTGCCGCAGCAAACGCAGTTCATCGACCACCTGCGCCTGGGCGAAAACATCACGCTGCCGCTCACGGTGGCCAAACGCGATGTGAAAGCCGCCCAAGCGAACCTAAGCGACCTTTTGGCCTGGGTGGGACTGAGCGAACATAGCGACGCCTACCCGCCGGAGCTGTCGGGGGGCGAGCGCCAGCGCGCCGCGCTCGCACGGGCCGTCATCATGTCGCCGGAGGTGATCCTCGCCGACGAGCCCACCGGCAACATCGATTGGGAGATGTCCCAGCGTATCCTCAAGCTCCTGGTGGAGCTCAACCGCATGGGCAAAACCGTTATGATCGCCACCCATGACCTCGCGCTGATCCGCGCGGCCAAAGCGCAGGTGTCGGCGCGGGTGCTGCGCATCGCGAACCGGCGGCTCAGCCTCGCGGGGGCCGACCTATGACGCTCCTGTCCCGTCTCCTGGCGTTCATCGTGGGCGACGCCCAGGCCGAACGCGCCGTGCCCCATAGCGGCTTTACCGCGCAACTGACGACCCTGACGGCGGCGGCCATGGCGTTTCTGGCCTGCTTTGCGCTCGCGCTCTCGGTGTCAGCGGGCCGCCTCGCGGATCGCTGGGCGGGCGAGCTGGCGCAGTCGCTGACCATCCGCATCTCCGCCCCCGCAGGCCAGATGGAGGCACAGACCGCGGCCACGTTGCGCGTGCTCGACACCACCCCAGGCATCGCATCAGCCCGCCCGCTCAGCGCGGACGATCAGCGCGCGCTCCTCGCGCCCTACTTTGGGTCCGAGCTGCCGCTGGAAAGCCTGCCCATCCCGCAGCTCATCGACGTGGTGGAAGGCGGCGACGGCACGCTTGATGTGGCCGGGCTCCGCCTCAGGCTCCAGGCGGAGGCGCCGGGCGCCGTCGTCGACGACCACGCCCGCTTCCGCCGCCCCCTGGTGGAGGCCGCGGGGCGCCTCAACGCGCTGAGCCTGTTGTCGCTCCTGCTCATCGCGGGGACGATGGCCGCCATGGTGACGCTCGCGGCCAATGCAGCGCTGGCGGCCAACCGCCCCGTGATCGAGGTCATGCGCCAGGTGGGGGCGCGCGACGCCTATATCGCCCAGGCCTTTGTCCGCCGCTTTACGCTGCGCGCGCTCATGGGCGCTGCGGTGGGCGCCGCGCTCGGCATGGGGGCGATGGCGCTCTTGCCGTCCACCGATGCGGCGGGCGGGTTTCTCACCGATCTCGGATTTCGCGGCTGGGGCTGGCTTGCGCCCGCGCTCCTTCCGCTTTTGGCGGCCGTGGTGGCCTATGTGGCCACCCGCTTTGCCGCGCTGCGCACCTTAAGGACAATGGCATGAAACCTATCCGCTGGGTGATCTCGCTGATCTTTATACTCCAGATGTACGTGATGATGCCGATCTTTGGCCTCGTGTTCCTGCCCTGGGCGCTGGTGTCGCCAAAGGGCGCGCATACGGCCTGCTGGCTCTATGCGCGCTACGTGATGTGGACGGCGCGCTGGATGGTGGGGATCAAGCACGAGGTCCGCGGGACGCCGCCGACCGAGGAGTGTCTGGTCGCCGCCAAACATCAGAGTTTCTTCGACATCATTATTATTTTCAGCCACGTCCCGTGGGGCAAATTCATCATGAAGCGCGAGCTGCTTTATGCGCCCATCATAGGTCAGTACTCCTACCGCCTGGGCTGCGTGCCTGTGGCGCGCGGCAAGCGGGCCGAAGCGATCAAAAAGATGGTCAAAGACGTGCAAGCGGGGCTCGCGAACCCCGGGCAGCTGTGCATCTACCCCCAGGGCACGCGCGTGTCGCCGGGGGCGCAAACGTCCTACAAGGTGGGGACATACGCGCTCTACCGCGAACTGGGGCAGCCTTGCGTGCCGGTCGCGGTGAATGTGGGGCTGTTTTGGCCGCGCAAGGGGATCATGCGGACGCCGGGGACGGCGGTGGTGGAGTTTCTTGAGCCCATTGAGCCGGGTCTCGATCAGGCGGCGTTCATGGAGCGGCTGGAAACAGCGATTGAGACGCGCTCCAACGAATTGATGGCCGAGGCAGGGTTCACAGGATGAGCGACGAGATCACAACGCTGGCAGAGCTCGAAGCGCTCTATGGCACGCCCGACCCCAACTCCCTGGCCAAGGTCGCGCACAAAGTCACACCCGAATACGCCGCCTGGATCGAGGCCGCGCGCTTTGCCGTCTTGTCCACGGTGGGGCCCGCGGGCACCGATGGCAGCCCGCGCGGCGATGATGGCCCGGTGGTGCAGATTCTTGACGCGCAGACCGTGCTCATGCCCGATTGGCGCGGCAACAATCGGGCCGACAGCCTGCGCAACATCATCGAGGACGGGCGCGTATCGCTCATGTTCATGGTGCCGGGAAAGACGAATGTCATCCGCCTGAACGGTCGCGCGACGCTGACCCGCGCCCCCGCGCTCATGGCCCGCTTCCGCGACAAGAGCCGCGAACCGCGGCTGGTGATCAAAATTGTGGTGGAAGAAATCTACAGCCAATGCGCCCGCGCGCTGATGCGCGCAAAGCTCTGGTCGACGGACGACAGCGCATTGGCTTTGCCAACGATGGGAGAAATCCTACGCGCTCAAACCGCAGGCGCCGTGGACGGCGGGGCCTATGACGACGCCTGGGCCGCCCGGGCGGCGAAAACGATGTGGTCTGTGGAGAAGCGCTAGGGGTTGCAATTTGGCGCCCCGCCCGGTGGGAACCACCGGGCATCCCCCGACCGCCCCCACGGGCGGGGGATACATCCCCCACCCTCGGTCGGGGGATGCCCTCAGCACTCTAATGTCTGTATGGTTGAAGCTGCCGCTAGGCCGCCAGCCCCTTTGACCCCAGCGCCAGATACTTCCGTCGCCGGTTCGCCAGCAGATCATCCCCTGACTGCGGTGTCAGTTCACCCAACAGCTTTTTGATCGCCGCACCTACCGCGGCAATCGTCGCCTGCCGGTCGCGATGCGCGCCGCCGAGCGGCTCCGGCACGATGTGGTCGCAGACACCGAGCTCAAAGAGGTCTTGGGCCGTCAGCCGCAGCGCCTCCGCCGCCTCGCGCATCTTCTCAGCATCCTTCCACAGGATCGACGCGCAGCCCTCCGGCGAGATGACCGAATAGATCGAATGCTCCAACATCGCGACCCGGTTGCCCGTGGCAAAGGCCACCGCCCCGCCAGAGCCACCCTCGCCGATGATCAGCGACACAAGCGGCACGCGCACCTGCAAACACTTCTCGGTGGAGCGCGCGATGGCCTCCGACTGTCCACGCTCCTCCGCGCCCTTGCCGGGATAGGCACCGGGCGTGTCCACAAGCGTGATGATCGGCAACCCAAACCGGTCGGCAAGGTCCATCAAACGGATCGCCTTGCGGTAGCCCTCAGGCCGCGCCATGCCGAAGTTGCGCTCGATCCGGCTCTTGGTGTCATTGCCCTTCTCATGGCCGATCACGACCACCGGCGCATCGTTGAACCGCGCCAAGCCCCCCATAACGGCGTGGTCATCGGCAAAGTTCCGGTCCCCCGCAAGCGGCGTATACTCGGTAAACAGCGCGTCGATGTAATCCTTGCAGTGCGGCCGGTCGCCGTGCCGTGCAACCTGGGTCTTCCGCCAGGGCGACAGCTCCTTATAGAGCCCTTCCAGGATCTGGCGCGCCTTGGCATCAAGCGCCGAGGCCTCCTTTTCCACATCCATCTCGGAATTGTCGCGCGCCAGCGCCCGCAGCTCATTGGCCTTGCCCTCGATCTCGGCCAAGGGCTTTTCGAAGTCGAGGTAGTTGGTCATGGCCTGCTCATCTTGCGCGTTTGGCGGTATATGGGCCGGGGCGCGCCGCGATGCAACTCCGCAAGATTTGCAAAACCGGATCATGGCATGGCTCTATAGAACCAAGCTGGAGCCCCCGATGCCACATCCATCCAAAGCCTACGAGGACCGCCTGCGCCGCGTGATCGACTACATCTACGATCATGCCGACGAGGACCTGTCGCTCGATACATTGGCGGATGTCGCGGCCATGAGCCGCTTTCACTGGCACCGGGTGTTTCGCGCCATGACAGGGGAAACCTGCGCCCAAGCCGTGCGCCGCGTGCGGCTGCAACGGGCCGGGTTCCTCTTGGCGCGCAGCGACGCGCCCATCGCCAGCATCGCCCGCGCCTGCGGGCTGGGCGGGCAGGCCGCGTTCTCCCGCGCCTTTGCGGAGGCCTATGGGGTCCCTCCAGCACGGTTCCGCGCCGAGGGGCAGATGCGCCCCATGGCATTCACACCCTCACAGGAGCTGACACAGATGTTCGACGTCACCATTGAAACCAAACCCGACATGCGCATGGCCGCCTATGCGCATAAAGGGGACTACACCCAAATCGCGCGCGCCTTTGAGCAGTTTAGCGCCGTGGCAAGCGCCCGCGGGCTCTGGCCGCAGGTCGAAGGAATGATGGGGATCTACTACGACGACCCCTCCACCACGCCGGAAGCGGAGCTCCGCAGCCACGCAGGCGCCCTGCTTGCCCCAGGCGCAGAGGTCCCCGAGGGGCTGGAAGAGATCACCATCGCAGGCAGCCGCATGGCGCGGCTCAGGCTCAAAGGCCCCTACACGGGCCTGCCCGCAGCCTATAACCACCTCTACGGCCCGTGGCTGCAAGCGTCGGGCGAGGAACCCAGCGATGCCCCGTCCTTTGAGCTTTACATCAACAGCCCCATGGACACCGCCCCCGATGAACTGCTGACCGACATCTACATGCCGCTCAAAAGCTAACGCCACGCGCTGCCCCGCCCCCGCGCCCTTGGCCAGGGGCGGGCCCACCCACCTCCCTTCTGCGCCAGCTGACGCTGGCTTGAACCAAAGGGGGCGCGCGCGGCGCGCGCGTGTCCGGAGAGGTGGGTGGGGGAGCCTCTTTGGTGCCGACCGCGCCGTTGGGGCCATTGCGTCGCGCTGTAACAGCGGAGCGGAGTGCTAAGCGGAGACCTGTGGCCCGTAAATGACGGAAGAGGCGCGCGGTGGTTGAGTGTGACACCGTTGGGCATCGGTCGTGCCCGGGTGCACAACCTCACCAGCCTTACCGTCGACCAAACAGGATCGCAGTCACAGTCCGCCGGTGCAAAGGTCACGAAAGGGGGGGGGCCGTCCGCGTACGCTTTTTTGCGCTGCTTGCGGCCGGGGGCAGACGGCCGTTTCCTTTGTCTTTGAATGGTTCTCGGACTCAGTCGGCGCCCCAGCCGTGGTCCTCAGCTCACCATTCGACAAGTGGCAGGCTGCGCACCATGGTCCACGCGCCAAGATAGCCGCTGACCATTGCCCGGAAGCGATATGCTTCGCAAGATCCTGGCTGGCCTGTCCTGCCGCGACACACAGGTTCAAGGGACACTCTTGGCGGTCGCAAGGAGCGTGGAGTTTGGTCTTTAATCCGCCCTGGTCCGGCCCCTGGCGGGACACTTGCTGTGCAAGATACCCTGCCGGGCCGTGAATCAGGCGTCCACGCCCCCTTTTGTGACGTTCCAGCTGTGCGCTGAGGTTTGAGGTGGGGTGCGTCAGTTGCCGTTCAGCGCATCGGCTGTGTGCTGGCCAGGTGGAACGCACCACAGTCTTCTGATCGACATGCTCAGCGGCCAAACCCACGAACATCGGCGCAAAGATGCCTGTCTCGCCCCACCGCGTCCAACGCGTGAAGAGCGTCTCGTGTGGCCCAAACGCGGCGCGCATGTCACGTCACCGGAACGATTGCGCTTGATAAAGACCACACCGCGACTTGTGCGTCGATGATCCCTCTCGGGACACTTTTGTGCACTGCCCAGCCGAGCAAAGGACGCGCAGCGTCCCGTGGGGCTTCGGAAAGTGGGGCTTAAAACGCGCCACTTGCACGTCCGTTGGCCAGACAGGCGAGACATGGCCTCCTCTCACGCTTGAGCGCTCCGGGCCCTTTGCGCAGCGCGTTGCGACGGTCGGTCAAACAGTGAGTCGGTCGAGCACGTCTGTTCCTGTCTCTCAGTGGTTTTCGGAACCCGTCAGTAAAACGCCTACGATCCGCTTCCCGGCAAGGCTATACGGCGCACGTGCTGATGGGTGCCAAGCAGCCAACGGAGTCTCACCTTCCGCAGGGCAGTCTCCGGGCGCCCATCCAATCGCTGCCTTGTCCTTGGTCCGCCTTGGGTGCCAGTAATCAGGCGTGTGCGCCCTGCTTCTCGACGCCCAAACTGGTCGCTGTGCTGAGTGCCTTGGGACACGCCTCAGCGATGATCACCGTCGTCGCTTCGCTGTGGTCGGAGATCAGGCCCGACACCCGCTGAGCGCGGATGACTTTGCCGCACAGTGGCTGCTCACGCCCCTTGTGGGCCATATTAGGCAGGAGCGTAGCGCGCTCCAAAGCCGATGCACTGCCGCCAGGCGCGGGAGCTCGGCCTGAGCCTTTCTGCGCGCCACGGCGGCTATCGTGCGCAAACAGAGCCATCGCCGCGCACGGAAAAGTTTTTCTAAAACTTTTGGCCCCGCTGAGAGGCAAGCGCTCGGGTGTCGAGCGGGCTTAACCGCGCTCCACCACAAAAACCCAAACATTCAATGAGCCCACCGTCCCGCAGGTTTCGCGGCGAAACCGCCTCCGCCTACCCCAGCGCCCAAAGCAGCCCATAAAGCGTCCCCGCGCCTGCGATGACAGCGGCCAAAACGTTGCGGGTGTAGTAACCGACCCCGGCCGTCACGATAGCCGCTGCGAGGCGCGCGGGATCGGGGGTGCCGCCGGTGGCATCGGGCCACAGAACCGCGGGGGCCACGAGGCCTGGCATCACGGCGACGGCGGTATAGCGTAGGTGCCTAAGCGCCCAGGGGGGCAGCGCGCGGTCGCCGATGAGGCCCAGGAAGGAGTAGCGCAGGCCAAAGCTTCCGGCGCCTAGGGCGATGATGATCAGCCAGATTTCAAAGGGGCTTTGCTGGATCATGCCGGAGGCTCCAGCTTCGTTTCCACCCAGGCGCCCGTGGCCATCGCGGCGAGGGCGGCCACCAGCAGGCCGAGCCCGTAGGGCATCCAGGCTAGGGCCAGGGCGAGCACGATGGACACCCCGGCGGCTGCGATATGGGCCGGGGTGCGGAGGGCTGGTGCGACGAGGGCCAGAAAGACGATGGGCAGTGCAAAATCGAGGGCCAGTGCCTCCGGCATCGCCTCCCCCACCAGGGCGCCGAAGAGGGTGGCGAAATACCAGCAGGGGGCTACGGGCAAGATCGCCCCAAAATAGTAGCCGACCTTCTGCGCTAGGCCCCAGCTATGATGCTCCTCAAAGGCGACGGAGGACAGGGCAAACGCTTGATCTACCATGAAATATGCGATGAAGCCGCGCTGCCAGAGGGGGGCTGCGCCCAGGTGCGGCGTGAGCGCTGCGGAATACATCGCCATGCGCAGGTTAACGGCCAGGGCGGTCACTAAAATAATCACCGTTGGCGCGTCTTCGACCATCAGCGCGAGCGCTGTGAACTGCGCGGCCCCGGCGATCACAACGATGGAAAAGCTCATCACCTCCAAAAGGTTCAGGCCCGCCTCGGTCGCCACGACGCCAAAGAGCATCCCAAAGGGCACCATCAGAAAGATGAACGGCAACCCCTGCCGAACGCCGATCCAGAATGCTGCTTTCTGGGTGGTGTCTGTCACCGCTTGATCCTACCTATATCCGAGGTCTCGCTACGCGCGCGGACGGGGGAGTGCAAATGCCAACGCTCGAAATTGCCGATAGCTATATCATCGCGCCTAGTCCGGAGGCGTCGGGGCTCACACGTGCGGTGCGCTCGGTCGACCAGACCGGCGCCGTGCGAGAGACCCAGGTGGTCGAAGAACGCGCACTGACGATCTACCTCAACGCGCGGGAGATCGTGACGGCCATGACCATTGGCGACTACCCCGAATACCTTGCCCTAGGCTTCCTCGCGAACCAGGGGATGCTGAGCGCCGCCGACACCGTCACGCGTGTAGACTATGACGAGGAGGTCGCGACCGTCGTCGTTCGCACCGCGGTGGAGACATCGCATGAGGACAAGCTGGCGCGCAAAACGCGCACCTCGGGCTGCGCGGTGGGGACGGTGTTTGGCGACATGATGGCGGGGCTCGAAGGGCTAAAGCTGCCCGCCCAGACCGTCCGCCAGGACTGGCTTTACGCCCTCGCTGACCGTATCAACCGGACGCCGTCGATCTACCTGAGCGCAGGCGCGATCCATGGCACGGTGCTGTGCCACCAGGATCGCCCGCTGGTTTATATGGAGGATGTCGGCCGCCACAACGCGGTGGACAAAGTCGCGGGCTGGATGCGGTCCGAGGGCGCCAGCGGCGCGGATAAGATCCTGTATACCACAGGCCGTCTCACATCAGAGATGGTCATCAAGTGCGCGCTTATGGGCATCCCCGTCCTCGCCTCCCGCTCTGGTTTCACGGCGTGGGGCGTTGAAATCGCGCAGCAGGTGGGGCTGACGCTGATCGGGCGGATGCGGGGCAAGCGGTATGAATGCCTCAGCGGCGCAGATCGGATCGTGAGGGAGGGCGCGCGATGACGCTTCCAGTGGGTGTGATCCTTGCGGGTGGGCAGGCGCGGCGGATGGGTGGCGGCGACAAGGGCCTCATAGAGCTCGGCGGGCGCACTCTATTGGACCGAGTGATCGAGCGGATCGAGGGGCAGGTGGCGGGGCTCGCGCTCAACGCCAATGGAAACCCGGGGAGGTTCGCGGAGTTCGGGCTGCCCGTCATCACCGACTCGATCGAGGATTACCCAGGCCCTCTGGCGGGTGTTCTGGCGGGGCTCGATTGGGCGCATTCGGTGGGCGCCGAGCACATCATCACTGCTGCCGCCGACACGCCGTTTTTCCCGCTGAACCTGGCCGAGCGGTTGGAGCGTGCGGCGCTGCGCGCCAACACCCCCATTGCATTGGCGGCCACGCAAGAGGGCGGGCGCACGACGCGGCACCCGACCTTTGGCCGCTGGCCCGTGGCGCTGCGCGATGACCTGCGGTCGGCGCTGAACCAGGGGTTGCGCAAGGTCGTGCTTTGGACCGACAGCCATGGCGCGGCCACCACCGCCTTTGACGACAATGCGTTTTTCAACATCAATACGCCCGAGGATCTGGCCGCTGCCGAGGCGATGTTGTGAGGCTTTACGGCGTTGTCGGGTGGAAGAATGCGGGCAAGACGGGGCTTATGGTGCGGCTCGTGACAGAGCTGACAGGGCGTGGTCTGCGTGTGAGCACGCTCAAGCACGCCCATCACGCCTTTGACGTCGATCAGCCGGGCAAGGACAGCCACCGCCACCGCGAGGCGGGCGCGCGGGAGGTGCTGGTGGCGGGCGGGGCGCGCTGGGCGCTGATGAGCGAGCTGCGCGATGAGGCCGAGCCGCCCCTGGCGGAGCTTTTGACGCGGCTGAGCCCTGTGGACCTTGTGCTGGTGGAGGGCTGGAAGCGCGACGCGCATCCGAAGGTGGAAGCCTGGCGGGAGGAAACGGGCCGACCGCTGATTGCGCCGGGCGACGACACGGTGCGGGCTGTCGCCTCTGACGCGGCGCTTGTGCTGGATCGGCCTGTGTTTGACCTCAATGACACTGCGGCCATCGCGGATTTTATCCTGGCTGAGGTGGGGCTGTGAGCTGGGACCGGGTGGTCATGGTGGACTGGTCTGGGGGCGGGGATCGCGGGCCGCGGCCCGTTAAGGACGCCATCTGGATCGGCGAGGCTGCATCGGGGCAGAGCCTGCCGCCAGCCTATATGCGCAACCGGGTGGTGGCTGAGCGCGCGCTTCATGATCGGATCGCGGCGGCGTTGGCGGCGGGGGAGCGGCTGTTTTGCGGGTTTGATTTCCCCTTTGGCTACCCGGCGGGATTTGCGCGGGCTGTGGTGGGGGCGGATGATCCCCTGGCGCTCTGGGCGGAGCTTGCGCGGCGGTTGCCCGCCTCGCCCGATGGGCGGGAGCGGGTGGCCGTGGCAGCCGAGCTCAACGCGCTCTTTCCCGGGTATGAGGGGCCGTTTTGGTTTGATCCATTTCGCGCGGGCGCGGTGCCGCTGACAAAGCCTGCCGCCTGTCCCGTCCCCGAATGGCGTGCGGCGGAGCGACGCGCTGCGGGGGCGTTTTCGTGTTGGCAGTTGGGCGGGGCGGGCTCCGTCGGGTCGCAGGCGCTCACCGGCATCGCAACGCTCGAACGCCTGCGCCAAGCCTTCCCCGAACAGATCGCCATCTGGCCGTTCGAAGCCCTCGACCGCCCCATCGCCTTCGTCGAAATCTGGCCCTCACTCATCGCTTCTGACGTCGCCGCGGGCCAACAAGAGGGAGAGATCAAGGATGCCGCGCAGGTGCGGATCCTGGCGGAGGCCGTGTCGCGGCTGTCTCCTGCTGAGCTGGGAGCGATGCTCGACGTGGATGCGCCCGAGGAAGGCTGGATTTTTGGGCTGGGTCACGAGGCCACGCTGTCGGCTGCGGCGCGGCAGGGGCGGCTGAAAAACGACTGCTTTGCCATGCCCCCGGGGGCGTATTGGACCCCCGTCGATGACGCGCTGGCGCAGTTGCGCGACCGGCTCGCCCCCGTAACGCCAGTGCGCGACGTCCCGCTCGCTGAGGCCCACGGACTTGTCCTCGCGCAGGACACACCCGCCCTGCGCTCCCACCCTCCAACAGCCAACTCGGCGGTGGATGGTTACGGCCTGGGCGGGGCGCTCGGCCCTGGCATGCACCACATCCCGCTGGCCGAAGGCCGCTCCGCCGCGGGGCAGCCCTACGCGGGGACCCTGCCGGACGGTCACGCTTTGCGCATCCTCACCGGGGCCGCCGTCCCCGAGGGCGTGGAGACAGTGGTGCTGGAGGAGGACTGCCGCATCACCGAGACCGCTATCAGCGTGGAGGGGCCGCTGAAGCGCGGCGCCAATATCCGCTGCGCGGGCGAGGATGTGGAGGCGGGTGCGGTGGCGCTGCCGCGGGGCACGCGGCTCGGCCCCGCAGAACTCGCGCTTTTGGCGGCCACGGGGCACGGCGCGGTGCCGGCCCATGCTAAGCTGCGAGTGGCCGTGTTGTCGACGGGCGATGAGCTGCGCCCGGCGGGGCAGATCGAGGGGCCCGGCACCATCGCGGATGCCAACGGGCCCATGCTCACCGCGCTTTTGCGGCAGATGGGGCATGAGGTTGTGGAACTGGGGATCTGCGCGGACGACCGTGGGGCGCTTCGAGCGGCCTTTGACCGGGCAGCGGCTCAGGCGGATGTGCTGATCACCTCCGGCGGGGCCTCGGCGGGGGAGGAGGACCACGTCTCCGCGCTCCTGAACGAGACAGGGACGATGGCGCTTTGGCGCATTGCAGTGAAACCAGGACGGCCGCTCGCGCTGGGGCTGTGGCAAGGGTGCCCGGTCTTTGGCCTGCCGGGAAACCCGGTGGCGGCGCTGGTGTGCACGCTCATTTTCGCGCGCCCGGCGCTCGCGCAGCTGTCGGGCGCGGATTGGGCCGCACCTGCGGGGTTTGATGTCCCGGCGGCGTTCTCAAAGCGCAAAAAGGCGGGGCGGCGCGAATATCTGCGCGCGCGGCTCGTGGATGGCCGGGCGGAGGTGTTCGCGTCCGAGGGCTCGGGCCGTATCAGCGGGCTGGCCTGGGCCGATGGGCTCGTGGAGCTGCCGGACGGCACGGTCGACATCACGCCCGGCACGCCGGTGCGCTACCTGCCCTTTGCCGGGCTCATGGGGTGACGGTGCGCATCGAGCCTGGATTTGCGGAAGCTCATCGGGAGGCCGTGGCCGCGCTGTTTTGGGAGGCATTTGCGACCAAGCTGCGCCCGTCGCTGGGCGACGATGCGCGCGCGCTTGCGTTTATCACTCAGGGTCTGCGGCCCGACTATGCGTTCAGTGCGGTGGCCGCGGACGGCACGCTGCTCGGCGCGGCGGGGATCAAGACCGCCGCCGGTGGGTTCCTGACCGGGTCATTCACAGAGCTGCGGCGCATCTACGGGCTGTGGGGGGCGATGTGGCGGGGGGCTGTGCTTGACCAGTTTGAGCGCCCGATCCGGGAGGGTGTGCTCCAGATGGACGGTATTTTTGTGCAGGAGGCCGCGCGGGGCCAGGGTGTTGGGCGTGCGCTGCTGGATGCGGTGGTGTGGACGGCCAAGATGAACCGCTGCCATTCTGTGCGGCTCGACGTGGTGGAGGGCAATGACCGCGCCCGGGCGCTTTACGAGCGGTACGGGTTTGAGGCTGTGGGGGAGGTGAAGACGGGGATGCTCGCGCCGCTCCTTGGGTTTCGGACGGCGACGACGATGATTTTGGCGGTGGAGGGGGAGGGTGCCGCCACCTAAGCCTCAACGAGTTTGGCGCGAACGCCTAGCCCCAAGGTACTCGCCCGGCGGCACCGCCGGTCCGCGCCGGTCCGCCCCCGTTTTGCCAAAGGCAAACCTTTGGTTTGACGGGCGGCGCGAACGCCACCCCTCGGACCGGCGCTATTGCAGAGCCCATATTATGAAGTGTGAAGCTTTACGCTCTCCCCAGAGGCAATCAGAGAGTCCTTCACCGGTAGGAACTTAAACCCGAACACCCGTTCCGCCTTGGCGCCTGACACGGCCAGGTTGCGGTCGAGATTGGCGAGCACCGGCTTCACATCTGCCATAAAGCGGCCAAGGATGCGGATGACCCAGGCGGGCATCTGTCGTGTGGGGGCCTTGAGCTTTGGGTCCCAGGCTTTCAAAATCTTGCTCATCTCCAGCAGGTAGAGCGTGTCGCTTACCGCCGCAAAGCGTTCGCCCTTGGTGGCATCGAGCGTGATCGCGGCCACGTGCATCATCGCCACGTCGCGCACGTCCACGCAGACCAGGTTCATGGGCGGCGCCACGGGGATTTTACCGGTCATGATCTGTTCCACGATCTCGAGCGAGGTGCCGTAGTTCGCGTCCATGCTGGGGCCGAACACGCCCCCGGGGTTGATGGTGGTCAGCGCCATTCCCGGGTTCTGGGCGACAAAGTCCCAGGCCGCTTTCTCCGCCAGGGTTTTGGAGGCTTCATAGGCGCCCACCGACGGGTCATCGGGTGTGGTCCAGTTCGTCTCATCCGACGGGGCCATTTTGGGTTTGGCGGCGTCTTTGTAGATCGCGGCACACGATGACGTCAGGATCACCCGGGTGATGCCTGCCGCTTTGGCGGCGTTCATCGCGCGCAGCGTGCCGTCGACGGCGGGGCGGATGAGCTCATCTGGGTGTTTGGGTTCGGCCAGCGGAAAGGGGGAGGCCGTGTGCATAAGCACGTCGCAGCCGGTCATCGCCTCGGCCCAGCCGTCATCTTTGGTCAGGTCGAGGAACGCGAATTCGAGCGGGGCGTCTGGAAAGAGGTCGGTGAGCTCCGCGGTGCGCTTTTCGGAGCGGACGGAGGCGCGGACCTCGTAGCCCTTTTCAAAGAGCTCGCGGAGGATGTGTTTGGCGATGAAGCCGGAGGCGCCGGTGACGAAGACTTTGGTCATGGGGTCAGTCCAATCGTGTTGCAGAGCATGTCGAAGGCGAGGGTTTCGTCCGCGCCGGTGAGGTTGTGGTCGATCACGAGGTCGATCTGGGCAAAGATCAGGTCGGCGACAAAGGCCACGGTGGGGCCGCGGATGGTGCCACGCTCCATCGCGGTGATCAGGTTTTGTGCGTGGGGGGCGGCGAGGGTATCGATTTCGGCTTTGACCTTTGGGCTGGCTAGCCCCGATCGCAGGAGGAGGTGCATGACGCGGTGGGCGTCGGGGTCTGCGCGGGCCCACGCCAGGTAGCCCGCCCAGTTCGCGCGCATTTGCGGCAGGTCAAAGGGCGCGTCACCGGGGGGCTGCATCGCTGCGAACATCGCCCCTTTGGTGCTGCGGTAGATTGCGTCGATGAGGTCTTGTTTCGTGGCGAAGGCGTTAAAGAGCGTGCCGTTGGACACCCCCGCCTCCTTGGCGATGCGGGCGGTGGAGACGCCCACCCCCTCTCTCAGGAAAAGCGGGATCGCGGCGGCGATGATTTGGGTTTGGCGGTTGGTCATCGGTGAAGGATGTATCTAGAGTGACTAGTCAGTCAAGCCTTGAGGTGGCTGAAACTTGGTGGCTTTATGCGGCTCGTTGAATATAGGCCCCGCCCGGTGGGTACCACCGGGCATCCCCCGACCGCCCCCACGGGCGGGGTACTTTGATCAAAGCGCCAAGGGGACTTAGCTAAACATGCCCGTCACCCGCCCCAGCAGCATGAACGCGCGGGCGGTGCGGGTTTCGGCCATGGCGGCCAGGTCGCGGTCCTCGGCGGTTTCGACAAAGCTGATCAGCATCTTGTCGAAATGGCGCAGGAAGTGGTGGACAGCATCGCGAAAAATCGGGTCCGAGCGCATGCGCCCCGCCGTCAGCGCCAGTGAGCTGCGGTCGCGGATCCCGCCGAGCGAGGCCACAGCGCGCCCCCGTTCCCCATCCGCGAAGCGGCGCCAGACCTCGGGCCGCGCGCGGTCGGGTTTGTAGTCATCCATGTAGATGCCTTCCTGGCTCAGGAGCGTGAGCACGTCCTGGCTGGCCTGGATCAGCGTGGCGGCCTCCCGGTGGCGGAGCGCGGCGCGCAGGGCGGCAAAGCCTGCCTGGTCTTCCTCGGTTTCGGGGAAGTTCAGCGCGCGGATGAACTCATCGGTTTCGAGCGGCGGTGGCAGGTCGCCAGGCGGGGTGCCTAAGGCGAGCGCGGGCTGGTCGTCGCCGTCTGCCACGGGCGCGGCGGGCGCGACGGTTTTGCGTTGCGTGGTAAAGGTCGCGATGGCGTCTTCGGTCTGTTTGGCGACCTGGGCGATCTCGTCGATCATCTGCTCGACATCGGCCGTGGTGGTGGGCGTGGCCTGCTTTTGCGTCTCCCGATCCTCAAGATAGGTCTTGCGCATGGCGTCGATCGCGGCCTGGAGCCGTTGGCTTTCCTCGCGCATCACGCGCGCGGACCGCGCCGCGGAGGCGGCCACCCAGAACACCACGACGGGCAAAAAGACCGACAAAAGCACCATGACAAAGCTGAGCTGGCCGATGGCCTCCGGCTTGAGCGCTTGGGTTCCGTCAAAAGCCAAAAAGAACACGCCCGAGCCCACCAGCCACATGGCTGAGAGCAGGATCGCGATGAGCTCCACCGCGGAGGCGCCGTCGGCCTTGGGCGCGGGACGGCCCTGGAGCGATGACGCGGGCTTTGGGTCGGGGGAGGAGCTCATGGCCCGCCTCAGATGAATTTGACGCTTAGGATCTCGTAGTCTTTGGTGCCGCCCGGTGTGCGGACCTCGACGCTGTCGCCCTCATCCTTGCCAATGAGCGCGCGCGCAAGGGGGGATTTGATGTTGAGCTTGCCGTTTTCGATATCGGCCTCGGGTTCGCCCACGATCTGGTAGGTTTTTTCCTCGTCGGTTTCTTCGTCGACGAGTTCCACCGTGGCGCCGAACTTGATGGAGCCTGAGAACTTTTTGGGGTCCATCACCTCGGCCAGGCTCAGGACCGCCTCGAGCTCCTTAATGCGGCCCTCGATAAAGCCCTGCTTTTCGCGGGCGGAGTGATATTCGGCGTTTTCTTTCAGGTCGCCCAGCTCGCGCGCCTCGGCGATCGCGGCGATGATCGCGGGGCGTTCCACTGACTTGAGCTCTTTGCGTTCCGCGTCGAGCCGGTCAAAGCCCGCGGGCGTCATGGGGATTTTGTCCATCATAGGCTCCTCTTCGGGGGTCGCGGGATGTGACCCTGTACGCCGGGGGAATGCAAGGGATTTGGCGGAGCTATCGCGGCGGAAGAAGGCCTACGGGCTGCGCCATGAGCTCTTCGATAAAGAGCGACGTTAGTTGCGCGCGATTGGCGACGCCGCTTTTGCGGTAGATGGCGTTTGTTTGGGCTTTGACGGTGCCGATGGATGTTTCGCGGATATTTGCGATCTCCTGCGGCGCGAGGCCTTTGAGCGCGAGCATGGCCACATCGCGTTCTGCGGGCGTGAGTGCCCAATCGTCAAAACGTTCAAGGATGACGTTGTGGAGCGCGCCGGAGGCCACGCGTAGCGCGTCTTCGGCCTGCGCGGTCCGGCGCAGGCTTTTGCGCAAGAGGTGACCGGTGACGCCTATGGCAGCCAGGAGCCCGCAGGCCACGGCGATCTCGACCAGTTCTTGCAGCTGCCAGGAGAGCGGGCGGTAGCCCAGAAGCGCAGACAACAGGTCGCCCAGAAAGAACGCCGCCGCGAAGGCCTGAAAGAGCAAGAGGGCGAGGATGCCAGCGGATTTCATGGGCGGGCCGTCGCGTTAGTCATCGTCGCCGCCGTTATCATCGTCGTCATCATCATCATCGGCGTCGTCTTGGTCGCCCTCGTCCTCACCCTCGTCTTCTTCGTCTGGGTCGTCGTCTTCGTCCTCGTCGTCAGCGGCTTTCCTGTCGCCAAACGCTGCGGAGACTGGGCTGTCCTCATCGTCTTCTTCTTCGTCCTCGGTGTCACGGGCCGCAAAGACGCCTGCGAGCGAGTCGTAAAGGACCGAGCCATTGCTTGGGTGGAGGATGATCTCGCGTTCTTCGTCGCCGACGCTGGCCAAGATGCGGACGCGGCCCAGCCATGTGCGGCGGACGTCGAATTCTGTGTAGCCTTGGGCGCGCAGTTGGCGGATGACCTCCTCATCCACGCTCTGCGCGACAGCGGGGGTGGCCGCGGTCAAGATGGAGATGGCGCTGGCCCAGAGTAATCTACGCACGGCGGTGGTTCCTTTTTCGTGTCTGCCCCCGGGTGTGTGCCGGGGGCAGCGCCGCTGTCAGGCGGCGTGGTGTGCGAGGTTACGCGTCTTCGTCGTCGCCGTCTTCCTCTTCGTTGTCATCATCTTCGTCGCCGTCGTCATCCTCGTTTGCGTCGTCGTCCTCGTCCTCCTCCCCGTCATCATCATCCTCGTCGCCATCGTCATCGTCATCTTCCTGTTCATCCTCGTCGTCGTCCTCATCATCGAGGATCGTGTCGATGAGGTCTTCGGCGACGGCCGTGGGGATAAAGACCATGGCGGGGGAGCCTTCGTAGTCGAACCGGATGTGGTAGCCGCCGTCCGTTTCTTCAATCTCTGCGGCGCCGTCGCGGATCATGGTGTTGACGTCATCTGCGGTGACCGTTTGGGCCAGGGCGGAGGTGCCAAAGAGCAGGGCGAGGGCGGATAGGGTCAGTGCGGGTTTCATGTGGGTGTCCTTTTTGCGTTGCGCCGCCACGATATGCGGAGGCTGCGCTGTCCGTGACGCAAAGACCACCGCCCCGGCCATTGCCCCACGGTTTAGGCGCAGGCCTTTAGGCCCCAGGTTTGCGGCCATAAACCTGAGTTTAGGGGCTTTGGTCCGACGGCCCGCGCCAGTGCTACCGCTAACGGCCCGACAATCGGCGATCAGGCGCTTGCGGTACGGAAATTTGTCGCAGAATGAGGTTATTGAGGGTGACGGCGCGTCCGCTACATGCTCTTTACGCGTCGTCCCGATTGACCGGTTGGGGCGGTGGACCTTTATTGAACTGAGAACTCAGCGGCAGGATTTTTCATGACCGAGATCGAACGCGAAGCAATGCCCTATGACGTCGTGATTGTGGGCGCTGGTCCTGCGGGGCTGTCGGCGGCGATCCGGTTGAAGCAGCTTGATGAGAGCTTGGATGTCGTCGTGCTCGAAAAAGGGTCCGAGGTGGGGGCGCATATCCTGTCGGGTGCGGTGCTCGACCCCCAGGGGCTCGATAAGTTGCTGCCCGATTGGCGCGATATGGATGCGCCGATCAAGGTCGAGGTGACCGAGGATAATTTCTACATGCTGGGCGCGGCGGGCAGCATCAAGATTCCCAACGCGGTGATGCCGCCGCTGATGAACAACCACGGCAACTACATCGTCTCCATGGGCAATGTTTGCCGCTGGTTGGCCGAAGTGGCCGAGGGCATGGGCGTCGAAATCTTCCCCGGCATGGCCTGTTCCGAGCTCGTCTTTGGCGACAGTGGAGAGGTGAAGGGCGTCGTTGCGGGCGAATTTGGCCTCAACTCCGACGGCACGCCCGGGCCGGGCTACGAGCCGGGGATGGAGCTGCACGGCAAGTATGTCTTCCTCAGCGAGGGGGTGCGCGGGTCGCTGTCGAAAGAGGTGATCGCGAAATACGGGCTCGACGCCAATTCCGACGTGCAGAAATACGGGCTCGGGATGAAAGAGATCTGGGAGATCGATCCCGCCAAGCACAAAGAGGGGACCGTGACCCACACGATGGGCTGGCCGCTTGATTCAAATGCGGGCGGCGGGTCGTTTGTCTATCACTTGGACAACAACCAGGTCTATGTGGGCTTCGTGGTGCACTTGAACTACGCCAACCCGCATCTCTTCCCCTACATGGAATTCCAGCGGTTCAAGCATCACCCGATGATGAAGGACCTGCTCGCAGGCGGCAAGCGCGTGGCCTATGGCGCGCGTGCGATCTCCGAAGGCGGCTGGCAGTCGATCCCGCAGACGGCGTTCCCCGGTGGGGCGCTGTTGGGCTGCTCGGCGGGGCTCGTGAACGTGCCGAGGATCAAGGGCAACCACAACGCGATGTATTCGGGCATCCACGCCGCGGAGGCCGCGGTGGAGGCGATCCAGGCGGGCCGCGCGGGCGATACGCTGCAGGCCTATGACGACGCGCTGAAGTCGGGGCCGGTGGCCGCGGACCTCAAGCCCGTGCGCAACGTCAAACCGCTCTGGTCGAAATACGGCATGATCGCATCGCTTCTGGGTGGGGCGGCGGATATGTGGACGGCCTCCCTCGTCGGGTTCAATCCGTTTGGGACGCTCAAGCACGGCAAATCGGACGCCGAGGCCACCGACAGCAAGTTCATGCACGCGCCCATCGAGTACCCAAAGCCCGATGGCAAGCTCAGCTTTGACCGACTGACGAATGTCAGCTTTTCCATGACCAACCACGAGGAAAGCCAGCCTGCGCACCTCAAGCTCGGCAATGAGATGACGCCGACGCTCGATAACCTCGGCATGTATGCCGAGCCCGCGCAGCGCTACTGCCCGGCGGGGGTTTATGAGGTGGTCGAAGAGGCCGACAAGCCCGCGCGGTTCGTCATCAACTTCCAAAACTGCGTCCATTGTAAGACCTGCGATATCAAAGACCCGTCGCAGAACATCACGTGGAAAACGCCCCAGGGTGGGGATGGCCCGAACTACCCGAATATGTAGCGGGCAGCGCTGAAATTGTGATCGAAATGGGCGGCTTTTGGGCCGCCCTTTTTGGGTCGTGGCATTGCTTTCGTAACATTCGCTGCCTAGCCTGAGCGCTGATAAAGAGTGTTGGGACGGGGACTGTACATGACCTTTTTTGCACGCGGTGCGGCGTTGGCGCTGGCAATTTGTGCGGGCGCGGCGCAGGCGCAGGAGCGGTTGAGCTATGGCACGGTGGGCGCGTATTTGGCGGCCCGGCAGGCGGACGCGCAAAGCGATTTCACCGCGGCGGCCAAGTTCTACGCCGAGGCGCTGGCGCTGGAGCCTGCGAACCTTGAGCTCATCGAGCGCACGCTGACGGCGCAGTTCGCGCTGGGCCAGCATGAGGAGGCCGCGCGGCTTGGGTCGCGCCTGTTGGCGTTTGGGGCGCAGTCCCAGGCGGCTCAGATCGCGTCTATCACCAAGGACGCGCTGGGGGGGCGGTACGCGCGCATCGAACGGCAGTTTGTGCAAGGCACGCTGATCGGAGCGCTGGTGGATCAGATGCTGTTGGCTTGGGCGCAGGTCGGCATCGGCGATATCGATGGCGCGATTGCGACCTTTGACAAATCGATCTCGGGCGAGGGGTTGCGCGCGTTTGCCTATCACCAAAAGGCCTTGGCGCTTGGCCTCGACGGTCAATACGCGGAGGCAGAGTCCGTGCTGGCGGAGCTGCACGCGCTCGACATCGCGCCGAGCCGCCGGATGCTTTTGGCGCGTGTGGAGCTATTGAGCCAGTTGGGCGAAAACGGTCGCGCGAGCGCGCTGATCGCAGAGGAACTCGGCGCGGAGCCTGACGCGGGTTTCGCCGATATCCTAGAGCGGCTCGATGCGGGGGAGCGGTTGCCGTTTTCTGTCGTGCAGACCCCCGCCCATGGCATGGCGGAGGTGTTTTTTGCCGTGGCCGCCGCGCTCGATGGGGAGGCCAACGATAAGTATACCCTGCTCTATGCCCGTGCGGCTGAGGCGCTGAACCCCGACCATATCGACGCGCTTTTGATGTCGGGGCAGCTATTGGAGCGGATGGGAAATCCGATCTTGGCGACGCGCACCTATGACCGGGTGCCGCGGCAGGCGCCAGAATATATCACGGCAGAGATCGGGCGCGCGGCGGCGCTTGAATCCGCGGCCAAGCCGGACGCGGCGGTTGAGGTGCTGCATCAGCTTGCTGAGAGTTTCCCCGATACCGCGCTCGTGCATTCGAGCTTGGGCGACACCCTGCGGCGGATGGAGCAATACGGGCCCGCGATTGAGGCCTATGACATCTCGCTTGAGATTTCGGGCCCGCCCGTGCCGGAGCATTGGTCTATCTATTTCATGCGGGGCATCAGCCACGAGCGGGAGGGCGCCTGGCCCGCCGCGGAGGCCGATTTCCGCATGGCGCTGGAGCTGCGCCCCAATGAGCCGCAGGTGTTGAATTACTTGGGTTATTCGCTGGTGGAGAAGCGGCTGAAGCTGGATGAGGCGTTGGAGATGATCACCACCGCCGCGGAGCTGCGGCCTGATAGCGGGCATATCCTCGATAGTTTGGGCTGGGTGCTGTACCGCTTGGGCCGGTTTGAGGAGGCCGTGGCGCCTATGGAGGCAGCGGTGGAGCTTGTGTCCTCTGACCCGATCATCAACGACCATTTGGGCGATGTGTATTGGGCCGTGGGCCGCGTGGCCGAGGCGGAGTTTCAGTGGCTGCGCGCATTGTCGTTTGACCCGGTGCCAGAGGAGGCCGAGCGCATTCGCCGTAAGCTGGAGGTCGGGCTGGATGTTGTGCTCGAGGAAGAGGGCGCTGAGCCCATCGAGCTTGCCAATGACGACGGGTAGCGGCGCCTAGGGGCGTCGCGACCTAGCGGAAAACTTCCGCCCGGTGGGAAGCACCGGGCATCCCCCGACCGCCCCCATGGGCGGGGGATACGTCCCCCACCCTCGGTCGGGGAATGCCCTCAACACTTTAGAATTGAACTGGAAAGGCGCGGACCACCTTGCGTTAGTTCACCCGCGCCACAACGTAATCCGCCAAATCCACCAGCATATCCCGCAGCGGATGATCCGGCGCCACGTCCAAAGCCGCCTTCGCCCGCGCCACATAGTCGAGCGCCGTCTCTCGCGTGCTCTCCAGCGCGCCGTGGCGGGCCATGAGGCGCATGGCCTCTTCCAGATCGCCGTCGCGCTGGTCGCCCTTTGCGATCGTCCGCTCCCAAAACGCCCGATCCGCGTCCCCGCCCGCCGCAATCGCGCGGATGAGCGGCAGCGATAGCTTTCGCTCGCGGAAGTCGTCGCCGACATTCTTGCCGATCACGCCCGTCGTGCCGCCGTAGTCGAGCAGGTCGTCGACCATCTGGAACGCGATGCCAAGTGCGTCGCCGTAGTCATAGAGACCGCGCACGATGTCCTCGGATTGACCCGCGATCACGCCGCCGACCTCTGTCGCGGCGGAAAAGAGCGCCGCCGTTTTGCCGCGCACGACCTTGATATAAGTCTCTTCTGCGGTGGCGATGTTCTGGGCGACGCTGAGCTGCAGCACCTCGCCCTCTGCAATCGTCGCCGCCGCATTGGCGAGGATGTCGAGCACGCGAAGCGACCCGGTTTCCACCATCAACTGGAACGAGCGCGCAAAGAGGTAATCGCCCACCAACACGCTCGACTGATTGTCCCACAGCAGGTTCGCCGTGGGCCGCCCGCGGCGCTGTTCGCTTTCATCCACCACATCGTCATGGAGGAGCGTCGCTGTGTGGATGAACTCCACCGTTGCGGCCAAATGGATGTGGTAGGGCCCGTCATACCCGCAGAGCTTGGCCGCCGCGAGCGTGAGCATGGGGCGCAGGCGCTTGCCGCCGGCCTCCACCAGGTGCGCGGTGACCTCTGGGATCCGCGGCGCGTGTTCGGAGGCCATGCGTTCGGCAATCAGCGCATTGACGGCCGCAAGCTCGTCATCGAGCGCGGCTGCCATCCGCTCGTGGGGTTTTGTGGCTGCGTGATCGAGGCTCATTTGCCCAACCGCTCCTCTCGACACTTTGCGCCCGTGCGCCTACCTCTTGGGGTATGAGAGAACTTCTGCGCACCAATGACCCGACGGTCATCGCCTTTGCCGAGGCGCTCCTTCAAGGGGAGGACATAGCGGTTTTCACGATGGACGCAAACATGAGCGTGCTCGAAGGCTCCATCGGCATATTGCCGCGGCGGATGATGGTGGCGGACCGCGATTTTTTCATGGCGCAGGCGGTTTTGCGCGACAATGACATCGATCTTGGACTCTGAGACGGGCGCCGCGCTGACGCAAGACGCGTTTTTGGGGGGGCGTGTGCGGGCTTGGCAGCCTGTGGGCGGCTTTCGCGCGGGGATTGATTCTGTGCTGCTGGCCGCGGCCTGTCCGGCGAAGGCCGGGGATAGCGTGCTGGAACTGGGCTGCGGTGCGGGGGTGGCGGCGCTGTGCCTGGCGGCGCGGGTGCCGTGCGAGGTGACGGGGCTGGAGTTGCAGCCGGACTACGCCGCGCTCGCGGCGCGCAACGGGCTCGACGTCGTCACCGGCGACGTGGCTGCGATGCCCGATGCGCTGCGGCAGCGGCAATTCCACCACGTCATATTCAACCCCCCCTATTTCGCAGCCGGACAGGGTGACGCGGCGCCAGATGCGGGACGTCAGACCGCGCGCGCGGAAACCGTGCCGATCGCCCAATGGTTTGCGGCGGCCGAAAAACGGCTGCGCGCTAAGGGGATGGTGACGGTCATCCAGCGGGCGGAGCGGCTGCCGGACATGCTTTCGGCGCTTGGGTCGGTTTTTGGCGGGGTGGACGTGTTGCCGCTAGCGCCCCGGGCCGGACGTGCTGCGCGGCTGGTGATCCTGCGCGCGCGAAAAGACTCCCGCGCGCCCTTTCGGTTGCATCCGCCGCTTGTGCTGCATGACGGGGCCGCCCATGAGCGCGATGCGCCCGATTATACCGCCCAGGTCCAGGCGGTGCTGGAACGTGGCGCCGCCTTGCCCTTTCCCGATTAAGAATTTCGCAACCTTCTTGGGCGAGGCTTCTCAAAGCGGCTTTTCGCGCATGCGGCGTGACAGACTCGCACAAACGTGCTGTCATGAAGCCATACATAGAAGGAGGTGCTTGATGAGCTTGAATTCCCACGTGACGGAACTGAAGCGGAAACATGAAACTCTCTCTGAGGCGGTGGAAGTCGCCCAGCGATCCCCGGGCGCGGATACGCTCGAGATCGCGAGACTGAAGAAACAGAAATTGCAGCTTAAACAAGAGATTGCCCGCCTGACGTCTTAGCGGGCACCCTGGGAAGAGGCGCGGGCGGCGATGACCGCCCCGGCGGTGATGGCCAGCGCTGCAAGGAGCAGGGCTGGCGTCGGCTCCGCCAGGCCCGCGAGGATGAGCATGGCGGTTGAGAGCAGGGGCGCGGCGTAGGACAACACGCCGAGCAACTGGATGTCGCCCCGCTTCATCCCGATGTCCCAGACGAAAAAGGCGAGCCCAACGGGGCCAAGGCCGAGCGCCGCGATGGCGAGCCAGGTCGTTGCGTCCGCTGGCCAAACCGTCCGCTCGAACGCGAGATGCGCTGCCGCCGATAAGATCGCTGCGGCCAGGCAGGACAGTGTGACGGCGCTGGTGGGCACATCGCCAAAGCGCCGGGACAGGACGGAGTAGCCAGACCAGACCAGTGCGCAGATCAGCGCGAGCCCGTGCCCGTGGGTGAGCCCCGCGTCCCCCGCAATGCCCGGGGCGATGAGGATCGCGGCGCCAGCGAGCCCAAGGAGCGCGCCAACGACATGGCCCATGCGCAGAGCAGCGCCTGGCAAGAGCCCCGACATGAGCACAATCAGGAGCGGCCAAAGGTAGGCGATCAACCCGGCCTCCGCCGGTGGGGCCGCGCGCAGGGCGGAGAAGTAGAGCAGGTGGTAGCCCGCGAGCCCCGCTACACCGAGCAGGATCGCTGCCGGGGGCACACGGCGCAACCCGCCCCAGCCGCCCGTAGCCGTCAGCCAAACCGCGCCGAGGCTCCCACCGATGGCAAAGCACATGGCGTTGAGCTGGAGCGGCGGCACAGGCGCCGCGCCCACGGTAAACAGCGCCAGCAGCGACCACAGCGCGATGGCCACCCCGCCCGCCGCCGTCGCGCGCGTCATGCGGGGATGTCCCGGACGGTAAAGCTATTGGCGAGGGGGCGAAATTTCTCAATCTCCGCCAGGATCCAGTCGCGGAAAGCGGCGATATGGGGGCGTCGTTCGAGACCCTTTGGGCAGATAAACCGGAACCGCGCCCCGGTATTGAGCGCGACGCGGTGAGGGGCCACCAAACGCCCCTCTGCGATGTCTTTGATACAGAGCGCGCGCCGCCCGAGCACGACGCCCACCCCCGCGAGTGCGGCGTCAACGGCGTGATCGGCCTGGCTGAACTTTGGTCCGTGCACCTCCGGCGGCTCAATTTCCATCGTGCGGAACCAGGCAGCCCAGTCCACCTGCGGGGTGAGAAAGTCGATGGATTGATCCACGATCAGCGGCGCGTGCCGCAAGCTCGACGGGGTGGGAAAGCGCGCGGCCATATCGGGCGTCATCACGGGCGTGACCCATTCGGGCGCCAGCGGGACGGAGTAGAGCCCGTCATCGGGCCCGGTGCCAAAGCGGATCGCCACATCCACCCCGTCGCGGTTGAAATCCATCATCTTGAGGCTCGCCGAAAAGCGCAGCTCAATCTCCGGATGGGCCTGGGCGAATTCAAAGAGCCGGGGGGCGAGCCACTTGGCGGTAAAGGCGGGGCCCGCGGTGACGGTCAAGTTTGTCTGGTCTGTCAGCCGCTGGACCGCGCGCCAGGCGCCTTGCAGGGCCTGGAACCCGTCTGACACGCCGGGCGCGAGCGTTCGGCCCGCTTCGGTAAGTTCCACTGCTCTGTTCAGGCGGCGAAAGACGGGCTCGCCGAGGTGTTCTTCTAAGGATTTGATCTGAAAAGACAGCGCGGCGGGGGTTACGCTAAGCTCCTCAGCTGCTTTGGAAAAAGACATGTGGCGCGCGGCGGCCTCAAAGGCGCGCAGGGCCGTTAGGGGGGGCAGGCGGTCGCTCATGTCAGTTCAATATCTCTTAACTGAACGCCCAACAAGTCTCGTTTGTCGGTGGCGGGTTTGGCCGCCATATTCAGACCCAAGAGACAGACACACACGCCGAAGGAACGCATCATGTTCGAAGTTGCTACAAACACCGCCCACCGTGAGGCCATCGCCCGCGCCCATTCCGAACGCGCCGCCGTGTTCGCCGAAGGGATCGCCTGGCTGCGGGGGCTCTTCGCCACTGAACCTCGTGCCGCCCATGCTCCGGTCGCCTCAGCGTCTTAGACGCCGCGCAACCGAACATTGGTACGAAAAAGGGCCGCCTCTCGGGGCGGCCCTTTCGTGTGGTGCGGTGCGGTCTTAGACGAAGAACTGCGCACCGTTGGCTGAAATCGTGGAGCCATTGATAAAGCCGCTATCCTCGCGCGCGAGGAAGGCGACGCATTTGGCGATTTCTTCCGGCTCGCCCAAGCGCCCTGCAGGGATGCCGGAGATGATTTTGTCGCGAATGCCTTCGTCGATGGACATCACCATTTCCGTGGCGATGTAGCCCGGGCAGACGGCGTTGGCGGTGATGCCTGCGCGCGCGCCTTCCTGGGCGAGGGATTTCACAATGCCCAGGTCACCCGCTTTGGTGGCGGCGTAGTTGACCTGGCCAAACTGACCTTTTTGGCCATTAATGGAGCTAATAACGACAACGCGGCCGAATTTGCGTTCGCGCATGCCGGGCCAGACCGGGTGGATTGTGTTGAACACGCCTGTGAGGTTCGTGTCGATGACCTGGTGCCATTTCTCCGGCGTCATCTTGTGGAAGGGCGCGTCGCGGGTGATGCCTGCGTTGGCCACGACGGTGTCGATGGGGCCAAGGTCGGCTTCGACCTGTTCGATGCCAGCTTTGGAGCTGTCATAGTCAGCGACGTTCCATTTGTATGTCTTGATGCCTGTTTCGGCGGTAAAGGCGGCGGCGGCTTCGTCATTGCCAGCATAGGTCGCGGCGACCTCGTAGCCTTCGGATTTCAGTTCTTTCGAGATGGCGGCGCCGATACCACGGCTGCCACCGGTGACGAGTGCGATGCGGGACATGAGGATTCTCCGAGAGATGCGTTCGAAATGTCGTTACCCGGGAAGGCCGGGCAACGCAATAATATTACTTTGCCGATTTTGGCTTACACGCGCTCCACGCACATAGCGACGCCCATGCCGCCGCCGATGCACAGGGTGGCGAGGCCTTTCTTGGCGTCGCGGCGCTGCATTTCAAAGAGCAGCGTGTTCAGCACGCGGCACCCCGAGGCACCGATGGGGTGGCCGATGGCAATCGCGCCGCCGTTCACGTTCACAATCGCCGGATCCCATCCCATGTCCTTGTTCACGGCACAGGCCTGGGCGGCGAAGGCTTCGTTGGCTTCCACCAGGTCCAGGTCGTCCACGGACCAGCCCGCCTTCTCCAGCGCTTTGCGCGACGCGTAGATCGGGCCCACGCCCATGATCGACGGGTCGAGGCCCGCGGTGGCGTAGCTCGCGATGCGCGCCAGCGGCTC
>JBCBZG010000013.1:0-101393 GCA_039815465.1 Pseudomonadota bacterium
GATCGACCTTTGGTCCATCTGGACGATGGTTTCCGGAGCCGGAGGGCGGTAGCCCAGAGCACTATGTGGGCGTTTCGTGTTGTAGTGTTTCCTCCATTCTTCGATCAGGATTTGGGCTTCGCGCAGACTGTAGAAGGTCTCGCCGTTCAAGAACTCGTCTCTGAACCTGGCATTGAAGCTTTCGCAATATCCGTTCTCCCAAGGCGACCCTGGTTCAATGTAAGCAGTCTTTGCGCCGACAGCCTTGATCCAGTCCTGCACGGCTTGAGCAACGAACTCGGGGCCATTGTCGGATCGGACATAGGACGGGATGCCTCGCAGGATGAACAAGTCACTCAGGGCATCAATCACATGGCCTGAGTTCAGCTTTCTATCGACGCGGATCGCCAAGCATTCTCGACTGTACTCATCGATGATGTTGAGCGTGCGGAACGCCTTTCGGTCGTCAGTCCTACAATGCACAAAGTCGTACGACCACGCATGATCCCGCCATTCTGGTCGCAACCGAACGCACGATCCGTCATTCAGCCAGAGCCGCCCCTTTTTGGATTGTTTCATTGGCACTTTCAGCCCCTCTCGTCGCCACAGGCGTTCCACGCGCTTGTCATTCACATGCCAACCAGCGTCTCTCAGTAGTGCCGCGATCCTACGATAGCCGTAGCGGCCGTACTGCCGGGTCGGTTCGATCATATCGGCCAACAATCGTTGTTCATCCGGACGACCTGCAGGTACTTTGCGCTGTGTGGACCGATGTTGTCTGAGAACCCGGCATGCCCGGCGCTCCGAGATGTTCAGCTCAGCACGAACGCGATCAATACAGGCACGACGACGAGCGGGGCTCAGAAGTTTCCCTTCGCAGCTTCCGCCAGGATCAGCTTATCCAGCGTTAAATCAGAAACGGCTTTGCGCAATCGTTCGTTCTCTTTCTGAAGTCGCTTGAGTTCCTTCAGCTGGTCCGCGCCCATTCCGCCATACTTTTTCTTCCAGCGGTAATACGTCTGTTAAGTGACGCCAATCCGCCGGATTGCATCCAGACGCGGCATACCTTGCCCGGTCAGAACCTCAACCTGCCGCAACTTCGTGACAATCTCTTCGGGCTTGGGTCGCTTGTTTGCCATGGTCTTCCTCCGTTTTCCTAAACATAGCGAAGGACCACTTCAGTGGCGGAACTCCAACTACATGGGCGCAGCAGCGCTACTCATCAGCCTTCCTAACGCAAAGCGGCCCCTTGGAGATCGAGGGTATGATGCGGGTTGGTTCAGAGATGCGTTGAAAAACAAGGGGAAAACGCCTTGCATCCCAAGGCGGAGGCAGCGCAAAGCTCCAGCCAAATACGACAAGCGCCGCTACAAAATCGAGATCATGTTTGGCAGGCTTAAAGGTTGGCGCCGCGTCGCGACCAGATACGATAGATGCCCAACGGTCTTCCTATCAGCAATTACACTCGTCGCACTCGTCATCGATTGGCTATGAGCCCAGAGCCTAGAACCACCTCTCAGTCGGCCGGTGCGCGGAAATAGACAGACGGTCTCGACTGACGCTTGAAACAGGCGGGACACCGCACTGGCGGTACTCGGGTCTTCGGTCTCTATGCGACCCTTCGCAGGCTCTTGCGTGCTGCTTTTGAGAGAAAGTCTGAAAGAGACTTGACGCGTGTTGGCTGGCGTTTGTTTGGTGGAAACAGGAGCTGGAGCGGCGCTTGTGTTGGTTCGTAACCTTCAAACAAGCGGATCAGTTGGCCGGAGGCCAGTTCTTCGCCAATGTCGAACTCGGATTTCAGCGCTATGCCAGAACCAGCAAGGCACCACAGTTTCACTTGATGGCCGTCATTTGAAATCCGGTGGCCTTGTACGACCACTGTCTCTGACATCGGGCCAAGTCCAAAGGTCCAGTGATTGTCGAGCATGTCACCATATCGCATGAGAAGACATTTGTGGTGAACTAGGTCCGATGGTCGATCCGGCTGACCGTGTTCTGACAAGTATTCCGGGGTGGCGCAGACGATGCGGATGCCATCGCTCAGCCGCTTTACGCGCAGGGAGCTGTCAGCCACCACTCCGTGCCTGAGCGCGATATCAAAGCCCTCGCCGACGATATCGATCGGCCGGTCAGAAAGGTCGAGTTCCAATTGCACCTGTGGGTGCAGGGTCTGAAAGTCGCCAAGCGCGCCCGCTAGCCATGATCGCCCGATGTCACTGGGTGCGCTGACGCGGATCAGGCCCGACAATGTCTCAACCCCGTGTTTGATCTTAGCCTCAAGCGCGATGCTGTCCTCTAGCAGAGGTTCGATGCCGTCTAACAATGTGCGGCCGGCGTCAGTCAGGCTGATCGAGCGTGTGGTCCGATTGAGCAAGGCCACTTCAAACCGCTCCTCAAGCGCGGCGAGGCGCTCGGAGACGGTCGTGGTCGACAGGCCGGTTTCCCGTGCCGCTGCGGCCATGCTGCCCAGTTCAACAATACGCTGAAAGAGGCGGAGATGTTCCAGGTTCATTGTACGGATTTACCGGATTAATACTTTGCCAAGCTTCTCTTTATCCGGCCTTCAGCGGTTCGTAAATCTGACGCATCACTCAAACACGGAGGCCAACATGGCAAAGCTCACCATCACCGGGAACGTCCTTGTCAAAGACGGACACATCGACACCGTCAAAGCAGAACTCGAAAAGCTGATCCCGATCACGGAAGCTGAGGACGGGTGCATTCAGTATGACCTTCACCAGGACAACGAGAACCCCAACTACTTTATGTTCTACGAAAACTGGGAAAGCCGCGAACTGTGGCAGACGCATATGCAGAACGACCACCTGAAAGCCTATATGGCCGCGACAGATGGCATGGTCGAAAAGTTCTGGATTCACGAGATGACGCACATCGCCTAACGGCGCCGGTAGCACGGCGCGTCGTGCAGCGGTGAGCAATCGGCTGCCGCGTCGTTTACGCCCATGCCGCTTTCGCGCCTTGCGAAGGCGGCACATCATTTTCAATCATTGGAGATACGCATGAGTACCCCATCAAACTGGCCCATCGAAGCAGAGCTTTTCGCCGAGCTGCCTGAGTCGGTGGGTAACATCACGTTCACTCCTGCCGGGGATGTCATATACAGCCATCACCCCTTTTTTGCTCCCGACACGCGTGTCGCGCGGTTGAACGCGGACCGGCAAAGCTACACGCCGTTCCCGAACCGCGACTGGAACACGCCCCAGGACGACACCGACCTATACCTCGACTCCGTCCTCGGGCTGCGGTGTGATGGCGCCGGGGTCGTGTGGATGATGGATATGGGCCTGCGCACCGGCGCGGTGCCGAAGCTGGTTGGCTGGAATACGAATACAGACAGTCTTGAGCGAATTTACTATGTGCCGCCCCCTGCCACGCTTCCATCATCGCAGCACAATGACTTTACGATTGATGAGAAACGCGGCCAGATCATCATCGCCGATGAGGGCGTTGGCGGGGATGGGGACGGCACGCCTGCTGCCCTTGTCGTGATCGATATGAAAACGGGTGCCACACGGCGCGTGTTGCAGGGCCACGAAAGCTGCTTGCCCGAAGACGTCAGTATCGTGGTTCAAGGCCGCGAGCTGACCGTTGGAAATGGTGCGCCGCTCAGGATCGGCGCTGATGGGATTGTGGCCGATCTCGACTTCGAGTGGCTGTATTTTGGCCCCCTGTCGGGTGGTTGGATTTATCGTGTGCGCCTTGATGACATTGCGGATGTGTCGTTGAGCCAGCGCGAGCTCGGGGACCGGGTCGAAAGATATGCCGAGAAGCCGAACAACGGCGGATTGGGCATAGACCGCGACGGTAACCTCTATCTAACCGCCGTTGAAACAACTGCCGTGGGCGTTATCCCCTCCGACACTCGCACATACGCGGAATATGCGGCCCATGATGACCTCATCTGGCCAGATGGTGTGAGCTACTCGACCGATGGCTACATGTATGTTTCTGCCGCGCAGGTGTCGGAGGCTGAGGGTTTCAACAAGGGCCAGGCGCTGAACAAACCCCCATACCGCATTTTCCGCTTCCGCCCGATTGCTTCGGGCCGGTTGGGCTACTGAGATACAAGGGAGATACAGATGAAAGCCGTGGGACTGACCCATTATCGCCAGATCGGCGACACCGATGTCTTCGTCGATGTGGACCTGCCAAAGCCTGTGCCTGAGGGGCAGGATGTGTTGGTGGCGATCAAGGCCGTGTCGATCAACCCTGTAGACACTAAAGTCCGCAAGGGCGGCGGGGATAAGGTTGAAACCCCGCCACGCGTTCTAGGCTGGGATGCGAGCGGTGTTGTGGAGGCCGTGGGCCCGGACGTGACCCTCTTTCAGCCCGGCGACGCGGTTTTCTACGCAGGCGACATCACCCGGTCCGGCTCCAACGCGGAATTTCAGTTGGTTGACCAGCGCATCGTTGGCCGAAAACCCACGACGCTGAGCTTTGCGGAGGCTGCGGCACTGCCGCTGACGACGCTGACGGCCTACGAGTCTTTCTTTGACCGCCTGGGCATTGACCGGGATGGCGGCAACGCTGGGGACAGCGTGCTGATCATTGGCGCCGGTGGGGGTGTTGGGTCTATCGGGATCCAGCTTGCCAAAGCCGCCGGGCTGACGGTGATTGCAACTGCTTCGCGGCCAGAGACCACGGCCTGGGTGACCGAGCTCGGCGCTGATTTCGTCGTCAGCCACCGCGAGGATATGGTGGCGCAGGTGCGCGATCTCGGCATGCAGTTCGTCGATCACGTCGCGATCTTTAACGATATGCGCCACTGGGACACCGCGGTGGAGCTGATCCGGCCCCAAGGGGGTATCGTCACGATTGATGACACCCACCTGCCGATGCCGATGGCGGGCATGAAGTCCAAGGCCGCCGCGCTGCATTGGGAGTTCATGTTTGCGCGTGCGATGCACCAAACGCCGGACATGATCGAACAGCACAAGCTGCTGTCTTACGTTGCCGCTGAAATTGACGCGGGCCGCATCCGCACGACGCTCGACACCGTGCTGAGCCCGATCAACGCCGAGACCATGACCAAGGCCCACGCGATGATCGAAACTGGCACGGCCAAGGGCAAGGTCGTCGTTGAAGGCTTCTAGGGCTCGCCTCGGGCATAAGGTGACATATGCAGATTACCCATCTTGATCATGTGAATGTCCGCACGCCGCAGCTGGCGACCATGGTGGCGTGGTATCGCGACGTTCTGGGCATGACAGCTGGCGCGCGCCCCGCCTTCCCGTTTCCGGGCGCGTGGATGTATGGCGGCGGGACCGTGATGGTCCATTTGGTGGGCATTGAGGATCAAGTCGCCACAGGGTCCGAGGTGAGCCTAAAGCTCGAACATTTTGCATTTCGCGCCACGGGTGCGGCTGCGTTTGAGCAAAGGCTGAAATCGGCGGGCGAGCGCTACCGCCGCATCGATCTTGCCGCCATCAACACGGCGGCTTTCAATGTCTGGGACCCGGACGGCAACCACATTCACGTAGACTTCCCGCTGGATGAGTGAGCTGTTTGGTCCAGGCTACCACCGGATGTTCCGCGAGGGGCACCTGACATTGGGGATCAACTTCCCAATCGAGGCCTACCCGCACAATCCGGTGCCGCAAATGCGCAACCAAGTTGAGCTGGCGCAACGGGCGCAGGACGCCAAAGTTGCCGCGCTTTGGACCCGGGACGTGCCGTTGCTGGACCCGACCTTTGGCGATGCGGGGCAGACCTATGACCCTTGGGCGTGGCTGGGCTATATCGCGGCCAAAACCGAACAGATTGCGCTCGCCACCGGGGCAATCATCTTGCCGCTGCGCCAGAAGGTAGACCTGGCTAAGGCGGCGGCCTCCGTCGATCAGCTCTCAGACGGGCGCTTGGTCCTTGGGACGGCCTCCGGCGACCGGCCTGTTGAATACAAGGTCTACGAGGTGGACTACCAGGCGCGGGGCGATGCGTTTGCGTCGACCTTTGGGTTCATCCGCTCGGCCACACAGGCGCCCCCCGGGTGGAACATGCAAGAGGCGGGCCTGTCCGGGCGCCTGCACGTCATCCCCAAGGCGCAGGCCGGTCGCATTCCCATGCTGGTCACTGGGCGCAGCCGCCAGACGCTGGACTGGGTCGCGGAACATGCCGATGGCTGGCTGATGTACCCGCAACCGATCCCCGCACAAACGCAGGTCCTGGCCGCCTGGCGCGCAGCGTTGGAGGCGGCTGAGCAGCCTTGGAAGCCCTTTGCGCAGTCGCTTTACATCGACCTCGTGGAAGACCCCGCCACACATCCGACGCCCATCCATCTGGGCTACCGGCTTGGCCGGGAGGCGCTTTTGAGCCATCTCAGGGCATCCCGGGACATCGGCGTGAACCACATCACGCTGAACTTGCGGTTTTCGTCACGGGCGGTCGGCGCGGTGATGGACGAGCTGGCCCAACATATCCTGCCAGAGTTCCCGGCGCCCCACGGCTAGATCGCTGTTGTGATCTAAGAAGATCCGCCCGCCCGCCGCGAAAGAAGCAACACCGTGAGAGCGACAACAGACGGCACGAGTTGCGGCAGCCCAGACGCCACAGCCAGGGTCACGGCTGCCGCGACACCGGCCACCGCGACAAAAAGCAGAAAACACACCGCATTGTTGAACTGCCATTTCTCGTCTTTGATAAAGAGCGACCAGGTCAACCCAGCACCCAGAAACGCGTTATAGACCCCTTGGTTGGCGGCCAATTCTACGGTTTGCGCAAAAAGCTCTTGCGGAAACATATCGAACACGACCGGCCCGCGTGTGGTCCAT
The DNA here is from genome assembly GCA_039815465.1 of Pseudomonadota bacterium. GTDB lineage: Bacteria > Pseudomonadota > Alphaproteobacteria > Rhodobacterales > Rhodobacteraceae > Shimia_B. Next base: position 6,768 of record JBCBZG010000013.1, read on the forward strand.
GCAAAGATTTCGAACCAGGCGATGTAGAAGTGGAGCGCTGCGATCAAAGCGATCAGGGCGAGGGCAATCTTTTTCATGTTCCATCCACTTTGGTAACGTCTATTTGGCCGCAGGCAGGAGTGGGGACGATGGGGTGTCCCGGCCCAAATAACAATGCCGCTTAGAAAAGCCGCGTTGCCTGGTCCTTGACCCGACGGATCGGAATGGAGGATTCCAGCGAGGCCACGCCCGGCAGTTTGGTTAGGCGTCCGGTCAAAAACGCCTCGAACTCATCAAGGTCGCGCACCGCGACGCGCAGCAAGTAGTCAAAGCTGCCCGTCATGAGCCAACAATCGACCACTTCGGGAAACAGCCTGACCTCTGTTTCGAAGGATTTGAGGCGGTCATCGACCTGTCGATCTAATCGGACAGAGACAAAGACACTAAAACCAAACCCCATCCGGCCCTCGTCAATTCGCGCGGAATAGCCGGTGATGATGCCGTCTGCCTCCAGCCGTTTGATGCGGCGGGCGCAGGGGGTTGGGGACAGGCCGACCTTTTCGCTGAGCTCCAGATGCGTCAGGCGCGCCTCAGCGTGCAAAGCGCTGAGAATTTTGCGGTCGATATCATCCATTGGCGCAATTCACTCTCATTTCAAAGTTTCGTGGTGAAATACGGCGCAAGTCGGGGTCAAGCAACCGAACATTGCTGCAAAACCTCGCTACCTTGGTGGTAGTCCGCGTGGATGACGATACACAACCAAGATTTAAAGGCCATCGAACAGCGCCTGCTGTGGCTGTCGCACTGGATGATCCACAACGCCAACCATCTGCGGCCCAAAGCAGATGGGATAAAGGTGGGCGGGCATCAGGCAAGCTCTGCCTCAATGGTGTCAATCATGACGGCGCTCTATTTCTCCGCCCTGCGTCCGGAGGATCGGGTGGCGGTGAAACCCCACGCGTCGCCCGTGTTTCACGCGATTCAGTACCTGATGGGACAGCAAACCCGCGAGAAGATGGAGAATTTCCGCGGCTATGGCGGCGTGCAAAGCTATCCTAGCCGGACAAAGGACGTAGATGACGTGGATTTCTCTACCGGGTCGGTTGGTCTTGGTGTTGCGATCACGTCCTTCGCGTCGATGATCCAGGATTACGTACACGCCAAGCCCTGGGGCGCGGACGTACCGCTCGGTCGGATGGTCGCGCTGGTAGGTGATGCGGAACTTGACGAAGGCAATGTCTACGAGGCCCTGCAAGAGGGCTGGAAGAACAACCTGCGAAACTGCTGGTGGATCATCGACTACAACCGACAATCCCTGGACGGGATCGTTCGGGAGGGGCTGTTTGAGCGGGTCGAAAAGACCTTTGAAAGCTTCGGCTGGGACGTTGTGCGCGTGAAGTTCGGGGCCTTGCAACGCGCAGCCTTTGAGGAGCCGGGCGGCGATAAGCTGCGCGCCTGGATCGATGCTTGCCCGAATGCGGAGTATTCGGCGCTGACCTTTATGGGCGGTGCGGTCTGGCGCAAACGTCTGATGGATGATTTGGGGGATCAGGGCGACGTCACCGCGCTCCTGGATCGGCGGTCGGATGACGCGCTTGCAGCCCTGATGGAGAATTTGGGCGGCAACTGCGTACAAACCATGGCTGAAACCTTCGCGGCCATCGACCATGACCGCCCCACTTGCTTCATCGCCTACACTGTCAAAGGCTGGGGAACCCCCATCGCGGGCCACAAGGACAACCACGGCGGTCTGATGAACAAAACCCAGATGGCCGCGTGGCAGCAGCATATGGGCGTGCCCGATGGCCAGGAATGGGACGCCTTTGCCACCGTTGATAATGCCGCAAGGCTGGAACAGGCTCTGCGGTCCGCGCCATTCTTTGCAAAGATGCCGCGGCGCTACACGGATGCGAGGCTCGATGTTCCGCAGATCAGCTTTGCCTCCGATAGGGAGATTTCGACGCAGACCGCCTTTGGCAAAATCCTGGATGACCTGTCCAAGGGCGATAGTGATCTGGCGGCACGGATCGTCACCACATCGCCGGATGTGACAGGCACGACGAGCCTCGGGCCCTGGGTGAACCGCCGCAGGTTATTTTCGCGGTCTGAGATGTCGGACGCTTTTATCGAGCATCGGATCCCATCCACGGCCAAGTGGGTCTTTTCGCCGGAAGGCCAGCATATCGAGCTCGGCATTGCCGAGATGAACCTGTTTCTATTGCTCGGGGCTGCGGGACTATCCCACAGTCTCTTTGGCAAGCGCCTGATCCCGATTGGCACGGTCTACGATCCGTTCGTGCACCGTGGCCTCGATGCGTTGAACTATGCGTGCTACCAAGATGCGCGGTTTATGATCGTCGGCACGCCCTCCGGTGTGACGCTTGCGCCCGAAGGCGGTGCGCACCAATCGATCGGGACGCCGCTCACCGGCATGGCGCAACCTGACCTCGCTAGTTTCGAGCCCGCCTTTGCCGATGAGCTTGCGGCAATCATGGAATGGTCGTTCGACTACTTGCAGCGGGAAGGTGACGCCGAACCTGACGCACGAACGTCATTGCGCGACGACGCGGGCGGATCAGTCTATCTGCGTCTGACGACGGCGCCGCTCGAACAGCCTGGAAGGCGGGCGAATGACGACTGGCGGCAAGGGTGCATTGATGGGGGCTACTGGTTGCGAAAGCCTGGCCCCAACTGCGAGGTGGTCATCGCTTATCAAGGGGCCGTCGCGCAGGAAGCCATTACAGCCGCCGGGCATCTGGCGGGCGGGCGCCGCGATGTGGGAGTGCTCGCTGTGACATCGGCAGACCGCCTGAACGCGGGCTGGACAGCAGCGCAGAAAGCGCGGGAGGCGGGAGACACAGCGGCCCAGTCGTGTGCAGAGCAGCTGATGGGCGCGCTGCCGCCCCATTGCACGCTCGTGACGGTGATCGACGGGCACCCCGCAACGCTCGCTTGGCTCGGCGGGGTTGCCGGACATCGGACAATTTCGCTCGGCGTGGACAGCTTTGGCCAGACGGGGAGCATCGGTGACCTCTATCGGCACTTCGGGATCAATGCGGCAGGTATTCTGTCCAAGGTGGACGCGCTGACATCGGGGGCGCCACTGAACCGCGCCCTGACATGATGGGCCGTCTTGCCAGATTTCAAATACCAAAAAACCTTCTCGGCTTGCGTCAGCGCCTTACCGTTTTGATCCATCTCCCGGCCCACGAATTGCGCGGCCCTGGCGGTTTCGCCTAGCCTGAATGCAACACATGAAAAACGGCTTTCGATATCTGAAAGCGCGGGAGGGACTATGGACTTGAAGCCGGTAAGCGGCGCGACACCCGAGGCGCGTCTGGCGGAGCTGGGTTTGGACCTGCCGCCCGTGCCCGCGGCGGTGGCCGACTACGTGACCCACACGCAGATCGGGAACGTGATCTACACCTCTGGCATGCTGCCATGGATTAACGGGGAGCTGCAGTTCACAGGTTTGATGGGTGATAAACTGACGGTGGAAGACGGCTACGGCGCATTCCAGCTGTCTGCGCTCAACGGCATTTCACTTCTAAAGTCGCTTGTCGGGGACCTGTCCAAGATCAAACGGATTCATCGGTTGGAGGGCACGGGTGGGGCAACCCGCGACTTCCACGACATGCCGCGTGCTTTGAATGGAGCGTCTCATTTGGTGAATGCCGTCTTTGGGGAGGCCGGGGCGCATTCCCGGATGATCTATTCCAACCCGTCCATGCCCATAGATTGCGCCACGCTGGTGGTCTTTTGGGCAGAGGTTTAGCGATGGCCATCGATCTTACCCAAGAATTCAAAGACCGCACCGGTATCGGAGAAGTGGGCAACACGCTTGTGTCAGAAACGGACCGCGTCCGGGTGTGGCACATCCTCGCGCGTCCTGGTGAGCGGCTAAAGGTGCATACCCACGCATTGGACTATTTCTGGACGATCCACGGCCCCGGCCGGGCGCGGAACTATCTGTCAGACGGAACGCATTTCGACGTCGACTACGCGACTGGCGACACCAAACACTTCAGCTTTGCCTCTGGCGAAAGCATGACCCACAGCCTGGAAAACATTGGGGAAACGGACCTGGTCTTTACCACGGTCGAGTTCAAGAACTCCGCAAACGCGCCGCTGCCGCGGAACATGGAGGACGCGGCCACCTAGCCCAAGCGACCACGACAAATGCGCCAGTTTCGGCGCTAACGCGGGCCATGCCATGGGCCGCGACCAAAGAAGAATTGCCTGCAAATGCAGGACATCAGGGAGGAACCAAATGACCAAAGTAACACGAAGAGGATTTGCCGCCGCGATAGGCGCGGCCGGTGCCGCAACGCTCGCGGCGCCAGCCGTGGCCCAGGGTAAAAAAGAGCTGCGCATGCTCATGGCCTGGCCCAAGAACTTTCCCGGTTTGGGAACGAGCGCTGACCGCTTTGCGCAACGGGTAAACACACTCTCGGACGGCGGCATCGAGGTCAAAGTCTTCGGCGCGGGCGAGATTGTGTCGCCGTTCGAGGTGCTGGATGCCGTGGCCTCCGGCGCTGGCGATATCACGCATGACACGTCCTACTATTGGCTCGGCAAAGACCCGGCCTTTGTTTACTTTGCGGTTGTGCCGTTTGGTCTGACGGCGGACGAGCATTTCACCTGGCTCAAGTTCGGCGGCGGTCAGGAACTCTGGGATAAGCTCGGTGCAGAGCACGGCGTGAAGCCGCTGGCAGTGTGCAACACCGGCGCCCAGATGGGCGGCTGGTTCAAGGAGGAGATCAACTCCGCCGCGGACCTGCAGGGCAAGAAAGTCCGCTACCCCGGCATCGGCGGCCAAATGCTGTCAGAGCTCGGCGCAATTCCAACGAACATTCCGGGCGGCGAGCTGTTCACAGCACTGCAGTCGGGGACGATCGACGGTCTCGAGTGGGTCGCGCCATGGAACGATCTGGCCTTTGGCTTCCACCGAGTGGCAAAGCACTACTACTACCCCGGCTTCCACGAGATGGGGCATTCGGTGTCGTCCTACGTCAATCTCGATGTGTGGAACAGCATGACCGAGACCGAGCAGGCAATCGTGCAAAACGCGGCAGATGCCGAGTACGCCGTGGGTCTGGCCGAGTTCAATGCGCGCAACCTGTCTGCGCTTGACCAACTGGTGAACCAGCACGGCGTACAGCTGCATCAGTGGCCCGAAGACATCATCACCAAGATGCAAGAGATCCTGCCGCGCGTCATGGAGGAGCATGCCGCCAAAAGCGCCATGGCCACGGAAATCTCTGCCAATTGGACGGCGTTCCGCGACCAGCAGCGCGCGTGGGGCAATGTCACGGATTACATCAATGCTGGCCTGAAAAAAGGGTAGCGCGCCATGGCTGAGCCGTTGATCCTGGGCCAGGTTGGCCTGAGCTTTCATACAGCGGCTGCGGCCGTGCTTGCCGAGGTCCTCGAGGACCTCGGCCACACCATCGACATACGCGAAGCGCCCCACGAAGATATGTTTGCAACGCTGGGGCGGGGCGAGGTGGACCTCGTGTGTTCCGCCTGGCTGCCTGCCTCCCACGGCGGGTATATCGCGCCCTTTGAAAGCGAGCTCGAAAAGCTCGCCGTGATCTACACACCCTATTGCATCTGGGGGATTTCCGCGGATGCGCCTGCCGATATCACCTCGGTCGAAGATCTGGCTAAGCCAGAGATCGCCGCGCAGTTTCGCAAACTGATCCAGGGCATTACGCCCGGCGCGGGCATCAGCCGGTTTTCGCGGCAAATGATCATCGACTACGGTCTGGAACAGCACGGCTTTCACTTTGAAAACGGCACGGTCGAGGACTGCTGCGGTGCCTATCTGGAGGCGACCAGAGCGGGGGAGCTCGCGGTCGTTCCGCTCTGGCATCCGCAATGGCTGCACACCGAGGCAAAGCTTCGCGAGCTGCGCGATCCCAAAGGACTTCTTGGCGGGCAGGATGATGCGACGCTCGTCCTGCGCAAGGACGCCGCCCACAAGATCAGCGCCGCGGGGCTGAGCTTCCTGCGCAAAGTCACACTGGGAAATGCGGTCGTGTCTGAACTCGATCAGGCGATCTGCCGCGAGGGTTTAAGCGCGCGCGAGGCCGCAAAGCGCTGGATCGCAGCAAACCGGTCCCTTGTGGACGCATGGCTGGAGTAAATCATGTCAGAATCTCTTGATCACCTGTCGGGCGATACCTGGGTGGACCGCATCGTCGCGGCCGTAGGCGTCGTGGCGCGCTGGCTCTGTCTGCTTCTCGTGCTTTTGCAGTTCGGCGTCGTTGTCGCGCGCTACCTCTTCGAGACCGGGTCGGTCATGGCGCAGGAGGCGATCCTTTTCACATTCGGCGCGATGTTCATGCTGGCGCTCGCCGACGCGCTGAAAAACGGCCGACACGTGCGCGTCGACATGATTTTCCACGGGATTTCCCACCGCGCGCAGCGGCGTATCGATGCGGTGGGCATCGTCGTCTTCTTGCTGCCGCTCTGCTCGTTCATGCTCTACCTCTCTGTGCCGTATGTCCTGAACTCCTGGGCGGCGCTGGAAGGGTCGCGTGAGGTCGGCGGGTTGCCCGGCGTCTTTCTTCTCAAAACCGTCATTCTTGTCGCGTTGGTTCTGGTGATCGCCCAGTCGCTCGTGACGTTGCGACGCTGCATCCAGCGCTGGAGCGAATAGTCATGGACCTCGCCAATGTATTTCTGAGCCTTTTCGTCATCGCGCTTCTTGGGTGCCTGATGTCGGGCTTTCCCGTGGCATTCGTTCTGGGCGGTGTGTCTTTGCTCATGGCGGGGCTCGGCGCGGTATTTGGTGTCTTTGACACGTCGTTTCTGATCGCGATGCCGCAGCGCATTTTCGCGGCGATGAACAACGACATCCTTCTGGCGGTGCCGCTCTTTGTCTTCATGGGGGCCATGCTTGAGCGGTCGGGCATCGCGACCGAGCTTTTGGATGGCATTGGCAGGCTCTTTGGCAAACGGCGCGGCGGGCTGGGATACGCGGTGACGCTCGTGGGCGCTCTGCTCGCAGCCTCAACCGGGATCGTGGGCGCGACTGTTACGACCATGGCGCTTTTGTCCCTGCCGGTGATGCTCAAATGGGGCTATTCCAAGCGGCTGGCATCGGGGTCAATTTGCGCGGCGGGGACGCTGGGGCAGATCATTCCGCCATCGCTCGTCCTCGTGCTGCTCGCCGATACGATTTCAGCGGCCTATCAGAAGTCCCAACTGGAACAGGGCATTTTCTCCCCCGACACGGTCTCAATCTCCGACCTCTTCGCTGGCGCAATCGTTCCGGGGTTTATCCTCGTCCTCGCGTATCTGACCTATCAGATCATCCTGGCGACGCTGAACCCAAATGTAAGCCCGGCGCCGCCGGAAGAAGAGGCCATCGACGACATCTCAACCCGCGACCTGCTGATGCGTTTGGTGCCGCCACTGGCGCTGATCATCGGTGTTCTCGGCTCCATTCTGGGCGGCGTGGCCACCCCCACGGAATCCGCGTCCATCGGCGCAGTAGGGGCCATGATCCTCGCCGGGTTCGGAACGGAGCGACGCGCAACAGCCAACACCGGGCTCCTCCTGCTCGGCGCAGCGGTTGTTCTGAAACTCTTCATCGCGGACACAGGGCTGTCGCTGGCCATCGAACGGGTGCTTGTCGCCATCCCAATGATCGGCTTTCTGGCTCTTCTGCTTATCGCGCTTCGGTCACTCTTCGTCTCCGGGAACCTCGACCGGACCTGTGTCGAAACCGCCCGGCTGAGCGCCATGGTGTTCATGATCCTCATTGGGGCTGCGATGCTGTCGCTCGTGTTCCGCGGCTTCGGCGGTGAGGAAACGGTGCACCACCTGATTGAAAGCGTACCCGGCGGGCCGATGACGGCGCTTGCGGTCGTGATGCTGGTGATGTTCGTCCTCGGCTTCATCCTCGACTTCATCGAAGTGATCTTTGTGATCGTGCCCACGGTCGCGCCCGTCCTGCTGCTATCCGGGATCGACCCGATCTGGCTGGCGATCCTGATTTCGCTCAACTTGCAGACCTCATTTCTGACGCCGCCCTTTGGATTTGCGCTCTTTTACTTCAGATCATCGGCGCCCCCGGAAATCTCCACGCGCGATATTTACATCGGCGTGCTGCCCTTTATTGGGATCCAGTTGGTCGTGCTGGCGTTGGTTGCCACTTTTCCCGACATCTCAACCTGGCTGCCTTACGCGCTGCGGTAGGGGCTGACACGGCTGACGCGCCGCCGAGCAAGACCTTGGCGCGGGGCTTTACGCCTGCCGCGCGGATTTCAGTGTCTTAGGCGGCAGGCAATACCGAAGACGTCTACTGCTCAGCCATTGAAATGGTGCTTGCGGCCTTTGCGCCCGCGGGTCAGCGCGCGGCGGTGCTCGAAGCGCAGCGCTTTCACCGGCATACGCCTCTTATCATTGGGGGCGCTTGTGTGTGACGCTGCCAACCGCGCCGCCAAATAGGCCTAATAATCAGGGGCGAAACAAAAAAAGGGGCGACGCTGTTGCGCCGCCCACTTAGGGCCATGGGGCCACCTGGGAGACCTAGGGTTGGATTTTTACGATCCGGAAGGGACGCGTGCTTTCGTCCTTACCCGCGTTCAAGGCCGGGTTTTTGTGAAGGTTGTTTTGCGTGCCGTAGACACCGCCGTCTGGACCGATAGCCAACCCGTCGATCCAGTTCAAAAGCACATCGTCTTGCGCAACGATTTCGTAGCTGCCCGGTGTCGTGACGCCGATAGCGTGGTTTTCGATGTCGGAGATGTAGACGTTTCCGGCACCGTCGACCTTGATCCCGTCTGATGCGGATTTTGGCCCGTACCATTCAACCTTTGCCGACATGTCTTCGTCGCTCATGTCGGACGCAAGATCCGCCGCTTTGATGCGCCAGACATTCTTGCCGTTGACGCCACCGTAGTAGACCCATTCATCCTCAGGATCGATCGTGATCGGGTTGAGGCCCAAAAGCAGCGGAACAGCGTTTCCATTGCCATCGGCAGCGGCCACGGTCTGGCCGTCAATGACGATCTCGTCGAGCTCTGGCATGAACGACTTGTCGCCTTCCATCGCACGGCGCGCAGCGCCGGTGTCGAGGTCCACGACGACAATCGACGGCCGCGCGTCGGCGGGGTCGAGCGTGAATGTCATATCCGCGATGTAGATTTTGTTCCTGGTCTCATCGAGCGCCATATCCTGCAGGAACGAGATCGGCAGGTAGCTGTCATTGGGCAAAGGGATCCGTTTGTGGAGCGCATTGTTCACCGTATCCCACGCCACAAGCTGCGGCCCCTGGAGCTCGCGCCCCATATCAAGCGTCCACCAGATCCCGTCAGAGGCCGTATCCACAGCAACGTTCTGCGAAAAGCCAACGAGGCCGATTTCCGGGCCATCGGCCCAATCAAGCGTTGGAAACGGGATGTGTTCGCCACTGCGCGTGACCTCCACCATGCGGATCGGCGCGTTGTCGAGCGGGTGCATTGACGCGATGAGCCGACCCTGGGGCGTGACGGTCAGGTTCGCGGGCCGGATATCTGTGAACTCTGCGATGACCTCGACCGGCAGACCGGACGGCGCGTGCCCGTCGGCCCAAGCCAGCGTAGCGCTGAGCGCCAGGGCGCTGGCACAGCAGACCGCACTCAAAAGTGGATGTGACATTGGTTTCCTCCCATTTTTTGTGCGCTGACCATGGCAGGGCAGAACGCCGGGGTCTTTCGCAGGGCGCTCCAGCGTTTTGACGGATTGAAGACGGGAGTGACGCGTGTTTGGCAAATTGCGTCTGATCTTTGGCAGATCGCGTATTTTGTCGTGCGCGCCCAAAGCGGCTCCTATTAGCATGTTTTATCAATGGCTTAGAGCGCGCCAATAAAACCGCCTCGATTTGACGGATTGCGTCACAGTCGTCTAGCGTAGGGTAGTCAGCGCATGGCCGGGCACAGCCCGGCGGGAGGCATGCTTGGAACTCTTTGAAAACGCCGTGCCCATGCACGCGCTCACACACTACTTGCAAAGTCGGTCCGCAACCCGACCGATGGCGCAAGAGGTCAGATCCGCGTTCGATGTCGTGACGTATCGAACTGACCAGCTTCACCGCCATGACTATTTTGAGCTCTTTCTCTTGGATGAGGGGCGCGGGTGCTGTGTGGCAGACTCGGTCGAATATCGTGTCTTGCCGCACACCGTCTTTGTCATTCCGCCCGGAACAATGCACTACTGGAAAGACAGTGACGCGCTCGACGGCTTTATCGCGCGCATCCCGTTGATTGAGGGGCACGCCTTGCTGACCGGGACAGACATTCGCCCAGAAGCATTCCGCGTGGATGTTGACGTACACCCGCATCTTCTGGCGCTGCTGCGCTGGATCGTTCTGGACGACCCCAAAGATGACACCCGCCGCACCCCATTGTCGCGGCTGCGCTGGCGGCTTTTGTTTGAAGCCCTCTCCGCGGAGGCTCAAAAGTCGCTTCGGATCCCAGAAATCAGCTCGCCCACGGACATTTCAGCCGCTTTCATGACGATGCTAGAGCGCAAGTATCATCTCAGGTGGGGGGTTCAGGACTACGCAAAGGCGCTCAAGGTCAGCAGAAGCAGCCTGTTGCGCGCAACACAGGCGACCTATGGCTGTTCCCCTGCAGACCTGATCCAGCAACGCACGCTCAAGGAAGCTGAGCGCCTTTTGGCGACGACCACCCAAACCTGTGCCGAGATAAGTGAAACGCTCGGCTATCTCAGCCAGGCCCAGTTCACGCGCGCGTTTTCAGGACATTTCAAGGAGGCGCCAACGGTTTACCGGCGAAAGCGGCTCCTCGACGCAAGGCCGGGCTAAGCGGCGCCAATGCAATGCGGCAAATCTATGATGTGCAACGCTAAAGACGCCCAATCGGGCGGGGCAGTACTTTAGGAGCAAAGTCAGCACATCCTTGCGGATCAATTAGCCTCGCGGAGGGCCCATGAGTTTCTTGCACCCCGACTACATCCACCCGTCCAATAGTGCCGATCTGCCCTATTCGATAGATCATCTCGATGCATTGATGGATGCTGCCGGAATTGATGTCTTGCTTGCCACCTCAAAGCATTGCGTTCGGTATCTTTTGGGCGGCTACCAGTTCGTCTTTTTCTCGCGGATGGATGCGATCGGGCACAGCAGCTACTTGCCGGTGCTGGTCTATGTGAAGGGTCAGCCAGACACAGCGGCCTTTATCGGCAACAAGATGGAAGGGGGCGAAGGGGAAAATCACCCGTTCTGGGTGCCACGGTTTGAGCCATCCACATGGAATACGACCGAACCGATAGAGCTCGCCGCAGCGCACCTCAAAGAACGCGGAATTTTATCGCCCCGGATTGGGATTGAGCCGTCATTTTTGCCGGTCGACGCCTATGAGGCCCTCAAGAGCGCGTTTCCCGATGCGCACCTGCACAATGCGACCGGGGTGCTCGAACGCTTGCGCGCCGTGAAGACCCCGCAGGAACTCGACCTGCTTCGGCTTGCGACAGATAAAATCAGCGCCTCAATGGTGGCCACCGTGGAGGCCGCGCAGGAACGATGGTCCAAGTTCGAGATCATCGAAAGGATCAAAGCTGAAGAAGTCAGCCGGGGCTTGATGTTTGAGTATTGCCTGCTCACGCTTGGAGCCAGCCACAACCGGGCAGCGTCCGCGCAGACCTGGAAACGTGGGGAGGTTTTGTCCATCGATTCAGGTGGGAACTTTACGGGCTATATCGGCGATATCTGCCGGATGGGTTTTCTTGGTGAACCCGATACCGAAGCCAAAGATATCTTGGCCGAGGTCGAAAGCGTGCAGCAAGCGGCCTTTGCACAAATCGCCCCCGGCAGGCGGGGCGGCGATATTATAGACGCGGCAAATGCGGTCAGGCAAAGCCTCCCTTGCGCGCAACACATGGATTTCTTCGCTCACGGCATGGGGATTATCACCCATGAGGTTCCCTTTTTGGTAGAAAACCACCCCGTAACCTACGCCGCAGAAGATGCCGACCGCGCGCTTGAGGCGGGCATGGTCGTGTCCGTCGAAACCACACTGCTGCACCCGACGCGTGGGTACATAAAACTAGAAGACACCGTTGCCGTCACGGACACAGGGCACGAGCTCTTTGGTGCAGATGCGCGCGGGTGGACCCTAGGCGGGCAATAGCGGCGGGCAGACTGTCCCAACCGTTTGTGACTGCCAAGCACGCTACCGCCAGCTTTTGAAAGCACAGGGACACCGTGTAGATTCCACTTGAACGCGCGCGCCTATGTAAGGTTCATCGATGAACCGCGCCGCCACTCTAGGTGCGTTATCCATCGCACGATACTCGGCCTGGGGTGACCTTAGTCCTATGCTTGGAATTGGGTTTGTGCACTCTCGCTTCTAGGTCGATTGCTGCCCGCACGTTTCGAAGGGTCCGAGCATATTGGCGTAGATGGGAGCCCATTTGTGCGGGTCGTCGTGCGAAGTGACTGGGACACGAGCAGCGTAGCCATCGTGCCAGGTGGCGGCTGTCGTTGCAGAGCTTGGACCACGTTTGAGGGCGTCCCAGTACTGCGCGCGCCCTACTGGGACGGTTGGACACCTTCCCTCCACGGCATCAAATCAGTGGGCGTTCTTTCGGGACGTCGACGCTGGTGCCTATCACGGCTTCGGCGGCGCTTGTGTCAAATATGTGCAACTCTCCATCGCTCCACGATAGAATTTGCCGATCGCGGAGTTTGGTTAGGGTCTTGTTCGTGTGCACCAACGACAGTCCCAACGCGTCTGCGAGGTCTTGTTGGCGATAGGGGAAGGGGCATTTGCCGTCTTTGACCAGGCCGAGCCCATCGCATCGCGCGTAAAAGCGCAGGAGGCCCCAGACGATGCGCTCCATCGCTGACATCTGACCCACGGAGGCCAGCGCCTCGCCCAGGAAATGCTCCTCAATGGCTGCGGCCCACGTCAAATCGTAGGCACGTTGGGGTTGGGTTTTGAACAGGTTCCAGAGCTCGGTTCGGTCAAAGACGCAGAGCACCATGGGGGTCGTCGCCTCGACGGAGTGGCTCATTTCGCCCATGACGCCGGCTTGGAGGCCCACGAAGTCGCCGGGCAGGACAAAGTTCACGACCTGTCGGCGCCCGTTTGCGAGGATTTTGTGCCGGATACCCATGCCACGCAGCGCTGTATAAAGCTGCGGGCTGTTCGAGCCCTCCATCAGGAGGGGCGTGCCTGCGTCAACATTCAGCTCGCCTGATTTGAAGCGCCGCATGAAGTTGGTTTGATCCTGATCCAGCCTGCTGAACAAGTCGAGCTTTCGGAGCGGACAGTTCGCGCAATCAATGACCATATGACCCTTCGTGTGTGTGGTTGTGTGTCCCGGTTGCGCGTGACATTTCCCTCGCGCTGGACCGACAACGTGCAGGTTCGGGAAGCGTTCCATCAAAAGCTGATCACGGATGCGTGATGTCTTTGGGTGCGCGTGCGTGTGCGGCGTTCGGGAACGCCGTGTCAGTGCGTGCGCAGAACGTTGCGCGCGGGTATTTAAATATATAATTCAATACCTTGATTGGTTCTCGGAAACTTCTGAGGAACCCAGGTCAGCCCGGTCCGTTGTCTCCCCGAAGCCACAAAGGAGACATCCCATGTTGAGTTGGGCCATTACATTTTTGATTGTCGCGCTGATCGCAGCGCTGTTTGGGTTTGGCGGGATTGCAAGCGCATCCGCAGGTATCGCGCAAATCCTGTTCTTCGTCTTCCTCGTTTTGTTCGTCGTCGCGATGGTTGCGCGGGCGGTGCGGGGCAAGACGCCCTAGGCTAGGCACATCAATGATGCGGCGGGTTCGGAAACGGGCCCGCCGTCTACGTTTTACGGTTGCGTTGCAGCACCAGCTTTAAACGGGTGAGGGACGGATGACACGCGATACACTCCTTGCGGATTTCATGGACGACGTGACGCGCAAAGCGCCGGGGGAGGATGAGTTCCACCAGGCGGTGCGCCATGTCGCACGCGATACGATCACGATAGAGAAGGCCAGCCGCACCTACACCCAAGCGAAGGTTCTAGAACGGCTATCCGTGCCCGATCGGATCATCGCGTTTCGTGTTGTCTGGCAGGATGATGCTGGGGAGACGCGCATCAACCAGGGTTGGCGTGTGCAGTATTCCAACGCCATTGGGCCCTATAAGGGCGGGCTGCGGTTCCACCCGACCGTCTCCCCCTCCGTCCTGAAGTTCTTGGGGTTTGAGCAGGTGTTTAAGAACGCGCTCACCGGGCTCCCCCTGGGGGGCGGTAAGGGTGGGTCCGATTTCGACCCCAAAGGATGCTCTGACGCGGAGATTATACGCTTTTGCCAAGCATTAATGCGCCAGCTTGCGCCTTTCATTGGGCCAGACCGCGACGTGCCCGCGGGCGACATAAATGTCAGCACGCGCGAGATCGGATGGATGTTCGCAGCCTACAAGGCCTACGCGCTGCAATTCTCCGGCGCGCTGACGGGCAAGGCGCCTTCTTTTGGCGGATCGCTCATGCGGACGGAGGCGACGGGTTACGGCCTGGTGTACTTCGTTGAGGCGATGTTGAGCGAGCTTGGTCAGGATCTCAGCGGCAAGCGCGTCGCGATTTCTGGCAAGGGCAATGTGGCCACCCATGCGGCTGAAAAAGCTGCGGCGCGCGGGGCGACGGTGCTGAGCTTGTCGGACACCTCCGGCACGCTGTACGCCGCCGATGGGCTGGACGCCGAAACGATCGCTTGGGTGCGGGCGCAAAAGGCGGCGGGCAAGGATATCTCAGCCCCGCCAAGCGCAGGCGTGACGTTCCGAGAGGGGGAAACGCCTTGGACGCTGGAGCCCGACATCGCGCTGCCCTGTGCGACCCAGAACGAACTTGATGCTGACATGGCTCAGTCCCTCGTGGATGGCGGCGCGCGCATCGTCGCCGAAGGCGCGAACATGCCGCTGACAGCGCAGGCGCAAGACATCATCGCGGACGCAGGGCTGCTCCACGCGCCGGGCAAGGCGGCCAATGCGGGCGGGGTGGCCGTTTCGGGCCTCGAGATGAGCCAGAATAGCCACCGGCAGTTTTCAACGGCGGACCAGGTGGACGACCAGCTCAAGGCTATCATGGGCGCCATCCACACCCGGGTGGCCGAGGACGGCAAACGCGGCAACTGGATCGACTATTCCAGGGGTGCCAATGTCGCTGCCTATCGTAAGGTTGCCGATGCGATTTCGGCGATGGGAGCGATATAGTCCATGGCGACGGGTGCTGCGCTCTTTGTTGATTGCCTCAAAGCTTGTGGGATCGACACCGTCTTCGCCCTCCCCGGGGAGGAGACGAACGCGTTGATGGATGCCCTGGCGCGGGTTGATATTGATGTTGTTCTGTGCCGCCACGAACAAGCGGCGGCTTTTATGGCGTCAGTTCATGGACGGGTGACGGGCCGCCCTGCGGCCTGCCTTTCGACATTGGGACCGGGGGCCACAAACCTGCTGACGGGGGTCGCAGACGCGCAGCTGGATGCGGTACCGCTGTTGGCCATCACTGGGCAGGGGGCGCGCAAACGGCTGCCGCGCGGGCAGCACAGTCATCAGGTGATCGACCTCGCGCGTCTCTTCGAGCCCGTAACCAAGCGGTCAGAGACGATCATGGCCGCCAGCGATATCCCCGGCGCAGTTGCAGAGGCGATGCGCGTGGCAATGGATCCCTGCCCTGGCGCGGTCCACCTTTCGCTGCCCGAGGATGTGGCCGATGAAGACACAGATGCTGACCCCGTCGCAGTCTTACCGCCCGCTCGACCCTTACCCAGCCCACGCGCAGTGTCGGCGGCCGTTACAGAGCTGTCGGCCCATGAGCGTATCATGTTTTTGTCCGGCGCCGGGGTCACACGCACGGGCACGGCGCCTGCTTTAGCAGCTCTTGTCGCGTCGACAGGTCTGCCTGTCGCGACGTCCTTTATGGGGAAGGGGTGCGTGTCCCACGACGCCTCCTCCCATCTCGGGGCCTTCGGGTTGCCGGTTGATCAACTCGTGGACAAGGCGATCGCCGATGCAGATGTGATCGTCACCGTCGGGCTGGATCCCGTTGAATACCCGCTGGAAAAGCTAAGCGGCGGCACGCGGCCCGTGGTCGCCCTGGCGGAGACGTCTTTGCCGCAGAACCTGGGCGCGCCGCTCGCCGCGGAAGTGGTCGGCGACTTGCGCGCCAGCCTGGAGGCCCTGACCCATGCGCTCAAAGGGCGGCGCTTTGAGATGTGGCCATCGGCGCAGGCGGCCCAGCGGGCCTATGTTGAGCATCGGGAGCAGGACGTAAACGCAGAGCCGCCGACAGCGCCCGCGCTCGTGGCGGCCCTGAACGCAGTGGTGGCGCCGGAGGACACGGTGCTGTCGGGCGTCGGGACCCACAAGCTCGCATTAGCGCGGGACTTCGTCGCGCACAGGCCAGGTCAGATTGTGATCGCAAACGGGTTGGCGGGCATGGGCCTCGCCCTGCCGGGGGCTATCGCAGCGGCGCGGCTCCAATCAAGCGGGCGTGTGATTGCAGTCTGCGGCGACGGCGACGTGATGATGAACGTGCAGGAGATGGAAACGGCCCACCGTTTGGACCTGCCTATGACGGTCATTGTCTGGGTCGACGGGGGGTATGGGTTGATCGAAGACAAGCAAGAGCACGACACCGGAACGCGCCCAAACCTGTCCTTTGGCACCGTCGATTGGGCGGCGCTGGCGCAAAGCTTTGGCTGGTCCCACACGGCCTGTGACACCGCCGCCGCGCTCCAAGACGCCGTGCAAGCGCGCCCGGGCGACGCGCGACAGCGGCTTATTACTGTGCCGGTCCGCTACACCGGTGCGTTCGCATAAAACCCAAGTTTCTTGGAACAACACCCAGACCCTTTCGTTGAGTACCCAGACGAAAGGAGAGCAAATATGAAGATCGCAACACTCGCTGCCGTGGTCATTGGCGCCCTCGTCGTGGCTGGCGGCATCTACATGATCGACATCGATCAGACGCAAGAGGCCGACCTGCCGAGCATCGCCATCGAAGGGGGCCAAATGCCCGCCTTTGAAGCCGATATCGGCGAAATCGAGATGACCGAGGAAACGGTGACTGTGCCCAGCATCACTGTGACCCCGCCCAACAACGACAGCTAACCAACACCAGAAAGGAAACGCTATGAACCGCGACCAGATCGAAGGCAAATGGACCGAGATCAAGGGCAAGCTCCGCGAGGCTTACGCCGATCTCAGCGACGATGACATCGAAGAAGCCAAAGGCGACCGCGAGCAGCTGGAAGGCAAGCTGCAGCAAAAGACCGGCAACGCAAAGGAAAGCGTCCGCAAGACGGTGGATGACATCCTGGCCAAGGTCTAACGCCCTCAAGTGACGACCAGCCGCGCCCCGGGCCACCGCCCGCGGCGCGGCTTTTTTTGTGGTGAGACGCTCGACAAGGAGACCACGATGGCAACCCGCAAACTGACAGAAGGCCCGGTCTGGCGGGCGTTGGCGGCGATGTCAGCCCCGATGGCGCTGGGAATTTTGGCCGTGCTGTCCGTTGGCATTGCGGATGCGTATTTCCTAGGGCAGTTGGGTGGCGATGCGTTGGCCGCGGTGGGCTACATCTACCCTGTCACCACCGCGATCACATCGCTGGCTATCGGGCTGTCGGCGGGGGCCAATGCGACGGTGTCGCAGGCCATTGGCGGTGAGGCGACAGAGGGCGCGGTGCACCGGCTCGGGCTGCACGCGCTCGGATTGGGAGTGGCACTGAGCGTAGTGGTCGCCGGGCTCTTTTGCGTCGCCTATCCGCTGATCTTTTCGCTGATGGGCGCGAGCGAGGCCGTGGCGTCCGAAATCGCGCTTTATGCCCCGCTTTGGGCCCTGTCCTTTCCCTTTCTGGTGCTGATGATGGTGACCAACGCGCTCTTCCGTGCGCATGGGAGCGCGGCGTTCGCGTCGATCTTTATGATCGTGGCGGCGGTCATCAACCTGGCCCTGAACCCCCTGTTGATCTTTGGCGCCGCGGGGATTGAGGGGATGGGCACTGCGGGCGCAGCCGCGGCGACGGCCGTAGGGCGGATCGTGGCGGCGCTGGCTGCGCTCTATATTGCGCTGCGGTTGGGCTATTTGCGGTGGTGCACGAACCTGTTTGCCGAGTTCCGCGACAGTTTCCGGTCCATCATGTCCGTTGGCGGCCCAGCAGCGTTTTCCAACGCGATTAACCCCGCTGGGATGGCGCTGGTGACGGCGGCTGTGGCGACACTTGGCGATGCGGCAGTAGCGGGCTTTGGCGCGGCCTCCCGGGTGCAGTCGGTGGCGATTGTGGTGTTGCTTGCGTTGTCTGCTGGGATCGGGCCGGTGGTGGGGCAGAATTGGGGTGCGGGCCTGCGCGACCGCGCGCGGGCTGCGGTCGTTCAGGCCTGGGCGTTTTCCGCGCTTTACGGAGTGGCGGTGGCGCTGGCTCTCACTGTGTTTGCGGGCCCCATCGCCACCCTCATCGCCTCAGAGGGGGAGGCCGCAGACTTCACCGCCGACTACCTGCGCGTGGTAGGATGGAGCCTCTTTGGGTATGGCGTGCTTGTCACGGCCAATGCCGCGATGAACGCGCGGTCAAAGGCTGTGTATTCGATGAGCTTAAGCTTGGGCCGCATCTTTTTGGTCTACCTACCCGGGGCTTGGGTCGGTGTGATGCTCTTTGGCTATAGTGGTATCCTGGCTGCAGCGGTGGCCGCAAACCTCGCCGCCGTGGCGGGCGCCGCCTTTTTCGTGGATCGGGCGGGCCTCTTGCCCCCGCGGCAGCGTCTTAGAGCTGCCATCGCGGCCTAGCTGTCACCACGAAAGGCGGCTGCAAGCGGCTCCAGATCGTCGCGGGCGACGGCGTAGAGGATGCAATCGCCGGGGCCAACGGCCATGTCAGCGTCCGCCAGGCGCTCCTCCTCCCCCGAGATCACCGCGACGGGGCGGGCGGAGTGCGGGACGTCGATGGCGCCGATTGTGGTCTTGCCGATCCGCTCCGGCAGCGTCACGCGCTTGAGCGCGAGCGCCCCTTGCAGCGCCGTTTCGGTCTCAAGCGATGTCTTTTCCTCCAACCCGGCGCAAATGCTTTCGGCGACGGTGGCGTGCGGGTTGATCACATCGTGCAGGTCGAGCTCGTGACACACATCCATCAGTTCGGAGGCGGTGATTTGCGGGATCACCCGGCCAAAGCCCACAGACCGCGCAACAAGCGAGGCCAAAATGTTGTCGTCAGAGGCGTTGGTAACGGCCACAAAGACGTCCTCGTCGTTTCGAAACGCGTCGCGCAGCGTTGTGGGCATCGTTCCGTCGCCTTCGATCATTCCGCAATCGAGCCGTTCTGACAGCCGATCAAGCCGAGCGCGGTCTTTGTCGATCAGGATAACCTCATGATTGTCCTCGATGAGGTGCTCCGCGATTGCGGCGCCAAACCGTGAGGCGCCTAGAATGGTGACACGCATGGATCAGGGTCCTTTTAGCCAAGTGCGGGGGGTCAGCAGAACGAGGACGGCGATAAATTCGAGCCGTCCCAGCCACATCGCGAAGGTAAGCGAGAGTTTTAGGTCAAGCGGCAGATCGGCGCCTACGATGCCCGTCGACAGCCCCACCGTGGACAGCGCTGAGAGGCTGTCAAACAAGCTCTCCGCCAGCGGGTAGCCGTGCCAGGCGAATTGTGTGACCAACAGAACCGCCGCCGCGGTGTAGAGCATGACAAGCGCGAGCCCGCCAATAATCACCGCATCATCGACCCGCTCGCTATCTTGGCGCAAGGGCGCGAGCGCGCTTTTGGGCAGCGACGGGGCGCGCAGGGTGTGGCGAGCAGCCCGGAGGAACAGCCCTAGCCGTGCGAGCTTGATGCCACCCCCGGTGGAGCCGCTATCAGCGCCCAGCACCATCGCCACAAGAAACAAGATGAATACAGGGCCGGCGATAGGCATCACGCCCACGGAATAGCCAGCCGTCGTGGTGGCCGAGACCATGTCGAGGAACACGCCATAGGGGTCGCCCCGTTCGGTTGTATGAGCCAGCGCCACAGCGGCCAGGGCCAGCGCCAAAACGGTTAGTCCCACACGGCGAGCCGACCCTGTGCGCCAGGCTGCGCGCCACTTTCCTTGCAGGATCAAGACAAAGCTCACGAGTGACAGCGCGCCCAAAAGGCAGGTCAGCATCACCACCGATTGTCCCCAGACAGTATAGGACGCTAGGGAGTCCGAGCGTGGCGCGAACCCCCCGGTGGAGATACCGGACAAGGTAAGCACGAGCGCTTCGCGCCAATCGGGGATCACAAGGGCCGTCGCCGCGGTCATGATCACGGTGAGCCCCAGATAGACCCCCAAGAGTTGGCGCGCCTTGGTCCGGGTGGAAGCGATGCGATCCCCTTCCGAAAAGCCCGCCTGGCCCAGCCGCTGCGTGGGCACGCCCGCGGGCAAAAGCAGCGCGAGCACCGCCGTTGCCATGACGAGCCCGCCGATCCACTGAAGCCACGCACGCAGCACGTGGAGCACGAATGGCCAGTCATCGGGGGCTGCGGCGACGCTGAGACCGGTGGTGGTCAGCCCGCTCATCGCCTCAAACAGCGCGTCGGCAAGCGGCATTCCTGCAATAACAAAAGTCGGCACGGCGCCCATTGCGCCGAGCAGGAACACCAGCGCGACGCTCACCATAGCCTCCACGCGGCGCAAATCCTGGGGTAGGGGACGCGACTGCACCGCAGCATAAACGCCCAAAGCAATCAGCGCAGGCGCGCATAGCGCGGCTGTGATCGACCAATCTCTGGACACCGCCGCCCAAGCGGCGGGCGGCAGGTAGAGAAGGGCAAAGATAGGTGCGTGTTTGGCGAGCGTGAGCGCCACAACAGACGGGCGCGCGCGCACGCGCAGCGTATCGGCGCCATCGGAAAACGGCCTGGGCCTGCTCACGCGGCGCTGCTTTCGGCGGGGACGGGCTTAACCTCGATCGGGTCGTTGACGGTGAGCGTACGGTAGGGAAACGGGATCTCGATCCCTGCGTCGTCCAGCGCGCGCTTGACGGCGGCCACGACCTGATCGCGGCTGGCGCGGATATCGACGGGGCGCGATCCGGTCCACCAGGTGATCTCAAAGTCGATGGAAGACGCGCCAAACGCATGGGCAAAGACCTGGATGTCGCGCACATCGTCGCGGACGGAATCGACATCGCGTACGGCCTTTGCGATGACCTCCCGCGCGGCGTCGACGTCTTCGCCGTAAGCCACGCCGCAGATGATCCGCGCCCGGCGAAACTCGCGGTTGGTGCGCACGCGCACCGGCGCGTGGATCAGTTGCGCATTGGGCATGACGACGAGCTGGCCGTCGGTCTGCCTGATATGCGTGTCCCGGATGGTGATTTGCTCCACCTGCCCCTCGACATCTTCGCAATCGATGTGATCGCCGATCTCGAAGGGCTCGCGCAGCAGGATCAAAATGCCCGCGAGAAAGTTTTCGAACGTGTCCTTAAACGCCAGCCCTACTGCTACGGACCCAAGGCCCAAGGTCGCCAGAGCATTCGATGGGGTCACGCTGGGAAAGAGGATGGTGATGGCCATCAGCCCCGCTAGAAGCCAGCCCAACACACTGATCAGGAGCAGGCAGACATCCATCAGATTGCGCCGCATCTTAACCCGGCGCGCAAGCGTCGTGATCACCCGGCGCACGACCCAAAGCACGAGCGCTGCCACCAGAAGCGCGGCGAGTGCGATGGCCAAGCGCGGCAGCGCGGCCAGGGCCGCCTCGGCCCAGGTGGCGATGATATCCATCCAGATGTCGGTGGCCGGTTCAAGAACGGGAGCGTCTGTGTCCATGTCTGGCAAACGCCAATCCGCGGAATTGGTTCCTATGTCTTTACATGTTTGCCGCGCAAACAGGCACAGGTTTACTGTATGTTCCGCTGCGCACTATTGACCACTTGGTTTGAGCAAAGGCCACCATATAGTGAAGGCAACCAGAGCGTAAGGTAGGCTGGCCGTTCGCGCGTCAGCGCTCGATCTAAAATGTTCCCGAAAACGGCAATTGCTATGTCGTGGATTAAAGCACTTTTTGGCGCACCGGCTTATCTGGTGACCGCGAAACTATAGGACGCGCTTGTGCAACAGGACTTTGACCCAACGCCGCAGCCCCGGTTGCAGCGCAACACGGGTGACGAAAATGACCGCCTGCTCCCCCCTTTGAGCCGAGTAAAGATCGCTGTACATGCGCGTCACACGGTGGGGCAGGCCTGTGTGTGACACGACCTCTGATCTTGGGAAAAGCGTCGACCTGACATCGTGCGACCGCGAGCCCATTCACGCGCTGGGCCACGTCCAACACTACGGCTGCCTGATCGCGATGTCGTCGGACTGGATCGTCACCCACGCATCCGAGAACTGTGACATGGTGTTGGAACGGGCTGCGTCCGACCTCGTGGGCAAGCGCATCAGCGATCTCTTACCGCCTGAGACGATCCACCACCTGCGCTCACGCTTGCAGGTCTTATCGCAGCAGCAGGGCCCGGCGCGTGTCTTTGCCTATCCAGTGTTTGGGGATGCGGACCTCTTTGACATCTCCATGCACATCTCCGCGCGCCACATCCTGTTTGAGTTCGAGCCGCGCAGCAGCAAGCCGCGCCAGTTAGAAGACGCAAGCACCGTCCAGGCCTTGCTGTCGCGGGTGCAAAAGCGTGACGACATCCAGGCCATGGCGCAGGAGGCTGCGCGCGGGCTGAAACTCCTGTCCGGCTTTGACCGCGTGATGGTCTACCGGTTCGAGGAAGACGCCTCCGGCACGGTCATTGCTGAGGTCCATGAGCCGGGGATGGAGCCATTTTTGGGCCTGCGCTACCCGGCGAGCGACATTCCCCAACAAGCGCGCGAGCTTTATACCCGTAGCGTGTTACGGATCATCGCGGATGTCGATGGGCCGACCCACGCCATCATCCCACCCTTTGACC
Source organism: Pseudomonadota bacterium (assembly GCA_039815465.1). Lineage (GTDB taxonomy): Bacteria > Pseudomonadota > Alphaproteobacteria > Rhodobacterales > Rhodobacteraceae > Shimia_B. Next base: position 29,658 of record JBCBZG010000013.1, read on the forward strand.
CCGAGGGCGCGCCGCTCGATTTGAGCCTGGCCGTCACCCGCGCGGTGTCGCCGATCCACCTGGAATATCTGCGCAACATGGGTGTGGCGGCGTCGCTGTCCGTGTCAATCCTGCGCAACGGAAAGCTCTGGGGGCTCTTTGCCTGCCACCATCGTTCCCCGCGCCACATCGACTATGAAAAGCGCACCACGGTGGAGCTCTTTGCCCAGCTGTTCAACTATGAGCTCGCCCAAGCCGAAATGAACACGGAGATGGAGGACGTCGCCCGCGCGCGCATGCTCCATGATCGGGTGATGGCCCAGCTGTCCGACGGGCGGACCCTTTTTGAGGTGTTTGATACCTTCGTCGATGAGATCGCAGAGGTGATCGCATTCGACGGAGCCGCGATTTGTTCGGACGGTCAGTTCAAAGCCCGTGGGTCTGCCCCCACCGCCGAGGAGTTCTTGGGCCTGGCACGGTTTCTCAATACCTCCCCGCCGGGGCAGGTCTATGCCACCGACAACCTGGTCGCGCGTCATCCCAGCGCAGAAGGTTACGCGGAACGCGTTGCGGGGCTGCTTGCGCTGCCCATCTCTCGCACGCCGCGGGACTATCTGGTCTTGTTCCGGCGCGAGATTGCGCGGTCGGTCACTTGGGCGGGTGACCCCGAAAAACCCGCTGAACTGGGCCCCAACGGCATCCGTTTGACGCCGCGCAAAAGCTTTGAAGCCTGGCAGGAGGTGGTGCGCGACCGATCGGCCCCCTGGAAGGCCAGCGAAAGGCGCGCGGCGGACGCGCTGCGTGTGACGCTGCTTGAGGTCGTGCTAAAGCTCGCCGACGAAAGCAATGCCGCGCGCAAGCAGGCCCAAGATCAGCAGGAGTTGCTGATTGCCGAATTGAACCACCGCGTCCGCAACATCCTGAACCTGATCCGGGGCCTTGTGGCCCAAGGCCAAGACGATGCCGCAACGGTAGAGGCGTATCGCGCCGTGCTCGACGCCCGCGTGCATTCCCTGGCGCGGGCCCATGATCAGCTGACGGAAGCGGAATGGGACTGGGCACCGCTGTCGACTATGGTCGAGACGGAGGTTCAGGCCTACCTGACCGCCAAAGCCGACCGGGTGCAGATCACGGGCGACGGCCTTGAGTTGACGCCAAATGCGTTCACGACGATGGCTTTGGTGATCCATGAACTGGTGACGAATTCTGCGAAATACGGCGCGCTCAGCGATGCACGGGGCGCGGTGTCGCTCAACGTTGATCTTCGTCCAGATGGCACGGCACGGCTCACGTGGCGCGAGGTCGATGGGCCCGCCGTCAAGCCGCCCAAGCGCAAGGGCTTTGGCACCACGATCATCGAGCATTCCGTTCCCTATGAGCTGAAAGGTACGGCCGAAATCCGGTACCGCGTGACTGGGGTGGAGGCTGAGTTCATGCTTCCAGCCACCCATGTCCGGCCTGCGGTCAAGGTCGATGAAAAAGCGGCCGCTGCGCCCGCGCCGGGCGGTGAGGATGTCCAGCTGGGTGGCACCGCGCTCATCGTCGAAGACAACATGATCATCGCCCTTGATGGATCGGATATGTTGACGGAACTGGGGGCCAGTCACGTGCACACGGTCAGCACGGTCGCGGATGCCATGCAGGTGCTAAACCAGGACGCCCCAAGTTTCGCGCTGATTGATGTGAACCTGGGCGACGAGGTATCGTTCCCGGTGGTGGAGCGGTGCATAGGCCTCAAGGTTCCGCTCGTGCTGGCTACGGGCTATGGCGCGAGCGAGGATCTGACGCGCCGGTTCCCAGACGTCACGATCTTGCGAAAACCCTACACGATTGAGCATCTCAAGAGCGCTCTGGCCGCTTCCCTAAGCGCCTGACCCCCTCGCCAGTCTAGCAAGACCTCGCACAGCGGCTCCTCACGGAACCGCTGCGGGGTCTTATGGGTTCCTGGTCTTAGGAGGCCACGCACGACGCGCGCAGTGGTCAGGAGAAAAGCTCTGCAGGAGGACCCCAAATGGCGTCGACGTCAACGCAAAGTCTTAACGCATCTGATGTGGCATCTGGTGCGAACGCGCCGGCAGAGGATGATCGGCGTCTGGCGCGCCTTGATCGGTTGTCAAAGACACTCGACAGCTCCTTTCGCCTGCCCATCCTCAATATTCCGGTCGGCTGGGACGCGATCCTCGGGCTCATTCCCGGTGTCGGTGCGCTTGTGACGCTGGGGCCTGGCGTCTTGATGGTGTCGGAGGTCGCGCGCCGGGGCGGGCGCCGCCGAGTTATGGCGCGCATGGTTGGCAACACCGCCGTTGATATGGCGATCGGTAGCGTGCCAGTGCTTGGCGACGTGGTGGACGTGTTTTTCAAGTCTCACCGCCGCAACGTCGCCCTGCTCAAGACTGAGGCGGACCGACTAAGCCGGGAAGAGGAACGGAACTAAGTGCGGCTTGAGCCGTTGCTACCGTACCGACACGCACCACTGTTCCACTAGGAAAGGACTTCCCCATGGACCTTCTTCGCATCATCGCGGCCATCCTCCTGCCCCCGCTCGGCGTCTTTTTGCAGGTCGGGATCGGCAAACAGTTTTGGATCAACATCCTGCTTACGCTGCTCGGCTACATCCCCGGTATCGTCCACGCCGTGTGGGTGATCGCCCGCACGGGCCGCCACGCGCCGAGCTAACTGCGCCTGACCGCGGGTTGCCCTATGCGATCCGCGGTCCGCTCCCAAATCCCGGCCGAGTGGGCGGGAGTATACTTTGGGCTCCACCGGCAGCCCCATCCGGGCACGGCGACGCCTTAAGATTGTCCGTACTGAGAACGTAGCCGTCAGCCGCGCTTGGTAGATTACCCCCCACATTCAAAACCAAGGAACCGGCGGGGCAGCGGCGCGTTGAGCCCGCATGACCGATATTGCTCTGATGCGCTATCACGCGCTCGCCCTGGGCCTAATCGCAGCTGTCCTCGTGGGAGCGGCGCTCGATCTCGCGCAGGGGTTCTTTGCGCCAGTCTTGGTGGCCATCGTCTTGGGGGTGGTCATCGCCCCCTCACTGGATCGCCTCGTGGCTTTTGGCGTGCCGTGCGGGCTTGCCGCTTTGGCGAGCCTGTGGGTGCTGATCGCGAGCGCGGGGCTGCTTTTCCTGGCGCTTGAGCCCACGCTGTCGCGGGCCATTGCCCAGGCGCCCACGCTCTGGGCGGAGATGGAGGATGTGTTTCGCCTGATCCGCGATGCCGTGCGCGGGGTGCAGGACCTCCAAGACAGCGTAGCAGATGCGCTCAGCGAGGATCCCGAGCCATCCACGACCGAGGGTCAGGTGACGATCCCCAGCTTGATGGATGCGCTGTCTTACGGCCCATCGCTACTGGGCGGGTTCATGGTGTTTTTGGGCACCCTGTTTTTCTTTCTCACCGGGCGTGATGAGATCTACCATCAGCTTGGCCGGCGCTATGCGCGCGTGTCGCACGCCGCGCTCTATGAAGCCGAGCGCAAGGTGTCGCGCTACTTTCTGACCATCACCTTCATCAACCTTGGCTTCGGCCTCGCTGTGGCCGCGACCATGTTCGCGCTGGGCGTCCCTGAGCCGGTGCTGTGGGGCGTTGGCACGTTTCTGCTGAATTTCCTGCTGTATCTGGGCCCCGCAATGGTGGCCGTGGGTCTGCTTGTGACGGGCATCGTGACCTTTGACGGGGTGATGAGCGTTGCCCCAGCCATGTTTTTCGTGGGCTACAACATCATCGAATCGCAGTTCGTGACGCCAACCCTAGTGGGTCGCCACACCAAGGTGCAGCCGCTGTTCATCTTTGTGTCTTTGGTGTTCTGGCTTTGGCTCTGGGGGCCGATTGGCGGGCTCGTCGCCATCCCGCTGCTGGTGTGGGTGCTTTTTATGACCGAGAGCACGAGCGCTCAGCCGAGCGAGGCCGCACCCATACACACCGCTGCGGAGTAGGGATATCCGGCGCGACGCATCACCGTCGCAACCGGATGTGTTTACGGCTAGGCGTCCGTGCCATCGGGTGCCAGCTGTACCTCAAGCTCGGCATCAAGCAGTGCGCCAAAGAGTAGGGCAAAGCTCGACAAAAACAGCCACAGCATCAGCACCACGACCCCAGCCAAGGCGCCAAAGGTTTCTGCGTAGGTGCCGAAGGTTTGCACATACCAGGAAAAGCCAACCGTCGCCCCAAGCCAGAGCACCACAGCGAAAACGGCACCCGGTGTGATCCAAGCCCAGCGTTTGGGCGGGCGGGACGGCCCGAACCGGTAGAGCGCTGCAAAGCCGAAAATCGCGAGTGCCACCAAGAGCGGCCACCGCGCGATGAGGATCAGCTGTGCGGTCAGGCTACCCTCTGGAAACACGCTCGCGATAGCAGGAAGACCCGCCACGAGCGCGAGCGTCATCACAAAGGATACCAGCCCGGCAAACGTGATCGCCAACCCGGTGGCCTGCACGGTGAAAAACCCACGATCCTCCCTTTCAGCGCGCGCCGCGTTGAGCCCGTCCATGAGCGTCAATGTCCCGCGGCTAGCGGAGTACAGCGCGAGCGCCAAACCAAGCCCCAGCGCCCATGATAGGGACCCATCGCTCGTGCCCGCGACGGCGCGCAGCTGGCCTTCTAAGATGGCGCTCGCCGATGGGGGAAGCGCGCTCAGCAGCGGTTCAATCTGGGCGGAGATGTCTTCTGTGCTCAGAAAAAACCCGCCGAGCGCCACGAGCGCTGACAACGCCGGAAAGAGCGCAAGGAGCCCAAAAAAGGCGATACCCGCCGCGATCAACGGCAGCCTGATCTCTCCGAACCGCTTTCCGATGCGGGCGGCGAGCTGTCCAAATTCGCGCAAGCGAACCAGGCTGGGGCGGTGGCTCTGTGTCAAGTCGGATCCTCCGGCGGCGGTGTGTGTGACATCGGACATGGGGTCTCCTTTCTCTCAGAAAAAGACAAGGCCCCGCCCCGGTTTGGGGGCGAGGCCGCAAGGGTCGCTGGCTATCTGTTCGCGCTACGCGCGGCCATTGGCGGCGCTTTTCGGCTTTGACGCCTTGGGATTGAGCGCTGCGACAGAGGCTTGCGCGCTGTCGGCTGCGTCGCTGACGACCTCTTTCGCCTTGGCTTGACCGGCGGCGATGGTATCCTCTGCGAGGCCTTTGAGCTTTGCCGTCTCTTCGCGCAGGACGCGGTCTGCCTCGTCAAAGAGCCGGTCGCGGTGGGCGCCGATGGTTCGATCCTCCACAGACGTGCGGGGCAGGTAGGCCGCGATGGCCGCACCGGCTGCAAAGGCCAGGGCGCCAACCAAAAGCGGGTTGTCGTGGGCAGATTGGCGGGCGTGCTGCGCTGTGGCGGCGGCCTGCTGTTGCACCTGCTGCTGCGCGGCCAGCGCCGCCTCCCGCGCCGCGCGTACGCGCGCCTTGGCGTCGTCTGGCAGCCCATCGAGACCTTCTTCAATCCGGGTGCGCAAATCCTCTGCGGTCGCGTAAGCGCGGTCTTTCAGCGTTGGGGACGTGGGGGTTGAGCTGGTGTCGGGATGATAGGTGGACATTGAGTTTCCTCCTTCAAAAGTTTCGGTTCCAAAGCGGCCGGGGGTTGCGGCCTGGGCGCGCGCGACCCGCGCGTCAAAGGACGCGTCGGTGCTCGCAAGCCCGCTTTGCCCCTGAGCCGTGGCGCGGGTGGCTCCGCCGGATGACGGCTGCCCGGCTTCGGGGCGTATCGCGTTTAGGGCAAGCCAGCCGATGGCTGTGGCGGCCAAGGCGAGTGGGCCCTTGTTGCGTCGCGCCACTTCGCCCGCAGCGCCTAGGCTCACGTTGCCAGACGCCAGCGCCGCCCGGGAGGCCGCATTCACAATCTGGCGCGGGGCAAGATCGCTGCCCACGGATCGCAGCTGTGTCACGAGCATGGCACGTTCCTGGGCGAGCTCGCGTTCCAGTTTCGCAAGTTTACCCATCAAAGGCCTCCTTCAGGATGCCTAAGTCGCGTTGCACGTTCGTGAGGCTCCGCGTGGGGGCGAGCCTTTCTGCCGTGAGGTTGCGCAGGGCCCACGCGATGGCCGCAAGTGCGGCGAAGGCGAGCGCCCCCGCGACCGCGAGTGCTGCCCCCCAGGCGGGCAATCCAGCGGCCATAAGCCCCGCTGCGGCAGCCCAAACCAGGGCCGCGAGGGCGAAAATGGAAAGCGCGCCGCCCGCAATCAGCACAACCACAGCCGTGACCGCGCGACTAAGGTTTTCGGACATCTCCGCCTTGGCGAGCGTCAGTTCTTTGTTGATCACGCGCAGCACGCTGCGGGCGATGCCAAGCGTGTCTGGCGTAGGCTGTGTCCGCGTCACCGGTGTCATCACGCGTCCCCCCAGCGGCGGACATCTTGGTCCATGGGGCGTGGCGTATGATCCGTACCGTTATGCGGCCGTTCAGAGGCTTTGAGCGCCCTTGCAGCCACAAACCCAAGCGCCATCGCGCCGCCAAAGAAAAGCGCAGGGTTGCGCCGGGCAAAGCGTGTCACGTCGGCGTGCACAGTGGCAAAGTCGGCGTCGCGCACAGCGTCCGCGACCTGGCTCAACGTGGCGGAAACCTTTGCCGCTGCTTCCTGTGCGTAAGGGTTTGCGTCAAAGGCGCCTGCGGCTTCGCTCACCTGGTCGGCCTGTTGTTGGGCCCGCGCGGCGAGGTCGTGCTGAGCATGGGTTGCTGCCGCTTTCGCTTTGGCCTGAGCCGCCTGCGCGACATCTTGAGCGGCGGATTTTGCGTGGTCGGTCGGGGACGTGTTGGTCATGGTGTGTCTCCTTTGTCTGTTAAAAGCTGCGGGGCGCGGCGCGGTCTACGCCTCCAGAGCGTCAACTTGCGCTTTGAGCGCGTCGCGTTGACGTTCCAGCATCTGCCGGGTCTCATCAAAGCGCAGCGTGGCTGCGACGGCGGTGTCATAGGTGTCGATCAGGCGCCGTTCCCCGCGGATCAGCGCAGGCTCAGCAGAAGCGTCGAGCCCATCAAACCAATCGCGTCCGGTCGCCACCGCTTGGTGGACAAGCCCCATCATTGAGCCCGCCTCATCCGCGTCACCGCCGATCTGCTGTAGATGTTCAAAGAGCTCAGCAGCGTGCGTCTCATGAAGCGCGAGGAGCCGCTGCACAACCGGTAACAGGTCCGGCTCCGCGCGGTCTTCCATCGCTTTGTATCCTTGGATGACATCGACGACATCTGTCGTGACTTTGGTCACATCCTCGACGGGCCGCTCGGGCGCTTGGATCGGCTCGCCGGAGCCTACGACGTGGTGTGTATCTGGCATTGCGTCCTCCATTCGTTCTGACACACCAACCCGAACCGACCTGCGCTGTTCCCAAATGCCGCCCAAATAAAGCGCGGAACCTGTTGCCAGTTTGCGCGTTGCGCGATGCACCCAAGACCGGAGCGCTGCCATTGCGTTAGTGCTGCGCCTAGGTGCGATGGCGTGCCGTTCCGTCTGCGTGCGCGGTTCGGGAGATCACCAACCCAAGGTGCTGCCTGGGGCCCTCCGGAAGAGCCGTTCAAAAAAAGTTCAACTTTGTTGGAACCCAATCCGTGGTTGGCGGTTATGCGGATAATGAGGCGTTATCCCGGCCTCGTTACCCGCTCGGTGGCAATTACCCCGATTAACACTGGGCACTCTCCCCGACTGGTCCCCGCTGCTCCCATGGCAGCGGGGATTTTTATTTTTTTTGAGATGCTTAGGAACCTTTTTTGCGATCCCTGGTTTCGTCTTGGCAAGCAGCTGCTTTCCTTTTCACCATTCTAGGAGGTTCAAATGAAACCCTATATGATGACAACCGCACTGACGCTGGCCTTGGCTATGTCGAGCGCTGCAATGGCCGATACGACGATGGATCGCTCCATGTTCCAGGCGTCCAGCACGGAAACGGATGTGCATGTCTCCGACTTTATCGGGATGAGCGTTTTCGCGGCTGGTGCTGTGAATGAAAGCGAGTGGGACATCGATGAAATCGCCGGGATGGACCCGAGCTGGGACAATGTGGGCGAAATCAACGACCTCGTTATGACCCGGGACGGCGACATTGCTTCGGTTCTGGTCGATATCGGTGGTTTCCTCGGCATGGGTGAGCGCCAGATCGCCATGAACATGGATCAGATTGCGTTCGTGCCAGACAGCGACACAGAAGACCCAACGGACTTTTTCCTGGTGATCCCAGCCTCCAAGGCTGAGCTGGAACAGGCTCCGGCATACCAAGGGCTCGATCTTGCCTCTGCCGTTATCCCGCAGGATACGGACGCCGATATGGCGCATACGGGTATGGACCACATGACCCTTGATGCCGACGATATCGCAACCCTCACGACAGAAGACCTGACCGGGGCACGTGTCTACGACGCGTCCGGCACCTGGATCGGTGAGGTCGACCAGCTGAACATCGGCACAGACGGCAAGATTGACGCCGCCATCGTCGATGTGGGCGGGTTCCTGGGTCTGGGTGAAAAGCCGGTGCTTTTGTTGATCGAGGATCTCAACATCACACGTGAAGACGGCGACAGCCTGAACGTGTCGGTGCGCATGACCGAGGCAGAGCTCAAAGAGCTCCCGACCTGGGAAGGGTAAGCTTCGCGCATGCAGTGTACGAGTGTTGGGGTGGACTTCGGTCCACCCCTTTTTTTGTCTTTCGCTACACCATCTCGTCAGGGACCATGGGCAGCGGCGACGCGAGCGCGCGAGGCCTGTCCATCGGATATGGCAACAGTAGGTGTCGGCGGTCTGCCGGCGGGGTCGCCGCGTTTCGCGCGGCCGCGGTGCGGATATCGGTGACGAATGCGCGGGCGTCGCCCGTTGGGTCGGGGGCCAGATCACCCATCCAATGCGTGAGTGCCCGCTGCCACAGCTGCCGCACAAAGGCAGGGCGCACGAGGTGCACCCCGGCTTCTGTGTCCCACCGTAGGCTGCGCCCGTTGAGGTTGGCCGAGGACACAATCGCCTCTGCCTCACCAAACAGGCTCAGCTTTGCGTGAACATAGATGATCGGCGCGCCATGGAGCGTCGCCATATCCCCGCCGACCGGGCGAGTTGGTGCGGCGCATGGGCGCGCAGGGCTTACAAGCGCGAGCCGGTCTTGCAGTGCTTCTGACAGCAGACCCAGCGCGTCCGCCTGTTTTTGCGCGCCGAGCTGTGCGTCTTCCCGGCGGTTGCCCTCAAAGGCGACATCCTCGGGCGCGGCAGGTAGCACCAGCACGCATGCGAGCGCTGGATTGGCCAGGGCGGCCTCTGCGATCGCCTCTGCCAAGGGCATGTGACGAAAGAACTGCGTTTCAAAGTAGATGAGCCCACGCGCCCGGCGGATCGCGGACATATGCGCGTCTTCGAGCTCCGTGACGCGAGGCTTGGGGGAGATATGGGCCACGGGCAGCTGGCGCCCGACAGACAGCGTGCGCAAGAAGCCTGGGGTCGCAGGATTGGGCGCCTCCGTCCCCGCGCAGGCCGCGCGGAACGAGTGCAGATGGGCGGAGGCCGCGGCTACGACCGGGCCTTTCACCAGGGCCTGAATGTCATACCATGTCTCCTGCGCCGGGCGCGCATGGTCGCGGGTGTCGTACCGGCGGTCATTGAGGTCGAGCCCGCCGATATACAAAAGCTGGTCGTCAATGACGGCAAGTTTTTGGTGATGCGTCGCAGGTACCAGGGGTGCGACTGCTGCTGCCTTAGCCTCTGCCAAGCCGGGCGTGAGGGCATCGGTGTCCTTGTCCGACAGCTCCTGGCTGGTTTTGCCGTGGAGCACGAGGCGCGGCACTATCCCTGCGCGCGCGGGGTGGAGCGCGACCCGGCAGTCACATCTAGCTCCGGTCGACAGCTCATTGAGCGCTGCGAATTGGCGTGCCGCAGACCAAGATCGGCGATGGTCGTCTGTTGCAATGACGGGGTCGAAATCTGTCAGTGTGATCTCAAACCGCACCCCAGCGTTGAGCTTGGCAAGGATAAGGTCGAACCAGGTGTTGCCCAGGGCGCGTGCCTCTGCGCTGCGCAAGGTCGTTTGGGGGTCGAACACACGAAAGCCAGCCACAAAGCTTTCGGAGGCTGCCAGGACCGCGCGCTCCAATGCGACGAACGCCTCCTGCGCTGTGAAAAGCGGTTCGAAGTCGGTGATGGCAGCGTCTAGTGCGGCCCGGTCTGCAGCATCCATCGCATCCACGCTAGCTGGCTTTGGCGACGGGCATGTTGCCCCCGTCACAGGCGTCCTCGGTCTCGGGGACCTCCAACGCGGTAAACGATACCGTGCAGCGATAATGCCCGTCGTCGCTCGTGATCTGCGACGTCGCTCCAAGCTGCCCGACGAACGCATCGATGAGCCGGGCGCCGAGGCCGGTGCCGTCCTGACCAAGCTCATCCAAGACCTTTGGACCCAACGTGTTTTCGACGCTCAGCGTCACATTGAGGCCCTCGGTCATAAGGCTCACGCCAATATGGGCGGGATCAGCGGGGGGCCTGCCGACATTTTTGACGGCGTTCGTCACCAGCTCATTGGCCAACAACGCCAGCGGGACAGCTTGGTCTGGGTCGATATCAAGCTGCGCGAGCGAGACGTCCGTTTTGACGCCAGCGCGATGGGTCAACCCAGTGGACAGGCTGTGGCGTACGAGCTCTTCGAGCAGGTGATCTGCGCGCACAGTTTTGAGAGAGCTGCCCGCGTAGATCGCTTTGTGCAGCGAGGACAGGCTAATCACCCGGTCTTGCACCCGGCGAAGCACGGATTTGGCGGTTCCGTCGGCGACAGTGCGGATCTGCATGTTCATGATCGACGCAATCAGCTGTAGATTGTTCTTCACCCGGTGATGGACCTCCCGCAGCAGCAGGTCCTTTTCCGCGATCGACGTCTCCAGCATGGCGCGGTCGGCGATGATGGCATTGATCAACGCGTTGTATTGGGCGGCCATCTGGCGGATTTCCGTCGGTGCCCCGCGCAGGTCGACACGGCTCAGCGCTGGGCGGTCGGGGGAGAAATTGCGCATCGTTTTACCAAGGCGCACGAGGTGACGCAGGATCAAACGCTCCACCGCTAAGATCGCGATGACCAACGTCGCCAGATACATCAGGATCGGAAACGCGGGCACAACCCAGCCCAAAACGGTTGGGCCGTACGACATCTGATCGCTTTCCCAAAGCCCAACGACATAAATGCGGTCATCGATCACAGGCACGATCGCTGCCATCGCGCGCGACCCATCGGGCTGCTCGTAACGCACGCTCTGACCGCGCACGATGTCGGGGATTTCATTGGGGACCAGCCCCAATCGCTCAAAGCGGTCCGCGGTTTCGACGCCAGTGCTGGCCGACAGGATCCGGCCGTACTGATCCACCAGGGCGAGGTAAGGCACGTCCTCGGATGCGCCGAGCAGTTCGTCTGTCAGGTCGTGGGGCACGGATACAGACAGCGCGCCAATCAACGCCCCAGTTGCGTCGCGTACGTCCACACTGGCCACCACAACGGATTGACCCGATGCGGCGCCGTTGTTGTTCACGGTGACCGCAGGGCCCGGGTTTTCAATAAATGCTTTCCAGGTCGCGTAGTCGCTAAAGTCGATCTCATCGCTGACCGACGAACAGCGCATAACGCCATCCAGCGAGATGAACCCGGCAAAGACAAACGCCGCCTCCGTGTCGACAAAGGTGCTCATCGCGCGTGAGCAGGCCGGGTCCTCGGCCCCCAATGTCAGCGCCATCACCCCCAAACCGTCCGCGGCGCCATATGCGCGACGCAGCACGGCGTGTTCGGTGCGCACAGCGTTGAGCGTGCGCGCAATCAGATCACGCTCCTCCAATTCTTCGGCGTCTCCGATGACGGTCACCGTTTGGATGACTGCGATCGCCCCAAGCGGCAACAGAGCGAGGCTCAGAAGCATGACAAGCCGCACACGCAGGGACACTGCCCAGCGATAGAGGCCAGTCCAAAAGCTCACGCCGCGGGCCGCCCGCTGACGACAGTCATGGTGATCGCGTCGGTGATCTCGAGCGGCTCGTCTGTGTCGAGCTCCATCAACTCCACAAGCCGCGCGCGGGCTCGGTTGGCGCGGCTTTTGATCGTGCCGACGGCGCAATCGCACATCTCAGCGGCTTCTTCGTAGGAAAAGCCCGACGCCCCTACAAGCAAAAGCGCCTCGCGTTGCTCGTCAGGCAACTGCCCGAAGGCCGCCGCAAAGTCCCGCATCACCAAGCGCCCGTCATGGGCCGGTTTTTCGGACAGCTGGCCCGCAAGCACACCATCGGCGTCTTCGACCTCCCGGGCGCGTTTGCGACGCAGGGAGTAAAACGTGTTGCGCAAAATTGTGAACAGCCAAGCCCGCAGGTTCGTGCCCGGCTCGAATTTGTCGATGTTCGACCAGGCTTTGACCACAGTGTCCTGCACGAGATCATCGGCGGACGTCGGATTGCGAGTCAGTGACCGGGCAAATGCGCGCATGGCGGGCAGGTGCTCGATTATCTCGTCTTTGGGGTCGGAACTGGGGTTAGTCATTCTGGCTATCCCCCGTTTCCTTGGCCTTGAGCTGTGCGATGAGGTCCTTGAACCGGTCCGGGATTTCCTCCCGCACGGTTTCATCAAAGACCATGCGCAAATTCTCGTCGATCTGGCGGTCTATCTCAGAGACGTGCTCAGAGACGTGTTTTTGGTCTTTGCTCATTTTTCTGCTCATGTCCGTAGGGGCATATAAATTCGCTCTCTTGGGTGGAACTATCTCACGGCGAAATAGTTCCATGAAAAATGATGGACAGGAGAGCCGACATGGTGGACACCCCCGCAGCGCCAGATCTAGCCGACAGTATTTCAACGCATCTGCCGTTCCTGCGCCGCTATGCGCGGGCGCTTACTGGCGCACAGAGCACGGGCGACACATACGCAATGGCCACGCTCGAAGCGATTGTGGCCGACCCGACCGTGCTTGACGACACACCTTCGCCAAAGGTTGGTCTGTTTCGCACCTTTCACAAGATCTGGTCGAGCTCCGGCGCGCCCATCGAGGGGCAGGATCAGTTGACCGATCTGCTCGAAGCGCGCGCGCAGTGGCGGTTGCAACATCTTGCGCTCAACACCCGCGAGGCGTTGCTGCTGCGGTCGGTCGAGGGTTTCACGCTCGAAGAAACGGCGACCATCATGAACATGTCCCAAGCCGATGTCGCCGAACTTTATGCGCGGGCACTTGCCGATATGGGCGAGATGGTCGCCGGTAAGGTGCTGATCATCGAGGACGAGGGCATCATCGCCATGGACCTCAAAAGCATCGTGTCGGACATGGGCCACACGGTCGTCGACGTGGCGAGAACCAAAACCGAGGCTGTGGAAAAGGGCAAACGCACAGTGCCCGACCTTATCCTCGCGGACATCCAGCTGGCTGATAAGTCTTCGGGAATTGACGCCGTAAACGCGCTGTTCGCGGAGCTTGGCGAACGGCCCGTGATCTTTATCACCGCATTCCCAGAGCGGCTTTTGACCGGGCAACGCCCTGAGCCCGCGTTCCTGATCACAAAGCCTTATGTCGATGAACAGGTGCGAGTCGCCGTGAGCCAAGCGATGTTTTTCGCGACCACCGAACATATGGCGCAACCCGCCTAGGGTTGCGCAAGGCCCCCGGCGGACCGGGGGCCCTGTGCCAACTACTGCGCAGCGATTGCTCGCAGCATCCACGCGGCCTTTTCATGGAACGCAGAGCGCTCGGTCGCTAGGTCTTCGGTCACGGGGTCTTTACGGCCTTCGACAAGCTCGACCAAAGCATGCAGCCGGTACGCAAGGCGTTCATGCTCTGCGGCTAAATCTTCGACCATTTCACCGGCGGAGGGCGTCTGCTCCGGGTCGGCGATGTGGGATCGCGCTACGATGTCGGCCATCCGCATCGGTGCCAACTGGCCCAAAGCCCGGATCCGTTCGGCGAGCTCATCGGCGGCCGCGAACATGTTTTCGTACTGCTCTTCGGTCAGTTTATGGACCGAATAGAATGTCGGGCCTGTGATATTCCAATGATACGCATGGGTTTTAAAGATCAGGCGATATGTGTCGGCCAGCACATCGGCCAGGCCGTCTGCGATGCCTTCGATGTCACGCACGCCTGTGTTGATCGCATCGGCGCTCGGGACGATTTTCAGTGCCTCTGACATGAGGGTCCTCCTCTTTCCTTGGTCACGATAGGGACGCTCCGCGCGCGACGGTGGGCCGCGCGCGGATGGTGCGGATCACAAATCGTTCTGGACGTCGTTTGCAGCGTTCGAAATCGCTTGGCCGCCAGCTTGGACGTCTTCGCCGAAACCTTCGGCAGTTTCGCACGCGGCCAGGGCAAGGACGGACATGACGAGCAGGGTTCTAAGGATCATCTGAGTAGCCTCCGAAAGTTATGTGCGCGGCACCGAGACGTTCAAATCCCAAGAGCCGCTGTGGGGAGAAAACGGGGTGCGCCCAGAAAAGTTCCCTTCGCCTGCGCCGACAGTCGTCTATCGCGGCACGGGAACCAGTGCGGGCGTTGGTGCGTTACGCGGTGGAACAAGGAGCACCCATGGCAGATGATCCCACCATTCGAACCGCGACACGGCTGAACGCACGCGCCATCTACGACGTCATCCGCCAAGACGGCCAAGAAGAGCTCGAGCGGACAACGGTGTCGCTGACCTGGTCGGGTATTGCCGCCGGGCTTTTGATCTCCTTTTCTGTGCTGGGCGAGGCGGTGTTGCGCTCATATCTGCCCGATGCGCCGTGGCGGTATCTCGTGGAGAACTTGGGCTACAGCTTTGGCTTTCTTTTGGTGATCTTGGGCCGCATGCAGCTCTTTACCGAGAATACGATCACGACAATTCTGCCTCTGGTGTCTGAACGCTCCCGCTCCTGCGCTGCCGCAGTCTTGCGCCTGTGGTGCATCGTGCTCGCGGCCAATGTTGTCGGTGCCGCCTGCGCTGCGGCATTCATCGCCTTTAGCGGGGCGTTCAGCGCAGATTTGTTAGCCGCGATCAACGACCTGTCCGAACACGCCACAGGCTTTCCGTCAGGCGAGGCCTTTTTCCGCGCCATCCCAGCCGGGATCCTCATCGCAGCCATCGTGTGGATGATGCCGGGTCAGAACGGCAGCGAGGTGCTTTTGATCGTCCTCTTCACCTGGCTCATCGCTGCAGGCGACTTCACCCATATCATCGCTGGTTCCGTAGAAATGTGGTTCTTGGCCCTCCGAGGAGACCTTTCCACTTCGACCGCTCTTTGGTCGTTTTTTGTGCCCGTGCTCTTAGGCAACGTGGTCGGCGGAACAGCCATCTTCACGCTCCTGGCCTGGGGACAGGTCAAAGCCGAGGTAGACCCGGCCGCGGTAAGCGCAGCGGAGTAGGGGTGGTCATCGTCGGGTTAAATTGTATGCCGTGCAGAACGACAATTTCCGTTGAAATTCAATCGTGTAAGCTTATGGTCCCGGACCCATTGACTGCAGTCTGGTTGTGCGTTTCCCAGGTCGGAAACGATAAGTGAATTCACCTGATTGGTTCCGATTGATCGGTGCTTTAAAGCTGCAACTTGTGTGGCATTGTTCTCATCAAACGCGGTGGCTAGTGTTGGCGTGACGCGCCGTCCGCCTGTGACCCTCACAAGACGCTCTGGTCGCGATGGAGCGACAAGGGCGTTTTTGCTCGGTTGATCACGGCTCTGGCCGCAAAGCACATCAAACAGCAGACCGTGATGCCCCGCCGAGCGCCGGCCGCCACCTAACTGAGGGCGCGCCGCATAGCGTCCCGTCAGGGCGTCAAACAAGGGGGCGTAGGCGTCTGTTCTACTGACCGACAGGGTACCTCCGCAGGAAATTTCCCGACAGATAAGCACTAAAGGCCGGTTCAATCCAACCTAAACGCTACATATCAAAGCCAACGGTGCCTTTTGGACCTCTTTATGACCGCCGGTCCACCACTTGGAATTAGGGGCGCATGACACTGCGAGACGATGGCAGCAGAACACCGCCGTCAAACACGACAAACGACCTTCCCGTGACCTTGCTGCGAAAGGCACTGGTGAGCATTGATCGAGCTCATGTTCGGCCGGTTCAAAGACTGGAGCCGTGTGGCAACGAGAAGGGACCGATGCCCAAAGGTATCCCCCTCTGCAATCACTTCCGCCGTGCCTACCATGTATTGGCCATGACCTCAAAGCCTCAGCAGATCGGCCTGGAAAGTGACGTAGGCGCTTTCGCCGCAATGGATTTTCAGCAGAGCTGGGCATCTAACTTCGATCGCCAAAATTCGTTGAGGGGTACGAAGCGGCGTTGAAGCAAATCTAATTGAAAGGGACCATTGGAGCCGCCAGAACCCGGCATGGTAGCGTCAATGCGCTTGTGGCTTCATTATACCGTTCGCCGGAGTATCTTGGGCTCTCCAATAGCACGAAGCGGGTGTATCGTGGGATTGTCGAAGGGTTCTGGCAGAAGCATGGCGACAAGCCTTTACGGCTAATGCAGCGGCGCCACGTGCAAGCCCTCTTGGCAGAAAAGGCGGAGCACCCTGCGGCAGCGAACAACCTGCGGAAACGTCTCATCCAACTACTTGACCACGCAGTTTTCCTGGAATGACGCGAAGACAATCCGGCACGCGTAACGAAGCCATATCGCGTCGAGAGCACGGGGTTCCACTCTTGGGATGAAGGCGAGATCGCTCGCTTTTTCGAAGTCCACAAACCGGGCAGCATGGCGGACAGAGCCGTCACGCAGATCCTAAACACGGGAACTGCGAGGGTGGATGCGGTCGCCTTAGGGCCGTGGAACATCAAAGGCAAGCGCATCCAGTATCGGCGCCAGAAGACGAAGCGCAGCAACGGTATGCTTGTGAGCATCCCAATTCATGACGACCTGATGGAGGTCATCGAGGCTTTGCCTGATGACAGAACGTTCCTCGCCACTCAGCAGGGGAATGCCCGGGCAGCGGCGTCGCTTGGCAATGCCATGCGGCGCTGGTGCGATGCGGCTGGCTTGAAGGTTTGCAGCGCCCACGGGCTTCGCAAAGCCTGTGCGAGACGACTAGCAGAAGCGGGCGCGACGGCTCACGAAGTCGGCGCCGTAACAGGCCACAAAACCCTGAAGCTGGTGCAGCTCTACACGGAGGCGGCTGGACGCGAAGGCATGGCCGATTCCGCCTTCGACAAACTGATATCGAGGCCGAATGGCGAACAAAAACTGGTGAACGTTCCCGGAAGGTTCGCCAAAATCGAACCTGAGTCCATAGAAGGAAAGCAAAAATGAGGTGCAGTGGTGAGCCGTGCAGGATTCGAACCTGCGACCCACTGATTAAAAGTCAGTTGCTCTACCAACTGAGCTAACGGCCCACGTGAGACGCGCAAATAGAAAGCTCGGGCGGGCGGGTCAAGGCAAAAACGGGGGAGAATTCTGGCCATGGTGCCGCGGGCTCGCTATAGGCTCGCGCCATGGGACACTCGTCAGGACAGATTACGTTCAAAAAGATGCACGGGCTCGGCAACGATTTCGTGGTGTTGAGCTCGGGCGGCGCGCTCGCGCCAGCGCTTGTGCGCGCGCTCGCGGACCGGCACCGCGGCATAGGGTTTGACCAGTTGGCAGACATCACGGAGCAAGGCCCGGACCGGGTGGGCATCACGTTCTACAACGCGGATGGCACGACGTCGGCGGCTTGCGGCAATGCCACGCGCTGTATTGCGGATTGGTACATGGCCAAGCATGGCACCTCGACCCTGAGCATCGATGTCACAGGGCGTGGGATGCTGACGGCGTCGCGGCGTGAGGACGGGCTTGTCAGCGTCAATATGGGCCCCCCTGCGATGGGCTGGGCCGATATCCCCTTGGCAGAGGCTATGGATACACTGACGCTCCCGCTGGCAGGCGATCCGGTCGCCACGGGCATGGGCAACCCTCATTGCACGTTCTTCGTCGATGATGCGGAGGCGGTGGAGCTTGCTGTGAAGGGCCCGGAGATCGAGCATCACCCGCTGTTTCCCGAACGCACCAATGTGCAGTTTGCCACGGTCCTGTCGCCCACGCGCATTCGGATGCGGGTGTGGGAGCGGGGGACGGGCATCACGCTGGCCTCCGGCTCCTCCTCTTGTGCGACCGCTGTGGCGGCGGCCCGGCGCGGGCTGACGGGGCGGAAGGTTGATGTTGTGCTTGATGGGGGCACGCTGGAAATCGATTGGCGCGAAGACGGCGTTTGGATGACCGGCCCCACGGCCCATGTCTTTGACGCGACGCTGACGCCTGCCTTTCTGGCGGCGCTGGTGCCATGAGCGCGCCAGTCTTTTCGAACCACGGCTGTCGGCTCAACGCCTATGAGACCGCCGCGATGCGCGAATTGGCGCAAGCCGCGGGGCTGACGGACGCGGTCGTCGTGAACACCTGTGCGGTCACGCAG
This sequence comes from Pseudomonadota bacterium, assembly GCA_039815465.1. Taxonomy (GTDB): domain Bacteria; phylum Pseudomonadota; class Alphaproteobacteria; order Rhodobacterales; family Rhodobacteraceae; genus Shimia_B. Next base: position 47,958 of record JBCBZG010000013.1, read on the forward strand.
GAGGCGATGCGCAAGGCGCGCAAGGACATCCGCAAGCAGCGGCGCGACAATCCAAACGCTAAAATCATCGTTACCGGCTGCGGCGCACAAGTGGATCCCGACAGCTTTGCAGCCATGGCCGAGGTCGACCACGTCATCGGCAATGATGAAAAAATGAAGCCCGCCACATGGTCGCTTTTGTCGACCGGCGACAGTGAGCCGGTGCAGGTCGATGACATCATGTCAGTGACAGAAACCGCGGGACATCTGATCGACGGCTTCGGCACCCGCGCGCGGGCCTATGTGCAGGTGCAAAACGGCTGTGATCATCGCTGCACATTCTGCATTATCCCTTATGGCCGGGGCAATTCGCGGTCCGTTCCCGCGGGCGTGGTGGTGGACCAGATCAAGCGCCTCGTGGACCGCGGCTTCAACGAGGTGGTCCTCACCGGTGTGGATATGACCAGCTGGGGCGCAGACCTGCCCGCGCAGCCGAAGCTGGGTGATTTGGTGCGGCGTATCCTCAAGCTGGTGCCGGATTTGCCGCGGCTGCGCATCTCCTCGATCGATTCGATCGAGGTGGATGAGGCGCTGATGGAGGCGATTGCGACTGAGCCGCGCTTGATGCCCCATCTGCATCTAAGCCTCCAGCACGGCGATGATTTGATTCTGAAACGGATGAAGCGGCGGCATCTGCGCGACGATGCCATCCGCTTTACCGAAGACGCGCGCAAGCTGCGGCCCGGCATCACCTTTGGCGCCGATATCATCGCGGGCTTCCCGACGGAGACGGAGGCTCATTTCGACAACTCGCTCAAGCTCGTCGACGACTGCCACCTTACGTGGCTCCATGTTTTTCCCTATTCTCCACGGCCCGGCACGCCCGCGGCAAAGATGCCGCCTGTGGCAGGGCCCGCGATCAAGGCGCGCGCTGCCGCGCTGCGCGCAAAGGGGGCTGAGGCCGTGACCCGGCACCTTGAGGCGCAGGTGGGGCAGGGGCGGGATATCCTGCTCGAAGCGCCGCGCATGGGACGAACAGAGCATTTCACCGAGGTGCGGTTCCAGACGGATAAGACCGTCGGCGGTTTGCACCAGGCAACGATCCTTGGTGTTGCCGATGGCGCGCTGATCGCCGCTTAATTCCACGGCCTGCGCTAGACGCATCGCTCCGCCGTCCCTACGTTGGGCGGTAGGAGGACGACCATGGCCATACCCCTTGCTCCCATCGCGGGCATCGCATTGCGCTACGGCGCTGTTGCTGTCGCAACCTACGCCGCGACGCGCGCGATCCCGCAGCTTAGGCGCGACCAACCGACGGAAGATGCGCTCGACAAGGTTGAAGAGGGGGTGGAGACGCGCCGCGATGGTGAGCAAGTGAACGCCACCGCGCGCTTCCGCCGCGTTCTCCGCGCCGGTAAGTCGGGCCCGGGGATCGAGATTGACGCGACCGCCCTGACTCGCATCCGTGTGCGGCGGGTGGAGTGATGGAGCTTTTGTATTCGCCGCCATCGCCTTTTGCGCGGATGGCGCTCGTGGCTGCTCATGAGACGGGCATGATCGATCAAATTACGGTCTCGCGCCAGCAAACCAGCGCCTATGATACCGCCGCTGACGTGGCGGCGGCCAATCCGTTGGGAAAGATCCCGGCGCTGACGCGGCCCGATGGCACCGCGCTCTACGACAGCCGCGTCATCTGCCGCTACTTCGATGCACGGTCGGGTGCCGGGCTTTACCCCGAGGCGCGGCTTTGGGAGGTGCTGACGCTGGAAGCGACCGCAGTGGGCATCATGGATTGCTCGGTGTCGATGGCCTACGAGCTGCGCCTGCGCCCTGAGGGGGAGCAGTCTCAAGCCTGGGTGGAGGCGCAGTGGGACAAGGTTGCGCGCGCGCTCGATGTGGTTGAGGCGCGGTGGATGTCGCATCTCTATGGACCACTTGATATGAGCCACATCGCTATGGGCTGCGCGCTGGGCTATTTGGACCTGCGCCACGATGCGCGTGCCTGGCGCTCCACCCGTCCGGGACTTGCTGCATGGGCGCAAACCTTTGCTGCGCGCGATTCGATGGGAGTGACCCAGCCAGCGTAGCGTGCGTTTCGCACACGATTTGATGTCGTGTCGCGCGCAAGGCCGGCGCGGTCCCATGCCAAAGCGCGCTTTAGCTTGCGGGCTCATGCGTCAACTGCGCCCGATTGTCCGCTAGACCTCTGAGCGGCGATTAGTTTATGTGCCCAGGTCTGGTCGGGGCCACGCCGTGACCTATTTGCCCACTGAATGCCACGGGCCGCGGCAGGCGGCCAACGCAGCAAGACGGAGGATACGGTGTCAAACCCGGAAGAAAACCTGGACGAGCACGGTGAGGGCCGCCGGGACTTTATCTATTACGCCACCGCCGGTGCTGGTGCAGTTGGCGTTGGCGCGGCTGTCTGGCCGCTTGTCAATCAAATGAACCCATCCGCGGATGTTCTGGCGCTGGCCTCCATCCGCGTGGATGTGGGCGGGCTGGAGCCTGGATCGCAGCTGACCGTTCTATGGCAGGGCAAGCCTGTCTTTATCCGCCGCCGCACCGCCGAAGAAATCGACGCGGCCCGCGCGGTTGAGGTGTCGGATCTGCAAGACCCGGTCGCCCGTAACGAAAACATCGCTGGCGCTGTCGATGCCACCGATGAAAATCGCGCATTGAGCGAAGACGGCGAATGGCTCGTCCAGATGGGTGTCTGCACCCACTTGGGCTGCGTGCCGCTCGGCAATGCCGGTGACTTTGGCGGGTGGTTCTGCCCTTGCCACGGGTCCCACTACGATACGTCCGGCCGCATCCGCAAAGGGCCTGCTCCGCAGAACCTTGCCATTCCGCCTGCGGTCTTCGTCGACGACGCAACCATCGAGCTAGGTTAAGAGGAGAGACCAAGCACCATGTCTGGAATTCCCCACGACCACTACGAACCGAAATCTGGGATCGAAAAATGGGTCCATACGCGGCTGCCTATCGTTGGCTTGCTGTATGACACACTGATGATCCCGACGCCCAAGAACCTCAACTGGATGTGGATCTGGGGCATTGTCCTAACCTTCTGCCTGGCGCTGCAGATCATCACCGGCGTTGTCCTGGTGATGCACTACGTGCCGCATGTGGACATGGCGTTTGCCTCTGTCGAACACATCATGCGCGACGTGAATGCGGGCCACATGATCCGCTATTTGCATATGAACGGCGCTTCGCTGTTCTTTGTCGCCGTCTACGCGCACATGTTCCGCGGTCTCTACTATGGGTCCTACAAGGCCCCGCGGGAGATCACGTGGATCATCGGTATGCTGATCTACCTGCTGATGATGGGCACCGCCTTTATGGGTTACGTTCTGCCCTGGGGTCAGATGTCGTTCCACGGCACCGCGGTGATCACCGGCCTCTTCGGCACGATCCCCTTCATCGGTGAGGCGCTGCAAACCTGGCTCCTTGGCGCGCCTGCTGTGGGTCAGCCTGCGCTCAACCGCTTCTTCTCCCTGCACTATCTCCTGCCCTTCGTGATCGCTGGGCTCGTGATCGTGCACATCTGGGCCTTCCACACGACGGGCAACAACAACCCAACAGGTGTTGAGGTGCGTCGCGGGTCCAAGGAAGAAGCCGAACGCGACACGCTGCCGTTCTGGCCCTACTTCGTGATCAAGGACCTCTACGCGCTGGCCGTCATCTTGCTCGTGTTCTTCGCGATCGTGGGCTTCATGCCGAACTACCTGGGCCACCCCGATAACTATATCGAGGCGAACCCGCTGGCGACGCCCGCACATATCGTGCCGGAATGGTACTTCCTGCCCTTCTACGCGATCCTGCGTGCCTTTACGCCCGACGTGTGGCTCGTGATGGGCGTGAACTGGATCACGGGTGGCATCATCACCGCCGACTTCTTTGGCGTGTTGGCGATGTTCGGCGCGATTGCAGTTATGGCGATTGCGCCATGGCTCGACACCTCCACCGTGCGGTCGGGCCGGTATCGCCCGATGTTCAAGTGGGCGTTCTGGATCCTCGGGGCGGACTTCATGTTCCTGATGTGGCTCGGCGCCATGCCAGCGGAACCGCTCTACGCCAACCTGTCGCTCATCGCGTCGACCTACTGGTTCGCCTACTTCCTGGTGATCTTGCCGCTCCTTGGCATCATCGAGAAGCCGACGACGCCACCGGCCACGATCGAAGACGACTTCAACGCCAAATACGCCAAGGCCAAGGCTGGCTCACCTGACGGTGTCGCCACCCCGGCCGAGTAAGAAAGCAAGAGAGACTATGCTCAAGCACCTTACCCTCTCCGCAGCCTTGGTCCTTGGCCTCGCCGGTGGCGCACATGCCGCCGGGAAGGCTGGCGAAGTTACGAACTATGACTTCTCCTTCGAAGGACCGTTCGGCAAGTTCGACCAAATGCAGCTGCAACGCGGCCTGCAGGTCTACACCGAGGTCTGTTCCTCTTGCCACGGGCTCAAGTTCGTGGCGTTCCGGACCCTCGCCGATCCCGGCGGCCCGCAGCTCCCAATGGATCAGGTGCGCGCCTATGCTGAGTTCTACGAGATCTGGGACCAAGCTCTGTTCGACGGCGAAGGCGACTTTCGCCCTGCCACCCCGGCGGACAAGTTCCCCGAGGGCCTGATTTCGAACGCACCTGACCTCAGCCTCATGGCAAAGGCACGGGCAGGCTTTTCTGGCCCCTACGGCACCGGCATCAGCCAGTTCGTGAACGGCATGGGCGGCCCGGAATACATTGCGTCGCTCCTCACTGGTTACACCGGCGAAACGAAAGAAGAAGCGGGCGTGTTCCTTTACGAAAACAAAGCATTCCCAGGTGGCTACATCTCCATGTCGCAACCGCTTTATGGGGATGATGTGTTCTACGAGGACGGCACAGAGGCCACGATTGAACAGCAGGCCAAGGACGTCGCAGCCTTCCTGATGTGGACGGCGGAGCCTAAGATGATGGCGCGTAAGCAGTCGGGTCTGGCTGGTGTGATCTTCCTAGGCGTGCTCGCAACGCTGCTTTACATGACCAACAAGCGTCTTTGGGCGCCCATCAAAGCAGCCGCTAAAAAGTCGGGCCAAACCCCCGCCGAATAAGCGTCACCGACACCTCAAAGAAGCCCCGGCATCGACCGGGGCTTTTTTTATGGCCGACCCAGATAGGTCCGCAGGGCCGCGCTTGGGTTCGCAAGAAGCTCTGACGCGTCTTCTGGGGGGTCTGCACGGCCGCCGTCCACGACGATGATCTGATCCATCCGCGCGGCTTCTTCCGGGTCATGGGTCACGATCAAGAGCGTCGCGCCGATGCGCGCAACGGTCTGGTTCAAGAGCTCAAACATCTCCGCCTTCAGCGCGGGGCCCAGGGCCGAAAACGCCTCGTCCAGCAGGAGCAAGGGGCGCTCGCGCAGCAACGCGCGCGCCAAGGCGACCCGCGCCCGTTGCCCGCCAGATAGCGCGCCGGGTTTGCGGTGGGAGATATCCGGCAGGCCGACTTCCGATAGGACCTGCGCGACCGCTCCTCGCTGTGCAGGCGACAAGCGCAGCGATGGGTCGATGCCCAGCCCGACATTCTGCGCAACGGTGAGGTGGGGGAAGAGGTTCGTGTCCTGAAACAGCATCGATAAAGGCCGCTCACCGGGCGCCAAGGGCAACAGATCGGTGCCGTCCCAAGTGACCCGCCCCGCCTGGGGCACTTCAAAGCCCGCGATGAGCGACAAAAGCGTCGATTTCCCACCCCCCGACGGGCCGATCACGGCGACGCGGGCGCCCGTCGCTATGGTGACATCGGCCTCAAGCGTGAAGCCGGGTCTAGCAAATCGCACCCCGTCAAGCGTCAGCATCCACGCGCCCCCCGCGATCGAAAATCCAAAAAAGCCCGAAACTCATTAACACCAGCAGGAGCCCTGCGCCTGCCGCGAGCTCCGTCTGATACGATGCGTAAAGGCGATACATGGCGAGCGGCAGCGTCTCGGTCTCCGGCGCGGAAAAGAGCGCGATCACGCCAAGGTCTCCCATAGACAAAGCCGCTGCAATCCCCGCGGAAAATCCCAACGGGCGCCTGAGCCGTGGCAAGATGACCAGTTTGAGCCGCGCCCAGCCCGTCATCCCAAGCGATGCCGCGAGCGGGCCATAAGCGCTTTCGATATCCCGGACGGCGGGGGCGAGCACCCGCATGGCAAAAGGCACCGTCATTGCGGCGTTCACCACCGCTGTCACAGCCAGCGCCAGCGCCTGCGGGTCGGTCCAGCCAAAGAGCAGAATGAAAAGCCCAGTTCCCATAACAAGCGGCGAGGCTGCCAGCGCCAGGGAGGAGATCAGGTCCCCCGCCACCCGCGCCCGCCCACTGCCCGACGCCAGCCAAAGCGCGAGCGCGAGCGTCAGCGCCATTGCCAAGAGCATCGACACAATCGCCACCGCAAGTGATGCTCCCGCGGCCTCCCAAACGCTCACCGGAAGCTCGGCAATTCGCGGCACTCCGCGCAAGACCACCATGCCCATGGGCACCAGCAAAAACGCGGAGGCCGCGGTCAGCACCAGGACGTCCTGCATGCGCAGCAAGCGGTCCCGCGCATCCCAGCGCTCCGCCACGCCATCGAGTCCCGCTGTGGTCGCCTTTGGGATCGCAATCACCCCGGCGAGTATCGCCGCCGCCGCGCAGATCCCAAACTGCACGCAGGCCAGCAGGGCAGCGTCGCCGAGCGCGAATTCGAACCGAAAGAGCTCGTAAATGCGCAGCTCAATGGTGGTGGCGCGGGGGCCGCCACCTACGGCGAGCGCCACCGCAAAAGAGGTTAGGCAGATCAGAAAGATCGCCAGAAAGGCCCCCGGCACGACTGCGCGCAGCATGGGCCATTCCAGGTGCCGTTGCACGGCGCCCGGCCCAAAGCCCAAGCTTGCCGCGATGCGCAACTGCTCCGCAGGGATCGCCAGCCAGCCCTGCAAAACAAAGCGTGCAGCCAGCGGCATGTTAAAGAATACATGGGCGAGGATCACGCCATGGGCGCCATAGATGCTGAGCTCCGGCAGACCCAAAGCGGCGGTCAGGTCATTGACGACCCCGCTGCGCCCGAACACCGCGATCAGGCCAAAGACGGCGACGATCACAGGCAGGAGAAACGGCGCGCCGAGGAGCGACACCAGCATACGCCGCCCCGCAAAGCGCCGCCGCGCCAAGGCGCGGGCCACCGGGATCGCGCATAGGATCGAAAGCGCCGCCGACAAAAGCGCCTGCCACACGGTGAAACGGATCGCCGCCGAATCCGCGGCGCCGAGGCCGGACAGACCGTCGGCGCGGCTCACCACCGCGCCCAGCGTGCCAAGTGTCAGAAAGACAAGCAGGGCCGCCGCAGCGGCCCCGGCGAGCCTTATCGCGCCAGGGCGGCCAGCCATTCCTCCAGCGCCTCCTCCCGCAGGGCAGGCGCGTCCGCGGAAGCCGCTAGGATCGACGTGGCGGGTGTGACCAACGTCTCGAACCCGTCCGGCAGCCCGCCCGCGGGTGTCACGGCAGGATACATCCAGTTCGTCGTCGGGATGATCGACTGGAACGCGTCAGAGACCATGAAGTCGAGAAAGGCCTGCGCAAGCTCTGGCTGGTCGGTCCCGGCCAGCATCCCCGCGACTTCGACCTGCATGTAGTGCCCCTCAGCGAAGGGAAGCGCGACCTTGCTCGCGTCGTCTTCGGCGATGAGGTGGTAGGCGGGCGATGTGGTGTAGGACAGCACCAAGTCTGCCTCGCCTTCTAGGAACATGCCGTAAGCTTCCGACCAGCCTTTGGTGACGGTCAGGATGTTGTCGCTCAGCCCGTCCCAAATGGCGGGGGCGTCATCGCCATAGGCGGATTTGACCCATAGCAACAGCCCAAGCCCGGGCGTCGAGGACCGCGGGTCCTGGATCACAATTTTCGCGTCGGACGCTGCGAGGTCTTCAAACGACTTAGGCGCAGCGGCGCCCGCATTGCCGACAAAGGCGAAGTAGCCCCAGTCGAATGGCACAAACATGTCGTCGGTCCACGCGATCGGCAGGTCGTAATCCGCCGTCGTGGCGTGCGGCGCAAAGAGGCCCGTGTCGCGCGCCGCTGCCGTCAGATTGGTGTCGAGGCCGAGCACAATGTCAGCGTCAGACCGTGCTCCTTCGAGCCGCACGCGCCCAAGCAGCGCGGCGCCATCTCCGGCGCCCACCATCTGCAGGTCGCACGCGCAGGTCGCCTCGAACGCGGCCTCGACCGCGGGGCCGGGGCCCCAGTCCGAGATAAAGCTGTCATAGGTGTACACAGTCAAAACAGGGGTCTCCGCCACCGCAGCGGTGCCGAGGAATAGTCCTGCGATCAGAGGAAGTGTCTTCATCGTTATCTCCAAGTCGCCGAACGAAGGGTGAAAGCGCCTTGGGAGCGTACCTTCCCTCCGCCGGTATCAGCCGGTTCAGGTTCAACGGGTCCGCATTTGCATCTCAGCCCAACTGGGCACCCCGAGGTGAGCCGAACAATAGCGGAGTTCGCAAAGACAGCAAGTGGGTCGGTTCTGTCTTTTAGACCGTCGCGGATGCCGCGCCCAATTTGTCGAAAAGTGGGAATGGAGTTGGACACTCACGATCTAGCCGTGCCATGCTGGTCGTCAATACCAACAAAAACACCAATACATAGCCAATAGGAGGGATACATGACGGACATAAAGACCGACCAACCGCCCGGAGCGAGCCCGGAATACGAAACGGACTACGAGGTCGGGCAGGACAACATCCGCCCCCTCGGGCTTGATATCCATAACCCCGTTTTCATTGTCTCCGGTGTCCTGATCCTAGGTTTTGTGATCGTGTCGCTCGCCAATCAGGAGGCATCAGCCGCGTTCTTTGGCTGGTTGCGCCCCTGGCTGACGAGCACCTTTGACTGGTTCCTCGTTCTGTCGGTGAACGCCATCACGCTCTTTTGCCTTGCGCTGATCGTTCTGCCCGTGGGCAAGGTCCGCATCGGTGGCAAGGATGCGACGCCTGATTATTCCTATGCCGGTTGGATCGCGATGATGTTCGCGGCGGGCATCGGCATTGGTCTGCTGTTCTTCGGCGTGTTGGAGCCCGTTTACTACAACTTCTCCGAAGGTGGGAACGCTCGTCCGCTGGGCATCGACATCAATGAACCCGGCAACGAATACATCGGTGTCGTGGGCACGATCCACCACTGGGGTCTCGAAGGTTGGGCGGTCTATGCCGCCGTGGGTCTCGCGCTCGCGATCTTTGCCTACAACCTGAACTTGCCGCTGACGCTGCGGTCGGCGTTCTATCCAGTGCTGGGTGAACGCGTCTGGGGTTTCTGGGGCCACGTCATCGACACGCTCGCCGTGTTCGCGACGCTCTTTGGCCTGACGACATCGCTCGGGCTTGGGGCGCAGCAGGTGGCCGCGGGCCTGAACGAGGTCTTTGGCATCGCGCCGTCGCCGACGCTCACTGTGATCATCATCGTGGGCATCACGCTGATCGCGCTGGGGTCTGTGATGATGGGGATGGACGCGGGCGTGAAGCGCCTGTCAGAGATCAACATGATCATGGCTGTCGCGCTCTTTATCTTTGTGATCGCTGTGACTGGCGTGACAGCGGCCATCACGCGGTATTTCAGCGTCATGGTGGACTACATCACGCTACTGCCTGCCCTGTCGAACCCGTTTGGGCGCGACGATACGAGCTTCTTCCACGGCTGGACGACGTTCTATTGGGCCTGGTGGATCGCGTGGTCGCCATTCGTGGGCATGTTCATCGCCCGCATCTCCCGCGGCCGCACGGTGCGTGAATTCGTGCTCTGCGCTCTGATCGCGCCGACGGCAGTCTGCGCGCTGTGGATGTCGACCTTTGGCGGTGCTGCCATCGACATGCTCAACGCAGGCGGGGCCGAAGGGGTTCGTGCAACGGTGATCGACAGCTACGCTCCCGAGGGTGCACTCTTTGGCTTCCTCAAGGAGCTTCCGCTCTACGGGATCATCGCACCGATCTCCCTGCTTCTGATCGTGATCTTCTTCGTCACGTCCTCAGACTCCGGGTCGCTCGTGATCGACACGATCACAGCAGGCGGCAAGCTCGACGCACCTGTGGTGCAGCGGGTCTGGTGGTGCACGCTCGAAGGTCTCGTGGCCATCGCGCTGCTGCTTGGTGGCGGGCTCAACGCGCTCCAAGGGGCGGCGGTGTCTATGGGCATCCCCTTTACGCTCGTGATCCTCGTGATGTGCTACTGCCTGTGGCTCGCGCTGCGGCAGGAGCACAAGAAGCTCTAAAGACGTTTTCGCGTCCTAGGTGTCTCCCCCGCGGGGGGAGGCACCCCGACCTCTTGAGCGTGAGCTCGCTCTAGGTCCCAATTGCACGCCCGGCGGCCACGCCAGGCCAAGCCGTTCCGACAACTCGGAGCGGCGTTACAGCGCAAACGGTTGGTCTGTCGTCAAAGGGCCGAACCTACCCCCGCACCACAAAAACCGAGCAATGCGCATGCGTCACCACGTGGCTCGCGGTCGTACCCAGCAAATAATCCTGAATGCGCGGGTTGGCCGATTCCATCACGATGAGGTCCACGGCCCGTTCTTCCGCCAATTTGACGATCTGCCGGTGGACGGCCCCGGTCCGCACGACGGCCTCGACCTCCACCCCCTCGGCGGGATGGTCTTTTACAAACGCATTGAGCTTTTCGGTCCAGTAGGCAACGGAATCCCGGATATTCAGGTTCCGCTCCATTTCCGGTGCAACAGTCGCCACTAGCAGCTTGGCCTCGCGGCGGGAGGCCATCGCGATGGCTTCTTCGTAGGCGCGCAGATCAAGCTCCGCGTGGCGGAGGTTGACAGGGCACAGGATCAAAGTGGTGTCGCGCGGCATAAGGCCCTCCCAAGGCGTCTGGCGTCCAGCCTATGCGACGTCTGGCGTTCACGCTAGGGCTACGGCGTGCGCCCTAGCCATCGCACCCATTGTGCAGCCGCCACATCACCGCGTTGTGTCCGTCTGGCACCGCTGCGCAGGGATCATCGGCGTAGCCCCGCAGAACGGCATATCGCTCCACCTGTGCCGGGGTCAGGATATCCAGCGTCACCAGATGCCGCGACAGATGAACATAGCGCAGCGCTGCCCGTGCCTCGGCTGCCGCGTCCACAAGGCGTTTGAGCGTGTGCCCCGTCACGGTGCCGTCGGAAAAGGCGCCATCAAGCGCCCGCTCTGCGGCGACGAGCGCGGCGCCCGCGCTTTGCGCCTCGCGTTGCATCTCAACAAATACAGCTTGAACCTGATCGCGTTGGGCCCCGGTCAGCTCCAACGCCTCCGCCAGGTCCAACACATGGAGCGGCCCCGGATAGCCATTGAGCTCCGCAGGGAGAGCCAGACCCCATCCGCGTCCGGCCTCCAAGTCCTCGCTGTCGTGGGCGGACAGGGCCGCGATCTCCCGCGTTTCCAGTCCGGAATAGGGTTGATGGGCGCTCTGTGCGCCGACAGCAGCGCCCAAGATCGCAAGGGCAGAGGCGAGGGGTAGAGCATATCGCATGTCAGGGTCTCCTTTTTTGAGGACCGCTGACAGATTGTGCTGCGCCCCGACATGATTATGATCATGTGTATGGGCGCCTTCACACAGATGCTATCGACCTACGGGGAAGCGCGCCGCCTCGACGCCGGGTCTTACCTGTTCCATGCGGGCGATCTGGTGGACCACATCCACCTCATCGCCACAGGTGGGGTGAGCCTCGAGCGTCTCCAGACCAGTGGCACTGTGACCTGCTTTCAGCGGGCAGGGCCCGGCGCGATTCTGGCCGAGGCATCCCTGTATTCGGAAAGATACCACTGCGATGCGCGCGTAACGGCGGGGTGCCAGGTGTATCGCATGGCCAAGCGGGATGTGCTGGCACGGATCGACGCTGACCCGACGCTGGCGCGCGATTGGGCCGCCTATTTGGCGCGCGCTGTTCAGCACGCGCGGCTCACAGCTGAAATCCGGGGATTAAAGACCGTGGGGGCGCGTCTCGATGCCTGGCTCGACGCTTTTGGGCCGCTTCCCGCGAAGGGGGAGTGGATGCAGCTCGCCCACGAACTCGCCGTCAGCCGCGAGGCGCTTTACCGCGAGCTGGCGGCGCGGCGGCAGGGATAAGACCAGGTAACCCCACGCCGCCCCGCGCGCCTTGCCCCGCACCATCGCCGCCGCTAAACGCGGGCTATGAGCATGAACACATTTGGCCACCTTTTCCGTGTCACCACCTGGGGCGAAAGCCACGGGCCTGCCCTAGGCTGCACCTTAGACGGCTGCCCCCCCGGCGTGCCGATCACGGAGGACGCGCTCCAGGTCTGGCTCGATAAGCGCAAGCCCGGTCAGAACAAGTTCACGACCCAGCGGCGGGAGCCTGATGCGGTCAAAATCCTGTCGGGCGTGTTTGAGGGTGTGACGACCGGGACGCCAGTTCAGCTCATGATCGAAAACACCGATCAACGGTCCAAGGATTACGGCGACATCGCCGAGAAGTTCCGCCCTGGCCACGCCGACATCACCTATTTCCAGAAATACGGCATCCGCGACTACCGCGGCGGCGGGCGCAGCTCCGCCCGCGAAACCGCTGCTCGCGTTGCTGCGGGTGGGCTCGCGCGTGCGGCTTTGGCCGCGTTTGCTCCGGAGCTAGAGATCACCGGGTACATGGTCCAAATGGGCCCCCATGGCATCGAACGGGCCCGGTTTGATTGGGAGCAGATCGGTGAGAACCCATTCTGGACCCCGGATGCTCAAGCGGCCTCGGACTGGGCCACCTACCTTGATGACCTGCGCAAAAGCGGCAACAGCTGCGGCGCCGTGATCGAGGTCACAGCCCGTGGGGCGCCCGCCGGGCTCGGCGCGCCAGTCTACGGCAAGCTCGACACCGATCTGGGGGCTGCGATGCTGTCCATCAACGCTGTGAAGGGTGTCGAAATCGGAGAGGGCATGGCCGCAGCCGCGCTCACCGGGGATGCGAACGCGGATGAAATCACGATGGGCCCGGACGGGCCGGTCTATAGCTCCAACCACGCGGGCGGCATCTTGGGCGGGATCTCCACGGGCCAGGACATCGTGGTGCGCTTTGCGGTCAAACCGACCTCTTCGATCCTGACCCCGCGCAAAACGATCACAAAGTCGGGCGAGGCGGCGGAGATCATCACCAAGGGCCGGCACGACCCTTGCGTCGGCATCCGCGCCGTTCCGGTGGGCGAGGCGATGATGGCCTGCGTGCTCCTCGACCACCTGCTGCTCCACCGTGGTCAAGTGGGTGAGAACCAGGGTGTGATTGGGTAATACCGCAGTCGATTTTCAGGTGGCTCCACATTGTCCGCTTTAGCGCCGTTCCGAGGGGTGGCGTTCGCGCCGCCCCGTGGGGGCGGAACGGCGCGGCCCGGCGTTGCCGTCGGGCACGTCCTTTGCGGCTAGGCGTTGATTGGCTGCACTACCCCTGCGCGCCCAAGGCCGCGACCACGGCATCGCCCATCTCAGATGTCGACGCCGGAACCGCACCATCTGCCTGGAGCAAGTCTGCCGTGCGCACACCGTCTGCCAGCACCTGTTCCACTGCGCTCTCGATCCGCGCGGCCATGTCACCCATGTCGAACGAATAGCGCAGCGCCATGGCGAGGCTCAGGATACAGGCGCAGGGGTTCGCTTTCCCTTGACCCGCAATATCGGGGGCGGAGCCGTGGACCGGCTCGTAAAGCGCCTTTGGCCGACCGTTGTCCATGGGCGCCCCCAAAGAGGCCGACGGCAACATCCCCAGCGACCCCGTCAGCATTGCCGCCGCATCCGACAGCAAATCGCCGAATAGGTTGTCGGTCACGATCACATCGAACTGCGACGGCGCCCGCACAAGCTGCATCGCGCCTGCGTCGGCATACATGTGGCTCAGTTCCACGTCGGAATACTCCGCCTCGTGGACCTCTGTGACGACAGTCCGCCACAGAATACCAGATTCCATGACATTGGCCTTTTCCATCGAACAGACCTTGTTCGACCGCCGCCGCGCGAGCTCGAACGCCGACCGCGCAACACGCGCGATCTCGGATTCCGTGTAGCGCTGGGTGTTGATGCCCACACGCTCATTGCCTTCGTTGATGATCCCGCGCGGTTCTCCGAAATAGATGCCGGAGGTCAGCTCCCGCACGATCATAATGTCGAGCCCGCTCACCACCTCGCGTTTCAGCGACGAAAACTCCGCCAGCGCTTCAAAGCACTGCGCTGGGCGCAAGTTGGCAAACAGGTCCATCTCCTTACGCAGCTTCAAAAGCCCACGTTCAGGTTTGACGGAAAAATCCAGCGCGTCGTATTTTGGCCCGCCCACCGCGCCGAGCAGCACGGCATCCACCGCCTGCGCTCGTGCCAGCGTATCGTCATGGAGCGGCGTTCCGTGGGCGTCATAGGCCGCGCCGCCGACCAGGTCCTCGCTCACCTCGAACGCAATGCCTTGGGTGCCCATCCAGTCGATGACCTTGCGCACCTCCGCCATGACCTCGGGCCCGATACCGTCGCCAGGTAGGATAAGCAGGGAATTGGTCATGGGGGCCTCCGATCTCTTTCCTTGGGCGGTAGCCGGGCAGGGGCAGGGCGTCAAGCCGACGGCCCTGGCCCGAGCTCTGCCGCCAGCACATCCCAGATCGCGCGGATGCGGGGCGTGCGGCGCATGGCCTCTGACGTGGTCAGCCACATGGGCAACCCCTCAATCTCAAAGGGCAGAGGCACGCGGTCCACCCTGGGGTCCCGATCCCCCATGGCGCAGGGCGCAAAACCAATACCGCAGCCCGCCGCGACGAGCTCCCACTGGGTGAGCGGGTCATCGCAGCGGGTGGCGAACATATCGCGCCGCGCTGGGAACCCGCGCGCGATCATCCCGTCGAGGATGCGGCGGTCTGTGTCATAGCCCACCAGATCGAGCTCAAAGATTTCGGCCACGCTCTCCGGCCGCCCCATTCGGTCAAGGAATTCGCGCCCCGCATAGAGCCCGATGTCGAAGGTGCCTAGGAACTGCGTGATCAGATCCGGCTGCTCGGGGCGGTACATCCTCACCGCGATATCACTGTCACCAAAGGTCAGGTTCTCACTGTCGTCACTGGGCACCAGGTCGATCTGTACGCCAGGGTAGCGGCGGCGCGCAGTCGCGATCACGGGCGGCACGACTGTGAAGGCCACATTGACCGATGCGGTGATCCGCACGCTGCCCGTCAGCTCCGTTTCGCGGGCGGCGGCGGCAACGCGGATGTCGTTCATGGCCCGCGCCATGGCGCGCGCGGCGGGCAAGATCGCTTCGCCCATCTCGGTCAGCGCGAGGCCCTTGGCATGGCGCGCGAAAAGCCGGGCACGCAGCGCGTCTTCGATGGCTTTCACCTGGCGCCCCAGCGTGGGTTGGCTCGCCCCCAGCCGCCGTGCCGCCGCGCTAAGGGAGCCTTCCTCCGCCACGGCGAGAAAGGCGCGCACAAGGGACCAATCGAGGGTTCTGAGCCGTTCATCCATTCACAAATGAATACCCATTCAGCGTTTCTGGTCAATTCCGCGCAGCGCACCCGGCAGATATGTTCACCGCATAGAGACAGGAGACCCAGACAATGACCCCAATCGTGCTCATCCTCGGCGGCTCGGGCCGCTTTGGCCGCCACGCTGCGAAAGCCTTTGAAACCGCCGGTTGGGAGGTGCGCCAGTTCCGTCGCGGCACGGACACCCTATGGGACGCCGCCTGGGGCGCCCATGTCATCGTGAACGCTTGGAACATGCCGCCAAACCGTTGGAAACAGGAGGCGCTGAAGGCCCATGAAAGCGTGATCGAGGTCGCGCAAGCCTCTGGCGCGACGGTGATTGTGCCGGGGAACGTCTATAACTTTGGCGCGGACATGCCTGCCCTGCTTGGCGCGGAAACGCCCCACAACGCAAAGACGCCCTATGGGCGCATCCGCACCCAGATCGAAGCCGCCTACCGCACGTCCGGGGTGCGTACGATCATCCTCCGCGCCGGTGACTTCCTCGATGATGAGCCATCGGGGAATTGGTTTGACGAAGTGATGGCCAAAACGCTGCCAAAGGGCCGGTTGACCTATCCAGGGTCCCTGGATGTGCCTCATGCCTGGGCTTTCTTGCCCGATATGGCGCGCGCCGCTGTTGCGCTGGCCGAACGGCGCGACACGCTGCCAGCCTTTGCCGATATCCCCTATGCGGGGCTCACGTTCACGGGGGCGGAACTGGCGGCGGCGATCTCCCGCGCGGCGGGGCGGGAGATAACGGTAAAACCGATGTCTTGGGCGGCGATCAGGCTCCTCCAGCCGGTGTGGCCGCTGGCGCGCTATTTGGTGTCGATGCGCTACCTGTGGCGCGTGCCCCACGGGCTCGACCCAGCGCCGCTGCGCGCACTGCTGCCCGATCACCGCGATAGCAGCGCGGAAGCTGCCCTAGCCGCCGCTATCGAGCACCAGATCCGCCCAAACGGGGTGGTGCCGGGTGAAGCGGATGTCGCCCTTGGGCGTGGGCACGTCTGACCAGGCCACGCCAGCCGCCACGACCCGCCAATGGGTCGTGGGAAGCACGTAGCTCACCCGCAGTTTGCCCGCACTCTCCGCGCCAAAATCCGCGCTGGGCTGACCGGGGTGTGGGTCTTGGAGGCGCGGGTCCGCGAGCAGCGTTGCCGCAACCTCCCGCTGACCGGCCCCGCCATCTGGATCGAGGTTAAGGTTCGCGGCGATCACCACTGGCCCGTCCACAGCTCCCAACATGTCAAGCAGCAGACGCAGCTCATCGGCATTGCGGTACCCGTTGCGGTCCTCCGGCCCGTCAAAGACCGGCGCTGTGGCATGAGCGGTCAAAAGCGTGAACGTCCCGCTGGGCGCGGCCACGTCAATCGCCCAATGCGCCGTGGTGGACAGCCGCTGCGCTGCGCGCGCCTCTGCGGACAAGAAAGGGCTGCCATCGGAGGATACGGGCAAAGTGGCCCAAGGAAGGTCCGCCCAGATATCGGCGGTCCGCTCCGCTACGAGCGTCAGGGGGTAGCGCGACAGAACGGCCATTGCGCCTTGTCCAGAAAACCAGCCGTAGCCTTGCGCATCACGGGGGCCTCCCACCGTGCCGTCCCCGTCGAGATCGACGCCGCTCCGACGCCCTGTATTCGGCGCCGCGCTCAGCCAATGTGCATAGCCCGCCCGACCTGCCAAGGTTGCGATGGCTTGCCCGCCGAAATCATAGTCGATCCCTTGGAGCACCCAGACATCCGCATTCACGTCCTCCATTTGCGCCAGGACATGGGCGATATCGAGGGCGTCCCGCCCGAGATCGCGCAGGAATAAGCCCGGATGGCGGCGTTCAAGCTCTGTATGGTAGGTGGCGATGCGGACGGGGTCGGCGGCCACAGCTCCCGTTAGGAAGCAGAGCGCTAGGCCAGCGCCTCGTCCTCGCCAAACTCGGCGTAGCGGCGACGTCGCGCGTCGTCGATCATATGGGCCACGCGGCCCAAAGCGATGCCGCGCATAACAAGCGAGCTTGGCAAAAAGGCCCATAGGATAAGCGTCCAGACCAGTGCTTGGGGTGCTTCAAGCGCGAGCGGCGTGCCCGCGCCGGTGAGAACAGAAATCCCCGCCGGGATCACGAATGGCAGCAAAACCCCTAACAAAAGGTAAACGCGGGCATCCCGCTGGAGGCGATGGACAACGTCCCCGCCCGCCGTTGGGTCAAAGGTGGGCAAGTTTACCCACACGTTGAACGCCAACTCTCGCCCCGGCCAGGACCCGCCCCGCGACAGGGCAAAGAATACCGCGATCGAGATGAGCGACCCAAGATAGCTGATCGCCGCGAGCGTGCGGATGTCGTGCACAGCCTGGGTGCTCATGTCGGGTGGCAACGCCAGGAGGATGTTGCGCACAGGACTGAACGGCAGGTCAAACAGCCGCCCGATTGCGCCGCCCAAAGCGGCGAAAAGCTCTGATATCAGCGTGGGTTGATAGTCGCCGCGCAACATCAGCGTCAGCGCCGCCAGGGTCAGAAACGCGGCCCCAAAGCGAAGTCGATTGTAGGGCGGCGCATCGCGAAATTCAACGACACTAGGATATTCAGACATGTATTCGAGGAACGTGATCGCCGCTGCCGAAAGCGCAATGAGCGCTACAACATCGGACATCCGCTCGCCATGGCTGGGCAGCATGAGCCCGGGGGTCATGACAAAAAGCACTACCAAAAGCGCACGCGTCAGCGCACCAGCCAGTCGTGAAGACACTGCCAAAACCTCAACTCCGGACGACGCAGATACGATGCCTGTGCCTTGTCCCAAAAGTATTCCCACGCACGTTGGCGCAGGTGCCTCATTCTTGCCTTGATTGTGCCCCGATCCCTGCGGCGCGGCAAGCGCGGGGGGCGGACGGGCTCTTCTTTTTGCCCAGCGCGTTGAAACTATTGTCTTTGCGCATCACTTCGACCGTGCCCTTGGGGCCAGGCGCCGCGCGCCCCCAAGATGTTGTGTGGCCAAATTGTGTCAGAGCCAGGGCCGCGCTCCAGCCGCCTGCGCCTCAAAGCGGTCGATCTCCTCCGCTTTTTCCAGGGTGAGCCCGATGTCATCGAGCCCGTGAAGCAGGCAGTGCTTGCGGAACGGGTCAATGTCAAAGCCCACGACCTCCCCATCCGACGACGTCACCGTCTGCGCCGCAAGATCCACGCTCATCCGCGCATTCGCGCCTTTACCCGCGTCTGCCATCAAGAGCTCCAGCTCCGCGGGTGTAACCACCACGGGCAAAATCCCGTTCTTGAAGCAGTTGTTGTAAAAGATGTCGGCGAAACTCGTGGAAATCACGCAGCGGATCCCGAAATCGAGCAGTGCCCAGGGGGCGTGCTCCCGGCTCGACCCGGTGCCGAAATTGTCGCCCGCCACCAGGATTTGCGCCTCCCGGTAGGCAGGCTGGTTCAGCACGAAGTCCGGCACCTCGTTCCCATCCATGTCATAGCGCATCTCAAAAAACGCACTGACGCCCAGCCCTGTCCGCTTGATCGTCTTCAGAAACTGCTTGGGCAGGATCATATCGGTGTCGATATTGATCAGCGGCATAGGCGCGGCGATGCCAGTGAGGGTGGTGAATTTTTCCATACCTGTGCGCCTTTCTGACTGACTTAGCTCAAGTATCCGTGTCGCGCGCTTGCGGCAAGCTTGCCGGCCGCGCGGCGATGTAGACTAGGGCAGCGCGAGGCTGCGTGCCCATCGCTCTGCGCCAAGGGCGCGGCCCATCAGTGTAAACAGAACGATCTTGCGGCGTGGAGCTACCGGAGCTTCGCCGAATTGAAGTACGACAGTGTTGCTGATCAGCCGTCCCCAAGCTCCCGCACATCCGTCAGCCGCCCTGTCACTGCTGCCGCGGCGGCCATCGCTGGCGACATCAGGTGGGTACGCGAGCCGCGGCCCTGGCGGCCTTCGAAGTTGCGGTTGGAGGTGGAGGCGCAGCGCACGCCCGCACCGATCTGGTCGGGGTTCATGCCCAGACACATCGAGCAGCCCGCGAGGCGCCACTCAAAGCCTGCTTCCTTAAAGACGTCTGCGAGCCCCTCTTCCTCCGCTTGGAGCCGCACGAGGCCTGATCCGGGGACCACGATAGCCGTGGTCAAACGCGTGCTGATCTTGCGCCCGCGCAGGATTTCCGCGGCGGCGCGCAGGTCCTCGATGCGGCCGTTGGTGCAGGAGCCTAGGAAAACGGCCTCGATCTCGATGTCTTGCAGCCGGGTGCCTGGTTCCAGCCCCATGTAGTCGAGAGACCGCGCCGCGGCGGCGACTTTGCCGCCCTCGAAGTCTTCTGGCGCGGGCACAACGCCCGTGATCGGCAACACGTCCTCTGGCGAGGTGCCCCAGGTCACGACTGGGGCGATGTCGGCGGCATCAATCGTCACCGCCTTATCCCAGGCGGCGTCTGAGTCCGACACGAGCGTCCGCCACCAGGTCACCGCGGCCTCCCACATGGCGCCCTTGGGCGCGTGAGGGCGTCCGCGCACGTAATTGAACGTGGTCTCGTCCGGCGCGATCAGCCCGGCCCGCGCGCCGCCTTCGATGGCGAGGTTGCAGATCGTCATGCGCCCTTCCATCGACAGGTGCTGGATGGTGTCGCCGCAGTATTCGATCACGTGGCCGGTGCCGCCCCCGGTGCCCGTCACCCCGATGACGTGCAGCGCGATGTCTTTAGCCGTGACCCCCGGGCGCAGAGCGCCGGTGACCTCAACCTTCATGTTCTTGGCCTTTTTCTGGATCAGCGTCTGGGTGGCGAGCACATGCTCCACCTCTGACGTGCCGATGCCATGGGCCAATGCGCCAAAAGCCCCGTGGGTGGGCGTATGGCTGTCGCCGCACACGATGGTGCAGCCCGGCAGCGTCCAGCCCTGTTCTGGCCCGACGATATGGACAATCCCCTGCCGGATATCGTTCATGTCGTAATAGTTCGGCAGATTGAACGCCGCGACATTGGCATGCAGCGCCTCGACCTGGATGCGGCTTTCCTCGTTCTCGATCCCGCGCGCGCGGTCCCAGGTGGTGGGGACATTGTGGTCAGGGACGACGATGGTTTTGTCCGGCGCCCGCACGGCGCGCCCGGCCAGCGCAAGGCCCTCGAACGCCTGGGGGGAGGTCACTTCGTGCACAAAATGCCGGTCGATATAAAGGAGCCCCGTCCCATCCTCTGACGTGCTCACCAGATGGGCGTCCCAGATCTTGTCGTACAGCGTTTTGCCAGCCATGGCTGCGTCCCCCTTGTGCACGCAGACGGTCACCGGTCGCCGCAAACGCGCCCGCAGCAGATACGCCCATCCCGCCAAGCGGGCAAGCCGCCGCCGAAGTGATCCGGATGCGCGGCAGGTGCGTAAAGAAATCATGACCAAGATCAAACTCGCCGCGTTCAAACTGATCCACCTTGCGCTCATCGCTGCGCTGGCAGGGGCCGCTGTGGCTGCCGCGGCCTCCGCGACGGGGCAAGACATGTACAAAGGTTACGAACTTCCGCCCTATGAGGTGATCGAGGGCCAAGGCGATATCGAGCTGCGCCGCTACGCGCCTCATATCCTGGCCGAGGTCGAGGTGCAGGGCAGCCAATCAAAGGCGATCAGCCGCGGCTTTCAGATGCTTGCCAACTACATCTTTGGTGGTAATGAGGCGGGCCAAAAGATCGCGATGACGGTGCCCGTTGGCCAGGTGCCCCAAGCGCCCCAGGCGCCCGAGGCGCGCATGGCCGAAAGCTGGACGGTGAGCTTTATGATGCCCGCCCGTTTTAACCGCGACACGCTGCCCCGGGCAAAATCGTCCGCTATCACCTTTGTCACCACCGAGGCAGAGACGCTTTTGGTTGTGGGCTTCAAAGGCTTCCGAAACGAGCGGGCGCTTGCCAGCAAGACAGACACGCTCCTCGCCGAGGCGGAGCGCCGTGGGCTCACCCAAACGGGCGCGCCGCGCTACTTTTTCTACGATGGCCCCATGACGCCACCCTGGGCGCGCCGCAATGAGGTGGCGATCCCCGTTACGGGCATAAAAACCGCCCAAAGCTCCTAGCCGCGAAAACGACTTTTTAACCCGTGCGCGCGTAGCCTGCGCGCATGGGTGATTACGATGTCGACTTCGAAGTAGATTTCCCCGAAGGCGTCCGCGCGACGTCGCCTGATTCTGTGGCCTTTGCGGCTATGGAATCGTTACCGGTGCTGCTTCGTACGCATTGCATCCGCATCTGCATGTTCTCTAGCATCTGCAAGCTCAGTACAGATGCGGGCAGCATCGCCTCAGCGGCTGCGGGCGCATCGCGGGCGCTGAGCGGGTTCATCCGGCTCAACTCCGCGTTGACAGGCCGCGGCCCCCTGCCGGAGCTCCATGAGGAGGCACTGGCGTGGATGCGCGGCGTGGCCGACGCCAATGCCCACACGCTGCCGCCGCTCAGCGAATACGGCAAACGCGCGAGCGGGATTGTCAGCGCGCTCGAAACCGGAAAACCCGTCGACCCGAAGGAGATTGAGGCCCTTATTTCCTACGTCTACAGCACATTCCACTACGCGGCGGTGGACCTGTCGGACGCCATCCGAGCCGCCCATCAAAAGATGCTGGAGGAGGAGCGTGAGCGCGCTGAGGACGCCAGAAACTCCGCTCAGGAAGCCGTGGACCGCATCGATACAATCAGCCGAACCGTACGCCTCATCGCGCTGAACGCGGCGGTGGAGGCCGCGCGCGCCGGGGATGCGGGTCGAGGCTTTTCCGTGATCGCGCAGGAGATTAAGTCCCTCAGCGAGGCAACGGAAGAAGCGAGCGGCGATGTACGCGTAAGCCTCGACGGAATAATGCAAAACCTTCGGTTCTAAACGGCGAGCGTGCTTTAAAAGCGCAGTCGTCCAGCCGCGCGCGTCCCGTCGGCCAGGCCCGCAATTCAAGTTTCGCAGAGCTAACTTCCGAAACCCCTGGCATAGTAGCACGCGATCACCGACCATGCTCCGACAAAAACGGGAGCCGAGGTCCATGAGTGAACCAAGCGACGACGCGCTCAGTCGCGCCAAGCGCCGCAGCCAGCACGGGCGTCAACAAAGCGATGGTGTGCTCGTCATTCGCACCATCGCCATGCCAGCGGACACCAACCCAGCGGGCGATATCTTTGGCGGCTGGCTGATGTCGCAGATGGACCTCGCCGCTGGGAACATGGCCGGACGCGTGTCCCAAGGCCGTGGTGCCACCGTCGCGGTGGAAGCCATGCAGTTCCTGCGCCCTGTGAAAGTGGGGGATGAGGTAACGCTATACGCCTCATTGCGGAGCGTCGGGCGCACATCCATGCGCATCCACGTGGACGTCTGGGCGCGCCCACGCTTCGGGGACTCATCCGAAAAAGTGACGAGCGCGGATTTTGTGTTCGTGGCGTTGGACGAAAACGGCAAACCCCGCGCTATCCCATCAACCTAGCGCGCTGCGTCATATCCCCCGCTGCATTGAAAGCACGCGACCGGTTTGCTATTATCCGTCCTATGGCCAACGCCGGGCCCAGGCGGCGCGTTGAAAAAGGAGGACAATGTCCTGTC
The DNA here is from genome assembly GCA_039815465.1 of Pseudomonadota bacterium. Classification (GTDB taxonomy): domain Bacteria; phylum Pseudomonadota; class Alphaproteobacteria; order Rhodobacterales; family Rhodobacteraceae; genus Shimia_B. Next base: position 70,924 of record JBCBZG010000013.1, read on the forward strand.
TCTTTCGTCTGATGCGGCATCTGCCGCGGATGCAGGGGTGAGCGCCATGGCAGCGGTTTCCACCCACGAGATGAGCAACGCCACCCGCGCGCTCATCACCCGCACCTTAGAAGAAGAAAAAGCCGAGGAGATCGTGGAGATCGACCTGCGCGGCAAGTCGGAGATGGCCGATAGCATGGTCATTGCCTCCGGCCGCTCGACGCGTCAGGTCTCTGCCCTGGCTGAAAAGCTGGTCGACAAGCTGAAGCAAGAGCTTGGCGTGCTCTGCCGCGTCGAAGGCAAGGGCGCTGGCGATTGGGTGTTGCTCGACGCCGGGGACGTGGTCGTGCACCTCTTCCGTCCGGAAGTGCGTGAGTTCTACCAACTCGAAAAGATGTGGCAGAACCCGGGCCAAGGCGCGTCGACGCCACCAAAGCCAGAGTGAGGCAGGGGCTGCGGCCCCGGCAACGATGCGCGTAACCATCTGCGCCGTCGGTCGGCTGCGTGCCGGCCCAGAAGCCACACTGATCGATGACTACGCAGCGCGCTTCCAACGTACGGGGCGGGCGCTGGGCATCACAGAGCTGCGCATTCTAGAGGTCGAGGACCGCAAAGGCGGCGGGCGCGACGCGGAAGCTACGCTGTTGGCTAAGTCCATTCCGAAAGGGGCAACAACGATCGCCTTGGATGAGCGCGGAAAGGTGATGCCCTCCCCCGAATTTGCAAAACGCATCGCGCGCTGGCGCGATAATGGGGCCCAAGACCTGGTCTTTCTCATCGGCGGCGCGGACGGGATCGCGCCAGAGTTACGGGCCCGCTGTGATGCGGCGGTCAGTTTTGGCGCCATGGTCTGGCCCCATATGCTCGCCCGCGTGATGCTGTCAGAACAACTCTACCGCGCGGCCACCATCCTGGCGGGCAGCCCCTATCACCGATCTTGACCCCCTAAGCAGCCCACGACCCGCGCTGCGCCCAGATTTGCGCCCCGCCCCCTCCACCGGCGCCAAAAGTTTTCGCAAAACTTTTCCGTGCGCGGCGGTGGCCCGCTGCGCGGGCTAGACGCTGGGCGGCACCGTGGTATGGGGCGGCATGTTTGAACTTGCTGCTGCCAACCTGCTGTCGCCCATCATCTTGAGCTTTGCCCTTGGGTTGCTTGCGGCGCTGGCGCGGTCTGATCTGACGATCCCGGAGGCTGTGGCTAAAGGGATGTCGATCTACCTTTTGTTTGCCATCGGCTTCAAGGGTGGGGTTGCGGTGGCCGAAAATGGCATCGACGCGCAGCTCTTGGCGACGTTGGGGGCGGGGTTCGCGCTTTCAGCCATCATCCCGTTCGTGGCCTTTGCGCTTCTTCGGGTGATCACCCAGCTCGATACGCTGAACGCGGCCGCCGTCGCCGGTCACTACGGGTCTATTTCCATTGTGACCTTCGTCGCGGCGAGTTCTGTGCTCGATGCGTCGGGGGTGACGGGCGAGGGCTACATGGTGGCCACCGCCGCGATCATGGAGGCGCCCGCCATCCTGTCGGCGCTTTGGCTGGCCTCCCGCGCGTCGGGTGAAAGCCGGATGGATGCAGGCCTTCTGCGCGAAATCCTACTCAATGGCTCCATCGTGCTCTTGGTCGGAAGCTTTCTGATCGGGCTTATCACGGGCACAGAAGGTCTTACGCTGATTGAGAGCTTTATCGTGGCGCCATTCCAGGGGGTTTTGTGTCTCTTCCTACTCGACATGGGGCTTATCGCCGGGCGCGGCCTGCGCGAGACGCGGGGGGTTCTTGGAACAGGAACGATTGTCTTTGGCGTCACGATGCCCGTGATTGGCGCCACGATGGGGATGGCGACCGCGCTCCTTATCGGGCTCTCCACGGGTGGGACGTTGCTTATGATGGTACTGTCGGCCTCAGCCTCCTACATCGCGGTGCCTGCGGCCATGCGCGTGGCGTTGCCAGAGGCCAAGCCCGCGATTTATCTGACGCTCTCGCTTGGGATCACCTTTCCCTTTAACCTGGTTGTGGGCATCCCGCTTTACCTCGCGGCGGCCCAGATGGTGACAGGAGGCTAGTCGATGCAGACCCATCCCGCGAAACGCGTCGAGATCACGATTGAGGCGCCAATGGAACGGCGCCTGCGCGAGGCGCTCGATGAGGCAGAAATCGGCGGGTACACGATCCTGCCCGTGCTCGGCGGCTCAGGTCGCTCAGGCCCCTGGACGCGGGATGGCCAATTGGGCCGGTCGGGGATGGTGCAGTTCATCTGCATCATCCGGCCAGAACGGCTCGACGGGTTACTCGACGCGGCGTTTGCGGTGGTGGAACGACATATCGGTGTGGTCACTATTACCGACGCTCATGTTCTACGCGCGGAGCGCTTCTAGCGCGCCCTGCTCCCCGCGGGGGGCCAAAAGTTTTTCAAAAACTTTTCCATGCGCGGCGGTGGCCCCGCTGCGCGGGGGGCACTTTGGACCCCGGGCGGGCGGGCGGGTGCGATGCGGCGTATGCCGCGAGCGTCCGCACCGCACGGTGTATTACGGCCGCCAGTTTAGGTTTTGGTCCTCTGGCCAGCGCAGATCAAAGCTTAGGTCGATCTGTTCCGCTCCGCCTGCGGGGATAGAAAGCTCCCACTCCATCACGCCCAATTGGTCGTCCAAATCGCGTGTATCTGGCGTCGGGTCCATCGTCACGCGGACCTCCAAATCCTCTTGCTGTGACGTCGGCACAGCGTAGCGCAGCCGCACATCGCGGGCCGCGTCACCCAGATTGCGCGCCTCCAGCCGCACACGGTCTTCACGCGTGGCTTGGCCCCGGATTATCCCGCGATCGCCTTCTTGTTGGTCCAAGAACGTAACCGACAGCGCCAAAGACCGCTCTGGTCCGAAACCGACCGTCGTCTCTGCCCCTGCGGGTACAAGGGGCAGCGCGCCTGTCCCAACGAGCGTTGCACCCCGGTAGACGATCGTTTCGCCCGCCAGCATCGGCTCCCCGCTGGTGTTTGCGAAGTCGGCCATCAGAAACGCGGTGTCGTCAAACCGCGGCGCCGCGAGCAAATACGGATCGGCCTCAAACCGGAGCGGTTCGAGCGCCACCTGCGCCCCCTCGCTCCCCGGCAGCAATGTCACCAGACGCGGCAGGTCGTAGCGGATCACGGCGCCATCTGCATCAACGCTCGCCGTTTCAAAGACGTCGGCCATGATCGCCGCTTCCATCACGGGTTCCGACATCGCGCCGTTGCGCATGCTAGCCATTGGCAGCGCTTCAAAGATCCGCGCGATGCTGCGGCGCACCTCGGTGGCGTCCAGGCGCTCGGTCAGCGACGCGGTGGAGAGTTTCACGGCGGTGTCTACCCACGGTTGCCCCTCGTGGGCGACGGTGACCGTGCGGCCAAATTCGACGGTGGCCGCGTTCTCATCCAGACGCACGTCATACCCGATGCTCCACCGCGCTGTTGGATCAAAGCCCGGCAACCGCACTGTGACCGGACCCGCGTCTGGGACTTGCACCCGGAGCGTCATGAGCTGCCAGGTGTCGCGCGCGGGGCGCAGCGCGTCCAACGCCACCTCACTGCGCGTGAGCGCGGCGGCGGCGCGCTCTAGCCCCTCGCGCAGTTCGTCTTTTGCGGCATCCAAGGCGCGCCGGTCCGCGGCAAGCGTGACGAGCTGATCCCCAATGGCGCCCGTCACCGCCAAAAGCGCATCCGCATCAGCGAGCGTATCGCCACCTGTCACGCTCCGCAAAAAGGCCGCTTGCGCATCGAGCGCGGCGATCTGCGCGTCTAGGGCGCGCCCCTCTTCTTCTAAGGCTGCAAGCGTCGTTTGAGCGGCGTCGCGGACGTCTCGCGCGGCGTCCACTGCGGGTGTGTCAAACTGCGCGGGGTCATGGCCGATGTTTGGCCCGATCGAAACGGCGCTCAAGATCGCCCCGTCCAGGACAGGCCGGATTTGACGGCTGCCAGCGTCTGCGGGGTCGAGCAGAACCAGGATGCTATGGTCCCCAGCTGGCAGGTCGAGCGTCACTTGGGCTTGCGTGAACGCCCCGAACGGAAAAACCTCTGCCGAGGTCACGGGCAGTGCGGTGGGGAACTCCTCCGCGGCTAGGAGACCCGGAACCATCACCACAGACGCCAAAAGAAACGCACGCATCAAAAAACCCTCCCAAAGCTGGCTTTGGGAGGGTCGGTTATTCCGCGCTGTTAGGCAATATCAGCCTTTCTTGAGCATCCGCTTACCGAGCGTTTCCGCGATCTGGACAGCGTTGAGCGCGGCCCCCTTGCGCAGGTTGTCGCTCACGCACCACAGGTTAATGCCGTTGTCGATGGTGCTGTCTTGGCGGACGCGGCTGATGAAGGTCGCGTAGTCGCCCACGCATTCCACCGGCGTCACGTAACCCTTATCCTCGCGCTTATCGATGACCATGATGCCGGGCGCCTCGCGCAGGATATCGCGCGCCTCATCCTCGTCGAGGAACTCCTCGAACTCGATGTTCACAGCCTCGGAGTGGCCCACAAACACCGGCACGCGCACGCAGGTCGCTGTCACCTTGATCTTGGGATCGACGATCTTTTTCGTCTCGGCGACCATTTTCCACTCTTCCTTGGTGGAGCCGTCTTCCATGAACTTGTCGATATGCGGGATCACGTTGAACGCGATCTGCTTGGTGAACTGCTTGGGCGCGACCTCGGTCGTCGGGTTGTAGATCGCTTTGGTCTGATCCCAAAGCTCGTCGAGCCCGCCTTTGCCCGCGCCGCTCACCGACTGGTAGGTCGACACAACGACCCGCTTGATCCGCGCGCGGTCATGGAGCGGCTTTAGCGCCACCACCATCTGCGCGGTCGAACAGTTCGGGTTCGCGATGATGTTCTTTTTGGCATAGCCATCGACGGCTTCTGGGTTCACCTCCGGCACGACCAGCGGCACGTCCGGGTCGTAGCGGTAGAGGGAGGAGTTATCGATGACCACGCAACCCGCCACTGCGGCCTTGGGCGCGTAGACCTTTGTCGCCTCGGACCCAACAGCAAAAAGCGCGATGTCCCAGCCCGTGAAATCGAACGTGTCCAGGTCCTCTGTCTTGAGTGTCTTGTCGCCAAGGCTCACCTCGGTGCCAATCGATTTTCGGCTGGCAAGAGCGGCGATCTTCTCAATCGGGAAGGTCCGCTCGTCAAGAATGTTGAGCATTTCGCGGCCCACGTTCCCGGTGGCACCCACGACGACGACATTATAGCCCATGACGTTTCCTTTCCTAAAGGCGTGGGGCGTGTACGCCCTGGGTCAGCAGAAGGAAAGGGGCAATGGCGCAACAAGGGCCGCTGCAAAGGTCTTGTTGAAAACCGTGGCAGCGCTCACACGGCCTGGCGGTACTGCGCCGCGCCGAAAGGGTCTGGTCGGACAGGGACTTTGAACGGTCTGACCTTTGCGCTGTCGTAGGTTCCCCGCTCTGCACCGTCGCAAGGTGCGGCTGCTGTCACATCAAACAGCGATTTGCCGTTCTTTTGGTGCCGTTCGATCAAGCGCCGCACCTGTTTTCCCCGCGGCGGGATGTACCCGGCGGGGTCGGCCTGAAAGCTCGGCGTGCAAATGTCGGGAAAGAGCGATGCCACCTCCGCTCGGGCGCGTGGGGCCAGGGCCTTGAGCGCTTCGGGCCCGGTAAACAGGCTCTCGCTGAGGGCGCCGTTCGAGTAAATGACCTCGTGCCGGTCAAACAGGATGTGGAAATACTCCACCTCCCCGATGTCTTGAGCGATCTCAATCCCCTCAATGCCGACAAGCTTTTTGGCGGGCAACAGGACGTCGCTCACACCAAACATCCGCTCCGCGATTTTGGAGCGGACCAGGATCCGGTGCTGTGGCGAGACGATCAGGTCCCGCTCCGGCAGCCCCGCGCCGAGCGCGCCTGCGCGAACACGGATCGGACGCAAACCGGGCGAGGCCTTAAACGCGAACCCCGTGTAGGACCGCGACCCGACCCAACGGACCGCGCTATAGCGCCCATCCTTGGTCAATACCGTGTCCCCGGCTTTGAGCTTTTCCACCGGAACCTGTCGCCCTGCATCGCAGGTAATCAGCGTCCCTGCGGCAAAGCAGATCACCCCGCTATAGGGGACCGTGCCGTCGCGGTTGATAAAGGTGTAGGTGCGCGTAACCCCGGTATCAAACATCCAAGCGGGCGGTAGGGCAGGGACGGTAAAGTAGGTTTCCGTGGGAAAGCCCCCGACCGAGTTCGAGAACAGCTCGTAGACGTCGAACGTTTCCCCCGTGCCGGTATTCTCGAACCGGTAGAGCCCGCGCGTTCGGATCGTTTCGCCGACACCAAACGGCGCCGCACTGGAGGCGACGACCTCTTGGTCGCCATTAAACTCGCCAGAGCCCGCGGTCTCGATATCATTAAAAATCGCGTCTTGGTTGCCGTCATCATCGCGCACGGTGATGTTGCCGGTGTAGGAAAAACCGTCGCTGCCGCCAACATTCACGCGCTGATACACGCGAACAAAATAGTCAGGCATGCCAAATACCCCGCCACTGTGTCAGCGGCGACCGCTTGGCAAAACCAAACAGGCGGCACGAGCCGCTGTCTGTGAACCACACGTCTATCAGCCCGCACCTTTACGCATGAGCTCGCCCTGGCATGCCGGGCGTCAATGTTATGTGAACAAAAGTCACCTGCCGTCGGGGATTGTTCCCTCTTACGGAAACAATTAACGGAAAACTTTATCAAAGCAATGACTTCGGTCTGAAGCCGCCCCGAATTGGCTGATTTCGTTCGCTAAGCGGTTCAAAAATGACTCACTTACCGCGGGATGGCTCCCGCGGTGGCAAGCTGTGCTTGAGCTGTTGGTGCGTTCTACGCGGCCAGGCCGCGCCCCTTAAGCAGAGCCTCCGGCCCCGGCATGCGGCCCCGGAACTCGGTATAAAGCTCTTCCGCAGGGCGGCTGCCGCCGGTGGATAAGATCAGGCGTTCCAGCTTGTGGGCCGTGTCCGCGTCAAACGGACCACCTGCCTCCTGAAAGGCGGCAAAGGCGTCCGCGTCCATGACCTCGGACCACATGTAGCTGTAATAGCCACTGGAATAGCCGTCGCCAGCAAAGACATGGGCGAAATGGGGCGTGGCATGGCGCATTTCAATCGCCGCAGGCATGCCGAGTTCCGCCAGCACCTGCGCTTGCGCGGCCATCGGGTCCTCGGGCGCCGCGCCTTCATGGAAGGCAAGGTCGACGAGGGCGGAGGCCACGTATTCCACCGTGGAAAAGCCCATATCGTAAGTCCCCGCCGCGAGCACACGGTCCAGCAGGTCCCGCGGCATCGGCTCGCCCGTTTCGGCATGGATGGCGTAGCGTTCCAGCACCTCTGGCACTTCGAGCCAATGTTCATAAAGCTGGCTGGGCAGTTCGACAAAGTCGCGCGCGACAGACGTGCCGGACATGCGCGGGTACCGCACCTCTGTCAGCATGTGGTGGAGCGCGTGCCCAAACTCGTGAAAGAGCGTGCGCGCGTCATCAAAGCTCAGAAGCGCGGGCTCACCGGCTGCGGGCTTCGCGAAGTTACACACGTTGATCGTGATGGGCCGCACATCGCCAGTCAGTTTCTGTCCCGACCGCAGCCCCGAACACCACGCGCCCGATCGTTTGCCGCTGCGCGCAAAGTAGTCGCCGATAAACACGGCCATATGCCGCCCGTCCCGGCTGACCGTCCAGGCGCGCGCGTCGGGGTGGGCGAGGGGGGCGTCGAGCGGTTCAAAAGACAGCCCAAAAAGGCGGGAGGCCGTGTCAAACGCAGCCTCGATCATCTTGTCGAGCTGGAAATAGGGCTTCAGTTCCCCCTCATCGAGGTTGTGTTCGGCCAGGCGGCGCTTCTCGGAATAGTAGCGCCAATCCCACGGCGCGAGCGGCCCGTTGATCCCGTCGGCCTGCATCATCTCCGTCAGGATGGCTGCATCCGCATCGGCCTGCGCCTTGGCGGGTTCCCAGACCTGCATCAGCAGATCGCGGACGCGGGTGGGCGTTCCCGCCATCTCCGGCGCGAGCTTGAAATCTGAAAAGCTGGTGTAGCCCAGCAGCTTCGCCCGCTCTTCCCGCAGTTTCAGCGTCTCTGCGGCGATGGCGCGGTTGTCGGTGTCGCCTCCATTGGCGCCCCGCGATGACCAGGCCCTTTGCGCTGTCTCGCGCAACGCTCGGTCGGGGCAGAACTGCAGGAACGGCGTCATGAGCGAGCGGGAGGTGGTGATGATCCAGCCCTCGATCCCCTTAGCCTCCGCTGCCGATTTCGCGGCCGACACCAGAAACGCGGGCAACCCGCCCAGCTGATCCTCGGTCAGCTCCATGTACCAGTCGCCTTCATCGGCGAGCAGGTTTTGGGTGAACTTCGTCCCCAGCACGGACAGGCGCGATTTGATTTCTGCCATGCGCTCCGCCTCCGCCCCCGTCAGCGCGGCGCCCGCCCGGGTGAAATCGCGGTGGTACAGCTCGATGGCGCGGCGGTCCTCACCCTCGAACGCGTCAATCTGGGCATAAAGCGCCTCGATCCGCGCAAAGAGCGCAGTGTTCGCCGTCACCTCGGACGAATAAGCGGAAAAGAGCGGGGCATATTTGGTTTGAAGCGCCTGCCGCTCTGGCGTCGCATCGGTGCCCAGCATGTTAAAGATGATCGCCCCTGCGCGGTCGAGCAGCGCCTCCCCCAGTTCCAGCGCGTGGATTGTGTTTTCGAGCGTGGGCGGCTCGGGATTGTCCGCAATCGCGGCCATTTTGGCACGTGCATCCGCCAAAGCGGCATCGAGCGCGGGCGCAAACTGCGCATCCTCGATCAGGTCATAACGCGGCAAGCCGTGGGGGCCATCCCAGTCGGCAATGATCGGATTGGTGGCGGTCATGAGGTCCTTTTCTGCCCGCAGGTCGGGCAATCTGCCCGGCGGGCGAGTCTTATCTTGCGGGGCTCAGCGTCGAGCGCGTCATACATCAACATATGCCCGATCAGCGGCGTTCCAGCCCCCGTGATGCGTTTGAGCGCCTCCATGGCCATCACAGTTCCGATAACACCGGGCAGCGGCCCCGCAACGCCGGCCTCCGCACAGGTGGGCGCCTGTCCAGCAGCCGGGTCCTGGGGAAAGATACAGTCATAGCAGGGCCCGCCAAAGGACGGGTCCCAAATAGCCACTTGCCCCTCCCACTGGGTGATGGCGCCTTGCACGACGGGCAGCCCAAGCTTGACGGCGGTCGCGTTGATCAGGCGCCGCGTGGGCTGGTCGTCGGTTGCATCGACGATCAGGTCGTAGTCATCGAACAGGTCGGCTGCGATGTCGGGGGTTAGCTTTCGGGTGTAGGGCCGCACAGTGACATAGGGGTTTTGGGCGCGCAGGCTGTCTTCGGCCGATTTCGTCTTTGTCTCCCCCGTGGCGGCGTCGCGGTGGATCACTTGGCGGTGGAGGTTGGTGTGATCGACCCGGTCATCGTCGATGACGCCCAGCGTGCCGACGCCCGCCGCCGCGAGATATTGCAGCACAGGCGAGCCCAAGCCCCCCGCGCCCACAACTAGCACGCGCGCGCGCTTGAGCTTCGCCTGCCCCGGCCCGCCGAGCTCGCGCAGGATGATGTGGCGCGCGTAGCGCTGAAGCTCCACCTCGCCCAGCGTATCGGGCTGCGGCTCCGGGTCGAGCGGGATGCCGTCTGGATTCGCGCGTGCCCGCACCCACGCCAGCCCTCGGAAATAGAGCAGCGCCACGCCCCCCATGCCCGCGATCAAAAGCCAAAGCGCCGCCGACCCACCCGTGCCCTCGCGCAGCGGGTGCCCGTCGGGGAGCAAGACGTGGATCGCCAGGACGCCGACAAACAGCAGGCCCAGCATCAGCCAACGCGCCTGCATCGGCGTGCGCATGGCCGCACCTATCCCCCAAATCGTCCCTGCCATCGCAAACACAACAACCATCAGCCGCGCCCCGTTGATCCAAACCCGTCCGCGCCGCGCGCGGTATCGGAAAGCTCCTGTGTCTCGTGAAATAGGGCGCGGGAGACGGGCGCAAAGACAAGCTGTGCGATGCGTTCGCCATGGGTGACGGTAAAGGGTTCGGCGCCCAGGTTGATCACGATGATGCCCACAGGTCCGCGATAGTCCGCGTCAATGGTGCCCGGCGCATTCACAAGCGCGATCCCATGTTTCAGTGCCAGTCCAGAGCGCGGGCGCACCTGTATCTCGTGACCCGCAGGGATCTCCATCCGCAGGCCTGTGGGGACCAAGGCGCGTGCGCCAGGGGCGAGCGTGATGCCCGCGCGATCCGCTACGGGCAGGTTCGCGCGAACGTCTGCGCCCGCGGCGCCCGCGGTTTCATAACTGGGCAGCGGGACGTCAGGGTCGGCCCAAGGCTCCCGCAGGATCGCGACGCGCATCTGGGTTAGGCCCCGGTGATCTGATCGGCGATCCGCGTCGCAAGCCGCGTGGCCACCTCCGCCTTGCCCATGCGCGGCCAAACCTCTGCGCCCGCGGCGGTGATCAGCGTCACAGCGTTTTCCGACCCGCCCATGATCCCGGTGGCCGGGCTCACATCATTGGCCACGATCCAGTCGCACCCTTTGCGCGCGCGCTTCGCGGTGGCATTCGCCTCCACATCCTGGGTCTCAGCGGCAAAGCCCACGACGAGCGGCGGGCGACCCTCCGCCATCTGCGCCACGGTGGCGAGGATATCCGGGTTCTCCGCAAAGCGCAGCGTTGGCAGGCCGTCATTGGTCTTTTTGATCTTCTGGTCAGAGGCGCCCGTGACGCGCCAATCCGCGACCGCCGCCGCAAACACCGCTGCGTCAGCGGGCAGCGCGCGTGCGACGGCTGCGTGCATCTCCTGCGCGGTCTGAACGCGCATCAAATCCACCCCCTCGGGCGGCGGGACATCGGCAGGACCGGTAACAAAGGTCACCCGCGCCCCCAGCGCAAGCAGCGCCTGCGCGATCGCAGTCCCCTGCGCGCCGCTTGAGCGGTTGGCGATGTAGCGCACGGGGTCAATCGGCTCATGGGTCGGGCCGGAGGTGACGAGCACGTGGCGCCCTTGCAACGGCCCGGGCGCAAAATGCGCCTCCACCGCTGCGACGATCTCCATCGGTTCCGACATGCGCCCGGGCCCGAACTCGCCACAGGCCATGGAGCCCTCCACCGGGCCGACGAACGTGATCTTATCAGAACGGAGCGTCACGATATTGCGCTGGGTCGCGGCATGTTCCCACATCCGCACATTCATCGCGGGTGCGATCATCACCGGTGCGTCCGTCGCCAAAAGCAGCGTCGACGCCAGATCATTCGCCACGCCGTGCGCCATTTTCGCCATGATGTCCGCCGTCGCGGGCGACACCAGCACCAGGTCCGCGGAGCGCGACAGTTCAATATGCCCCATCTCCGCCTCGTCGGTGAGGTCAAAGAGATCGCGGTACACCTTGGCCCCCGCGAGCGCGCTCACCGAAAGCGGTGTCACAAATTCCTCCGCCGCGCGGGTCAGCACTGGCGTCACCTCCGCCCCGCGCTCGCGCAAACGGCGGATGAGATCGAGCGATTTATACGCCGCGATCCCGCCTGTGATGATGAGTAAGATGCGTTTGCCAGAAAGCATAAGGCGCAGCATAAAGCCGCGCCCCATGACTGCAAGCTTAGGGTCAGACCCCGGGTGAAGAATTAGGCAAAGAACTCGTGCACTTCACGGCTTTGCGCCTCTAGGCTCTTGCGCATCTTGCCAAAGGCCGCGGCCTCCAACTGGCGCACGCGTTCCTTTGACAGACCCAGCTCATTACCAAGGCTTTCTAGCGTGCGTGGGGCATCGCGCAGCTTACGCTCGCGCACAATGAACTGCTCCCGGTCGTTCAGGGCCGACAGCGCTGTCACCAACCACCCGCGCAGCGCGGTAATGTCGTGATCATGTGCCACAGTCTCCGCGGCCTGTTCGCTGTCGTCTTCGAGCGCATCAATCCACTCGCGACCCTCTTCATCCGTGGACTGTGTCGCGTTGAGCGAGAAATCGGACCCGGCAAGACGCCCTTCCATCATCTCCACATCGTGGAGCGGCACGCCGACCTCGGTCGCGATCATCTGGCGCAGCTGATGCTTGTCGAGCACCTCACCCACTGTCGCCGCTTCACGTTCCAGCCGCGCCTGGACCCGGCGCATGTTGAAAAAGAGCGACTTTTGCGAGGATGTCGAGCCCGTCCGCACCATCGACCAGTTGCGCATCACGTAATCCTGAATCGACGCCTTGATCCACCACACGGCGTAGGTCGAAAAGCGCACGCCGCGATCTGGGTCGAACTTGTCAGCAGCTTTCATCAGGCCAAGACCCGCCTCCTGAATGAGGTCATTCATCGGCGCGCCATACCGCTTGAACTTTGCTGCCATGGAAATCGCCAGCCGCATGTAAGCTGTAATCAGACGGTGCAGGCTTTCCTCGCAACGCTCATCGCGCCACGCATAGGCCAGCCGCAGCTCAGTTTCCGCATCCAGCAGCTCCGCCTTCATCGCGCGGCGAGAGAGGGATTGATCGTAACCGCTATCCAATGCCATCAGTCATGGGTCCCCTTGGTTGGCTTTCGTTAATCAAGAGACCGGGAGACGGCCCCTTTGTGGTCGTTCTGCAATAGTTACGGAGCCATGAACGGGACGGATCAAAAAAAGATGAGCTTTTCGTTGCCCGCCCGAACGCTTGTCCTAGGTGGCGCGAGTTCGGGGAAGTCCGCCTTTGCAGAAGGGCTCGTGACGGCCACCGGTCGCAGCCGCCATTATATCGCGACGGCGCAGGCCTTTGACGATGAGATGCGGGCCAAGATCGCCGACCACCAGGCGCAGCGCGGCCCGGACTGGATCACCCATGAAGCGCCATTTGATTTGAGTGCTGCCCTGGTCGCGGGGGCGGGTGAGGTCGTGCTCCTCGATTGTGCGACGCTTTGGCTGTCGAACGCGCTGCTCGCGGACCAAGACATGGCCGCCGCGCAAGGGACCTTTTTGGCAGCGGTGCGGACCTGCACCGCGCCACTGGTGATCGTATCGAACGAGGTGGGCCATGGTGTTGTGCCCGATCACAAGCTTGGCCGGGTCTTTCGCGGCGCTCAGGGGCGGCTGAACCAAGCGCTGGCCGCAGACTGCGATCTCGTGGTCTTCGTGACCGCCGGGTTGCCACAGGTTTTGAAAGGGCAGCTGCCATGACCACTGTCTGGTGGGTCCGCCACGGGCCGACCCACGAAAAGGCGTTTACTGGATGGCGCGACGTGCCCGCAGACCTAAGCGACGCGCCAGCGCTCGCCCGGCTGTCGGCCTTTTTGCCCGCAGGCGCGCCGGTCGTGTCATCTGACCTGATCCGTGCCCGCGCAACGGCGGACGCGATCCAGGGCGCGCGCCCGCGCCTGCCAGACCACCCGGGTTTGCGCGAGTTCAACTTTGGCGACTGGGACGGGTTGCGCTTTGACGCCGTCGCCGACCGCTGGCCAGACCTGTCGCGCCGCTATTGGGAGGAGCCCGGCGATGTCCAAGCCCCCAATGGCGAAAGCTGGAACGAGGCAGAAGCCCGCGTCGACGCCGCGCGCCGCGCGCTCTGCTCAGATGATCCCGCGCATCTGATCGTTGTGGCGCATTTTGGGGCGATTCTATCTCAGGTCCGGGTGGCGGCAGGGTGCAGCGCCTATGAGGTCTTGGCCCAGCGTATCGACAACCTCAGCGTCACGCGCATCCCGCCCCGCGGGGCCGCAACGCTGATCAATCACATTGTGTGATCACTGTCCCGTCAAAAGCTGAATGGACCACCGGGGTATTTCGCGGCAGGGTCCGCGCATGACTTATACGCTTTACCTCGGCGACCGGAGCTATTCGTCCTGGTCGCTTCGCGCCTGGCTGATTTGCGAGGTCTTTGACCTCCCAATCTCCAAGACCTACGTCGATTTCAGCAAAGACAGCGTGGCCGATCAGCTACGCGACATCGCGCCCGCGCGCACCGTGCCCACGCTGAAAACGCCCGAAGGCTCCATCATCAGTGAATCGCTGGCCATCGCAGAAGAGCTCGCGACGCGCTTTCCCGACGCACCGCTTTGGCCCAGTGACCCCGGCCTCCGCGCCACGGCGCGCAGCTTGGCCTCGGAAATGCACTCAGGCTTCGGCGCCCTGCGGGAGGCCTGCCCGATGAACTTGCGCGTGGCCTATGACGGCTTTGAGGTGAGCAAGGCCGTCGCAGCCGATGTTGCAAGGGTCGAGCTGATCTGGCGCGACGCCCTGGCGCGCAGCGGTGGGCCGTGGCTTTGCGGGGACTATAGCATCGCCGACGCGTTCTTCGCGCCCGTCGCCATGCGCATCGCCACCTATGGGCTGCCCATCGGGCCCGAAGCCTCTGCTTATGTGGCCGCCCATTTGGCCCATAAACCGTTCCGCCGCTGGCGCGCGATGGGGCTTGTTAGGGGAGAGATTTTGCCCTGGTACAAGCGCGACGTCGCGACCCGGCCCTGGCCTGGCCCTACGCCGCTTGACGCTGCGCCCACCGAGGACGCGAGCGGCTGTGTGAATACCGCCTGTCCCTATTCCGGGGACCCCGTGACGCATTTCATGGTGTTTGAAGGCCGCACGTTCGGCTTTTGCAACGCATTCTGCCGGGACAAAACCGTGCCCGACCCCGAGGCGTGGGAAAAGTTCATGGCCATCGCGCGTTAACCATTCGTTTAGCCTCTCGCGTTAAGTTTGGTTAACGCGAGAGGCGCGTCGATTGGGATGTGGATTGGTTTCAACAGCTTACACCGTCGCCTTTGAAGGGGTCGAGGCCCGGATGGTGGAGGTGCAATGCGCCGTGACACCCGGCCTGCCTGCGTTTTCCATTGTGGGCCTGCCCAACAAAGCCGTCACGGAGGCGCGCGAACGGGTGCGCGCAGCGCTCAGCGCGCTCTCTATCGCGTTGCCGTCCAAACGGATCACCGTGAACTTGTCGCCTGCGGATATGCCCAAGGACGGCTCGCATTTCGATCTGCCCATCGCCATGGCGCTCCTTGCGGCGCTCGACCTCATCCCGGGGGAGGAGCTGGAGGCGACCGTGTCCCTGGGCGAGCTGTCTTTGAATGGCGACCTCGTGGGCGTTGTGGGTGCTCTGCCCGCCGCGATGGCCGCGGCCGACAGCGGACGGCGGCTTGTGTGCCCCGCCGCCCGCGGGTCGGAGGCCGCCTGGGTCGGAGCGGCAGAGGTGATCGCCGCCGATACGCTCGGCGCGTTGCTGCGACACTTCACCGGGCAGGCCCCGCTCACCCCCGCCACCCCCGGCGAGGTGGAGATGCAGGCCCATGGACGCGACATGGCAGAGGTCAAGGGGCAAGAGCGCGCCAAGCGCGCCGTCGAAATCGCCGCCGCTGGGCGCCACCATGTGCTGATGGTCGGCGCACCGGGGTCGGGGAAATCCATGATCGCCGCGCGCGTGCCGTCCATCCTGCCTCCTCTCAGCGCGGCGGAGGCGCTGGAGACCTCGATGATCCATTCGCTGTCCGGCTTGCTGGACGAAGGTGGCATCAGCCGCGCGCGCCCGTTTCGGGAACCGCATCATACCGCCTCTATGGCCGCGATTGTGGGCGGCGGGCGCGGCGCAAAGCCGGGGGAGATCTCCCTGGCCCATAACGGGGTCCTCTTCTTGGACGAGTTCCCCGAGTTCACCCGCCAAGTGCTCGAGACGCTGCGCCAGCCGATCGAGACGGGCTCGGTCATGGTCGCACGCGCCAACCACCACGTGCGTTACCCGTCGCGCTTCATGCTCGTGGCCGCCGCCAACCCTTGCCGCTGCGGCGAAGCGGGGGAGCCAGGGTTTGTGTGCAAGCGCGGCGCGAAATGCGCGGAGGAGTATATGGGTCGGATTTCAGCGCCGCTCATGGATCGGATCGACCTGCGCGTGGACGTTCCGCCGGTCAGCTTCGCCGATCTCGACCTTCCTGCCACGGGGGAGCCGTCGGCGGCCATCGCCGCCCGCGTGGCCCGCGCGCGTGAGGTTCAGCGCTTGCGATATGCCCAGGCCCTTGGTGTTCAAGTGAATGCCGATATCGAAGGGGCGCTGTTGGAGCAGGTGGCGGCCCCGAATGCGGAGGGCAAGGCGTTGCTCGTCAAAGCGGCTGAGCGGTTCAAGCTGTCCGCGCGCGGGTACCACCGCGTGCTGCGCGTCGCGCGCACGATTGCCGATCTCGCAGGCGCGGATCAGATCGAGCGCATCCATATCGGCGAAGCGCTGAGTTACCGGCTGCCCCCGGCGCACTCCTGACCCAGCCCCGGGTGCCCGTTCCAAGGGCGGGCCCGCCCGCCTCCCCCCTGCGCCAGCTTACGCTGGCTTGTGCGTGAGGGGGCGCGCGCTGCGCGCGCGGGGTGCGGCGTCAGGTGGCGCGTTTCGCCTCAATCGCGTCCCAGATCATGGCAGCGACGTTGATGCCGTCGAACCGCTCAAGCTCCTGGATGCCGGTGGGCGAGGTGACGTTGATTTCGGTCAACCAGCCGCCGATCACGTCGATGCCCACAAATATCTGACCGTTGTCGCGCAGCGTTGGTCCGATGGCCGCGCAGATTTCGCGCTCGCGGTCGGTGAGGCCGATTTTCTCCGGCCGCCCGCCCACATGCATGTTCGAGCGCGTCTCTCCTGCGGCGGGGACGCGGTTGATGGCGCCCACGGGTTCCCCATCAACAAGGATAATGCGTTTGTCCCCCTGGCTGACATCGGGAAGGAATTTTTGCGCGATCAGAGGCTCCCGATTGATGCCGCTAAAGAGTTCGTGGAGGGAGGCGATGTTGCCGTCGCCGGGTTTGAGGCGGAAGACGCCCGCGCCGCCATTTCCGTAGAGCGGCTTAATGATGACATCGCCGTGACGCGCTTGGAATGTGCGCAGCGCATCGAGCGAGCGCGCGATCATCGTGGGCGGGGTCAGGTCCGGGAAGCGCAGCACGAGCAGCTTTTCAGGGAAATTGCGCACCCAAAACGGATCATTCACCACGAGAGTGCCCGGATGTACGAGATCAAGCAGATGTGTCGTGGTGATGTAGGACATGTCAAAGGGCGGGTCTTGGCGCAGCCAAACGACGTCAAACTCCGCGAGCGGTCGCGTGACCTCGCCCCCAAAGGTTACATGGTTGCCAAGCTCCCGGCGCAGCGTAACGGGCGTGCCAGTGACATGCACGGTGCCCTCGTCAAACACCAAGCCTTCGGGTGTGTAGACGAAAATCGAATGTCCCCGTGCCTGCGCCTCTTCAGCGAGGCGAAAGCTGCTGTCGGCATTGATGTCGACATTGGCGATCGGGTCCATTTGGAACGCGATGTTGAGCATGGCCCACTCCCTAGCTGGCCATCTCTAGATGGACCGCCAAGGCGCTAGGTTCAATCGCACACTACGCCGAAAGCGCATTCTCCACGACTTCGATCCGGCCCGTTCCGTCAACGGCGGCCACATCAAAGCGCAGGTTTGTGAGCGACCCTGAGGGCCAAGTTGCCAAAAACTCCTCTGCGCAGGACAAAAGCCGCGCGATCTGGCTCGCTCCGAGCCGCGCCAATGCCCGGTCAATCGTGCGGGAGGATTTGACCTCCACGAAAATCAGGCCCTCACGGTCCCGCATGATAAGATCGACCTCGCCGCCCGGTCGCTGCCAGCGTCGCGCAACGGTTTCCGCGCCGCGGGCCTGGTAGAAACGTTCAACACCATCTTCGGCGCCAAGGCCCTTGAGAAATGAGACGATGCCGGACATCACAACTGATCCTTTTTGAGCGCGAGCGCACGTTGGTAGACCACGCGCCGGGGGGTATTTGTGGCCTGCGCCACATGGCTTGCTGCGTCTTTTACCCCCATGTCAGTTAATGCAGTCTTAATGGCAGCATCTAGATCCTCGGGGTTGAGCTGACGTTTCTGCGCGCGCTCGATCAGCACAACACATTCCCCTTTAACCGGTTGCGCCGCGTAGCGGTCGGCGAGTTCGCTGAGAGTGCCGCGTGTCACGTCTTCGAACCGTTTGGTGATCTCGCGGCACAGGGCGGCCGTGCGGTCGGGGCCAAGCGCGCTCTTGGCGCTTGCCAGAAACGCGGCCAGGCGGCGCGGGGATTCGTAGTAGACAAGTGTGGCATCGAGGTCCGCGACCGCGGCCAGGGCAGATTGGCGCGCCTTTTCCGCCGTTGGGGCAAAGCCCAGAAACGCGAAGCGGTCTGTGGCGAGCCCCGCGATGGACAGCGCGGCGATGGCAGCGTTGGGTCCAGGGGCGGAGGTCACGGGCAGGCCCGCGTCCCGCGCTGCGGCGACAAGCGCGTAGCCGGGGTCGGCGATCAGCGGGGTTCCGGCTTCCGAGGCGTAGGCGACGGACTTACCCTCCCTAATCGCGGCCAGGATGCGGGTGCGGGCGGCCTCCCCGCTGTGGTCGTGATAGGCGTGGACCCGCCGCCCTTTGAGCGGGACCCCGTGGATTTCCATAAGTTTGCGCAGCGTGCGGGTGTCTTCAGCCACCAGCTCATCGGCGGAGGCCAGGGTATCAAGCGCGCGCAGCGTGATGTCGCGCGCAGTCCCAATCGGTGTCGCCACGAGGTAAAGCCCCGCCGCCAGGGGCTGCTCGATGAAATTCATGACTCGACCCTCCCCATCAACTCCCTCAATATGCGCATTCAACAGAGCTGTGTGTGTTCAAGCTCGCTTTTGCGCAGAAGGGTTGCCGCTATGGTGTCGTTTTTTCAGAATGTCCGCAATGTCATCCGCATCGGAGCGGGGATCGCGGCTGTGGCCGCCCTTGCGGCCTGCGAACCGATGCCGAATTCGGGCCGCGTTGGGCCCTCTGCTCCTTCGGGCCCGACCTCGCCTGTCGATATCGCGCTTCTGGTGCCCGCAGGCTCTGGCGTGGACGAGCTGGAGGCGATCGCCGCCAGCCTAGAAAGCGCAGCGCGGCTTGCGGCGGCTGACATCACCGGCGTTCAGGTCAACCTCACCGTCTACAACACACAGCGCAACACCCCCACCGCCGTCGCCGCCGCGCAACAGGCCATCGCGAGCGGGGCCGATGTGATCCTCGGACCCCTCGATGGGGAGGCTGCGGCGGCTGTGGGCCTGGCCGTCGCCAGCAGCGGGCGCAGCGTTCTGACGTTTTCAAACAACACTGCCGTTGCAGGGGGCGGGGTCTACCTTCTGGGTCAAACGTTCCAAGACAGCGCGCGGCGGTTGAGCTCCTTTGCGGTGAGCCAGGGCAAAACACGGCCCGTCGTGCTGAACGCGCGCACCGTGGCCGGCGAAGCGGGGCGGAGTGCTGTCGTCAATGCGCTCACGCTCAACGGCACCCCACCGCTGGCCGTGGTCAGCTACGAGAACACGCTGCCGGGCATCTCCAGCGCCGTGGGCGATGTGCGCCGCGTGGTGGGAGAAATGGGTGCTGATTCCATCGTGCTGACCTCAAGCACCTCTGGCGCTCTTCCCATCCTCGCGGAATTGCTGCCAGAGGCGGGCGTTGACCCAGTCACCACGCAGTATCTGGGCTTGGCGCGCTGGGACCTGGACTCACGGCTCTTTTCCCTGACAGGTGCAGAGGGCGGCTGGTTCACCATGCCAGACCGGGCACGCGGCGCGGCCTTTGAGGCCCGCTTTAACGCCGCCTACGGCACACGCCCGCATCCGCTTGCCTTTACCGCCTATGACGGGGTCGCTGTGATCGCAGCGCTTTGGGCGCAAGGCGGATCAAACCCGCTGAGCGCGGAGGCGATCACGCGGCCACAGGGCTTCCAAGGCTCCACCGGGATCGTGCGCTTTTCACGTGACGGCACCAATGAGCGCGGCCTGGCGATCGGCACGATCCAAGCCCAGCAAGTGCTCACCATCAGCGCCGCACCTCAGAGCTTTGCGGTCGCGGCCTTCTAGGGGTAAAGGCCCCTATGCCCGGTCAACACGCGCCTCCCGACTTCTCTGAACTTGCCTCCACCGCGTTTGAGCGGGACCGGACCCGGCATGAGGCTCAGGCCGCGTTGGACGCGCTTGGCGCCAACGGCGATGATGTCGTCGCCCGCCGCAAGGTCATCGTCGACGCGCTCTCGCGCGAGCTCAAGCGCTGCCGCGCCGCGATCCAGACGCGGTTCCTGACCACCCCGACGGAGGCCTCCCCCACGATCGAGGACTACGCGCGCGCCACCGATGGCTGTGTGCTCCTGGCCGTTGAGCTTGCCGCGGCGCACTTGCTCGATGGGCTCAACGTCGATCCGGACCGCGACCTAAGCATCATCGCCGTCGGCGGCTATGGCCGAGGCGAAATGGCCCCGCATTCCGATGTCGATCTGCTGTTTCTCACGCCGCCCAACAACGTCGAACGCGCCGAAACGCTGGTGTCGGCGGTGCTCTACGTCATGTGGGACCTAAAGCTCAAAGTCGGCCACGCCACACGCACGATCAACGACTGCCTCAAGCTCGCCAAGGGGGACTACACGATCCGCACCAGCCTCGTGGAAATGCGCCACATCGGTGGCGATCCAACACTCTTTGAGGACCTCCGGAACCGACTCTGGGGGGAGCTTTTCCGCTCCACCGCGAAGGACTTTATCGAGGCGAAACTGCAAGAACGCACCGCACGCCTGCAAAAGCAGGGTGGCCAGCGCTACATGGTCGAACCCAACGTGAAAGAGGGCAAAGGCGGGCTGCGCGACCTACAATCGCTGTTCTGGATCGCGAAATACATCCACGGCGTACGCGATGCAGCTGACCTTGTCCCCCTCGGGCTCTTCACTAAGGAGGAGTTCGACAGCTTCCTCAAATCCGAAGCGTTCCTTTGGGCCATCCGCTGCCACTTGCACATCCTGGCCGGACGGGCGTCAGACCAGCTGACCTTTGACCTGCAGGTCGAAGTCGCCGACCGCATGGGCTATGTCGACAAACGCGGCAGGCGCGCCGTCGAACACTTTATGCAAGACTACTTTCGCGCCGCCATCCGGGTGGGGGAGCTCACGCGCATCTTCCTGACGGCGCTCGAAGAGGCCCACGTCAAAACAGAGCCCGCGCTCTACCGGATTTTCCGCCGCAGCACGCAGCCCAAGGCGCTGCCGCCCTACGCGATCAAACAAAACCGCCTGACAATCGGGGACACCGAGCTCTTTTTGTCCGACAAGCTCAACATGCTGCGTATCTTTGAGGTTGGGCTGCGCTCGGGTACGTTGCTCCACCCCGACGCGATGCGCATCATCGCCGCCAGCTTGCCGCTCATCGATGATGAGATGCGCAAAAGCCCGGAGGCGTCGAGCATCTTCTTCGACACGCTCCTGAAACACGGCAATCCGGAACGCGCGCTGCGGCGCATGAACGAGCTGGGCGTGTTGGGGACGTTTATCCCCGAATTTGAACCCATCGTCGCGATGATGCAGTTCAACATGTACCACACCTACACCGTGGACGAGCATACGATCCAATGCATCGCCATCCTCGCCCAAATCGAACGCGGTGAGCTGGAGGAGGACCTGCCGGTCGCGTCCTCGATCCTCAAGGACGGGCTCAACCGCAAAGTGCTCTATGTCGCGCTTCTGTGCCACGACATCGGCAAAGGCCGGGCGGAGGATCATTCGATCTTGGGCGCGCGCATCGCGCGGGACGTGGCCACGCGGCTCGGGCTCAATAAGAAAGAGGTGGAGACGGTGGAGTGGCTCGTGCGCTACCACCTGCTCATGTCCGACATGGCCCAAAAGCGCGACATCGCCGACCCACGTACGGTGCGCGACTTCGCCAAGGCCGTGCGCACGCGCAAACGGCTCGACCTGCTGACGGTGCTCACGGTCTGTGACATCCGCGGGGTGTCGCCCAACACCTGGAACAACTGGAAAGCGGTGCTCATCCGCGCGCTTTACCGCCAGACGCGCCGCGGGCTCGAAGACGGGATGGAAGCGCTCAACCGCGAAAACCGCGGGGTGGAGGCAAAACGGCTCCTTGCCCAGGCCCTGCCGGAGTGGAGCGATGACGACCTGCGCCGCGAAAAGAACCGCCACTACCCGCCCTATTGGCAGGGTCTCCATGTCACGGCCCACGTGGTCTTTGCGCGGCTTCTGCGCGACGTGGCCGATGACCAGGTGGCTGTGGACCTCGAACCCGATCTCGACCGCGACGCCACGCGCATCTGCTTCGCCATGGCCGACCACCCGGGCATCTTTGCGCGCATGACCGGCGCGCTGGCGCTCGTGGGCGCCAATGTGGTCGATGCCCGGACATTCACAACCAAAGACGGCTACGCCGTGGCCGCGTTCTGGGTCCAAGACGCCGAAGGCGCGCCCTACGAGCCCTCCCGCCTGCCGCGGCTCAAGACGATGATCCACAAAACGCTCCAGGGGGAGGTCGTGGCCGAAGAGGCGCTCAAAGACCGCGACAAGCTCAAAAAGCGGGAGCGGCCGTTCAACGTGCCCACGCACATCACCTTTGATAATGACGGCTCGGACATCTACACGATCATCGAAGTGGACACGCGCGACCGACCCGGCCTGCTCTTTGACCTCTGCCGGACGCTCGCGGGTTCCAACATCTACATCGCCAACGCCGTGATCGCGACCTACGGGGAACAGGTGGTCGATACATTTTACGTCAAGGATATGTTTGGCCTGAAACTCCACGCCGAAGGGCGGCAGAGGTCGCTGGAACGCAAGCTGCGCGCCGCGATTGCCGAGGGCGCCCAACAGGCCCGCCGGTGACGGCGCCTGCCACTGGCGCAAGAGTTTTCGCAAAACTCTTTTTTGAGGGGGGCGCGCTGCGCGCGAGGTTGTGCGCGCGGCGGCTGTCGCGCCCTACTGGGGGCGATGCGCCATGATGCGGGCCTTTGCCACCGTTGGGCTTTGGACGATGCTGTCGCGCATCCTAGGCTTTGTGCGCGACATCATGATCGCAGCCTTCCTCGGCGCGGGACCAGTGGCGGAGGCGTTCATTGTCGCCTTTTCGCTCCCCAATATGTTTCGCCGCTTTTTCGCAGAGGGGGCGTTCAACACCGCCTTTGTCCCGATGTTTTCAAAGAAGTGGCAGGCAGGTGACGACCCGGAGGGGTTCGCGCGGGACGCGGCGAGCGGGCTTGGCCTGATCCTGATCGTCTTTACGCTGCTGGCCATGGCGGCGATGCCCTGGCTCGTGCTCGCTATGGCCTCGGGCTTTCTGGGGGACGCGCGGTATGACCTCGCGGTGGATTATGGCCGGGTGGCCTTTCCTTATATCCTGTTTATCTCGCTCGCGGCGCTTGCGTCGGGTGTCCTGAACGCTGCGGGCCGGTTTGTGGCCGCAGCGGCGGCGCCTGTGCTTCTCAACATGCTCTTTATCGGCGCGCTTATCGGCGCGCGTGCACTGGGCTGGGATGCCGGGCGCACGCTCGTTTGGGCGGTGCCCATTGCGGGTGTTGCCCAGCTCGCACTGGTCTGGGTTGCAGCGCGACGCGCGGGCGTGACGCTCCTGCCGCGCTGGCCGCGCATGACGCCGGAGCTGAAACGCCTAGCGATCATCGCCGCGCCCGCCGCGCTTGCCGGGGGCGTCGTGCAGGTGAACCTGATCGTGGGCCGACAGGTCGCGAGCTTCTTTGAGGGCGCGGCGGCGTGGCTTTACTACGCCGACCGGCTCTACCAGCTGCCACTGGGCGTGGTGGGCGTGGCCATTGGCGTGGTGCTCCTCCCCAGCCTATCGCGGCGGTTGCAGGACAAGGATGCGGAGGGCGGGCAGCAGGCTTTGTCGACTGCGTTTGAGATGTCGATGGCGCTGACGCTGCCTGCGGCGGTGGCGCTTGTGGTGATCCCGCTTCCGCTCACCTCCGTGCTCTTTGTGCGCGGCGCCTTCACGATGGAGGATGCGCTGCCCACCGCACTGGCCGTGGCGATCTATGGCGCTGGGCTGCCCGCCTTTGTGCTGCAAAAGGTGCTGCAACCGCTCTACTTCGCGCGGGAAGACACGCGCCGCCCCTTCCGCTACGCGGCGGCGGCGATGGTCGTGAATGCGGTGCTGGCCATTGGGCTGGCCCCCGTCATTGGCTTTGTCGCCGCAGCCATTGGCACGACGCTGGCGGCCTGGGGGATGACCTGGCTCTTGTGGCGGGGCAGCCGCGGGATGGGGCTGGAGGCCGCGCTGAACGCCCGCGCGCGCCAGCGCCTGCCGCGCATCGTGGCGGCGAGCGCTATGATGGGCGTGGTGCTGGTTGCTGCTGGCTGGGTGCTCGCAGACTGGCTTGTGGTCGAAACGGTCCGCTACGCCGCTTTGGCGGCTCTGATTGCGGTGGGGATGATGGCATACGTGGTGGCAGCACGGCTCACGGGTGCGTTCCGGCTGTCAGAGCTGAAGCGCGATCTGAGGCGTTAGTTTTGGGTTTCGCCCGGTGGGAACCACCGGGCGGCCCCCGTCCGCCCCCCCGGGCGGGGGCATGGCCCCCACCCGCGGACGGGAGCCACCCTCAGTACTTGAAACACAAAGCACACGCCTACCGCCGCAACAGCCGCGCGATCCCGCCCGGCCCCAGCGCTGCCGCCGTCAAAAACCCAATCGCAGCCCCGGCAATATCCGCCGCCCAATGCGGCGGCCCGCCAAAAAGGATACCAAATACCAGCTGAAGCCCCGCTAAAATCCCCACCAACCGAAAGGCCTGCATTCGGTTCTCATCCGCGCCATCGAGGATCAAAAACAGGATGTAGGTATAGGCCCCTAGCAGCCCGTAAGCCCCAGGGAACGCCCCGTAGAGCAAGCTCTGATCAGGAAAGACGGACCCGTAGACCAGCGCCGCCCCAACCGTCGCCACAACAAAGATCACAAGCGCCCGCGCGCCGCCCATGACCTCCCCCACGAACTTCCCGAAGGCGAGGATGAACACGCAAGACAGCGTTGTGGACAGGAAGGACACGTTGACGAAGGCGTAGGTGACAAACCGCTGGAGCCCATCAAAGCTCCACGCCCCGTTCTGCACCATGAACGCCCAGAGCCGTGGGGCAAACCCATAATCCTCGAACGCAGTCACGCGCAGCGCGATGCCCGCATCCCCGCCCAGAACCCCGCGCGAGCCAAGCCAAAACAGAACCTCAATGCCAAAGACAAAGGCCGCTAAGGCCAACACCGGCGCGGGAACGGAATTGACCGGTGACGGGTCGTTCGAAGACGGGATAGGGGACGGCATGGGGGACTTTCTTGACGGCTCTGTCCCCGCGACATAAGCGACTTGTCGCACGGCTACCAGATGGAGGCCACCATGGCCGATTTTACAAAACGCGTCTTTTCCGGCGTCCAGCCCTCCGGCGGGCTGACACTGGGCAACTACCTCGGGATGATCCGCCCCTCCGTGGGGATGCAGAACTCTGGCGAGTTCGAAACGATCTACTGCATGGTCGACCTCCACGCGATCACCACCTGGCAGGACCCCGCAGGGCTACGCCACCAAACACGCGAGATCGCGGCAGGCTTCATGGCGTCGGGCATCTCGCCCGAGAAATCCATTCTCTTCAACCAGAGCCAGGCGCCCGAACACGCGCAGCTCGCGTGGATTTTCAACTGCGTGGCGCGCATGGGCTGGATGCAGCGGATGACCCAGTTCAAGGACAAGGCGGGCAAGAACGCGCAGAACGCGTCGCTTGGCCTCTTTGCCTATCCCGCGCTCATGGCCGCCGACATTCTGGCCTACCACGCCACCCACGTCCCCGTGGGCGACGACCAGAAGCAGCACCTGGAGCTGACGCGCGACATCGCGATGAAGTTCAACCACGACTTCGGGGAGGAGTTTTTTCCCATCACCGAACCCGTCATCGGCGGCGTGGCCACCCGCGTCATGAGCCTGCGCGACGGGTCCAAAAAGATGTCGAAATCCGACCCCTCGGACATGAGCCGCATCAATATGACCGATGGCCCAGACGACATCGCCAAAAAGATCCGCAAGGCCAAAACCGACCCCGAACCGCTGCCCGACACGCTGGCCGGGCTCGCAGAACGGCCCGAGGCCAAGAACCTGGTGAACATCTACGCAGCCTTGTCAGGTGAGACAGCCGAACAGGTGGTCACGCAGTTTGCTGGCCAACAATTTGGCGCGTTCAAACCCGCGCTCGTGGACCTCGCCGTTGACAAGCTCGGCCCCATCGGGACGGAGATGCAGCGCTACATGGCCGACCCGGCGGAGATCGACCGCGTGCTGGGCCAAGGCGCCGAACGCGCCCGCGCCATCGCGGCGCCGATCCTCGCGCGCACCTATGAGATCGTGGGAATGGTCAGCTCCTGACCCTAGCGCGCCTATGCGCACAATAATGCGCAGAAATGCAGATTTATGTGCGTGACAGCAGGGCATAGATAGGGCTCCAACAGACAGGAGCCCCCCTATGACTTACCGCGCCCCCGTCGGCACATCTGTCGGCCACGTCCACCTCAAGGTTGCTGACCTCGACCGCGCCGTCCGCTTTTACCGCGACGTGCTCGGGTTCGAGGTGACGGCGACCTACGGCACGCAAGCTGCCTTTCTCGGGATCGACGGCTACCACCACCAATTAGGCCTCAATACGTGGTCGAGCCAAGGCGGCACGCCCGCCCCGCGGCACCATACCGGGCTCTACCACGTCGCGTTTGTGTATCCGCGGCTCAACGACCTCCGCGAGGCCGTCGCACGCGTCGCCGAACACGGGGTGGACATCTACGGCGCCGCAGATCACGGCGTGTCCGTCGCGCTGTACTTCGATGACCCTGATGGCAACGGGATCGAGCTCTATTGGGACCGCCCGCGCGACCAGTGGCCCCACGCGCAAAACGGCGACATCGCCTTTCGCAACACCCGCTTTGATGTGGACAGCTTTATCGCCGGGCGCACGGAACTGGCCGAAGCCTAGAGCCTGTCATACTGCTGTGACGTTCCGGCACTACCGCTCGACGCGCGCCTCTCACAATTATGAGCGCGGCGGCCTGACATCGTCCCCCCGAGCGGCCGCAGAGCGAACGGCGTACCCCTAGCCTAAGTGCTTGCCGCGCCCCCGTCTGTCCCGGACGGGGGCGCTTTTCCTTGCGCGGGCCGCGCAGCCCCGCCACAGTCCCCTCGAAGGAGACCGCCCATGCGCAAATTTCTCGTGGTACTCGACGACAGCCGCGAATGCCTCAACGCCATCCGCTTTGCCGCGATGCGCGCCGCCCATACCGGCGGCGGGGTGGAGATTTTGGCCATCATCCCCCCCGAGGAGTTCAATCACTGGATCGGGGTGGGCAACATCATGCGCGAGGAGGCCCGCGAGAGGATCGAAGCGCATTACGAGGTGTTCGCCAAGTGGATGCGCGACCGCCAAGGCGTGGACCCAGAACTCGTGATCCGCGAAGGGGAGGCCGTGCCCGAAATCCTCGCCCAAGTACGCGACGACCCGGAGGTCGGCGTGCTCGTGCTCGGCGCATCGACGGATAAGGGCGGGCCGGGGCCGCTGGTGACGCAGATGACGAAAAACGCGGGGTCCCTGCCGATCCCGATCACGGTGGTGCCCGGCGATATGTCGCTCGAACGGCTTGAGGCGATCACCTAGCGGACAGCGGGCTTTCGATAAGCAAAAGACCTATGCCCGGTGGCAACACCGGACTGCCCCCGTCCGCCCCGTTTTGCCAAAGGCAAACCTTTGGTTTGCCGAGCGGGGGCTATTGCCCCCACCCGCGGACGGAGGCCGCCCTCACTTCTCAGCAGAAGCGGTTTCGAGACGTCGAGGGGCGCTTTAGCCCGCGGCGTAGTCCGCATCGCTCACCTGCTCCAGCCATCCGGCCACCGCGCTCGGCTGCGTTGCGATATGCTGCATCGGTGTGTCCGGTCCCGCGCCATGCCAATGCTCCACCCCCGCCGGGATATCGACCACATCGCCCACGGTAATGGGAAAGACCCGGTCGCGTGTCCCAAAGAGCCCGTTGCCCGAAGTGACATAGAGCACCTGACCCGCCTCATGGGTGTGCCAAGCGGTCCGCGCACCCGGCGCAAAGGTCACGCGCATCTGCGTGAGCGCGATGTCAGCGTGATTCGACAGCCGCTCCATCTGCACCTCCCCGGTGAAATACTCTGACGGCCCGCGAGAGGCCTCAATCTCAGCGCTGCTGCGGTATGCAATATCTGCCATCTCCTGGCCCCTCTCCTACAAGATGTGCGAAGTGTTAACGGAAATCCGGCGCTCCGCACGGGGAGGTTACCAGCCCGGTAACCATTCCGCCCTACCCATTTTTGGCGAGGTTCAACGGAGGTAAACGACATGATCCGCTTCATCTATGGCGACCAGCTGGCGCAGTTCCCAACCCTCAAACGCACCATGCACGAGGACCGCGCCTGGCAGTTCAAGGACCGTTTGGGCTGGGATGTGACCGTCGATGACGCCGGACAGGAACATGACGCCTATGACGCACTCAACCCGCTCTATGTGATTTGGGAATGCCCCGACGGCAGCCACGGTGGCTCCATGCGGCTCCTGCCCACGACGGGGCAGACGATGGTCAACGACTACTTTTTGCACCTGACAGACGGCGTGCGCATCACGTCGCCCCAGATTTGGGAATGCACGCGGTTTTGCCTGGCGCCCGACGCCGCCCCCACGACGGCCGCTGCCTTGATGTTGGCAGGAGGGGAAATCCTGCAGGGCTTTGGGCTGATGTCCTATGTGGGCGTGTTCGACGCCCGAATGGTGCGCATCTACAGCCGCATCGGCTCCTCACCGGAGGTACTGGGCTCCCAAGGCCTTGGGCGAGAAAAGATCAGCGTGGGCCTTTGGCAGTTTACCCAAGCCGATCAACGCCGTGTGGCGCGCCAGGCCGGCGTGTCGCCCATGATCGCCCGCCACTGGTTCGACCGCGCCTTCGGCCACGCCGTCCAGCGCAGCGTTGCCGCGTAGCGCCGATTTCTTACAAAGAAATCGGTCCGAAATCTTTGTAAGATTTCGGCGCCCCACAGATGTCCGCGCACCCTGGTCCCCGCCTCGCGCGGGGCCTATGGTCGCCCCATGTCAGCCCTCACGCTCTCAGATGATCAGACCCACGCCCATGACGTGGTCAGCGCCACCTTGGCCGAGGCGGGCGTCGACATTCTCGAGGGTACGCTGACCCCGCCGCGCGACGGGACGGACAGCGTGCTCGCCGTCATCGGGAAAGCGGGCTCGGGCAAAACACTCCTCCTCGCAGAGCTTTACAAAGCGCTAGCCGAGGCCGGTGTTGATGTCGTCAGCGGCGATTACGAGGGCCGCAAGCGCAAGGACCGCCGCACGCTGGCGATCCTCGCCCCCACGAATAAGGCCGCGAGCGTGCTGCGGATGCGCGGCGTTCCGGCCACCACGATCCACCGGATTCTCTACACCCCCGTCTATGACCCCGAATATGAACGCATCGCCGACTGGCTTGCCGGGAATGGCGAACGACCAGAAGTCGAGGGCCTCACCGATGAAGCGCTCGACCGCGCCGCGCGCTTTTATGAAGGCAACAAATCCATGCCCGGCGCGCTCGCAGCCGCGGGGCTGCGTGGCTCCGACTTTATCACGGGCTGGAAACGGCGCGAGGATCCGCTCGACATCGGCTTTATCGACGAAGCGTCCATGCTCGACGCCCGCCAGTTCGAGGACCTCAAAGACATCTTTCCGACGCTCCTTCTGTTCGGGGACCCAGCCCAGCTCGCCCCTGTCAACCAGTCCGGCTCCATGGTCTTTGACGGCCTGCCCGCACCGCGCAAACTGACGCTGGGCCGTGTCCACCGCCAGGCGGAAGACAACCCGATCCTCGACCTCGCCCACGCCCTGGGCGACCCAGCGCTCGAATTCCACGAGTTCGAACAGATGGTAGGCGAGGCCGCGCAGCGCGACGAGCGTGTCGTGTTCGGCCAGCGGGTGGAAAGCGACCTCATGGCCCGCTCTCCCGTGTTGGTCTGGCGCAACCAAACGCGTATCCGCCTTATCCAAGCCTTCCGCGCAGCCTACGGCGCGCCGGAAGATGACCTGCTCGAAGGCGAACCGCTGATCTGCGACGGCATCGAGCTGCCGATGAAGCACCGCAAAAAGCGGCTCGACCTGGAGGCGCGCGGCCTCATCAAAGGCGCCCAGGTGGTCTATATGGGCCCGGGGCGACGGCCCGGCTTTTCGCGCCTCCACGTTATGGGCGCCGAGGACCCGCAGGTGAACGCGGCCAGCATCGTCAAGATCGAGAAACCGGATGAAGAAGAACCCTTCATCCCCTTCGCCGCGCGCATGGGGGCCACGTTCCTCCACGGTGCAGCGGTGACGATCCATAAGGCGCAAGGGTCGCAATGGGACACGGTCCAGGTCTTTGCCCCCGACATCTTTGTCGCGGCCCGCATGAACCGGATGGAGGCAGGCACGCAGCTGTGGAAACGCCTCGCTTATGTCGCGATCACCCGCGCCTCCGAACGGCTGATCTGGGTGGTCCGCAACCGGCTCGCCAAACCCACCGGCGGGCTGGTCACCGACGACCTCAAACCCAAAGACGTGCCCCTGACGCTGACTGAAGGAGACATCGCGTGAAAACCATCCTGATCACAGGCGCAAGCCAAGGCATCGGCGCCGCCACCGGGCAGGCGTTCTGGAACGCTGGCTGGCATGTGGGCCTCCTGGCGCGAAACGCGGCAAAGCTCAC
>JBCBZG010000043.1:0-19400 GCA_039815465.1 Pseudomonadota bacterium
CACTATATTTCACAAAAATGAAATTGATAAATTAACAAACAAACAATGACTTGCTTCACGAGACATCATTGCAGACGATAACCGTAACTCCATCACGAGTCTAAGTTAAAAACGCAACTGCCGCTCCCCGAGGTATTGGGGCCAAAGGAAGGGGGAGGTGGGTCTCTGGGCAAGTCTGACGTTTGCGCCTATATGAAGGGGACCCTTGGATAGGACAGACCCATGGACACCCCGCGCGGACGCATGACGAAGGATGGCATCCGGCTCTATGAGCCCGGTGATTTCGCAGGCATGCGAGAGGCTGGGCGTGTGGCGGCGGGCATCCTCGATGAGTTGTCTGAGATGGTTTTCCCCGGGCAGACGACCGCGGCCATTGATGACCATATCACAAAGCGGGTCGACGCGCTCGGCGTGACGTCGGCCACCATTGGGTACAAAGGGTACCGGCACGCCAGCTGTATTAGCGTTAACCACGTTGTTTGCCACGGCATTCCTGGTGGGAAGGTGCTGAAAGACGGCGATATCCTGAATATCGATGTCACCGTCATCGTAGATGGCTGGTACGGGGACACCTCCCGCATGTATGTCTCTGGGCGGCTAACGCGCAAGACGGAGCGGCTGATCCAAGTCACCCATGACGCGCTTTTCAAGGGGATCGAGGCCGTGCGCCCCGGAGCCACCTTTGGCGATATTGGCCACGCCATCCAGACCTATGTCGAGGCGCAGCGCATGAGCGTGGTGCGGGACTTTTGTGGCCACGGGCTGGGCCGGGTGTTTCACGCCCCGCCCAACGTGCTCCACTACGGGCGCGCGGGCACGGGGCCGCGGCTCGAAGAGGGGATGTTTTTCACCATCGAGCCTATGGTGAACCTTGGTCGGCCCGAGACAAAAGTGCTTGCTGATGACTGGACAGCCGTGACGCGCGACAGATCGCTGTCGGCGCAGTTCGAACACTCCGTCGGGGTCACGGCTGATGGGGTGGATATTTTCACGCTCTCGCCCGCGGATCGGTTTCACCCAACCTATAGCTGATGCGACTTTGGCTGCCTTTGGGCCTAATGGGCCTTGTGGGCGCCGCTCTGCCGGTTGCGGCGGACCCCGCCATCGCGGCTTGGGAACAGTGGATGGCAAAAAACCGTATCCCCGCCGGTCAGATCAGCGTGTGGGAGGACGGGGCGGAAATCGCGGCGGCGCAGATCGGCATCGACAAAACGGGGGCGATCGGGCTTGCCTCTGTCTCAAAGACGGTGGTCGCGGCGTGCGTTCATGCGCTGGTCGAACGCGGCAGGGTATCCTGGTCTGACCCGACAGCACGACACTTGGACATAGGCGATGATCGCACGGTGCTGGAATTTGCGTTGCACACCGGCGGGCTCGGCGCAGACCGGACCCAAGACGCCCCTATGGCGCGCTGGCGTGGCCCGGAAAATGACGCCGCCTGGTCGGAGGAGGCGTTTGCCCGTGCGGCTGAGCCCCGCGGCACCTATCGGTATTCCAACGAAAACTATGCGATCCTCGGTGCGGTGCTCGAAACGCAGGTTGGCGACATCGTGCCCGCCTGCCGCGAGACGCTGGCTATGCCCAGCTTGACGCGGTCCCAGGGTTGGCCAGGTGCGGGAGCCTTTGGCGGGCTTGCGGCCTCGGCCTATGACATTGCGCATCTCGCCACCCAGTGGGCGAGCCACGCGCCGGACACCATCGGGACGGTGCCGGTTCGCGATACGATCAGCTACGTGCCAGGCGCGGTGAGCGCGCCATTGGGCACCGGTCGGGCCTATTGGCACGGGGGGCGGCTTTGCGACCGGCCCACGATCTTTCACAAGGCCCGCGGGACCGGCGCCTACTGGGTGAGCTACGGGACCGGGCGCGTTGTCGCCATGACCCATGCGGCATGTTTGGGTGCGCAAACGCTCGACCCGCTGGATGAAGCGCTTATGGAGATCGCGACCCAGGCCCAAGAGGGGACCGCCGGGCAAGGGACGGACCCTTAGACGGCGCCGGTGTATTCGCCTCGCGCCGGGTAGTTTTTGTCGATCGCGAAATCGAGTGCGCTGACCAGTTCCGAGAAATGTGGCCGCACAAAAGGCATCGTCTGCACAGAGCCGTAGTAGAGCGTCTGTTCCGGTCCCACCATGAAGAGACCAGGCTCTGAAAAAAGCGCGGGCTCCTCAATGCCAATGGACGTCTTGCCGCGGGAGGTGGAGATATAGAGGCCCCAATCGCGCGCTGTTGCGAGGCTCAAGTCATAGCCAAAGCGCAGGTTGGCGTTGCCAATCTTGTCGGCCATGGCGCGGGTGCGATCTTCTCCATCAGAGCTAAGCGCCAAGACACCCACGCCACGCTCGGCGAAGTCTGGGGCACGTTTGTCGAACTCTTTGAGGTAGTTGGCGCAGATCGGGCAGTGGAGCCCGCGGTAAAAGCAGATCACGATCCCCCGCGGGTTCTGTTCGGCGGCCAGATCAAACGGGCCATGGTCGAGCGTGGGGACGATGAGGTCGGGGGTCTTTTGGCGGGGGATCAGCATGTTCTAGGCCTTCTTGGGACGGCGGACAGCGGCGTCCTAGCGTGGTTTGGCTTAGTCCGTAAGGCAGGGCCGCCCTGCGCGCGCGCACTGAGCTCCCCGGTTTGTGATGCGGCGTCATCGGATTCGGGGGATTGGATGTATACCCAGAAGGGGGGAACAGGTTTCCGAAATTCCCCCCGATCCCAGAAACGCCTTTCTCAATCCATGGGTTGCCCGGATTGGGGGGCAATTTCCCATTGCGGCGGGTTTGAAATCGTCCAAAACGCTCGCCACCTACCACCCGCCTCGGCTGAAACAGCCCGGGGCATCCCGCAGACTATCAAAGGAAGGAGCACGCCATGACGACGATGCTCAAATCCGCAGCGCTTGCTGCGCTTCTCAGTGCCGCTGGCGCGTCCGCATTTGCGCAGGAGGTGACGCTGCGCTTCCAGCACTTTGTGTCGCCAGCATCTGCCAATCCCACCTATTTCATGCAGCCCTGGGCCGATAAGATCGAGGCGGACTCCGCCGGGCGCATCAAGGTGGAGCTTTATCCGTTTATGCAGCTGGGCGGCAAAGCGCCCGCGCAGTATGACCTCATTCGTGACGGCGCTGTCGATGGCGGCTGGGTGATCCCAGGCTACCAGCCTGGCCGTTTCCCTGAAGCGGAGGCGATGGAGCTTCCGTTCATGACCACCAAATCGGGGGAAGAGGCGTCGAAAGCCGCGTGGATCTTTACCCAAAAGCACCTGATGGATGATTTCCGGGATGTGCACGTGATCGCGGCCCATATGCACGGCCGCGGGTTGGTCCACAAGCGCGGCGCAGGGATTGCGACTGTGGAGGATTTTGACGGGCTCAAGCTGCGCGGTCCGTCGCGACCTGCGACGCTGCTTTTGGAAAAGCTTGGCGCGACGCCTGTTGGGATGCCTGTGCCTGCGTTTCCTGAGGCGCTGTCCAAAGGCATCGTCGATGGGGGCGTGATCACGTGGGAGATGTCGCCGTCGCTCAAGCTCGATGAGCTCACCGACAGCCACACTGACGTTGCGGGCGACCGGTCGCTTTACAACCTCTACTTCATCTGGGCGATGAACAAGGACGTCTATGAGGGGCTGCCCGCTGACCTACGTGCAGTGATCGACGCCAATTCGGGCTTTGCGGCCTCCGCGCTCGCAGGGGCGGCCCATGACACCGGCGACGTGGTCGGTCGCGAGCTTATGGCCGCGGCTGGCAACGAGATCGCCGAGATTTCGGGCGCAGAGACTGCCCGGATTGCCGCCCTTGGCGAGACCGTCATCGCGGAGTGGATCGCGGAGATGACGTCCAAAGGGCTCGACGGAGCAGCGCTTGTGGCCGACGCCCGTGCGGCAGTCCAGGTGACAACCGGAAACTAAGTCTGAGGTTGGGCGCCTGAGTGGGAGAGCGTGGCTTTCCTGGCAGGCGCCCGCCCGCCTCCCTTCTGCGCCTTGCAGGCTTGAACCTTCGGTAGCGCGGCTGCGCCGCGGGCCTCCGGCGGAAGTTATTTTGGACGAAAGAAAGGGGGAGGTGGCGCGTTAGTCGGTGTTGGGCCCTTTGCGGGCGGCGCGTCTTGCGTCGCGTTCGCGTTCCAGCCGCAGCCAGTCGTCGACGAAGACCGGGACACCGCCGCTTGCCATGGACGACATCAAGATATCCCCCATCAAGAGTGGCGGTGTTGCCCTGGGACGCGGAGGGTCCGTGTGCGCACCCGCGTCAATGGGCGCGGACCACCAGTTCGGCGCGTGGGGCGTGGTGGTGGTCACGGCTTGGGTTCCAACAGCGTTATCATCGTCTCACCATAGCGTCGGGAGGTGAGTTCTGTGAAGCCGTCTATGCGTTGCGGCTGCGCCTCCTCTAGGACGATGAGCGCATCTGGCGCGATCCAGCCTTGGGCCTGGGCCGCGGCCAGGGCGCCGGGGCCAAGCGCCTTGCCATAGGGGGGGTCGAGAAAGACCAGGTCGCAAGGTGCGCCCGCGGGCAGGCGCCGGGCGTCGCAGGTGAGGAGGGTTGCGCGGTCGGCCACGCCCAGTTTGGTGATATTTCCGCGTATGAGCCCCTGAGCCACACGGCCCTGGTCCACGAAGGTCGCGTGATCTGCGCCGCGCGAGAGCGCCTCTAGCCCCAGTGCGCCCGTGCCAGCAAACAGGTCGAGCACCTGCGCGCCACCCAGGTCGATCCGCGCCGCGATCATGGAAAAGAGCGCTTCGCGCACGCGGTCGCTCGTGGGTCTGAGATGCCCGCCCGCATCGCCCTTGCCGACGGGCACGAGCGGTTGGCCGCGAAACTGGCCCGCGATGATCCTCACGCCTTTAGGAACGCTTTCAGGTCCGCGCTTGGGTCGGCGACAGCCTCCGCCGCGGGGGATTTGCCCGCCTCGATCAGGCGTTTGCCGACCATATAGCCGCGCGCGTCATTCATGGCGTCGACGGCGAGCAGCTCCGTGCCCTGGTAGTACCAGTGCGAGCGGCCTTTGGCGCCGCTATCGCGGACCACCACGCGGTCATAGCCGGTGTTAAGCCCCGCGATTTGTAGCTTGAGGTCGTATTGGTCGGACCAGAACCAGGGTTTGGCGACGTAGTCTTGTCCTGCGCCCAGCATGTTTGCGGCGACGACCTCCGCCTGATCGATGGCGTTGGGGACGCTTTCCAGGCGGATCCGCGCGCCGCGATACGGGAAGGAGGCGCAGTCGCCCGCGGCCCAGACGCCGGGCACGGAGGTTTGGCCCAGCGCATCCACGGCGATGCCATTGTCGATCGTTAGCCCCGCGGCGGTAGCGAGTGCCGCTGCCGGGTCGATCCCGATGCCTACGATTGCGAAATCGATGGGGAGTGTGGTGCCATCTGACAGCTCCGCGCCCGAAACATGGCCGTCGCCGGTGAGGCGTGTCAGACCCACGCCCTCACGAATATCGACGCCATGCCCCGTATGCAGATCGCGGAAGAAATCGGATGTCTCCGGCGCGGCGACACGGCCCAGGATGCGGGGGCCCGCCTCCACCAATGTGGCTTTGAGCCCCTTCATGGCTGCGACCGCTGCGGCCTCGAGCCCGATATAGCCGCCGCCAATAATCAGCACATGCCCGCCCTTGGCAAAGGCAGGGGCCATCGCGTCGACATCGGCCAGGGTGCGCACAGCAAAGACGCCGCCCAGATCGCCGCCCACCGCTGCGGGAAGGAGCCTCGGGACGGACCCCGTGGTGAAGGCGAGCTGGTCGTAGGACAGCGCCTCCCCGCCCACATGGACTTCCTTGGCGGCGGTATCCACGGCCTCCACCCGTGCGTTGAGACGCAGGTCGATGTCTGCGGCGCCGTAGGCGGCTTCGGGCTTGAGATACATCCGGTCGAGCGACATGTCGCCCAGCAAGTATTTCTTGGACAAGGGTGGGCGCTGATAGGGGGATGCGGGCTCCTCGCCCAGCAGCACGATCTCCCCCTCGTGGCCAAGGCTCCGCAGCTTGCCGGTCAGCGAAGCGCCCGCTTGACCCGCTCCTATGACGACGATCCGGCTCATTTCTGCTCTCCCGCGCTGGCCACTTGCCCGCGCGACGCTATGGTCTGCCGCGGTACAGCGCAACGACAGAGAGGACGCGACCATGGCAATTTCGGTTGGAGACACCCTACCCGATGGCACTTTCCTGAAAATCGGCGAGAAGGGGCCAGAGGAGGTTTCGCTCGCAAGCCTCAGCGCCGGCAAAACGCTCGCGATCTTTGGCCTGCCGGGCGCCTATACGGGCACGTGCACTACCGCCCACGTCCCGAGCTTTATCCGCAATATGGACGCGCTGAAATCCAAGGGTATCGACGAGGTCATCTGCGTGGCCGTCAACGATCCGTTCGTGATGCAAACCTGGGGCGCGGAGACGGGCGCGGCAGAGGCGGGCATCCATATGCTGGGCGACAGCTCGGGCGCCTACACTGCGGCTATCGGCATGGGCTTTGACGCGCCACCGGTGGGCTTTTACGGACGTTCCAAGCGCTATGCGATGGTCGCGACGGACGGCAAGGTCACTTACATGAACACCGACGACAATCCGGGGGAATGTAACCTTTCGGCGGCGGAGACGATGCTGGATGCCCTGTAGCTTGGCGTCCAACCGCGGCGAGCTATAGCGCCGTTCCGAGGGGTGGCGTTCGCGCCGCCCCGTGGGGGCGGAACGGCGCGGCCCGACGTTGCCGTCGGGCGAGGACTTTGCGGCTATGCTGGTTACCTACGGCCCTGCCCCTCACTCGGAAACAGAAAAAACCGTCCGGGTCGGGAACGGAATGTCGATCCCGCCGGCATCCAGCGCCTCTTTCACCGCGCGCGTCATATCGGTCTGAAACGCCCAGAGATCGCTCGCGTCACACCAGGCCCGCGCTAGGAAATCGACGGAGCTGTCGCCTAGATTGGTCACCTGGAGAAAAAACGCAGGGTCTGCGTGGCAGCGCGGGTCAGTGGTGATGACAGCGCGAATGATGCGCTCCGCCTCGCCCAAGTTCGCGCCGTAGCCCACGCCAAAGGTCCACTCCGCCCGGCGGGTCTTATTCGTGGCGTAGTTCGTGATCACGTTCCCCCAAACCTGGGAGTTCGGGATAATGACTTGCACGTTCGACGGGTTGGCAAGCTCCGTATAGTTCAGCGTGATGGCCCGCACCGTGCCCATATGCCCGCTGACCTCCACAAAATCGCCCTGCTTGAAGGGGCGGAAGAACACGATCATCGCCCCGGCGGCAAGGTTCGACAGCGTCCCCTGCAACGCCAGACCCACGGCGAGCCCCGCCGCGCCGATCGCGGCCACAATCGATGTCGTCTGCACCCCAAACGTGCCCAGCACAAAGAGCACCGCATAGGCGATGATCACATAGCGGACGAGCGTCGCCAGGAAATCAAACAACGTGACATCTAGGCTATCGTGGCTTTTGCCCAAGGCCGACACGCGCCGTTTGGCCCAACCTGCAAACCAAAACCCCACGACGAGGATCAGGATCGCGGTCACCACATTCCCTAGCGCAGCCGCCAGAAACTCCAACGACACGAGATCCGCCAGCGTGCGCCCATTCACGATGGGCGTGGTAAAAAGCGGGCCTTCTAGGATCGAGCTCATGCGGCGGCGTCCATCGCCCGTGCGAGCTTGGCATCGAGCGCCGACAAGCCGCCCACATCATGGGTGGTCAGCGTCACGTCGACGGTCTTGTACACATTGGACCATTCCGGGTGGTGGTTCATCTTTTCCGCGAGGATCGCCATCCGCGTCATCCAGCCGAACGCCTCGATGAAATTGCCAAACACGAACTGTTTGGTGATCGCGTCCCGCTCTGCATCATGGGTCCACCCTGCCTCGACCAGTGCGGCCAGATCGACCTGTTCCATCTTGCTCATTCCTGTTCCTCCACCTCGATTTGCTTGAACGGGCCGTAGCTCGTGAGGATTTCGTTTTCCTGCTCCACCGCCTCGCGCTCTGCGACCAGATACTCGGCAATCGCCTCCTTAAAGCGGGGATCGCCGATCCAGTGGAGCGAATGGCACGTCACGGGCAGATACCCGCGGGCGAGCTTGTGCGTCCCCTGTGCGCCCGCTTCAACCCGCGTCATGCCCTGGGCAATGGCGAAATCGATGGCCTGATAATAGCAGAGCTCGAAATGCAGGCAGGGATGATCCTCCACACAGCCCCAGTAGCGGCCAAAGAGCGTCTCGCGCCCGATGAAGTTCAGCGCCCCGGCCACGTAGCGCCCTTCGCGCTCGGCGAGGATCAGCAGCATGTCGTCGCGGAGCGTCTCCTGCGCGCGGTCAAAGAACGCCCGCGTGAGGTAGGGCGTGCCCCATTTGCGCGCGCCGGTGTCCTGGTAGAACTCCCAGAACGCATCCCAGTGCTCGGGCTGGATCGCGTCGCCGGTAAGGGCGTGGATCACGCCGCCGAAGTTCTGCGCCTGCGTGCGCTCCTTGCGGATGTTCTTGCGCTTGCGGGAATTCAGCGTGGCGAGAAACGCGTCGAAATCGGCGTAGCTGTCGTTGAGCCAGTGGAACTGCTGCGAGGCGCGGGGCAACAGACCCATGGCGCGCCCGGCCTCCGCCTCCTCCCCCGTGCAGAACGTGATGTGGAGCGAGCTCAGGTCATTGTCGGCGGCAATCTGCACCGCGCCCTGCACCAGCGCCGCCTGCGCCACGGCCTCGTGCCCCGGTTTGGCCAGGAGCCGCCGCCCAGTGGCGGGCGTGTGGGGCACGGCCATCTGCAGCTTGGGGTAATATCGCCCGCCCGCCCGTTCATAGGCGTGGGCCCAGTTGTGGTCGAAGATATATTCGCCCTGGCTGTGCGACTTGGCATAGAGCGGGGCCACGCCAATCGTCACCCCATCCGCCACGGCCTGTAAGTAGTGCGGGTCCCAGCCGGTGCCGACGCCTACGGACCGGCTGGCCTCCAACGCGCTCAAGAAGCGGTGCGTCGTGAACGGGTCCATGGGCCGCCCATTTCCGGGGGCGGCACAGGCATCCCACTCCGCCGCGTCGATGTCGCGGAGCGACCGCAGCACGCGCAGTTCGATGGCGGTTTCATTCATGGGAGCAGGGTCGGACATAAGGGGGATGTGGCAGGGCCAGGCGCGCGGTCAAGCGGGCATGTAGCCTTCGAAGGTGATTTGATCGGCAACCTGCCGCGCCGCGCGCGCCTCATCCTCCGACCGGATCGTCCAGCAGAGCACGGGCACACCCTGTGCTTTGAGCCGCGCGACGGCCTTTGACGAGCCGAGCGACCGGTGATCGTGGGAGATGAAGCAGGCTCCCACGCGGTCGAAATCGGGGATCCCTGCGAGCTCCAACCGCCGCGGCGTGGGCACGACAGGCCAGCTTTTGAGCGTGAAGGCGCAGGTGACAATGCCGCGCGGCACATCCGGCGCGAGCTCCGCCATTCTAGCCACGGAATGCGGGTTGAACGACATCACCGCAAGCGGCCCGGTATACCCCGCGATGGCTTGCGCCACCTCCGCCTCCAAAGCACCGACATTGGGGCCCATCGCCCCGTCTTGATCCTTGATCTCGATGACGAGCGGCACGCGGCCCGCCACCAGCGTGAGCACCTCGTCGAGCGGCGGCGCTCCTGTCGGCCCACCAAGGAGTGGGATCCGCGCCAGCGCGTCGGCATCGGTCGTCTGCACGGTGCCGTCGGTCCCGGTCAGACGCTTCAACCCGTAATCGTGAAACACCACCGCCTGACCGTCGGCGGTGCGCTGGACGTCAACCTCGATCCCAAATCCAGCCTCCACCGCTGCCAGGATCGCCTCCCGGCTGTTTTCAGGCCGCCCCGGCCCGTGGAGCGCGCGGTGGGCAAAGGGCCGGTCGAAAAATCCCGCGGGCAGCGTCATGCGATTTGGAAGATGCCTTCGATCTCTACCGCGACGCCGAGGGGCAGCGCGCCAGCGCCCACAGCGCTGCGT
Organism: Pseudomonadota bacterium; assembly: GCA_039815465.1. Classification (GTDB taxonomy): domain Bacteria; phylum Pseudomonadota; class Alphaproteobacteria; order Rhodobacterales; family Rhodobacteraceae; genus Shimia_B. Next base: position 9,928 of record JBCBZG010000043.1, read on the forward strand.
GCATGACGGCCCGCGTCGCCCAGCGCCTCGACCAGGAAGTCAGAGGCGCCGTTGATCACTTTGGGCTGTTCGGTGAACTCGGGGGCGGAGTTCACGAAGCCCACCAGTTTGACCACCCGCACCAACCGGTCCAGATCGCCGTTGCAGGCCGCTTTCACCTGCGCCAAGAGCGCAATCGCGCAGGTCTTGGCGGCTGCGGCGCCTGCGTCTGCGTCCATGCCCGCGCCCAGCTTGCCCAGGATGAGCCCGTCTGGGCCGTTTGAGATTTGCCCGGATACGTGGACGAGGTCACCAACGACCACAAAAGGCACGTAATTGGCCGCCGGTGCTGGCGCATCGGGCAGCGTGACGCCAAGTTCGCCCAGCCGTGTTTCGATTTTGCCTGCCATGGTGATCCTCCCGCTGTTCAGGGGCACCATAGCGCGCCCTGCCGGGGCGAAAAGCGCAAAGCGCGTGGGCTCTACAAATCGCGCAGCAGCGCGGCCTCGTGGGGCTTGAGCACGCGGCGCGCAACGGTGCCGTAGCCCGCACAGCCGCTCTCTGACAGCTCGGGAAAGATATCGCAGATTTCCGCGCGCATGGCCGTCTCAAACGCCGCGAGCCCGGTGTGGCCAGGATGAAAGCTTTCTGAAAAGACACCGTCGCTGAGGATCACCTGATGGGCGTCAAAAAGGATGTGGAAGTATTCCACAGCGGGGCCTGTCACACGTTGGATCGCAGCGCCATCGATCAGCGCCTTAGCGGGTACGAGCACCTCGCGTTCGCCGGTTATCAGCTCCGCCTTCCAGCCCGACACCAACACATGGTGGAGCGGCGAAACACACAGATCATGCACATTGCCCAGCGCCCCGCCGCGGATCACGACCGGCGCCGCCTTGCCCGTGCCGGCCATGCGGCGCGAGCCGATCCAGCGGATGTCTTGAAACCCGTTGTCGCGCGTGAGCACGCGGTCGCCCATCTGAAGGTCCTCGACCAACACCGCACCGCGCGTGGTGGCAATCCGCGACCCGCGGACAAAACAAGGAAGCTCTGTAGGCGCCTCAACCGCGCGCGCGGCGGGTGACGCGGGCAAAGGGCCAGCGTCTAGGCCTGCCTCGATCACCGGCTCCCCAAACGGGTCGGCCCCGCGGGGTACGGTATAGGTCACGCCTCACACCCGGATCGCACGCCACACTCTCCTGTCATTCGCCTGCCCATCAGACAGCCTGACCATAGCGGCCCCGCCCGGGTCACGGGGAAGAAGCGCATCACGCTCCCCCAACCCGCCAAACTGCTGTCAAATTCATCACCATCACAGGCCTCCATGACGCCTCCGCGTATCTGCAACAGAAGCGACTGCAACCGTCATGGCAGAAAGATGGTTAATGCCCGCCTAAACCTCGCGGAGGCCTGTCAGCTTTCGCGGAACGCCCGGGTGAAGTAATCGGCCAGCGGTTTCACCAGATAGGCCAGCGGCGTGCGGTCTTCCGTGCGGATAAAGCTTTCCACCGGCATCCCAGGTATCAGCGTGGAGCCTTCGGGCAGCTTTTCCGCCTCCCCCTCCCCCAGGACGATTTCGGCGCGGTAGAATGACAGGCGTGTCGCCTCATCCTCGAACGCATCGGCCGATAGCTGGATGACCCGACCCTCAAGCTCTGGCGTGGTGCGTTGATCGAGCGCGGAAAAGCGCAGCGTCACGTTTTGGCCGATGAACACCTGGTCGATGTGGATCGGATCGACCTCCGCCGCGATGACGAGCGGGCGATCCTGGGGCACGATAAAGAGCACAGGTTCCGCAGCGCGAATAACGGACCGTTCGGCAAAGACCGTCAGTCCGTAGACAACCCCGGCCACCGGTGCCGTGATCTCAAGCCGCGAGAGCCGTTCGGTCAGGCTGCGCCGCCGCTCCGCCAGTTCCAGCTCTTGAAACTGGGTGTCACGCAAGAGCGTGATCGCCTCCTCCCGCCGGTTGGACGCGAGGCTGAGGATTTGAATGTCGATCTCGGTGATGCGCCCCTCGGCCTGGGCGCGGCCTGCTGTCAGCTCCCCCACGGTGCCGGACAGGTTCGCCTTTTCACGCTCCAGCGCGAGCACGCGACCGACCTGCGCCAACCCACGATCCAAGAGCGATTGTTGCGCGACAAGCTCTTCTTCGATGAGCTCAAGTTGGCGGTCAAAGGCTGCAAGCTGGGCGTCGACACCTTTCACCTGGTCGGCGATCTGCGCACGGCGCTTTTCCAACTGTTCTACGTTGCGCGCGACGGTTTCTAGCCGCGCCTGAAAGAGCCGGTTTTGCCCCGCCACAACATCAGCGATATCCGGGTCCGCCTGCGAGGCGGCGATCAGCTCCGGCGGGAGCCGGAACCCGCGGGCATCGTCACGCTCCGCCTCCAGCCGGGTGCGGCGGGCCATGGTTTCGAAAAGCTGGCCCTCGATAATCGCGAGCTCGGACCGCAAGATCGTTTCGTCCAAGCGGATCAGGACATCGCCCACCTCGACGGTGGAACCTTCGTCCACTGCGATTTCCACCACCACGCCGCCATCGGGGTGCTGCACGACCTGGCGGTTGCGATCGACCTCGATCCGGCCTGTGGCCACAATCGCGCCGGAGATATTGGCCGTCGCCGCCCAGGTCCCAAACCCGCCTAGGAGGAGCAAAAGACCGATCAAACCGATCACCATCGGTCGGCGCGCCGACCAGGAGCTAGGCTGGCTCATGTTACGCCCCCCACCTTACCTTGCGCGGCGCTTGCGCGGATGGCGCCGTGGTTCTGGACCATCTCGCGCAGCACCTCTTCCTTGGGGCCAAAGGCCTTGCGCTGACCGGATTCGAGCATCAGCAGCACGTCGCATTCCTGGATCGCCGCGGGACGGTGAGCCATGATCATCACGGCGCCGCCCGCGGCCTTCAGCTCCCGAATGGCTTTGTTGAGCGCCTCGTTACCTTCGTTGTCGAGGTTGGAGTTCGGTTCGTCCAGCACCAGGATGACCGGATCACCATACATCGCCCGCGCAAGCCCGATGCGCTGGATTTGCCCGCCGCTGAGCCGCCCGCCCACAGCGGCGACGCGGGTGTCGTAGCCGTCGGGCAGCTGCAAGATCATGTCATGGGCGGCGGCCTTTTTCGCGGCTTCCACAACCTTTTCAGGATCAGGCTGCGGCGACAGGCGCGCGATATTGTCGGTGATCGTGCCGTCAAACAGCTGCACCCGCTGCGGCAGGTAGCCCACGAGCTGTCCCAACGTATCCGGGTCGTAGTTGTCGAGGCTCGCCCCATCGAGGCGCATTTTGCCCCCCGCGGGTCGCCAGACCCCCGTGATCGCCCGCGCCAGCGTAGATTTGCCCGACCCTGAGGGGCCGATCACACCGCAGGCCTGTCCCGGCTCGATACGAAAGGACACCATCCTAAGCGACGCTTGGCTTTCGCCCGGCGGCAGAACCGTGACCTGCTGCGCTTCGAGCAGCGCGCGGGGCCGTGGGAGGGCGGTCCGGGGACGCTCCTCCGGGATTTCGGCAAGGAGCGCTGCCAGATCGCGCCACCCCTGCTGACCGCGGCGCACCATGGGCCACTGGCCCACCAACTGCTCCACCGGGGCAAGCGCGCGACCCAGAAGGATCGAACCCGCAATCATCGCGCCCGGTGTCAGATCGCCCTGAAGCACGAGATAGGCGCCGAGCCCCAGCATGGCGGATTGCAAAAACAGCCGGAACGTCTTGGTCGTGGTCTGAAACGTGCCGCCCACATCCGCAGCCGTGATCCCCTGCTTAAGCGATTCGTCTCGCGCCGCCTGCCACCGCGCGAAAGACGCGGTGCGCATGCCAAGCGCCTGGATCAGCTCCGCCTCGTTTTTCAGCTGCTCGCTCATCAGCTCCGCCTGGAGCGACGCGCCCTGGGACCGCGACAGCGGGCGGTTGGACAAGAATTGGTTGGCCAGTGCTACCACGATCAGCACCGATCCGCCCGCCAAGGCCAACCAACCGAGCCATGGGTGAAAGATGAATATCCCAAAGATGAAAATCGGCGTCCAAGGGATGTCAAAGAAGGCCATCAAGACGGGCGAGGTCATCAAGCGCTGCACCGATTCCAGGTCCCGCAACCCTGTGGCCTTGGCCGGGTTCGGGTCCACGGCGGAGCGCCGGATGACAGCCGAAAACACACGCCGGTCGAGCCGCGACTGAAAGCGTGCCCCGACCCGCCCCATCACGCGTCCACGCGCGTAATCGAGCATCCCCATCATGCCATAGAGGAATAGCACGAGCGCGGAGAGCGCCAGCAGCGTCTCCTCCGACCGGGAGCCTAGGACCCGGTCATAGACTTGGAGCATGTAAATCGGCCCCGTCAGCATGAGCAGGTTCACGAAAAAGCTAAAGATGGCCACAAACCAATAGAGCGGGCGGCTTTCCCGCCGGGCGGCGATCAGCTCTGCCCGGCCCGCCTCAATATCTGCTTCGCTGCGTTTCATACGTCCCAACTCAATCCCACCCGGACGGGTATGTCTTAAACGTGGTTAAAGAATGCTTTCCATTATCTTGCCACGCAAATTGCGCGGATTGTGAACAAATTTCGGCGGTTCCCCGCACTGGGGGCAAGAAATGCTGTGATGGGGTGGTGTTATTGCCGCGCGAGGCGTCTAAATGGACCGATACTGAAACGCATTGCATGATCGAGGCACGCTGTGGCGCCACCAAAGTTCCCCCTACGGCTCACCCAAGCCTTTTCGCTGGTCCTTGTGGCCGGGCTACTTGCGGGCTGCGCAGCGGGGCCAAGCGGAGAGGATCGGTTCGAAACCCCAAACCGCGCCGTGCACGGGTTCAACAAAGGGCTCGACACTGTGATCTTGCGCCCAGCGAGCCAAGCCTACGGCACCGTGGTGCCCGACGTTGTTCGCCAGGGTGTGAGCAACGTGGCCTCGAATGTGAGCTTGCCCGGCGATGTGGTGAACCACACGCTCCAGGGCGAATTTCGATCCGCCGCCAATATGACGGGCCGGTTTCTCGTGAACTCAACCTTCGGGGTGCTCGGCCTCTTTGACATCGCAGGCCCTGCGGGTGTGCCGGAAGACGACACAGATTTCGGTGAAACGCTCCATGTCTGGGGCGCGGGCGAGGGGGCTTATGTTGAATTGCCCCTGCTGGGCCCCTCCACGTCCCGAGACGCTGTGGGGACAGTGGTCGATACGATCCTGAACCCAATCGGCGCTGTGATCGAGACGCCTGAAAGCACCTATGTGGCCGCCAGCCGCACCGGGTCGCTGCTCGACGGGCGGTACCGGTTCACCAACACCATTGATTCCGTGCTTTACGACAGTGCCGACAGCTATGCGCAGTCGCGCCTTGTGTACCTTCAAAACCGCCGGTTTGAGTTAGGCGATGACACCACCACACCTGCGGCCTCTTCCGGCGCAGGAGGGGACGACCTCTATGACGATCTTTACTTTGAATAACCTGTCTCGCCGTGCGGTCCTTGGGGGCCTGATCAGCCTTGCGGCCTGGCCAGCTGCGGCGATCACCGACCGGCAGGCGCGCACGCTTGTTGGCCGACTGGTCGATGACATTAACACCGTTATTGCGGCCAACAAATCCGAGGCCGCGACGATCAAAGAGTTTGAGGGCATCTTTGCCCGCTACGGTGACGTGCCAGCCATCGCGCGGTCTGCTCTGGGGCCGACCGCCCGCGGTCTCTCCGGATCGGAGCTTGACGCCTACACGGCGGCCTTTCGTGGCTACATGAGCCGCAAATACGGCAAACGCTTCCGCGAGTTTTCAGGTGGCCGGATCGAGGTCACCTCCGCACGGCCTGCGGGCCGGTTCTACGAAGTGCTCAGCACCGCCTACCTGCGCGGGTCCAACCCGTTCGAGCTGACCTTTGTGGTCAGCGACCGTGGCGGCGAGGATCGGTTCATCAATCTGCTCATCGAGGGCGTGAACATGCTCGCCACCGAGCGGGTGGAGATCACGGCGATGCTCGATCAAAACGGCGGGAACGTGGCGCGGTTGATCCAAATGTTGGAGCGCGCGGGTTAAGCCCGAGGGCGAGACTGGCTAACACCACATGCCGTGAGCTGTAGTGCCGCTCCATTGAGTACGGCCCGATAATCCCCGTTGGGCGAGCACATCACTGCTGAGTGCATTTGAGCTGGGCAGTACGCGGAACCTTCGTTTACCCACCGCCCAAGATCGAGCGCAAGACATCCAGGATGATCCCCTCGACCGCGCCGGGTTCTTCTGCTTGGGGCTGCGGGGTGGGCTCCACCGGCACCGGCTCCACATTAATGAGATCACGCGCCATGGGCAGAGGCGCAGGCGGCACGGGGCCGTGGATGCGCAGCACCGTTTCGCGCCAGATGTCGGTGGGCAGGCCAGACCCCGTCACGCCCGTGAGCGGGCGGTTGTCGTCATAGCCCATCCAGACCCCCACCACATAATCCGAGGTGAAGCCGATGAACCACGCATCGCGCGCCGATTGCGTCGTGCCTGTCTTGCCTGCCACCTCAAACCCGTCGATCTTGGCCCGGCCGCCGGTGCCGTCCTCCACCGACTGGTGCATCATAAAGACCAGCCGCTCCGCCGCGTCCCGCCGGATGACGCTTTCGGGCACGACATTCCCACGTTCCACGATGGGCACCTCATCGCCCAACAGCTTGAGCTCTCGAATGCCGTAGGGCCGCACGGCACGCCCGCCGTTCAGGATGCCCGCATAGGCCCCCGTCATCTCAATCAGGGTGCTTTCTGAGACGCCGAGCGCCAGCGCCGGTCCATCGGCAAGCCGCGACTGGATGCCGAACTCCCCCGCGATGGCCCGCACATTGTCGCGTCCCACAGACTCAGACAGCTTGACCGCCGGGATATTGAGCGACCGCGCCAGGGCCTGGGTCAGCGAGACCTCCCCGAAATACTCATCCCCGTAGTTTTTGGGCGCATAAGTACCGGACCCCGGGACGTTGATCGACCAAGGCGCGTCCACAATGATGTCAAAAGGGCTGCGCCCCAGCTCCAACGCCGTAGCATAAACAAAGGGCTTGAACGTGGACCCGGTCTGCCGCTTGGCCTGGGTGGCGCGGTTGAACGCGCCCTCCGCGCGCAGATCGCGCCCCCCCACCATTGCGCGCACCGCGCCATCGGCGCTCATTACGACGACTGCCGCCTCCGCCTCCGACCCTTCGCGTACCTTGGTGTCGAAGATCAGCGAAACCGCGTCCTCTGCCGCCAACTGGATGCGCGGGTCGAGCGTCGTTGCGATCTCCACATCTTCGGTCGTAGCCCCACCAAAGAAGGACGGCGCTGTCGATACGGCCCAATCGGCAAAATACCCGCCCCGACGTTCGGAGGCTGCATCGCTGAGCGTTGCAGGGTTCGCCTGGGCGAACCGAGCCTCGTCGTAGGTCAGATACCCCTGCTCCTCCATCAACCGCACCACGGTGGCTGCGCGGGCCTGGCTGCGCGTCAGGTTGTTGGTGGGCGCAAAGCGTGTCGGCGCCACAAGAAGCCCTGCGAGCATCGCCCCCTCCGCCGGGGTGGCCTGGGACGCGGGCTTGCCGAAATAGCGCTGGGTGGCGGCCTCGAACCCCCGCGCCGTCGATCCAAGAAACGCGCGGTTCAAGTAGATGGTGAGGATTTCGTCCTTGGAGTACTTAATCTCCATCCCAAGAGCAAAGACCGCCTCGCGCAGCTTGCGCCAGACCGAGCCCACCCGGCAGTCCGCTTCATAGGCGGCCTCCGTCTCCCAAATCTCGCGGTCAAAAGGCTGGCCTAGACAGATCAGCTTGGCTGTCTGTTGCGTGAGCGTAGAACCACCGTGCCCTGAGAGCGCTGAGCGGCCCTCGGACAGGTTGATACGGACGGCGGTGGCGATCCCGATCGGATCCACGCCCGGGTGCCAGTAGAATCGTTTGTCTTCGGTGGCGATGACGGCGTTGCGGATATGGGGGCTCACGCCGGAGGCCGTGACCGACCCGCCGAACTGATCGCCGCGCCAGGCAAAGACCTCCCCCCCGCGGTCGGTCATCACGACGGAGCCCCGCGCGCGCTGATCGAAAAAGGCCGCCGCATCTGGCAGCGTTAGCGCCACATAAAGCGCCGCGAGGCCGACAAAGGTGACGACAATAGCCGTGCCGCGCCAAGCGGCCGACCAGATCAGACCCACGATCCAGCCGAACACCCGCCGCAAAAGCGAACGCCGCTTGGGCGCAGCGCGCGGCGCGCGCGACGTTTTTGGCCGCGCCTTGGGCGCAGCTGGCGCGCGACGGCGGTCCGCCACTAACGGTGTTCTGGCTTTTGGTGCTCTGCTCATCTGCCCGCTCTACGGCCGGTCTCTGCCTTGGAGATATCCGAAATGGCCCGACTTGTAACGCGCGGATTGTTGCCGATTCTCATTCTCGGTCTGCACAACTTTTCATCATTCAGGCCAATTTGCGTGCATTTTAATCGAACACGTCAACAGTTGTGACCGACTCCGCCCCAATTTCTTGAAGTCAGCCCCGCAAAAGCAGCTTTCTCCTCACGCACCCAGCGCCGCGTGCTGCCGTTGGGATTCTTAGGAATGAGGAAGGGGACACAAACGTGAAACTCATCATAGCAGCCATCAAGCCTTTTAAGCTCGAAGAGGTGCGCGAAGCGCTCACTAGTCTCGGCGTGCGCGGCATGATGGTCACCGAGATCAAAGGCTTTGGATCCCAATCCGGCCACACTGAGATCTATCGCGGCGCAGAATACGCCGTGAACTTTGTGCCAAAGGTCAAGCTCGAGATCGTCGTAGCCGACTCCATGGCCGAGCAAGTGGTCGAAACCATCGCCAGCACCGCCAAGACCGACAAGATCGGCGACGGCAAGATTTTCACCCTCGACGTCGAAGGCGCCGTGCGCGTCCGCACCGGCGAAACCAACGACGACGCGCTCTAAACGGCGTCCACGAAAGAGGTATACTGACTGATGAAACTCACGAAAACTCTCCCCTTGGCCGCTGCAGCTGTGCTGCTCCCGAGCCTTGCGGTGGCCCAGGAGGCGCCCTCCGTCTCCGAAGAAGTGGTCTGGATTTTCAACTCGCTGCTCTTCTTGATCGGCGGCTTCCTGGTGTTCTTCATGGCCGCGGGCTTTGCGATGCTCGAAGGCGGCCTGGTGCGGTCCAAGAACGTCACCATGCAGATGACCAAGAACGTGGCACTGTTTTCCATCGCCGCGATCATGTACTGGCTCATCGGCTACAACCTGATGTACCCGCTGGGTGACTGGGCGATTGAAGGTTACTTCTCCGCGCTCTTCCCAGCAATCGCAGTGCTGGAGCCCGTGGGCGTCGCCCTCGCAGATGCCGATGACGCAGCCTATGCGGCCACCGGGTCTGACTACATCTTCCAGCTGATGTTCTGTGCCGCCACCGCGTCCATCGTGTCCGGTGCACTGGCAGAGCGCATCAAACTGTGGCCTTTCCTGATCTTCTCCGCGATCCTGACCGGGTTCATCTACCCGCTGACGGCATCCTGGCAGTGGGGCGGCGGCTG
>JBCBZG010000026.1:0-53204 GCA_039815465.1 Pseudomonadota bacterium
ACCTTGAGCTAAAAGACCTTTTCGAAAGGTCTTCGCAAAACTCTTTCAAAGAGTTTTCCCAAATTCCTTTGAAAGGAATTTTCCGCCTCAGACGTGCTGTCCCGCGTTCACTTCGATTTCGGTGCCGGTGACGTAGCTTGAGGCATCGGTGCACAAAAACCAGATCACATCCGCCACTTCGGACGGCTGGCCCAATCGGCGCAGGGGGAGGCCGTCTACAATCTTGTCGGTGCCCGGCGACAAGATGGAGGTTTCCACCTCGCCGGGCGCGATGGCATTCACGCGCACGCCCAGAGGCCCGAAATCATGGGCCATTTCGCGCGTGAGCGCCGCCAATGCGGCTTTCGACGTGGCGTAGGCCGCACCCGCAAACGGGTGGACCCGCGCCCCCGCGATGGAGGTCACGTTGACGACAGAGCCGCGCGCGGCCGCAAGCTCCGCCTGTAGCCCCCGGGCCAAGATGACCGAGGCAAAGAAGTTCACGTGAAAGACCTGACCCCAGGTTCTGAGGTCGGTGTTGAGCGTCGTGAGCCGCGCGCCGCCCGCCCCCTTGGGGGAGATCCCGGCGTTATTGACCAAGGCATCAAGCTTGCCGTCGACCTTGCGTTGCACCTCCTCGATGGCTTTCACGGTCATGTTGGGGTCCGACAGGTCGACTTGGATATGATTGTCCTCCCCCCCCGGCCAGGGGCAGCGCGGGTCAAAGGCCATGCGCGAGCAGGTCAGCACGCGCCAGCCTTCCGCGGAAAACCGTTTGACCGTCGCATGGCCAATCCCACGGCTGGCCCCGGTGAGGAGGAGGGTTTTCTGGCGCTCTGGCATGGACTGGTCCTTTGGTCTTTGCCACCCTACCACGCTTGGCATCGGCCCGGTAGCGGGCTAGGAGGCGCGCAAGATGAAAGCACGTGATGACATGAACAGAGACTGGATCGCCACCGCCCGGACGTTGAGCCAGGCGCTCCCCTATCTGCAGCGCTACGATGACGCGGTCGTGGTGATCAAGCTGGGCGGCCACGCCATGGGCTCTGACGAGGCGATGGAAAGCTTCGCGCGCGATGTCGTGCTGATGCAGCAGGTGGGGATCAACCCGGTGATCGTCCATGGCGGCGGGCCCATGATCAACCAGATGCTGGGCAAGTTGGGCGTCGAGAGCACGTTCGTAAACGGCAAGCGTGTCACAGATGAAGCCACCGTCGAAGTGGTAGAGATGGTGCTATCGGGTCGCGTCAACAAGCGGATTGTGCAGGCCATTGCCTCCCAAGGGGGGCGTGCGGTGGGGCTGTCGGGCAAAGACGCAGGCATGATCACCTGCGATGTGGCTGACCCGGCCCTAGGGCTCGTGGGCGACCCGGCGGAGATTGACACGACCGTGCTCAAGACGCTCTTTGACGCCGATATGATCCCCGTGATCGCGCCGCTGGGCGCGGGCCGCGACGGCGGCACCATGAATATCAACGGCGACACGGTTGCGGGCGCGATCGCGGCGGCGCTCAAGGCGGACCGCCTGCTGTTGCTCACGGATGTGAGCGGGGTCAAAAATGGCACGGGCGAGGTGTTGACCGACCTCAACACCAGCCAGATCGCAGCGATGACGGCCGATGGCACCATCGCAGGCGGAATGATCCCCAAAACGCAGACCTGCGTGGACGCGCTCAATGGCGGTGTGCGGGCGGCGGTGATCCTGGATGGGCGGGCGCCGCAGGCCTGTCTCCTCGAACTTTTCACGGAACACGGCGCGGGCACGCTCATTCGCGTCGGTTAGCGTTAGGCGCTTGGGCGGTTTGGGCCTAGGCTCGGCGCTATGGCCCTACCCGCGCCCCTTGCTGATGCGTTGCCCCGTTGCGGATTGCGGGTGACGGGGGCGTTTGTGCCAACAGCGGGTGATGCGCTCCCGCCGGAGGTCAAAAGCGTCCTCCTGCTCAGCCCCGGCGCTGGGTTCTGGGAGATCTTTGCCGCCAGTGAGGAGCATCGATCCGGTGCGCCCGACCCGCTTGATCGATGGTCGGCGCGCGTGATCGGGGCGCTCGCGGCAGAGCTTGGCGGCGCTGCCTACTTTCCCTTTGGGCCCGATGCCGCGCCGTTTCTCACCTGGGCGGCGCGCGGCGGGCGGGCGTGGAGCTCTCCCGTGCACCTGCTCGTGGGGGCGGATATGGGGCTCAACACGTCTTATCGCGGGGCCATCGGGCTGGGCCACCGCATCGACTGGCCTGACGCGGACAGGCCGTGCGAGGGATGCGCGGCCCCCTGCGAAACGGCTTGCCCCGTGGGCGCACTAACCCCTGCGGGCTACGACGTGCCCGCGTGCCAGGCCTACCTGCGCGCAACGCCGGAGTGCGACTGCCGCCAGGCGGGGTGCCTTGTGCGGCGGGCCTGCCCTGTCAGCGTCCCGCAAACCGCCGCGCAGGCGCAGTTTCACATGGCGGCGTTCCTCGGATGAGGCGGCTCATCCTCATGCGCCATGCGAAGTCGAGCTGGGACAATTTGATTCTGTCGGACATTGAGCGCCCGCTCAACGCGCGCGGGCGTGCATCGGCCCAGGCCCTGGGCGACTGGCTCCGCGCCAAGGGCCTGAGCCCCGATGCTGCGTTCGTGTCCAACGCCACCCGCACCGCGGAAACCTGGGACAGGTTGGGGATCGCAGCGCCCATGACCCTGCGGGCAGAGCTGTATCATGCCGGGCCGGAGACGCTCCTGGCGACGCTGCAGGAGGCGACGGGCCAGACGGTTCTGATCCTTGGCCACAATCCGGGGATCGCGGAATTTGCAAACAGGATTGTCGGGACGCGCCCCGATCATGCGCGGTTCTGGGATTATCCCACCGGCGCGACGCTGGTCGCGGATGTGCCGGGGGATTGGGCCGACCTGACCCCCGGAACGGCAATCGCGCGAGACTTTGTGGTCCCGCGCGATTTGATAGGGTGATGGTGGGCTAGGAAGCCCGCCCTACGGCCGATTGGCCCTTTAGTGACCCAGGATCTGGCTCAAGAAGAGCTTTGTCCGGTCCGACTGCGGGTTCGTGAAGAACGCCTCAGGCTCGTTCTGTTCCACAATCTGGCCCGCATCCATAAAGATCACGCGGTTGGCGACCTTGCGCGCAAAGCCCATCTCGTGCGTCACGCAAAGCATGGTCATGCCCTCCTGCGCGAGCTCGATCATGGTGTCGAGCACCTCTGCGATCATTTCCGGGTCGAGCGCGGAGGTCGGCTCGTCAAAGAGCATGATGCGCGGCTTCATGCACAGCGAGCGCGCGATGGCCACACGCTGCTGCTGACCGCCGGACAGCTGGCCGGGATACTTGTTCGCCTGGTCAGGGATTTTCACCTTTTCCAGGAAATGCATCGCGGTTGCTTCTGCTTCCTTTTTGGGCGTCTTGCGCACCCAGATCGGCGCAAGCGTGCAGTTCTCGAGGATCGTGAGATGCGGGAAGAGGTTGAAGTGCTGGAAGCACATGCCAACCTCTGACCGGATCGTGTCGATATTCTTGAGGTCCGACGACAGGAGCGTCCCGTCCACGGTGATCGACCCCGCCTGATGTTCCTCCAGCGCGTTGATGCAGCGGATCAGCGTGGATTTGCCGGAGCCCGAGGGCCCGCAAATCACGATCCGTTCGCCACGCTGGACGGTCAGGTTGATGTCGCGCAGCACGTGGAACGAGCCGTACCACTTGTTCATGCCGTCGATGGTGATTGCGACCTCGTCGGAGACCTTCATCGCCGAGGGATCTACGTTGGTTTGAGCGTCAGCCATGGGGATTACCTATGATCTGTTGCCAGCTGGCGTTCGAGCCACTGGGAGTATTGCGAAATGCCGTAGCAGATGACGAAGAAGAGGAGCGCGGCGAAGCCAAACACCTCCCAATAGATGCCGGTCCAGTCGGTGGAGCTGGCGATGGGTCCGCGGATCGCGCCCACAAGGTCAAACATCGAGATGACCGAGACGAGCGTCGTATCCTTAAAGAGCCCAACAGCCACGTTCACGATACCGGGGATCGAGATCTTGAGCGCCTGAGGCATGATGATGAGGCGAGTTGCCTGTGCGTAGTCGAGCCCGAGCGAGTCGGCGGCCTCGTACTGACCGCGTGGAAGCGCGGCCAGGCCACCTCGGATCACCTCTGCGATATAGGCAGAGGAGAACATGGTGATCATGATGATCACGCGCAGGATCAGGTCGAGGCTTGTGCCCGGTGGGAAGAAATACGCCAGAACCACGTTCGCCACAAAGAGCAGTGTGATCAGCGGCACGCCGCGCACAAACTCGATAAAGACGACGCAGATGCCCTTGATGATAGGCATATCCGACTGACGACCGAGCGCGAGCACGATGCCGAGCGGCAGCGAGAGCGACACACAGATCGTCCCCAAGATCATGTTGAGCATAAAGCCCCCCATGTCCCGGCTCGCGACCTCTGGCAGGGCGATAAACCCTGGCATTGCGCCGGACACAAAACCGCCGAGGTACCACACGACGAAGGCCGCAGCGACACCAGCCGCAAGACCAGCCGCAAAGCCGCGCGCGCGTTCCATGTAGCTGAATGCGTAGTAGCCTGCCGCAAAGCCCACGAGCGCCATGATCGAAATCATGATCGTCCCGCCCCAAATCAGCCAGTAGGCCAGGAATGGGTAAAGCGCCGATGCGATCAGCAGTTTGCGTGGAAGCGTCGAGAAGAGCACAGGCGCCGCGGCTGCAAAGAGCAACACGAAGGCCAGTGTGGGACGCCAGAACCCATCCGACGGGTACGAGATACCAAAGAGCATCTGCGACCAGCGGTCTTGCAGGACTGAGAAACACGCGCCTGTCGCACCATCAAGGATTTCTCGGCATTCAGACAGGTTGTTAGTGTTCCACACGCCGTTGGCGAACCACGGCCACGCGCCCGAGACGATCTTGTAGATAAAGTAGATCGCCAGAAGCGTCAGGATGGAGTTCAACCAGCCATTAAACAGGTTCTCTCGGACCCACTTGATGGCACCACGTTCCCGCGCGGGCGGGTCTTGTGGCTCAAGGAAGTCTTTCCGAACAAAGGATACGTCTGACATTCTAGCGCTCCTTCAGCTTAACGGAGTTGTTGTAGACGTTCATGATCGCAGAGATGCTCAGCGATACGATGAGGTAGAAGAGCATCAAGAGCAGGATCGCCTCAATCGCGCGGCCTGTCTGGTTGAGCGTGATGCCCCCCAGCGTGCCCGTGATATCCATGTACCCCACCGCAATCGCGAGAGAGGAGTTCTTGGTGATGTTGAGATACTGCGAAATCAGCGGCGGGATGATCACCCGAAGCGCCTGCGGCAAGATCACAAGGTTCATGATCCAACCCGGGCGCAAGCCGAGCGATGCCGCGGCCTCAGTCTGGCCTTTGCTAATCGCCTGAATACCTGCACGGACGTTTTCCGCGATGAAGGCACCGGTGTAGATCGCCAGCGCGAACCAGAGCGCAATCAGCGACAACCGCATGTGGACGCCGCCCTGGAAGTTGAAGCCCTTAAGCTCCGGACGTTCCAGCCCGACGGGTTGACCCAGCAGGAAATAGACGATCAGGCCCGGCACAAAGAGGATCGCCAGCGATGGCCATCCCATCGGCAAAAGCCGTCCGGTATCGTAAAGCAGCTTTTTGGCGTAGCGACGGTAGGCGAACATACCCACGATCGAGGCCAGCACGACAAGCCAGAACACGGTCGCTTGCCAGCCTTCATTCACGAAGGACGGGATATAGATGCCCCGGTTCGTGAAGGCCACGCTGTCGAGCCACATGGAGCTCGTCGCGTTGTCACCGCGGAATGCCCGCGGCTGCGGGAACGCGTTCGACATGGCCAGAAAGATAATAAGGATCCAGATCAGCACCGGCACGTTGCGGAATGCTTCGACATAGGCGCTCATCAAGCGGGCGACGATCCAGTTGTTGGACAAGCGCAAAACACCGGCAATCACGCCGAATATCGTGGCCGTCACACACGCGAGGAACGCAACGATCAGCGTGTTGATGGCCCCCACCATGGACGCGCGGGCGTGAGTGGACTGGGAATCATACTGGATCGGACGCTGGTTGATGTCGTAGCCCGCAGGCTCCTGCAGAAACGCCCAGGAGATGTTGAGCCCCAATTCGTTGAGGTTCGCGAGCAGGTTGTTCACCAGGTAGCTGATGCCCACGATCAGCAGGATCAGCGCAATGAACTGGAATGTGTAGGATCGGTATCGGGTATCGCTGAGCAGCATTCCTATGCGGAAGCCGGCGTTCCCCGGATCAGAGATGGTCGACATGGACGTCCTCTGTTGGCTTGGGTTCTTCGTGGCGCTTGGCGCGCTCTATCAAAACCGAATGGTTTCGTTTGATATGAAAAGGGCGCGGTGTGTGCCGCGCCCTTTCCAAGATGTGTTTAGCGGAACGGTGGGGAGTAGAGCAGACCGCCGTCTGTCCACTGCGCGTTCAGACCGCGCGCCAGGCCGATGTTGGTGGCCTCACCGATGTTGTTGTCAAACACTTCGCCGTAGTTGCCCACGGACATGATGATGCGCTTGGCCCATTCTGCGTCCAGACCCAGCATCGCACCCAGCGTGCCCTCGGAGCCGAGGAGACGGTTGATTTCTGGGTTGTTGGTGCCTGCGCCCATCTCTGCAACGTTCGCGGAGGTCACGCCGAGCTCTTCGGCCGTGATCATCGCGTTGAGCGACCAACGGACGATGTCACCCCATTCGTGGTCGCCGTGGCGCACGAGCGGGCCGAGCGGCTCCTTGGAGACCACTTCTGGCAGAACGACGAAGTCGTCAGGGTTTGCAAAGTTTGCACGCTGTGCGGCCAGGGCCGAACGGTCGGTCGTGTAAACGTCGCAGGAACCAGCCGTGAAGAGCTGAACAGCTTCGGAACCAGTTTCGATTGGCACTGGCTCGTAGGAGATGCCGTTGGAGCGGAAGAAGTCCGCCAGGTTCAGCTCGGTCGTCGTACCGGTCTGGATGCAGACCGTTGCGCCGTCGAGATCAGCCGCAGACGTTACACCGAGATCGGCAGGCACCATGAAGCCCTGACCGTCGTAGTAGTTGACGCCCGTAAATTCGAACTTCAGGTCGACATCGCGGGAGAACGTCCAGGTGGTGTTCCGTGCGAGCATGTCGATTTCGCCTGCCGCGAGAGCGGTGAAGCGGGTTTTGCCGGTTGTTGGAACGAATTCCACAGCAGTTGCGTCGCCGAGCACAGCAGCAGCCACAGCGCGGCACACAGCCACGTCAAAGCCCTGCCAGACGCCGTCCGCGTCAGGCTCCGCAAAGCCTGGAACACCGGTCGTAACGCCGCAGTTCAGCGTGCCACGGGCTTGCACGTCTTCCAGCGTGGCGGCGCTTGCAGCACCAGCGGCCATGCCGGCGACGGTGAGTGCGCCCAAAATGACAGATTTTTTCATGTTTACCTCTTCCTGATTACCCGACCGTACTGGCCGGTTCGATATGCGAGAACGTAGAGCGCTCCCGCTCGCCAGCTAGTCTCCCCTCTGGCAATGGCGCTGAGATTGGGCAAAATCGGCTGTGATCGTCAACAGGTGCCGTGGAATTACGCAGCGAATTGCACGTTTTTTATGCGCTGCAGAGCAGCATCGCGCGTTGCTTTGGCGTGACTATGCTGCGCTGCGTCATTTGAAACCGCGAACGCTCCGCAGAAATGCTGCGCGCGCGCGATAAGGCCGGCCGCCTTTGCCCAGCGAATTAAGCGATTCTGGCCGCGTTTAGGCTGGCTGTGCGAGCTGGTAAAAGCGGTGCGCCGCGCGAAATGCCGCCTCTTTCCCGGCGGCAAAGGCCACGGCCTCCTCGTCGTAGCCCCATTCATCGGCTTGGTAGATTTCGTCGACCCGGCTCGCCGCCCATAGCGCGCCGGGATCGTCCACCTCACGCGCCTTGAGCCCAATCACGAGCGACCCTGACAACATGATCAGGTCGTGCAGCCCCGCGAGTTCAAAGACGGTCGCAGCGTCCAGCGGGGCACGCAGGGCAGCGAGCGCATCAGCTGGTTGCGGTTGAAACATGACGCCCGCCGTCGTGGTCAGCCGCGCCCCGAGCGCATCCGCCGCCCAGTCCAAAAGCGGGTCCCAGGCCTGGGCCTGGCGCGCCACGAGCGCCTGCGGACGTTCCGCGCGGTAGCAAATCAAATCGCTCGCGCCGTATTCTGCCAGGGTCTCAACCACTGCGTCCCGTTGCGGTGTGATCTTTTCGATGGCCGAATTGGCCGCGCGCGTGGCGGGCATGGACAGCGGATCGATTTCGTCATCCTGAGCGGCCCATTCGGCGGCAATCGCCTCTGCCATGGGGCGTGTGGGCACGGCCAAGGCCGCGCGGCCCGGAGTTTTGACCCCGCGCCCGTCCAGTAGGATGCGGTAGCCGTCTGCGGCCTCCTCCACCGTGGCGTCGGTCCAGAACCGTTTCGTTTTCCACTCGCTCATGGATGCAGCTCCTCTAAGTGGGCGGGCAGATCGGCGACGGTATCGGCCAGCGCATCCGCATAGGGCGCGAGCTGCGCGCGCGCGTGATAGCCCCACGTCACCCCGAGCGTCGCCATCCCAGCCGCGCGCCCCATCTGCAAATCAAAAGTCGTGTCACCCACGATGACGCCCGTGGACAGCCCGCAATCGGCCAGCACAGCCTCCGCCATGGCGGGATGAGGCTTGGACGGATGGTCATCGGCGCATTGCAGCGTCACGAAAAAGCGTCGCAGATCGTGTGCGCCAAGGACATGATCAAGCCCCGCGCGGGACTTACCCGTCGCTACGCCCAGAAGCGTCTCCGGCTGCGCATGAAGCGTTTCGAGCACGTCCCGGATCCCGGCATACAGGGGGGAGGCCGACCGCTCCCCATGGCTGTCGCGCAGCGCAACATAGGCGTCCTTGTAAGCCTGAACCAGCGCGTCGCGCGGCCCGCCGGGCGCCAAACGCTCCATCGCTTGGGGGAGGGACAGGCCTACAATGGCCAGCGTTTGCGCCCTTGTGGGCGGCGACAGACCCAGCGCCTCGAACGCCGCATCCATGGACCCTACGATATGAGCCTGGCTGTCCACCAGCGTGCCGTCCATGTCAAAAAGGACGAGCCGCATCAGAAAAGCGCCTCGAAAGGATCGTCGGCGGCCAAATCATCCGTCCAATCAAAAAGCGCCCAGGTCTTTTGCATATGCTCTGGCAATGGCGCCGTGATCGTCAACGGCTTGCCCGTGACCGGATGCTCGATCGTGAGCGAGCGCGCATGCAAGTGCAGCTTGCGGCTCACGTCACCGCCGAGCCCCGCGCCCCAGCCATCGCCCATGTTTTCCTGTGCCGATCCGCCATACTTGCCGTCCCCCGCAATGGGGTGGCCAATGGCCGCCATATGCGCGCGCAGCTGGTGGGTGCGGCCAGTGATGGGCTCCATCGCGACCCAAGCCGCGCGGCCCGCGACACGGTAGAGCGTGGCATAAAGCGTGTGGGCCCGCTTGGCGCCCGGGGTGCTGTCGACGTCGCGGGGATGGACGTGGATCATCCGCTCCCCCTCCCCCTGGGGGCCGTGACCACCCGCCTTGGCGAGCCCGTATTTGATTTCACCCAGGTAGGGCGTCGGCACCCCTGCCACGAGCGCCCAGTAGATCTTGCGCGTCTCCTTATGGCGAAACGCCTCGGCCAGGGCGCTGGCCACCTTGCGGCTGCGCGCCAAAAGCAGAACGCCGGAGGTATCCTTGTCGAGCCGATGCACGAGCCGCGGGTCCTCCTCCAACCCAAAGCGGAGCGCGGGTCCGAGCCCGTCAACATGGCGCGTGAGTTTGGAGCCCCCCTGCACCGGCAGACCCGGCGGCTTGTTAAGCGCGATCATGTGGTCGTCGCGGTAGATCACGGCGGCCTGGATCATGGCCGCGTCCCGCACATCGAGCTTGGCCGCCGACGGGGGCGCCGACGGGGGCGCGGCTGGCCCGTCAGGCACCGGCGGCACGCGCAACATCTGCCCGGCCTTAACACGGGTGGAGGCCTTAACCCGCCCGCCATCGAGCCTGAGCTCGCCCTTGCGGCACATCTTTTCAATGCGCCCTTGGGTGATCTGCGCGAATTGGCGCTTGAGAAAACGGTCGAGCCGCTGACCCCCATCTGCCTCGGTGATCTCGATCAACTGTACGCCGCTCATAAAACCCGCCCCGCAAGCCATGCCCCGAGCGCCACGGCCATGAGGCTCAGGAGCACAGACCCCACCACATATGTCCCTGCCGCCACACCCTGCCCCGCCTGCACGAGCTTGAGCGCATCAAGCGAAAAGGTCGAAAAGGTCGTGAACCCGCCCAGGAGCCCCAGCATGAGGAAGGGATAAAGCCCCGCCACCCTGTCTGCGCCCGCGGCCCACGCGATCCCAATCGCAAAGGACCCTAGCGCGTTCACCGCCAGCGTCCCCAGCGGAAACGCAACCGCCGCGCCGAGTAGCACCCGCAGTACCGACCCAAGCGCCCCACCGAGCGCGACATATATGAGCTGTCCGACCACAGGCGCGTATGTCCCCGCAGCCGCCCACCCTGTCAACCGGGCGCAAATTCCTTTCAAAGGAATTTGGTAAGACTTTTTGAAAAAGTCTTTCACCCGTCCCGCTTGGCGCGGAGCTTTGCAAAATAGTCCAAACGCTTGCGCAGGTCGCGCTCAAAGCCCCGTGCGACAGGGCTATAGAGCTCTTGCCGGGCCACGCCATCGGGGAAGTAGTTCTGCCCTGAAAAACCATCTTCGGCGTCGTGGTCATAGGCGTAGCCCGCGCCATAGCCCTGATCCTTCATCAGCGATGTCGCCGCGTTGAGGATGTGTTTGGGCGGGGGCGCGCTGCCGGTGTCCTTGGCCAGACGCCGCGCGGCCTTGTAAGCCACATAGGCCGCGTTCGATTTCGGCGCGAGCGCGAGATAGGCCACCGCTTGCGCCAGCGCCAGCTCCCCCTCTGGGCTGCCCAGCCGCTCATAGGTTTCCCATGCGTCGAGACACACCCGCTGCGCCTGCGGATCGGCGAGCCCGATGTCTTCGACCGCCATGCGCGCGATACGGCGGGCGAGGTAGCGGGGGTCCTCCCCCCCATCGAGCATACGCGCCAACCAGTAAAGCGCGGCGTCGGGGTCGGAGCCGCGCACTGATTTGTGCAGCGCTGAGATCAAGTTGTAGTGGGCATCGCCGGACTTGTCGTATTGCGCCGCGCGCCGCATCAATCGCGCGCCGAGCTCGCCTGCCTCCATGGGGGTTTTGACATCCCAGGCCGCGACTTGCTCCACCAGGTTCAAAAGCGCGCGGCCATCGCCATCGGCCATCTCGCGCAGCGCCGTGCGTGCGGCGGGGGTGAGCGGCAGCGCCGTGCCCAGGGCCGCTTCCGCGCGGCCAATGAGCGCCTCCAGATCAGCATCGCCCAGCCGCTCCAACACGAGGACCTGCGCGCGGCTTAGGACGGCTGCGTTAAGCTCAAAGGACGGGTTTTCGGTCGTGGCCCCGACCAAAAGGATCGTGCCGTCTTCCATATGCGGCAAGAACCCATCCTGCTGGGCCTTATTGAAACGGTGTATTTCATCGACGAAAAGCAGTGTCCCACGGCCCTGGCGCACGCGCAGCTTGGCGGCCTCGAACACTTTGCGCAGCTCCGGCACCCCGGAAAAGATCGCCGAAATCTGCACAAAATGGCGGTCCGTCGCCCCGGCCAGGAGCCGCGCGATGGTGGTTTTTCCAACCCCGGGCGGCCCCCATAGGATCAGCGACCCGAGCGATCCTGCGGCCAGCATCACACCAAGCGGGCCATCCGGCCCCAAGAGGTGCCCCTGACCGATCACCTCCTCCAGCGTGGCAGGACGCAAACGGTCCGCGAGCGGGCGCGGGGCCTCTGCACTTGGGGCATCCTGGGGGGCAAAAAGGTCAGCCATGGCCGGGACAATGACGCAGTTCTCGGGCGAGCGCCACGGCGTTTGGCACGGCGTTAGGCACGGGCATTTTGAACCGGCGGTAGGCCACAGATTGGCCCCAGGGCCCCACATCGGAGGCCCTGGCGCAGGGTGTTAGTGCAGCTTGTCAGCCAGGTTGAGCATGACGCACTGGTTTTCGATCCCATCGAGATCCATCACCGGGCCCGCGGCCACCCCGTCAAGCCCGCAGCGCCGGGTCCAGCGCGGCCAGTTGGCCGGGATGAGCCCCAACACTTGAACGGCGCCAAGCTCCCGCGCGGCGCGGGTCATCTCCATGATCAGCATGGCGTGCACACGCCGCCGGATCCGCTGCGGGGTCGTGTGGCTGACAAAGACCCGGCTCGATTCCCAGATGTTTTCCTGCACCGGCGCCAGATCATAGAGCAGATCCGTCGGGATCGTATCGAGCAGCCCAAGCTGCGCGTCACGGATCATGTAGCTGTAGATCCCGCAACGGGCAGTCGTGGGCGTCAGGCGGATGCCCGCATAAACCTCCCCAAACTCATGAACGGCGACCCAGCGGCTCGCGGGAGTGTCGTATTGGTCGTATTCCATGCCCATCGCTTCGGGCAAATTCCACTTGTTTTGTACGATAAAGGACTGCCGCCGCGCGCGAAGCACATTGGCAAAAAGCTCGCCATGGTTGTGTATGTTGGCGAAAGAGAGAGTGGTCGTTTGCATGTCGATCCCCAGGTGGTTTGTTGAAAATCCCCTGCGCACCCACCCCCTTGGGGGCCGGCGCATCGACTACAGCAAGCCGTAATCCTTTGCGCGCTGGACCGCCTCGGCCGTGGTCCGCGCGAAGAGTTTTTCGCGCGCAGCCGTGAGCCGAGCCTTTAAAGCACTTTCAGAAATTTCGAGCGTATTCGCAGCAGCCGCGTGCCGTTCCCCATCCGCGATGAGACGCAGGGCACTCAGTTGCGCCTTGGTGAGGCGCTCGGGCGGCCGCGTGATGTCATGCAACCGCTCGATATGATGCGAGATCACAGCGATCTCGGCATCCGAGAACTCCCGGTCCCCACGTGCCACCGACCCAATGGTCCGCGAACGGAGCTCTCCCACTGGAACGACAACACCAAAGCGGAGCCCGTGCGAAGCAGCTTCGCGCAGGATTCCGAAAGGATCCGGGATCTCGATCTCACTCCAGCGAGAAGACGTCTCCTGGCTGAAGCCCCAAGCGACAATGGGATCACGCAGGGCATAGCCCTTTGCTGTGTAGGTTTCGATCCAATCGCTCGGGTAGGTCTGCAACGTCATGAGTGGCGAGGTGAAGCGAATATGGAGCCCGAGGAAATATCCCCCGGGCGCAAGATTCGAAATCTCGGCGAGAACTTCATCAAGACTGGACTTTGCAGACATACCTGTAGTCAGCGCTAAACCTTAACCTTTTTTCAACCCTTGATTGCAGCGGGAATCGAATTTATCGCGGCAGTTGGGTATTCGTTAATAAATCGTTAATTCTTCACGCAATCAACCGCTCATTTTCCGCGGCATAAAAACAAAAAAGCCCCGCGTTACCGCGGGGCCTTAGACAGTATAGGCTGCGCCGGAGCGTCAGCGTGATGTGGGCCTAGTCTTCGATCGACTCAGCTTCGAGCCGCGCCCGGTCTGCTTGGCCCTTTGCATCGACATCGCGGTCCACAAATTCGATGATCGCCATGGGCGCCATGTCGCCGTAGCGGAACCCGGCCTTGAGCACGCGCACATAGCCACCGTTCCGCTCGTTGTAGCGGGGGCCGAGCACATCAAAAAGCTTGTCCACATGCTGCGCTTGCTTGAGCCGAGCTGCGGCCAAACGCTTGGAATGCGCATCGCCGCGCTTCCCGAGCGTCACAAGCTTTTCAATCACCCGGCGCAGTTCTTTGGCCTTGGGAAGCGTTGTCTTGATTTGCTCATGTTCGATGAGCGAGCCAGCCATATTGGCAAAAAGCGCCTTACGGTGCTCATGGGTTCGGTTCAGTCGGCGGTATCCGCGGGCGTGACGCATTTTCTAAATCCTTCGTTTTGCTTTGTCTGGCGGCCCATGCGTGTGGACCGCTCTCCTTGTTGGGGCAGAATTGCCCATTTCTCTGTGTTTCCGGCGGGGGCAAATTTCTTTCAAAGAAATTTGTCAAAACTCTTTGAAAGAGTTTTGCCCCGCTCAGAAATCAGAAGTTGTCTTCGAACTTCTTCGCCAGGTCCTCGATGTTGTCGGGCGGCCAGTCTTCGACATCCATACCGAGGTGCAGGCCCATGCCGGACAACACTTCTTTGATCTCGTTCAGCGACTTGCGGCCAAAGTTCGGCGTGCGCAGCATTTCTGCTTCGGTCTTTTGGATGAGATCGCCGATATAGACGATGTTGTCGTTCTTGAGGCAGTTGGCCGAGCGCACGGACAGTTCCAGCTCGTCCACCTTTTTCAGCAGAAGCGGGTTGAATTCCAGCCCGTCGTCTTCTGCCGCGGCAGAGGCCGACTCAGGTTCGTCGAAGTTCACAAAGATCGACAGCTGGTCCTGCAAGATGCGCGCGGCGTAGGCCACGGCGTCATCCGGCGTCAGCGAGCCGTCAGTTTCGATCTTCATCGTCAGCTTGTCATAGTCCAGCACCTGCCCCTCACGGGTGGGCTGCACGTCGTAGCTGACCTTCTTGACCGGCGAGTAGATCGCATCGATCGGCATCAGGCCGATGGGCGCGTCTTCGGGGCGATTTTTGTCTGCCGCCACGTAACCTTTACCGGTGTTGACGGTGAGTTCCATGAACACATCCGCGCCCTCGTCGAGGTGGCAGATGATGTGCTCCTTGTTGAGCACTTCGATGCCCGCAGATTCAGAGATATCAGCCGCCTTCACAACGCCTGGCCCCTTGGCAGAAATCGACAGGCGCTTTGGCCCTTCGACTTCCATCTTGAGCGCGACGCCTTTCAGGTTCAGCACGATGTCGGTGACGTCCTCGCGAACCCCCGCGACGGAGGAGAACTCGTGCAGCACGTTGTCGATCTGCACGCTCGTGATCGCCGCACCCTGGAGGGAGGACATCAGCACGCGCCGCAGCGCGTTGCCAAGCGTCAGGCCAAAGCCCCGCTCGAGCGGTTCTGCCACCACAGTGGCGCTCCGCGTCGGGTCAGCGCCCGGTTTCACCTCAAGCTGTGTCGGTTTGATCAGCTCGGCCCAGTTCTTATGGATCATGTATCCTCCATTCCTGTTTGCGCAGGATCCATTGCGCAAACGTCCCGAGGGGTCTTCGAATATCGCAGGCGGGCCGCAGGGGCGACCCGCCCGAAACTCAAACGCGGCGGCGCTTTGGGGGGCGGCAGCCGTTATGCGCGATCGGCGTCACGTCGCGGATGGACGTGATCGTGAACCCGACGGCGGCAAAGGCGCGCAGCGCGCTCTCGCGGCCAGACCCTGGGCCCTGAACCTCGACCTCGAGCGTCTTGACGCCGTGATCCTGGGCTTTCTTGCCCGCATCTTCAGCGGCCATCTGCGCCGCATAGGGCGTGGATTTCCGCGAGCCTTTGAAGCCCATCGTCCCGGCAGAGGACCACGCAATCGCGTTGCCCTGCACGTCGGAGATCAGGATCTTTGTGTTGTTGAAGGACGAATTCACATGGGCCACGCCCGATGCGATATTCTTGGAGACCTTTTTCTTCGGTGCGCGTTTATCGCGTGCCATAATCCGAGCCCTCCCTTATTTCTTCTTACCGGCAATGGCCTTTGCGGGGCCTTTGCGCGTGCGTGCGTTGGTGTGCGTGCGCTGACCGCGCACAGGCAGGTTGCGGCGATGGCGCAGACCGCGATAGCAGCCGAGGTCCATCAGACGCTTGATGTTCATCTGCACTTCGCGGCGCAGGTCACCTTCGACGGTGAGGTTCGCGTCGATATGCTCCCGGATGGCGAGCACTTCTGCGTCGCTCAATTCGTTCACGCGGCGCGTGGCGTCGATATTGACTGCCTCGCAGATCGACTTGGCCGTCGTGTGACCGATTCCGGTGATATAGGTGAGCGCGATCGGCACTCGTTTGGCAGTGGGGATGTTTACGCCGGCAATACGGGCCAAGGCGGGCTTCCTTTTCGCTGCGGGTCCGTAGCACCAGACCCTTTTTTCACAGACAAAAGCCCGCTTTGACTGCGGGCCTTCGGTTGAGGTGGTCAACGACGCTTTGCGGTGCGTCAGATTTCCAAGATGGCGGTCCCTAGAAGGAATCGCGCGGGCCGTCAAGACCCAGCATGGCCTGTGTCGACTCTAGCGGCACAAGCCCAGCTGAAAGACGCGCAAGGGCAGCGGTTCGCTGACAATCACCGACACCCGCGTCTCGCTCGCGATGTTGTAGATCATCAGCGCCAAGCTGCGGTCGCGCGGCGTCCCGTCTGGCGCGAGATCATGGCCGCAATCCCCCAAGAACGTCAGATCGCCACCGCTGAGCTGGAGCGTCGTGGCCGGGAAAAACGCCGCGCAGCGGAGCTCCCCACTTCGCAGATCAAAGCTTTGCCCGCCGTCTTCGGTGCGGATGCGCAGATGCGCGCGCCCGTCTTGCGCCAGGGCCGCGTCCGTCCCTGCGCATTGCGCGCCCACTTCGACATAAAGCGCGTCCTGCGCTGCCGCCGCACCAGCCATGAACACGGCCGCAAGGACCGCGCCCTGGCGCATGGCGTTTGAAACTCGTGTGATCATCCCTGGCATCCCCCGCTACAGATAGCAGGTTCCGCCCGAGGGGCCAGCGGCAAGCGGCGTTTACGCGTCGAGGATGGCCGCGATGGCGCTTTCGACGGCATCCATCGACGCCAAACCGTCCACACCCTGGAGAGACCCCTTGGCGTGGTAATAACCTAGAAGCGGCGACGTCTTTTTGTAGTATTCCATCAGACGGACTTTGAGGCTTTCCTCATTGTCGTCTGCACGCACCGGCTGACCCGCCGCCGCGGCATCGCGCGCGCGGCCAACGATGCGGTCCACGAGGACCTCGTCATTCACTTGCAGCTCGATCACGGCATCCAAGGACAGCCCCTTGCTGTCGAGCAGCGCGCCCAGCGCATCCGCCTGAGCCAGCGTCCGAGGGAAGCCGTCAAAGATGAACCCATTGCCGCCTTTGTCGAGCTGTTCCTCGATCAGGCCAATGACGATCTCGTCTGTGACGAGCTCGCCCGCGTCCATGATCGCGGCAACCTTGTTGCCCATCTCCGTGCCGGAGGTCCGCGCCGCGCGCAGCATGTCGCCGGTGGACAGCTGCACCATACCGCGGGCCTCAACCAGCTTTGCGGCCTGCGTGCCCTTGCCCGCACCCGGCGGCCCAAGCAGAATTATGTTCATCGACGCTGCGGCCCCCTCGACCTGTTGGATTTGCGCCCGCTCTTCCGGCGGAGCTGCGATTTTTCAAGCAGGCCCTCATATTGATGCGCAAGCAGATGCGACTGGACCTGTTGGATTGTGTCCATCCCCACGGACACGATGATCAGCACCGCCGTCCCGCCAAAGACAAAGGGGATGTTGAGCTGCGTGCGCACGACCTCAGGCAAAAGCGCCACGAGCGCCAGATAGCCAGAACCCAGAACAAGCACGCGGGTCACCACGTAATCCAGGTATTCCGCCGTCTTCGTGCCCGGGCGGATGCCGGGGATAAAGCCGTTCTGGTTTTTCAGGTTGTCGGCCACGTCATCAACCTTGAACGACACTTCCTTGGTGTAGAAATACGTGAAGAAGACGATCATGCCGCCAAAGAACAGCAGGTAAAGCGGCTGACCTGGCCCGAAATAGGCGAGGATCGTCGACATCACCGGCCCCGATTGCCCGCCCGAAAACGTGCTGATCGTCGTCGGCAGAAGCAGGAGCGCAGAAGCAAAGATGGCCGGGATCACGCCCGCCGGGTTCACCTTGATCGGCAAGTGGGACGAGCCGCCCTCGTAGACTTTCATGCCCTGCTGACGGCGTGGATACTGGATGTGAATCTTGCGCAGCGCCCGCTCCATAAACACCACGAAGGTCAGCACAGCCGCCACCATGGCAAGCACGCCGATGATAACAGCGGGGGAAATCGCGCCGGTGCGGCCCTGGGCAAAGAAGCCTGCGAGCTGCTGCGGGATCTCAGCGATGATGCCCACAAAGATGATAAGCGAGATCCCGTTGCCGATGCCGCGAGCGGTGATCTGCTCACCCAGCCACATCAGGAACATGGTGCCACCCACGAGCGAGATCACACAGGCCGCGCGGAAAAAGAGCCCAGGCTCAGACGCTAGCCCGCCGGCTTCAAGCGATACCGCCAGCCCGTAGGCCTGGAATGTGGCCAAGGCCACCGTCCCATAGCGCGTGTATTGGTTGATCTTTTTGCGGCCCTGCTCGCCCTCTTTCTTGAGCTGCTTGAGCGGCTCCCACATCGCGGCCAGAAGCTGCACGATAATCGAGGCGGAGATGTAGGGCATGATGCCCAGCGCAAAGAGACCCATCCGGCTCAACGCACCGCCGGTGAATGCGCTCAATAGGCCGCCGATGCCGCCCGCCGCCTGCTCCATGAACCGCTGCAATTCCTGCGCGTCGATGCCAGGCACGGGGATGTAGGTCCCGATCCGGTAGACCACGAGCAGCATAATGGCGAAAAAGATGCGCTGGCGGAGCTCGGTCGCCTTGGCAAGCGCGCCCCAGGACGTGTTCGCTGCCATTTGTTCGAGTTGCGAAGCCATAAGCTCTCCTCAGATGGTCTTGGCGTGCATGTCGCAAAAACGCCGCCCACAGGACCTAGCCCAGGGCGGCGTCAGGTTAGCGTAGACTTAGGCAGGCGCAAGAGCGCCCACAAGCCCTTACTCGGACGCCGCCGCCGCTGCTCCCGTAACGGTGAGCGACCCGCCAGCGGCCTCAACAGCCTGCACAGCGGCTGCGGACGCGCCGGTCACGGTGATCGTGGCCTTGGAGGTGAGCTCCCCTTTGGCCAGAACGCGGACACCGTCGAGCTTGCGGCGCACAACGCCTGCCTCAACGAGCGTGTCCTCGGTGATCTCAGCGCCCAGCTTGCCCGCTTCGATGAATTTCTGGATGATACCGAGGTTGATCACGGCATACTTTTTACGGTTCGGTTTGTTGAACCCGCGCTTTGGCAAGCGCTGGTAGAGCGGCATCTGGCCGCCTTCGTAGCCATTGATGGCCACACCCGAACGGGATTTCTGGCCTTTGATACCCCGGCCACCGGTCTTACCCTTGCCCGAGCCTGGGCCACGGCCGACGCGCGTGCGCTTTTTAGTGGCACCGGGATTGTCCCGCAATTCATGCAGTTTCATGTCGCTTCTCCTCGCCGGACCTCCGCCCCGAAGCGAACGAGGGCGGCACACGGCATTGATGGTTTCGAGTCACGTGGCCCGAGGCCACCGGCGGCGTATAGTCTGCGCGATCTGGGCAATCAAGACCCATGATTTAGTGGCAGTGTACGCGCCCCACGCTGGTCTAAAGGTGGCAACACTGCCCCGGAGGTGAGCTCTTTCGACATCCGCCCCCGTGGGCGACCTCCTGCGACGCTGATGATAAAAGCACGGCGGCGACAGGGGATGTCCCCGCGAAGCTCGGCGCGGCTGCTAAACACGCAATCGAAATTGCGCATGCTGTAATTCTCATTGTCCACTCAATTTGGTTGTTAATAAATGGTCAATGAACCGATGCGCTGTAAATCACAAGGCCAATAGAATTTACACCTCGCGCCACCATGAAAAGCTGATCACTCAATGGCGCATCTTCGTTCACCATCACAACGGTTTGCTCACATTCCGCAACGGCCCAAAACTCTTTCAAAGAGTTTTGGCAAAGATTTTTAGAAAATCTTTGCGCGCAGCGGCGGTGGCGCGCTTCGCGCGGTGCTTGACGCGATCCTAGCGCCCCCAAGGGTCTTTCAAAGACCCTTGGGAAAATCCTTCGAAAGGATTTTCGGGCCGATGCTCAAATCTTGATCTGTATCAGGGCAGAGCCCCGCAGATACTGCCATTGTCATCGCCGACAAAGGAGACAGACAATGGGTCAAGCCACGACATCAAAAGCCAATCACGCCCCCAAACGCGCCCGACTCACCGTGGCGCCGATTGCGACCCCACCTTACCCCTACCCGCGCAAGATGGGCCGCGCCGCCTATGAGGCCGAAAAGGCCCAGCTGCAGGCCGAGCTTCTTAAGGTGCAGCTTTGGGCGCAAGACACCGGCCAGCGCTTCGTTCTGCTCTTTGAGGGGCGCGACGCGGCGGGCAAAGGTGGCACGATCAAGCGCTTTACCGAGCATCTCAACCCCCGTTCAGCCCGCGTCGTCGCGCTGAACAAACCCACTGATGCCGAACGCGGGCAATGGTATTTCCAACGCTATGTCACCCACCTGCCCACCGCGGGTGAAATGGTGCTCTATGACCGCTCCTGGTACAACCGCGCGGGCGTGGAACGCGTGATGGGCTTTTGCGAGCCCTCTGAGTATCTCGAATTCATGCGCCAAACGCCGGAGTTTGAGCGGATGCTGACCCGTGCGGGGATCAGGCTCTATAAGTACTGGTTCTCCGTGACCCAGGACGAACAAGCCCGCCGCTTTACCGCCCGCGAGACCGATCCTCTTAAACGCTGGAAGCTGTCGCCCATCGACCGCGCGAGCCTGGGCAAATGGGCCGACTACACCGAAGCCAAGGAGGCGATGTTTTTCTACACCGACACCGCAGACGCGCCGTGGACGGTGGTGAAATCGAACGACAAAAAACGCGCGCGGCTGAACTGTATGCGTCACTTCTTGTCGACGCTGGATTACCCCGACAAGGACCCCGAAATCGCCCAAGCACCCGACCCGCTGATCGTCGGCCCTGCGAGCCACGTGATCGGCGAAAGCGCGCAGCTTTTGGCGGCGGCACTCCATCCGTCGCAGCGGCGATAGATAACTGGACGTAGCCTCGAAGCATTTGCCCGGCGGCACGGTCGGGCCGCGCCGTTCCGCCCCCACGGGGCACCGGGCGGCGCTACAGCTCAAGACCGGTTAAGTAGAAAAGCTAAAGCTCCAAGTCCGACCGCTCATACACATGCCGCCCATCCTCCGACGGTAGCGCACGCTTGAGGGCCCAGAACTTGCGCACCTCTGCCATCCCGAGCTCTGGATTGTCGTCCAGGAAATCGCGCGTGTACTGGTTGAACTGGTTGTGGTCGGCGATTTGGGACCGGTGGCCGGGCGCGGCCTCCCGCGCGCGCATGGCGCGGTATTCCACGCAGGCATCGGCGAGTGTCTTGCCGCTGTTGGCCTTGAGCCACGCCATGAACTCGATGTTGAACGCAAAACCATCGCCCAGCCGCGCCTTAAAGTAACGCCGCACGTTTTGGGTGTTGCGGTAGCTTAGCGTCAGAACCGTCTCGTCCGCCAAAGGCTCCGAATGCCAATCGAAACCGCCCCGCGTGCCCGGCTTTGGGCGCACGACCTCACCTGTGTCGAGAAATGTTGAGATCCGGTCGAGCACCTCGAACTTGCCGCCGCTCATGGGCAGCCCCAGCGCCTTGGCGCGGGCCACAAGCTCCGCCTTGAGCCAGTACCACCGACGCAGTTCCGCCCCGTTCGTGATGTCTGTGATGTCCGGGCGCGTTTCGCCCGCATCTTTGCCGCGCGCAGGCATCTACGCCACCTTCAGCACGATTTTCCCAATATGGGCGGAGCTTTCCATGCGGGCATGGGCGTCCTTAGCCTGGGGCAGCAGGAACTCACTGTCGATGACCGGCGCAAGCTGGCCCGCGTCCAGCAGCGGCCAGACCTCGCGACGCAAGGCCTGCGCAATGCGCGCTTTGGCAAGGTCCGATTGCGGGCGCAGCGTCGAGCCCGTCATCGTCAGCCGCCGCGTCATCAAGTGGACAAAGTTCACCTCAGCCTTCGGGCCTTGCAGGAACGCGATCTGCACGAGGCGCCCGTCATCGGCGAGCGCTTTGAAATTCCGCGCGATGTAGGGCCCGCCCACCATGCACAAGATCAGATTGGCACCGCCCGCCTCCCGCAGGACACTGGTGAAATCTTCCTCATGGTAGTTGATCGCCCGCTCCGCGCCGAGCGTCACGCAAGCCGCGCATTTCTCCGGGCTGCCGGCCGTCACAAAGACCCGCGCGCCAAACTGCTTGGCCAGCTGGATCGCCGTCGTCCCAATCCCGGAGGAACCGCCGTGGATCAGCACACGCTCCCCCGCGCTCAGCCCGCCGCGCATAAAGACGTTGGACCAGACGGTGAAATACGTTTCCGGCAGGCAGGCGGCGGCTTTCAGCGACATGCCCTGCGGCACCGGCAAACAGTGGGCCGCGGGGGTTGCGACGTATTCCGCGTAGCCCCCACCGGGGAGCAGCGCACAGACCTTATCCCCCGGCGCCACGCCCTCGGCTCCTGGCCCCACCGCCACAACGGTGCCGGACGCCTCAAGCCCCGGCAGGTCCGAGGCCCCGGGCGGCGGCGCATAAGCGCCTGCACGTTGGAGCGCGTCGGGTCGGTTCACGCCTGCATAGGCCACCTTGATGACGACCTGACCATGGCCCGCGACCGGCATCGGGCGAACGACCTCGCGCAGCACCTCTGGCCCGCCTGGCATTGAGATTTCAACCGCGCGCATGGTGTCGGTCATGGCATATCTCCCTTTTTCCGGTGGCCCTAGCAGCCTGCCGCCGAAAGCGGTAGCAGGTCGGTTCGCCGCCTTGGCCCGCCAGGCCGATCATCCACACGGTCAGTCCGGCCAGTCGGCCTCCCAATTAGCCTCCCGACCCGCCCCCAGTTAGCCCCCTGGCAAATCCGCGGACTTCGGCGCTTTGATCTGGGCCGCCAACCACTCCGGCCCCGCCAAAAGCGGCTTGAGCAGCGCCGACTGACGCACCTTTGACTTCACCTTTTCAAAAGTCATCACATCCGCGATCCGCCGATCGATAAAGGCCCAGGTCGCTTGATCGTCGAGACTGTCGTCGCCCAGCCAAAACAGAATGGTGGAGGAATAGACCCCCGACAGGATCGCCCGCTTCGTGTACCAATTCAGATCGTCAGAGCTATCGCCAAGCGCGGTCCAAATCGCATCCGCGGTCCCCCAGATGAGCTGCCCGCCCTCGACCGAGTTCTGCGGCAATGCGAAAAGCGTCGTCCCCCGACGCACGGCCTCCTTATCTGGGATCACCTCGAGCCGGATCTGCACGGCGCGCGCCACCTTTTCGGAGTAGCGCAAGTCTGACATGTCCTCAGTTGCCATGCGCGCGGCCATCTCCGCATCACCCGCCTTGTGAAAGGCGACCGCCAAATCAAGCGCGCCGCGCGGGCACAGACCGCGTGCCACCGCCGGGTCGATGCCGCTATCGGCCACCGCCGCGCGAAACGTCACATCCGACCAGCCGTCAAACACGACATGGCCTAGGGCGGCCTCAACCAACTGCGCCTTTAGCTCGCTCATCGCGCGCTCCTTTTCCTTAGTCACTCGACCCTAGACAAGATAACACCGCGCTGCTATCTCGCCACCTCCTGCTTAACCGCAATCAGATTAGAAAGGTGGTGAAAACCACATGCAGGTCAGTGTTCGCGACAACAACGTCGATCAGGCGCTCCGTGCCCTGAAAAAGAAGCTGCAGCGCGAGGGTGTCTTTCGCGAGATGAAGCTCAAGCAACATTTCGAAAAGCCCAGCGAAAAGAAAGCCCGTGAAAAGGCCGAAGCAATTCGCCGCGCGCGGAAGCTCGCACGCAAAAAAGCCCAGCGCGAGGGGATGCTCTAAGTAGCCCTTTAGCTTTGGAACATTTGACCCCGCTGCCCCGCAGCGGGGTTTTTTCGTGCTGCCGACACGTTCGGTCACGCAGGCACCTGTGCTAAGCTTAGGTATTAACGTGTTGTAAACTGCGATTCGGTGTCGCGAGATTGGGTGGTTGGTATGTTGAGTTTGTTGGGGCTTGCCGGTGCGATTTTGGCAACGGGCTATTACGTGTCGGGCGATGACGACGACATCATCCAAGGCAGCGACGACCAGGACTCGCTTTGGGGCGGCGACGGCGACGACATGATCGCGGGCGGCGCGAAAATTGATCAACTCCAAGGGCAAGCTGGCGACGATACGATCTATGGCCAGTTGGGCAACGACCATCTCCACGGTGGCGACGGAAATGACCGGCTGATCGGCGGCGCGGGGAGCGACCGGCTCTATGGTGGGGCGGGTGATGACGTGCTTTTGGACCGCAACGGGCAAAATCGCTACGATGGCGGCGATGGCGACGACGTCATCTTTACCGCAGGCGGTGTCGGCTTTGGAGGCGAAGGGGACGACCGCGTCTTTCTCAAGGATGGGGGCGGCACCTTTCTCCTCGGCGAGGGCGACGACCTGATCCTGGCGCGAACCACGTTGGACGTGGACGTGCAGGGGCAAGACGGACAGGACCGCGCGTTCACCGGGTCCGGCGATGACACCCTCGCCATGGGCGACGGCAACGACCTAGCCCGCGCCGGTGCAGGCAGCGATCAGATCACCGGGGGAGCAGGCGACGATGAGCTGCACGGCAATACGGGCCAAGATCGCATTCTGGGCGGCGCCGGCGACGATGAGATTTACGGCGGTTGGGGTCCAGACCGGCTCTTTGGGGGCGCGGACAATGACATCGTCCTGGGCGGTGGCGGCTTTGACCGGATCCACGGCGGGGAAGGAAACGATATTCTCTACGGCGGGCTGGGGCGGGATACGCTCTACGGCGGGGATGGCGACGATCTCCTGGTCGGCAACGTGGGGTTTGACACAAACACGGGCCAAGCATTTGACGACGACGACCCGCGTGCCCTGAACGGCGTGTTGTACGGCGAGGACGGCGATGACGCGTTCTTTATCGGGGCGGGCGACGAGGCCACCGGCGGTGCGGGCGCCGACACTTACTTCATCGACGCGCTGCGCAATGACGATGTGCCGGTGGTCACAGATTTCGACCCCGCCGAGGACCGCATATTCTTTTACTATGACCAGAGTAGCGGCACCGCCACAGGCAGCCTCGAAAGCTCCGTGGTGAGCGCCGATGGCGGCGAAAGCGCAAGCATCGTCGTGACAGACACGCTCGCAAGCGGTGAAAGCGCGAGCTGGACCGCCGTCACCCTAACCGGCGTCACCCCCGCACAGGCAGCCGCGATCCCCGTCACATTCACGCCCATCGACCCGACGACCCAAGCCTAAGAGCGCAGACCGGACCCCAGGGGGGGTCAGGGCACCGAAATCTTTCAAAGATTTCGGACCGCATTCTTTGAAAGAATGCGGCGCTTCGGCACCGGCGGGCGCAATGTGACATTTCGCAAGCTCGTGTTAATCTCCCGTTAAGGTTGAAGTAGGGCGCGATTCGACGCGTGAGTGAAGGTGACGTGATATGTTAAGTCTATTGGGAATATTGGGCGCGGTGCTCGCCACGGGCGTCTATGTCGGAACAGACGACGATGACGTCATCCAAGGCAGCGACGAGCGCGATGACATCGACGCAGGCGCAGGCAACGACCGGGTGGCAGGCGGCAAAGCAAACGATGTCATCGATGGCGGCGACGGCAACGACACGCTGTATGGCCAAGTTGGAAAAGACACGCTCACGGGCGGGGACGGCGACGACAAACTGCTCGGCGGTTTGGGCGATGACATCCTTATGGGCGGAGACGGCGATGACCGCATCTTTGACCGCAGCGGGTACAATACATTCAACAGCGGCGCGGGCGATGACCGCATCTTTGCCGCCGATGGAGACATCACCGCAGGCGCCGGTGAAGACCGCGTGTTCATCAAAGACGGGACGGGAATCTACCGCCTGGGCCAAGATGACGACCTGCTGATCGCGCGTGGGACTGGCGATGCGACGGCTTTCGGGAATGATGGCAACGACCGCATCTTTACCAGCGTGGGCGACGACCGCATCCACATGGGTGAGGGCGACGATTTTGCCCGCGCGGGCGCTGGCAATGATCAGCTCCGCGGCGGGGGTGGCGATGACGAACTGCTCGGTGGCACCGGCAAGGACCGCATCTATGCCGGTGACGGGGACGACGCTCTCGATGGCGGCTGGGGCCCGGATCGGCTCCGCGGGGAAGATGGCGATGACGTGCTCGCTGGCGGCGGCGGGTTCGACCGGCTCTGGGGCGGCGCGGGCGAAGACGCGCTCTACGGCGGCTACGGGCGCGACCTGCTCTACGGTGGGGACGATGACGATGTGCTGATCGGCAATATCGGCGTGGACGAGGATACCGGGGCGCTTCTGGACAACACCGACCCGCGCGACCGCGCAGATGTGCTCTTTGGGGAGGACGGCGATGACGTCTTCATTTTGGGGGCCGGTGACGAAGCCACCGGTGGCGAAGGCACAGATGGCTTCGCCATTGATGCGCTACGCAATGACACCGTGCCCGTGATCACTGATTTCGAGCCGACCTCTGAGGCCATCGTGTTCTACCACGATCAAGCCGGGCTCGACACGACCGAGACCCTGTCGACGTCTCTCGTCAGTGCCGATAACGGCCAAAGCACAACGGTCATGGTCACGAAATCGACGACCGATGGCGCCAGCGATGAAAGCTGGGCGGCCGTGACCCTGCGTGGCGTGGCGCTCGAAGACGCCACGGATATCACCGTCGAGATCGTCCCGCTCGACGAAAACGGCAACCTCGCCCTCTAAGGCGCGCCAGTCTTCACCGGAGCGCCGAAATCTTTCGAAGATTTCGGGCCGCATTCTTTGAAAGAATGCGGCGCCTAGGTGGATGTCTTAGCGCTGGTTCAGAGCGTCGCGGATTTCGATAAGGATGTCTTTTTCCGTCGGCCCGGTTGGGGCCGCGGGCTTGGCTTCTTCTTTCTTCTTCATGGTGTTGACCGTCCGCACGAGCATAAACACGACGAACGCGATGATGAGAAAGTTGATCACGGCCTGCACAAACTTACCGATGGCAAAGACCCCCACGCCCGCCTCGGCAGCCGCGTCGAGTGACGCATAATCGTTGCCGTCTAGCGCATAGAACCACGCCGTGAAGTCGATCCCGCCGATGACGATCCCGATGATCGGGTTGATCAGGTCAGCGACCAGGCTCGACACAATCGCGGTGAACGCCGCGCCAATGATGATCCCCACCGCCATATCCATGACGTTGCCCTTGGCGATAAATGTTTTGAACTCGTTGAGCATGATGTCTGTCCCCTTTTTTGAGTGGCTGGGACCTCGGCTCGGGTCCCGGTTTGAACGTTCTGCGCGCAGGGTCTCCTGCCCATTTGCACAAAGCCGTCCCTTTATTGCGTGAGAAAGCAACATAGCTCTAGGGGGAGACTACAAAGGAACCTCCCCATGGCCGATCTATCCAGCTTCCCGATCACAACCAAATGGGTCCCGCAGGACCCAAGCGTCATCCAGCTCTTTTCCTTCCCGACACCAAACGGTGTGAAAGCCTCCATCGCGTTGGAGGAGATGGGCCTGGCTTACGAGGCGCATAAAGTGACGCTGTCAGACGCCGACGTCAAAAGCGCAGAATTCCTGTCGCTTAACCCAAACAACAAAATCCCAGCCATCATTGATCCCAACGGCCCAGGTGGGCAGCCCCTCGGGCTTTTTGAGAGCGGCGCAATCCTGCTCTACCTCGCCGACAAAACCGGCATGCTCGGCGGCGCGGGCCCTGCGGAACGCGCAAAGGTCACGCAGTGGTTGATGTGGCAGATGGGCGGCCTTGGCCCCATGTTCGGGCAGCTCGGCTTCTTCTACAAATTCGCCGGATCGGAGATCGAGGACCCCCGCCCGCGTGACCGTTACATCGGCGAGGGCAAGCGCCTGCTCGGCGTGCTCGACGGCCAGTTGGCGGACCGCGACTGGATTGCGGGTGAATACTCCATCGCCGACATCGCTATCGCCCCATGGCTCCGCGCGTTGGACTACTACGGCGCGAAGGAGGTGCTGGGTTGGGACGACTACAGCAACGTCAAAGCTTATCTCGACCGGTTCCTTGAGCGCCCGGCTGTGCAAAAGGGCCTCGTCACGCCCTCGCGCGACTAGCCCGGCAGCGTGCCCTCAAGCACGTAACGCAACATATCGGCGACCTTTTTGGGGTCGTCGGTCACGGCCAAGGCGGCGGCGTCGACCTCTTTGAGCGCGTGCTGATGCTCTGCGCCGTGGACGACAATCAGGCTCTTACCCAGCGCTGCCGCATAGCCCGCGTCAAACGCCGCATTCCACTGTTTGTATTTCTCGCCAAAGCGCACGACGACCACATCGGCATCCGCGATACCCTTGCGCGTGCGGATGGCGTTCAGCTTTGCGCCCTTGTTGTCGTGCCAGAACTTGTCCGGCTCCGCGCCCATGATTGCCACGCCGCAATCGTCGCTCGCTGCGTGGTCGGTGACGGGGGCGGAGAAACTCACATCAAGGCCCGCGCAGGCCCGGGTAATCTCTTCGCGCCAGTTGGTGTGAATCTCACCGCTCAGGTAAACGTTCAGCTTCATGTGCGCTCCTCAGCGTTTAGGTGCGCAGGGCACCGCCGGTGGCCTTGATCACCTTTTCTACGATCTTTGTAGAAACTGCGTCGATATCGGCGTCTTTCAAGGTCGCATCGCGGGGCTGAAGACGCACCGTGACGGCCAGCGACTTTTTCCCGTCACCGAGCGAGCCGCCCACAAATTCGTCAAACACCCGCACCTCTTCGACGAGCGCTTTGTCCGCGCCCTGGGCCGCGTTCACGAGCGTGATCGCCTCCACCCGCTCATCAACCACGAAGGCAAAGTCGCGCTCGACGGCCTGCAGGTCGCTGAGCTTAAGCGCCGTGCGCGCGGTGCTGGTGGTCCGCTTGGCGGGGATCGCCTCCGGCCAGATAGTAAAGCCCACGACCGGCCCTTTCACATCCATCGCGTCGAGCACTTTGGGATGCAGCTCCCCAAACTCGGCGAGCGCAGTGCGCCCCAGCGCCAAAACGCCCGAGCGGCCCGGGTGAAACCAGGGCGAGGCATCGCGCCTGATCTGCGCCTTCGCCGGGGCGCCGAGCGCGGCCAGGATCGCCTCCACATCCGCCTTAGCCTCGAACACGTCCACGGGACGACGCGCTTTATGCACATCCTTTGGTCCCGTGTGGCCCACCATGATCCCGCTGAGCGAAGCGCCTTGGTCCTCTGGTTCCCCACCCGACCAGGTGGCCCCGACCTCAAAGAGCGCGAGATCCGCAAAGCCCCGCGCCTGATTGCGCGCGGCGGCTTGCAAGAGGCCGGGCAAAAGCGATGGGCGCATATGGCTCATATCGCTGGAAATGGGGTTTTCGAGCATCGCCGCGTCATCACCGCCGCCAAACGCCTCCGCGGACGCCTGATCGATGAAGCTGTAGGTGACGCATTCATTGTAACCCAGCCCCGCCGCCGTGCGCCGCGCGATGTGTTCGCGCCGCTGCGTGGGTGTCAGGATCGGGCGGCCCACGCCGAAATCCGTGCCCGCCATGGGCGGCAGCGGCTTGCCCACGAGCCCCGTGAGCGACGC
Source organism: Pseudomonadota bacterium (assembly GCA_039815465.1). GTDB lineage: Bacteria > Pseudomonadota > Alphaproteobacteria > Rhodobacterales > Rhodobacteraceae > Shimia_B. Next base: position 29,310 of record JBCBZG010000026.1, read on the forward strand.
AATCCGCGCCACTTCCTCGACCAAATCGGCCTCCCCCAGCACGTCGGGGCGCCAGGACGGCACATGGGCCATATCGCCGTCGAGCGTGAAGCCCAGCGCCGTGAGCGTCGCGCGCTGCACCTCCGGGTCGATGCTCATCCCCACCAGGCTCTGCACCCGGTCGGTGTCGAGCCGGTAGGCCCGGCTCACATCCGGCATCTCGCCTGCCACCACGACCTCTGACGCCTCACCGCCCGCGTGATCCAGGATCATCCGCGTGGCATGTTCCAGCCCCACCGGCGTCCAAGCCGGGTCAATCCCGCGCTCAAACCGATACCGCGCGTCGGAGTTAATTTTCATCGCGCGGCCCGTATAGGCGGTGCGGATTGGGTCAAAATAGGCAGCCTCGATAAAGACATTCACCGTCTCCTCCGTCACGCCGGACTGCAGCCCCCCCATGACGCCACCGATACTTTCGGGGCCATTGGCATCCGCGATCACAGTCGCGCCCTCGGGGAACACGTAGTCTTTTTCGTCCAGCCCGGTGATCGTCTCACCACCCTCAGCCCGATAGAGCCGCAGCACGTTGCCAGCGATCTTGTCCGCGTCAAAGACGTGCAACGGCCGGTTCCGGTCATAGGTGAAGAAATTCGTCACATCCACGAGGAAGGAGATCGGGCGCAGCCCTATCGCCTTGAGCGCCTGTTGGAGCCAGTCGGGCGACGGGCCGTTCGTCACACCGCGGATCACACGGCCATAGAATACCGGCGCTTGCGCCAATGTGTCTTCGTCAATCGTCACACTTACCGGGCAAGGGAAGGTCCCCGGCACCGGGTCACAGTCACGCGCCTTCATCGTGCCCAGCCCCCGCGCCGCGAGGTCGAGCGCGATCCCGCGCACGCCCAGCGCGTCCGGGCGGTTGGGCGTAATCGCGATCTCGATCACCGGGTCGACCTTGTCCGGGTCATTGGCCGCAAGCCAATCCACGAACCGTTCGCCGACCTCGCCGGAGGGCAGCTCGATGATACCGTCATGTTCGTCCGACAGCTCCATCTCGCGCTCAGAACACATCATGCCGTGGCTTTCGACGCCGCGGATTTTGCCCACGCTGATGGTGGTGTCGATGCCGGGGACATAGGTGCCGGGCTTTGCCACCACGACGGTGATGCCCTCGCGCGCGTTGGGCGCGCCGCAGATGATCTGGGTCACGCCGTCACCGGTTTCGACCTGGCACACGCGGAGGCGGTCCGCATCGGGATGCTTCTCAGCCGATGTCACCTTACCGATGGTAAACGCGCCTAGCCGCTCTGCTGGGTTTTCCACGCCCTCAACCTCGAGCCCGAGATCGGTGAGCGCATAGGTGATCTCCTCCACGCTGGCCTGCGTGTTGAGATGATCCTTGAGCCAAGACATCGTGAATTTCATTGCGGCGCCCTCGTTTGCGTCGGGCGTCAGCTAGCGCATTTGCGGGCGGGGTAAAAGGCCAGGCTTACACCCGCTCGCCTGCGAGAATGTCCTGCTCCGTCCCCGGCAAAACGCCCGAGCGTGTCGTGTCGATCAGCACCGCCGCCTGCTGCGCCAGCGCGCGAATCTCGTCAGCGATGACCTTGAACGACCGCCCGCTTTCCCCGCCTGCGCGCGCAGCCTCCACCGACGCATTGAGGGAGATCATGTGGATCATCCGCCCGATATCCTCGACCTCTGTGAACATCTTGTCGAGCTGCCCGATGCGTTCCTGCATGACGGCGCTGACGGCCTTGTCATGGGATTTCTTTGCCTCGCCCAAAAGCGCCGCGAGCTGCATGATCGCGGGCACCCCTTCGAGCCGGACAAAATGCACAAGCTCGCCCGCCTCCTTCGCGGTGACGTTGGCGTAATGGGCCGTGGCATCGAGCGCTTGAAAGCGCTTGTCAGTCTCAAGCGCGGCCTCAATCAGCTTCGCGGATTTTCCGGGCCGCAACGCAAGGGTCTTGCACGCGACGGCGCTGCGGATGGTCTTGGCATAAAGCTCACTGAACGTTTTGAACTGCTGAGCCACCTCAATGCGTGCGGCGTCGTCTTGCGCGGTCGCCACCTCAATAAAAATAGCTGCCGCGTTCAGCGCAAAACCATGGGCGTTCCGCAAATCGCGGAGCGTCGTCATCAGCGTCGCCTTGTCCTTGGACGACAGCAATACGGGTTCAGCCATCGGTGTCCCCCCCATCACGCATGGCGTTGCGCGTTGTGTCGATCAACTGCGCGCTCTTGGCCGCGAGCGCGCGGATTTCATCGGCGATGACCTTAAACGACCGCCCGCTTTCGCCCCCGGCGCGCGCCGCTTCCACCGACGCGTTGAGGGAGATCAGGTGGATCATGCGCCCGATATCTTCGACCTCCGCAAACATCTTTTCGAGCTCGACAGTCTGCATCCGCAGCCGGTCCGCGCGACGGGCGGCCTGTTCGGACCGCGCGACCTCGAACCGGCGGATAAAGACGTAAAAGGCAGGCAGCGTCTTTTCCCGCGCCCGCGTGGTCAGCACCGTCGCCACATCCCGCGTCAGGCTCGCATAGTGGTCGGTGCCGTCTAGCGCCATCACAGCCTTTGCGAAATCGGAGATCTCCTGCGCGGCGGCGCCCTCCTCCCGCGCGGCGCGCTTGAGCACAGGCATGGCCATGATCGTATCGACCACGTCCGAGAACCGCTGAATAAACTGCGCCAGGTAGTCGGCCATTACCGCACGCTCGCGCGCCTCTGTGGCCGTGGCCAGCGTGATCCCGATAGACCCCGCATTGACCGCGAGCCCCCGGCCCCGGCGCAGATGTTTAATGACTGTAATAAGCTCTTCTTCGCTATCCACGGACGGACCCCTGGCTTCTTCCCCATCCGCTTAGCGCGGCAGCGCTTAAACCACGGTTAATCCAGTCCCTTTTCTCGCAGCTTCGCGCTGAGCCAAAAGCGCACACCGATGGCGGGCAAGATCACCACCGCCCAGCCCAGCGCATTGATGATCGTCAGCCGCCACTTAAACGCCGCCGGCGCGTCCGACAGCCACAGCCCAATATGGCCGCCCACCACCGAAATCGCCGTAAACAGCGCAACCCAAGGCAACACGCGCTGCCACCATCTGCGAGGCTGGTCTGACATAGCTTGGGATGTAGGGCTGGGCCTAGCGGCTCAAGCCCCCCGCAAGGTTCGGCTGGTCGAGCGCCGCAAAGCCGTAATGCTTGAGCCAGCGCAGGTCGCTGTCAAAGAACGCGCGCAGGTCCGGGATGCCGTATTTCAGCATCGCGATCCGGTCGATGCCCATGCCAAATGCGAACCCTTGCCACTCAGCCGGGTCGATCCCGCCATGCTGCAGAACCTTCGGGTGCACCATCCCGGAGCCCAAGATTTCGAGCCAGTCATCCCCTTCCCCGATCTTGAGCGTGCCCTTGTCCCAAGAACAGCGAATATCGACCTCTGCCGACGGCTCCGTGAAGGGGAAGTGCGAGGCGCGGAAGCGCAGCTCCACCTCATCGAGCTCAAAGAACGCGCGGCAAAATTCCTCAAGCGTCCATTTCAGGTTCGCCATGGAGATGTCTTTGTCGATCGCGAGCCCTTCGACCTGGTGGAACATGGGCGTGTGCGTGGCGTCGTAATCGGACCGGTAGGTGCGGCCCGGCGCGATGATGCGCACCGGCGCGCCCTGCGCCTCCATCGTGCGGATTTGGACGGGGCTCGTATGGGGGCGCAGCACGTGGGGCGGGCGGTTGTCGCCCTCCTGACGGTGCATGTAAAACGTGTCCATCTCTGCCCGCGCGGGGTGGTGGCCGGGGATATTGAGCGCGTCAAAACTGTACCACGCGCTTTCGATCTGGGGCCCTTCGGCGACAGAGAACCCGAGCGAGGCAAAGATCGCCGTCAGCTCCTCCCACACTTGGCTGATGGGGTGGATCGTGCCCGCAGGGCGCCGCCGCGCGGGCAGAGTGACGTCCAACCACTCGCTCGCCAAGCGCTCCTCGAGCGCGGCATCGGCGAGCGCGGCCTTGCGCGCGCTCAGCGCTGCATTGATCTCGTCCTTGAGCGCGTTGAGAGCGGGCCCCGCGGTCTTGCGCTCCTCCGGCGTCATCTTGCCCAGCTCGCGCATTTTGAGGCTAATTTCGCCCTTCTTGCCCACCGCTTGCACGCGCAGGTCCTCAAGCGCGGCTTCGTCAGCCACGTCTTTGATAAGGGTCAGATACTTGTCGCGCAGGTCGTCCATGGGGGCCTCCTTGGTCCGCGCCCTGCTAGCCCTTGGCGGCGGCGGTTTCAAGCAGTGGAAGACGGCCAGTGCCCGGCTGACATAGAGGGCGCTGAACCTTGCGAGCTTTGCGGCAAACCGTTTTCTTGGCCCGAACTTTCTGCAAGGAGCGCCCGCCCTCCGGGGGGGAGGTCGGCCGGGCGCTGGCCGGCGGGGCCGGCCGAATGGAAGTGCCGCCCGTCCCGGACCTGATCCGGGGCCTTACGCCCCCAAACGGTGAGATTCCGGAGCAAGCTCGGGACGCGTGACGCTCAGGCCCGGCCCTGGTATCCCTTACTAAAAACGGGGGTCCGCCATGCTCAGACTAATTGCCTGTCTCCTACTCATCGCCCCTGCCGCAACGGCACAAGACGCGCGCATCCTCGTTATCGGCGACAGCGTCATGGAATGGAACGGGGAGCATTCGGTCGCCAACGCGCTTGCCCGCGCGCTGGAGGAACCTGTGCGCGACGAAAGCGTCAGTGGCGCGCGCTTTTCCCACGCCCTGCGTATGATCGTGGGCCCCATGGACGTCCGCGCCCAGGTCCCGCGCCTTCCGTTCGACTGGGTCGTGGTCGCCGCAGGCGCCAATGACCTCTTTACGGAATGCGAATGCGGGGCCTGCGACGACACACTCGATGACCTGCTCACTGCGGACGGCGCCTTTGGCGAGATTCCCGATTTCGTGGACCTCATGGCAGAGCGTGGCGCGCGTGTGCTTTGGGCCACCTACTACGACAACCCCACCATCGGCGGCCCCGCGACGGGCTGCGAAGCCGCGTTCGGCACGCTCGAAACCCGCATCGAACTCTATGCGGCTCAAACGCCCGCACTCACCACCGCCGATATGAGCGATGTCATCGATCCAGGTGACCTCAGCCACTACGACCCCGACAGGCTTCACCCCTCCCCTCTGGGGTCAGCCCGCATCGCGCAGATGATTGCAGACACGATCCGCGCATCGAAATGAGTGTCCGCCCCGTCCGCGGCAACGCCGCATTCAAGAAATGAGGGCAGCCCCCGCCCGTGGGCGCGGTCGGGGGCTGCCCGGTGTTGCCACCGGGCGGGCGCGCCGATCCTGAGCCGTGCTAAGAGTGACCCTAGAGCAAAGAAAGAAAAAAAGCCGCGCCCTCTCGGACGCGGCTTTCAAACTTGAAGTGTCAGACCTTAAGCCGCCAGCGCGTCCTGCGCCTTTGCAACAATCGCACCAAACGCCTCAGGCTCGTTCACGGCCAGATCGGCCAGCACCTTGCGGTCCACTTCGATCCCGGCTTTGGAGAGACCGTTGATGAAACGCGAATAGGTCAGGCTTTCATCGTGAGCGCGCACCGCCGCGTTGATCCGCTGGATCCACAGCGCCCGGAACTGACGCTTGCGGTTGTTGCGGTCGCGGGTGGCGTATTGGTTAGCCTTATCAACCGCCTGCTTGGCCGTCTTAAAGACGTTCTTGCGGCGGGAGTAATACCCTTTAGCGGCCTTAATGACCTTCTTGTGGCGGGCGTGAGTGGTGGTTCCACCTTTAACACGTGACATGTCTCAAGCTCCTCTGTCTTAGCGGTCGTAGGGCATATAGCCCTTGACGATCTTGGCATCCGGCGCGCTGAGCACAGTCGTGCCGCGTGCGTCGCGGATGAATTTCTTGGTGCGCTTGATCATGCCGTGGCGCTTGCCTGCCTGCCCGCCGATGACCTTACCGGTCGCGGACACCTTGAAACGCTTCTTGGCAGAAGACTTCGTCTTCATCTTAGGCATTTTCATCTCCTATCGTTCGAGAACCACGCGGGAAGGCAATGCCATCCGGCCACCCGCGCTGACGAACGCTGCGTATAGGCGGGAGCGGTCAGGGTGGCAAGAGGGAGTCTGCGACGAAGCGGCGCCTCTCATGTCGGTTCTGCGGACTTTGCTGCCGTTCATTCCCAATCGAACTTGACGCTCAAAACATCCGTGATCGAAACGCGCCCGTCAGTTGCTCGTTTTGGTTCTTTGTCATTCATGATGAAGAACACAGTTTTTGCTTTACTGAAGTTGATGGTGCGCAAGCCAGTGGGCACGTCCGCGAATGGGAACAGAGCCAAAATGTAGTCCAACCCAAACAGGTTTTCATTTTCCGGTGTTTTTTCATAGACTTCGAAAGAGCCTGGACCGTTTGGTGAAGCCCCAAACTCAAGTTCGAACAGACCGACGGGCTCGTCATCTTCGTCTTCGACTGGTCCAAAGTACGGATCGATATACGTAATGATCAGATCGCGGAACCCTAGACTATCAGAATAGCCTACCCAAACTTTGGTCATAACGCATCTGCCCCATTCAGCATCTGAGCCAGATGTATGGTAGGGATTTTGAATGGGCAAGTTGGGCTCAAAGCGGGCAATTTTGGCGCCGCAGCTTAACGCCGCGTCTACCAAGCTTTTCGATGAGACCAGGCGAAGCACCACCGAAGCTGCCTACCTCAGGGCGGACACCTTCCGTTGACAGCTCGCGCCATAAGGCACATATGCGGGACAAGCTCGTTGTCGCGTGAGCGGTTCGACATCTGAACCAAACGACAACCCATTCCGACTGTTCCCCATCACGCAGGGTTCATACCGCCCATCCAGGGAGTTCGGGGGTCGCCCGGCTGTTTAGGATGGCGTAACCCTGACGGGCGTCCGCGACGCCCAAAACCTATGGTCGCCGCCTTTGCAGGCGACCGGATCGGACATATCACAATGAAAAACTTCGAAGAGCTGGCGCTGACGCCAGAGCTCGCCTCCGCAGTCACCGCAGGTGGCTTTACGGTCCCCACCCCCATCCAAGCGCAAGCCATTCCGCTGGCGCTGCAAGGCCATGACATCATGGGCCTGGCGCAAACCGGCACGGGTAAAACGCTGGCCTTTGGGCTGCCGATGCTCAACGCGATCTTGCAAAATCCGGGCCGCCCCGCGCCGAAAACGAGCAAAGCACTGATCCTGGCCCCAACGCGCGAGCTGGTGAACCAGATATCTCAAACCCTGGGCGCGCTGACGCAAAAGACCAAAGTGCGGGTGACCACCGTCGTGGGCGGCGCGTCCATCGGCAAACAGCTGCAAGTGCTGTCGCGGGGCACCGACATCCTGGTGGCCACACCGGGCCGCCTCATCGACCTGCTCGAACGAGGCGGCGTGGACCTCGGCCAAACGCGGCACCTGGTCCTCGATGAGGCCGACCAGATGCTCGACATCGGGTTTATCCACGCACTGCGCAAAATCGTCCCCTATCTCAGCAAGACGAGACAAACGCAGCTCTTCTCCGCCACGATGTCCAAACAGATGGAGGAGCTGAGCCGCGCCTACCTCACAAACCCGCAAAAGGTGCAGGTGAGCCCGCCCAACCTCGCCGCCGACAAGATCACCCAAAGCGTCCAGTTCGTAGAAAAGCCGAACAAACCTGCGGCCCTCCGGGAGCTGTTGGGCAAGCACCCCAACACGACAACGCTGGTTTTTGCGCGCACGAAACACGGGGCCGAAAAGCTCAAAAAAGGGCTCGTGGCAGACGGGTTCGCGGCCACGTCCGTCCACGGCAACAAGTCCCAAGGGCAACGCGACCGCGCCATCAAACAGTTCCGCGGGGGGGAGATGCAGATCCTCGTCGCCACAGACGTGGCCGCGCGCGGCATCGACATCCCGACCGTGGGCCTCGTGGTGAATTACGAACTGCCCAACGTGCCGGAAAACTACGTGCACCGGATCGGGCGCACCGCCCGTGCGGGCCGGTCTGGCATCGCCGTCACGTTCTGCTCAGCCGATGAAGCCAAGCAACTGCGCGACATCGAAAAGCTGATCAAGGCGCCCATCACCGTCGATGGCGACACGCCAGATCACATGCTGTCCAAGCGCCAAGACACGCCAAAGCCAAACGGCACCAAGCCAAAGCGCCGCCGCCAACGCGGTAAGCCTAAAGGCTCGCAGCCTGGCAAGCCCGCCAATGCCAATGGCACAGGCAACGGCAATGGCACGCGCAAGCGCAAACCACGCCCCCGCCGAACCGCCGCATAGCCCCCAGGCTCCAAAACGGTTGTGCCACGCGGCGGCACCGCCGATGGTGCCGCCATGGACACCGAAACAGAGTTCTCGCGCGCCACGCTGAGCGGCGCGGCACGGCGCCACATTCGGGTGTTTCAGATACACCAGTTCCTGGACCGCTTCGCGATGGGGCTGACCGTCGCCGTGGTCGCGCTGGCGCTCACGGACCGGGGGATGGACCTCTTCCAGATCTCGCTGCTCTTTGGGATCTATTCTCTCACAACGCTGACGATGGAGCTGCCCTTTGGCGGCCTTGCCGACAGTATCGGGAGAAAGCCCGTCTTTCTGGCCGCCGTCGTGGCCAGTCTGGTATCCCTCGCGCTCTTTCTGTCGACCCGCGACTTTTACGTGCTCGCGCTATCCTTTGCGTTCATCGGGTTCGGGCGCGCGCTCCGCTCCGGGACGCTCGATGCCTGGTTTGTGGAGACGTTCAGGGCCGCCGCGCCCAATGTCGATGTGCAGCCTGCCCTGGCTAAGGCCCAAGGCGCCAATGCCGTGGGCCTAGCGCTCGGCGCGATCTTGGGCGGTCTTCTCCCCGACATTTTGGGTCCGGGTGCGGTCGAGCTTGGCTTTAGTCCCTACGATGTGTCCTACCTGGCAAGCTTGGCTGTGATGTTGGGCGTGTTTGGCTTCACTCTGGTGGCCATCACCGAAACGCCGCGCCCGCGGCAGGCAGGGGCGCTGCGCCAAGGGTTCGCAAGCGTCCCAACCGTGGTCAAGGAGGCGAGCCGCCTGGCCCTCACCCACCCCACGCTCTCGATCCTGCTCACGGCGCTCGCATTTTTCTTGATGGCCACCAACCCGGTGGAGGTGCTTTGGCCCACCTTTGCTAAACCCATGCTCGACGACCGCTACGCCACGAGCGCCATCGGCGCCCTGACGGCCATCTACTTTTTCGCCATTGCGCTGGGTGCGGCCCTGTCGCCTCATGTCAGCAAGCTCTTTCGGCGCCAACACGCCGCGACGCTGGCCGCCGCGTCTATGTGCCTCGCCGCCGTCCAAATCGCGCTGGCCATGCAGGGCGGCATCCTTGGCTTCGCCGCCGCATTTGTGTTTTATTCCATATGCTTGGGCGTCAGCGAAACGCCAGCCAGTAGCATCCTGCACCGCTGTGTGGAGGACCGCCAGCGGTCGACCATGTTGTCGCTCAGGTCCCTGATCCAACAACTCGGCGCGGCCATAGGCCTCCTCCTCGCAGGAACCCTGGCAGAGCTCTATTCAACCACCGTCGCCTGGACCGCCGGCGCAGCACTGCTCCTAGTGGCGGCAGTGTTGTGCTTGGTCCTGGTCAACCGCCTGCGATCCGACCGGACGTGAGCCGCACGGCCCACACCCGGATCAACCTCGCGACTTACTCGGGCTCTGACCGATAAATCAGACGTTCCTCGCAGGGGGCTACGCGCAGGATGTTGGTGGTGCCTGTCTGGTTGAATGGCACGCCAGCTGTCACGACGATCTGGTCGGTTTCCTCGGCAAAGCCGTTTTTCGTCGCGGCGCGGACTGCGGCGACGACGGCCTCCTTAAAGCGGTCGACCTGGTCGGTCACCGTGCAGAACGTCCCCCAGGTCAGCGACATAAACCGCGCGGTGCGGACCTTGCTGGTGAGGGCGATGATCGGCACGCCGGGACGCTCGCGCGCGGCGAGTGACGCGGTGGTGCCCGATTCGGTGAAGCAGCAGATCGCCTTGATCTCTGTCGCTTCGGCGATCTCGCGGGCCGCAACGGTGATCCCGTCGGCGATCGAGTCGCGCTTGACCGTCCGGGAGGCCGCCATGATCTCCTTGTAGGTCGGGTCGCTTTCGACCTCCTGCGCGACGTTGTCCATGGTCGTCACGGCCTCCACCGGGAACTCACCCGCCGCGGATTCCGCCGACAGCATCACCGCGTCCGTGCCCTCGTAGATCGCCGCCGCCACGTCGGAGACTTCGGCGCGGGTGGGCATGGGGCTTTCAATCATGCTTTCAAGCATTTGCGTCGCCACGATCACGGGCTTAGCCACCGCGCGGCATTTCCGCGTCAGGCGCTTCTGGATCGGCGGCACGTTTTGCACCGGCAGCTCGACCCCCAAATCGCCCCGCGCAACCATGATCCCGTCAGACACCTTGAGGATCTCATCAAACGCCTCAACGGCTGCAGGCTTCTCAATCTTGGACAGGATCTTGGCCCGGTCATCGGCCAGCGCGCGCGCCTCGTACACATCCTCGGGCCGCTGCACAAAGCTAAGCGCGAGCCAATCGACGCCGAGCTCGCAGACGAATTCCAAATCCGCGCGGTCCTTTTTCGACAGCGCCTTGAGCGGCAGCACCGCGTCGGGCACATTCACGCCCTTGCGGTTCGAAATCGTGCCGCCCGCGACAACGATGCAGTCAGCGTAGTCGGCGCCACAGCTTTTGACGCGCAGGCGGATTTTGCCGTCATTGACGAGCAGCGTATTACCCGCCTCAAGCGCCTGGAAAATCTCCTTATGCGGCAGCTGCACGCGGTTTACGTCGCCCTCCGCCGGGTCGAGGTCGAGCCGGAAGGCCGCGCCGTTCTCCAGCTCTTCCGCGCCGTTTTTGAACACGCCCACGCGCAGCTTGGGTCCCTGCAAATCCGCCAGGATCGCGATGGGGGAGCCGACATCGGTTTCTACTTTGCGGATGATGGCGTGACGCTCCGCGATTTCTTCGTGGCTGCCGTGGCTCATGTTGAGCCGGAACACGTCCGCGCCTGCCTCGTGCAGCTTGCGGATCATGGCGTAGTCGCTCGACGATGGGCCGAGTGTTGCGACGATTTTGACATTGCGAAGGCGTCTCATGGGCTGCTCCTTGGCTGGTCCCAGAATGTTGTCGGCGGGTGGGGGAGGCTGTTACCGCTAACCGATTCAACTGCCTTATCTCTCAATTCCCTTCGGGTGCCAACTATCCTATGGGGCGGATATTATGGAAAACGCCCCCTCCTTTTACATTGACGGCCCTGATCGGGCAGGCCCGTTCGTTGTGACCTGTGACCACGCGACAAACCGCGTCCCGCCAGAGATCGGCACGCTGGGCCTGCCGACCGAGGATATGGAGCGTCACATCGCCTATGACCCCGGCGCACTCGGCGTCGCGCGGGCGCTTGGGGCCCTGTTGGATGCCCCGGTGGTGAGCTCGAATTTCTCGCGCCTCGTGATCGACCCGAACCGAGGGGCGGACGACCCGACGCTGATCATGCAGCTCTATGACGGCTCCATCATTCCTGCGAACCGGGCGGTGGACGCCGCTGAGCGCGCCCGGCGCATTGCGGCCTACTACCAGCCCTATGACGACGCTCTGGCGCGGGTTTTTGCGGACCGGCCCAAGGCTGCGCTGATCGCCGTACATTCCTTTACGCCCCAGCTGCGCGGGCGAGCACCGCGGCCTTGGCAGATCGGTGTGCTCTTTGCCCACGATGACCGCCTCAGCCGCCCGCTGATTGCTGCGCTTGAAGCTGACCCAGCGCTTTGCGTGGGTGTGAATGAGCCCTATGTGGGCCACCTGCCCGGCGACGCGGTTGACCGCCACGCGCTGCGCTCTGGGCGCCACAACACGCTTATCGAGCTTAGAAACGACTTGATCGCTGATGCGGATGGGCAGGGGACCTGGGCCGAGTACCTCGCTCCGCAACTGCAGACGGCGCTGGCGGCAATCTAGGCCGAGGCCCGAACACCGGGATCTTAGGGCATTCCCCGACCGAGGGTGGGGGATGTATCCCCCGCCCGTGGGGGCGGTCGGGGGATGCCCGGTGGTGCCCACCGGGCGGGCGCTCAAGTCCGCCTAACTGTCCCGCGGCGCCGCGGCGCGCCTCAATCGGTCATTGATCGCACGCCCCAGCCCCTCCTCCGGGATCGGCGCCACGGCAATCGGCTGCCCCCGCCCATCAAGCGCGCGGAGCGCTGAAAATAGCTGCGCCGCGGCCTCCACCAAATCCCCGCGCGGGCTGAGCGACAGATCCCCCGCCACCGGCCCAAAGCCGAGCAGCAGCTCCCCCGCCCGCGCCTCCAACGCGTTCAGGCGCACCGCAGCCGCAGGCGCATAATGCGACCGGAGCTGACCCGGCGCTGTCGGAGCGCTCCCATCACGCGCAGCCGCCAATGGCCGACTGAGCACCCGCTCGATATCCTCAACCGCAATCCCACCGGGGCGCAGCAACGCGGGCCCAGCGCCACCCACAATCGTGCTCTCAAGCCCCACAGCCGTGGGCCCGCCATCAAGCACAGCCGCAATCCGGCCACCCAGCCCGTCCATCACATGCGCCGCCGTCGTCGCGCTCACCCGACCGGACGGGTTCGCAGATGGCGCCGCCACAGGCCGCCCGACATCGCGCAAAAGCGCCACCGCCAGCGGATGCGACGGCATCCGCACCGCCACTGACGGAAGCCCCGCCGTCACCAGATCAGGCAACACCCCGCGGCTCGGCAACACCAGCGTCAACGCGCCAGGCCAAAATGCCTCCGCAAGCGTTGCAGCCCAATCCGGCACCTCCGCCAGCTCCTGAACCTGCGCAAAAGACGCCACATGCACGATCAGCGGATTGAACCGAGGCCGCCTCTTGGCCGCAAAAATCGCAGCCACCGCGCGGGCATTCGTGGCATCGGCCCCGAGCCCATAGACCGTCTCCGTCGGCAATGCGACGAGCGCGCCGCCGCGCAAGAGCGCAGCCGCCTCCGCCCGGCCCTCTGGGCCGCTTAGTAGTTTTGTCGCATGGTCTTCGTGGGTCATGACGCCGCGTTTCGATTGCCTCGGGCGGTGGCGCATATAGCCTCTGGGCAACCCAAAGGGAAATCCTTCAGACCCGAGGTCACAATGCCGTTCCGTTCGCCCGTCGCCGATTACGACTTTATCTTTGACAAAATCGTGCCCCTAGAGCCGCTTAGCGCCACCGAGCGCTTTGAGGACGCACAACCCGACGTTGTGTCCGCCGTGCTGAGCGAAGCAGGCAAGCTCTGTGACGAGGTGATGGCCCCGCTCCAGCGCGTGGGCGACCTGAACCCCGCGCGGCTCGAAAACGGCGTCGTGCGCACACCGCCCGGCTTTGCCGAAGGTTACGCCGCCATTGCCGAGGGCGGTTGGGTCGGCATCGCCGGCGATCCGGCCTATGGCGGCATGGGCCTGCCCATGGTGGCCTGCTCTGCGATGAACGAGATGATGGCGGGCGCCTGTATCTCGCTCCACCTCTCGCCGCTCCTGACCCAAGGCCAGATCGAGGCGCTGGAGAACCATGCCTCCGACCAGATCAAAGCGACCTATCTGGAAAAACTGAACTCCGGCCAGTGGTCAGGCACCATGAACCTGACGGAGCCCCACGCGGGCACCGATGTCGGCTCCATCCGCACGAAAGCCGAACCACAAGGCGACGGCAGCTACAAAATCTCGGGCCAGAAGATTTACATCACCTGGGGCGATTCCGACTTCATGGAAAACACCTGCCACCTCGTGCTCGCGCGCCTGCCCGATGGCGTGCCGGGGCCCAAGGGCATCACGCTCTTCATGGTGCCGAAGTATATTCCGAAAGAGGACGGCACCCCGGGCGAGGCCAATTCGCTGCGCGTCGTATCGCTGGAACACAAACTGGGCATCCACGGCTCCCCCACCTGTGTCATGCAATACGACGAGGCCACAGGCTGGCTCGTGGGCGAGGAACACAATGGCATGGCCTGCATGTTCACCATGATGAACAACGCCCGCCTGGGCGTCGGCATGCAGGGCATCGGCATCGCAGAGGCCGCCTATCAACACGCGCTCGCCTACGCCATGGACCGCACCCAGGGCAAAACCATGCTGCCCGAGGGCCGCGGCACCATCATCGACCACGCCGATGTGCGCCGCATGCTGACCTCGATGAAGGCGGATATCTTTGCTGCGCGCTGCATCGGCATCGCCTGCGCGCAGGCGATCGACATGACCACGGCCACAGGCGACAAAGCGGCCTCCGCCCGCGCCGCCCTGCTGACGCCGATTGCCAAAGCGTTCGGGTCAGAGGTCGGCATCGACGTCACCGAACAGGGGGTGCAGATCCACGGCGGCATGGGCTTTGTGGAAGAAACCGGCGCCGCACAGTTCTCCCGCGATGTGCGGATCACCACGATCTACGAGGGCACCAATGGCATCCAAGCCATGGACCTCGTGGCGCGCAAGATGATGGACGGGGGCGAGGCCGCGCAGACCCTCTTTGACGAAATCGAATCGACCGCCGAAGCCGCCAAGGCCCGCTTCCCGGAACTCGCCAAGGCCGTCTGGCACGCGTGTGAGACGCTGTCAGAGACCACCGAATGGCTGGTCAGCCAGGGCGACATGAACGACCGCTTCGCCGGCGCCGTCCCGTACCTCATGGGCTTTGCCCGCGTGCTCGGCGCGCATTTCCACCTCAAGGCCGCAATGGAAGGCGACGCCACCCGCGCCAAGCTCGCCGCGTTCTACATCGAACGCCTCCTGCCGCAGCACGTGAGCTACTTCACCCACGCCAAAGCCGGGGCCGAAGGTATCTTTGCGCTCAGCGCCGAAGAACTTGCCGCGTAACGGACAAAGGACGCGATGGCGTTCCCCCGCGGGTGCCATCGCTGGTCTCCTCCTACTCACAGGCTGCGCCGCACCGCTCCACCCGAGCGCGATGCAGTCGGGCGACGTGGTCCGCGAGGCCAAAGAGTGGGTAAGCGACAGCGGCAACACACACCGCAACAGCGCCGAGGTGATTGAGAGCATCGAGACGCGGACCGTCACGCTCGACGGCGTCACAGCACAAGTGCGCCGCGCCAACGCCTTCACGACGGGCAGCGCCTTTGACGGCAACACCCCGCTCGTCTGGGGCATCCCGATCTATATCCTGCACCTAGAAGTGATGCCCGCCGGGCGCCTGGACCCCCTCCCAGATGGCAACATCGCCCTCGCGCGTCGCTTGGCCGATACGGCCTGCGGCACCCCAGACTTCTTTGAAAACGCCACGCCTCAGACCGCCCCAGGCGGCTACTACAAATTCCGGGTGGTCTTCCCGGAGCCCGTGTGCTCCACCCCATGGCCATGACCGACCGCCACGCCGAAGCCGCCCTGCTGAGCTATCCCATCGACGAGCCCCCCGCCCCGGGGGAAGGCGTCGAAGTCGCGCCCGGCGTACTCTGGCTCCGCTTCCCGCTGCCCATGGCGCTCGATCACGTGAACCTCTACGCCTTTGACGAAGGCGACAGCTGGACGCTCATCGACGCGGGCATGCGCTGGGGCCGGGGCGAAAAAGCCCTGGCCGCGCTCCGCGAGGGTCCGCTGGCGGGCAAGCCGATCTCCCGCGTGATCTGCACCCACCACCACCCCGACCACGTGGGCTTCGCAGGCCGCTTCATGCGCGCGGGGGCAGAGCTCTGCATGACCCGCGTGGCCTACCTGACCGCACGCATGCTGACGCTAGATGAACAAGACAGCTACCCGCCAGAAACCGTCCGCTTCTACCAGCGCGCAGGCATGGCCGCAGACGTGCTGGCCAAGCGCCAGTCCGAGCGCCCCTTTAACTTCGCCGATGTGGTCGAACCCATGCCGCTGGGCTACACCCGCCTCGACGATGGCGACACCATCCGCTTCGGCGGCCGCACCTGGGACATTCGCCTAGGCTCCGGCCACGCGCCCGACCACGCCACCTTCTGGTCCCGTGATGACAACCTGGTGCTCACAGGCGACCAAGTGCTCCCCGGCATCAGCCCCAATATCGGCGTCTATCCCACAGAGCCGGAGGCGGATCCCGTCGCCGACTGGATCACCAGCTGCGAGGCGCTCCGCACCCACGCCCGCCCCGACCAGCTCGTGCTCCCCGGCCACAAACGCCCGTTCACGGGCCTGCCTCTGCGATTGAAACAACTCATCGACAACCACCACGGCGTGCTGAAACGGTTGCTGGACCACCTTTCCACCCCATCCTCAGCTGGGGAGACCTTTGCCCCGATCTTCAAACGTGAAATCAGCGGATCCGAATACGGCCTGGCCCTGGTGGAGGCGTTCGCCCACTGCCAGCACCTCTACCACACAGGAAAGGTCAGCCGAACGATCAGCGCCGCAGGCGCCTGGACCTACACCCGCCTCTAAGCGCCCAAAACTCTTTCAAAGAGTTTTGCCAAATTCCTTTGAAAGGAATTTCCCGCGCAGCGGCTAGGTCGCGCCAGCCTCGGCGGCCATGGCGCGCAGCTCAGCCATGGCGTCATCGGCGCGGTCAAACGGTAGGAAGAGGTGATCATGGTAGAACCCCGCCACCGGGTTCACCCCCATGCCGAGCCCTGCCAAGCGGGTGGACACCCGCGCCAAGAACCCCACCGCGTCCAGCGCTGAATGGATGTTGAGCGTGATCCAGCAGCAAGGGAATTCCGGCGCGAGCCCCGCCGCCTCCGCCGCGTCCCAGGGGAGGATAACGGTCACGGCCTCCAGCTCTTGAAACATCATCACGGGCGCAAGCGCTTGGGCATCTGCCACCGTGGGCACATGCGCATAGCCAAAGCGCCCCGGGCGCAGCTCGGGGCTCATCGACGCCAGGAGGGTCGTCAGGTCGTGTTCACCAGTCATGGCGCCCGTCTTAGTGCCGCGCGTCCATCTTGGCCACCAACCGCCGCAAGATTGTTGATGCGGTCGTTTCGCACAGCCTGGGCACAGCCGCGTGCACCAGCGCCGCGCCCGCCGCAACGAGCAGCCAAAAGCAAAAGCCCAGCGCGAACCGCGCGTGGCCAAAATAGCTTTCCCCGACGCTCGCGGGGTGCGCGGTGAACCAGGTTGCGAACAGCGATGTGGTCTCTTGAGTGTTGGTCTGCATGGGGTCCCTCCGTTTCCCAAGTTCTATCCGGCACGGACTGAGAGAGGGTCCCAAAAGCGCTCGCCAAACGCTCGGATTCTGGGATATGATCCCACGTATGACACTCGATACCTACGATCATCACATCCTACGCGCTCTCCAAGCCGATGCGTCCCAATCCATGGACACACTCGCTGACCGCGT
This sequence comes from Pseudomonadota bacterium, assembly GCA_039815465.1. Lineage (GTDB taxonomy): Bacteria > Pseudomonadota > Alphaproteobacteria > Rhodobacterales > Rhodobacteraceae > Shimia_B. Next base: position 46,528 of record JBCBZG010000026.1, read on the forward strand.
GCACCTGTCCCGCAACGCCGTCTGGCGTCGCATTAAGGGCATGGAGGAGGCCGGCCTGATCACGGGCCGCGTCGCGCTCGTGGACCCCGCGAAGCTGGGCCTGCCGCTCATGGCCGTCGTGCTCATCCGCGCGGGCGCCCACGGGCCCCAATGGGCCGCAACATTCGCCAGCGCCGTGCGCGCCCTGCCGCAAGTGGTGAGCGCCTACCGGATGACCGGCGACCTCGACTATCTACTGCGCGTGCGCGTGGCCGATATGGCGGGCTACGACGCGTTCTACAAAGCCCTGACCGCGCGGGTTGACATCGCCGACGTCTCCGCGAGCTTTGTGATGGAAGAAATCGTAGAAACAACAGCACTGCAGGCAGGCCCATGACAGACCACAAAACCGACCCAACCTCGGCCACGCTGCCAAAACTGCGCGAGGTCCACACGGACCCCACGGCCCGCAGCGCTGACCCCGACGCACTGCCGCCTAAGACACGCGACAAGCCCTTGGCTCAGAAAAGCCCCGCGGAATGGGCCTATGAGCGGCTGATCCTCTACATCCAGAACTTCGAAAAGCAGCTCGACAGCGAGCACGAGGTCGCCATGGGGTTTGCCGGGGGCGAAATGGGCGTGATGCGCATCGAAGGCATGGGGTATTTCGACCCCGACATTATCACATTCTACGGCTCCGACCCCACAGGGGCGCGCACGCAGCTTGTCCAGCATGTCTCGCAGCTCAGCGTCATGCTCCGCGCGCTGCCCAAACAGGTGGACCGGGCCGAACCCAACCGCATTGGCTTTCGCCTCGCCGCCGACCTTGAGACCTCCGATGACGACGAAGATCACGGCGACGATCAGGGCGCAAAAGACGCCTAGCTGCGGCCCGTTGACCCGCTGACAGCGCGCCCCACACGCGCTAGAGCCATCAACAAAGAGGAGAGACACCCATGGGTGACAGCCAAAACACCGACCACAGCCAAAGCGACGCGCATGTCGTCGGCACCATGAATATCGAGGTCCAGGAAAAGACCTTTGAAGTGTTCCTCGGCTTCGTGGGCCGTGGCATGGCGATCTGCCTGATCGCGCTCGTCCTGCTCTACATGATCAACGGGTAACATGCGGCGCAGGGCGTTCCTGATCGGCGCGCCCGCGCTGCTGGCGGCCTGTTCGACCAAGCCCCGCGTCTTTGCCTCGGCAGAGCGCGTTTTGGCCGTGCGGGCACCGAACACTGGCCAAACGGGGCTCGCGGTTTTTACCTCGTTTAACGTGGGCTCTAACAATGGCGCCCATACGGCGCTCTTTATCCACGCCGACGAACACGTGATCTTTGACGCCGCAGGCAGCTTTGCCCACCCGTCACTACCGGAACAGCACGACGTGATCTTTGGCGCGAACGACCGAGTGCGCACCACATTCGTGCGCTACCACACGCGCTCCACCTACTGGACGACGCTACAGAGCTTTGACGTGTCGCCCGAAACCGCCCGCTGGGTGTTTGACGCCGCGCGCCAAGCCGGACCCGTGCCGGACGCCTTTTGCACCCGCTCCATCTCCACGATCTTGCACGAGGCCCCCGACATGCCGGTGCAGATACGCCCAAGCTGGTTCCCAAACGCGCTCCACGACCAGCTCCTCGACGCGCCCGGCGTGACCCGCGAAGAGTTTCGCGAGGATGACGACGCCGATAAAGAGCGACACTGGGACACCAACCCGCTCTGATCTGAGAAAGAGTTTTTCAAAAACTCTTGGCCCGCGCCCCGCGGGCCACCGCCGCGCATGGAAAAGTTTTGCGAAAACTTTTCGCCCCGCTCAGAATTATGCGCAGGTGTGGCTGTTGCGCGAAGCGGCGCGGGTGTGCCTTAGGCCCGTCGCAGGCGCAGGTAAATGTAGAGCGGCAGGCCGCAGCTGACGCCGATGCAAAACGTGGCCGGGATCGCAAGCAGGCGGAGCCAGTCGCGCGTTTGCGCCGTCTCCCAAATCACCCAGACCGTCAACGCAACCGCCGCCACCGTAAGGTCCCAGACCAGGCCAGAGGTCGCGTCATTGACGTGCCAGGCGTCGACCATAGCCATGATCGACCAGCCGTTTTCTTGGAACCAGGCGATGAAGTGGCTCATCGGGTGGATCGTGCCCCAGACGGCCAAAGCCGAAAACACCCAGCGCATCTAGAACCCCACCGACACGGTGACGGGGCCCGCGCGGACGCCCGTGCTGCCGCCCACGGACACGCCGCCCGTACCAATGCTTACCCCCGCGGTGGCGAACGGTTTCACTGGCTCGCCTTCCGCCCCGCAGGCGGCCACAGCGATCAGGGATAAAAGCGCGATCCAGCGCATGTTAGAGCTCCTTTAGCATGTCTTTCCAGCGCGCCACCTGCGCGCGCACTTGATCGGGCGCGGTGCCGCCGTAGGACATGCGCGACGCCACCGACGCCTCGACTGTCAGAACAGTATAGACGTCCTCGGTGATCTGACCATGGACGCTTTGCATATCGGCAAGGCTCAGCTCAGGCAGGTCGACGCCCTTGCCTTCGGCCAGCGCGACAAGCGCACCGGTGACGTGATGCGCGTCGCGGAACGGCATCCCCAGCGTGCGCACCAACCAATCGGCCAGGTCGGTGGCCGTCGAAAACCCGCTCGCAGCAGCCGCGCGCAGCGCCTCCCGCTGGGGTTCCATGTCCCGCACCATGCCTGCCATGGCCGCGAGCGCCAGCATGAGGGAGTCGGCGGCATCAAACACCTGCTCCTTATCTTCCTGCATGTCCTTGGAATAGGTCAGCGCGAGCCCCTTCATCACGGTCAAAAGCGCGACATTGGCACCCAGGATCCGACCAATCTTGGCACGGATCAGCTCAGCCGCGTCAGGGTTCTTTTTCTGGGGCATAATCGACGAACCCGTCGAAAAGCGGTCCGACAGGCGCACAAAGCGGAACTGGGCCGAGGACCAGATCACAAGCTCCTCCGCCAGGCGGCTCAGGTGCATGGCACAGATGGAGGCCGTCGCCAGAAAATCGAGCGCAAAGTCGCGGTCCGCCACGGCATCCAGGGAATTGGCCATGGGCCGGTCAAAGCCCAAAGCATCTGCGGTCATAGCCCGGTCAATCGGGAACGATGTCCCCGCCAAAGCCGCAGCGCCCAAGGGGGATTCGTTGATGCGCGCACGCGCGTCGCGGCAGCGGCTCAGGTCGCGGCTCAGCATCTCCACATAAGCCAGCATATGGTGGCCCCAGGTCACCGGCTGCGCGGTTTGCAGATGCGTGAAGCCAGGCATCACCCAATCCGCGCCCTGGTCCGCCTGATCCACGAGCGCCGCCATCAGCGCCACAAGCGCGCCGTCGAGCGCATCGAACTGGTCGCGCACCCACATCCGGAAATCGAGCGCCACCTGATCATTGCGCGACCGCGCCGTGTGCAGCCGCCCTGCCGGTTCGCCCACAAGCTCCTTCAGCCGCGCCTCCACATTCATATGGATGTCCTCGAGCGCGGTCGAAAACGCAAATGACCCGCCCTCGATCTCTGACAACACCGTGAGCAGCCCTTCCCGGATTGCCTCCGCATCCTTACCCTCGATGATGCCCGTGGCCGCAAGCATAGCGGCATGGGCACGCGAGCCGGCGATATCCTGCGCGGCGAGGCGTTTGTCGAACCCGATGGAAGCGTTTATGGCCTCCATGATGGCATCGGGTCCGGCGGCGAAACGTCCGCCCCACATCTTGTTGGCGTCTTTGGTCATTGAGGAGAGATTTCCATGCGTGTGATCCTTGCCGGGCTGCTCTATCTCGCAGCCGCACTCAGCGCAAATGCCACCGACACTCAGGCACTCTCCGCGATGCGGGAGGGCGACATGAAAAAGCTCGTCTTCCACGCCGACCCCCAGCCCGTGTCAGAGGCCACGTTCTTTTTGCCCGATGAAAGCGAACACACGCTGGATAAATACCATGGCAAATACATCCTGTTGAATTTCTGGGCCACCTGGTGCGCCCCGTGCCGCCACGAAATGCCCATGCTCGCAGAGCTGCAAACTGAGTTCGGCGGCGACAGCTTTGAGGTCGTCACCATCGCCACGGGCCGCAATCAAGTCGCCGGAATGCGGAAGTTTTTCGACGAAATCGACGTAGATAATCTGCCGCTTTACCGCGACCCCCGGCAAGCCGTCGCGCGCGGTATGGCCGTGCTCGGATTGCCAATCACCGTAATCCTAGATCCCGAGGGTCAGGAGATTGCGCGGCTCAGAGGCGACGCAGATTGGGCGAGCGACAACGCAAAGGCGATAATTTCGTCTTTGATTTCTTCCGGCGGTTGACCGCGGGTAGAATGACGCGACGATTCCCCGCGAAACCGTGATAATTCACCTTTTATTTGCCGCGCCGAAAGGGTAGTCAGCGCGCTATTAGTGGTGAATAGTCAGCTGGGAAGACGAATGACACAAATCGACCTAAGCGCACTGTCAAAGGCCGAACTGCAAAAGCTGCAGAAGGACGTGGCAAAGGCCATCGACAACTTTGACGAGCGTGCGCGCCAAGAAGCACTCGCTGCTTTGGAAGCACAAGCAAAGGAGATGGGGTTTAACCTGTCTGAATTGACTGGTGCGAAGAAAGCAAAAACCGCGAATCCGCCAAAGTATCGCAACCCTGCGAACCCCGACCAGACTTGGACCGGCCGCGGCCGTCAGCCCGGCTGGATCAAAGACGCCATCACGTCTGGCACGGATATCGCCGAGTTTGAAATCTAAAACGACGTTATGCCACTGACCCGCGGGTCAGTGGCGTAGCTGTGCCGTCGCCGCATGGCGGTGGCACGTGGTCAGATGATCGTTGGTTAGCCCACAGGCTTGCATCCAAGCGTAAACGATTGTCGGACCGCAGAATTTAAAACCTAATTTCTTTAGATCCTTTGAAACCCGAATGCTCAATTCGGTTTGCGCCGGAACTTGCGAGAGTTCCGTATAATTGGGCTGCAATGGGGAATGATCCACATAACTCCAAATCAGGTCACTAAAGTCGTCAATCTGCAAATAGGCTTGCGCGCCCGTAATGGCGGCCTCAATCTTTCCGCGGTGACGCACAATGCCCTTGTTTTCAAGCAGCCGCGCGACGTCAGCCTCCCCCATTCTCGCGACCCGCTCGGGATCAAAGCCGTAAAAGGCCTCGCGAAACGCGTCCCGCTTTTTTAGAATTGTGATCCAGCTCAATCCCGCTTGAAACCCGTCCAACACCAGCTTTTCCCAAAGCGCACGGGCGTCATATTCCGGCACACCCCATTCGGTATCGTGATAATCGATATAGACCTGCTCTAGGCCCACCCATCCGCATCGCTCCATCTCACGCGCCTGCCTTTTGCTGTACCGTTTACTCCGCCTTAGCGGATGCGCGCGATAAACTCACGCGACAAAGGAGGCGACCCATGAAGCGCGACAGCAAACCGGTCAACGGGTTGAGCTCTAGTGATGACGATCCGCTGAGCGCTGCCGTCAATGAACGGGCCAGAAACACCATCGACATGGTGCGCGACGCGCTCCAATCAAAACGCGCCGTGTTGGCCTATCAACCGGTGATGCAGGCGGGCATGCAAAACAGCGTGGCCTTTTTCGAGGCGCTCATCCGTATCCTTGACAGCACAGGCCGCCCCATTCCCGCCCGCGACTTCATGCGCGACGTCGAAGACACCGAGGAAGGGCGCATCATCGACTGCCTGGCCCTCGAACTTGGCCTCCAAACCTTGGCAGAGGAACCCAATGTCCGCCTCGCCGTGAATATGTCGGCCCGCTCCATCGGCTACACGCGCTGGATGCGCACGCTCGAAGCAGGCCTAGCGCTGGACGATTCGATTGCCGAACGCCTGATTCTCGAGATCGAGGAAAAGAGCGCCATGACCACGCCGGAGCTTGTGATTAGCTTCATGCGCGACCTCCAGGGGCGGGGGATTTCCTTCGCGCTCGACGACTTCGGCGCGGGCTACACGTCCTTCCGGTACCTGCGCGACCTCTACTTCGACATCGTCAAAATCGACGGCCAGTTCACCCGCAACATCGCCCGCAACACAGACAACCAGGTGGTCGTGGCCGCCATCCAAGCCATAGCGCGGGAATTCGAAATGTTCACCGTCGCCGAAAGCGTCGAAAGCGCAAAGGACGCAGGCATGCTGACCTCCATGGGCGTGGATTGCCTGCAAGGCTACCACTTCGGCGCCCCTGTTTTGCGCCCGCCCTGGCGGAAATCCGCACGAAAAACAGCGTAACGCGCCCCCCCGGCCCGCGTTCCATGCACGGGCCGCAAGGCGGGGCTACGAATTTGCCGCAACGCAGCATGTTGCGAAGGTGCGCTATTTCAACTAGGCGGGACCCCGACGGTGGCGCCTGGCTCGCACGTCGTGGACCTCAGGCTCCATCCGCATCGAACGGATTTAGAGGAGGTCCCCATGACCAACGTCGTAATTGCATCAGCTGGCCGGACTGCGGTTGGCTCATTCGGGGGCAGCTTTGCGAACACCCCTGCCCATGATCTTGGCGCCGCAGTGCTCGAAGGCGTCGTCGCGCGGGCAGGCATCGACAAGGCGGAGGTGTCGGAGACGATCCTGGGCCAGGTTCTGACCGCCGCCCAGGGCCAAAACCCCGCGCGTCAGGCGCACATCAATGCGGGTCTGCCGCAGGAAAGCGCGGCCTGGGGTCTGAACCAGGTGTGTGGCTCGGGC
>JBCBZG010000032.1:0-47927 GCA_039815465.1 Pseudomonadota bacterium
CCCCGCCTGGCGCCTGGGGGGGGGGGTGTTTGTCGGGCCTTTTTGGTATGCGGGGCCTGTGGTTTAGCGGGGGCATGGGGTGCCCCCGGGTACGGAATGTTCGGGGCCGCCCCCGCCCGGGCGGGCGCGGCGGGCCGGAGAGCTCCCCGCCCACCCACCCTCGCCCTCCGGCCCGCCAGGGGCGGATGGATTGCGCTCCGGGGTTGGAGGAGGTGCTTGTTAATCTGGTTTGGATAAGTGCGTTTCCCCTCTCGGGATCGTTTTTGCAAAACGACCCTGCCGGGGGGCCACATCTCGCAGGCGAAATGTGGCGGGGTGAGAGATTGGACACGACCCGTACGGGGCTCGTTGTGGCTGCTTCCTTCCGGACCTGACCAGGTTGGCGAGGCGCACGCCCGCACCAACCCCTCGACCGCGTAGATAGTGTGCCCGCGCCCGCTGTGCAAGCGGCCTGCGCGCGCGTTTGGACTTGTTGCCCTGGCCGGACCGTGCGACCTCGGGGCCATGAAGGGTGCAGAAGATGTAACATTCGGGGGCTCCGGCCTCGACCGTGCGGCAGAGCTGCGGGCATTGCCCGAGCTGCCCGTGGGGCAAACGATCCTGCTGTGGCGCGGAAAGCCCGCCGTGGACGATGACACTGGCGCGCTGGCGCGCGTGCCCTCCGATCACCCGCTCGTGGCGGGGGCGCGTCTGCTTCTGGGTCGCGACGACGACGGCACGGTGTTGGAGGCCGCCGATCTGTCTGCGTGGGTGCCTGACGACCTCGACCCCGCCACGCTGGGCGCGTTTCTTGACCCCTCGCTCCAGCGCCACCCGGACCTGCCCGGCGCCGCCTTTGCGGAGCTGCGTTCGATGATGACGCGGCTGAGCCCGCGGGATGCGGAGCTTGCCGCCACGGCGCGCGGGCTCTTTGAATGGCACCGCACCCACGGCTTTTGCGCCACCTGCGGCGCGGCCTCCGACTGGGCCATGCGCGGTTGGCAGCGCGACTGCGCGGCCTGCGGGCGTCACCATTTCCCGCGGACCGACCCTGTCGTCATCATGCTGATCTTGCACGGCAACTCGGTGCTCGTCGGACGCTCCCCCGGCTGGCCGGAGGGGATGTATTCCCTGCTTGCCGGATTTGTCGAACCCGGTGAAACGCTCGAGGCCGCCGTGCGCCGCGAGGTCAGAGAAGAATCAGGCATCACCGTGGGGGAGGTCGGCTACCTGGCCTCCCAACCTTGGCCCTTCCCCGCCTCGCTCATGTTCGGCTGCATCGGTCAGGCGATCTCCACCGAGATCGAGCTCGACCCGGTGGAGCTGGAAGACGCCCGCTGGGTCACGCGCGAAGACATGGTGGAGGCGATGGCAGGCCGCCATCCCGAGATCGCGGGCGCCCGAAAAGGTGCAATTGCACATTATCTTTTGTCACGCTGGGTAGCCGACCGCCTGGATTGAGCCTATCTTACGCCCAGTCAGCCTATGGGCCGAGAGAGAGGGCGCGCCGATGAAAATCTCCACAAGGACCGATGTGGATGTGCGTATCGAGCTTGTCTACGCCGCCGTCACCGATTTCGACCGCTGGGAACGCCGCGCCATGCGGCGCGGTGCCGACGTGGTTCGCACGGACCCGCCGGAAGGGCCGGGACTGGGCTCTGCGTGGGATTCAAAGTTCATCTTTCGCGGCCGCCGCCGGGCGCTCAAAGCAATCGTATCTCAGTTCGAAGGGCCGGAGCATCTGTCGATTGATTCGAAAATCGGCGGCATCGACGCGAGCTTTCACGTCCAGCTCATGGCGCTGTCGCAACGCCGCACGCGGATGAGCGTGTCGACGGAGCTTGTGCCCACAAACCTGTCTTCGCGCCTTTTGGTGCAGTCGATGAAGCTTGCCAAAGCGTCGCTGTCGCGCCGGTTCACCGGGGCCATCGACGACTTCGCCCGCGAGCTGGAGCGGGAGAACACCGTCGTCACCGCAGGCGCGACGATCCGCTAATCCTGCCGCCGCGGGTCCGCGGGGTAGGTGCCTAACACCTTGAGATATTGCGTGAAAAAGTCGAGCTCTTCGAGCGCGAGCTTGACGTTGGGGTCGCCCGGGTGGCCTTCGACATCTGCGTAAAACTGCGTCGCGGTGAACCTGCCGTCGACCATGTAGCTTTCGAGCTTGGTCATGTTCACGGCATTCGTCGCAAACCCGCCCATGGCCTTGTACAGCGCCGCCGGGATGTTGCGGACCTCGAACACGAAGGTGGTGATCATCCGCTCAGACCGGCGGGTGCGGTCGGCATACGGCGCCATCAACAGGAACCGCGTGGTGTTGTTGGCGTGGTTTTCGATGCGCTCAGCGAGCGGGGTTAGCCCGTAAATCTCCCCCGCGAGGGAGGACGCGAGCGCCGCCTGGCTTTTGTCCCCGCGGGCGGCCACATCCATGGCTGCGCGGGCGTTGTCGGTGGCAATCCGCGGCGCGATCCCATTGGCCTGCAAAAAGTTCGAACATTGCGGCAAGATCACCAAATGCCCGAACGCGTCCGTCACATCGCTCAGCGTGGCGCCGGGTACAGCAAGCAGGCTGATTTCGACCTTCACAAAGGTCTCCGCAATGATGTGCAGCCCGCTTTCGGGCAGCAACCGGTGGATGTCGGCCACCCGCCCATAGGTCGAATTTTCGACCGGCACGACGGCAAGCTCCGCGTCGCCGGTCTTCACCGCGGCCATCACCGCCTCGAATGTGGGGCAGGGCAGGGGGTCATGGTTGGGTCGCAAGCTCAGGCAGGCCTGATGGCCGTAGGCGCCGAGCTCTCCCTGAAAGGCGATTTTCTTCATAAGGCGCGTAGTTTTCTAAGTTTCGCGGCCTTTAGCAAAAAGGCGGCAATGTGGGCGTTCTGTCGCGCCTCCTACACCTTGCCGGGGTCGGGGCAAAGCTTATAGACCGAACGCGTCCTCGGCATACAATGGGATGCGACATGCTCGACACAATGACAGCCACCAAAGTAACGGCAGCACTCTGCGGGTCTCTTTTGGTTTTTCTTCTCGGCGCCTGGGCGGCGGAGGAGATTTACCACATGGGCGGCCACGGTCACGGCGACCACCACGAGCAGGCCTATAGCATCGACACCGGCCATGATGATGATCACGGCGAGGTCGAAGAAGGCCCCACCGTCGCGGAGGTCCTGGCAGCCGCAGATGCGGGCAAGGGCGAACGCGTCTTTAACAAATGCCGCGCGTGCCACCAGTTGGAGGCAGGCGTGAACGGCACGGGGCCATACCTCTACGCCGTTGTGAACCGCACCATCGGCGCCGTGGATGGGTTTGGCTATTCGGGCGTGCTGTCTGGCATGACCGACCAGGCCTGGACGCCTGAGAACCTCTATGCCTTCCTCGAGAACCCCAAAGGCTTTGCGCCTGGCACCTCCATGAGCTTCAACGGCCTCGCAAAATCCGAGGATCGCGCGAACCTCATCGCCTATCTCGAAACTTTCGGCGGTTAAGCCCCAAACCCGTGTCCGAACCCGTGACTGTTGCGTCCGCGCGGTGATCACCGCGCGGTCACATAATGGTCAGTCAACGCTTTCGCTCATTGAATATTCGACAACGCGAGATTTACGTTATTTTGTGTCGTTGAATGTCCTTGATGCGAAAGAGACTGTCCATGAGCCCAAAGAAACCCGCTGAAGCCCGCGTCGAAGCTCTTGCCGATCGCCAGACCGCATGGCGATGGGCGCTAGGAGGCGCTCTGGGGCTAGGGATCGTCGCCGCGGCCGGGCTCGCACGCGCGGACAGCCACGAAAACATCACGATCAGCCACGGCTACAATTTCTTTGGTGAGCTCGCCTACCCCGACCCCGACTTCCCGCACCTGCGCTACGTGAACCCCGACGCCCCCAAAGGCGGCGAAATCAGCATCTCGGCCCAAGGGACATTCGACAGCTTCAACCCCTACACGCTCAAGGGCAACACCGCCGCTCTGTCCAATATCGGGGACGAAGACATCATCACGAGCTTTGCCGACGACCCCACGTCGATCTACTGCCTGCTCTGCGAGACGATGGAATACCCCGACGACATCAGCTGGGTGATTTTTAACCTGCGCCCCGAAGTCCGGTTTTCCGACGGACGGCCCATGGTCGCCAGCGACGTCGAGTTTGCGTTCAACAGCTTTATGGCCGACGGCTTGCCGAGCTTTCGCCAGGCATTCGGCTCCTTCATCGACGAGGTGGAGGTCCTAGGCCCCCACCGCATCAAATACACCTTCAACCCCGACAGCCCCGCCCGCGACCGCATCGGGCTCGCGGGGATCATCGGGCCGCTCCACCAGGATTGGTACGAGGAAACCGGCCACACCGTCGACGCCACCATCAACGAACCGCACCCGGGTACGGGGGCCTACGTGCTCGACAGCTTCGATTTCTCCCGTCAGATCATCTACAAACGCAACCCGGACTACTGGGCCAACGACCTCAACATCATGCAGGGTCGCAACAATTTCGACACGATCCGGGTGGAATACTTCGGCGACAGCACCGCCGCGTTCGAAGGGTTCAAGGCAGGCACCTTTACGTTCCGCACCGAAAACACCTCCCGCATCTGGGCCACGTCCTATAATTTCCCCGCCATCGAAGACGGCTTTGTGGTGAAAGAGGAGCTCGACAACGGCGCCCTTGGCCGCATGCAAAGCTTCATCTTCAACCTGCGGCGCGACAAGTTTCAGGACATCCGCGTCCGCGAGGCGATCCGGTTGATGTTCAACTTCAATTGGTCAAACGAGTCGCTCTTCTTTGGTCTCTATGACCGCCCGCAGAGCTTTTGGGAATTCTCCGACAACATGGCCACCGGCACCCCCAGCGAGGGGGAGATCGCCTTGCTCCAACCACTGGTGGATGAGGGGCTGCTCGACGCCGCCATCCTGACCGACGAGGCCGTGCTGCCGCCCACGTCCGGCGCGCGCCAGTTTGATCGCCGCAATGCCCGCGCCGCCCAAGCGCTGCTTGAGGAGGCAGGCTGGATCCCCAACCCAGACAATGGCGGGCTGCGCGAAAAGGATGGGGAGACGCTCAAGGTCGTCTTCCTCGAATCCTCCCCCGCCTTTGACCGCATCATCAACCCTTATGTCGAAAACTTGCGCAATATCGGCGTCGATGCGAGCCTCGAACGGGTGGACCCCGCGCAGGAACAGGAACGCATTCGCGCCTTTGATTTTGACATGACAACGCAAGGATTTTCGCTGGGCTACGAGCCGTCCACGGGCCTCAAGCAGTGGTTCGACAGCAATCTGCGCGACGATACGTCCCGCAACCTGTCCGGCGTGGCCGACCCCGCCGTGGACCGCCTGATCGATGTCGTCGTCGCCGCCGAAACCAAGGCAGAGATGGAGACCGCCGTGCAAGCGATGGACCGCGTCCTGCGCTCGCTCAAGTTCAACGTGCCGCAGTGGCAGAATTCCAAGCGCTGGGTGGCCTATTGGGATCAATACGACTACCCCGACCCGCTGCCGCCGCTCGCGCTGGGTCAGCTCGATTTCTGGTGGTTTGATGAGGAGGGCGCCGCCCGTCTGATCGAAGCTGGGGCGCTCTAACCCGCCATGAGCGCCTATATCCTCCGACGTCTGCTGCTGGTGATCCCCACGCTCTTTGGCGTGATGATCATCAACTTTGCCCTGACCCAGTTCCTCCCCGGGGGACCGGTCGAACAGGTGCTCGCACAGCTGGAGGGGGAGGGTGATGTGCTCGCGGGCTTCACCAGCACGGGCGATCCCATCGATGCCGGGCAAGAAAGCGAATACGCGGGCTCCCGCGGGCTCCCACAGGAGTTCATCGAGGAGTTGGAGCGGGAGTTCGGGCTCGACAAGCCGCCCTTTGAGCGGTTCGTGCTGATGATGTCGAACTACATCCGCTTTGATTTCGGCGAAAGCTACTTCCGCGATATCTCCGTCCTCGCGCTCGTCGCAGAGAAATTGCCAGTATCAATTTCCCTGGGCCTGTGGTCGACGGTGCTCGTCTACCTCGTGTCTATCCCGCTTGGCATCCGTAAGGCCGTCCATGACGGCACACGCTTTGACACCTGGACCTCGGTGGCCATCATCGTGGGCTACGCAATCCCCGGGTTCCTGTTTGCCGTGCTCTTGATCGTGCTCTTTGCAGGCGGGTCCTATTTTCAGATTTTCCCGCTGCGCGGTCTAACTTCTGACAATTTCGAGGACCTCAGCGCCATCGGAAAGGTGCTCGACTACTTCTGGCATATCACGCTGCCGGTGCTCGCCTCCTCCATCGCAGGGTTTGCGACGCTCACGCTGCTGACGAAAAACTCCTTCCTCGATGAGATCAACAAGCAATACGTGATCACCGCCAAGGCCAAGGGGCTGAGCGAACGTCGCGTGCTCTACGGCCACGTCTTCCGCAACGCGATGCTCATCGTGATCTCTGGCTTCCCGGCGCTTTTCATCGGCATCTTCTTTGGCTCCTCGCTTATCATTGAGGTGCTGTTTAGCCTCGACGGGCTCGGGCGCCTGGGCTTTGAGGCCGCGCTCGAACGCGACTACCCGGTCATCTTTGGCACGCTCTTTGCGTTTGGCCTCGTGGGGCTCGTCGTCGGCATCCTGTCGGACCTGATGTATGTCCTCGTCGATCCGCGCATCGATTTCGAGAGGCGCGGGTAGATGCAGATGTCCCCCATCAACCGTCGTCGCTGGCAGAACTTCCGCGCCAATCGCCGCGCCTTCTGGTCGCTGATCATTTTCACGGTGCTCTTCACCCTCTCGCTCTTTGCGGAGTTTATCGCCAACGACAAACCGATCCTCGTGAACTACCGCGGCGACTACCGGATGCCGGTCTTTTCGTTCTACAGCGAGCAAAGCTATGGCGGCGATTTCGCGACCGAGGCCGTCTACCGCGACCCGGAGGTCGAATGCCTGATCCAGTCCGGCGGCGTCGCTGACGACTGCTTTGACGACCCGTACGGCACCTTGGAGCTGATCGAGGCGAACGCTTACGCCCACCCGGACTTCCAAAAGGGCTGGACGCTTTGGCCCCCGATCCGCAACTCGTTCGACAACTCCGTCGACCGCCCGGGCGCCGCGCCCTTGCCGCCATCGTCCGAGAACTGGTTGGGCACCGATGATACCAAGCGCGATGTCATGGCGCGCGTGATCTACGGCTTCCGCCTGTCGATCCTCTATACGCTTATGGTCACAACGGCCGCCTCGATCATCGGGGTCATCGCAGGCGCGATCCAAGGGTATTTCGGCGGCTGGATCGACCTGGGCTTCCAGCGGTTCCTAGAAATCTTCTCCGCCGTGCCGTCGCTCTACATCATCATCATCCTCTTCGCGATCCTGGGGCGAAGTTTCTGGTTGCTTGTGCTGCTCAGTATCTTCTTCGGCTGGCCCGCGCTGACGGGCGTGGTGCGGGCGGAATTCCTGCGCGCGCGGAACTTTGAATATGTGCGTGCGGCCCAGGCGCTGGGCGTGTCGAACTGGACGATCATGTTCCGCCACATGCTGCCCAACGCCATGGTGGCCACGCTGACGCTCCTGCCGTTCATTGTGACCGGCACCATCGGCGCGCTGGCCTCGCTCGACTTCCTGGGGTTTGGCCTGCCGTCCTCCGCGCCGTCGCTGGGCGAACTCACCCTGCAAGCCAAACAGAACCTGCAGGCGCCGTGGCTCGGCTTCACAGCCTTCTTCACCTTCGCGATTATGCTCTCGCTCCTCGTCTTTATCTTCGAGGGGGTGCGCGACGCATTCGACCCCCGCAAGGTGTTTGTAGCTGGCGGGGCAGTGACCGAAACCGATCCCGTGGTGCAGCCTGCCCGCAAAGAGGCCGCAGAATGATGTTCTCAAATCGCGCCCCTAGGCCCGCAAGGGCCATACCCGACCTCCCCCCCGGGAGGGCATATTGCGGCGTTGCGACGAGAACTGCCGCCGGATGTGTGGCGTTGGATACGCATCATCCGCATGTAGCCTGCCCACCCGAGGCCGGGCATGCCCCTTGCTGCATTGGGCCCTGGCAATGAGCACAGTCCTCCAAGTCGCCAACCTCCACGTTGCCTTCGGCGGCGCGAAAGCCGTCAAAGGCGTGTCTTTCGACATCCAAAAGGGCGAAACCGTCGCCCTCGTGGGGGAATCCGGCTCTGGCAAATCTGTCACCGCGCTTTCCACCGTCTCGCTGCTGGGCTCGAACGCCCGCGTCGATGGCTCCGTCAAATACGGCGATCAGGAGCTTGTGGGCATGACCGAACGCGAGCTCATGCGCATCCGCGGCAACGACATAAGCTTTATCTTTCAGGAGCCGATGACGTCGCTCAACCCGCTCCACACCCTCGAAAAACAGCTCACGGAAAGCATCAGCCTCCACCAAGGCGTCCAAGGGGCGGAGGCCCGCGCCCGCGTGCTCGACCTCCTGAACAAGGTCGGCATCCGCGACGCCGAATCGCGGCTCAACGCCTATCCCCACCAGCTGTCCGGCGGCCAGCGGCAGCGGGTGATGATCGCTATGGCGCTCGCCAACGGGCCCGAACTGCTGATCGCGGACGAGCCCACCACCGCGCTCGACGTAACCATTCAGGCGCAGATCCTGGAACTCCTCGCTGATCTGAAGCGGGAGGAGGGGCTTTCGATGCTCTTCATCACCCATGACCTCACGATCGTGCGCCAATTCGCAGACCGCGTCTGCGTGATGAAGGACGGCGAGATCGTAGAGGCGGGCCAAACCGCGGCGGTCTTTAGCGACCCACAACACCCCTACACGCAAAAGCTGCTCGCCGCAGAGCCCACCGGTCAGCCCGACCCGGTGCCCGCCGACGCACCGCTGGTCGCGGAAACGGAAAACCTAAAGATCTGGTTCCCCATCCAGCGCGGCTTTCTCAAACGCACGGTAGGCTATGTGAAGGCCGTCAACGACGCCACGCTCACCGTCCGCGCGGGTGAAACTGTGGGCATCGTAGGCGAAAGCGGGTCAGGGAAAACGACACTGGCGCTCGCGATCATGCGCCTCATCGCCTCCGAACACCGCATCACCGTGCTCGGGCGCGACATCCAGGGGCTCAAACCCCGCCAGATGCGGCCACTCCGCAAGGACATGCAGATCGTCTTTCAGGACCCGTTCGGCTCGCTGAGCCCCCGCATGTCCGTGGCCGAAATCGTGGCGGAGGGCCTGGGCGTCCACGGGGTGGAAGAGGGGCGCAAGCCCCGCGATATGGTGGCCGATATGCTCAGCGAGGTGGGCATCGACCCCGCCTCCATGGACCGCTACCCCCACGAATTCAGCGGCGGGCAACGCCAGCGCATCGCGGTGGCCCGCGCCATGATCCTGCGCCCCAAACTCGTGATCTTGGATGAGCCGACCTCCGCGCTCGACATGACGGTGCAAAGCCAGATCGTTGACCTCCTGCGTGATCTCCAGACGCGCTACGGGTTGGCCTATCTGTTTATCTCACACGATCTCAAAGTGGTGCGCGCGCTCAGTCACAAAGTCATGGTGATGAAGCAAGGCGATGTGGTGGAGACAGGCCCCGTGTCGCAAATCTTTGACGCGCCACAGACCGCCTATACCAAACAACTGATCTCAGCGGCCTTCGACCTCAGCGACCAAGTCGCCTGAGGCGCAAAAGTTTTTCAAAAACTTTTGGCAAGACTTTTTGAAAAAGTCTTGGGCCCCGCGGCTTACCCCGGTCCCATCATAAAACAGGTGGTGCCGCGGGCTTGGAGCCTGCGACAGGCGAGGTCCGCGATCTCCCGCGTCATCCCGTTGAAATTCGCATCAAACCCCTGGCTGCCACGCACGACCTTGCGCTGGGCCCCGTCGAGCGTCGCCATCTCTGCGAGCGCGATTTTAAGCAGCGCCTTTTCGGCCGCAAAGCGTGATCCGTAGCGGCCCACATTGATGCCCCAGTGCTTGCCGCCCGAGGTCGAGGCGCGGGTGACGACAACGGGGATGAGCTCCTCCCGCGGGGCAGGGGGCTCTGGGATGACGGCGGCCACGCCCTCAAGCTCAGCGAGCTTTGCCTTTTCGATGGCTTTGATGATGTCGGATTCGGCCACGCGCGGTTCTTCTGCCGGGGCGCCCGATGGGGCCACGTAGCCTGGCCGCAGCCGCGGGCGCAGGCTTTGGGACAGCGTCATATTCGTGCGCACCGTCTTACCCACAGCCCCGCCGAGCCCACCGGAGGGGGCATTCAGCCGCGGCTTGCGCAGGCTGGCATGGGTCGGCGCGCGCTTGAACCCCATATCCAAAAGCTCCGCGACCCGCGCATTGCGCGTGGCCGTTGAGCGCCCGCCAAAGACGGTGGCGATCACGCGCTCATTGCCGCGCTCCGCCGAGGCCACGAGGTTGAACCCCGCCGCCCGCGTATAGCCGGTCTTGATCCCATCGGCGCCCCGATACGCATCCAGCAAGCGCCGGTTCGTGTTGCGCACATTGGCGATCCCGGCGCTCGTCGAGCGGCGCGAAAACAGGTTGTAGTATTCCGGGTAGTCATAAAGCACGTGACGCCCAAGCACGGTCATATCCCGCGCCGTGCTCAAATGCCCCGTCTCCGTCAGGCCGTGCGCGTTGCGGAACGTGGTGCGCGTCATGCCCATGGCCTTGGCCGTGCGGTTCATCCGCCGGGCAAACGCAGCCTCCGACCCGGAGATCGCCTCCGCAATCGCGGTGGCGGCGTCATTGGCGCTTTTGATCGCAGCGGCGCGGATCAGATAGCGCAGCTTGATCCGTTGGCCCCGGCGCAAGCCCAGCTTTGAGGGTTCTTCCGCTGCCGCCTTGGCCGAAATCGGCACCAGCGTGTCAAGCGAGATTTCCCCCCGCTCCACCGCCTCAAAGGCAATGTATAGCGTCATCATCTTCGTGAGCGAGGCCGGGTGAAGCCGCGTATCGGCATTGCGGGAATGCAGCACCTCGCCCGTGCGCGCGTCCATCACCATCGCGGCGTAGGGCGCAGCGCTGAGGGCCCCGCCAATGACGAGAGCCAATAGCACGCAGACTAAGCGAGCCGCTCCAAAAAGACGTGATGTCACGTCGCTGCCTCAATCGTTTACGGCCGCAGGTTCGTCCCGCGTGCCAGCCATCGTTGAGGAAAGCTTAACACAATGATCTCTTTCGAAAAAATGAAAACGTGCCGAAACGTCGGGCAATTTCGCCCGAATGCCGCCGAACTGTGCGACACATAGGGTGGGTGCGGGGCCGAAAGCCACAACATGTGGAAATGTGGCAAGACTGTGGCAAAAGCCCAGCGGATTTATGCCAAAAGCGCGGTGAGCTCTGCCATATTTGCGATGCGGTGGAACCGGTCCCGGTCGGTCGGATCATCGGCCTTTTCCAACTCCCATTCGAGCGCAAAGGGCACGTGGGTGGCCCAGCATCCCGCCGCCAGCGCGGGCAAGATGTCCGAGCGCATCGAATTGCCGATCATCATCGTCTGCGCCGCCGCCGCGCCTAGGCAACGGCGATAGACGCCGGGGTCCTTTTCGGACACGACATGGACCGCGTCAAACAGCTCCCCCAGACCGGAGGCCGCCAGCTTTTGCTCTTGGTGCAGCAAGTCGCCCTTGGTGATCAGAACAAACCGGTAGCGGCTGGCAAGCGCGGCGAGCGTCGCCTCCACCCCGTCGAGCAGCTTGAGCGGGTGGGCAAGCATCTCACGACCGTCGTGCATGATCTTGCCAATCACGGGCGCGGGCACCTGGCCTGCGCTGACCTCTATCGCGACCTCGATCATCGACAGGGTGAACCCCTTTACCCCGTAGCCGTAACGCCCCAGATTGCGCCGCTCGGTTTCTAGGAGCCGGGTATGAAGCTCTGCCGCATCGCAATAGGGGGCCAAAAGCGCCTCCAGCTTGGTCTGCGTCATCTGGAAATACATCTCATTGTGCCAGAGCGTATCATCGGCGTCGAAGGCCAGGGTCGTTATGTCTTTGCTAACCAATGCGGTACTCCCAGGCCATGCACAGGCCGTTCCCAGACCACTCCGGGCGGCTTTGATCTTTCCATGGCCAATTCGCCCATTATATACTGCATCAGTTCGGCAAAGGATGGCCCCGTGACCCCTATTGAGAGCACATGGCGCGCGCAAAGCGAAGACGACAGTGACAACGGCACTGGCGTTGTGCTGGAAACGCGCACCAAGACAAAGCGCCCGCCGCTCTACAAGGTGCTGATCCTCAATGACGACTACACGCCCATGGAATTCGTGGTGATGGTGCTGGAACGCTTCTTTGGCATGACCCACAGCCAGGCATTCGAGCTTATGCTGACCGTGCACAAAAAAGGCGTGGCCGTCGTGGGTGTGTTCTCCCACGAGATTGCGGAAACCAAAGTGGCCCAGGTGATGGATTTCGCCCGCCGCCACCAGCACCCGCTGCAATGCACGATGGAAAAAGAATAACTTGCGACTTGCTCTCGCGCTGAGCGACGGGTTGGCGCTGCCCGCCCCCGTGCTCGTGCAACACCCCACGCTCGAGACCGACCTGACTGCGCTGACGGAGTACGACGTCGCGAGCCCTGATATCGCAGTTGCGGAGCGCTACCCGGCGCCGCAGAACGACCGCGCCTACGCGGCTACGGTCATCATCGCCCCCCGGTCAAAGGACCTCGCGCGCGATCTGATCGCCCAGGCCGCCGACCGGGCGGAGCTGATCGTGGTAGACGGGCAAAAGACCGACGGGATCGATAGCCTCTGGCGCGCCTGCCGGGATCGCGCGGACGTGCAAGGCACGGTCACAAAGGCCCACGGGCGCCTTTTTTGGATGCGCGCGGCGGCTGACGATTTTGCCGACTGGCACTACACCCCGCCCGATCTGCACGGCTTTGCACTCGCCCCCGGGATATTTTCCGCCGACGGGATCGACCCCGGCTCCTACGCCTTGGCAGAGCTTTTGCCAGCGCAGATGTCCGGGCGGGTCGTCGATTTGGGGGCTGGCTGGGGGTACCTGTCTGCCGTGGCCGAGGCCCGCGGCGCCACCGACATCGAAATGGTGGAGGCGAACGCCGACGCGCTCGCCTGCGCGCAGGCAAATACGACCCACGCCCGCGGGCACTGGGCCGACGCAACCCGTTGGCGTCCCAGCGAAAAAGCTGACCACGTGATCATGAACCCGCCCTTCCATCAGGGTCGCAAAGGCGTGCCGGATCTGGGCCGCGCCTTTATCGACAACGCCAGCCGCATCTTGGCGCCCAAAGGCACGCTCTGGATGGTCGCAAACCGCCACCTGCCCTACGAGGACACGCTGGCCGCGCGGTTCGGCAAAGTCACGCTGCTCGACGGGCCTCCGGGCTCCAAAGGCTTCAAGCTCTTCCAAGCGACCCGGCCAAAGCGGTAAGCTACCCGTCAGGGGACAGAATCGGGACACTTCATGTCATTTTCCATAGCGGGGAAGACCGCCATCGTTACGGGCGCCGCCAACGGCGTGGGCCTGGCTATCGCGCGCCATTTCCTGTCGGCGGGTGCCAATGTCATGTTCGCGGACATGGACGAGGACGGGCTCAAGGCGCAGATCGGCGATCTGGTGTCGGACACGTCCGAGGCGCGGATGTTTGCGGGCGATCTGCGCGAAAAGCTCACCATTGCCAATCTCGTGTCGGCGACCATCGACGCCTTTGACGAGGTCAACATTCTGGTGAACGGCGCGCGCCAGCTCGTGCGCTCCGACCCGATGGACCCAGATGACGATTCGATGCAGATGCTGCTCGACCAGAACTTGATCGCGGGTATGCGCCTGTCGCAGCTCGTGGCCAAGCGCATGATCAAGCAGGGCGAGGGGGCAGAGGACGCGACCACCCTGGGCTCGATCATCAACCTCAGCTCCATCGCCGCGCGCCGCACCCAGCCGGAGCTTATGGCGTTTTCGGTGTCGACAGCCGCGCTCGATCAGATGACCCGCAGCCTCGCCGTGGCGCTTGCCGATCACCGCATCCGCGTGAACGCCGTGGCCTTCGGGTCGGTCATGTCGTCATTCTTGGAGGAGCGGATTTCCGAGAATGAGGACTACGGCGACACCATCCGCGAGGTCACGCCCCTGTCGCGCATCGGCTCCGCCCGCGAAGTGGCAGAGGCCGTGCAGTTCCTGGCCTCCGACGGGGCTGATTTCATGACCGGCCAGATCATCACCGTGGACGGGGGGCGCACCTTGATCGACCCGGTGTCAATCCCGGCGCACTGAATGTCGCCGCATAGAAACGAGGGCATCCCCCGCCCGTCAAACCAAGGGTTTGCCTTTGGCAAAGCGGGGCGGACAGGGGCTGCCCGGCGGTTCCGCCGGGCGGGTGACAATGGGCTAGGCTCGCGCTTCAGTTACAATTGCAACCAGCTCCGATTTTCTTGTCTTAGATCAAGGCGACACCCCCCTAGTCGGGCCATTCTGGGTTTGCTACTGTCAGGCTGAGGAGACACATGAATGACAAAGATGTTTGACGACCGCAAAGTCACAGCCGCCGCGTGGTTCCGCAGCCTGCGCGACCAGATCGTCGCCGCCTTTGAGGCGCTCGAAGACACCCAGACCGAAGGCCACTTCGCCGACCTCCCCCCTGGCCGCTTTGAGGTGACGGAAACAAAACGCACATCCGACGACGGCTCCGACGCGGGCGGCGGGCTCATGAGCGTCATGCGCGGCGGGCGCGTCTTTGAAAAGGTGGGCGTGAACGTCTCCGAGGTCTACGGTACCCTAGCCCCACGCGCCCAGGCCGCCATGGCCGCCCGCGGCGTGCCGGGCATGGACACCGACGCGCGCTTCTGGGCCTCCGGCATCTCCCTCGTGGCCCATATGCAGAACCCCCACACCCCCAGCGTCCACATGAACACCCGCATGTTCTGGACGCCGCACAAATACTGGTTCGGCGGCGGCGAGGACCTGAACCCCGCCATCGAATATGACGACGACACCGCCGACTTCCACCGCGTCCTGAAATCCTTCTGCGACCCCCACGGGGCGGAGGTCTATGCGAAATACAAAGACTGGGCCGACGAATACTTCTACGTCCCCCACCGCAAACGCGCGCGGGGCGTAGGCGGCATCTTCTTCGACGATCTCAACACGGGCGATTGGGAGGCAGACTTTGCGCTGACCCAGGACGTGGGCCGCGCGTTCTTGCCAGCCTACCTGCCCCAGGTCGAAAAGCACCGCAATCAACCCTGGACCGAGGCCGACAAAGACGCCCAGCTCGTCCATCGCGGGCTCTACGCGGAATACAACCTCGTCTACGACCGCGGCACGAAATTCGGGTTGGAGACAGGCCACGACGCAAACGCCGTGCTCATGTCCCTGCCACCCCTCGCCAAATGGACCTGACGGACAAGAGTTTTTGAAAAACTCTTGGGAAGGATTTTTCGAAAATCCTTCCCTTCGCTCCACCGTCTCACCCAGCGCCCAAAAGTCTTTCAAAGACTTTTGCCAAGGATTTTTGAAAAATCCTTGCGCCCCTAGCCGCGGCGCACCGTGTCGATCATCAGCTGCACGTTTGCGGGGTCCGCATCGGGCGTGATCCCGTGGCCCAGGTTAAAGATGTGCGGCCCGCCCTTGAATGCCTCCACAATGGCGCGGGTTTCGTCCACCAGCGCCTGCCCGCCCGTCACCATATGCGACGACGCCAGGTTGCCTTGCACGCAACCATCCACTTGCACATGCTCGGCTGCCCAAGCTGCGGACACGGAGTTGTCGAGCGCCACACAATCCGCGCCCGTGGCGTTGGCGAACCCGATATAGCCGTCGCCCGCTTCCCGGGGGAAGGCGATGACGGGCACATCCGGGTGGCGCGCTTTCAGCGCGGCGATGATTTCCTTCGCGGGTTCCAGCGCGTAGCGTTGGAATGCCTCGCCCTTGAGCGAACCGGCCCAGCTGTCAAAAAGCTTTACGACCTCTGCGCCCGCCTCGATCTGGCGGCTGAGGTACTCGATGGTGGCCGCCGTGATCCGCGCCATGAGCGCGTCGAACACCTCTGGCGCCTCCATCCGCAGCTTATGGGCGGGGCCTTGATCGGGCGTGCCGCGGCCCGCGATCATATAGGTGGCCACCGTCCAGGGCGCCCCGGCAAAGCCGAAGAGCGTCACATCGCCCGGAAGCTCTTGCGACAGGATACTCACGGTTTCATAGACCGGGGCCAGGTGGTCGTGGATGTCATCGGCGCCCACGAGCGCGCTCACCCCTGCCATATCCTCGATCGTCGACAGGCGCGGGCCCTCGCCCGTCACAAACCACAGATCTGCCCCCAGCGCGTCTGGCACCAGCAGGATGTCGGCAAAGAGGATCGCCGCATCAAACCCGTAGCGCCGGATCGGTTGCAACGTCACTTCTGCTGCGAGTTCGGGGTTATAACACAGCGACAGGAAGTCGCCGGCCTGGGCGCGTGTCGCGCGGTATTCGGGCAGGTAGCGTCCCGCCTGGCGCATCATCCAGATCGGGGGGACCTCCTGCGCCTCGCCCGCGAGCGCACGCATCATAGGTTTTTCGGTCGTCATGAGGATGTCTTTCATGGGGCTGCGGGCCTTTGCAAGTGTCAACTTTAGATGACAGTATACTTGCCAGGCTCGCACTACGCAATTAGGAAGGACCCATGAGAGCACTGTCCGCAGACCAGCCGCTCAAGATAGGAACACGCGGGTCGCCCCTGGCGCTCGCCCAGGCCTATGAGACGCGCGCCCGCCTAATGACCGCCCACGGCTTGCCCGAGGATGCCTTTGAGATTTCCGTCATCAAGACGACCGGCGATGACCGGACGCTGATTGACGCCGATATCGCGCTAAAAACTATCGGCAACAAGGGCTTGTTCACCAAAGAGATCGAGGAGGCGATGCTGGCAGGTGCCATCGACATCGCCGTCCATTCGACCAAAGACATGCCCACCGTGCAGCCCGATGGGCTCGTGCTCGACGTGTTTTTGCCGCGCGAAGATGTGCGCGATGCGTTTATCTCTCTCGACGGGCTGACGCTGGCGGAGATGCCCCAGGGCAGCGTCGTGGGCACCTCGTCTTTGCGCCGCCGCGCGCAGCTTTTGAACACACGGCCCGACCTCAAACTGGTGGAGTTTCGCGGCAACGTGCAGACCCGCCTCAAAAAGCTCGAAGACGGCGTCGCCGCTGGCACGTTTCTCGCCATGGCGGGGCTGAACCGGCTGGCCATGGCCCACGTGCCCAGAAAGGCCGTCCCGGTGGAGGAGATGCTCCCCGCCGTGGCGCAAGGCACCATCGGGATCGAATGCCGCGCCGATGACACCGGGATCCGCGACATGCTCGCAGCCATCCATCATGCCCCCACCGGGCAGCGCTTGGCGGCGGAGCGGGCGTTCCTGAAGACGCTCGATGGCTCCTGCGAGACACCCATTGCGGGGCTTGCGATGCTTGAAGGGGAGACGCTGACGCTGAAGGGCGAGATTTTGCGTCCCGACGGGTCGGAGCGTTTGGCCGATGAGATTTCTGGGCCGATTGCGGATGGGGCCGAGCTAGGCAAGTCGCTCGGAGAGCGGCTCCTGGCGAAAGCCGGAGCGGATTTCTTTGAGTGGCGTGAGATGGCCTAACACGGTCGCAAAGCCGTCCGACCTAAACTCATAGTGCATGCCCGGCGGCACCGCCGGGCCGCGCCGTTCCGCCCCCACGGGGCGGCGCGAACGCCACCCCTCGGAACGGCGCGTCCCTAATCTCTCCGCTCACCGACGCTAAAGGCTACGGCAAAACCTTGCCCGGGTTCAGCAACCCCTTCGGGTCGAGCGCCGCCTTCACCGCCCGCATCGCCTCCAAAGCCACCGGGTCCTTGCGCCGCTCCATCGAGCCCAGCTTGCTGATCCCGATCCCGTGCTCAGCGGAAAACGACCCGTTCAGCCCCAAAGTCACATCCTCAATCGTCTCGATCACCCGCACCCGCAGGTCCGGGTCGTCAGACGTCGGGTAGACCGTGTAGTGAATATTCCCGTCCCCCAGATGAGACACGATGAAATCCTCCGCCCCAGCATCATGGTCGCGCACCCGCGCGCGCACCTGGCGCAGAAACTCCGGCACCTGGTCCAAGGGCACCGCCACATCCGTGTCGATGATCGGCAGCCGGTCGAATGTCAGCTCGCCGGCCAGCTCGCGGCGCGCCCACATCTCCGTCCGCTGCGCCTCGTTCTGGGCCACCACAGCGTCCGCCACGGTCCCTGAATTCATCGCTCCCATCAGGATATTTTGCACGCGCTCAACGAGCACCGGCGCGCCGTCTTCGCCCGGGGCTGCGTCGTCCCCGCGGGTGGAGGCCGCCTCCACCAACACATTGATCTCATGGGCGTCTTCAAACGGTTCCCGCCCGCCATGGGCCAAATGCTTTTCAACGTAATGGCGCGGCATGTACTCGAACGCCTCGATCCCGGCGCCGGTGGCCTCCTGCAACTCGTTGAGCAGCGGCAAAGCATCCTCCAGCGACCGCAAAGCCACCATCGCCGTCGCCCGCACCCGCGGCGCGGGAAAGAGCTTTAGGACCGCCGCCGTGATAAAGCCCAGCGTGCCTTCCGCCCCGACAAACAGGTTGCGCAGGTTATAGCCCGTGTTGTCCTTCCGCAGCTCGCTCATCAGGTCCATCACCCGCCCATCGGCCAGCACAACCTCGAGCCCTAGACACAGATCCCGCGTGTTGCCGTACCGCACAACATTCGACCCGCCCGCATTGGTGCTGAGCGCCCCGCCAATCATCGCCGATCCCCGCGCGCCAAAGGTCAGCGGAAACACCAACCCATGCGCCTCTGCTGCGGCGTGTATCGTGTCGAGCACCGCACCGCTTTCCACCACGGCCACCCGCGACGCAGGCTTGACCGCGCGCACCGCATTCATCCGCTCTAGGGAGACCATAACAGCACCGCCCGCAGCCGTGCCGCCATTGAGCCCCGTATTGCCCCCCACAGGCACCATGGTGATCCCAGCCGCATAACAGGCCGCCGCGCAGGCGCTGACCTCCGCCGTGGCGGCGGGGCGGACGACGGCCAGAGGCTCCCAAGTGAATTTGCCCGTCCAATCGCGGGTGAATTTCGCGGCATCCTGGCCCGTGAGGACATGGGATGCGCCGACGATGCCGGTCAGTGTCTCGATGATATCCATGGCGCGCATCAAAACCGTGCCCGGGCGCGCTCTGCAAGGTCATTTCGCCTTGACGCCCCCGCGCGCGCACCCTATCCGAGCGGCCCATGGCGCGGTAGCTCAGCTGGTTAGAGCGCACGACTCATAATCGTGAGGTCGAGAGTTCAAGTCTCTCCCACGCCACCACTTTCCCCAGACAGTTTCAGCCTCGGCGGGACCGCACGCGGTCGCGCATGGGGGGGCGCCCGAACTGCTGCTTGTAGGCGCGGGTGAAATGCACCGCGCTGTTGAACCCGCAGGCCTTGGCGATGTCGGGCATGGGCATCGCGCCCCGCGTCACCATCTCCCGCGCGCGGTCGAGCCGCAGCATCCGATAATACTGGTTGGGCGACCGGCCCGTGTGGTTCTTAAAAAGCCGCTCGATCTGGCGCTGGGACAGCTTGGTGCGTGCCGCGAGCTCGGGCACCGAAAGTGCGGCATCAAGCGACCCACGCATGGCCGCAATCGCCGCCACGAGCGGGGCGGGCAGGTTCTCGCGCAGCGGCGCCGCGCTCCCCGCGGTGAGCTTTTGTGCCCCGTCGCGCGGGTCCGGCGCGACCAAGTGATCGCTGACAGACCGGATCACATCCGCCCCGTGTTCCGCACTCAACAGGCTCAGCGCCAGGTCAAGCGCCGCCGCACCGCCCGCGCAGGTGCGCACGCGCCCGTCTGTGTCGAACAACGCATCGCTCACGTCGACCGAGGCAAAGAGCCCCTGAAACGCCTTCACATAGGCCGGATGCACCGCCGCCGGACCCTCAATCACCTTGGCATCGGCCAGCGCAAACGCCCCGGTTTCGAGCCCGATAATCAGCCCCTCCTGCCGCTCCCAATAGCGCAAATGTTTGCCCAAGGGCGCGCCCATCGCGGCCTCCGGGCTTTGGGAGGTCGAGATCAGCACAATGTCGTTGTCGGACCGGTGCGTGTCGACATCGCCGGTGTCTACCGTGGGGCCCTGTAGGCTCGCCACTGGCCCGCCGGTGTCGGACACGAATTTCACATCGTATTGGGCCGCGGCATCGAGGCGGCTCAGGGTAATGAAAGGATCGAGAAAAGAGAATGTGGAGGTAAGGTTAAAACCGGGGGAGACATAAACGGTGATATCCATGGGTGTATTCCAAATTACGACACCCATTAGCATACATTGCGGCGCGCCAATGTCTCATATTTTTGTGCTGCAGCGCAGCAAAAAGGCACTATGCCGCAGCATAGCGCCTTATTTTGTTGCGTTCGCAAGCAGTTCTAGCTGCGGCCCGCGCCGCCACCAATCGAAATCGCGACGTTTTTTGTTTGGACGTAATTCAGCAGCGCCTCGCGCCCCTTTTCACGTCCGTAGCCCGAATAGTCATATCCGCCAAAGGGCGTTTCAACCCCGCCCGCGTACCATTCATTTACGAAAATTTGGCCTGCGCGAATCTTTTGCGCATCGCGCATGGCGAGATTGATGTTGTTTGTGAATGTGCCGCCCACGAGCCCGTAGGGCGTGCCGTTCGCGATAGCGAGCGCGTCCTCGGGCGTCTTGAACGTCATGACGCTGACCACAGGGCCAAAGACCTCCTCCTGGGCGATGTCCATGTCGGGGGTGACACCCGTCAGGATCGTGGGCTCCATAAAGCTGCCCGGGATGTTGAGCTTGCGCCCCCCCGCGGCGACCTGCGCGCCTTGGGCCTGCGCCCCCTGCACGAGCCCCACCGCACGGTCGCGCTGCTTTTCGCTGATCATGGCGCCCATATTCGCGCCAAACTCCGGCCGCTCGATCCCGGGGCCCACGCTCAGCGACCGGGCCATGGCGGTGATGTTGTCGACCACCTCGTCGTGACGATCCTCGTGCACGATGATCCGGCTCATGGCGCTACAGACCTGGCCCGCATTGAAGTAGATGCCCCAGCGCACATTCCCGGTGAACGCGTCGATATCGGCGTCCGCGTGGACAATCGCCGCCGACTTCCCACCAAGCTCCAGCACACAGGGCGCCAGAATGTCAGCGGCAGAGCGCGCGATGGTCTGCCCCGTCGCGACGGAGCCTGTGAACACGATCTGGCGCACATCCGGGTGCGACGTGATCGCAGCGCCGGCCACATGGCCATAGCCGCAGACGATGTTGAGCGTCCCGTCCGGGAAGCCCGCCGCCTTGGCCGCATCCGCGTAGATGTAGGTGGAGCAGGGGCAGATCTCCGAGCTTTTGATCACAACCGTGTTGCCCGTCGTCAACGCCGCGGAGATTGACCGCGCGGCCATCTCCACCGGGTAGTTCCACGGGATGATCTGGCCGGAAACGCCGTAGGGCTCATAAACCGTAAAGTCGGTGTATTTCTGGCCCAGCGGGATGGACTTGCCCTCCATCGTGTCCGCCTGACCGCCGTAATACTCAAAGTACCGCGCCGTCCCGCGGATCTCCTGCTTGGCCTCCCAAAGTGGCTTGCCCTGTTCGAGACACAAAAGCTCCGCCACCTCGTCGAGATGCTCCAAGATGTAGCGCCCCATGGCCTGCACCATGCGGCCCCGCTCCACCGGGCGCACATCCGTCAGCTCCCCGCTTTCGTGGACACGCTTGGCGGCGCGCACCGCTCGGTCCACATCGGCTGCGTCCGCCATCGCGTGCTGCGCGAGCACCTCGCCCGTGCCCGGGTTCACGACGTCAATGCGGCCGTCGCCCCCATCGACCCACTGACCGTCGATGTAGTTTTGGTAATAGGTCTTCACGGTGATTCCTCCCTCACGCGTCAAAGCGGGTCACGATATGGACGCCCGCACCGGCGAAACTGTCCATGCGTTCAAACACACGCTGGACATCCGACAGCGCAATTCGGTCTACGATCAACGGCGCAAGGTCAAGCTGTCCTGTCTCGATTAAAGCCAGCAAGGCCGGAAACTCTGCCGCGCCCAGCCCCCGCATCCCGTGCAACGACAGCTGCCGCGCATAGACGAGCTCCAGCAATGGCAGCGGCACGGTCTCGTGTGCGCCCGTGGGCATCCCCACCTGCACCTGCCGCCCCAGTTTGCGGAGCGACCGCAGCGACGCCTCAAACGTCGCCGCAATCCCCAGCGCGTCGATGGAGACATGCGCCCCCCCGCCCGTCAGGTCATGGACCGCCGCGGCCTCCCCCGGCTCCAGCACGTGATCGGCGCCGAGCGCGCGCGCCATGTCCCGCGCCGCGGGGGTCGGGTCGATCCCCACGACCCGCGCGCCCAACGCCTTTGCAATAAGCAGCGCCGACAGCCCCACACCGCCGCAGCCATGGATCGCCACCCATTCGCCCGGTGCCAGCGCAGCCCGGTCCACGAGCGCCCGCCACGCCGTCGTCACCCGGCACCCCAGGGCCGCCGCGATGTCAAAGCCCACAGCATCGGGCAGGGCCACCGCGTTGAAATCCGCGGCGCGAATCGCCAAACGCTCGGCAAAGGCTCCCGGCCCGTGGAACCCAGGGCAATATTGCGTCGCGCAAATCGTGGGGTGGCCCGCCGCGCAATCCGCGCAGGTGCCGCAGGCCAGAATGAACGGCGCCGTGATCCGTTGCCCGACGCTCAGCGCGCAATCACGGCCCACCTCGGACACCACGCCCGCAAACTCGTGCCCCATGATATGGGGCATGGCCACCGCGTCGCCGCCCGTCCAGGTATGGTGGTCCGAGCGGCAGACCCCGCAGGCCTCCACCTCGATCACCACCCCGTCTGTGGGGCAGTCCGGGTCCGCGACCTCCTCCACGTTCAACGGCCCACGCACCGCGTGCATCATCAGAGCTTTCATCGCCCACCTCCTGTCGCCCCAGTAGCGCCCCATGTCGCCCGTTGGCCTGCGGAACGCGACATTTTAGCGCCCAGTACGCGCACAATGAAGGAGCCGCCCATGACCCCGCCCGCGATCCCCACCACCATGCGCGCCGTCGTGCTCAAACGCCACGGCGACCTCGACGCGCTGGCGTTCGAGCCCGCCTGGCCCACCCCCACGCCCGGACCCACCCAAGTCCTGATCAAGGTCGCCGCCTGCGGGATGAACAACACCGACGTGAATACGCGCGCGGGCTGGTATTCGAAATCTGTGACCGAGGCCACGACCGGCGGCGGGTACGAGACGCTCGATAGCACCGAGGACAACACCTGGGGCGGGGCAGGGGTCCAGTTCCCGCGCATCCAGGGCGCGGATGTCTGCGGGTATGTGGTGGCCGCAGGGGCGGACGCGGATCAGAGCCTCATCGGCAAGCGCGTTATCACCGACAACTGGCTGCGCGACTGGGACGATCCCCTGAACATGCACAAAACCGGCTATTACGGGTCAGAGGCGGACGGTGGCTACGCCGAATACACAGTGCTCGACCACCGCAACGTGGCCGCTGTCGACAGCGACATGTCCGACGCCGAACTCGCCACCTTCTCCTGCTCCTACTCCACCGCCGAAGGGATGCTCGACCGCGCCCAGGTGGGCGATGGCGATACCGTGCTCGTCACCGGCGCGTCCGGCGGCGTGGGTGGTGCGCTGATCCAACTCGCCAAGCGCCGCGGCGCGACCGTGGTGGCCATGGCCAGCGAAGCCAAACACGCCGACGTCGCGCTCTGCGGCCCCGACGCGATCCTGCCCCGTGCGCCTGCCGACCTCGCGGGGGCCCTGCAAGCCGCCATCGGCCAGCCCCATGTCAGCGTCGTGGCCGATATAGTCGCAGGCCCCTATTTCGGCACCCTCATCGACGCCCTCGACCGCGGCGGGCGCTACACGACCTCCGGCGCGATCGCAGGACCCATCGTCGACCTCGATGTCCGCTCGCTGTACCTCAAGGACCTGACCTTCACCGGCTCCACCGTGATCCCCCCGCGGGTGTTCACGAACCTCGTGAGCTACATCGAAGCGGGAGAGCTGAAACCCATCGTCGCCGCGACCTACCCCTTGGAAGATTTCCACGAAGGCCAGCGCGTCTTTATCGAGAAGAAGCACACCGGCAACATCGTCGTTGTGCCTTAGCAGTACAGCACCCGGCGCGGAATCAAGGGCGAAGCCCGCCGCGCCATCACCGGGTCGTCCCGCGGCCCGGTGATGTGGCTGAGCTAGGCACTAAGCTTAAACTAAGCGGTTTCCTCGATCCATAAATCGCGCTGCAAGGCCGTCAGTTCACCGGTCCCCGACCCGGTGATGGCGCGGCTCCGTTGTACAAAGCGGAATCCGACCCCTCAAATCATGTACAAACCTATTCAAACCGCCAAATCTCAGAAGTTATCCTTCCGCGTCCGGATCTCGGAAAACACCTCCGCATCCGTTGCAGCTTCCATCGCCAACTCCGCCCGGATTCCCGCGTCGCCGTAGCGCAAGAACGGGTTCGTCGCGAACTCCTGCGCCATGGTTGTGGGCATCGTGGGAACCCCCGCAGCCCGCAGCGCCTCCACCTCTTTCGCCCGCGAAATCAGCGCCTTATTGTCCGGGTCTACACTCAATGCAAAGCGCGCATTCGACTGCGTATACTCATGCCCGCCATAAACCGTGACACCCGGATCAAGAGCCCGCAACTGCTCCATGGACCCATACATGTCCTCATGCGACCCCTCGAACACACGCCCGCAGCCCATGGCGAACAGGGTATCTCCGGTAAAGATAACCTGTTGATCAGGCAGCAAATAATTCACCATGTCCATCGTGTGACCCGGCGTGTGCAGCACCTCAACCGACGCGCCCACGAACGTAAACCGGTCCCCACCCTGCACCGTCCGGTCGTAGCGCAACGCCTTTCCCCCAGCATAGCCAGGCCCGGTCACCCGGCACCCCGTAGCCTCACGCACCGCGTCCATGCCGTCGGTATGGTCCCAATGCCAATGCGTGATCCAAAGCTCACTGAGCGCCCACCCGGTGTCTTTCAATGCCCCAAGCACCGCCTCCGCGTCGCCCGCATCGACACAGGCCGTCTGGCCGCTCCCCTCATCATGGACCAAAACACCATAATTATCAGACAGATACGGAAATTGGTGAAAGAGTATCGCCATGTCAGACCCCTGTTGCGTTGACATTGACCTAGCGCCAGGATTTCCATCCGTCGAGGGAGGACCGCTCATGTCAGGCGCTTGGGAATTCTGGATCGACCGCGGCGGCACCTTTACCGACATCGTCGCCCGCCGCCCCTCTGGCACGCTCGTGACGCACAAGCTTTTGTCCGAGAATCCAGAGGTTTACGCAGACGCCGCCGTCCAAGGCATCCATGACCTGATGGGGACAAAGGACCTCCCCGACGGCGCGATCTCTGCCGTCAAAATGGGCACCACCGTGGCCACCAATGCGCTCCTGGAGCGCAAGGGCGATCCCACACTTCTCCTTATAACTCAGGGGTTTGGCGACCTCCTGCGCCTGGGTTACCAAACCCGCCCGCGCCTCTTTGACCTCCATATCCGGCGGCCCGACCCGCTCTATGACCGCGTGGCGGAGGTGCCTGAGCGGCTCGATGCGGCGGGTGCGGTCATCCGTCCGCTCGACCTCGTGGCGGCAAAGCATGCGCTGCAAGACGCGTTCGACGCGGGGCTCCGCGCTGTGGCGATTGCCTTCATGCACGCCCATGTGAACCCAGATCACGAGGCGCGAACCGCTGAAATCGCGCGGGAAATTGGCTTCACCCAGATCAGCGTCAGCTACCAAACCTCCCGCCTCGCCAAACTCGTGGGCCGCGGGGACACCACGGTCGTGGACGCCTACCTGTCGCCCAAACTGCGCCGCTACGTGGACCAAGTGGCCGGCGCGCTCGACCTTGGGCGGGCCACCGGCGCGCTGCTCTTTATGCAGTCGAGCGGCGGGCTCGCTGACGCCACCGCATTCCAAGGCAAGGACGCGATCCTGAGCGGACCGGCTGGGGGCATCGTCGGAATGGCCGAAACCGGGCGGGACGCGGGCCTGGGCAAGCTCATCGGGTTCGACATGGGCGGCACCTCCACCGATGTCAGCCACTTTGCCGGGCGCTACGAGCGGACATTCGAAACCGAGGTCGCGGGCGTGCGCATGCGCGCGCCCATGATGGACATCCACACCGTCGCGGCAGGCGGCGGCTCCATCTGCAGTTACCGCGATGGCCGGTTCCAAGTCGGGCCCGAAAGCGCAGGCGCCGACCCGGGCCCTGCCGCCTACCGCCGGGGTGGGCCGCTCACCGTCACGGACTGCAACGTCCTGCTGGGCAAGCTCCAACCCCAGCACTTCCCCGCCGTCTTTGGTCCGGGTGCCGACGCCCCGCTCGACCGGGACGCGGTCGCGGCGCGATTTGCCGAGATCACGCAAGACGTCGAAATGAGCGTGGAAGACGCCGCAGAAGGTTTCATTCGCATCGCTGTCGACAACATGGCCAACGCGATCAAGAAAATCAGCGTCGAACGCGGCCATGACGTGTCGGACTACACGCTCCAGTGTTTTGGTGGGGCGGGGGGGCAACACGCCTGCCTCGTGGCCGAGGCACTGGGCATGTCGCGGGTGATGATCCACCCCTTCGCGGGCGTCCTGTCCGCCTACGGCATGGGCCTCGCCGACATCCGCGCCATCCGCGAGGCGCAGGTCGATCAACCGCTCGCCACCGGCCTGGGGGAGGCCACAGGCATCATCGCCACCCTCGGCGCCGCCGCAGAGGCGGAGGTGCGCAGCCAAGGCGCGCTTGAGGTCACACAAGCCGCCCGCGCGCACCTGCGCTACGAGGGTTCGCACCAAGCGCTCGACGTGGATTTCGCCGACGCCGCGACCATGCGCGCAGACTTCGAGACCGCCCATATGGCGCGCTTCGGCTTCACCTCCCCCGAACGCGGGGTCGAGATCGAAATGCTCACGGTGGAGGCGATCGGCGCAGCGGGTCAAACCCCCACCGCAACGCCGCCGACCGGCCAGGGCCATGCCAAGACGCAGGTGCAGGTCTACCTGGGTGGATGGCGAAATGTGCCGCTTTATGAGCGGGAAACGCTGAATCCGGCCGCTCGGGTCATAGGCCCCGCAATCATCACCGAGGCCACGGGCACGAATATGATCGAACCAGGCTGGGTCGCGGGCCTCGACGCGTCCGGCAATCTGATCCTCACCCATGAGGGCCGCGCGCGCGATGTCAGTGACGGGGCAACGGTCGATCCCGTCACGCTTGAGGTCATGTCGAACCTCTTTATGTCGGTGGCCGACCAGATGGGTGTGACGCTCGCCAACACATCCTGGTCGGTGAACATCAAAGAACGGCTCGACTTTTCCTGCGCGATTTTTGACCGCGGGGGGGAGCTTGTGGCCAACGCGCCCCATGTGCCCGTCCATCTCGGCTCCATGTCTGCGGCGATCAAAGTGGTAATGGAGGCCTATCCAGAGGTACGCGACGGCGACGCCTTTATGCTCAACGCGCCCCATAACGGCGGCACGCACCTGCCCGATGTCACCGTCGTCACGCCGGTCTTTGTGGATGGTCGCGCGGCCTTCTGGCTCGGCTCTCGCGGGCACCACGCCGATATCGGCGGGCGCACGCCAGGCTCCGCGCCACCAGACAGCACAGAAATCGACGAAGAAGGGGTTGTCATCGACAACGTGCGGCTTGTGGCCCAAGGTCGCCTGCTGGAGGAGGAGACGCGCGCCACCCTCGCCTCTGGCCGCTACCCGTGCCGCGACATCGACCAGAACATGGCCGATCTCAAAGCGCAGATCGCCGCCAATGAGACCGGCAAGCGGGAGCTTCTCGCGCTCGTTCAGTCCCACGGATTGCCCAAGGTCGAGGCCTACATGGCCCATGTCCAAGACAATGCGGAGGCGATCATCCGTGACGTGATCCGGGGCCTGCGCGATGGCGAATTTACCTACCCCATGGATATCGGTCAAACCATCAACGTGCGCCTCACCGTGAACCGCGCGGCGGGCGAGGCGACTGTGGACTTCACCGGCACCTCTGCCCAGCATGCAGGCAACTATAACGCGCCCCTCGCCGTGACCCGTGCCGTGGTCATGTACTGCTTCCGCACGCTCGTGGGCAAAAATATCCCCCTCAACGAGGGCTGCCTGCGCCCGATCAAGATCATCGTGCCCGAACGGTCCATGCTAAACCCCGCCCGCGGCGCGGCGGTGATCGCAGGGAATACGGAGGTCAGCCAGGCCGCCTGCAACGCGCTCTTTGGGGCACTGGGTGTCATCGCGGGCAGCCAAGCGACCATGAACAACTTTGTCTGGGGCAACGCCCAGTTCCAGAATTATGAAACGATCTGCGGCGGCACCGGGGCGGGCCCCGGGTTTGACGGCTGCGACGCGGTGCAAACCCATATGACCAACACCCGCTCCACCGATCCCGAAATCCTGGAAAAACGCTTCCCCGTGCGGTTGGAGGAATGGCGCATCCGCGCGGGCTCCGGCGGGGCGGGCCGCTGGACGGGCGGCGCGGGGTGCCTGCGCCGTCTACGGTTCCTCGACCCTGTGACCGTCACCGTGCTCTGCGGTCACCGCATCGTGCCCCCGTTCGGAGGCGACGGCGGCGCGCCTGGCGCGGTCGGCCGCAACTGGGCGGAGCTTCAAGATGGC
The DNA here is from genome assembly GCA_039815465.1 of Pseudomonadota bacterium. Classification (GTDB taxonomy): domain Bacteria; phylum Pseudomonadota; class Alphaproteobacteria; order Rhodobacterales; family Rhodobacteraceae; genus Shimia_B. The sequence continues at coordinate 28,517 of JBCBZG010000032.1, forward strand.
ACCGTCATCGACCAAGCGGGCAATGACGAAATCGACCTACCCTCGGGCGCGGTCTACGGCATGGAAACGCCCGGTGGCGGCGGTTGGGGCTCAACGACCTAGCGCCGGTGCCTGTGTCCTATGTCGGGATTGCCTCCGGCGGAAGTATTTATGGACGAAAGAAAGGGAGGGTTTCGCTTCCTTTGGCCAAATTACCTCGGGGAGCTCGAGGGGCTGGCCCCTCGATCCTTAGGCTGCCGCCAGTCCGGCCTCTAGGCTGGAGAGCACCCGCGCCACCTCGTCCTCGGTGATCACCAGCGCGGGCGACACCAGCAAGTTCGAGCCGCTCACGCGCACCATGGTGCCTGCGTTGTACGTGGCGGCGCCGATGCGTTTGACGACGCTGGGGTCCATGGGCGTTTTGGTGGCTTGGTCGCTCACGAACTCCATCCCCGTCATCAGGCCTTCGCCGCCACGGACATCGCCGATGATGTCGAACTTGTCCTTAAGCCGCTGGAACCCTTCGAACATCTGCGCGCCTCGGGCGGCGGCGTTGTCTTTGACGTTGAGGCGCTTTGTCTCCGCCAGGCAGGCCACGACAGCCGCCGCGCCGACCGGGTGGGCGGAGTAGGTGTAGCCGTGGTAGATGCCGCCTTCGCCCGACTGATCGCTTTCAAACGCCTCGGCGACCTTCGCGCTGACGAGGCAGGCGCCGACCGGGAAGTAGGCCGATGTGATGCCCTTTGCCGTGCACATCATGTCGGACTCCACGCCCCAGTGGCGGGAGCCGGACCAGGACCCCGTGCGGCCAAAGCCTGTGATCACCTCGTCAGCGATCATCAGGATCCCGTGGCGGTCGCAGATGTCGCGCATGAGGCCCATAAAGCTTGCATCGGGCACGATCACCCCGCCGGCGCCCTGGATCGGCTCCATGATAAACGCCGCGATGGTGCTCGCGCCTTGGAATGCGATTTCGTCCTCGAACGCCGCAGCGATGTTCTGGGCGAGCTTGGCCGGGTCGGTCTCGTGATAGGGGTTCCGGTAGGGGTAGGGCGAGGGCAGGTGGAAGCAGCCCGCGAGCAGCGGCTCGTACGCCGTGCGGAAGCGGTTGTTGCCGTTCACGCTCGCCCCGCCGAAATGGGTGCCGTGGTAGCCTTTCTTGAGGCTGATGAATTTCGTGCGCGTGGGCTCGCCGCGCAGCCGGTGGTATTGGCGCGATAGGCGCAGTGCGGTTTCCACTGAATCTGAGCCGCCGGAGGTAAAGAACGCGCGCACCATGCCTTCCTCTGCGAAGAACTCGGTGACTGCATGGGCGGCCTCGATCGCGGGGCCGTTCGTGGTGCCGCCGAAGGTGGAATAGTAGGGCAGTTTCGCCAGTTGGTCCGCGATGGCCTGTTTCACCGGCTCGTTGGAATAGCCCAGGTTCGCGCACCACAGCCCGCCCACGGCGTCCACCACCGTGTGCCCGTCAACGTCGGTGATGGTCGACCCCTCCGCGCTTTCGATGATCGTGGGCGCGTTGGACTGCATGTCGCCCGGGTGCGCCATGGCGTGCCAGAGCTCTTGGGCGTTGTGGGACTTCAGAAAGGCGTCATCGCGCATGATCAGAGCTCCGTGCTGAGTGCGGGCGGCGGGATGCCTCCGGCGGGAGTATTTCTGGAAAGATGAAGGCAGTTTCGTTTCGAATGCAACGATTCACGTGATCGTAAACGGGGTTTTGAACCAATGCTCTTCGAGGTTGGGCGTGGGACCGATGCGGTCCACGACGGCAAAAAGACCCGGCGCGTGGAGGGGGGTGAGTACACCGTGCCAGGTGCCGCGGTGGTAATTGATGGCCTGACCGGGCGCCGTAAGAAACGCCTGGGGCGTGCCCGGCTGGCCTGCCGCGTCGGGGGCCACGATCACCAGGAACGGGTGTTCTGACATGGGGATGAAGGCTTGGCTGCCCTCCGGGTGCCGTTCCATCATCGTCAGCGCGTAGGGCAGGGCGCGCGGTTCGGCGTTAAACAGGCTGATGCCTGCGCGACCGCCCGGCCCGAAATCGAGCGTCGCGCGGTCGTGGTGGCGTTCGCACAGCCCCTCGTTGATCAGCTTGTCATAGGCGCCCCCAGCGTGGAGCACATCGCCAAAGAGCGCAAATGCGGCCTCTGTCAGGGGCGCGGCTTTGATCACGGCAACACCAGGGACGGGTGCCGGTTGACGTCCTTATAAAGCAGGTAGCGGAACGGGGTGTCGCCCGCCGCGTAACACGCTTGCGGGCAAAAGGCGCGCAGCCACAGGAAATCGCCTTCTTCCACCTCCACCCAGTCTTCGTTGAGGTAATAGACCCCGCGCCCCTGCAGCACATAAAGCCCGTGTTCCATCACGTGGGTTTCGGCAAAGGGGATGATCCCGCCGGGCTGAAAGCTGACGATGTTGACGTGCATATCATGGGCCATGTCGCCCGGGTCCACAAAGCGGGATGTGGTCCAGATGTCGCCATGCCCGTGCATCTGCACCGGCTCCACATCGTCGTCATGGGTCACAAAGCTCAGCGGGGGCGCAATGCCCGGCGCGTGTTCATACCGTTTGCGGATCCAGATGAAGTTTGTCTTGTCGTCGTGGCGGTTCATCACGCGCCACTCGTCCCCCGGCGCGATATAGGCGTAGCCGCCCGGTGACATGCGGTGAACGACCTCGTCGATATGCAGCTCCAAATCCCCGCGAAGCACGAAAATCACCGCCTCCGCGCCTGGGTCGGGCTCGGGCCGGTCGGATAGGCCGCCGGGGATCAGCTCGACCACATATTGCGCGAATGTCTCTGCGAACCCGCTCAGGGGCCGGGCGAGGATCCAGGCGCGCGCGCCGGTCCAGCCGGGCAGAAAGGAGGCAACGATGTCCGACATCACGCCGCGCGGGATCACCGCATAGGCGTTGGTGAACACGGACCGGTCATGGGCGCGCGTGCGCGGGTTGGGCAGGCCGCCGCGGGGGGCGTGATAGGTCTTGGGCCTCATAACATCCCTCCTAGTCGGATTTCGGCGATACGTTCCACCTGGCGGCAGGCCTCCGCGAATTCGGTGTCGGTGTCCTGGGCGATCCGACGTTCAAAGGCGCGCAAGATGCCTGCTTTGTCGTGGTCCCGGACGGCAATGATAAAGGGGAAGCCGTGGCGCGCGACATAGGCGGTGTTGAGCTGCGTGAACGTCGCGCGCTCAGCATCGGTGAGCGCGTCGAGCCCGGCTGACGCCTGTTCGGCGGTGCTGTCGGCGGTCAGGCGCTTGGCGGTCGCCAGCTTGCCCGCAAGGTCCGGGTGCGCGCGCAGGACGCCGAGCCGCTCGTCGCGGCTGGCGCTGCGGAACACCCGGGTCAGTGCGGAATGAAGCCCCGATGCGCTGTCATGGGCGGGCCCAAGCTCCAGCCCATGGGCGCGTTCTGCGATCCAGGGGGAGTGTTCAAAGACGCCGCCAAAGGCTGCCACAAACGCCGTCTGCGACATCTGGGACGGTGCCTCGCCCGCGCCTGGCGCCGGGTATGTGGCGGCCCAATGGTCGGCGATGTCGATGCGGCGGGGGAACCAGACGCCCTCGTGCTGCTGGGCGTAGTCGATGAAACGCTTCAAAGCCATCACCCGGCCCGGACGGCCCACGAGGCGGCAGTGGAGGCCCACAGACATCATCTTGGGCGCGCCTGCGAGCCCCTCGGCATAAAGGCAGTCGAAGCTGTCGCGCAGATAGGCCTCGAACTGGTCGCCCGCGTTGAACCCCTGGGGCGTGGCAAAGCGCATGTCGTTGGCGTCGAGCGTGTAGGGCACGACGAGCTGGTCGCGCTCCCCGTAGCGCACCCAATAGGGCAGGTCGTCGGCGTAGCTGTCGGCGGAATAGGCAAAGCCGCCCTCTTCGGCCACGAGCCGCTCGGTCTGGGTCGAACAGCGCCCAGTGTACCAGCCACGGGGCCGGTCGCCCGTGACGGCGCTGTGCAGCGCGATGGCTTCCGCCATATGGGCGCGCTCATCGGCCTCGCTGAAATCCTTGTACTCGATCCATTTCAGCCCGTGGCTCGCCATCTCCCACTTGGCGGCGATCATGGCTTTGACCTGTTCGGGGCTGCGGGCGAGCGCGCTGGCGACGCCATAGACCGTCGGCGCGATGCCTGCCTCGGTGAAGAGCCGGAAGAGCCGCCAGAACCCGGCCCGCGCGCCGTATTCATAGATCGATTCCATGTTCCAGTGCCGCTGCCCTGGCCACGCGGCGGCGCCCACGATCTCGCTCAGGAACGCCTCGGAAGCTGCATCGCCATGCAGGATGTTGTTCTCTCCACCCTCCTCGTAATTCACGACGAATTGCACAGCGATGCGCGCGCCGCCGGGCCACGCGGCGTCAGGGGGCGTCTGGCCATAGCCGGTCATGTCGCGCGGGTAGCGGGGTGGCACTTGTGCCATGGGAACTCCTGTGGTGAGGTCTGCGCAACCAGATCAAATCCGACAAGAAAAGGGAAGAGCATGGCCGACGGCTTCCTCACCACCCACGTGCTCGACACCGCCCGGGGCTGCCCGGCGGCAGGGATCAAGATCGAGCTCTTCCGCGTTTCGGGCATGTCGCACAAGAAAGTGGCAACCGCAGAAACCAACGCGGACGGGCGCACCGACAGCCCGATCCTGCCGAAAGAGGCGTTTCAGCTGGGCACCTACGAGCTGATCTTTTTCGCAGGCGACTACCTGCGGGCGTCTGGGCTGGCGTCGGGCGACGTGCTCTTCCTCGACCAGGTCCCGATCCGCTTTGGGATGTCGGAGGACACCCATTACCACGTGCCCCTCCTGCTCAGCCCGTATGGCATGAGCACGTATCGCGGCAGCTGATGCGGCGGCTCCGGCGACCGGGACAACCCTGGCACTTCGCCGTGCTGATCTGCGGCTTTTTTGCGCTGCTCGCCTACCTGTCGACCATGGGGCAGGACCTGGCCGTGCAGCGGCTCGGCAGCGTTATGGTCGCCGCTGGCACGCTGTCGGCGGCGGGGCTTGTGGCGGCAAAGACCCGTCTGCGCACCGCGATGGCGAGCCGGGAGTTGAAGCAGCTGCGCACAGAGCTCACGGCGACCCAGGACTACCTCCTGACGTTGGAAGACGTCGTGAAAGCAGGCCACAACTCCAAATTCCCCAACACCGCAAAGCTCGACGCCCTGCGTCATGACTTCGAAGCACAGTTCGCGGCCAGCAACCGGGAGGCCGCCGAACAGGCCGCTCTCGTGTCTGAGCATATTGAATACAACGAAAGCCTCGCGACCGCGAACACTGTGGTCCTGTTGACCTTTGGCACTATCGTTTGGGGCTATGGCGATGTGGTGAGCGCCTATCTCAGGGCGCTTTGGATGGGCGGCTGAGCGCCAATCGGGCTGCCCTCAGGCCACGAGCAGCTCCACCTCCCGCGCGCGCAGCTCATGGCGCGCCTTGGGTCCGTAGCCGCCCAGGTTGCCGCGGCACTGCGGAAACAGGGTGAACACCTCCTCGCGGCTCGCGTTTCCCAGCATCTCCATACATTGGGACCCCAGATACAGGCTCTCTGACCAAAGCCCGTTGGCCCGGATCAGATTGTGCTGGTCGAGCAAAATATGGACGTAGGTGACACGCGGCACGGATGCGCGCCGGGCGAGGCCTGGGGCCACCAGGTGCTTTGCGGCCGTCAGCACCTCGTCATCCCCGAAATAGAGTGCCGCGCGCCAGTGATCGTTGAGCACCATGTGATTGGGCGACACAGCCGTATCACGCTGCGGCAAACCGGGGCCAAACGCATGGGCGCGGATCACGACAGGTTGCACATAGGTGTCGCCCGGCGCGACATCCTCAAACGTCTTAGTGCCGATCCAGCGGATGGTCTGGACGCCGAAATCCTTGGTGATGACGCTGTCGCCGGGCCGCAATTGCTCCACCGGGCGCTCGCCGCCGGGCGTCAGGATCAGCGTGCCGCTCGTAAAGCACACGAAACTCGACCCCGCCCCCGGGCTCGTTTGCAGCGTGTAACTGCCGTCAGGCTGCTGTTCGAGCGACGTGACCCCGGTGACCTGCCCCGTATTGTCCAAAAGCGTCGCGGTCTGCCCGGCAAACGGGTCGCCCGTGGCCGTGGATACGGTGTAGGGCGCGCCGTCCCAGTTATAGAGCCCGTAGGTCTGCCCTGTGACCACGTTATAGAGCCCAACCGCGTCCTCCGCATGGAGCTTGATGTTGGTCCCGTTTTCAGACGTGCCAAAGGTGTAATGCAGGACGCCATCGTCATCGACACCATCCACCGGGGCCACATCTTCGGTGTAAAGCAGCCCATCGGCGGTGACATTGTGGATGTCTGCGGCGACCGGCGACTGCGTCGTCGACCCGTCATGATTGCGATCGTAAATGACCAGACGCAGATTCTCTGGGTCTGGGTAGGTTATTGGTATGCGTACTTCTAGGAAATCTAAAGTACCCCCGCCGAGGTACTTGATTTCCGAGATGCTCGGATCTGCCACTTTACCGCTCGATTTTTTGCGTCCGCAATACGCCCAGGGTTGGGCAGAAATGTGGCAAAGTGGTTAAAGGGGCCAATTTCTCCTGTGTTTCACTAAAAAACGCGCTCAATTTCTGATGCCGGAGTTTCAGGCAAAGCACGTGGCCCAGGCGCGCGGCTGCAACTTCTGAAGCGATGGGCCTTGCATCTTGGCTGAGCCTTGCAGCACTTTGGCGCAGAACTGAGGAAACCGATGCTCGATCTCGCGATATTCATGGCCTGGGTGGAATTTGCGGTCCGCTGGCTCCACGTCATTACGGCGATGGCCTGGATCGGGTCGTCGTTTTACTTCATCGCGCTTGATCTGGGCCTGAACCGCGACATCACGGGCCCCGCCGATGGCGAGGAATGGCAGGTCCATGGCGGCGGGTTCTACCATGTGCAGAAATACCTCGTGGCGCCCGACCAAATGCCCGCGCATCTGACTTGGTTCAAATGGGAAAGCTATTCGACGTGGCTGTCGGGCTTTGCCCTGTTGGTGCTGGTCTACTACCTGGGGGCGGAGTTCTATCTGATCGACCCCAACATCGCGACCATGGCGAATTGGCAGGCCATTGCGCTGTCGGTGGCGTCGCTGGCGCTGGGCTGGGTGATCTATGACCTGCTCTGCAAATCGCCGCTGGGGGATTACCCGCAAGCGATGATGCTCGCGCTGTTTGCCGTCATCGTGGCGATGGCGCTGTTTTATACCTCTGTCTTTTCTGGCCGCGCGGCGCTGCTGCATCTGGGGGCGTTCACGGCCACGATCATGTCGGGGAATGTGTTTTTCATCATCATGCCCAACCAGCGCGTTGTGGTGGCCGACCTCATCGCCGGGCGCACGCCGGACGCGAAATATGGCAAGATCGCCAAGCTGCGGTCGACCCACAACAACTACCTGACGCTGCCGGTGATCTTCCTGATGCTGAGCAATCACTACCCGCTGGCGTTTGGCACCGAATACGCCTGGGCGGGGGCGTGTCTGGTGTTCCTCATGGGCGTCACGATCCGGCACTACTTTAACACGATGCACGCCCGCAAAGGGCGCCCCAACTGGACCTGGCCGGTCACGGCGGTGATCTTTATCGCGATCATTTGGATTTCGACTGCCGGGCGGGAGGCACAGGCGCGCGACCTCACGGCGGCCGAAGCGCGCTTTGCCGAACATCCCCATTTTGAGGACGTGCAGAGCATCGTCGGCTACCGCTGCGCCATGTGCCACGCGGCAGAGCCGGTGTGGTCCGGCCTCTACTGGGCGCCAAAGGGCGTGGCTTTGGAAAGCGAGGTCGACGTGGTGCGCCATGCACGCGGGATCTACCTGCAAGCGGGCGTGAGCCACGCCATGCCGCCCGCGAACCTGTCCCGAATGGAAGACGAAGAACGCGCGCTGATTACGGCCTGGTATCGGGATGTGACGGGGCGGTAGAGCCTCAGAAGAGTATGACCTAGCGGCAAAAAACCCGCGCAACGGGCACCGTTGCGCCGCGCCGTTCCGCCCCCACGGGGCGGCGCGAACGCCACCCCTCGGACCGGCGCTATAGCTCGCAAGGCCATAAGGTTCGCAAAATCAGGCGCTAAAACTCCACCGCGTGGTCTGATCAAACGCCACACCCTCAGCCGACGGAAACGCCCCGTGATGCGCCGCACCCGGCCAAAGCTGCGCCTCTAGCGCGAGCCCCGAATACGCCCCATAGGCCGCGCCGTGGTGTGTCTCGAACCCTGCGCCATCAATCGTGCCGCAATCATAGACCTGCAGCCCGGGCGCAGTGCTTTCCATCACCAGCTCTACACCGGAGGTCCCGCGCAGCCGCGCGACCTCCCGCAGGGGAATATCCAACGTCCCCAGGCAGTAGTTGATGTCAAAGAACTGCTGCGCGTCGCCCGTCAGCGCCAGCCCGCCCCGCGCGTCATAGTCCGACCCATCCAGGCTCAGCACCCGCCCTGTGGGCATCAGCGCGGGACCCATCTCCAACACCTCATCCGCCGGGATGGTCAGCACATGCCCACCAAAAGCCGCCGCGCCATCGAGCGCCCAGTAGGAATGATTTGCGAACGACAAAAGCGTCGGCGCGTCCGACCGCGCCTCCACCGTCAACGTGATCGAGGCGCCCTCCACCCGGTAGGTCGCCACCACCGTCCTGTTGCCCGGAAACCCGCCCAACCCATCGGGCAGCGCCAAGGCCAGCACCACGTGAGAGGCGCTCAGATCGATGACCTCCCACACTTGTCGATGCGTGCCCATGGCGCCGGAATGCAGCGTATGCGCGCCTTCGAAATTCTTCTCGAACTGGTAGCTTTGCCCGGCGATCACCGCCTCCGCGCCCTTGATGCGGTTGGCAAAGGGACCGATGAGCGACCCAAAGCTTTCCAGCGGCCCCTCGTAAGCGGCCAGATCGGGCGAGCCCAGTGTCAGCGGGTAGCCGAGCCCGGCCATCCGCACATCGTTGAGCACGGCGCCATAGGTCAGCACCCGCGCGCTGATCGCATCGCCCACGAGGTCGATGGCATGGACATCTTCGCCCGCGGCGGTGGTGCCAAAAAGCTCCATCAGAGCGGCTCCCAGGTGACATCGGCGGCAGCGATCGTCCGACCGCCATGCTCCACGGTCTCCGCGCCGTAGTTGAACCAGAACCGGTGCGTGCCCGTCGCGCGGGTGCGCAGCCCCTCTGGCAGGCGCATGGGCGTGAGTCCCGCCATGGCCGCGAGCCGGTGCACCACGCGCGCGAGCGCCTCAGGATCAAACCACCCCGCCGCGTAATGGACATCGCCGCCCGCCACCATCGCTGGGCGTCCATCGGCACAGGTTTCCGTCACCTCCGCCCCGCCTTCCAGCGTCTCAAACCACTTCCAAACGGCGCCGCCCCCGGTCACCGCGAACCCGTGCGCAGGCGGCAAGCTTTCGACATAGGCCACCCGCGCATCGAGCCCGGGCACATTGGGCCCCAGAGGCACGGCCACCGACAGCTCATCGGTCTTGAGCCCCGCCCGCGGCCCCAGCACGACCTGCGCCCCCGACGACGTCAGTGCCGCCAGCCGCGCGCCGTCGAGATGCAAGAGCCCCGGCGCAAAGATGAGCTTGTAGCCATCGTAAGACAGCTGATCCGCGGGCAAGATATCCACGTTGAGCCCCGCCGCCCGGATCGCGCGGTAATGCTCATAGACCAGGTGGAAGTAATCGAAATCCGCCCCCTGCGGCTGCGCCTCCCAGGCGTAGGCGCTGTCGAAATCAAAGATCAGCGCCACATCTGCCGCGCCCGTCTCCGCCTCCGGCATTTGGGTCATTTCCCGCGCCACCTGCGCGCACTCCGCCAGGCCCGGTGCGGCACCGTTGTCAGGCCGCTTCAGCCCCGAATGCTGCTGCTCCTGCGCGAACGGGGCCTGCCGCCAGCGGAAATAACACACGGCCTCCGCCCCATGGGCGAACGCCTCCCACGCCCAAAGCCGCGCCATGCCGGGCAGGGGCGCCGGGTTCCAGGGCGCCCAGTTCACGGGGCCCGGTTGCTGTTCCATCACCCACCAGCGCCCCGCTTTGGGCGCGAGCTTGTCCCGCTGCGCCCCGCATGTGCGGTAGAGGTCATGGTGGAACGCCTGAAAATCCGGGTCCCCCTGCCGCAGAAACCGATCCTTGAAGTCCTGCGGCGCATCATTGCGGTCCAAGAGGAACCCGAGAGGGTAGCTGTCCCAGCTCGCGATATCGAGGTCGCGGCTCACGTCATAATGGTCAAACGCGGTGATGCGGCCCATGAAGTTGTGGATGATCGGCGCGTCCGAATGGGCGCGGATCGCCTCGCACTGAGCCCGGTTGAACCGCATCACCTGATCCGACGAAAACCGCCGGAAGGCGAGCACATGGGCCGGGTTCGGGTCCGTCACGGTGAGGTTCGGCAGGCCGATCTCACTGAAATCGCCGTAATCCATCGACCAGAACACATTGCCCCACGCCCGGTTCAGCGCATCGGGCGACTGGTAGCGCTGGGCCAGCCAGTCCTGAAACGCGCGCTTGGCCATAGGGGAATAGGAGATCGCCGTGTCGTGGCAGTCATACTCATTGTCGGTCTGCCAGGCCGCGACATGGGGGTTCTTTCCATAGCGCTCCGCAAAGAGCCCGGCGATGCGGCGCGCCTCCTCCCGGTAGCCATCATGGGAGAAACAGTAATGGCGGCGGGAGCCGAACCCACGCGGCGTGCCATCCGCGCCCCAGGCCAGCATGTTGGGATGCTTTGTGAGCATCCAGCGCGGCGGGGTGGCTGTGGGCGTGCCCATCACGACCTTGAGCCCGTGGGCGCCTAGAACCTCCACCGCGTCGTCAAGCCAAGCCCAGTCGAAGCGCCCCGGCTCCGGCTCGATCCGCGACCACGCAAACTCCCCGATGCGCACCCAGGTGATGCCTGTCGCGCGCATTTCGGCTGCGTCGGCCTCCCACATGTCGCGGGGCCAGTGTTCGGGGTAATAGCAAACGCCGAGGGCGCGGGTCATAGGATCACCTGATACTCGGGCAGCCCGCGGCCTGCGCCGTATTCGACATAGGTGCGGCCCTCATGCTCCCCCTCCAGCCCGTCGGCGGCGGTGGTGACGTATAGATCGGTAAGCTCGGCCCCCCCAAAGGCGGGGCAAGACGCCTGCTTGCCGGCCACGTCCACCGTTTTGAGCAGCGCACCCGCGGGCGAATAGACCGCCACACGGCCCAGGCCCCACTGCGCGTTCCAAATGTTCCCCTCGGCATCCACGACCGCGCCATCGGCGCCGATCCCGTCCGCGGTGAGGTCAACAAGCACCTCCGCCCGCCCTTCCGGCCAGCCCTGATCGGGGTCGAGCGGCTGGCGCATGATTTTGCGCACCATCGTGTCGACCCAATAGGCGCAGGACCTGTCTGGCGCAAAACAGATCGCGTTGGAGATCGTGATGCCGCCATAAAGCTTCACCACCTGCCCGCGGTAATAGCGGTAGATGGCGCCCGCTTCAGGCTCCGCATTTATGCCCATCGTCCCGATCCAGAACCCGCCCCAGGGGTCGGCGCGCCCATCGTTGGACCGGGTGACGGTGTTGTCGGCCTCCAGCGGCACCAGCTCCTCGCGCCAGCCGGTGGTGATGTCGAACCGCGACAGCGCCCGCTCGGACGCCATCAAAAGCGTGTCGTGATCCACCCAACCCGCCGCAGAGACATAGTCGTCAAACTCCCACACCCGCGCTTTGGACCGCAGCGATTTGCCCAAAATATCGAACCAAAACAGCTCTCCGCGCTCCGGGTGCCAGAGCGGCCCCTCGCCCAGGGTGCAGTTATAGGGGTCAAAGACGTCAGCCACCGGTCGCCTCCCTATAGGCCGCGACGAGCTCTGCGGCGCGGGCGCCAACCTCACTCGCAGCCATGCCGGGCTTGTAAAGCGCGGAGCCGATCCCGAACCCATCCGCGCTTGCCGCGATCCAGTCCCCGAAATTCTCCGGCCCCGCACCGCCCACGGCGTAGACCTGCGTGCCCGCAGGCAGCACGGCGCGCAGCGCTTTGAGCCCGCCAGGCCCCGCCATACTGCCGGGGAAAAGCTTTAGCCCCGTCGCGCCCGCCCCCAGCGCGGCGAAGGCTTCTGTTGGGGAAAAGATGCCCGGCCAGGACTGCATCCCCGCCGCCACTGTGGCCTCAATCACCTCCGCATCGCAGTTGGGCGACACGATCAGCGCGCCGCCCGCGTCCTTGACCCGCGCCACGTCAGCCACCGTCAACACCGTCCCCGCCCCGATGAGCGCACGCGCACCGTGGGCCTTAGCCATGGCCGCGATGCTGTCGAACGGGTCGGGGGAGTTCAGCGGCACCTCGATCCGGTCGATCCCAGCGGCTAGCAGCGCGTCCGTCACCGGAACCGCCTCCGCAGGTGTGATCCCCCGTAAGATAGCGATAATCGGCAGTGACATATTACGACCTCAGCGATTTATAAGCAGCCGTCAGCCCCGCGAGCGTCATGCGGGCCCCGTCTGCAATCATGGCAGGCCCGCCCTGAGCTTCAAGAGCGGCGCCGTAGATACGGGACATGGCAGGCGCACCGACGACGGCGACCTGCTGGCCCAGCCAATAGGGGCGCGCGGCGGCGAGCTCCGCCCCGATGAGCAGACCCGACAGCCGCGCCCGCGCCGCGGCCCCCTCGAGCCCGTTGAGCAGGTGCCCCGCCCGCAGGGAAAAGAGCTGCGCCGCAAAGCTTTCGGGCTTTGACATGGTGGTCGACACGGCCTCCTCAAACGCGGCGTCGTCCCAGCCCGTATCCGCCACCGAATGGCGTAGGACCGAGCGTTCGCCGAGCAGCGCAAAAAGCTCACCCGTCATAAAGGTGCGGAAACTCACGATCTCCCCCGCGCTCACCTGGGCCCATTTCGTGTGGGTGCCAGGCAGGCAAAGCACGCCGTCCCACCCGGGATTGAGCGCGAGGAACCCGGCGATCTGCGTCTCCTCCCCGCGCATGACGTCGGGGTTTGCCTCCTGCTTGACGCCGGGGATGACATGAACGCGCAAGAGCGGGTGCTGGGTGGTGGGGCGGGCAAAGCCTGTGGGAAGCGCGGGGCAGGGGGTGGCGGCATAAGGCGCCTCCACCCAGCCCTGGCGGGAGCCCACCATGCCGCAGGCCACGACATCGACCGGCGCGTCGCCCAACACGGGCCCAACGACGTCGAGCAGCGCGTCCTCAAACTGCGCAGGCGCGAGCACGCCCATCCCCTGGTCCGAGCTGCCTGACCAAAGCTGCGTGCCGCTCGTGTCCATCGCCCAGGCGCGCAAATGCGACGTGCCCCAGTCGACAGCGATCCAGTCAGCGGTGGGGCGGTGCGTGTCGCTCATCCGGTCACCACGACCCCGCCGTCGATCACAAGCGCCTGGCCGGTCATCATCTTGGACGCATCAGACGCCAGAAAGAGCGTGCCCCCCACGATATCCTCGGGCGCGAGCGTATCTTTCAGGCACTGCCGCTCCAGATGCGCGGCGAGCCCGTCCTCGGTCACCCACATATCCAGCTGCTTTTGCGTGAGCACCCAGCCAGGAGCCAGCGCATTCACGCGGATCTTGTCGGGCCCAAACTCCCGCGCCAGGCTCCGCGTCATGCCGTTGATGGCGGAATTGGCAGAGGTGTAGAGCGGGTAACCCGCGTTGCCCATCATGTAGCTGATGGAGCTGAAATTGATCATTGACCCACCCCCTACCATCATAGGCGCGGCGTGCTGGCAGGCAAAGAAATAGGCCTTGAGATTGACCGCGAGCATCCAGTCAAAAAACGCCTCATCCACGTCACCGGCGGCGTGGCGCTTGTCATTGGCGGCGTTGTTCACGAGCACCTTGATGGGGCCATGGGCGTCAGCCGCGGCATCCATGGACGCTTTGAGCCCCGCGATATCAGTGATGTCGCCCTGAATGAACAGCGGGCGCACCCCGTGCTTTTCTTCCATCTCGCTACAAAAGTCGGTCGCGTCGCTGCGCCCGATAAAGGCCACGCGCGCGCCCTGGGCGAGAAACCCATCCGTCAGCGCGGCGCCGATCCCCGACCCACCGCCGGTGATATAGACAGACGCGCCGTCGAGCTCAGAATATGTGGCAGCCATCAACGTGGTCCTTTCTCAGCGGGCCAAGAATTTTTCAAAAATTCTTGGCGCCCGGCCTGCAGTGGTCGGTTTCAATCTGCACCCTTTGGTCCCGCCGGGCGCAAAATTTGTTGAAAAAATTTTGGCGCGGGTGGCGATCATAGGCGCTCCCCTTCGATCACCCACATGGTGCAGGGGAACGAGCAGGGCAATGTGAGGCCCTGGCCCATGAGCCAGGCGCCAGAGGTTTCGATATCCTCAGATTTCAGCACAGGCGTGCCGCGGCTAAAGCCGGGGGCGCTCGCGCGGTTTACCAGCCGGATGTGGTAGCGCGCGTCGGGGTCGAGCTTTGTCAGCCGCAGCGGGCGCGGCGCGATCTGGGCAGAGGTATCTGCGCGGCCCGAGAAGACCACAAAGCGCGACCCATCCACGGCCAGTTGCTGCTCTGCCAGCACAGACGGGTCCGCGCTATCGAGGCGCAGGATATCGGCCTGATGCAGCCATCCACGGTTGTGCTTGTACCAGCCCGTCACCTCGCGCAGCACGGCCTCCTCGCGCTCATCGAGCTCGCGAGGGTCCATCTCGAACCCCATATGCCGTTGCGCCGCGACCCACGCGCGGAAGGAGATGTCGTGGATGCGCCCTGACGTGTGGCAGAGCCGCGGTCCAACGTGTGAGCCCGTCACCACAGTGGGCAAAAACAGCGCCGCATTGTGCTGAATGCGCAGCCGCTCCAGCGCGTCATTCGAATCACTCAGCCACACGCGGTGGGTGCGGCTCAGGATGCCGAAATCGATCCGCCCGCCGCCTGAGGCGCAGCTTTCGATTTCGACCTTCGGGAACACCTCCCTGAGCGCATCGATCAGCGCGTAGGAGCCCCGCGTCTGCGCCGCATCCGGCATCGGCAGCACGCGGTTATGGTCCCACTTGATATAGTCGATCTCGTGATCGCGCAGGATCGCGGCCATCCGGTCATAGATAAATTCCCTCACCTCCGGCAGCGCCATGTTCAGCGCTTTTTGCTGGCGGCCCAGTGTCTGGTCCTCGCTCCCCAACGCCCAGTCGGGATGCGCGCGGTGGAGGTTCGAATCCGGGTTGATCATCTCAGGCTCAAACCAGATGCCGAAACTCATCCCCTCGCCATGGACATGGTCGATCAGCGGGCCAAGCCCCTCCGGGTACTTGCGCGGATCGACCTCCCAATCGCTGAGCGACGTGGTGTCATCGTCCCGCTGTCCAAACCAGCCGTCATCGAGCACGAACCGCTCCGCCCCGAGCGCTGCCGCGCGGGACGCGATGTCCTTGAGCACTGGCAAGTTGTGGTCGAAATACACCGCCTCCCAGCAGTTGTAATGCACGGGGCGCGGGCGCCCCGGGTCGGGGAACTGCACGATCCGGTCGCGCAGGTGTCGCTGGAACGCCGTCGCGCAGCCGTTGATCCCATGGGCGGAGAAGGTGACGTAAAGCGGCGCGGATTTGAATTCCGTCGCCGGGTCCACCTCCATCCGCGCGGCGTGGCCGAACTGCACCTGGCGGCGGCCATCGGGCAGCTCTTCGGCGATCATCTTGTGCCCGCCGGACCAGCCATAGTGGAAGGCATAAGCCTCCCCCTGCGTATTCGTCGCGCCCACGCAGGGAATGATCAGGCCGGGGAAATGCTCGTGCCCTGTCCGTCCCGTGCGGTTCTCGCGGTAGCGCATCCCTGCCGACCAGGCGGTGGTGGCGGTCTGGAATTCGCCACACCAGCGGCCGGTGAAATCGATCATCTCCTCCGACAACTGCGGCGCGGGGAACACGGGCGCGGACAGCCAGTGAAGATGTACAGGCCGCGTGGCGTTGAGCGTCGCCTGCGCAGTGATGATGTGGGTCTGCGCATCCACGGCGAAATCGGCGGTGTAGCTCAGCCCGGTGCTATCATCGCCAAAGACCAGCTTGATGCTCTCATTCGGTTCCACCGCCTCGCGGGTGAAACAGAACTTGGGCAAGAGGGGCGTACCATCCTGATCCCGCACGATAAGCCCCGGCTGCCCGGGAAAGGTGCGCACGGCCTCCGGGCAGATGCTCAGATCCGGGTTCTCGTCGAGCATCCCGCCCGTCACATCCAGCACGTGACCGGCGGCGATCACCTCCAGCGGTTCATCCGCGGGCAGGGGCGCACCCCAATAGACCACCTCCGGGAGCCGCTCCCGCCGCGCCGCCAGAACCAGGGTCTGGCGGGTCGTGTCCAACCTCCAGGTCTGCATGGTTACTTCACAGCCCCGAGCGTGAGGCCTGCGATGAAGTGCCGTTGCATCAGGAAGAACATGGCAACTGGTGGGACCGCCGCCAGCAGCGACGCCGCCGACACGAGGTGCCAGTTATTCACGAACTGCCCGTTCAGCGCGCGCACGCCTGCCGTGATCGGCTTTGCCTGTTCGCCCTGTGTCAGCACGTTCGCCCAGAAGAAGTCGTTCCACACGAACGTAAAGATCAGCACCGACAGCGCCGCAATCGCGGGCCGCACCAGCGGCAGCACCACGTGCCAGAAGATCTGCCATTCCTTCACGCCCTCAACGCGGGCGGATTCGATCAGGTCAAACGGCAGCGCCTTGATGAAGTTCCGCATAAAGAGCGTACAGAACCCCGTCTGGAACGCCGCGTGGAACAGGAACTGCCCCGCGATCGTGTCATAAAGCCCGGTCTGCACCGACATATCCCGCACCGGCACCATCAGGATCTGGAAGGGGATGAAGTTACCCGCGACAAAGAGGAAAAAGAGCGGCAGCGCCACGCGGAACTTGTAAATCGCGAGCGCATAGCCCGCGAGACAGGCCAGCGTCACCGAAATCGCCACCGTGGGCACCGTGATCAACACGGAATTCCACAGGTAAAGCCCCGCCTGCGACTGCGTGAACACAGCCGTGTAGTTCTGGATCAGCACGAAATCCGACGGGATGCCGAACACGTTGCCGGAGTTGATGTCAGACCCAGGCCGGATCGACGTCAAAAAGATCGCCGTCAGCGGGATCAGCCAGATGAAAAGCGCGACGGGCAGGAACGCTTGATAGGTCCAACCGCGCGGGCTGTTGGCATTGATGGGTCTCGGGAACATTAGGAGGCCTCCCTCTCAGGCAGGGCGTCACGGACGGATTTCTTTAGGCTTTTGCGGATGAGGTCGTAGCTGACCCCGATGCGGTGGGCGGCGGCGTCGCGGGCGGTGGCGTCGAATGGCAGCCGCACCCAGCTTTTGTGGAAATACGGCGCACGGATGGCTTCGCCGGCGGCGATGATCATCGACGCCATTTCAACGCCAGCAGTTTTGACGGACACGCCGTCGCCCGGCGTGTCGCCCCCGGCGATGCAGGCGAACATCTTGCCGCCTACCTTCCAGCTCACCAGTTCTGGCGGCAGCGCAAGCTCTGCCCCCGGCAGGGCCGCGCAAATCGCGTCTACGTCGTCCCGCGTCATCGCGTGCCCTTCTCGTCCTGATACATCCGCCACAGGAAGTAGGAGATGTAGACGAGCATGATGGCGAACAGCACCACCGCGACTGCGGACCCATAGCCGTAGCGTTCCCCGAACTCGGAAATCGCGACCTCGAACATGTAGTAGGCCAGCACGTTGGTGGAACCGAACGGACCGCCCTGGGTCATGATGGCGATCATGTCGAAGGAACGCAGCGCGCCGATCACGGTCACAACGACGGCAATGAACGTCGCCGGGCGAAGCTGCGGCAGCACGACGTACCACAGCATCTTCCACCCCTTGGCGCCATCGAGGCGCGCGGCCTCGATCTGGTCGGCGGCCACGTTGTTGAGGCCCGTGAGGTAAAGGATCATGCAGTATGCGATCTGGGGCCACAGACCCGCGGCGATGATGCCATAGGTCGCCCACTGTTCGCTCGACAGGATGTCTGGCGGGTTCTTGGTGCACTGGAACGTCACGTTGCCGATGAAGTTCACCGTCTCCTCGCAGTAGAGGAACTTCCAGATCTGACCCACGACCCCGAATTCCGGGTTGTAAAACCAGCCAAAGATCAGACCGACGACGACCTGTGAAATCACGAAGGGGAAGAAAAAGAGCGACTTATAAAGCCGCATCCCCGGCACCTCCTGGTTCAGGAACAGCGCGATAAAAAGCCCAAGCGGCACCGCGAGCATGTAAAGGATCAGCCACGCCACATTGTTGCGAAGCGACGTCCAGAAATTCGGGTCATCCCAAAGCTTTACGTAGTTCTCAAAGCCCACATAAACGGCGGTGGAGTTGCCCTGCGCGTCATAGAGCCCGTTCCATTCGAACAGGCTCAGATAGAGGCTCTCAAAGATCGGGATGACGACGTAGATCGCAAAAAATACGAGCGCAGGCGCCAGAAAGAACCACGGCGCAATCGACAGCTTGTTGCGGGCAAGCCAACCGGGGCGGGGGGCAATGGGAGCTTGAATTGCTGATCGGTTCAAGGTGTTGGTTGAAGCCACAATATGTTCCCTTCACGCGGTGAGATAGGCGAATTGCTCGAACTGTCCGGTGGTACCATAGGTAGCCTGGGGTGCGTTCTCTTTCAGCACACCTGGTGCTGAGTCGAGGTAGACAACGAGCCCGTTGGAAGCGAGCCGCGCTGCAACGACAAAGTGTCCCCCAACGCGGTCCCATCGATCTTCGGGATCTATGGCCCACCGGAAGCGATACCACCCGAGCATGCAGATTGCGGGTCTACCTTCTTGTAAACGGGAGGAGTCAATTGTTAGCCCTCGTAAGGGCGGAGTAACGTATGTGCTTCGTACGCCATCATTTGCAAGGCCTTGAACTACTTGGTGCATGTGAAGCCCATAGGCAGAAAAGGTGTTGCCTACGGTCTTTTGATTTCCCTCGTGAAGAGCCGGTGCAAAGGACACAGGTGCAGAAGGGCTGTAGGAATAGTCGGGAGCGTGCGGTGAGACAACATTGTTATAAAGCCTGAGGGCTCTACCCCATTCTGTTTCAAGCATAGTTTGTCTGCGAGCAAGGCAACTTGCCATCCAAATCGCAGCTACTCCGCACGAGGCGCTTTGCTGTTGCGACCAAACATTGTGTTTCACGCCGTCTGAGTCAGAGAGAACTTGTAACATTGGCGATTTCCCCCGATGCGACTGCGTTTTTGTAGGGTAACCCTGAGCGTCGATACGCATTCCCGCGTCTCGCAAAAGTCACGAGGCGCGAGTTGTCTCGCGCCTCGTGTTCTTTTGTCTTAGTAGACTTCAGCCTGAACAGCGTCGAGACGCTCCAGAACTTCCATCTTCTTGGACGTGTCGAGCATGAACTCCTGGAAGCCCTTCATGCCTTCTGCGGCCATCGCGGCTGGTGCGTCGCGGTCATAGAACTGCGCGAGACCTGCTGCGGTGGACACTGTCGCAAAGCCTTCCTGGATGAAC
>JBCBZG010000055.1:0-1821 GCA_039815465.1 Pseudomonadota bacterium
ATTGCGTCGGGTTCACCTTGCCGGGCATGATCGAGGAGCCGGGCTCGTTCTCGGGCAGGATCAGCTCGCCCAGCCCACAGCGGGGCCCGGAGCCGAGCAGGCGGATGTCATTGGCGATCTTGAAGAGGCTCGCGGCGACTGTTTTCAGCGCGCCGGAGATCTCGACCATCGCATCATGGGCAGCGAGGGCTTCGAACTTGTTGGGGGCGGTCACGAAGGGCAGGTCGGTGATGTCCGCCATGTTCTTGGCGACCATCACGTCCCAGCCTTTTGGTGTGTTGAGCCCGGTGCCCACGGCGGTCCCGCCTTGCGCCAGCTCATAGATGCGCCCCAGCGCGTCCTTGACCCGCTGAATGCCCATGGCGACCTGATGGGTGTAGCCCGAGAACTCCTGGGAGAGCGTCAGCGGCGTGGCGTCCTGCGTATGGGTGCGGCCGATCTTGATGATGCCGTCGAATTCCTCGACCTTGGCCTGCAGGGCGGCATGCAGTTTCTCCAGCCCCGGCAACAACACGTCACGCGCAGTCATGGCGGTGGCGATGTGCATGGCGGTGGGGAAAGTGTCGTTGGAGGATTGCCCCATGTTGCAGTGATCGTTGGGGTGCACCGGGTCCTTGGAGCCGATCTCGCCCCCCATGATCTCGATGGCGCGGTTGGCGATGACCTCGTTCGCGTTCATGTTGGACTGGGTGCCCGAGCCGGTCTGCCAGACCACCAGCGGGAAGTTGTCGTCGAACTTGCCCGCGACCACCTCGGCGGCGGCCTGCACGATGGCCTTGCCGCGCTCTGCGTCCAGTTTGCCCAGCTCCAGATTGGCCTGCGCACAGGCCTGTTTGATCACGCCAAGGCCCCGCACCACGGCTGTGGGCTGCTTTTCCCAGCCGATGGGGAAGTTCATGATCGACCGCTGCGTCTGCGCGCCCCAGTATTTGTCCGCGGGGACCTCCAAGGGGCCAAAGCTGTCGGTTTCGGTGCGGGTCTGAGCCATGATATCTTCCCTGAAGTTTCCGTACCCGGGGTGTATCCTCGCCAGCCTTTCCGCGCAACTGGCAGATGGGGCAGGCCCCCGCTGGCGCGCAAATTCTTGTGATCCCTTCGCGACTTCCGTGATGTCGATGGCCGTTGAATAGGCGCAACGAGTTGCTATCTTACAAGGTGAAGCATCGGGCTGTTTTCACGGCCCCTTCACAGTGCGCCGATAAAGGGACCGCCGATATGATTTCACCGCGCAGACCGTCCGTGTGGCTCTTTGCCCGTGTTCTGGCGGTGATGAGCATGGTGCTGGTGGCCGCAGTGGCGCAGGCCGATATCGCGCGCTTTGTCGGCAGCTACGAAGGCTCTGCGGAGGTGTCCTCCGCTGATGGCAGTTCGCAGAAACGGGACATGAGCGTCGAGATTTCCCAGACGAAAGAGGGTTTTGCCGTCGCCTGGACCTCGACCACCCACCGGCCGGACGGATCAACCAAGGAGAAATCCTACAAGATCGAGTTCGTGCCGTCGGACCGGGGGGATGTCTATGCTTCGGCGATGAAGCGCAATGTGTTTGGCCATGACGTTCAACTCGACCCGATGAAGGGCGAGCCCTATGTCTGGAGCCGCATCGATGGGGATACGCTCAGCGTCTACTCGCTGTTCGTCGCCGAGGACGGCGGGTATGAAATCCAGCAGTTCAACCGCACGCTGGCCGTGGGCGGGCTGGATCTGGACTACAAGAGCGTGCGCAATGGAACCGTGCAACGCACGGTGTCGACCTTTCTGGAACGCCGGTAGCGGCTGGGCTATTTTCTGAAACTGTCGAGCGAGACGATCTCGGCGTCCGTC
>JBCBZG010000056.1:0-1678 GCA_039815465.1 Pseudomonadota bacterium
CTTGCATGGCCGCTGTCGCTGTTTCGGCCTCGCCCACATCCGCGACCGGTTTTTCGGTGACCGGAGCCGCGGCTGCGGTGCTGGCGGCGTCATCTGCGGGCAGCGCCTGGGTTGCGCTTGGCGGGGTCGGCGTGGCGGAGCCTGCGCCGGGCAGCGTCGTCGCGCCGTTGGACGGAGCGGGCACGCGGGCCACTGGGATCAACAGGTATTGCCCTTCACGGACCGCAAAATCTGCCGCAAGCCCGTTCCATTCGGCCAGCGACTTGGCAGGCACCTGATAGAGCCGCGCGATGGTAAAGGCGGTTTCGCCCCGTTCAACCTGGTGGCGGATTGGTTCCTGGCCTGTGTCGGGCAAAGGCGTGGTTGCCACGCCCGCAGCGGCAGGTGTGGGTGCGGAGCGGTCGATGGCCGAACCGGCCAGCGTGCTCACATCGACGCCTGTGGGCGCGCCGATCGTCTGGTTCGGTTCCGCTACGCGACGGGGCAGGGCGATGATTTCGTCCTTGCGCAGGGGCACGTCCGTCTCGATCCCATTGAATTGCCCCAACTCTTCCGCAGGCAAGCCCACCCGCGCGGCAACATCCGCCAGCGTGTCACCCCGCCGTGCGACGGCCACCTGATAGGTCGGATAGGAAATTACACCGCGCGCGTCCGGCTGCGGCCTCTCCGTCGTGGCATTGCGGGCCGCCGCGCGGGTGTTGAACCCGCCCTCTGGGCCACGCAGATCAAAGTCGAGCGGGGTGTCGCACGCCACCAGAGCGGTGAGCCCAAGTGTGGCTATCAGAGCGCGCCCGTAGCGCGCACGGGGTGTGGTCGGAGTCATCTGCATCGTCCTCTGCCGGGCCCCTCTGATCGGGGGTATTGCCGGGTCACGGCACCTTTTGGCACCTTCTTGGCGGTGTTTTACACCAGTTTTACTCTTTTCCCAAGCCCTCGAGCAGCGGCACAAAGCGCACATCGCGCAATTCATCGTATTCAAGGCCGATGTCGGTTTTGTTGACCCGGATCAGGCTTTGGACGGCATCTGATTGGCCTACAGGCAGCACCATGATCCCACCCACTTTGAGTTGGGCGAGCAGGGGGCCGGGCGGGTCTTCGGCGGCGGCCGTCAGGATGATCCTGTCAAAGGGGGCCTGATCGGCCAGCCCATGGCTGCCGTCCCCGGTGATGGCCGTGATCGTGTGCAAGTCCAGTTCGTCAAAGATCTCGCGCGCTTCGTGCACCAGACGGCGGTGCCGGTCGATGGTGTAAACACGCCGGGCCAGTTTGGCGAGGATGGCGGCCTGATATCCGGAGCCGGTCCCAATCTCGAGCACCTTGTCGCGGGGGGAGACGTTGAGCGCCTGCGTCATCAGACCCACAACCGACGGCTGGCTGATCGTCTGCCCGCAGGGAATGGGCAGGGGCATGTCCTCATAGGCCCGCTCAGCAAAGAGCCCACGTACAAAGGGCCCCCTATCAATCGCCTCCATCGCGCCGAGCACCCGCTTGTCCGTCACACCGCGCGAGCGCAGGGCGTAAAGGAACTGCATCTTGCGCGTGGCGAGGTCGTCGTCATTCATGTGGCGATGGCCCCAAGCGTGTCGAACATATCGTGCGCTGTGAAGTCCGCGCGCATGGGCGTGACCGAGATGTAGCCGTCAAGGTTCACAGCCGCATCCGTGCCGGGGGCTGTTTC
>JBCBZG010000016.1:0-90728 GCA_039815465.1 Pseudomonadota bacterium
CCTAGGATGTCGAGCTCCCCAAAGCGGACGGTGTCGGCCATGCCGACGGTCCAGGGGGCGGGGATATCGCGGGCGCGCAGGGCGGCCGCGTCAAGGAACGGGTGGAGAGAAAGCTCTGTCATGGTGGCGGGGCGCGATGCGGCCTTTTTTGATTAGTGTTGGTGGTTGTGTCCTGGCCCTGCGCTTATCATCCTCGGCGGGCCGCGCAAATCTGATTGGGCCATCGAGGCGGTCCATTGTTGGCGCAATCTGCAAGCCATGTGGCGCGTCCTGCTGTTGGCGGGGTGCCGCGGGGCGGGTAGCCTAGGGGGCGACGGATCACGGAAAGGGGCGCTCAGGTGACATCACAACTGGACCCGCGCATTCATGTGGGCAAGGCCGTCCGCATCGCGCTGGGCGAGCTTGGGCTTGACGCCGCCACGGTGCTGCGACGGGCTGGTTTGCCGGCGTGCCTGCTGGAGGGGGAGGGCAGCAAGATCACCGTGGCGGCGTTCTACGATCTTTGGGCCTCTGTCACCGGGTTGGCGGCTGACCCGCTGCTTGCGCTAAAGTTGGGGGATGCCAGCGGGATCGATTACTTTGACCCGGCGTTTTTTGCGGCGATGTGTTCGCCCAACATGACTGTCGCCGCACGTCGCCTCGCGGATTACAAGCGGCGGGTGAGCCCGTTTACGCTAAGCGTTCAGAGCGCTGCCGACGAGACGGAGGTTGCGTTTCACTGCCCGCCACCGGGGGAGCCCACGCTCGCGCTGACGGAGATTGTGTTTCTCGTGAACTTCGCCCGGCGCGCGACGCGACAGAGCATTGTGCCCCGTCGTGTCTCCCTGCCGTTTGCGGTGGCCGAGCGGGATGCGTTTGAGGCACATTTTGGCTGCGAGATTGTCGATCGGGGCCGCGCCTCTGTCACGTTCAGCGCGGCTGATGCGGCGCGCCCTTTTGTGACCCATGACGACGAGATGTGGGCGCTGTTTGAGCCAAAGCTACGCTGCCAGCCGGTGGCGCCCGCGGGCGGCGCGTCGACCCGGACGAAAGTGGCCCATTGTCTCAATGAGTTCCTACCCAGTGGGCGCGCAACGGTGGAGGATGTGGCCCGCGCGTTGGCCATGAGCAAGCGCACCTTGCAGCGGCGATTGGCGGAGGAGGGGACAACGTGGCTCGACGTGTTGAGCGAGGCGCGGGAGGCTCTTGCCAAGCACTACCTCTCAGCGACGGAGTATGGCCCCGCGGAGGTGAGCTTTTTGCTGGGCTACGAGGACCCCAACTCCTTTTTCCGGGCCTTTCGACGGTGGGAAAATACCTCGCCAGAGCTTTGGCGGACGGCGAACCGGGCACCACCGCAGGCGTTGCACTAGCCGCGGGCGGGTTGGCGCCACCTGCAAGTGGTTTGGCGCGGTCTGCGAGTGCTGTGGGGCTGCCGCTGGCCTAGTGTTGAGACCCAGACGCAAGAAGGACGCCCCAGACAATGGCCCGCATCACACGATCCATGTATCACACAGACCTGCAACCCGCGTATCTGCCCGGGCGGATTGTCACCTGGATGGCGCATCGAAACTGGGCGCTGCGGTTTATGCACCGGTTCATGATGGCGCCCGCTGTGGGCACGCAGATCAAGGGCCTGATCAACGCGGAAATCCACATTCCCAGCGTGGCGACGCCGGGCCATATGATCCGGGCGCGAGTCTACAAGCCTGCGGGGGTCAGCGGGCCGCTGCCTGCGATGCTTTATGCCCATGGCGGGGGCTATCAGGTCGGCGTGCCCGAGCAGGCGCATCAGTTCTTCGAAGACATCATCGCGGCCCGGAACGTGGCAATCATCGCACCGGCCTACCGGCTGTCGCTGCAGGGGCATCCCTATCCTGCGGGCCATGATGATTGCTTTGACACCCTGTGCTACATGCGCGCCCACGCCGCCGAGCTTGGCATTCGCGGCGAGCGGTTCATCATCGCGGGCCATAGCGGCGGCGGCGGGATGGCCGCGGCGGTGACGCACAAGGCCGTGGACACGGGCGCCGCGGATATCGCGTTTCAGATGCCGATCTACCCGATGCTCGACCACCGGATGCAGACCAAATCCGCGCAGGACATGGTGGGCACGGTTGTCTGGGACCGCGGGGCGAATGCGCGCGCATGGCAGAATTACCTGGGCCATTTGGGCGCCGATGTGCCCGAATACGCGTCCCCCGCACAGCGCCAGGACCTGTCGGGCCTGCCGCCGACGATCAGCTTTGTGGGCGATCTGGAACCCTTCAAGGACGAAACCATCGCTTACATGGACGCGCTCGCCCGCGCGGGGGTGCCGACGAAGTTCAAGCTCTACGAAGGTGGGTTCCACGGCTTTGAAATCTTGTTGCCCAAAGCGTCCGTGTCCAAAGACGCCAACGCGTTCCAGGTGGGCGCCTTTGCGGAATTTTATGACGCCTACGTCTAAGGCCGTGCGGGGGGTGAAGAGAAGTTGGAGCGGGTAACGAGAATCGAACTCGTAGCTTAGGCTTAGGAAGCCTGAAGCGCTTCCATACATATCAATAGCTTAGGCTCTGGGTCTGGGTCTGGGTGAAACTCTGGGACTCGCATTCAGTGTCGGCCCCAGACGTTCCCGTTTTTTCCTGCCTCGGGTCCGTAAGCGAAAGGCGCAATATCCAGAAAATGCCATCTTACAGCGTTGAATTATATGGATAATCCTAAGTTTAGTTTTGGAGCGGGTAACGAGAATCGAACTCGTAACTTAAGCTTGGGAAGCTCGCGTGATACCTTTTCACCATACCCGCCGCGAGGTCGGTGTTAGCTGTTGGGTTGGCGGCTTTCAAGCGGGGTTTGTGTGAAATGAAGTGTCTTCTCCGTAAGAACCATTGCACGGGTCTTGAGCTGTAGCGCCGCCCCGTGGGGGCAGAACGGCGCGGCCCGATGGGTCCCATCGGGCGAGGACTTTGCTGCTAAGGGCAGAGAACTATGGGCCCGTATAGGTCCAGCGGTAGCCCGGCGGGGTGGGGCCTTTGTTCCGCCCGCCTTGCTGGGTTTGTTCCCAGGCGTGGGCAAGGATGCCCACGGAGCGGGAAAGGCAAAAGAGCCCGCGGGCGAGTGGCGGGGCAAAGCCCAGTTCGGCGTAGATGACGGCGGTGGCGCCGTCGATATTCATGGGGATAGGGCGGGATTTACGCGCTGCGAGCTCCCGTTCGATAGATTGCGCGATGACGGCGAAGCGCCCGTCGCAGGCGCCAGCCTCCACCGCGTCGGCGGTGAGCGCCATGAGCCGTGGGGCGCGGGGGTCGGTGGGGCTGTGGAAGCGGTGACCAAAGCCGGGCACGATTTTGCCCCGGGCGGCGGTCCAGCTGTCGAGCGTGCCGCCTGCGGCGATGTGGTGGTAAAGCTCCACCGCCTGTTCCCCCGCGCCGCCATGGACGTCGCCCAGCATGTTCACAGCGCTGGCCATGGCGTTGTTGAGCGGCAGGCCGCAGGTCACGGCCATGCGCGCGGCGGCGATGGAGGGGGCTTGGGGCCCGTGGTCGACGGCGGACACAAGCGCGGCCTCGAACAGTTTGGCCTGCGCCGGGGTCGGGCGGTCGCCACGCACCATGAGCCAGATCATCTCCGCAAAGCTCAGGGTGCCGATGAGCGTCTCAATCGGGTGGCCGCGGAGCGCGATGCGGCCCGGTTCCATGTCGATGATGGCGGTGGACCACCAGTCGGCGACGTCATCGGTCATAGCACGCCTTTCTTTCGCAATGCGGCGATGTCGGTGGAGCTATAGCCCAGCTCCGTGAGGATCGCATCGCTGTCTTGGCCTAGCGTGGGCGGCGGGGTGGGCACAGTGGGGCGCGTGCCGTCGATGAGCGCGCCTATGCGCGCGAGAAGGAGATCGCCGTCTACGCCCGGCGCGTCCGCGAAGGCCGCCAGAAAGCCACGCTCGGTGATCTGGGGGTGGGCGAGGATGTCTGGTACCGTCAGGACCGCGCCTGCGGGGACGCCACGCGCGTTCAGCTCCGCCTCCCAATCCGCGGCGGGGCGGGTGGTGAGGACGGTTTCGAGCTCGGCTTTGAGCCGCAAGCGGTGGGTTTTGCGGGCCTCTCGGCTGGCGAACTCTGGCCGGGTCAGCAGGTCGTCGCGGCCCAGGTGGCGGGCCAGAAGCTCCCATTGCTCGTCCTTGTTGGCAGCGATGTTGATGAGCCCGTCAGCGCATTGAAACGCGCCTGAAGGGGCGGAGGTTGGGTTTTCGTTGCCGTGGCGTGCAGGTTCCACCCCCGCGACGAGGTAGTTGGAGACGACCCAACCCATGGTCGCCAGCACCGCGTCCAGCATGGAGACGTCGATGACGCAGCCCCGGTTTGGGGCGTTGAGCGCGGCGGTGATGGCCATGGCAGCGGTGAGCCCGCCCACGGTGTCTGCGAGCGGGTAGCCCGCGCGGGTGGGGCCGCCCTCTGCTGTGCCGGTGACGTCCATGACCCCGGCGGCGCCCTGGATGATCTGGTCATAGGCCGGGCGCGCGGCCCAGGGGCCGTCCTGGCCAAAGCCCGAGATCGCGCAGTAGATCAGAGCGGGGTTTGCGGCGCGCAGGGTCTCTGCGCCCAGGCCGAGCCGGGCCATGACGCCGGGGCGGAAATTTTCGACGAGCACATCGGCGCCCGCGACAAGCTCCGTCAGGATGCGTTTGCCCTCTGGGTCCTTCAGGTTCAGCGTGAGCGACCGTTTGCCTGCGTTTTGGGCCAGAAAGCTGACGCCCATGCCTTTTGCCGACAGCTCCGGCGAGGCGCCGAGGTTACGGGCGAGATCGCCGCGCCCGACGGCTTCGACCTTGATCACTTCTGCGCCCAGATGGGCAAGCTGGTGGCAGGCGAAGGGGCCCGCGAGCACGTTGGTGAGGTCGAGGACCCGGATCCCTGCGAGGGGGCGCGCGCTGTCCATCGCTCTAGTCGCCGTCGGCCACCCCTTGGGCCCGGTTGCGGGCTATGCGGGCGCGGATGCTGGGCAAGAGCACCAAAAGCACCGCGATGCCAAGAAGCGCGAGCGTCATGGGCCGTTCGATCACAAAGCTGAGCCCCCGGTAAAGCTGCATGGAGCGGGAGAAATTATCCTCCAGCATGGTGCCTAGGATGAACCCGATCAGCAGCGGCGCGAGCGGGTAGTCGGCAAAGCGCAGGATCGTGGCCATGACGCCGAGCCCCACGAGGATCAAAAGCTCTGTCGCGTTGTTTTGGCCGATATAGGCGCCCATGAGCGTGAAAAAGAGGATGAAGGGGATCAGGTAATTGCGCGGAATAGCGAGGATTTTCGCGATGTAAGGGATAAGCGGCAGGTTGAGGATCAAAAGCACCAGATTGCCGATGAACATGGAGATGATGACGGCCCAAAAGATCTCTGGCGTGTCGATCATCAGGCGCGGGCCGGGTGTGACGTTGAGCGCGATAAGTGCGCCGAGCAGGATCGCCGTGGTGCCCGAGCCCGGGATGCCCAGCGTGAGAAGCGGCACGAAGGAGCCCGTGCAAGCCGCGTTATTGGCGGTTTCTGGCGCGGCGAGGCCTTTGACCGACCCTTTGCCGAATTCGGCCTGTTCGTCGCCCTTGGCCAGGTTGCGTTCAACGGCGTAGCCCAGAAATGACGCAATGGTGGCGCCGGCGCCGGGGAGCACACCGATAAAGAAGCCCTGGACCGATTGGCGCCCGATCACGGGGATCATCTTGCGCCCTTCCTCGCGGGAGAAGCGGAGGTTTTCGATCTTGCCCCCGTCGCCCTGCGCGGCCCCGCGGGAGGGCATGAGGACCAGGAACATCGCCTCGGGCAGGGCAAACATCGCCATGGCCAGCGTGATAAACGAGATGCCCGATTGCAGGTCCATGAGGCCCATGGTGAAGCGCGGCATGTTAAAGAGCGCGCCTTCGCCCACGGTGGCCAAGATCAGCCCGAGGATCGTCATCATGAGCGCCTTTGCCACCTGACCCGTGCCTGCAAAGGCCGCGATGGCCGACAGCCCCAGGATCATCAGCGCAAAGTATTCGGCGGAGTGGAAGAGCAGCGCAACGGTCGACAGCGCAGGCGCAAAGACCATGAGCAGGATCGCCCCGATCGTGCCCCCCGCAAAGCTCGCCACCGCAGCGATCGTGAGCGCTTTGCCCGCCTGGCCCTTGCGCGCCATGGGGTAGCCGTCAAAGCTCGTGGCGACGGTGCCTGCGACGCCGGGCGCGTTGAGCAGGATCGACGAGGTCGAGCCGCCAAAAATCGCGCCGTAATAGACGCCTGCGAGCAGGATGAGCGCGGCGGCTGGGTCGCCGATGCCCACGGCCACGGGGATCATGATCGCGATGATCGACATGGGCCCGAGCCCCGGCAGCATGCCGATGAACGTGCCGATGAGACAGCCTGCGATCACCATGGCGAGGTTTTGGATGGAAAACGCGGCCTGAAGCCCGATGAGGATGCCTTCGATCATGTCGTTTATCCTAGGAAAAAGGGCCAGGGGCGCAGGAAGATGCCCAGCACCTCCTCCACCAGATACCAAACCGAAAACGACGCGGCGGCGCCGACGACCAGCATGATGAGCCAGCGGCGCTCACCCAGGATGGCCGCGCCGAAGAAGAGAAAGAGCGTGGTGGAGGCGAGGAACCCCACAGGGCGCAGCATGAGTGCGAAAACGATCATCAGCCCAATCAGCGCGGAGGCCTGGCCGATTTTGTATTCCATCAGCTTGGACAGGTCGAACTCCGACGAGCTGTTGGAGGGCGCGCGCCCCGCCGCGCGGCTTTCCAGCCCAAGCGCGATGATGAGCCCCACGAGGGCGCCGGAGACTGCGAGCACCTTTGGAAAGGTGGAGGGCCAGACCGGGTTACGCTGCATGAAGGGGGGCAGGAGCTGGTCCATCGTAAAGAACGCGGCGTAGCCGTAGGCACAGCAGAACGCCACAAAGATGAGCGCGATCCAGCGGTCGAGCGCCATGGTCCTCTCCCTTACTTCGGTGTGTGTGTGTTGGTGGTGGCGCGGCGACGCAGGCCGCCGCGCCGGGGTGGCTTTAGAGGAAGCCTAGGGTGCGCATGAGGTCGCCGATCACCTGCTCCTGGTTTTCCAGGAAGGTGCGGAACTCATCGCCGTTGTTGTGGATGTTGACCCAACCGTTGCGGGCGCGGACCTCTTCCCACTCGGGCGTGGCGTACATCTTGGTCAGCGCGTCCTGAAACCCGGCCAGCTGCGCCTCATCGACGCCGGGCGCCGCAAAGAAACCGCGCCAGTTGACGAAGGTCGTGTCGAGCCCCTGTTCCATCATCGTGGGCGCATCTGGGAACGCGTCAACGCGCGCGTCAGATGTCACGCCGAGGATGCGAACCTCACCCTGCTGAGCCAGCGCCACAGCCTCGGAGAAGCCGGTGGAGAGCGCTTTGATTTCGCCCGACAGGAGGCCTGCCATGGCTGCGCCGCCCGCGTCGTAGGGGATGTAGTTGAACGCGGTGGGGTCCTCACCTGCGGCCTGCATGGCCATTGCGGCCACGAGGTGGTCCATGCCGCCCGGCACAGAGCCGCCGCCGATGGCAAAGCGGTTGCCGTCCGCGCGGTAGGCGCTCAGGAGCTCATCCATGGAGGTGATGTCGCTGTTGGCGTTCACGACGAGGGCCGCGTAGTCACCGATGGTGCCTGCGACGAGCGTCAGGTCGCGGAAGCTCTGCGGGAAGACACCCGTGAGCGAGCGGATCACGATGGGGGTGGAGTTCACCATCATCGTGTTGCCGAGCGAATCCGCGTTTTCGATCAGGTGCGCGATGGCCACACCGCCGCCGCCGCCGGACATGTTTTCGTAGCTGGCCGAACCGACCAGGCCCGCGCCGGTGAGCGCTTCGCCCGTGCCGCGCGCTGTGCCGTCCCAGCCGCCACCGGCGCCGCCGGGGATCAGGAAGTGCACTTCATCAAGCACCTGGTGGCCACCGGCCGACGCGGGGCCCACAAAAGCAAACGCTGCCGCAGCAGCAAGAAGGGCGCGACGGCCCGTTGCGAAAGTCATAGCTTTCCTCCCATTTGACAAAAGCGATCTACGCCGCTCAGGTCCGACCTTACTGGCGTGCAAAGCTGACACAAAGCTGACACGCCAGACATTCGCCACAGGGGGAGGGGGAGACACCCGTGCGGTTCTTACTCGTCGAGGATAACGCGCAGCTGGCCGAGGCTGTGGTGGACCGGCTGCGGCTTGACGGGCATGTGGTGGACCATGCCGCCGATCTGGAGACCGCGCGCCACTACGTGGCCACGGTGGGTTACGACCTGATTTTCCTAGATATTATGCTACCTGACGGCGATGGTCGCGCCTTTTTGGCGGCCCATCGCAACGGCAAGTCAAAGACGCCTGTGATCGTGCTCACGGCCCGCTCGGAAGTGTCGGACCGGGTGAGTTTGCTCGACCTCGGGGCCGATGATTACATGGTCAAGCCCATCGATTTTGCCGAGCTTGAGGCGCGCTGCCGGGCGGTGTTGCGACGGCGCAGCGGCGAATCAAGCAACCGGCTCACGCTGGGGGATGTCAGCTTTGACCCACTCTCCGGCAGTTTGCAGACCAGGTCGGGAGAGGTGCAACTGCGCCCTCGGGAGCTGCGCTTGTTCGAGGTTTTTGCGAATGCCCCGGGGATGGTGTTTTCAAAGTCGAACCTGGTGGACCGGCTGTTTTCCTTTGACGACGACGTGACCGAGAACGCCATTGAGGTCTATGTCGCGCGCCTGCGACGGCGTTTGAGCGGGTCGCGGGTAGAGATCATCACCGTGCGCGGGCTCGGCTACAAGCTCGAGGTGGTTTAGTGGTCGACATGCCTGCCCCCCCGGTCCGGCAGGGCTCCCTGCGGCGCAAGTTATTGGTGTCGCTGCTTGCGGGGGCGGCGATCCTGACGGTGGGTGTGTTCTTCATGGTGCTGTCGGTGGCGCGGCAGGTGGCGCAGGAAAGCCAGGACAATATCCTGTTGGCCTCGGCCACGGCGATCCTGGATTCGGCGCGCTATACCGGTGGGCAGATCACGATGGATTTGCCGTACTCGGCCTTTTCCATGCTGGGCAGTGTGGCTGATGAGCGGGTGTTTTACGCGATCCGGCTCGATGGCGCGTTTTTGTCGGGCTACAGGGAGCTTCCCCCCCCAGCGGCGGGGCTCGGCGGGGATACGCTGTTTCAGTCGCTTATGTTTCGGGGAGAGGACGTGCGCGTCGTCACCCACAGCCGCGCCTTGGCCACGGAGGGCGGGCCGCAGTTTTTGGAGGTGTCGGTCGCGCAGACCCTGTCGGGTCAGCGCCAGACCATTGAAAACATCACGCGCACGGCGATCATTGTGGGGGGATTTGTCTTTGTGCTCTTGGTGCTTTTGTCAGGGGCCATTGCGCGGGGCACGGTGCGCCCGCTGGACCGTCTGACGGCGTCGGTGTCGCGCCGGGGGCCGGAGGATCTGCGCCCCGTGAACGCGCCGGTGCCCAGCGAGATGGTGCCGCTCGTGGCCTCGCTCAACAAGCTCATGGCGCGGCTGCAGACCTCCCTAGCGCGATCGGAGGAGTTCATAGCGGAGGCCGCGCACCGTGTGCGCACGCCGCTTGCCATTGTGCGCACCAAAGCGGAGATTATGGCCCGCAAAACCGCCGATGCCGACACGCGGGAGGCCATGGGGGAGATGATCCACGCCATCGACGAAAGCTCGCGCACAGCGGGGCAGTTGCTTGACCATGCGATGGTGACGTTCCGGCTCGATCATCTGACAATGGAGCGGGTGGATCTGGCGCAGGCGGCGGGAACGCTCGTGGAACAAATGCAGCCGCTGTCGGAGCTTAAAGGCATTCGGTTGCGCGCCTGTGCGACGGGACCCGCCTATATCCGCGCAGATGTGATCTTGCTCCAGAATGCGATGCAGAACCTGGTCGATAACGCGATCAAATACGCGCCCGCGGGGGCGGAGGTGACGCTGTCTGTGGCATTAGATGCGGGCCACGCGGTGCTCAGTGTCACAGATACCGGGGATGGCTTTCCGGGTATCGAGCTGAGCGATCTGACGACACGGTTCCGGCGGGGCGACAATGCGCGGGGGGTTGTGGGCTCGGGCCTTGGGCTCACGATCGTGCAAGATGTGATGGAGGCCCATAACGGGACGCTGAGCATCGCAAATATGGCGGAGGGCGGGGCATGCGTGCGGCTTTCATTTCCATCCTCCTAAGCCTGGCGGGCGCTTTGACCGCGGCGTCTGCGGCTGCGTTCGAGTATGAGGACCGCGCCCAGTTTGGGGAGGCGGAGGCCGCCCGCGTCATCCGCATCATTTCCACCGCCGATATCGACTTTTTCCGTCCTCTCATTGCGTCCTATCTTGCGGGGGCTCCGGAGCAGGCGGTGGATTACGTCGTCGTCAGCTCCACCGAGCTCACGCGCGTGATCGAGCGGGGGGAGGCGCCGTTTGATGTGGCGATTTCGAGCGCGATGGATTTGCAGATGAAGCTCGCCAATGATGGCTATGGGCGCCAGCACAGCTCATCGGCGACGCAGAGCTTGCCGGGATGGGCGGCGTGGAACGACACGCTGTTCGCCTTTACCCAGGAGCCCGCGGCGATTGTGGTGTCGAAAGCGGCGTTCGCCCCGGGGGAGGTGCCGCGGACGCGCCAAGCGCTGATTGACTTGCTGCGGCGGGAGCCGGAGCGGTTTCGCGAGCGGGTGGGGACCTATGATGTGCGCCAGTCGGGCCTTGGTTACCTGTTTGCCACCCAAGACACCCGCGCGTCAGAGACGTTTTGGCGATTGGCGCAGGTGCTCGGCGGGCTTGATGTTAAGCTGTACTGTTGTTCGTCGGACATGATCGAGGCGGTGCGCACGGGGGAGTTGCTTATCGCTTACAACGCGCTTGGCAGCTATGTCGCCAACCGGCCCGACCGGGCGGAGTTCGAGATCGTGCTGCCCGCGGATTTCACCACGATGATGTTGCGCACGGCGCTCATTCCCGCCAATGCGCCGAACCCTGACCTGTCGGCGGAGTTCGTCGATCACCTGCTAGAGATGTCCCACGGCCCCCAAGCCACGCCGCTCGTCGACCCGTTGCTTGGGCTTGGTGGCGGAGCGGAGGCCGCGCTTAACCGTATCCAGATGGGACCGGGGCTGTTGGTGTTTTTGGACCAGCTCAAGCGGCAGGCGTTCCTCAAGGAATGGGAAGCGGCGATTGAGCAAGGCCCTTAGGGGCGTTCAATGCCCTTGGGCGTCTCGCGCAGCACGTCGCCCCGGAGGAACGGGCTTTCGGGCGGGTAGGGCGCGCGTCCCAGGCGCCAGTCGCAATAGGCGTCCATATCGTCGATAAGCGCGTCGATTTTGGCCACGGCCCCGGTGAACCCTTCGAGCACGAGCTTGATAAGGCCGCGCCCAATGATGAGCAGGAGGATGCCCGAGATCACGCCGATGAGGTAGGACCAGTCGCGCGTGGCGACTTGCACGGCGGCGTCGGCATTGCCGGAGCTTTCGATGGTGCGCACGAGATCCTCGATCCGGTCGGCTACGATTTGCGCGTCCAGATCGCCGGTTTGCGTCACAGCGCCCTCAGTGACCTCCTCCGCGAGGGCCACGAACTCCGCCTTGTCGCGGGCTGCGCTGGTGGCAAAGGTGATGTCAAAGCGGTCTTCGAGAAAGCCGCGTGTCGCCTCCTTGGCGAAGACAAAGACCTCCCCCAGGGCCAAAAGCACCCCGGCGGAGCCTGCCACGAACCCCAGGCCGATCATCCGACCCAGCTGTTTGCGGTTTGCCAGTTGCAGGAACACATTGGTCCCGTAGCGCAGGTTGGACACCCGCGTGACCGCGCAGGTCGCGTCGCGGGCGCGGCGCAGGGCGGTTTCCTCTGCCGGGGTCAGGTCGAAATGCCAGCCAAAGAGCCGTTGGCGGTTTGCGAAATGCTCCAGCACCTCGGGCCCGGCATCGTGCAGCGCGCGCAGGAAATGCGCGCCCACGTGCCGGTCATATTTCATATGGTGCGTTTCGATGTAGGAAATCAGCGTGTTCCCGCCGTCCTTAAAGTCCTCCCGCACGAAGCGCAGGGCGCGCAGCCGGTTGAACCAGGTATCCTTTCGTACGGGCGGTCGCACGGGTCAGCCTAGGCCGCGGCTATGGCGCCTGCGGACCATCCCATGGCGCGCCGCGTCCGCCGCCGTCAAAGCTCTGCTGCGACTTTGCGCAGTTCGAACTTCTGGATCTTCCCGGTGGAGGTCTTTGGCAGCTCCTGAAACACCACCGCTTTGGGGGTTTTGAAGCCTGCGAGCCGCTCACGGGCAAAGGCGCGGAGGTCGTCTGAGGTGGCGGTTTGGCCGTCCTTGAGTTCGACGAAGGCGCAAGGCACTTCGCCCCATTTGTCGTCGGGTTTGGCCACCACGGCGCAGAGCAAGACGGCCGGGTGGTGCATCAGCACGCCCTCGACCTCCACGCTCGACACGTTCTCGCCGCCGGAGATGATGATGTCCTTGGCGCGGTCAGCGATTTGGACATAGCCATTGGGGTGGCGCAGCGCGATGTCGCCTGAGTGGAAATAGCCGCCTGCGAACGCTTCTTCTGTTGCTTCAGGGTTCTTGAGATATCCCTTCATGACAGAGTTGCCGCGAATGACGATTTCACCCGTGGCGGTGCCGTCGCGCGGGATCGATCCCATGTCGGAGCTGACGACATCGATGCCTTCCATCATGGGGAAGGGCACGCCCTGCTGGGCTTTGATCGCGGCTTGGTCGGATTGCGGCAGCGCGTCCCAGTCGGCGTCCCAGACGCATTCGGTGACGTGGCCATAGGTTTCTGTCAGGCCGTAGACCTGAGTGACGTTAAAGCCCAGATCGCCTATGGCCGCGAGCGTGGCGGCGGCGGGGGGGGCGCCTGCGGTAAAGACTTCGACCGTGTGGTCAAAGCTGCGCCGCTCGCTGTCGGGCGCGTTGACGATCATGTTGAGCACGATGGGCGCGCCGCCGAAATGCGTGACCCCGTGGTCGGCAATGGCGTCGTAGATCGCGCCCGGCGTGATGTCGCGGCAGCACACGACCGTGCCGCCGAGGACCGGTATCATCCAGCAGTGGTTCCAGCCGTTGCAGTGAAAGAGCGGCACAATGGCGAGGTAGCGGGGGTGGAGCGTGAGCCGCCAGCTGACCACCGTGCCCATGGTCATCAGATATGCGCCGCGGTGGTGGCAAACGACGCCCTTGGGCCGCCCGGTGGTGCCGGAGGTGTAGTTGAGCGCGAGGCTTTCCCATTCATCCTGCGGCATGTGCCAGGCAAAGTCCGGGTCGCCCGCGGCGATGAGGTCGTCATAGGTGGCGTAGCGCCCGGTGGCGGGGAAACCCGCGGCGGGGTCGGGGACCTCGATGATCTCAGGCGCGGTGCCTTCCATGGCTTCGACCGCTGCTTCTGCAAGGTCCAGGAACTGGGTGTCGACCAGCACCACCTTCGCCTCCCCATGGTCAAAGATGTAGGCGACGGTGCTGACATCGAGGCGGATGTTGATCGTGTTCAGGACGGCGCCCGTGGCGGGGACGGCAAAATGCGCCTCCACCTGGGCGGGGATGTTTGGCAGGATCGTGGCCACGACGTCACCGGGGGCCACGCCGCGCGCGGAGAGGGCGGAGGCCACGCGGGAGACGCGGGCGTGGTAGTCGGCGTAGCTCAGGCTCAGATCACCGTAGATCAGCGCTGTTTTGTTCGGAAACACCTCCCGCGCGCGCCGGAGATGCGACAGCGGTGTGAGCGGCACAAAATTCGCTGCCCGCTTTTCGAGCCCTGTTTCATCGGCCATCCAACCCATGTGTCCGTCTCCCATCTGTCGCCATTGCGGTCTGTGGACGTCGTTATGGAGCTTGAGCGCGCGCTTGTTAAGCGGCAAAGCGACGTGGATGAGCGTAGCAGAGACACTGAGACCCGCGCGCCCCTTGCGCGCGGCCGCCCTGGCGGTGGCGGGGATGGGGCTGATCGGCGTGATCGACAACGTCATACCGGAGGTCGCGGCCCATATCGGGCTCGCGCAGTTTCACTTTGTGCGCTCGGCGTTGGCGCTGGTGCTTTTGCCGGTGATCGTGCTGTGGACGGGCGCGCGGCTGCGTCCTGTGAACGCCTGGGGTGTGATCGGGCGCTCGGCGCTGATCACGGTGGCGATGGTGATCTACTTTGCCTGCGTGGGCTTTTTGCCGGTGGCGCAGGTGCTCGCCGGGGTCTTTATGGCGCCGCTCTTCATCATGTTGGCCACGCTTTTGGAGGGGCGTCGCGTGGACCCGGTGGGCGCGGCGTTGATCTGTGTTGGGTTTTTGGGCTGTTTGGCGGTCGTGCAACCAGATGTCGGGGCGCTGGAGTGGCTCGGCGTGGGGCCGATGCTGGCTGGGTTCTTTTATGGCATGGGCGGCAAGGTCACGCGCACCTGGACGCGGGATGAGAACGCCTGGACGCTGACGGGCACGTACCTGTTCATGATTGGCGTCCTAGGTGGCGCGGCGCTTCTGGTGCTGGAGCCCGGGGGCGACGATTACATCACGCGGGGCTGGGCGCCGATGCCGGCCCATGTGCTGGTTCTATGCGCCGTGCAAGCGGTGGGGGCGCTGATCGCGGTGGGGCTTTTGACGCGGGCCTACCAGCTCGCGGCGCCTGCCTTTGTGGGCTGCTTTGAGTACACGGTGCTGATTATGGCGGCAGGTGTGGGCTACGTGGTGTGGGGCCACACGCTGGGGCCGATGGCGGCCGCGGGGATTGCGCTGATCCTGGCTGCGGGTGCGGTGCTTGCGTGGCGCGGGGACCGGGCGCCGTGATCTATTCGCCGAGGCGCAAGTATCTGTTTGTGCATATCCCTAAGACCGGGGGGACGTCGCTGGCGCTCGCGCTTGAGGCGCGGGCGCAGGCTGCGGATGTGTTGATCGGCGACACGCCCAAGGCGACGAGGCGGCGCAAGCGGGTCAAGGAGCTCACCGCGCGGGGGCGGCTTTGGAAGCATGCTAAGCTCGCGGATGTGGACGGGTGGCTTGGGCCTGCGGAGCTTGAGCCGCTCACGGTATTTACCATCGTGCGCAACCCTTGGGACCGGCTGGTGAGCTATTACATGTGGCTTAGGGAGCAGAGCTTTGACCATCCGGCGGTGGTGTTGGCGAAGCGGTTGGAGTTTGGCGGCTTTCTGCGCGCGCCGGAGATCCAGGCCAGCCTGCGCGCAAACCCGTATCGGTCCTATGTCACGGACGCGGCGGGAGCGGAGCGCTGTGATCTCTACCTGCGGTTTGAACACCTGGAGGAGGACACCCAGTCGCTGGCGCGGCTCCTGGGTGTAAAGGTTGAGTTGCCCCATGTGAACCGCTCTGACCGTCCCCGTGACTATCGGGAGCTGTATAGCGCGGAGGAGGCCGCGATTGTAGCAGATGTCTGTGCCGCTGATATCGCGCGGTTTGGGTATGAGTTTGAGGGGTAGGGGGTTTGGTATTGAGCGCGCCAAGCACAGGTGAGCTATAGCGCCGTTCCGAGGGGTGGCGTTCGCGCCGCCCCGTGGGGGCGGAACGGCGCGGCCCGACGTTGCCGTCGGGCGAGTGCTTTATGGCTAATCCGCCTGGGCCTATTCCGCCGCTACGGCAGGCTGGAAGCGGTCGTAAAAACCTTCACCATTGGCGGCGAGGTCTTTGAGCAGCTCGGGCGTCTCGAACCGAACACCAAAGCGGTCAGTTAGCTCGCCCGTGCGTTCCACCGCGTAGGCCGCGCCGATCATGTCGAGCCAGCTGAGCGGCCCGCCGGACCAGGGCGCAAAGCCCCAGCCCAGGATCGCGCCCACATCGCCCTCGCGGATGTCCATGAGCACGTTTTCCTCCAGCGCCCGCACGGCCTCTAGCGCTTGCATCATGAGCAGGCGGTGCTGGACGTCGATGAGCTCTGGCTGTTCGTCGGCCACCGGAAACTTGTCAGCGAGGCCTTTCCAGAGGCCCTGACGCTTCCCTTTTTCATCGTACTCGTAGAAGCCCGCGTTGGATTTTTTGCCCAAGCGGCCGCCCTCGTACATCCAGAAGAGCAGCGGATCGACGGCGTCGTCATAGTCGGCGCCCATGGCCTCCTTCGTCGCGGTGGCGATTTTCACGCCAAGGTCGACAGAGGTCTCGTCGATGAGCTGCAGCGGGCCAAGAGGCATCCCGACAAGGCGCGCGGCGTTTTCGATCAGCGCGGGTTCGACACCCTCGGTCACCATGCGCATCCCTTCATTGATGTAGGGGATGATGCAGCGGTTGGCGTAGAAGAAGCGCGCGTCGTTGACGACGATGGGGGTCTTACGGATCTGGCGCACGAAATCGAGCGCTTTGGCCACGGCCCGGTCGCCGGTTTCCGTGCCCTTGATGATCTCCACCAGCATCATCTTCTCCACGGGGGAGAAGAAGTGGATGCCGATGAACTGGTCCGGTTTGTCAGAGGCCTTCGCGAGTTCCGTGATTGGGAGTGTGGAGGTGTTGGTGGCAAAGATGCAGTCGTCACCGACCACTTTCAGCACGTTTTTCGTCACTTCGGCCTTGACGCCCACGTCCTCGAACACGGCTTCCACGATGAGGTCTGCGCCTTTGAGCGCTGCGTAATCGGTGGTCGCCGTGATGCGATCGAGCATGGCGTCCTTCTTCTCCGCCGTGATCTTGCCGCGGGAGACGCCCTTGGCGAAATGCGCCTCGACGTAAGCCTTCCCCTTGTCCGCGCTCTCCTGCGCTTGGTCGATCAGCACCACGTCGATGCCTGCTTGAGCGGAGACGAGCGCGATGCCTGCGCCCATCATGCCCGCGCCCATGACGCCGACCTTCTTGACCTTCTGGTCCGGCACATCGGGGCGCACGGCGCCCTTTTCCAACGCTTCCTTGTTGATGAAGAGGGAGCGGATCATGGCCGTCGAGGACGGGTTCATCAGGATGTTGGTGAACCAGCGCGCTTCGATCTTGAGCGCGGTGTCAAACGGCACGAGCGCGCCTTCGTAGACCGCGCTCAGCAGCGCCTTTGCCGCCGGATAGACCCCATTCGTGTTGGCGTTGACCATGGCGGATGCGCCCACAAAGGTCATGAAGCCCGCCGGGTGGTATGGCGCGCCACCAGGCATTTTGTAGCCCTTTTCGTCCCATGGCTTCACGATCTTGGGCTCTGAGAGCACCCATTCGCTGGCCGCCGCGACCGGGTCATCTACCACCTCGTGGATGAGGCCTGCGGCCTTGGCTTTCTTCGGGTCAAAGCTCTTGCCCTGGAGCAAGATGGGGGAGGCCGCCATGGCGCCGAGCATCCGGCTCACCCGTGTGGTGCCGCCCGCGCCGGGGAAGATTCCGACCATGATCTCTGGAAGGCCAATCTTGGCCTTTGGGTTGTCCGCGCAGAAAATCCGGTGGCAGGCTAGGGGCAGTTCGAGTCCGATCCCCATGGCTGTGCCGGGCAGGGCTGCTGCAATGGGCTTGCCGCCCTTGTTCGTCTTTGGGTCCATGCCTGCGCGCTCGATCTTCCGCAGCAGCGCGTGGATCCCCATGATCCCGTCAAAGAGCCCCTGTGCCGGGTTGTCGCCCGCAGCCTCTTTCATCTTTGCGATGATGTTGAGGTCCATCCCGCCCGCAAAGCTGTCCTTGCCGGAGGTGATGACGGCGCCCTTGATGGCGTCATCTGACAACACTTGGTCCACCAGCGCGTCGAGGTCCACGAACGCCTGCTCATTGGCAACATTCATGGACTTGTCCTGGACGTCCCAGGTGATGATGGCGACGCCGTCATCGCCTACGATCATAGTGAAATCGGTCATGTTTTGCTCTCCCGATCTGGGTATTTCGTGCCGTCCAGGTGATAAAAGCCGTCCTTCTTGGCCAGCATATCAAGCTCCGGATAGTGTGTGACATTGTTTGGATTGCGGCTGCCGATGATGAGGTAAGTGGCAGGTGCATCCGTGTGGTTTTTCAGGTGGTGGGCAGGCGGTCCGCCCGCTTTCCACGCGCAGGCATCGCCCTCGGAAAGCTGGCTTTCGACGCCGTCTTCGATCAGCGTCAGCTCGCCTGAGAGCATGTAGAGGAACTCGTCCTCCTCGCTTTCCCAGTGCATCTGGCTGGATGTCCCGCCAGGGTGAAGCGTTTCCATATAGACGCCGTACTGCGTGAGGCCACCAGCCTCCGACAGGGCCTGCCAGCTGATGTTGCCTGCGCCCAGATTGTAGGGGTCAGGATAGCCTGACACGGCGTCGGTGGTGGGAACGCTGCCCTTGCGGATGATCATCAGACGCGCTCGATCACAGTGGCCGCGCCCATGCCGGAGGCGACGCAGAGCGTGGCCATGCCGAGCTCCTTGTCCTGGCGCTCGAGCTCATCGAGCAGCGTGCCGATGATGATCGCGCCCGTTGCTCCCAGCGGGTGGCCCATCGCAATCGCGCCGCCATTCACGTTGACCTTGTCATGATCCACGTCGAAGGCCTGCATGAAGCGTAGCACGACGCTGGAGAACGCTTCATTCACCTCGAAAAGGTCGAAGTCGGCCATGGTTAGGCCCGTCTCTGCCATCATCTTTTCCGTCACGGGCACTGGGCCGGTGAGATTAATGGTGGGGTCAGATCCGATCTTGGCGTTGTACTTGATCCGCGCGCGCGGTTTCAGGCCACGCGCCTCGCCGAACTCCTTGGAGCCAATAAGAACTGCTGCGGAGCCGTCCACGATGCCCGACGAGTTCCCGGCGTGGTGGATGTGGTTCACCCGCTCCAGGTGCGGGTATTTGATAAGTGCCACCTTGTCGAAGCCGGGCATAACTTCACCCTGGTCCTTGAACGCGGCTTTGAGTGCGCCAAGCGATTGCATGTCAGTGCCGCGACGGATGTATTCGTCTGTGTCGAGGATCGGCAGGCCGTTCTGGTCGCGCACGGTGACGATCGATTTTGCAAACCGGTTTTCGTCCCAGGCTTTCGCCGCGCGGGTCTGAGATTCCACCGCAAACGCATCCGCGTCGTCCCGAGAAAACCCATACTCCGTCGCGATGATGTCGGCACCAATGCCTTGCGGGACAAAATACTGCTCCATGGCAAGGCTGGGGTCAGCCGCAATGGCCGCGCCATCAGCCCCCATGGGCACGCGGCCCATCATCTCAACACCACCTGCGATATAGGCATCGCCCGCGCCGCCACGTACCTGGTTGGCGGCGAGGTTCACCGCCTCCATGCCCGACGCGCAAAAGCGGTTGATGGAGAGGCCTGGGATAGACTCATCCAGATCGGAGCCCAGCACGGCCGTGCGTGCGAGACAGCCACCCTGTTCCATAACCTGGGTGACATTCCCCCAGATCACGTCTTCGACTGCGTGCCCTTCGAGCCCGTTGCGGTCTTTGATGGCGTTGAGCATTTGGATGGACAGCCGGGCGGAGGTCACCTCGTGCAGCGCGCCGTCCTTGCGGCCCTTGCCGCGCGGCGAGCGTACGGCGTCGTAGATATAGGCGTCGGTCATGATGTCCTTCCTCTTTAGGCGCGGTCCGCGGGGGAGCCGGGCATAAGGTCATAGGGGTGTTTCCAGCCGGGAGTGGCTGCGATGTTGGAGAGCCAGCGGTCGATGTTGGGCCAAGCAGCACGGTCAAAGCCGAAGGGTTCGGGATAGTAGAGATAGGAGCAGCAGGAGATATCTGCGACTGTGATCCCATCGCCCGCGATCCAGTCGCGGCCTGCGAGATGGGTGTCGAGCACCTGATAGGCGGCCTTGAGACGGCCCTGAGTAAAGGCGATCACCTCCGCCGGGCGTTTGTCTTCGGGCAGGAAGTTCATCAGAAACCGCAGCATCCCGGCCTGGGAGCTTAGCTTGTGATTGTCCCAAAGCACCCAGCGCAGCACATCGTAGCGGTCCGCAGGAGCGCCACCGAGCTTGCCGGTCGTGTCCACAACCCACTGCTGGATCACGCCCGACTGCGTGAGGGTCGCATCAGCGGTCTCAAGCACGGGCGCCTCGCCCATCACATTCACGTCGCCGCGAAACGCGTCTGTACGCGTCGCACCGCCAAAAAAGTCGACCTTCACCGGTTCCCAATCGACACCCGCCAGCTCAAGCGCCAGCGCCGCCTTGTAGGAATTCCCGCTCTCGCCGAAGCAATGGAGCTTTACTGTCATCGGTCTCCTCCCAGTTGCCCGATCAGACCGGGGGCTTTGCGCCCCCAGACCCCCGCAAGGTATTTTTAGCCAAAGGAAGCAGGGGGTAACGCTTCCTTAACCAAGATTGCGCATCCCTAACCGCAGGGACACGCTGAGGAGCCTCTGTCCTCGCCTGAGGAAGCTCTGTTGTTCGGCGTGATGCAGCTGTCTGCCCCAGCGTCGAATGACAGGGTGGACCTTATCCATTGGAGTTCTGGTCCCGTCTTCCTTTGGCCCATAATACCTCCGCCGGAGGCATTCCGGCCTGGCGTGAAAGCGCGGCGCCCCATGTGGAGCGCCGCGCCATCCATCCTTAAAAGTTCGCCGCTTTGAGCGCCATGACCGTGTCGCCGCCGGACTGGATGCGTGCGAGGTGGGTTGCGGTCATCTTGAGCGGGCGGGCCATGTAGTAGCGGCCTGTGGCGAGCTTGGTCTCGTAGAACTCGGTGTCGGACGCGCCTGCTTCCAACGCCTCATGGGCGGCCTTGGCCATTTGCGCCCACATCAGGCCGAGCGTGACATGGCCAAAGAGGTGCATGAAGTCGTAGGATCCGCTTAGCGCGTTGTTGGGGTTTTTCATACCTTCCTGCATGAAGTACATGCCCGCCGCCTGCAGGTCCTTGGACGCCGCTTTCAGCGGGTCGAGGAAGTCGGCCTGCAGCGCCTCATTGCCTTCGTTGTCCTTGATGAAGCTTTTGACCATGTCAAAGAATGCCATGACGGTTTTGCCGCCATTGAGGCCGAGTTTCCGGCCCACGAGGTCCAGCGATTGGACGCCGTTCGTGCCCTCGTAGATCATGGTGATCCGCGCATCGCGCACGAACTGTTCGAGGCCCCATTCCTGGGTAAAGCCCGAGCCGCCCAGCGTTTGCTGCGCGTTCACGCAGGTCTCGAAGCCCTTATCCGTGAGGAACCCCTTGATGACC
This sequence comes from Pseudomonadota bacterium, assembly GCA_039815465.1. Taxonomy (GTDB): domain Bacteria; phylum Pseudomonadota; class Alphaproteobacteria; order Rhodobacterales; family Rhodobacteraceae; genus Shimia_B. Next base: position 20,975 of record JBCBZG010000016.1, read on the forward strand.
GGCGTGAGCAGGCTCATCATGTCTTCGGCGTCCTTGTCGCCGTTACGGTGCGCGCGGTCGAGCATAGAGGAGCTCCAATACGCCAGCGCGCGCGCGCCTTCGACGAAGCTCTTTTGGTCCATCAAGTTCCGGCGCACATCGGGGTGCACGATGATGGGGTCTGCGGCTTTCTCGGGTGCTTCCGCCCCGGTCACTGCACGGCCTTGGATGCGGTCGAGCGCGAAGCCGAGTGCGTTTTGGTAGGCCACTTCGCCTTGGGCAAAGCCCTGGAGGCCAACGCCGAGCCGCGCTTCGTTCATCATCACGAACATGGCGCGCATGCCTTTGTGCTCCTCCCCGATGAGGTAGCCGATGCTTTCATCGTGGTTGATCACGCAGGTGGAGTTACCGTGGATGCCCATCTTCTCCTCAAGGCCGCCGCAGGACACGGAGTTGCGGGCGCCGAGGGAGCCGTCCTCGTTGATCAGGAATTTCGGAACGATGAAGAGCGAGATGCCTTTGACGCCCTCAGGGCCACCCGGGATTTTGGCGAGCACCAGGTGGATGATGTTGTCGGCCATCTCGTGCTCACCGGCGGAGATCCAGATTTTCTGGCCGGAGATTTTGTAGGTGCCGTCGCCCTGGGGCACGGCCTTGGTGCGCATGAGGCCCAGATCGGTCCCGCAGTGGGGCTCCGTCAGGTTCATGGTGCCGGACCATTCGCCGGTGGCCATTTTGGGCAGGTAGGTCTGTTTCTGCTCCTCAGAGCCATTGGCCAGGATCGCAGCCATGTTGCCGTGGCTCAGACCCGGATACATCTGGAACGCCATGTTGGCGGACACCATCGGCTCCATCGCGGCCGTGTGCATGAGGTAGGGCAGGCCCTGGCCGCCATATTCCTCCGGCATGTCCATGGCCATCCAGCCGCCTTCGGCCATGGCGTCCCAGGCTTCTTTGAACCCGGCAGGCACACGTACGACGCCGTTGTCGAGGTGGCAGCCTTCTTTGTCGCCGCTGGCGTTGATCGGTTGGAGCACTTCGGTCGCCAGCTTGCCGGCCTCCGTCAGGATCGCGTCGGTGAAGTCGCGGTCGAGATCCTCGTAGCCTGGGATATCCAGTTCGGAGATCTTGAGCATATCGTGGAGGATGAACTGCTGGTCTTTCGTCGGTGCGGTGTAGCTAGGCATGGCTGTCTCCCGGATCGTCTTTTATGTGCGGATGCGTCTGTGAGTGTTTTGGGGGCGGACGCGCTTACTGCGCGGCTTCTTTTTGTTCCATGTCCGCCAGGATGCTATCGGCCCAGGAGAGCTGCTCGCGCAGGTCCTCGATGGCGCTGTCGAGCTCCTCGCGCTGGGAAATCATCCCCTGAAGGTGGCGTTCGCCGATGGCGCGGGTTTCGCGGATTTGAGTCGCTTGGCTGTCGCCCAGGTCATAAAGCTCCAACAGTTGCCGGATTTCTTCGAGGGCGAAGCCAAAGCGTTTGCCGCGCAAGATCAGTTTGAGCCGCGCGCGGTCGCGTTTGGTAAAGAGGCGCTTGGTGCCCTGACGCTCGGGAAAGAGCAGCTCTTTGGCCTCGTAAAAGCGCAAGGTGCGGGGGGTGACATCATAGGTGTCGCACATCTCGCGAATTGTCATGTTTTCGTCGGTCATTGTGATCTCCCCGCGCGAATGGTGCCTTACTGGTACGCTTGAACTAAGAATCTGCCAGCAGCTTACAAGCAAAGTTGACGTTTACGTAAGGATAACGCCGCGTCAATTTGGGAGAAATCTGAAACCGTGAGTTCAGATTTGATAAAGGATATAGTTTTCAGTGTGTTATTGTCCGCCTTCGCCCCGCAGCTGAGCTGCGCTGGGTCGGCGGACCTTGTTCGGTGCGGGCTTAGGAGCTGCTTAGATCCTGTTTCAAGCTCTCCTTGAGGTCGTCGACCTCCCGGATGATCTGCTCCAGCTCCACTTGTTTGGCGCGCAGCTCGACGAGCTGCGTCTCCGCCAGGTCAACAAAGGTGCGCATCTGCTTTTCGCTGCCCTCCTGATCGTAGATCAGCAACCACTGCCGGAGGTCTTCGAGCGAAAATCCCCAGCGGCGCCCGCGGAGGATCAGTGTCATGCGCGCAACCTCCTTGGGCCCGTAAAAGCGCGAGCGGCCTTGGCGTTCGGGGGACAGGAGTTCGATATATTCGTAGTATCGCAACGTGCGCGGGGTCACGTCAAACTTGGCGCACATCTCTTTAAACGACAGGCGTGTTTCGACCATCGGGTTCCTCCGTCCAGAAAGGCTAACGTAAGGTCAGGGGATTTCAAACCCTTCTCTCGGGCTTGCGATTAAACCGTGGCGGGCAAATAACAGAGGCATGTCCCATGATCCCGCAAAACTGGCCCGGCAGTTCATCGAAGCGATCCCCCATGCGCAGGCGCTGTCGATGGTGATCAAAGCGATAGAGGCCGGCGTGGCCGAGATCGAGATGCCCTATGACCCGCGATTGGTGGGCGACCCGGCCACCGGTGTAATAGCGGGTGGCGCGGTGTCGGCGCTGATGGACACGTGCGGCGGTGCGGCGGTGATGTGTCACGCCGAGCAGCCCATTGGGACGGCAACGATTGATCTGCGCATCGATTACATGCGCTCTGCCGTGCCGGGGCAGGCGATCCTCGCGCGGGCGGAGTGTTATCACGTGACGCGCAGCGTGGCCTTTGTGCGCGCGACGGCCTTTGACGACGACCGCGCGCGGCCTGTGGCGGCGGCCACGGGGGCATTCACGTTTCAGAGGGCCCCGTGATGGCGAAAGATCCGACCGTAAAGCGGCCTGAGCCCGTCCAAGTCGTCAAGCAACGGCGCGATGCGCTGCTCGGTGCTTTGGTGGCGGGGGTGCCCTATATCCAGTATCTGGGCATGAGCTTTGACAGGCGCGGCGATGAGCTCACAGGCGTGTTGACCTATGACGACAAGCTCATCGGGAACCCGATGCTGCCCGCGCTCCACGGTGGTGTGACGGCCGCGTTTCTGGAGATCACAGCCGTTGTGACGCTGAGCTGGGCGGGGCTGTGGTCGGACCTAGAGGCGGGCGTGATCGAAACCGATGACCCCGATGCTATCACGCTGCCGCGCTTGCCGAAGACGATTGATCTGACGGTGGACTACCTCCGCTCCGGGCTGCCGCGCGACGCCTATGCCCGGGCGCGGATCACGCGGTTCGGGCGGCGCTATTCATCGGTGCATGTCGAGGGGTGGCAGGACAATCGCGAGCGTCCCTTTGCGCAGGCCACGGGCCACTTCCTGATGCCTGCAAAGGATGGCTGAGGCCGCGGCGGAGGTCACCCATCGCCGGGTATTGCGGATCGCAGTGCCAGTGGTGTTGTCGAATGTGACGATCCCGCTCCTTGGGATCGTGGACACGGGCGTCGTAGGTCAGATGGGGCAAGCCGCGCCGATCGCGGCGGTGGGGCTTGGCGCGGTTATCATCACCTCGCTCTACTGGTTCTTTGGCTTTCTGCGCATGGGCACGACGGGGCTCGCGGGCCAAGCGCTGGGCGCGGGCGACGGGCGGGAAGCGGATGCGGTTTTGATCCGGGCGCTTATGATCGGCGTGGGGGCAGGGGTGCTTTTGATGCTGCTTCAGGCGCCGTTGCTTTGGCTCGGGCTCGCGCTCGCGCCCGCCAGCGCGGAGGTGGAGGAGATGGCCACCGCCTATCTGCGCATCCGCATCTATGGCGCGCCTGCGGCGATTGCGATCTATGGCGTCACAGGCTGGCTGATCGCGCAGGAACGGACGACGGCTGTGCTGGTGCTGCAGCTGTGGATGAACGGGCTCAATATCGCGCTTGATCTGTGGTTTGTGCTGGGGCTCGGCTGGGGCGTCGAAGGCGTGGCGCTGGCGACCTTCCTGGCGGAGTGGTCGGGGCTGGCGCTGGCGCTCATGTTCTGCGGCGGCGTTTTGAAGCGCGGCGTGTGGCGGAGCCGGGCGGCGCTCTTTGACCCTGAAAAGCTCGCGCGGCTGTTGGCGGTGAGCACGGATATCACCATCCGCTCGGTGCTGCTGATGGCGGCGTTTACATCGTTTCTTTTTCTAGGCGCGCGGTTTGGGGATGTGACGCTGGCGAGCAACCAGGTGCTTTTGCAGTTCATCTATCTGGCCAGCTACGGGCTCGACGGGTTTGCCTATGCGGTGGAGGCGCTGGTGGCGCAGACCCTGGGCGCGCGGCGGCGGGCGGCGCTTCGGCGGTCGGTCGTGATCTGCGCGCAGTGGTGTGCCGTGATCGCTGTGGGGGTAACGGGGGCCTACGCGGTCTTTGGCGGGGCGATCATTGACCTGATGACCACCGCCCCCGACGTGCGGGAGGTCGCGCGGGTCTATCTGCCTTGGGTGGTGGTGATGCCCGTGCTTTCCGCAGGGTCGTTCCTGATGGACGGCGTCTTTATCGGCGCCACGCGGACGCGGGACATGCGCAATATGATGATTTTGTCCTTTGCGGCCTATGCAGGCTGCGCAGCGGTCCTGGTGCCGCTGTTGGAAAATCATGGGCTTTGGGCGGCCGTTGCTGTGTTCTTTGTGGTGCGGTTTGTCACTCTGCTGGCGCGCTATCCGCGGGTTGAGGCCGATGCGATGCCTCCGGCGGAGGTATTGTTGGCCAAAGGAAGTGGGGGCTCGCGCTAGGTCAGCCAGCGGTCGCGGTCGGTGCCGATCGCGTCTGCGAGCGTGGCGAACCCGTCGCGGTCGAGGAGCTTGGTGAGGCCCTTTGTGATCTCGGGGATCAGGCCCATGCCGCGGTAGATAAGGGCGGTGTAGAGTTGGACAGCTGAGGCGCCTGCGCGGATTTTGGCGTAGGCGTCTTCGGCTGAGGCAATGCCGCCCACGCCCACGAGCGGGATATCGGTGAGGGTCGACAGGCGCGCGAGCACGCGGGTGGACCTGTCAAAGAGCGGCGCGCCAGAGAGGCCGCCTGTTTCGCTTGCGTGTCGGGAGCGGAGGCCTGTGCGATCGAGCGTCGTGTTGGTGGCGATGATGGCGTCGATGCCCGCCTCTGTCGCGATCTGTGCGATGTCTTCGAGTTCGCTTGCGCTGAGGTCAGGCGCTATTTTCAGGAAGACAGGTTTGGGATTGGCGGCGCGCGCCTGCATCACGCCGGCGAGCAGCGCGCGGAGCGCGTCGGCCCCTTGCAGGTCGCGGAGCTTTTCGGTGTTGGGGGAGGAGATATTGACCGTCGCGAAATCCACATGCGGCGCGGCATGGGCATAGACCTGGGCGTAGTCGGCGGCGCGGTCGGTGCTGTCTTTGTTTGCGCCGAGGTTGAGACCGGTGGGCAGGGCGCTGTGGTGTTGCGCGAGGCGGGCGGTGATCGCCTCCATCCCCTCGTTGTTGAACCCGAAGCGGTTGATGGCGGCGCGGTCCTCGCTCAACCGAAAGAGCCGGGGCTTTGGGTTGCCGGGTTGGGGCCTGGGTGTGGCGGCGCCGACCTCTAGCCAGCCAAAGCCGCAGCGCGCCAGCGGCGCCAGCGCCTGCGCGTTTTTGTCAAAACCCGCGGCGAGGCCCACGGGGTTGGGCAGGGTGAGCCCGCCGAGCGTGGTGGCGAGCCGTGCATCCGGTGCGCTCTGCGCTTTGGGCACCAGGCCCATTTGCAACGCACGCAGCGCCACGCCATGGGCACGCTCTGGGTCAAGTTGATGGAGGATCGTGAGCGCGGCGCGGTCAAACAGGCTCACGCCGCGCCACCATCGAACCGCTCAGGAAACACATGGGCCTCCCCCACCTGTGGCAGGGGCGCATGCCAGGCCACGTCTGCCATCCGAAGCTCGCGGAAGAGGTGCGGGAAAAGCGCGCCACCGCGGGAGGCCTCCCATTTCAGGTCCTGGCCCAGGCGGTCTGTATCCACGGCGGCCAGCACCAGATCGCCTGCACCCGCAAAGTGAAGCGCGGCGGTCCCGGGCGCCTGTTCGGCGGTGGAAAAGTGGATGAACCCGTCGCTGAGGTCGATGGGCGCGCCCTGGGTGGTGCCTGCGGTCACGAGGCTGTCCCATTCGGCGGGGCGGAAAATCTTGTAGATGAGCATTGCGCGGTCATTGCCGCGTCAATCGCCGCGACGTCAAGCGCTATCCGTCATCAAGACGTTGCAATTCCCGGGCAACGCGTCATCGTATCAGCCATCAACATACTGGGAGATACCAAATGCGCCTTCTCGCCACTGCGTCAGCGCTCGCCATGATGGGCAGCGTCGCCGCCGCCGACTACACGCTGCATGTCATTCATATCAACGATTTGCACAGCCGGATCGAGCCCATCAACCGCTTCAACAGCACCTGCGGACCCGAGGACGACGCAGAGGGCAAATGCTTTGGCGGCGTGGCGCGGGTCAAGACCATGTTCGACCAGATTCGCGCCGAGCTCGCAGGGGAGAACGTCATTTTCGTGGACGCAGGCGACCAGTTCCAGGGCTCGCTGATGTACACGACCTACAAGGGCGCGGTCGAAGCTGAGATGATGAACGCCATCGGCTTTGACGTGATGGCCGTGGGCAACCACGAGTTCGACGATGGGCCCGAAAAGCTGGCCGATTTCATCGACACGGTGGATTTCCCGGTCGTCTCCGGCAACCTGGACGTATTTGGCTCGAACCTGCTGTTCGGTAAGCTCAAGAACCACGCGATCCTTGACGTCGGCGGGGAACAGATCGGCATCGTGTCTGCGCTGGCCACCGACACGGCAGAGACGTCGAGCCCCGGACCGACGGTTGTCTTCGAGGATGAGATCGAAGCGCTGACCGCTGACGTTGCCGCGCTTCAGGCGCAGGGCGTCAATAAGATCATCGCCGTGAACCACGTGGGCATGTCCAAGGATATGGAGATTGCGGCTGCCGTTGAGGGGCTCGATGCGGTTGTGGGTGGGCATTCCCATACGCTCTTTTCCAATACCGCGGATGGCGCACCGGATTATCCGACCAAAAGCGGCTCCACCCCCGTGGTGCAGGCGGGTGCGTATTCCAAACATGTGGGTCACCTGACGCTGACCTTTGACGACGAGGGCAACCTGACCCGCGCCATGGGCGACGTGATCCTGCTTGATGCCAGTGTCACGCCTGATCCCGTCATCCAAGCCCGCGTGGCGGAGCTGGCTGGCCCGATTGAGGAGCTTAAAGCGCGCGTCGTAGGCTCGACCACCGACATGATCGAAGGCGACCGCAGCGTGTGCCGCGCCGTCGAGTGCCCGATGGGCAATCTCGTGGCGACAGCGATGCTGGAGCGGGTGAAGTCTCAGGGCATCGACGTGGCCATCCAGAACGGCGGCGGCTTGCGGGCCTCCATTGACGCGGGCGACGTGACCATGGGCGAGGTGCTGACCGTGCTGCCGTTCCAGAACACGCTGGCCACGTTTGAGCTGAGCGGGGCAGGGATCGTGGCCGCGCTCGAAAACGGCGTGAGCCGCATCGACGACGGCGCGGGCCGCTTCCCGCAGGTTGCTGGCATGAAGTACACGTTTGACGCCGCCGCAGAGCCTGGCGCGCGGGTGAGCGATGTCATGGTCATGGTGGATGGCGCATTTGCCCCCATCGACCCTGATGCGACCTATGGCGTGGTGTCCAACAACTACATGCGCGGCGGCGGTGACGGCTATTCCGTCTTCGCGACAGACGGCATGAACGCCTACGACTTCGGTCCCGACCTGGCTGACGTGGTCGCGGAGTTCATCGGTGAAAACGGCACGGGTGCCGCGGCCATTGACGGGCGCATCACCGCCAAATAACGACATGTTTGCGGGGCGCGTGCTTGCGCGCCCCGCAGCTTTTGCGCCAGGCTGCGGGCATGTGCGGACGATTTGCGATCACGCTTCCCGACGATGCCATGGTGCAGCTCTTTGACGCTGTGCCGTCAAACGACTTGCCGGAGGGGCCCCGGTACAATGTCTGCCCCACAAACAGCATCCATGTCGTCACGGCCGAGGAGGGGCGCAGGCTCCGCCCCATGCGGTGGGGATTTTTGCCCCACTGGTACAAAACGACGAATGGCGGACCGCTGCTGATCAATGCGCGGGCCGAAACGATCGCCGAAAAGCCGGCCTTTCGCGCTGCCTGCCGCGCACGCCGCTGCCTGATCCCCGCAACCGGGTTCTACGAATGGACCAAGGACGGGGAGGGCAACCGCCTGCCCTGGTACATCTTTCGCCACGATGGCGCGCCGCTCGTCTTTGCGGGTGTCTGGCAGGATTGGGAGCGCGACGGGGACGCCCACACCACCTGCGCCATCGTGACCTGCGCCGCCAATGCGCCCATGGCCCAGATCCACCACCGGATGCCTGTGATCCTAGAGCCTAGCAGCTGGGCAAAATGGCTAGGAGAAAAGGGCAAAGGTGCAGCGCCGCTCATGGTCCCCAGCGCCGATGATGTGCTGCGCTTCTACCGCGTCGACCGGGCCGTGAACTCCAACCGTGCCCAAGGTCCGCAGTTGCTCGACCCCCTCGATCCATAGCGTACAAGGCTTTTCAAAAAGCCTTGCCAAATTCCTTTGAAAGGAATTTGCGCCCAAGAAAAAGCCGCCCGAGGGCGGCTTAAGTTGGGGAGGAAACTTGATTGTTTCCACCTACCAAACGATTCGGGCGAAACTTGGGCACTGTTTCCGCTACGTGTCGGCGCGTTCGACGGGGCCGCCCTGAGCCTCCCACGTGCTGAAGCCCTCGCGCAGATGCGCGGCTGTGAACCCCATGTCTTGCAGTGTGGCCACGGTGAGCGCGCTGCGCCAGCCTGAGGCGCAGTGAAACACGTAGCGCTTCGACGGATCGCCAAAGATCGGCTTGTGATAGGGGCTGTCGGGGTCCACCCAGAACTCGATCATGCCGCGGGGGGCGTGAAAGCTGCCGGGGATGAAGCCGCTGCGCTGGCGTTCGCGGACATCGCGGATATCTACGACGACGAGGTCGGGGTCACCCAGCCGCGCGATCAAGTCGGGGGTCTCTACCTCTTCGATCCGGGCGCGGGCTTTCGCCACCATTTCTGCTGCGGTTACGTTGAGCTTTGTCATCTCTTCACCCTTTCCCCGGCGCGTGCTTTGAGCTTAGGTGACGCCAAATCAGCGGGGAGGACAAGCATGGCTGAGAAATTCGCACTCATCACCGGCGGGGCGCGGGGCATAGGCTACGCGTGCGCGGAGGCCCTCAAAGAGGACGGGCACCGCATCCTGATCGCGGATGTGAATGAAGAGGGCGCGGTGGAGGCTGCCGAAAAGCTTGGCGGCGCGGGCTATGGCTGTGATATGGGCGACAAGGCGCAGATCGCGGCGCTGTTTGACACGATCGAGGCCGAGCACGGCGCGCTTAGTGTGCTGGTAAACAACGCGGGCCTCGCCATGCCCAAGGACTTCTTCGAGACGACGCCCGAGGACTGGCAATACGTGATCGACGTGAACCTGACGGGCGTGTTCCTTGCCACCCAACGCGCGGCCAAGGGCATGGTCGCAGCAGGGATCGAAGGCGCGATTGTGAATATGTCGTCGATCAATGCGCAGGTCTCCATCCCCTCGATTGCTGCTTATTGCGCGTCGAAGGGTGGGGTCATGCAGCTGACAAAGTCGTCGTCGCTGGCGCTCGCGCCCCACAATATCCGCGTGAACGCTGTAGGGCCTGGGTCGATTGATACCGCGATGCTCGCAGGCGTGAACGCAGATCCCGCAGCTATGGCGCGGATGATGAGCCGTACGCCTTTGGGTCGTGTTGGCAGCCCCCAAGAGATCGGAGATGTGGTGGCGTTCCTGGCCTCGTCCAAGGCGAGCTACATCACGGGCGAGACGATCTATGTGGATGGTGGGCGTCTCGGGCTGAATTATACGGTTTGATCCTGCCCCTAGTTTGAGCGCTGAGGGCTGGCCCCGACCGAGGGTGGGGGTGAAGCCCCCGCCCGTGGGGGCGGTCGGGGGCTGCCCGTTGGTTCCCACCGGGCGTGCGCTCTATTCTGTAGCAGCGTCCCCAACCCGCCCGAGCAGATCGATCCCCTGCATCATAAAGAAATGCGGCAGGTCGATGAATATCCAGTTCTCCGCCAGCTTGTCCCCTTCGCGCCGATAGAGGTCGATGATGCGCATATCGGCGGGGGTGTCATTCGGCTCCTCGCCCAGATAGCCCTTTGATTTCAGCGTGATGCTGGGGTAGCCGAAGAAGCCGCCATAGTGGCCTTCGCCCAGGCGGGCGACGTGCTCGGTGAAGCCCACGAACTCTAACTCCGCCTCGAACGGGTGGGTGTGGCCGCGATTGTAGCCGTCGTAAAACGCGCTGGCGCCGATGCCGCCGGGGCCGAACCAGGTCATGTCGGACGTCCAGAAATTCGACAGGTGGTCATCGGGGGAGGTGAGCCCGCCGCCGCGGAGTTCGGCCACCATAGCAGCGATAAGCTCGACGGTTTCGCGGCCCACCGCGTTGTCCTGGGGGGCGTAGAGCAGCCCGTCATGGGTGCGGGGGGCCGGCGTCAGCGTCTCCAGCCCCGTGGTGCGCGCGATGGGGGAGCGGCCGTCCTGGGCGAGGAAGTTCAGGATGTCGACGTAATGCGCGGTCTCCGCGATCTTGCCGCCTTCAATCCGGTGGAATTCACAGTAGCGCAGCAGGCCGACTTTGCGCGATGGTGCGATGCCCAGCCACGGCGCGTCCCAGAGGCTTAGCATATGGCCCATCTCCACCACCCAGATGCTCTCGAACCCGTCGATCTGGTTTTGCCCAGCAAAGAAGATGTCGGGGCGGCGCTGCATGGGGCCCATGGCGGATTTGAGCGGGTCCCAGAACTCACGGCCCGCAGGCGCGGCCCCGTTGAGCGTGTGCCAGGGGTGCATCCCGCGCCAAAGGTAGTCGTCTGTGACGTGCGGGGCGATGGCGGCGGCGCTATCCGTGGCGGCGTCGAGGTCGGCATGGAAGGCACGCACGAGCGCTTTGGCGGCAGCGAGGTCAGCCATCGAGGCGCGCCTTTGCGATCTGCATCATCAGGTCGAGCTCGTTGAAGAGCTGCCATTCCTGTTCGACCCTGCCATTTTTCACCCGCTGCTGCGTGATGCCCCAGATCTGGCAGAGCGCGCCAGTGGGCTCGCGGTAGAGCGTGCCGCCGGAATGGGTTCCTTCCGCGCTCCAACGGGTGGAGATGAGGTAGCCGTCGGCGTCGTTGCCCATCCAGTAGACCTCGTCCACTTGCAGGGTGAAGTCGGGGAAACAGGCGCGGAGTTCGGAGACATAGGCGCTGTAGGCATCTGGCCCGCCAAAGCAGCGGATGGTTGTGCCCTCGAACTGGGCATCGGGGGCGTAGGTCGCGGCGACCATGGACCCGTCGCCATTCCAGATGTTGTCGTGGAGTTGGCGGGCAAAGGCGTCGGGGTCGAAGCCATCGACCGGTTCGCCTTCGGACAGCGGGGCCGGGGGCCGGGCCGTGCTGCGGAGGTCGTCCCAAATCGCGGCGGTGCGGGGCCAGCCCGCGGGCGGGTTGGCGGCGAGGCGTTCCGCCTCCTCCCACAGGTCGATGCCCAGCTGTTTGAGCATAGCGGAGGTGTTGTAGAGCACATGTTCGAGGAAAATATCGTTCCCCTTAGCCACGCAGTTGGCGATGACCATCACGTTAACGCTCGCGCCTGTGGCGTCGCCATAGCGGCTGGGGCCGGTATTTGTGCCCTTGATACGGGTGAGGTGGGAGGTGTGGAAGCCTTTGTCCGCGTCGCCGGCCCAGATGACTTCTTCTGCGTCGAGGATGATGTCGGGGAAGGCGCCCGTGGTGTGGTGGGTGTCGGCGATAATTTTCGCATTGCCGGTTTGCAGGCCGTAATCGTCGAACACCACGCTGTCGTCGGAGTAGCAGTCGCCGATATAGTCGACCTCCCGCGCGGCGGTTTCCCAGATGCGGTAGGTGATGCGCACAATATAGTCGACGATGTTGCGGTATTCGGGGTCAAAGCCGGGCATGTCCTGCGCGGGCCCGAGGTAGGGCGGGATGCGATGCGCGCCGCCCTTCGTATAGTCCGCGAGCGAGATGCTGAAATCTGTGGGCATGTCCGCGCGCGTCAGTGGGGCTGCGGGCAGGTTGCTCTGGGAGCGGTCGGGTTTGAACGTCATGTCGTAGTCTCCTCCAACAAGTCGATGTTTTGCTGCGCGAGGAAGTGCAGCATGTCGATAAATATCCAATTCTCGGCGATCTTTGTGCCGTCTCGGCGGTAGAGGTCCACGACCCGCATCTCTGCCAGCGCGTCACTCGCGGGCGCGCCCATGTAGTCGCCGATGTTGCGCATCCTCAGACACGGCCACCACATCACCGCGCTAAAGCGGCCCTCGGCGCAGGCGAGCTCCCAGTCCACGATGTCCTGGGTGTCGAGCTTGTCCTCAAAGGGGCCCGTATGCCCGCGGCGGTAGCCGGAGAAGCCCAGGCTCGCGCCGATGCCCGCGGGGCCGAACCAGTTCATGTCCGTGTGCCAGAAGCGGGTCATGTGGTCGGCGGGGGAGGTGTAGCTTTTGGCGAGGTCGGCGAGCATGTCGGTGGTGAGCGTGTGTGTCTCAGCCGTCTCGGATGCGTCATGAGGGCCGAGCCCGTCATGGGTTTTTGGCCCCGGCATCATGAAATGCCCACCCGTTTGATGCGCGGCATAGGGATTGCGCCCGGCCTGCGTGAGCACGGCGAGGAGGTCAAAGAACTCCACCATCTCCGCGATCTTGTCGCCCTCCATCCGGGCGAAAGTGACATAGGGGATGAAGGTCGCCTTACCCGTGGGGGCGATGCCGAGCCAGGGTGCGGTAAAGTCGCCAATGAGATGGCCCATGGAGACCGCCCAGACGGGCGCTTCGCCGCGCTGGTGGTCGTGGCTGGCAAAGTGGATGTCGGGCCGCCGTTGCAGCGTGGTCATCGCCGCCTTGAGCGGGCTCCAGACTGTGGCTGCGAGCGCCTCTGGCCCCGTAAGCTCGTAGAATGGCCGAACACCGCGATAGGCGAAGTCCGGGGTAAGCGTGTCTGCGCAAACCGCCGCCGTCTCCGCGCCGGGTGCGGCGCGGTCTAAGGATGTTTGGAACTGGGTGAGCCGCGCAGCGGCGTCGGATAGTCTATCCGTCATATCTGAACTCCGTGATCTGTGCCGATTTTGCAAAGGGCAAAGATCCTAGTTCAGCAGGCCGTCTCCCACATACCAGACCACGGTTGGGGCGTGCGCAATCATCCCTTCACCGCGCCCGCTGTCAGGCCGCTCACAATCTGGCGCTGGAAGAATAGAATGAGGAAGAAGAGCGGGATGATGGAGCTCACCACCGCCGACACCGCAAACATCACGTTGCCTTGCTCCCGGACAGACCCAAGGAAGCTCTCGATACGCGGGATCATCGTCTGGTTTTCAGCGCTCAGCAGCATCGCGGTGATGGCGAAGTCGTTATAGGCGAGCAAGAAGCTGAAGAGCCCCGTGGTGATCACCCCAGGCCACATCACCGGCACGATCACGTGCCAGAACGCCTGAAACCTGTTGCATCCATCGACCATGGCGCTTTCGTCCAAGTCTTTGGGGATGTTGAGAAAGAAGGAATGCAGCATCCAAAGCGTGAAGGGCTGGTTGATGGCCACGAGCACGATGATCGTCGTCGAAAGCCGCCCCCAAAGGTTCCATTCAAAGAAGGGCAGGAGGTAGCCGGACACGAGCGTGATATGCGGCATCGCGCGGAACACGAGCGCGGCAATGAGCAGCCAGAACGCGTAGCGGAAGCCAGAGCGCGCCAGCGCGTAGCCGCCGAGTGTGCCGAGCGTGAGCGAGATCACCACCGTGCAGACCACAACGATGGAGGTGTTGATGACGTTGCGCCAGAACTCCTCCTGAATCCACGCACCGTAGTATCCGTTGCCGGTAAAGGCCCCGCCCGTTTCGCGGATGGTGAGCATGCCGTAGATGGCATTGCGCCAGTCAGCCTTTGAGAAGAAATCGCCCTGAACCTTGAACGATCCCCAGACCGTCCAGATGAACGGCCCCATGGCGATGATGAGCCAGAAGACCACCATTGCGGATGCGAACCAGGTGAAAAAGCCGCGGGGGTTTTGAGCCGATACGGACATTATGCGCGCCTCTGGTTAAAGTCGCGCCAGGTGCGGAAGAGCACCGGCGTGAGGAGGATAACGACACCGATCACCGTCATCATGGAGGTGGCGGCGGCGGAGCCAAAGAGCTTCGTATCGCCGGACAGATCGTTGTAGATGATCCAGCTGAGCGAGGTCGCTTTCGCGTCAGCCGAGAAGCCCACGATAGGCTCAAACACGCGGAAGTTGTCCATGAGCTGCATGAGCACGATAAAGACGACGAGCGGCGCCATATACGGGACGACCACGTAGCGGACCTGCTGGAACCGGGTCGCACCGTCGAGCTTTGCCGCCTCTAGCGTCTCTGTCGGGACGGTTTGGAGCCCGGCGTAAAAGACGACAAAGGCAAAGGGGGTGGAGGACCAGACGCCGTACACAAAAAGCATGAGCCACGTAAGCGGCGCGGAGGCCTTGAGGCTCAGATCCGGGTCGTCAAAGAGGACTTGGAGCGTAGCCCCTAGGATCCCGTCCGCGTCGACCATCCAAAACAGGATCAGCGAGCCCACGAGCGGCGTCACGATCATCGGTAGCAGGGAGGCAAAGATCGTCGGACCCTTGACCACCTTTGGCAGTCGGTTCACCGCCAGCGCGATCAGCAGCCCGAAAAGGATCACGAGCGGCGTCACGATCGCCGTGTAAGACATTGTAAAGATGAGCGCCTTGTAGAAGGGCAGGTTGTAGACACCCGTCAGAAACGGGCCCCAACTGTCGGTCGTGTTCCACAGCTCGCCAATCTCGGTAAAGGCCAAATGCCCGCGATTGGTGTAGGTGCCGAGCCCGTTAAAGCGGCCCAGCGGTGCGTCGGCGTTGAGCTGCGCCGTGGCCTCTGTATCCACTTGCAAGACGGTCTCGCAGCGGAACGGGCCGCAGTTCTCAACCTCTTTGAGGACCTGTTCGTGTTCCACATAGAACGACTGAACCGCGACGGAGATAATCGGGAGCGCGATAAAAAGGATCATCGCGAGAAATGACGGCCAGATGAACCGAATGAACGTACCGTGGGGCATGGCGCACGTCCCTGTTGGGAGAAGGGGTAGGCGGCGCCAAGCAAAGGCGCCGCCCGGGTCAGTTTACTGCAGGAAGCCCTGCTCTTGCGCCTTAGCCGTGTAGGCAGCTTCGATGTCGGCGAGCGTTTGCTCGGCCGTTTCGCTGCCCTGGAGGAAGCCGGGAAGCTCCTCAAAGAAGGCGGTGTGGAGCAGACCCATGTAGGGCAGCATTGGATAAGGCTCTGCGCCCGAGCTTGCGACCGCCGCAACGCCATCTGCCGCGGGCGATGGCTGGTAGGCATCCATCAGCCACACAGATTTGTCGTTGTTGTCCTCGAACTCCACCATCTCGTCGGACACACCGTGGACCATCGCGATAAAGGTGGCCTCTGCATCCTCGTCAGAGATGTTCTTGGAGATCGTCCAGCCGTCCCACCAAAGTGTGGAGGAGGGGATGTCGCCGCCGCCCACCGTCATCGCGTTGATAGCAACGGTGTTTTCGGCCACGCCGTCAGCTGCGCCTTCGTCATCCATGAGACCACCCATGGACGAGCCCCACATCGCCGCCATCGCCAAGCCGCCCGATTCCCAGATCGGCGCAACGGTGCCGGTGTTGTAGGTCAGGAAGTCCGGGTTGGAGTATTCCAGGAGCGCTTTCATCATGTTGAGCGTCGCGACACCGGCTTCGTTGTTGACCGACGCTTTCGCGGTGCCGGGCTCAAAGAACTGGCCGCCATGGCCCAGATACATGTTCACGAACTCTTCGCCCAGGTTCCAGTCGGACTTGGACAGCATCGCGAACGGGTACTGCATGATGCCCGCGTCGCGGATCGCGCCTGCGACTTCGAGCACCTCTTCATAGGTGCTGGGCGCGTCCATGCCGACCTGGTCCAGGATGTCCTGGCGCACGACGAGGTGCTGCGCGTTGGCCATAAAGGCCACCGCCATAACCTTGCCATCGATGCGGATCAGCTGGTTGCGCTTCAGGCTTTGACCATGCTTAGCCACAAGGTCGTCAAGCGGACGAATGAGGTCTTCGTTCAAAAGCGGCACGATGGAGGAGTTCGCAACCACGGCGCTCGTGTATTCGGCCGGGTTCGCGGTCAGTGCGGCGACCTGAATGTTGCGATGCTCGGACGTGTGGTTGGCAGAAAATGTCGCGTCGCCGCTGATGCACTGTTCCGCGAACGAGGTCACGGCGCGCAGCGCTGGGAAATCGTTGGCCAGCACGTTGACGTTGCCCGACGTGACAGAGCACGCCATCGCGGCCCCGGCTGAAACAACCAACGCTGTGGTCGAATAGGCGATGTGTTTGAACATAGTCATTGGAGTCTCCCCATTTTTCGCTTCAGCCCCCTGCATGGAGGGCGACCACCGGGTCATGGCGGCCATTTGAATAGCTCACCCCGCGAGCCTAGCCGCATTTTTGCGTCCCGCAACTCTTTCTATGCACACGTAGTCAAAAATTGTGATCCGGGCTCAGAGCCCTGTCAGCGCCCTTTGTCGGGCGATTAAATCGACGCCGAGTTGCTCCAGAAAGTGCAGGTGGTCGATAAAATTCCAGTTTTCAGCGATCTTATCGCCCGCGCGGCGGTAAAGATCGACGACGCGCATAGTGGCCGGGCGGTCGGATTTCGGGGCCAGCCCGATATAGCCACCGTTCGAAAGGACGTCGAAGGTCGGCCAGCCGAAAAAGCCGCCAAAGTTGCCTTCCGCGATCTCGCAGCGGTGCCCAAAGAAGGTGCCCCAGGTAAGGCCCCGTTCAAACGGCACGCAGTGTTGATCCAGGTAACCCTGCTGGGTGTAGGGGGCCCCGATCCCGCCCGGGCCCCACCAAATCATATCCGGCGTCCAGTCAAGGCTGAGATCGGTGGTGGTGGTTTCGACATTGGCGTCGAGCAACCGGTTAATCATGCGCTGAAAGAGCCGGAGCGTGATCTCCCCCTCCGCAGCGGGGGTAGGGGTGTAAAGGAGCCCATCATGGGTGCGCGGACCAGGTGTGATGAGCGTCGTGGCCGTTGATTGCGGCACGGCCTCCGCCCCGTTGAGCGCCATAAAGTTCATCGCGTCGAGAAAGAGCGTCACATCGGCGATGCGGTCTCCCTCCACCTGGTAAAAGGCGCAATAGCGCAGCAGTGCCGCCCGTCCCGTGGGCCGCACGCCAAACAGTGGCCCCCGAAAGAGCCCCATGAGGTGTCCCATAGATACAACCCAAGTCGTCGCGCCGCCATCAAGGTCGTTAGGACCCGCTAGAAATATGTCAGGCCGCCGCTGGAGCGGGCCCAACGCGGCGCGTAGGGGCGCCCAAACTTGGGCTTCGGCGCCTTCGGCCGTCAGCTGTTCGGGAAAAGGCGCCGTCGTGTGAAACGGGCAGTCTGGCGTGGTGTGAGCGGCCAGAGCACTGGCGAGCGCATCGCTAGGCGCAGCGTCCACCGCATCTTGATGGGCAAGGACTGCCTGCTTGGCGCGGGCCAAACGTGTTTCACTATCCATGAGGCTATAACGCTCAACGGCGGAAGAAAGGTCAACGCCTAGCGTCTAGATGCGCTCGATGAAGGGTCGGGCAGGGGCTGCGGGAGAGGCGAGCTGAAAGCGTTGCTGGTCTCTCGCGAACGCCTACACCGTTTCGCCTTCTAGCGCCTGTCTTGAGCGGCGCCGCCTGAGCAGGATCAACGCCATGAGTGCCGTCACACTAGTCGATAGTGCAGCGGGCACAGGCACAGGCGCGATCTGAAAGTCGTCTAGAAAAACATCGACATCCTCAATCTGGTCAAGAGGGTCTCCATTTGGAAGGGTTGGTGTGACCGAGAAAATCCGAAACCTTTGCTCGCCGGGCGTAACAAGATCGTTGAGGGCATTGAAAGCAGACAAGTCGGGGCCACTCAAAACCGACCCCTCTTCGTCGGGATCGTGGAGAAAAACGAAAACGAAGTCGGACAGGATGGCCGTGGTATCGTTAGCGGCAAGGTTCGTTAGGCTGTAAAACGTCTGTGCTTGCGAGATACGTGCGTCAAAGACCTCCGCGCTTGCATCTTTTGACAGAAAAAGACCTGAAGCCGAAAACGCAAACGCGCGGCCGTTGCCGCCCGTCAGTGTGACGCTTTCCAAATCGTAGACACCGCCGGTAGGTGAACTCGCGATCGGCTGGAGCGAGCCAAATTCAAAGTCCAATGTGACGCGCTCCTGCGGGCCAAAGGTCGCGATAACGGGATCAAAGCTGGGAGGGCTGTAATTCATGCGCGCCGTAACGCGGATCGTGTCGGCCAAAGCCACGCTGGCAAGGGCGCAAAGGGCGGTTAGGGTCAGGGTATATAGCCAATAAATGACGAGAGCGGCCAAAGCGGTGGCTGACAGGAAGACCTCTGGGCACCTGTCGTATCGGGTTGCCGTACGCCGCTAGTCCTTTAGCCTGTCGAACTTGATCTCGATCTGGTTGAGACCTGTATCGTGCCGCTTGTCGTTTTTGACCGTGTGCTTGCGCGGCTTTCGAAATGTGAATCACGACCCTAAGCGCAAATCAATGGGTCCTAAGCCTAGGCATATTCGCCTAAGTCCAAATGCTGCCCCAAAACGGACTGCATTAGAGACGCTCGCGAGGAACATTAAGACGCACCCGGCGTCGCCGGACCAATCGCCGAAGCTGATCGCGCTGAGGGACCTCAATAGAATGAGCGACAGGCAAAGCTAAGGGATGACACTTTTGGGACAGGTGAGAGGCAGTACAACTTTGGTATGATTGGCTGCCGGAGCGGCATGAGGTGAACTTCTAAGTAGTTGCCGAAGATGAGGCCTGCGATGCTCCAGTCCACGACCGCCGTCAGTTTTGGGCTCCCTTTGCCCACAACTCCAATCGCCTTGTTGCCTGTCGTTGAAAGCGTCGAAGACTCAATCAGAGTCGACTGCGATACGGACCGCGCCCAAGGTCGCGCTTTCGTGGCTGGGCCCGCCGATGATGACGCTCCCCATTGGCTTGCCGATGGCAGCGGACTGGTGATCCATCCAAAAGTGGAATTCAGGATGTCCCTGCCCGCTGGCGGACCACGGCTCTGGGTGGTCCGTTCGCGGCTAAGCCGCTAGGCTCGCACCTGAACATGCCTGACACCCAACGTTTTCTGCTACTCGATGATCACCCGGTTTATCTCGCGGGCCTGAAACACATTGTGGAGGCCCGCTACGCGCAGGCGTCGGTGACCACCTCGGACAATGCGCGCCGCGCCATCGAACTTCTGGATAGAGGGGAGCGGTTCAACGTCATGGTGGTGGATCTGAACATGAACAATTTGGACGGCTTTGCGTTTCTGATTGCTGCGCGCGAGCGCCGCGTTCGCGCCCGCACGATTGTCGTGTCGGGGTCCGAGGACCCAAAGGATGCAGATCGGGCAATGGCCTTGGGCGCGTACGCCTATTTGTCGAAAGAAGCGGCTTCAGGAACGCTGACCCGAACGCTCGATGCCGCCCTAGACGGGGACGATTGGGCCTCCGACGTCTTATTGAGCAAGAAGCTACAGCCCAAGGTCGATCCGCAACCTGGAACGAAGCACGATCTGGGCGCGCAAATTGGCTTGTCCGCGCGCCAAATCCAAGTGCTGGAGCTGATTTGCGATGGTATGTCCAACAAGGAGATCGGGCAGACCTTGGCCATCAGTGAACCAACAGTCAAAACGCACATCTCGGCGATCTTTCGGTTGTTCCAGGTGCGCAATCGAACGAGTGTCGTCGGCAAGGCGCGGGCGCTCGGGCTTCTCGATTAAGGGCCTATGAGCCCGCGTCAGCCGCGCTGCCCCCGCCGGAAATCATGGGAAACAAGGTCGCCCGTAGATCTGAGGCTTCCACCGGTTTTGCCAGAAACTTGGCTTTGGACGCTGTGACTGCACCGCTTGCCAGCGCTGACAATCGCGCGTTGCCGCTGATCAGGAGCAGGGGGATATCCGTGTTGTATTCCTCCACCAGGCTCGCATGCGCCTCGATCCCGTTTGGGGCGTCGCGCCCAAGATCGTAGTCTGAAATCAACACATCGGGGGCGCGGTCCAAACGGGACACGAGATGTTCGAACCGGGTCGCGCCGACAACCTCGGCGCCCCATGTCAACATCAGCGCAGACAGCGCGTCTTGCACAGACGGGTCGTCATCAAGCACAGCGATCAGTTTGCCCTGCAAGGCGCTGATGGCGCTTTCAAGGACGGGCTCACCTTCGGCCACGGCCGCCGCAATGCTATCCGTCGGTAGGCGTAGATCGAATGTGGTGCCTTGGCCCAAAGCAGAGCTCACACTGATGTTAATATTCAACATGGCGGCGAACTCCCGGACGATCGCCAGCCCCAGGCCAACGCCCCGTGCACGTTCGGCATCGGATTGAAGCTGCGTGTACTCTCCAAAGATTTTGGGCAGGTCCTCTTCTGCAATTCCAATGCCTGTGTCGCTGACGGACAGCTGGACCGTCTCAGCGTCGGCGCGGAGCGCGACATCAACCGTGGCGTCGCCCGAAAACTTGAGAGCGTTGGAGACAAGGTTGCGAATGATCCGGGATAGCAAAGCGCGGTCCATCGAAACGACAACGGGGTGGGACGGGCCGGAGTATACGACGCGGGGCGCCTCTCCATGCCCGGCATACTCGGCGACCAAATCCGCCACCGTGCGGTTGAGATCGAAAATACTCGGTTCAATCGAAACAGCTCTCGTTTCGATGCGCGACATATCCATGAAGCCATTGAACATCTCGACCATGGCGGCACGCGCTTCGCGGATCCGCGCGAACACGGCAGGCACTGCTTGGCCGTAGCGGTCCTCAAGCGACGCGTGCAAAAGCCCCAGAGCGTGCAACGGCTGACGCAGGTCATGGCTGGACGCTGCGAGAAACCGGGAGCGCTGCAAGCTTGCCAGTTCCACCTCTTGCTTCTGCTCGCGCAGGCTGCGCACAAGGCCTTCGTTCTCGAACCGAAGCTCCAAGCTTTCGACGATGATCTTATGGATGCTTTTGCAATAGCTTGTGTCCACAGCGAGCAAGAACAGAAGCCCAAAGGCAGGCACCCAGTCATTGCCTTGCCCGAACAGCAAGCCCTCGATCGCGAAGGGCAAAACCACGGGCACGGAGAAGGCGAAATAGACCGGAGGGTGCCCTGCATAGGTCGCAACACAGCCCGAGATCATGCCCCCAAGGATCAAGGTAAGGATGACTGCCGTGAGAAAGTCGCCGGGAACATAGAAGATCAGCCCGCCCATGCCCCAGGCCAAGCCTGCCACGCCCGCAAAAAGCACCATCTCCTTTGCGATTGCATTCACTTGGCTGCGGTCAGGTTCCGCCTGTTTGTGACGCCGAAAGACCAGGCTCCGCAGGACCGCGATCACCCACACCGCCGCCATCCAAGTGAGCAGCGTCCATTGATCCACGCTATTCCAAAGCACCAGAACCAAAACACCGGAGCCAACGATTGTCCCCGCAAAGAGCTGTACAAAGTTATCGTTGATGATCTTGATCTGGTTCAGGCGTGTTTCGGTAGTTTTGTCCCACGACTGGCTATGCGCCGATGTCGCAGCCTCTTCCGTCGTTTTGAGTTTTTCGTTCAATTCGTAACTGGCCAGCGCACCAGTGCGTAAATCGTGTGCAGTCATGTCTTGTCCTGAATGTTACGCAAGGCCCCGTCCTCGCGCCTGTTAAGGCCTCCGATTTTTGAGTGAAGAGTCAAGTCCACAGAAAGACTGATAAGAGCCCGATAGGGCAGTGAGGGCATTTGCCGCGCTGTTACCCGCCTTCCGAAATGGGCGACCTTTGCGATCAATCGAACACTCCAAATCCCTTCCTTTTCGCTTGGCAAGCCCATGGAGCTTGGTGGCGGGCGGTCAGACCCAGTCCTTCATCATGCCGGTAGATGTGGTGAGCTAAGATAGCCGCCGAGCGGTTTAGGGAGGCCGTGACGAAGAGCGACCAGCTTTTGATCAGCCACGGACGGGCGGAGGGTCAGTCGGGTGCATCTCCTGAAAGAAGACGCGGACATTCTGCGTTCAAGTCCATCGCACCCCGCCTTGTGTCGTGCTGCCGGATGTTATGACGACGCGGGGTAACGACGCCGAAATGAAAGCCGCCGCGATCAAAGCGGACCGCGGCGGCAATCATGGCCGTGCTTGGTTAGCAGGCGCTCATCTCGTTCTCTGAGTGCCAGCACACATGATGGTACCCTTCGATAAGCGTCTTCGCTGCCACCAGGTCTGTGTCCGTGTCTAAGTAGTCTTCCCAGCTTCCCAAATCCGCCCGAAGTCGCCGGATTTGAACCACGGTGTAGTATACAAACATCCCGGCACGGTCGACGGCTGCACCTCTTACCAAGTTGTTCAGCGTGATCGTTGCTGACATTCTTCCTGGCATGCGAGCAATTCCCTGCTGAGGCCGATTTGCCGCTTCAAACGCGACCCCCTCGTAGAAGGGTCCACCCACGGCGTCGGC
This sequence comes from Pseudomonadota bacterium, assembly GCA_039815465.1. Classification (GTDB taxonomy): domain Bacteria; phylum Pseudomonadota; class Alphaproteobacteria; order Rhodobacterales; family Rhodobacteraceae; genus Shimia_B. Next base: position 43,424 of record JBCBZG010000016.1, read on the forward strand.
AAACGGGGAAATGGCCGCACCAAAAGAGCCGGATTCCTCTGCCTTGGAAAAATTGACCGGGGTCTGGATTACGAATTTCGCCTCAGGCGAAGGCGCCTCTACAAAATAAACGGGCTTGGCGACGTGAAAGCGCTCGACCACGTACCAAGGGGATTGCTCGAACTGAAGCCTGTGATTGTTGGTCCCTGATTCGTCCAAATACTCTGGATCGTTCACCAAAGTCCAAGGCAGGTACTCTCGCGCTTCTAGCGCAACCTCCTTCAAGGCGGGCCGTTCAATTTCGGCATCAAGCCATTTACCGTAACCTTCTGTTACATCTGCTAAGAAGGTTTCGTCCGCAAAGCGCTGTTGTTCGCCGAAGCTGTCACTTGCTTCGCCGTAAGTCTGTTTAATGTCAGGGCAGCCGACCTCCCGGAACCAATGCTTACCACCCGCCGCCGTCTGAGGGGTAAGAACACCCTCTTGAAATGTGAGGTATTGAGCTTCCCGTTCGCTTGGATTTTGGACTTGGATGGTATTGGCAAACTCTGATGACAAAGGCTCAATCCCAAACAACTGAGTCCAAGCGTTTTTACTTGTGGGCGATTCTGCGGGTATTGTCTTCAGCCCAATCAAACGCTTCCTTCCGCCTAGGTTACTAATAGAGGAACCAAAGCTCACAATATTCGCGCCTGGCTCAGCCCCGCTTTGAATGGTCGTCCAGATCAAGGACTCGTCGTCATACTTGTCTAAAATATCCTCAATAAATCCTTCCTTGGCTTTCACAGACTCAACGGGCTTCACATAGAAGTGTTGTCGGTCGGGATCATTGCTTCGCCCTGGATACTCTCCGTAATACACGTTCTGCGGATCATCATCGTCCAGATCGTCAATCATCCAATACGATCTATCACTCTCGTTGTTGTAAATCCTGAATTTGCAACCCATCCCAAGCCGCTCTTTGAAATCCAAGCGGTCCTGCGCGACCGCAGGTGCGGCGAATTGAGTTGTGAGCACAATGGCGGCTCCAACGAGCCCCCCGATGACGTTTTTCATAGCGATACCAACCCCCTGTTTGTCAGTCCGCAATCAGGATGCGTCGGATTATCTGCGGCTCCAATCATCCTTTAGAATGAGGTGGGCGGTCTGCCATTCGAGACCGCCCTGCCTGCCAATGTCTATTTGCAGATTGCAGGGTCTTCGCCTTCGGCCCAGCACAGGTCACGGTAACCATCGACCCACGCAAAGGAGGCAACGATGCCGTCCGTCGCGTCGAGGTCGATCACCCCACCTTCAAATCCCGTTGGGGTGTTTTGTTTGCGAAGCTGAATTATCGTGGAAAAGGCGATCTTGGCCCGATGTTGCGCGACCTCAGTGGTGTTTTCATAGTCACCGGTTTCGAATGACAGCGCGCGTTCCATTCCTTTCCGGTCAGCGTTTCGCATATTTCTGACGTCGTACGCGATGTCTGCGGCCGTGCCTAATTCATATCTGGCTTGCACCGTTGAGACGGATTTTAGGAAATCTCTATGAGACTCAACGGTGGTGAACGGGACTTCACCCTTGGTAGAGCGGGTTTTCTGGCCGGCGGGGATGACCTCGGAATGGACCACTTTGGCGGTATGGAGTTGCTCCACGATGTACCAAGGGTCGCCCTTGAACTGCGCCTTGTGCTGGTTCCCGCCGTGTTTGGCGCGATAGTCGGGGTCATCCACGTAGGTCCATGGCAAATATTCGCGGCCCACGACAGTGCTAAGGGCGGCGTTTTCTGAACTTTCCGGTCCTACGAGCGTCTGAAAGTCATCTGTTTCCCGAGCCAACTGATTGCCTTTGAGCCAAGAAGAATGTTGGCTGCCAGAATTCCGGAAAATACCTCCGCGGCTCATATCGAGCTCGGGACACCCGACTTCACGAAAATAGAAGGTTTGCTGCTGCCCAAGAGACTTTTTTAGTGTCTCCAGGTAGTTGTCGTCTTCCAGCCCCGTCACATAATGCGCAGCAGCCCATTGCGGGTGCGTTTGCCGGATCATTGTCTTGTTTGCAGAGTGGCTTTCCACAGCAAAGATTTGAGCCCAAATATCGCTATGGTTCGCCCCGAGCCACGTCTGTGTCGTGTATCCGGAGTTGCGGCTGCCCCACTCTCTGGTCACATAGGTTTGCGGGCCTTCACCGCTGCGTTGGATGGTCACGAAAATGCCGTAGTCGTAACTATAACCATCAACCACCTCCTCGACCTCTTTGCTATCAAGCATCCGCGCCTCAACGGGTTTGACATAGAAGTGCTGCCGAGACGGGGTGTTCGACTGCCCTGGATATTTCGCGTACTTGATGTGGTGCACCCAGTCTTCAAGGTTATCGACCGTCCAGTAGGATTTCTTATCAGACTCATTGTAGATCCTGAATCGACACCCCAGCGCGAGACGTTTGTCGAAATCTATACGGCTTTGGGCATGCGCCGGTGATGGGGCGGTGAACTGAGTTGCAGCGATAGTGAGGGCGCCAACGAGAGCGCCGATTGCCAACTTCATTGCGAGATCCAATCTGTGACATTTAGGGTTGGCATGATGATGAGACGGCGATCTGCGGGTGCCAATCATCCAATAGAATGAGGCGCCGGCCAGCAGGAGGCGGTCACAGCAATCGCGGTGTCCGGACCAAAGTAGACGACGCGTGTTGTTGCAATAGGAGTGGCCAACGCGAGCTGTTCAGATAGCTGGTCAAAGCGGCATTCAATCGATTGCGGTCCACCGTCGCACCGACGATATTCGACATCGCCGCGCCGAGGCCAACCTGGCCCACCGCTAGGCCGGTCTCACGCAGATACAGCATGACGCCTTCGGCTTGTAATTCGTGCATCACCTTTATTCCGCCAACGATTGCGACATCGATATTATCGATCAGCAGATCTCGGATCGTTTCGGCATCGGTCGCGTTGCGCTTAATTGACTCGGCTAAGTCGAGCGGCAAGGATCTGTAGAAAAACCCAAGGCGCCCACCCAATCTGACCTTCGACAGATCCTCGATGCTCTGAATAGGAACTTCGTAGTCACGGCGAACAAGCAGGACCGAGTATTCTTGCACCACTGGATCGAGATACGTCGCGCGAGCGCCCCGTCCCCCAACGGGCGTCATAACGAGGCCACCGTCGAGGGACCCATTTTCCACCGACCGATAGATGTTATCCAGTTGCATTTGGACGAACTCAAGCGAGTACTTCGATTGCGAAAACGCATATTTGACAGGATCTGCAATAATGCCTTCTGCGCGGGCGCCTCGCATTCTCGCAAATGGATATGCGTTCGGAACACCCACCCGGAGGCTTCGGTTCCGGGCGAGTGCTGGCGCAGCGAGTGCGATCACGCCCCCCGCTAGAACGGAGCGGCGGCTGATTTTGGGTGCCGCCGAGGTCGCTGATGCAAGCTTCTGTTTATTCATTGCAAAGACCGCCGGTCGTCGTTCTTGTTAAACAGCCCTTCGTTGCAATAGGCGTGTCTTGCAGCCGAGCCCCGCGGAAATCCGCACCGGAAAGCGCGGCTTTATCGAATGTGGAACTGACGATGGCCGCCCGCGCAAATTTAGCATGGCGTAAATCAGCATCGCGGAAATTCGTTCGAATGATCTGAGCCCCGACGAGGGTGGCTTTCTCCAAAACAGCGCCTCTGAACAACGCACCGGTGAGATCGGCCCCTGTCAAATCCGCTCCTCTCAAATCAGCGCCGGAGAAATCCACGTCCCGCAGGCGCGCGTTGCGGAAATTGGCGTTTTGCAACACAGCGTTCGAAAAATCCGCTCCGTCGGCGACAACGCTGTCTAAGTTGGCACCAGACAGGTCCGCAGAAATGAGCACCGTCCGCCGCAATATCGCATGCTGAAAATCGGAGTTCTGCGCAGTAATGTTCGTAAGGCGCGCATCCTGAAAAGACGCCCGTTGCATTCGAGCGCTTTCGAGCAGAGCGTTCCTCAGGTCTGCACCATCCAAATCGGCCCACTCAAACTTTGCAAAGGTCCCGGACATACTGCGAAGGTTGGCATCCTCGAACACGGACCAGGTGGCGTTCACGTTGAACATGTATGCCCCTTCGATATCCACAGCCGAAAAGTTTTTTCGGCCGAGATTTGCATAGCGGAAATCACACTGGTGGCAGGTGCTTCCAACGGCCAGATCGTCCGCAGACTGCGTGCTGTAGGGCGCCTTGGCGGTGCAGGCCTGCAAAGCCAGCGCCACAATGCACAGGATCGCCTTAGAAATATATCGCATTCAAGATCTCTCCCGCGCGCCACTCGACAGTGTCGGGGGTCGTCCAGCTTTCTAGGGCAACGTCACCGGTTCGAAACTCCCGGTAGAGTTGGTTGCTTTGCAAATGCGCAAAGATTGACGCCCAGTTTGGGTAAGGTCTGAACCAGTCGGAATAGCGCGCTTGCAGTTGGCTTAGGTCGCTGCCCGCGCCCCCGCCTGCCAAAGCCGCGCCGGGGCGATAGACGTAATTCGGCTCTCTCGGCGTAAGGAGGATCAAAACGCTTCTTTGGAAATCCCGCTGCACCTTCCGTTTGAAGCCGTATTGGACCAGCGGGATGTTTTGCAGAATTGGAACGCCGTCGCTGGCTTCTTCTGTTTCGCGTTCGCTGAGCCCGCCGAGGATCAATGTCTCCCCCACGGCGATATCAACCGTTGCGCTGACTTCGACCTTGGATGTTTCGAGACGAAACTCGAATTCGATGTCGCTGTCTGGGGCCTTAAGAAAGGTCCGCATCACCTCAACGGTCAAGAGAACGCGCCCATCCTGGATCTCGAGCGGCACGAGCGACAGCGAAACACCGATGTCGTCTTCGATTTCGATCGTATCCTCACCCGCGGTTGCGCCAGCGAGCACTTTGGACCCGGAAAAGAAGCGGGACTCTTCACCCTCCAGCGCCACGAGGGTGGGCTTTGCGAGAATTTCGTTTCGTGACCCGAATGCGTTGGCAATGTTCAACGAATAGTCGATCCCGGGGGAGGTGACGTTCCTGATAATCTCCCGTGTTGACGAGCTTCGCGAGGGATCGTCGTAGTCGATGGATCGTTCAGCCGTATCACTCGCGCTGAAATTGATCCTAAGCCCGTTGAGCAGGTTTACGCCGCGGCTCGAACTTACGTCGTCTTCGGTTGCGATGATGACGACGTCAAGGATGGTCATTGGGGACGCGGGCCGGTCCTGCGTGGATATACGGGCATCCAAGGACACGCTGTTCCCGCCGTGGTGTAGGACCTGCCAATCGTTCACGCGTCGCGCCGTTGTTGTCGAAAGCGTCGACGATAGGTCTTGGGCGACCTCTCTGGCATGATCAAAGTCGCCCAAGGCGGCAGATACATATGCTCTCAACACGAGCTCCTGGCCGGACAGCGGGGACTGTCGGGCCAGCCCGGTTAAAGCCGCGTCTGCGCTGACAGGATCAGCGGACATGTACGAGGCGGCCGCTAAGCTAAAGAGCGCTTCACGATCGTCCGACTTGAGCAACACCGCCCGCGCGAACGCTTGCTGGGCCGCAGCATAGTTTTTGGCCGCAAAGAGCGCGTGACCTAAAAGAAAGGCTGTCGTCTGGCGCGTGGGATCTAACCGTTCTGAGATCGATAGCGCCTCAATCGCCTGCTCAAGATCTGGGCTGTGTCTTGAAGCGAAAAAGCGATCTAGGAGCACCGCGCCATGTAGACCGTGGAGCCCCGCGTTGTCCGTGCTTCGTTTTAAAGCAGCCCGGAGAGCTTGATCCGCTACGTCGCTTTTGCCGACACGTTTTGCGCTCGCAAAGCTCATGAGGGTGGCCTTGAGCTCCCCATCCGGTTTTGCGGCCAGCAACTTAGAAAAGGCTTTGTCAAAGTTCCCGTTGGTTGCGCTTTGCGAAACGCCTGCGTGGCTGCTGCCCGCTGGCGCAGCAAAATTGATCGCCTCCACCGACTGGCACCCGGCCACACCAAGGCCTGCAAGTGTCAATGCAAACAGAAGGTTAATGCGTCTGATCACGGCATGCCCCCAACATGGTCCCAGCTTTGTTTGCCAGAGCTCACAGGCAATCCCAATCATCCGAAAGGATGAGAGAACTCGCATCTCGCAGCCGCTACGGTTGCGCCGAAACCTAGGTCTGGAGCCCGTCCCTCAATGGTGAATGCCTCAAGCTGGCTGCCGTCCGATGGCGAGGATAGGCATCTTGGAAAGCTCGGTCCGGTTCTAGGCTCGGGGCGACTTGGCTCTTTGGCATTCGTGGAAAATTCATGACGCTCAGAAGATGCCGAGCCGCAATCTGTCACGGCACAGCGCCGTCAAGTCGCTCGAACGGCCCCGGCGATCGATGATATCTTTGCGGCCGTACCTTCAACATCTCGACGCCCTTGGCGTGGCTGTCCTGACAGTGCTCGCGGCGGCCGCTTTTGCAAAGTTGAGCACACCAGGCCGCCTACAAGACGCGTTTGTCTTGTTCCTATATGCTGGCGTGCTCGGCAACGGTTTGATGCTTCTGACAACAGGCCTGACCGGGCGGCATCAAAGCCATGTCGCGACATCTCAAGAAAAGGCGGCGCTCTTTCTCTTTCCGTTTGCGACAAGTCTATCGGCCGGAACGCTGCCACTTGATACGGCTGCCGGAACCCTTTTGGCGGCCTATGTCGTGGTCGCCTTACTCAGCGGGCTCTTTTGCGTGTTGCTTGCGCAGCTGAACGCTGAGCGTTTTCTGAACTACCTCCCGGGGTCTGTGGTGCGAGGGCTCTTTGCTGCGGTCGGCAGCGGGCTGGTAGTGACGGCCTTGCGCTTGTCCTATGGCGCCGACGCTGGTTCGTCGATCGTTGCGGCACTTGCGGCACTCGCTGTGGCGGCGGTGTTCTGGGGCGCATTCCTGTCTCGCATCTCACTTTTGTGGCCGGTGGCGGTTGTCTTTGCGGCTGCGGTTGCGTTTCCGCTTGCTGGTGGCGCGTGGCCGCCAGGGTGGCTGCTCCTCGACACGGCGCACAGCGTGACTTTTGCGCCGACCCTATCCGTGTCAGCCTTGCTCGACGCAGCGCCGGAGATCTTGTCGGCGGCTTGCATTACGGCCGTCGCAGCGGTTGGGGGTGTTGCCCTTTTCTCCGGGCACGGCGTACGCAATCGCGAGTTGCGTGCCATAGGCTTTGGAAACCTCGCCGCGGCCTGCGTGGGAGGGGCGTCAGGACACACGGCGGCGGGCCCATCACAGATGTTTGTGGGAAAGTCCACCACGCCTAAACCGGCCATAGTGATTGGCGTGGCTGTCCTGATGCTGGCGTTTGTATCTCCCGTCTTGGCGCGCAGTACGCCTGTTCCCTTGGCATACGGGTTCCTCATTTTTCTTGGCCTGATCTTGCTGAACGGCACCGTGGTTAAGCCATGGCGCATGATGCGGCCCGGGGACCGCGCTGTTGCGCTTGTTATGGCGGGCTCTGCGCCTATCGTTGGGCTGCCTGCCACACTTGGGATTGGGTTGCTCTCGGCTTTGGCGCTCTTGATCGTTCGTGCCGCCCAACTCGATCCAGTCGCCGCGCAAGGGCTTGGCGTGTCGTCAATTAGCAATGCGCGCCGTCCTGCGACCCATGCACAGATACTCGACAAGGCAACTCCAGAGCTCGCTTTCGTGCAGTTGCGAGGGTATCTGGTCTTTGCCCATCGAGACCGCCTCTCAAAGGAGGCGGAGAGCTTAAGGCTCCAAGGAAGACCCAAAAGGCTCGTCTTGGATGTGTCAGATGTCACCGGCTTTGATCTGCATCCTGATGAGATCATTGCCGCATTCTTAGAATGCCTTGGCCCAGAGTTGGAGCTCTACATCGCCTCCAAAACCCGTTGGGATGCTCCAGAACACGTACGGTTTTTCGCCACGGCCCAAGACGCGGCATTTCACGCGGAGGAGGCATGCCTCGCAAATTCCGTAAAGGAGCCCGCCGCGGATCTGCCGCCATCTTTGAAAGCTTTGGCGGAGTTTGGCGAGGTTAGGAAGCTTTCCCCCGGCGATACCATCATCGCTGACAAGGCGCGCGCGGATACCCTGTTCTTTCTGGCGACGGGGATCGCGCGCATAGATCGCGATGGCCGTACACAGGGGTTCGCGAGCGCCGGGGTGTTCCTGGGCGAAGCCGCCCTGTTCCCAGGATCGATGCGCACTGCCGACGTCATTGCCTCCACAAACGTTACGGTCTGGGCTTGGTCGCAGGACGTGTTGGACACCTTACCCGATGCCCTGCGCAGCGACTTGTACCAGCGCATCCTCAAAGAGACTTTATATCGGAGCTAGTCATGCGTTTGTCGATCGATGCACAGGGCTTGAGACTGGTCAGTGGTCTGATTTTATTCGCTTTTGTTGCACTTCACCTCGTCAACCATGCCCTTGCGCTGTGGTCCTTGGAGGCCATGGATCAGGTCCAAGTCTGGCGGACCGAAATCACACGGTCCCTGACCGGGCGCATTGTGCTCGGCGGCGCATTCGTCGTCCATTTGGGACTAAACGTCTCAAAAATCGTTGCTCGCAAATACTGGCGCATGCGTGGCTGGGGGTTCGTTCAGATCCTGACTGGGTTGATCATCCCTGTGCTCGTGATCCCCCACGCCGTCGGGATGAACATCCCTGAGGTCCTATGGGCCGTGGATGTCACATACGCCTTTGCGGTGCTGCAACTTTGGCCTGCGGGAGCATTGGAGAAGTTTGTTCTGACCGTGGTCGCCTGGACCCATGGATGCATCGGCGTGACCTTTTGGCTGCGCAGCAAGTCCTGGTTTAACCAAGCCGCGCCGTTGCTAGTGGTGAGCGCTATCGCCATCCCGGTCTTGGGCTTTTTGGGCTACACGGTCGCAGGAAAGCTTGGGATGGGCGTGCTTGATGCTGCTTGGCTCACCGATGAGCGCAGGGTTTGGATCGCAGAGCAAAAGGACCTCGCCCGAACCATCACATTCTGGAGCACGGTCGCTGTCTGCCTCCTTGCCGCGGTGGTCTATCGCTTCTTTTCCATCCGCTCGCGGGTCCGCGTTTTTGGCGACGGGGCGCAGGCCATACCGGGTCGCAAGGGTCAGACATTGCTCGAAATCTGTCGGAGCGCGGGTCATCCGCATTCCCATGTGTGCGGCGGCAAAGGGCGCTGTTCCACGTGCCGGGTCCGCGTCGTTGAGGGGGCTGAGAACCTGTCACCGAGATCGGACCGGGAGATGCAAGTCACACGTCGATTTGGCCTGCCCGATAACGTCCGGCTTGCATGTCAATCCAAGGTGCTGGGGCAGGTTCACATGCAACCACTCGTCGCGCCGGAAACGCAGACAGTCGTCGATTTGGCGATGCCAGATCCCCTCCGCTGGGGACAAGAACGCACTTTGACAATTCTATTTGCGGATATCCGTGGGTTCACCACGTTTTCCGAAAACCAATTACCCTATGACGTCGTGTTTTTTCTGAACCGTTTCATGGAGTTCAGCACCAAGATCATTGAAGCTCATGAGGGCCATCTCGATAAATTCATGGGCGATGGGATCATGGCGATCTTCGGAATAGACGGCGACCCCGAACGGGCAGCGCAGAATGCCATCGCCGCCTCGCATGCCATTCTAGATCATCTTGAGGACTTCCAGCGGGAGTTTGCGTGGCTGTTGAACGCACCCTTGAAAGTCGGCGTAGGCTTGCATTCAGGTTTGGCAGTGGTCGGGCGCGTCGGCGGTCGCGCCTCCCATGGCGCAAGGGGCCAGATCACAGTGATCGGAGACGTCGTAAACACAGCAGCGCGTATTGAAGGAATGTGCAAAGATTTGCGGGCATCACTGCTGGTATCCGAAAGTGTTTTGGACACTGCAGGAGATCGAAGGCCCAGGGTCGATGGGCACGTCACGACACCGCGCGGACGAGAGAAAAGCTTGACGGTTTTTAGCCTGCGGTCGCAAGCTTAGACACTTTATCCGCTGAAACGCGAGTTTAACAAGAAAACCGATTGGAGCTAGGCACTTAGCGAGAAGGCCGCTAGCAGTTACGTGCTGAGCCAGCCCCTGAAACCTGGCCAGTGAGGTTTTAGTAATCCGCCCGAGCGAGGTATGGACTATTGAACGCAGGTTTCCAGATGAACAGATCAATCGGATGACCCAGGAATACAAGGCAAGCGTGAAGGCGCGGGAGCTGTGCCGGAAGTACGGGATCTGCGATGCAACGTTATACAGGTACAAGGCAAATTTGGCGGTATGAACGTGTCAGAAGCCAATAAGCAGTGAGCGCTTGATGAACCGAACAAGCCTTTGAAGCAGAAGCTGGCAGATGCTATGATCGACAATCCGACACTGAAGGATGGGTGACATAAAGTCATTGGTGTTCGGTTGAAAGGGGAATGCCGGGTCGGACGTGGTGGATCGATATGGTCTCAGTGGGCGTCACGACTGCGAGTTTGCTCATTTGTACCGTTCCGTCTTTCAGTACCAGAAGCGGGATTGGGACTATGGCGCGCTGAGCAAGCTGCTGCGCAAATCGACGAATGAACGACCCTGTGTCTGGGCATCCTTCTGTCTAGGAAGGCTTGGACGTGAACTACAAGAAGGTGTTCCGGCTCAATCTCGAAGAAGGGTTAGCTGTGTGCCATAGGCGTGCTTTGGGAACCTGTCGGCCCATTCTGGAGCCGGATCGCGCCCCAGCGTCGGCCGCTGGACTTCGCTTCTGGCGCCTTTGAAGATGGCCAGCACTTCGGGTGCTGTGCATCGTGGATGAGTGCACATAAGAGGCGTTGGCCACTGTTGTGGCTTGTTCGTTGTCAGGTGCTCGGACAACCCTAGAACCGAATGAGTTGATCCGCAGGCGCGGCCAGGCCAGCATGCCTCTCACAACATGGAATGGCAATTTTATCTCAAGCTGTGCTCCGAGGGTGCGAGGCGGTGTCGGGTGGCACTACATCGCGCCGGGCAATGCGATGCGGAATGCGTTAGCGGTGTCATTCCACGGCAGGATCAGGGATAAGTGCCTGAATGAAAACACCTTTGGTAACCTCGCCGTGGCGCGGAAGATCATCGAAAGTTGTACAATACTTAAAGACTACACACATCACCTGGCGGGCTCGCTTCGGCCCTTTACGCCAATCTCAACCGTGCCGCCCGGCCTCCCTCGTCCAAGCTCCACTGGCGCTTTGCTCAGCAGGTCTCTAGCGCGAACTCACCAACTGAACGAGACAAGAGCGGTTTCCACACCGCACGGCCCGCATCATCGGGCTGTGTCAGCGCTCACCGACCGTTAAATGCGCGCTTACACCAACGCTGGACAACTTAGTTTGGGATGGGCGTCCATGGAGGGATCGGCGGCGGCCCCCGGCGAGCATCTGACGCGCCACTTTCGTCACCGAACAAGGGACACCGATGTGGATCGTTATGGGCAGCGGCCAATCCTGTTTCACTTCGTTCCCGTACGGTACGCAGGGCGATTGGCGTCATAGTCAGCGCTCGGGTTGCCGAGTTCGCCAAAGTTTAAGGGGAGTTTAGCATCAAAACTTTTCGCCGAGTTCCATTTGCATAGCGGCTTAAGGTTCGAAGATCCGATACGGGTGCCCTTAAACTACGCCCGCTGTGAATTTACCCGATCACCGGGGACGCAGATACGGTTCCAGCGCAGCATTGAGCGCGCGGTGGATAGATGTGCCATGAAATGCGCATTGGGGAAGGCGTTCAGTACAGAGGCTTGGGAACCCAATGCGCGCCAAGGACCGAGATGGGGCCTTCCCCGCCGCGGGATCAGCATCTCTCATCAAAGTAAATTGGGGGTTAACAGACCAAAGCCGAAACCCAATTTTCACACCGCAAAAAGCCTATGGCGGAGGATCTCGGGTTAACGACCCCAGGTGCGTACCACGCCGCAGTCGATATGGACAAAGTTCGACGATGTGTAGCGCCCAACGCCGCCCGCCCGGCACGACGCTGCCGCGCTTGCGATCTGCCGCACAGAGCGCCCGTTCAGCCGCAGGTCGGCGGCCTTCGCCTCCATATGAAGCGACTTGCGGGCCACGCTCGACGAGCGCGCGCGCAGCATCGCATTGGTCTGCGGCGTGCGGTAGCCCGAGAGGAGCAGGAAAGGATTGTCCGTCTCTAGCAAATTGCGGGTGGCTGCGATGATGTCGATGGCGCGTGTGTCCATCTGGGCGGCCTTGTTCTGGCGCCAGTCGCGCATGAAGTAGTTCACCTCTTGCAGCGCTTCGCCGACGTACTCACCGTCGATCCAGTAGACCATGTCCAGATGTTCGCCCGTCCGGCCCGAGTACATCTTGATCCGGCGAATGTCGCCCGCCTTGCGCAGGAATCCGGCTGCGTTGGAATATGTCGGTGCGGCTGCAACCAAGGTCGCGCCAAAGGCGCCGAGCAGGCCACGCCTCGAAATCTTCACACCACTGCTGTCAGTCATACACGTTCGTCCCGTCTCATCTCACCGCGGCGCAAGCCGCAATGTCCCCCAGATGCGAGGCTGCGTATGCCACAAAAAGAATCGGCTCGCAAAGCTCGGATTTGGTGGTTTTGGGTTTGCCAGCAAAAAACGGCAAATTTTCGCGCATATTGAGGTGATTGTGATCCACCTCCCTCACTTTCGGCGCGACCTGTGGGCCGTCAAAAGAAAAATGGGTCCAGCCGTGGTCCTAGGCGCAGAGGTGCCGTAAGTGTGAATGGACGGCGTGACTTAAGCGCCGCACGCTAGGTACGAGTGAAATCAGGGGGGCAGACACGTGTCGTTGGTCGCAACGCTTTGGACGTCTCGGAAAGTTTTATGTGCAGCCGCGGCGGTCGGCGTCATCAGCCTTGCCTCGCAGGCTGTATCGCAGTCCATCGCCTTCAAGCAGGCCCTGGCGGAGGGCGTCGCCGACAACAAGGTTGTGAGCGCCTTTTACCAGGAGCGCGGCTACGCGCCGCTTTGGACCGGGCCGAGCGCTGAGGATCGCAAGCGCCGCCGGGCGTTTCTGGCGGCCGCAGAGGACGCGACGCTCCACGGTTTGCCTTCGGGGCGCTACGACGCGCTACGGCTGCGGTCGAAAATGCGCGCGGCACGCTCTGATGCGGAGCTTGGCGCGTTGGAGGCGGAGCTGACAGCGCTCTTTATCCGCTACGCCAAGGATGTCCAAACCGGGCTGCTGCGCCCATCGCGCGTCGACGATGAGATTGTGCGCAAGGTGCCGTATCGCGACCCGCGCTCCACGCTGGAAGCGTTTGCGGTCTCCTCCCCGTCGGGGTTTATTGCATCGCTGCACCCTCAGTCGCGCGAATATGCGCGCCTGATGAAGGCAAAGATGACGCTGAAAGAGCTCTCGGAAGAGGGCGGTTGGGGCCCGACGGTCACAGCACGTTCGGTGAAGCCCGGGTTTGAGGGCCGCGATGTCGTCGCGCTGCGCAACCGGCTCATCGCGATGGGCTACATGGACCGCTCCACCACGCAGACCTACGATGGCGAGATTGAATCCGCTGTGGCCCGCTTTCAGGAGGCGCACGGGCTTTACGCCGATGGCGTTGCTGGGCCGGGTACGCTTGGGGAGATCAACAAAAGCGTCGAGGATCGCATCGCGCAAATCCTGGTCGCTATGGAGCGGGAGCGGTGGATCAACAAACCCCTGGGGGAGCGCCACGTCTGGGTCAACCTGACCGACTTTAGCGCACAGATCCGCGACCGCGGTGTTGTCACCTTCCAAACTCGATCCGTCATTGGGGCCGCCGATAGGGATCGCCGCTCGCCGGAGTTTTCCGACGAGATGGAGTTCATGGTCATCAACCCGAGCTGGTACGTGCCGCGGTCCATTGCGACGAAAGAGTATCTGCCGATGCTCCAGCAAAACCCCTATGCGGTGAACCATCTGGAGATCACGGGACCAAACGGTCAGCTCGTCAATCGCGCGGCGGTGGATTTCAATGCATTTACGGCTGAGACGTTCCCGTTTGGGATGCGCGAGCCCCCGAACCAGGGTAATGCGCTGGGGCTCGTGAAGTTCATGTTCCCCAATAGGTACAACATCTATCTGCATGATACGCCTGCGAAATCTCTGTTCGGGCGGGAGGTGCGGGCGTTCAGCCATGGCTGTATCCGTCTCAACGATCCCTTCGACTTTGCCTATGCGCTGTTGGCCGTGCAATCGGCGAACCCGAAGGCCACATTCCACAACTACCTGAACACGAATGAGGAAACCCGCGTGGACCTGCGCCAACATGTGCCGGTGCACATCATCTACCGAACGGCATTCACCTCCGCCGATGGGAAGGCGCATTTCCGTCGGGACGTCTATGGCCGCGACGCCAAGATTTGGCGCGCGCTCCAGGCTGAAGGCGTGACGCTGCCAGTGGTCCGAGGCTAGCCGCGCTTGGCGCTAACGGTCGAGGATCTCGCATCCGCGTTGGGGGTGGAGGCGCAGGGGGACGGCTCCCTCGTGATCGACGCATTGGCGGAGCCGGGAACGGCGCGCGCGGGTGATCTCGCCCTCGCGTCGAATCCGAAATATGCCAGCGCTCTCGCGCAGGGTCAGGCGCGTGCAGCGCTGCTTTGGACTGATGCGGATTGGGAGGGACTGGGGCTCAAGGCGGCGATCTGCGTGGGTCGCCCACGCTATTCCATGGCGACGCTCACGGCGCTTTATGATGCGGCGTGGCAGGGCGCCGAGGGTATTCACCCAACTGCGATCATCGCCGATGATGCCACAGTCGCGGGAAGCGTTGGGCCTTACAGCGTCATCGGCGCGGGCACAGTGATCGGCGACGGCGCGCGCATTGGGGCCCATGTCACCATCGGTCCGAACTGCCGCATCGGCTCGGGCGCCGTGATCCGCGACGGCGCGCGCATTGCCCATGATGTCACCGCGGGCGCGAGCCTCGTTGTCCAACCAGGCGCACTCATCGGCGGCGACGGATTTTCCTTTGTCACCCCTGAACCTTCTGCTGCGGAAACCGTACGCGAAACGCTGGGCGGGGATGCAGGCAACGCTCAAGCTTGGACACGCATCCATTCTCTCGGTGGGGTGGAGATTGGGGACGACGTCGAAATCGGCGCCGGAAGCTCCATCGACCGCGGGACGATCCGCGCCACGCGCATCGGCACGGGTACAAAAATCGATAGTCTCGTCCAGGTGGGCCACAACGTGGAGATTGGCGAGCATTGTCTGCTCTGTGGCCATGTGGGAATTGGCGGCTCGTCCAAGATTGGCGATCACGTGATCCTGGGCGGCAAAACCGGTGTCGTCGACAACATCACCGTCGGGGACCGCGTTGTGACCGGGGCAGGTACGCTCCTTATGGCCAATGTCCCCGCTGGGCGGGCCATGTTGGGCTACCCGGCAACGCAGATGACCAGCCACATCGCCAGCTACAAAGCGCTCCGCCGCCTGCCGCGCGACATCGCGGCGCTCAAAAAAGCGGTTTTAAAGCTGGGGGGGAGTGACTAAATCCCGCTCAGATCAAGGAGCGGGATCATGAGCGTCGCAGACACCGTCAAACGCATCATCGCCGAACAGGCCATGCTGGAGCCTGAGGACGTCACCGACGCCAGCACGCTCGAAGAGCTCGGGCTCGATAGTCTTGGCCTCGTCGAATGCATCTTCGCGATTGAGGAGACCTATGACATCCAGGTCCCCTTTAACGCCAACGAGCCGGAGAAAAGCGATTTCGACATCTCTTCTGTGGCGACGATCATGGCTGCCGTCGAAGGCTTTATCGCGGACCAGAAATGAAGCGGGTGGTCATTACCGGCGCGGGGACGGTCAACGCCCTTGGCCAAAACGTGCCCGACACGATGGCGGCCATGGCCGAGGGCAAGCTTGGGATCGGCGATCTTGAGTTCCCGAATGTGGACCGACTGTCCATCCGCATCGGCGGGCAAGTGACGGGCTACGACGAATCGGCCCATTTCAACCGCCAGCAAATCGCGCTCTATGACCGCTTCACGCAGTTCACGCTGCTCGCCGCGCGAGAGGCGATTGGCCAGGCGGGCCTCACCTTTGGCGGGGAGTTGGCGGCGCGCGCGGGCGTCGTGCTGGGAACCGCGGCGGGCGGGATGAACACCTGGGAAGACAACTACCGCGCCGTCTATGAGGAAGGGAAGAACCGCGTTCATCCCTTTGTCGTCCCCAAGCTCATGAACAACGCCGCCGCCAGCCATGTGAGCATGGAATACAACCTCAAAGGTCCGTCTTTCACCGTTTCGACCGCTTGCGCGTCATCGAACCACGCCATGGGGCTCGCGTTTCAGATGATCCGCTCCGGCGGGGCTTTGGCTATGGTCACAGGCGGGTCGGAGGCGATGCTGACCTTTGGCGGCATTAAGGCATGGGAGGGGCTGCGCGTGATGTCGCGCGACGCCTGCCGCCCGTTTTCGGCCAACCGCAACGGGATGGTTCAGGGGGAGGGGGCAGGCGTCTTTGTGTTCGAGGACCGCGACCACGCAATGGCACGTGGCGCCGATATCCTGGCGGAGGTTACGGGCTTTGCGATGACGTCCGACGCAGCCGATATCGTGATGCCGTCGCAACAGGGGGCCGCCCGTGCAATTGCCGGGGCGCTCAAGGACGCGCAGATGGCCCCCGAGGATATCACCTATATCAACGCCCACGGCACCGGCACCGCGGCCAATGATAAAACCGAATGCGCCGCCGTGGCGTCCGCCTTTGGCGCGCAGGCAGACCGGCTGATGATTTCTTCGACCAAAAGCATGCACGGGCACTGTATCGGCGGCACCGGCGCGGTGGAGCTTTTGGCCTGCATCATGGCGCTTCGCGACGGGGTTGTCGCGCCCACCATCGGGTATCAGGCGCCGGACCCGGAATGCGCGCTTGATGTTGTACCGAATGAGGCGCGCCAGGTCCGTGTGACCGGCGCGCTGTCCAACGCGTTCGCGTTCGGTGGTCTCAACGCCGTGCTTGCCTTGCGCGCCGCCTAGGACCCCGACAGGCCGTCAAAGGCTGCGGTGAACCCGGTCAGCGAAATCGGCAGCTCCACAATCGTTTCAGGCGATTGCGCCGGCACAACGGTCACGAGCGCTACTGCGCCGGCCTTATACGTGTCCACATCCTCTTGCGTCAGGCCGATGCGCGAAAAGCATCCAACGCGGGTGCAAAAGGCAAAGGGGTAGCGCTTTTCCACGCCGCCATCGACGCTGATCGTCAGCTGACGGGTCAGCAGCGTTTCAAGCGGGGTCGTCACCGTCGCGCCCGCAGCTGCCTGCCCGCCGCCCGCAATCGGCACGAGGGAAACCTCTGCGATGGCATTACCTTCGCTGTCGAGAAGCAGTTGATAGGCTTCGCACGGATCATCGCCGCTTTCGGTCGTCAGACAGCGGTGGGCCCAGTCCCCGAATGTTTCTTTGATATATCTTTCACCAACGGTGCGGCCTTCGACGACCGTCTCTCCCATGCTGAGCCCGTCCTCAGTCGGGGCCGCGGGGTCGCTCGCGGTTTCTTGCGCGCTGACCTGAAGCGCAAATCCCAATCCAAAAAGCACGAGCGCCAAACGCACAAACATCCTGTCTCTCCTCCGTCCGAGTTTTAGGCGGACTACCACGCTGCCAGGGCGGTGTCAGGGCGAAAACGGGGGCGCGTGCCAACACTGCGCGGAGCGGCGCCGAGCGTCCCATCTGCTCAAAATAGAAAAGGGCCCGCAAGCGCGAACCCTCTTCTTTTTTCTCTCCCCGTCGGACTGGCCGACTTATTGAGGGCACGCTAGGGGCGGTGCGACCTTGCGTCAACAGGGATTCTCAGGAAAACGCGGGAAATAAGGCCGTTAGCGGCGGTTCCTACCGCAACCTTGCTCTTCGCGCGGGAAAGCTGTCTGGTCGCAAGAAACGGGCGCTCAAATGCTGCGCCGCAACATGGGTGGAGCGTGTGAGTATGGCACAGAATGGTCTTTTTGTCGGGGGCGGCGGCGACGGGTACGGCACGGCGCAAGAGCTGCTTTTGAACTACGCCAACCGCCACGGGCTGATCGCTGGGGCGACCGGCACCGGCAAGACGGTGACGCTGCAAATTCTAGCCGAAAGCTTTTCCTCCCAGGGCGTCCCGGTCTTTTTGTCAGATGTCAAAGGCGACCTGTCGGGCTTGGCGAAAGCGGGGCGGGCGGACTTTAAGCTCCATGACGCGTTCACAAGCCGCGCGGCGACCATCGGGTTTGAGGACTATACTTACGAGGCCTTTCCGGTGACGTTCTGGGACCTCTTCGGCGACCAGGGCCACCCCGTGCGCACAACGGTCGCAGAAATGGGCCCGCTCCTCATTGCGCGGCTCCTGGAGCTGACCGAGGCGCAGGAGGGGATCCTCAACATCGCCTTTCGGGTGGCCGATGAACAAGGTCTGCCGCTTTTGGATCTTAAGGACCTGCAAGCGCTGCTCGTGTGGGTGGGCGAAAACGGGCGTCAGCTTAGCTTACGGTACGGCAATGTCAGTGCGGCCTCGGTGGGTGCGATCCAGCGGCGGCTTCTTGTGTTGGAAAACCAAGGCGCGGCGCGGCTCTTTGGCGAACCCGCGCTGGCGCTGTCGGACATCATGGCGCGCGACGCAGATGGCCGCGGGCGCATCAACATCCTGGCGGCCGATAAACTCATGGCCGCCCCGCGGCTCTACGCCACTTTTCTGTTGTGGCTCCTGTCCGAACTCTTTGAGGAGCTGCCAGAGGTCGGCGACCCCGATAAGCCTAAGCTGGTCTTTTTCTTCGACGAGGCGCACCTGCTCTTTGACGACGCGCCCAAAGCGCTGGTCGACAAGGTCGAACAGGTTGCGCGGCTTATCCGGTCCAAAGGGGTGGGCGTCTATTTCATCACCCAGAACCCCGACGACATCCCGGAGGATATCTTGGGCCAGCTCGGCAACCGCGTGCAGCACGCGCTGCGCGCCTTTACTGCGCGCGACCGCAAAGCGCTGCGCATGGCCGCAGAGACTTATCGCGAAAACCCTGCCTTCGACACCGAAACTGCCATCCGCGAGGTCGGCGTGGGGGAGGCCGTGACATCGTTCCTTGAACGCAAGGGCATTCCGGGCGTGGTCGAGCGGACGCTGATCCGCCCGCCATCGAGCCAGCTTGGTCCGATCACAGACAGCGAACGGCGCGATGTCATGGCGCTGAGCCCGATCGAGGGCAAATACGAGGCGCTGAAAGACCGCGAAAGCGCCTATGAGATGCTCATGGCCCGCGCAGATAAGGCCGCGAAAGAGGCGGAAGTCGCCGAAGCGCAGGAGGATGAGGCGCCCCCCGCCGAACGCGAGTTCCGCACCGCACGCCGGTTTTCCGGCACCCGCGTCGCCCGATCCAGCGCCCGACGCACGCGCAGCGGTGGCGTCGGTGACGCGCTCGGCCAAGCGCTCATTAAGGAGCTGCGGGGCACCACGGGACGCCGCATCGTGCGCGGCGTGCTCGGGAGCTTGTTCAAGGGCCGCTAACGGTCGCCCGGCTCCTTTCCGATCAGCACATCGGTCACAGCTTGATAGGTGGAGGCATAGCGGCTTTCGGCAATCTTCCAGGTGCCGTCTATCCGCCGTAGGACGCCGTGGGCGTAGGTCTCTTCCCCCAGTTGCCCAGACTTGAACAGGTACTTGGACACAAATGTCGCCTCCACCGCATCGGGGCCGCGAAACTCGGCGACGATGAGCGTCCGGTGCAGGTCCACGACCTCTTCGGTTCCAAAAAAGGCCGTCATCCGATCAAAGATGGCGCGCAGCTCTGCATCCTCGGAGATGACCCTGTCACCGTCAAAGCTTCCGATGAGCTGCGGCAGATGGCAACACGCTTTAAAACGGGCGTAGTCACCCGTTAAGTAGGCCACCCGGGTTTCTTCCAACACGTGGTTGGCGACGGCCCGTGCCGCACGGTCTGAACTGGTATCCCCCATCGCCCCCTAAAGCGCGCGAACCTTGAGCTTGGTGATCCGGTTTGCCTCCTTTTCGAGGACCTCAAACCGGAAGCCGTGAAAGCTAAAGACCTGCCCGACCGTGGGAATCATCTGCGCCTCATGGATCACAAGGCCCGCGACTGTGTTGGCCTCATCGTCGGGGAGGCTCCAGTCATGGGCGCGGTTAAGATCGCGGATCGTCATGGCCCCATCAATCAGGTACTGCCCATCCCCGGTCGTCGCGACCTCCTCCTCCTCGTGGTCGAATTCGTCGGCGATTTCGCCCACAATTTCTTCCAAGATGTCTTCGAGCGTGAGTAGTCCTTGGAGAGAGCCGTATTCGTCAACCACCAGCGCGAAATGGGCGCGGCGGCGCAAGAATTCGCGCATCTGATCGTCAAGTGTCGTGGTTTCGGGCACAAAATAAGGCTCCATCGCCACGTCGAGCACGTCAAACTCCGCCACGTCGCGGCGCACCATTCGGTCCATCGCCCGCGCGAGGTCCTTGGCGTGAATCACGCCCACGATGTTTTCAGGGTCATCTTTGTAAAGCGGCAGGCGGGTGTGGCGGCTTTGGAGGCATAAGGACAGGATTTCGCGCGGGGGCAGCGCGCTATCGATCATCTCGATGCCCGAGCGGTGCAGCATGATCTCTTCGACGGTGCGCTCTGCTAGGTCGAGCGCGCCGAGGATCCGGTCGCGATCCTCCTTTTCGACGATCCCCTCCTGCTGGCCGAGGCTCAGCGCGCCTGCGATCTCTTCTCGTACCGCAAGCACATTCGCGCCCGGGTCGATGCGCACCCCAAAGAGCCGCAGCACGCCGCGGACAAGGAACCGCACCGCGCGCACCACGGGGGAGAATACGGTGACCACAAAGGAGATCGGGCGCGCCACGGTGGAGGCCGCCGTTTCGGCATTGGTGATCGCGTAGGTCTTGGGCAGCACCTCCGCGAAGATGAGCACGAGCAGCGTCATCACAAAGGTCGCAATCGCCACGCCCCCCTCGCCAAAGGCGCGGGTAAAGAGCGCGGTCGCCAGCGACGTGGCCAAGATGTTGACGAGGTTGTTGCCCAGCAGCACCGACCCGATCAGGCGCTCATTATCTTCGGTGATCTCAAGCGCGCGCTCTGCGCCTTTCGAGCCCTTGGAGGCTTGCGATTGTAGCTTGCCCCGGGAGGCCGCGGTGAGCGCAGTTTCCGAGCCTGAGAAAAAGCCAGAAAGCACCAGAAGGAACAGGATCGCCCCGCCCGTCATCCAAAACGCGCCGTCAAGCGCCGCCATTGCTGTGTCAGTCATGGCCGGGATATGCAGTGGGGCAGGGGGGCTGACAAGGGGGGCAAATTTCTTTCAAAGAAATTTGGAAAGGCTTTTTGCAAAAGCCTTGGTTCCTAGCTCTCAGGTGATGCGAGCGGGTGGCGGGTGAGCACAAGCTCGCTCAGGCGCTCCTCGAGCACATGGGTGTAGATTTCTGTCGTGGCCACATCCGCGTGGCCGAGCAGCGTTTGGATCGCACGCAAATCCGCACCATTGGCGAGGAGGTGGGTGGCAAACGCGTGCCGCAGGGTATGTGGCGTGACGGTCGCCGGGCTTACGCCGCCGGCCACTGCCAGCTCTTTGATCATCGCGTAAAACGCGTGACGCGTCAGGTGCCCCAGTTTTCCGCGGGACGGAAAGAGGAACTTGGGCGTCGGGCCGTCTTGCGCGTCGAGATGGGCAAGCCAGGTCGCCGTCGCCGCGCGTGCGGGCGGCGACAGCGGCACCATGCGCTCTTTGCCCCCTTTGCCGCGCACGAGCAGCATCCGCGGATCGCCGCGTGCAGCTGCGCAGGGCAGCGACACGAGCTCCGACACACGCATCCCCGTGGCGTAGAGCAGCTCCATCAGGCAGGTGGCGCGCAGCTGAGCGGCTTGCGTGCGTCCGTGCGTGCGCGCCGCCGCAAGAAGCGCGTCGACCTCTGCCACGCTGAGGGTCTTGGGTAGGCGCACATCGCGACCGGGGCCGCGGATCTGAATGGCGGGGTTGTCGCTGCGCAGGCCTTCTTCGAAGCTGAACCGGTAGATTTGCTTGATGGACGACAGCCGCCGCGCGCGCGTCGACGTGGCCAGCCCTTGCGCGGCGCAATGCACAAGGTAGTCTTCGATCCCCTCCCGTTCGGCACCGATCAGCGTCCCTCCGCGCCGGGAAAGCCAGGTGGAGAAATCTAGCAGGTCCCGGCCATAGGCTGCTTGGGTGTTTTCGGACGCGTCAAGTTCCGCCGCCTGGGCCTCTAGGAAGGCAGAGATGAGGTGGGCGTCCTTCACCGCGTGAGGAGCGCGAGGTGGAGCGCGGCGCGGCGCGCGCTGTCTTCGAGGCCCACGCGCCGCAACGTGGCGAGCGCGTCCGCGACGCCAGTGAAATCCCCGGCTGTGGCGGCGTCGAGGTCGCCGAGCGCCTTTAGGATCGTCTCACCCAGGCTGGCGTTGCCCTCCGGCGGGTTTTCTGGGGACGCGCGGAACCCGTCCAAGAGTGCAGCGATCCGCGGGGCCGTCGATGTCACGCCGAGCACATCACCCACCGCAATAGCCTGAAGCGGCTCAGGAACCGCCTCTCGCGCGCTTTCATAGCGGTCAGACAGCAAAAGGAGCTTGGCCTGCGCCGTGGCGGCCTCCGGCGCCAGCGACATTACGGGGTCGAGGCGATCTGCGACCATGGTGGCCAGCGCGGGCAACAGCCCCGCTGCGCCCATAGCCGCAACAGCGTCGCGCAGGGCGGGCCCAACCTCCGAAGGTTCCCCGGCTCGCAACGCGGCATCAAGGGTTTGGACGGCATCCGCACGGTCCCAAACCGACCCAGAGGCGGCAGGCACGCGTGCGGTGTATAGCTCAAAGAGCCGTGCGGGCGGCACGGCGCCCGTGCGCACCAGCCGTTCGGCGGCGTCAATCTGTGCCTTCCAGCCCATGGCAGGGCGCAGGTCTGACAACGCATAGACCCGCGGCAAGTTCTCGGTGGGAAGCGGTGCGCCCACGGCCTCCTTCATGCGGAAGTCGAGCGGCGTGACGGGCCCCGCAAGTGTGAACCGGTCCTGTGCATCTGCCAGTTCGGGATCAAGGAACGCGGCCAAAAGCGCGCCGCGGTCGGCAGGCATGTCACCCAGCACGAGCGCGCCTTGCAGCGCCAACGCTGCCGCGTTCCAGTCGCCCACCCGTGCCAAACACACGATCCGCAGCGCGATATCGTCGGACAGCGCCGCGTTGTCGCGCCACTGCGCACAGGCGCGGTCCTCCTCCCCCAGGATAAAGGCGAGATCGGCGTAGTGTGTGAAAAGATCAGGCGTGAGAGTCACGCGCGTCTCTTCAAAAAGCGCCATAGCTTCGTCGGCGGCCGCGATTTCGCGCAGATGTGCCACGCGCCAGGCCAAAAACTCTGCCGCGCTCGCACCCTCTGGCGGGTTCGTGCGGGCAATCAAAAGCCGCTTGCGGAGCTCGGCGACCGGCGCCAGCGTTTCCGCCGGAAGCGCGTCCATAGCCCGCGACAGCGTGGACAGCGACGAGCCGGACCAAAGCGTGGCCGGTATCCCGCTGGCCGCAGGGGCAAGGAGACCCGCCCCCCCGTCACCGCCATCGAGCGGTGCGGTCGCGACACTGGGCGCCGCGGCACTATTGGGAATGTCGCGCGGGGTCAGGGCGTCCTTGGAAATTGCAGCCTCCGCCGGGGGAACGGCAAGCCAGTCGATGACAGACAGGGGCGCGGCCTGAACCGCTGCGGCGTTTGCGCCGCCACCAGGCAAGGCCGCTTCCAACGTTGACGGGGTGGATGGGCCCTGCGCCGCCACGGGGAGCGCCGCCAAAAGACCCAGACCCAAGCTGATGAGGCGTGCGCTACTCAAGCTCAACCTCCACCGGGACCGTTACATTGGTTGAGGGAGGTGTGAAATCAGCGCCCAGGAAGGGGCCGATATAGGCATACGCCACAAGTCCAATGGCCGCGGCAATCACCACGTAGATCAAAAATCGTAGCAGTCGCCCCATGGCTCGCTCTCCGGCGGTTGGTGCCTGTCATTTGCCTCTGAGGTGGGTATAACCATTCGTGGCCGAAACTTCACTATCTTCTGTACATTCGGACAAAAGATAAGCGATGGCTGGCCGATGACTGACCGAGGGCCCGCGATGACACAGGCAGCTTTTCCGGAAACTCAGCCACGGCTCAAGCGCACGGTGGTGCTGGTGGGGATGATGGGCTCTGGCAAAACGGCCATCGGCAAAACGCTTGCGTCCCAGCTTGGCGTGGCCTTCCGCGACAGCGATGAGGCGCTGGTGGAAGCCGCCAATATGTCGATCCCGGAGATTTTTGAGCGTGATGGCGAGGCGTTTTTTCGCGAGAAGGAGGCGCAGATCATTGCCCGTCTCATGGACCTGGCGCCGGGCGTCTTGTCGACCGGCGGCGGTGCGTTTCTCAACCCCGCCACGCGCGATGTGATCGCGGCCCGCGGGATTTCGGTGTGGCTCAAGGCGGATATCGAGCTCCTGTGGGAAAGGGTCCGGCACAAAGACACCCGCCCGCTTTTGCGCACGCCAGATCCCCGCGCGACGCTCGAGGCGCTTTTGCGCGACCGGACGCCACATTATGCCCAGGCCACCCTGGCGGTGGAGGCGCAGGCGGCCTATTCCATCCACGAAATGACCCTCGCCGTGATCGACGCGCTCGCAACGCGGCCTGATGTTTTGGACCTGCCCGATGCCTAACACGATGATCAACACCGTCCATGTCCCGCTTGGGGATAGGGCCTATGACGTGCTGGTGGGGGCGGGGCTTTTGGGCGATGCGGGCGCGCATATCGCACCGCTCTTGCGGCGCCCGCGCGTGGCGATCGTGACGGACGCGCATGTCGCCGCGCTCCACCTGCCTGTGCTGGAGGCGTCGTTGGCCGCGGCGGGCATCGCCTCAAGCGCGCTTACGTTGCCGCCGGGGGAGGCGACAAAGAGCTGGGGACCGCTGCAAAGCTGCGTTGAATGGCTTTTGAGTGAAAAGGTCGAACGCGGCGACATCGTCATCGCGCTCGGCGGTGGTGTGATTGGCGATCTCGTGGGCTTCGCGGCCGCCATCCTGCGGCGCGGGGTGCGCTTTGTGCAAATCCCCACCTCGCTTTTGGCCCAGGTCGACAGCTCCGTCGGGGGTAAAACGGGCATCAACGCGCCCCACGGCAAAAACCTGATCGGAGCGTTTCACCAGCCCAGCCTTGTCCTCGCAGATATCGGCGTTTTGGAGACCCTCACGCCCCGCGATTTTCGCGCGGGCTATGGGGAGGTCGTGAAATACGGCCTTCTTGGCGACGCGGCATTCTTTGAGTGGTTGGAGGCGCATGGCCCGGCGCTCGCCGCAGGCGATGCCGCGGCACGGCTCCATGCTGTGACGCGATCGGTGCAGATGAAAGCCGACATCGTCGCCCGCGACGAGACGGAGCAGGGCGACCGCGCGCTTTTGAACTTGGGCCACACGTTCTGCCATGCGCTTGAAGCGGCAACAGGGTATTCCGACAGGCTGTTGCACGGGGAAGGGGTCGCCATCGGCTGCGCGCTCGCGGCGGACCTATCGGCACGCCTGGGCCTTGCCCCGCAAGAGGATCCAGGCCGGGTCGCGGCTCATCTCACTGCCATGGGGATGAAGACGCGCCTGTCGGACATCGCAGGCGACTTGCCCGGGCCGGACGCGCTTCTGGATCTCATGGGGCAGGACAAAAAGGTCATCGATGGTACGCTCCGCTTTATCCTGATGCGCGGGATCGGTGCGGCATTCGTGACATCTGACGTGCCCCGCGATATCGTGGCGGCGGTGCTCGCGGACGCGGCATGAGATTTGCGCTGGCGCTTTTGGTCTGTGCGGTGCAGGCGGGGTGCGCGGCCTATCCGCCGCCCTTTGGCCCGCCTGACCCGCGCGCGACCCAACACCTTATCCACGTCGTCACCACCCGCGGGCCGGAGGCTATCGCCGCTCAAGCCGAGCTTTTCGGCGCCGACCGGAGGGAGGTTTTGTCATACGGGCAAATGCGCGTCTCCGTGCCGCCGGATCACCAGCCTGGCGTCATTGCCTGGCCCGGGCGACATCCCACCGCGGCAGAGAATTTTCTGGTCACGGGCGTCCTGCAAAAAGACAGCAAGGCGGACTTCCTAAGGGCCATCCCCGAGGCGGAGGAGACGGTCCTCTTTGTCCACGGGTTCAACAACACGGTGCCCGAGGCTGCATTCCAGCTCGCCCAGATCCGCCATGACTTTAAGGTGCGTGTGCCCACGGTCCTGTTTGCCTGGCCGTCGGCGGCGGATGTGCGTGGATATCTTTATGATCGGGACTCAGTGCTCTTTTCGCGCAATGATTTGGCCCGGACCCTCCGCGACCTGACAAGGGCGCGGGGCAAGGTGCTCATCGTGGCGCATTCCATGGGCAGCCTCTTAACGATGGAGGCGCTTCGGCAGCTCGCACTCACGGGCGACCACGCCACACTGCGCCGCATCAGCGGCATCACCCTGATCGCGCCCGATATCGATAAGGACCTCTTTGCGCGCCAGGTCCGCACCATTGGCACGCTGCCGCAACCCTTTGTCGTCTTTGTGGCACAGACCGATCCCGCGCTTGCAATTGCCGGATTCCTGACCGGGCGGCGGGAGAGGTTGGGGAATGTCTCCGAGGCGTCGGACTTTAGCGGGTTGCCGATCACCGTCGTCGACCTCACCGCCTTTGGGGAGGAGGTCAGCGGCACAGACCATCACCAGATCGCGCTGACGTCACCGGGGGCGATTTCCCTCCTCCGGCGCGTGTTGGCCGGTGATGCCAGCGCGCTCGACGCGATTTCGCCCTACGTCCTGCAAGAGGGCGGATTGGCCGACACGCGGTGAGTGGGCCGCAGGTCATCATCGTCATGGGCGTGTCGGGCTGTGGCAAATCCACGATTGCCCGCGCCCTTGCCCAGCAGCTGTCAGGCATCTTCCTCGAAGGGGACGCCTTCCACAGCACAGACGCCGTCGCAAAGATGGAGACCGGGACGCCGCTCACAGATGATGACCGGTGGCCCTGGCTCGACCGTATCGGCGTGGCCGCGCGGGACGCTAGGACTGGGAGCCAATCCGTCGTGATCTCCTGTTCCGCGCTGCGCCGGGCCTATCGTGACAGATTACGGGCGGGGATTGGGCCCTGCGCGTTCGCGCTTCTCAACCCACCGCGGGCGGTCCTGGCGCAGCGGGTCGCCGGGCGCCGGGGCCATTTCATGCCACCCGACCTCCTAGACAGCCAACTCTCCACGCTTGAGCCGCTTGAGGCGGATGAGTTGGGCGTCACGCTCGACCGCGAGCTCACCGCACAGGCGACTGTGGCGGATATCCTGGCGTGGCGCGCACAAGCCTAAAGGATGCGCGTGCGGTAAAGGACCTCTTGGCAGCGCCGCTCCAAATCGTCGGTGGTGAGGCACCCCCGGGACCGCCCCTCCGCCACGTATTCCGCCGGTGCGCAAAAGGTGAACGCCCCACGTGATCCCGCCGCCGCGGTTGTCCGGGGCTCAAACCCCGTGATGCAGATCGTCTGATCCCGCCCGTCTGCGCCGAGCGCTGGTGACAGACGGACGATCACCGGGAACCCGGCGAAAAGCGCCTCTAGAATGTCCTCCGTCACGCTCCCCCCGCTGAGCGGCACCGCCCAGGAGCCGTCGGTTTGGGCCGTGTTGTGCCTGAAATCCTGCGCCCGCGCGCGGCGGCGTAGCGCATTCGCATCCACTGCCGACGGCGCGCGATCCATCACACGCGTCTCTGCGACCCCAAAGCTGCGCAGCGCAAAGATCGCGGCCCTGAGCGGGGTTGTGCGCGCCGCGTCCCCGTCGCCTGCTACAAGCACGGCTTTGGCGGCCAGGTATGGCGCCGAGAGCTTGAGACCCCGCGCGCCGAGCAATGTCGCCCGTGCGAGCTCCTCCGCTGCTACCAGCGCATTGACGGCTGGGTCATCGCACTGGCGGTCCTGGAACCACGCCGCACAAAGCCCGGCCTGATCCACCAAATCAATCGCGCCATAGAGCGTGGGTCCCAGGCCATGGGCCTGCATGGCAAATCCGGCAGGCAGCGCCTGCGCCTCAATCGTGGCGCTCAGGCCCAGCTCGGCGGTCGTTCGGTCAATCATAGTCATGTCAGTGTCCCCTCTCACCCCGACACCCTGGCCCCGAGGCGTATGCAGAGCGTTAAGAGAGCGTTAACGCTTGTCTGTACGCTCGCACGAACGCGTGCCCTAGCGGCAGCGCGCCCAGCCATTCGGCATTTGCATCGACGCCCGCCCGGCGCGATACAGGCCCCATGCGCATTCTCGCCACCGCAGACATCCACCTGGGGTCACCCATCCGGTCGCTGGCCATGCGCAACCCCGACCTTGCGGAGCTCTTGCGCCAGGCCAGCCGCGATGTCTTTGCCCGCGTGGTAGACCTGACCCTGTCGGAAGGGGTCGATGCGCTCGCCATCGCGGGGGACGTGTTTGACAGTGATCAGCCTGATCTGCGGCTGCGGGCGTTTTTCTTACGTCAGATCCAGCGCGCCACGGCGGCAGGGATCCCCTGCCTCATCATCCGCGGCAACCATGACGCGCTCCTTGAGCGCAGCGCAGACCTGCCGGAGGGCGCGCATCTGCTGACCAAAGACCAGCCGTCGATAGACATTGGTGGAGCGGTCATTCACGGACTGTCGTTTGACACGACCCATCTGCGGAAAAGCTTTCTGCCGGATTACCCGGCGCCCTGGCCCGGGCGCATTAACATTGGCCTCATGCACAGCTCCCTCGACGGATCACCCGGCCACGACCGTTATGCCCCGTGTAAGGAGGCCGACCTGCTGGCCCATGGCTATGATCTTTGGTGTCTGGGCCATATCCATGCGCCGTTCGAGCGTCGCGCCGATGGGACCCTGGCTGTCATGCCCGGCATTCCCCAGCCGCGCCATTTCGGCGAGCGGGGCGGGGGCACGGTTGCGATTGTGGAGCTTAGCGAAGGCGCCGCCAAGATCACCCACCACCCCGTGGCGCGGCTGGCCTTTGAGGCGGTAGAGCTTGATCTGACAGACACCGCCGACCTCAACCTCGCCATGGACAAGCTGCGCGCACAGCTCGACGCCCGCACGCAGGGGGCGGAGGCGACCGCGCTGCGCCTCATGGTCAAAACCAGCGCCTTTGGCGAAGACGAACTAAGCGCCATTGCGCAGGAGCTTCTTGAGGACCACCCCAGTCTCCATCTCGACCGCGTGCGCGTGGCGCCGCCCGCGGGGACGGATGCGCCAGAAGCCGACGACCTGATGCGCCTGATGCGCGCCGAAATCGCCAGCCCCGCCTTTGAGCTCGCGCGCGACACGGCCCTTGCAGACCTGCGTGACGCGCTCCCGCGGGAGGCGCGGGATGCCTTGCAAGCTGATGACGCCGAGGCGTTGGTGGCAGAGGCGCTCCAGCTTGTGCGGCAGCGTATGCGGGGCGGGGCATGAGGCTTAACCGGCTCGACCTGTTGCGCTACGGGCGGTTTCGCGATGCCAGCATCACGCTGCCAGAACGCGCCGCCGGAGCCTGCGATGTCACGGTGATCTATGGCCCCAACGAGGCCGGAAAATCGACGGCCTTTCGCGCGTATCTCGACCTCATATTCGGGCTGCCCAACGGGAAACACGACTACGCCTTTGGCGACCTGGAACGATCGGACTTGCGCGTGGGGGGCTCGATCACGATCCCGGGGCAGGGCGCGTCAGTCTATGTGAGGGATGGCAAATCCACAGGCTCCCTGCGCGACGCAGACGGGCGCAGCGTAGACGAGGGTCCATTGCGATCCGCGCTCCACGGCCTTGATCGCGCGAGCTACATCGACCGCTTTTCGCTCAACGAAGTGAGCCTGCGCGACGGCGGGCGCAAGATTGCGGAGGCAAAGGGCGATCTCGGTCAGCTCCTCCATGCGGGGGTGTCGGGGCTCACGAGCGTGGCGGGGATGCTCGCGCGCCTCGATGCCGACGCCGCCGCGTTTCACAAAAAGCGGGGTCAATCGACGACCCTGCGCAAGGCCCAAAACCGCCTAAAGGAGATCGACACAGCGCTGCGCACCGAGCGGCTCACGCCGGAGCGGGAGACCGCGCTGCGCGAGGCGCTCGACCGCGCGGACGCGGCGTTTGATCAGGCCCATGCGGCCTGGCTGCTCGCCAAGCAACGGCAGGAGGCCGGGAAAGCCGCCCAAGCCTGGTTTGCCGCCAACCAAGAGGCCCACGCGCTGGGTCAAAGGCTGCGTGACCTGCCGGACGGGCCCGACCTGCCTGCGGGCACTGCCGAGCGGATCACCGGGCGCCTGCGCGACATCGACCACGCGCAAACAACCCTGCGGGAGACCGATGATGAACTCGCTGATCTGAAAGAACAGCTTGCGCAGATCGAGCGCGACCCCAGCGCGGCGGCCCTCGCGCAGGCGCTCGATCAGCTCGACAGTGAGGAGTTCGGGGGCACGACGCTCGAAAGTCGCGCAAAGACCGCCCATGCGGACCTAGGCCGCAGGCGACAAGCTGTCGAAGACCTGCGCACCGCGCTTTCGACCACCGCGGCGCGCATTGCCCCGGACGCGGCGCCTGAGGCCCTGGTGCTATCGCCGGACGTTCTTTCGGAACTTGATGAGGCCTTGCGCGTCGCGCAACAGGCGGCCCGCGATGCCGCGCACAGCGCCGCCGAGCGTGACCGCGCGCAGGCCCAGCTTGGCCCCGAGCCCGAGGCGCCTCGCGACCTGAACGCCTTAGCCGAGGCGCGGGAGGCATGGGAGGCCGCCCAAACCCTCGCCCCACTTCGCGCGGCCCTGGCGGAAGCAGAGGATCGCTTGGCCGAAGACAGCGCGGCGCTTCCAGCGAACTGGCGCACTCTCGTGGATGCTGGGCTCCCCGCGCCGGAAACACTCACGCAGCTGGCGACCGTAGACCGCGAACTGACCCAGAAACACGCGCAGGTTGCCGCGGCGCTCGAAGACGTCGCCGCCGCGCTGACCCTCGCAAAGGCTGCTCTGGGGCAAAACGGGGCGTCAGGGACGCCGGTGACCCTTGCCGATATCGAGGCCACGCGCCGCGCGCGCGACACCGCTTGGCAGGCCCACCGCGCCACGCTCGACCATGACAGCGCGGGTCGGTTTGAAACAGCCCTGCACGCCGATGACGCCGCCCGTGCAGAATATGTCGATGGCGCATCAGCCCGAGACCGCCACGCGCGGGCTCAAAGCGACGTGGCCACGGCAGAGGCTAAGCTCACATCGGCGCAGGACACAGCGGCTAAGCTTACGGAGGCGATGGAGGTCCACGCATCCCGCTGCGCTCAAGCGATGCAGGCGCTGGGCCTGCCACAAGGGTCCGCCCCGGCAGGCTTCACCGCGCAGCGCGACCGCTTGGACCGCGCAGCGACGGCCCATGCTCGGCTTGCGCGGGCGCAGGCAGCTTTGACCGCGGCTGAGATTTCGGCAGACGCCGCACTTGCCGCCCTCACGCAGACGGCTGCTGCGTTTGGCATAACGGCACATCCCGCCGCGCTTCCCGCCCGCGTGTTTGAGCGTCTGACCCGGCAAACCGCCGATACGGAAGCCTGGACCCGCTGGACTGCCGCCAAGGCCGCTGTGGACAAGCTTCAAGCGCGCGCCGCGCAGGCCAAGTTGACCTGCCAGAGCGCGGAGGCCCGCTTGCAGGCCGCTACGGCGGGCTACGCCTTGCCCCAAAGCGCCGAGGCGCTTGCGCCCCATCTCACCGCGCTGCGGGACCTGCAGACGATCCATACGGAGCTGCAAAGCACCCAAACCCGCGTTGCCCAGCTTAAAGACGGCCTGGCACGGTTCGAAGCCTGGGCCGCGCCTGTTCGGGAGCTTCTGACGCTAGAGGCCGCAACAGGTGCGCTTGATGTCCTCGCCCAGGCGCGCCAACGCCACGCGCGCGCCGCGGCCGCCGCGCGCGCGCAGGCAGCTCTCACCAGCGCGATGGAAAAGGCGGCCCAAAGCCAGCGCCGCGCCAAGGCCGCGCTGGACCAAGCGCGCGGGGACGTGGCGGCAGCCTTCGCGGGGCAGGGCGGTGCAGAGCTTGCAGACCGTGATCGGCTCCATCAACTGGACGCCCGTGATGGGCTGCGCCGGGAAAAGGCACGTGCAGAGGCTGCGCGCGATAGGGCTGCGAGCGGCGTCGAGGCGGCGCTCTTTGCTGCTGAATCTGCGCGCCTTCCCGATGCGGCGCGGGCAGGCGTCCTGGCGCAGGACCTCGACGATGCGCAGCGCGCCCGCGACACCGCCCGCGATGCGCAACGGGATGCCCAAGCCACGCTGGAGGCCGCCTATGCCGCCACCGATCCCTCCGCGCTTATCGCCGAACGCGCCACGATCCTTGAGGAGCTGCGCGACGGCGCTCGCCACGCCGCCATGGCCCAGCTGGGCGCCATCGCAGCCCGCGGCGCGCTGCGCACTCTCGCCGCAGACCGGCGCAGCGAAATGGTCCGCGATGTCGAACGGGCCTTTGTCACCATGACCGCGCCGAAATGGACCGGCGTCGAGGTCTGGAGCGAGGCGGAGGGCGAAAAGCTCGTAGGCATTAGCGCAGACGGCACCAGGGTAAAAGCGGAGGCCATGTCGACCGGCACCATGGGTCAGCTCTATTTCGCCCTGCGCCTCGCTGGCTACCAGCGCTTCGCCCGGGCGCCCGGTCCGCTACCTATGGTGCTCGACGACATCATGGAAACCTTTGACGACGCCCGCGCCAAGGCAGCGCTGTCGCTCTGTGCGGAGGTCGGCCGTGTCGGGCAGGCGATCATGTTCACCCACCATGCGCATCTCCTTGATCTCGCGCGCGACGCGATCCCGGGGGTGGCCATCGTGGATATGCCGCGCTGAGCGGCCCGCCGAACACAGCGCCTAAAAGCTGTAGCCTAGGCTCAGCGCGCAATCGGTTGTCTCATAATCAAACTGCGTCACGGTCGACCGGTTCACCTCGTGGCTGCATGTGATCGCCGGGATCATGCCAAACACATCTAGATCGCGGTGGCGTAGCCCAACGATCACCGTGCTGAACCGATCCGCACGCGGTGCTGAGGTCAGTGGAAAATCCGCCCGAAAGTCGCGGGTCCCGACGCGTAGTCCCAGTTGCGTTGCAACTCCCATGGGCCAGCGGCGTTCCACCGTCACGAGCGCCCCGTGCGACACGTAGCTTTGAAAGTCGAGCGCGGGCGTGCTGTTGGAGAGTTCAAGCTGCGCGCCAAGACGCATGTCGGGGCGGAGATCGTGGGTGACCCCAAGCTGCGCGCTCACAAGCGCTCCATTGAGCCCCGTCTCTGTCGCATAGTCCCTGCTCTCCACCGTCAGGCCAGCGCTGCCGCGTGTCTGGGGCGTAATGCTCTGCGCGAGGCCCAGGCCAATGCCACGCGCCACGTAACTGCCACCATCGGCGCGGCGATTGTCCGCGATGTAGGGGGACAGCGACCAAAGCGTGTCGTTTGACACATGCTCATAGCGCGCGCTCACGCGCAGGTCGGTCGCATCAAAGCGCGCATTGTCGTAGCGCCGCAGCGCCAGGGCACCCGAAAAGGACAGCCGCGTGTCGGGCGTGACCAGCGGGCGGTAGGTGGCGGCGACCTGCGTGCCCAGGCCGACCCCCGACTGCGCCAGCGACGTGGGCGCAATCGTGACCGATCCCGAGCCGTTAAACCGATCCGTCGACGCGCCGCGGTTCACGTTGGTCGAGGGGAGCACCGACAGACCAAGGCGCAGCGATAGGGGCCGCTTGGCCTCGATCTCGGCCAGGAACGCCCGGTAGCCGGTGCGCATCTGAGGCGTTTGATCGACCCGAAGCAAGGCGCGGAACGCCCGTGCCGCGCCCGGGTAGTCGCGTAGGGTCAGGAGGGTGTGGGCAAGCTCCCGCCGGGGATTGAGATAGGTTGGATCGCTCGCCACAATCTCACGCAGAGCCGCCACCGCGGCGCGCAGCTCACCGCGCGCTTTAAGCACCCGCGCCTCAAAGAACCGCCGCTGAAGCTGCGTGGGTTCTGCTGCGTCTAAGACAGCTTGGGCCTGCGGGATATCCCCGCTGTTGATGAGGCGCGACAGCGTCACATCCAGATCAGACTGCGCCGCCGCAGGCAGCGCCAGAGCCATCAGCCCGAAAATCAGCCCCGCACAGGCGGCTCTGCCGCTAGTCGCCAACAAAGCCCACGCCAAGGAGGCCATTGTCCCCCTGCTGCGCAATCACGCCGCCCACCTCGTCGGGGAAGTTGTTGGTAGCGTCAAAGCCAAAGAACGCGCCCCCCGCGGCGGTGGTCGTGTTGGGGCCCGTGACATTGACCACTGCCCCGCCGTTGAGCGTCGTCACAGTGCCCCCGCTGAATGTATTGCCAGCGATCGACATATTCGCCACCGACACCGTGTCGACAGGGACCGCGCTCGCCGTGCCGCCGGTTTGGGTCGCTGTAAAGCCTGTGGTCGTGACATTGACCCGCCCGCTGCCGAAGTTCGCGGTCACCGTGGCGGTGCCGCCGGTCAAATCATAGCTCGTTGTCCCCGAGGCCACGACGCCCGCGGCTTCGCCCGTGTAGGTTGCCGACCCGCTCGTACTGACATCGGCTGCGGCCGTGGCCACCCCGACAACGCCCAGCGGAACGGTGTAGCTTGTCCCCCCCGCGCTATACGACTGGCTGTAGGGCGTCACATACTCGTAGCGCCCCGAAAACCCCGCCGCGGGAGAGAGTGTGGAGCTTCCGTCGCTGAGCCGCCCGTTTGCATCGAACCCATCGGCGTCGGTCAAACTGTAGGTCCCGTCATTCACCGTGGCGGCGCCTGTGTTGTGCGTGAGCGATGAGTTGGCAATCGTCACGACATCAAGCGTCCCCGTGGACCCGTTCGACCGAATGGCTGCGCCCGCAAGCGCACTCGTGGCCGCGGCGGTCGAGCTGAGCGACTGATAGCTGACTGATGGGCTTGTGACGCTCGACGATGACGTCCCCGTCGACGTGTCGCCACCGCCGCACGCGGTGAGAAGCGCGCAGGACGCGGTCGCTATGGTCAAGGTACGGTGCATCAATACGCTCCCTCGCTACGCAAATACAAAGTCGTCAACGCTCAGCGACGCGGCAGAAACACCGTAGAATGTGACCGATGTGCCTTCTGCGTCAAAGACGGCCCCGTCCCGGGAGCCCGTTATGGCCGACATCACGGTGGCGCTCGTGAGCGTGGAGAACCCGGTCAGCACGACCTGGTCGAGCCCGGACACAAAGTCAGCCCCCGTAAGCGTCGCGCGGTAGCCGAGCGTGGCGTCAAACGTCACTGCGCTGATGTCAAACGCGCCGATGACATCTGCGCCGTCATTTGGCGCAAAGACAAAGCTGTCCGCGCCGAGCCCGCCTTGCATCACGTCATCGCCCGCCTGCCCGTGGATCACATCCGCGCCGCCGAAAAAGATCGATGCGTTATCGCCGGACATCACATCATGTCCGCCGCCACCGTAGAGCGTATCGCTCTGCAAGCCGCCGACCAGGAAATCGCTGGCCTCCCCTTCGGTGCCGCCGCTCGCGCTGTCTCCGTAGATCGTATTGACGCCCGCGATCGCCTCCGCCCGGTCGGAGCCTGCATCGCCTTCGATCGTGTCGCGGCCCAGCCCCTCTGTCAGTTGGTCATGGCCATCGCCGCCCGACAACGCGTCATCGCCTGCGCCGCCGATGACGATGTCCGCGCCCTCGCGCGCGTCTACGGTGTCGTCGCCACCGTTCGTCTGGATAATGTTCCCGAGCGTGTTGCCCGTGACGACGTCATCGCCGTCGCCCGTGATGACATTTTCGATGTCCGTCCCGCGCGCGATGGCGATGGCACCCACCCAGTCGCCGAAATCCGAAAAGCTTTCCGGCAAGAGCGAAATCACCAGGTCTTTTGTGGTGCCTGCAAAGTTGATCGTGTCGATACCGCCTTGGTCATAAATCGTGATGGCGGCGCCTGACCCCGCGCCAAAGGCCTGAAAGCTCTCAGCCTCCAACTCGTCGAACGCGTCATCGAGATGGTTGCCCAGGGTCGAATCGAACCCCCAGATTGTGTCGCCACCGGTGGCGGAGCTCGCGTCGGGGGCCCCATAGAGGTTCTGGATGGCCACGATATCCGCCATCTGCGGCCCAAGAGGCAGCGCAAGCGTGGCTTTGACGTTGGGGTTCTCGTTTTGATCGAAATACGACATCACCGACAGCTGCCAGCTGTCATTGGCGAACATGGCGTCCTGGCTGAACGTCGCCGACCCGTTGTAATCCCCCTGGTGGTAGAGCCCGAGCGCGTGCCCGAACTCATGGACATAGGTCAGATACGAATAGCTGTCGCGTGTCGTCCCGTAGGAGTTGAGCCAGGACGTGCTCACATTCAGCTCGCCGTCGCCGGCAGTCGGGGCGTAGGCGTAGGCGCCGCTCTGGTCATCGTCGGCGGTGATGTCAGCATTCACGGTCGTTTCGAGAAAGGTGATATTGGCGACCATTTCCCAGGTTTGCATGGCCCACCGGGCGAGCTGCTGACCCTCCGCCGTGAGGCGCGTGAGGTCCACGCGAAGCTCCCGCGCGGAACCATCGGCGTTGGTGCCCCAGGTGTACTGACGCCCCCAGCCATTGGTCAGCTGCGCTGCAAGCTCGTCCAACGTCCCCGCCGCCGGGGGCGCATCTAGCCCAAGCGTCAGCGTATAGGTCCCGCTTGACCGCCCCTGGTAGGACGCCGCGCCTAGGTAGTAGGTCCCCGTCTGCGCGGCGGTAAACTGGAGCGACGATTCCCATCCAACGCCTGCGTCGTCGTCTTCTGCGATCAGCGTGCCCGAGGCGTTGTAGAGATAAAGATAGGGGTCAGAGAGCGTGCCCACACCGCTCGGGCTGCCCTGCAGGTCGATCAAATACGTCTCACCGGCCGTGAGCGTCACCGCCACCCAATCGCGGTCCGACCCGACATTGAGCGATCCCGAAAACGTATCCCCGACCGACAGCGTGTAGGGCGTAGACGCGTTTGCAGGCGCATCGAGCACTTCCGTGATCGTCGCGGCTGCGGCCATATCCGTATGGCGCGCGGGGTCGAAAACTTGCGTCGCTTGGCACAGCGTACACATCTGCTGATCTACCTACTCACGTTCACGGCGCCCCAAGTGATCAGAGCGCCCAAGCGTCACGCGTTACACGTGTTTTCCCCAGAACCCAAATCACCATGTGGTGCATCTGGCGCAGAGTCAAAGCGGCGGCTGAGCGCGCGCGACGCATTTCCGCCGAACGCGCGTCAGATTCGGCTGGATCATCGCCGTGGGACGCCCCATAGGCTCGCGCAAATAAGGGGCGCCAGGCGCATTCATCCACAACTTATTGGGGTTACCCCCAAAATACTGCTTTACAGAAGCGTTACCCGACCGCACCATACTTGGTAGGACAGGGCGGAACAGCCACCCGTTCTAGAGCAGCCACCAAGCGGTAGGGCGCTGTCAGGCCTTAGCCGCAAGAACCCAGAAGGGGGCACGCCATGGCAATCTCTGAGACACTTCACGAGATCGAAGACCTTCACCCAATCGACATCGTCGAGCACATCGCCGAACATCAAGACTGGGAATTTGACCGCATCGCGGACGATCAGATCGCCATGGCGGTCGAAGGCCAATGGCGCACGTATTCCATCACGCTGGCCTGGTCCGGCTATGACGAAACGCTCCGCCTGATCTGCACCTTTGACATGGAGCCGCCCGAACACCGCATTGGGGCGCTGCACGAAGCGCTCAACAGCGTCAACGACAACTGCTGGGCGGGGGCGTTTTCCTATTGGGAGGCGCAAAAGCTCATGGTCTACCGCTATGGCCTGATCCTTAGCGGCGGACAGATGGCCACACCCGACCAGATCGACACCATGATCTCCGCCGCGGTGCTCAGCGCAGAACGCTACTACCCGGCCTTCCAGCTCGTCACATGGGGCGAGCGGCCCCTGAAAGACGCCATGCAGGTCGCTATTGCGGAGGCCTACGGGCGCGCCTAACGTCCTCCAAAATTTGGGGGGACTATGGATTTTCAAAGCATAGAGCGCGGCGGCCTGGCGATGCTGGGCTGCGGCAAGATGGGGTCGGCGATGCTGTCGGGCTGGCTGGCCGAGGGGCTCGCGCCGGATCGCGTCTGGGTCCTGGACCCGCACCCGTCAGATTGGGTGTCGAGCACGGGCGTCCATATCAATGACGGGCTCCCGGACGCGCCGGCCGTGATCATCTTGGCCGTCAAACCGCAGATGATGGGTGACGCGCTGCCCGCGCTTGCCGCTCTCGGCAACGGAGAAACGCTCTTTATCTCTGTCGCGGCGGGAACCCAGGTGTCATCGCTGAAAGCGGTCCTGGGGCAGGACACACCCGTGGTTCGCGCCATGCCCAACACGCCCGCCGCAATCGGGCAGGGCATCACCGCCATCGTCGGTTCCACAACCACGTCAGAGGCCCATTTAACCCTGGCAGAGGCGCTTTTGTCGGCGGTGGGGCGCACGGTGCGGCTCGCGCATGAGGGGCAGATGGATGCGGTCACGGGGCTCTCTGGGTCTGGCCCGGCCTACGTGTTTCACCTGATCGAATGTATGGCCGCCGCGGGCCAAGCGCAGGGCCTGTCGCCAGAGCTGTCGATGGAGCTTGCGCGCGCCACGGTAGCCGGGGCAGGGGCGCTGGCGCTTGCCGGGCCCGAGACGCCCGAGCAGCTGCGCATCAACGTCACAAGCCCCAACGGGACCACGCAAGCCGGGCTCGAGGTGCTGATGTCTGACCTGCCTGGACTGATGCGCGCCACGGTACGCGCCGCCACGGAACGGTCCAAAGAGCTCAGCCATGAATGATCTGAGCTTTGACGACTTTCTGCGCGTCGACATCCGCGTGGGTCAGATCACCGCCGCCGAACCCTACCCGGAGGCGCGCAAACCCGCCATCAAGCTCTGGGTCGATTTCGGGCCCGAGATCGGCACCAAAAAGAGCTCCGCCCAGATCACACGGCACTACACGCCCGAGGCGCTTATCGGGCGGCGTGTCGTGGCCGTCGTAAACTTTCCCCCCCGCCAGATTGGAAAGTTCATGTCCGAAGTCCTAGTTCTCGGCGTACCAGACGAGGAGGGGGAGGTCGTGCTGCTTAAGCCCGACCAGGACGTCCCGCTGGGGGGGAGGATGTATTGAAAACACTACTGATGACGCGGCCCTTGCCGCAGCCCGTGATCGACGCCGCGCGCGACGTGGCGGACGTGACAGTTCGGGACAGCAATGTGCCCATGACCGAGGCGGAGATGGCGGAGGCGATGGCGGGCTACGATATGATCCTGCCCACCTTGGGCGATGCCTGCGGGGCAGGGATCATGGCACCCGATACGCGCTGCCGTCTGCTCGCGAATTTTGGCGTGGGGTACAACCACATCGACGCCGCCGCTGCGGCGCAGGCCGGGATTGCCGTCACCAACACACCAGGCGCCGTCACCGACGCCACAGCCGACATCGCGCTGATGCTCATGCTTATGACCTGCCGCCGCGCGGGCGAGGGGGAGCGGATGGTGCGCGCGGGCGCCTGGGCGGGGTGGCACCCCACGCAGATGCTCGGGCTGCATATGAGCGGCAAGACGGTGGGTATCGTGGGCATGGGCCGCATCGGTCAAGCCATCGCGCGACGCTGCCACTTTGGCTTTGGCATGGAGGTTGTGTATTTCAACCGCTCCGCAAAGCAGATCGACACGCCCGCCACTCAGGTCGCGACATTGGCAGACTGTATGGCGGCAGCCGATGTGGTCGTCGTCGCCGTACCCGGCGGGGCGGAAACGAAACATATCATCAAGGCCGAAGCGCTAGCGGCAATGCAACCTCACGCGCATCTCGTGAACATCGCCCGCGGTGATGTGGTGGATGAGGCGGCGCTGGTAAGTGCCTTGCAGGGCGGCGAAATCGCCGGTGCGGGTCTCGATGTCTACGAGTTCGAACCAAAGGTGCCAGAGGCCCTGATCGCGCTCGAAAACGTGACGCTCTTGCCGCATCTCGGGACCGCAGCGCTAGAGGTGCGGACCTCCATGGGGCTCATGGCAGTGGACAACGTGCGGGCCTTCGTAGACGGCGCGCTGCTGCCGAACGCGGTTTAAGCGTTTGGCTCTGTGGGGCGGTCGCCGATCGCCTCACGGAAATGACGACGGCACAGGCTCACGTACTGCTCATTGCCGCCGACTTGCACCTGCGGGCCGTCATGAAGCACTTTGCCTGCCGCATCGAGGCGCACGACCATCGTCGCTTTCTTGCCGCAATGACAAATCGTGCGCACCTCCCGCAGCTCATCGGCGAGCGCGAGCAGCGCCGCAGACCCCGGAAACAGCTCCCCCCGGAAATCAACGCGCAACCCGTAGCACATCACTGGGACGCCCAGATCATCGACGGCGCGCGCCAGCTGCCAGACCTGATCGCGGGACAGCCATTGGCTTTCATCCACAAAAACGCAGGCGCATGGACCGGCGTCGAGCCGTGCGGCGATCTTGTCGAACAGGTCGTCCTGCGTCCCGTAGGTGTCGGCCTGTGCGGCGATGCCGATGCGGCTGCCGATCTGCCCCTGGCCCGCGCGGTCATCAAAGCGCGCGGTGAGCAGGTAGGTGGCCATGCCCCGCTCCACGTAGTTGTGCGACGCCTGCAACAGCAGCGTCGATTTCCCCGCGTTCATCGTTGAGTACTGAAAGTAGAGCTTGGCCATGGGCTCCATGTGCCCGCCGGAACGCCCACCTGCAAGTGTCTGGCCCCATCCGCGCTGCAATAGCTTGGGGGGGAGCCCGCCTGGCCGTCATGCGTATCAAGTGACCCACCACCGGCCCCGCCCGTGTTGGATGACGGGTTGCCAGAAAGCTGCGGGTCGCGCGCGCCAAGGCGGGCTCATGCATGGCGTGCCTGACTGGCCATGCGCCCCAAGTGAACTTGAAGTCAGGCACAAAGCCGTCCGACAGCAAGCCCTAATTCGTGGCCCGTCCCCGGGGGGATGGGTCTGTGACGGCAGTGACCTACGTGGACAATGTCCAGGGGATGGTTGAGGCCATTCGCGCCAAGGCGCCCGTCACAGACCCACCGCACCTACCGGTTCACCCGGTGCCCGTGCCCAAACCGGACGCGGTGCGGCAGACCTTACCCACCCAGCGCTTAGGCTGCGCCGCTACAAACACTCCGCTTCATACTGAAGCTGGGTTGACTATGGTCGGCGCGCCGTAGGGGAATAATGGGAAAAGACTTGGCCCTTTCCCCGCCATGTGACATTGCAATGTCCGGGGTTGGTGCCCTGCAACCAGGAGGGGCTCATGGTCGCCAAAGGCAGCTATCTAAAAAAGCACACAGAAGCATTGGTGAAATCCGTCGGCATCGAGAAGGCTTGCGAGATCACTGGGAAATCAAAGGCGACGCTCGGGCGGTACTACGCCGACACCGATGAACACGCTGACCGCTACATGCCCGTGGACACCGTCGCCGAACTGGAGGAGGCCGCAGGCTTCCCCCATGTGACCGGGGCCTTGGCGGAGCTCATGGGCGTCACGATCAGCTATGACGCAGAGCGGCGCAATTCCGAACGCACAGGCGGCGTCAATAGCGACGTGGTCGAGCTATCGCAGCGCTTTGCGATGCTCATGAGCGAGTATCACCAGTCTATCGAGGACGGCATTATCACCGTGAACGAGGCAAAGCGGCTCTTGCGCGAGACATCGGCGCTTCAAAAGGTGCTGCTGGAAATGAAACTGCATCTGGAGCAGGGGCATTGATGTGTCCATCGATCTGTCTGATCTGCCCAACATCACGCCGGGCGCCCTACACCCCATAGAGTTCAAGGCGCTCGCAGCTGACGGCGACGACGGGCACCCGCCGCGGATCCTACTGCTCTACGGCTCGCTGCGCCCCGAAAGCTATTCGCGCAAGCTCGCCGAAGAAGGCGCGCGCGTTTTGCGCGCTTTGGGCTGTGAGACACGGCTCTTTAACCCATCGGGCCTCCCACTGCCCGGCGACCCCGCCAACCCGGAGGAAGAGGCGCATCCTAAGGTGCAGGAACTGCGCGAGCTGGCGCTGTGGTCCGAAGGAATGGTGTGGTCGTCCCCAGAGCGACACGGGGCGATGACGGGGATCATGAAGGCCCAAATCGACTGGATCCCGCTGTCTGCCATCGGGGGCATCCGGCCTACGCAAGGCAAGACGCTCGCGCTGTGTCAGGTGTCGGGCGGCTCGCAGAGCTTTAACACGCTCAACCAAATGCGCATCTTGGGGCGCTGGATGCGGATGGTGACGATCCCCAACCAGTCGAGCGTCGCGAAGGCGTGGCAGGAGTTTGCAGGCGACCGGATGAAACCGTCATCCTATTACAACCGCCTCGTCGACGTGATGGAGGAGCTCGCGCGCTTTACTGTGATGACGCGCGGGCGGGCCGCACTGCTCACCGACCGCTACTCAGAGCGCGTGGAAAGCGTGGAGCAAGTGCACAAACGCGTGTCCCAAAATCTGAGCTAGGCGCCTTTTGCCGCCGCCGTGCCCGCCCGCCTCCCCGCGGCGCTAACGCTTGCGCCTTCGGTGGCGCGCTGCGCGCGATTGGTTTTGGCGTCACCGCTGCGCACTGCGCCCCGGGTTGGGCTCAGGCCCGTTCGAGGATGGCGGACCCGACGGAATAGCCTGCACCAAAGGAACAAAGCAGCCCCGTCTCCCCCATGGCGAGGTCGTTTGAGTATTTGGCAAAGGCGATCACCGACCCGGCGGAGGAGGTGTTTGCGTAGTCTTGCAAAATGTTGGGTTGCTCGCCCGGTTCGGGTGTACGGCCCAGAACCTTTTTGCCGATATAGTCGTTCATCGTCTTGTTAGCTTGGTGTAGCCAAAGCCGCTTTAGATCTGTGTTTTCAACGCCTTCTGCGGCGAGGTGGTCGGCAATGTGGCGGCTGACGAGCGGCAGTACTTCTTTGAACACCTTGCGCCCGTTTTGCATGAACTGCATGTCGCGGCGGTCTTCCATTTGGTCGTGGGACCTGCGCAAGTAGCCGTTGTTATTGCGGATATTGTTTGAAAACTGTGTGGCGCATCGCGTTGATTTCACGAGGAATTTGGGTTTGTCGCTGTCCTGGGCGCGTTCGATGACAAGCGCGGTTGCCACGTCGCCAAAGATAAAGTGGCAGTCCCGGTCGCGCCATTCGAGATGAGCAGAGCAGATTTCGGGACACAAAACCAATGCCTTACGGACGGATCCTGATCTGACCATGTCGCAGGCTGATTGCAGTCCAAACGTCGCCGAAGAACACGCAACGTTCATGTCATAGGCAAATCCGCCCGCGCCGAGCAACTGTTGGATTTCGACCGCAATTGCTGGGTAGGCGCGTTCGTGGTTGGACGCGGCGCACAAGATACAGTCGATGTCGCCAGCGTCCACACCCGCCATATCGAGCGCTTGCCTTGCGGCATCCACGGCCATCTCCGCCATCAGGGAGGGCTCACCGTCGGCGCGGGGCGCGAAGCGAGGGTGCATCACTGTAGGGTCGAGGATGCCAGATTTGTCGATCACATAGCGGTTTTCGATGCCGCTCGCGGCCACGATAAAATCTGCACTAGAATGGGCGATCGGCTCCCGCTTACCGGCGGCGATAGCGTCGGCATGCTTGGCGTTTTCGAGGTCAGCATAGGCGTTGAACGCCACCACAAGTTCGTCATTCGTGATGATGTTTTCCGGGGTAAAGACCCCCGATCCGGTGATGGCGGGTTGGTGCATTGGGCCTCTCTATCGGGCGGGATTTGGTGCGCCGTTTGGGCTATGTACCTGCCGGGCTGCGGAGCGTCCAGCGCAGGCGTGGTGGGACGGGAGTGTGGGAGCGCCGCGTGATTGGCCTTTGACACGACGCCAAGGCGTGGCGACGTCAGCGCAGCCAAAGGTCAGGCAAGAACAGTCTGTTTCGCTGCGTCAAAGGGGCCAAAACAGCCCGCAGAGTTGCATCTTGGTTAATTTAGGCGTAACCGACCCGTGGGGCTGTCTGACTGTGCGAGACCGATATGATTAAGAACGTTATGGCGGCGGCTGCCGTTTCTATGCTGGGGACGATGGCATCGGCCACCTCCTTTACCCTCGATTTTTCAAGCGCGGTCATTCCGCCGGTCTTCGAAAACGCGGGCGCTGAGATTTTCGTTGATAACGCAGCGGCGGGCGTGAATGTGCGCATTACGTCGTTGAATTCATGGGTTCAGCGGCAAGGGTTCCCGAACGCGGGCGCCTACCAAGCTTCGGGTGATCTGGGTCTGAGCGCGGAGGAGGGCGACACCGCCCAAGTGCGGATCGAGGTGTTCGACGCGCTCGTTGGCTCCGGCTATGACCAGCTGTATTCCGTGAACAACCCGAACTTTACCTGGGCGCTGACATTCTACGATATCGACTCGGAGGCGCCTTCTGCGACGAATCAGAACTTTGACCAGTTCTTGCTGCGCACGGCAGGCACGTTGTTCTTGGACGCCAACACGGCGCTCACATCGACAGCCACCGGTGCCGGCCTGATCGTGTCCGCAGAGAACGCAAATTTCAACGTGCAGACCGACACGGGCGTGACATCGCTGACACTCGATCAGCAGCGCTATGCTGCGGTGTACGAGCTGTCTAACACGGCCGTGATGGAGTTTGACTACATTGTTGGTGCCGTCGGCGCGACCAACGCCGGGCGCGTGGGCCTGATCGATGGCGGCACGCTGACCCTCGACAACCCTGTGCCGATCAACGTGGCCCCCGTGCCGCTTCCGGCGTCGGTGCTGCTGCTGGGTGCAGGGGTTGCTGGTCTGGGGCTGATGCGGCGGCGCACAGCGCGCCAAGCCGCATAGACGTCACAGCTCAGTCAGCCAGATTTAGCGGCGCCTTCGGGCGCCGCTTTTCGTTGCCTTGTAGTCTGATCGCCATCGCCAGGCCTGTGTGTTCGCGCGGCCCTAGCCCTGCAGCCTACGCACGTCCAGGTCGCCCTCGCGCCCGGCCTCCATCGCTTTGGCCGCCGCGTGGGACCCTGCGAGCGTCGTGAAGTAA
The DNA here is from genome assembly GCA_039815465.1 of Pseudomonadota bacterium. Lineage (GTDB taxonomy): Bacteria > Pseudomonadota > Alphaproteobacteria > Rhodobacterales > Rhodobacteraceae > Shimia_B. Next base: position 88,211 of record JBCBZG010000016.1, read on the forward strand.
GGGATCCGGTCCATGAGTGCGACATTGCGCATGGACCGGCTGTCTTCAACCGCTTGCGCGCCTTCGGTCGTGTTCATCACGAGCACGATCTGGCCGTCCTTCATGGAATCCACGATGTTCGGGCGCCCCTCATAGGCCTTTTTGACCACCTCAGCGGCCATCCCGTGCTGGGCAAGGAAGGCCGCGGTGCCGGACGTCGCGATGAGCGTGAAGCCAAGCGCCAAAAGCGTCTGGGCCGTGTCCACGAGGATGTAGGTCTTATCCGCCTCTTTGATCGACAAAAACACCTTGCCCTCGGTGGGCAGCGTCGTGCCCGCGCCGAGCTGGGCTTTCAGGAAGGCCCGATGGAAATTCGGGTCGGAGCCCATCACCTCCCCCGTGGAGCGCATCTCTGGCCCGAGGAGGGTATCGACCCCAGGGAAGCGGGCGAAGGGCAACACAGCCTCCTTGACCGCGAAGGTATCGATGTTGGGATCCTTGAGAACGACACCGCCGAAGCCACCGCCCCCCCGGCCCCCCTCCTGGGAGGAGGGGGGAGTGCTCGCCGCGGCGGTGTTCCCCCCTCCTTCGAGGAGGGGGGTTAGGGGGGCGGTGGTCGGGTCGGCTTGGAAATGCGCAAGCGGTTCGCCGGCCATGATGCGTGCGGCGATGGCAGCTATGGGGCTGTCCACGGCTTTGGCGACAAAGGGCACGGTGCGGGATGCGCGGGGGTTTACCTCGATGAGGTAGATCTCCCCGTTCTTAACGGCGAACTGGACATTCATCAGCCCTTTGACGTTCAGCGCCAGCGCCAGGGCGCGCGTTTGGCGTTCAACTTCGGCGATGGTGTCTGCATCGAGCGAGTACGGCGGCAGCGAACAGGCGCTATCGCCGGAGTGCACGCCCGCCTCCTCGATATGTTGCATAATCCCAGCGACGTGGACGTCCTTCCCATCACAGAGCGCGTCGACGTCGAGTTCGATGGCCCCATCGAGATAGCTATCGAGCAGCACCGGACTGTCGCCCGAGACGACGACAGCCTCGGAAATGTAGCGTTCGAGCTGAGCCTGATCGCGGACGATCTCCATCGCGCGGCCGCCCAGCACGTAGGAGGGGCGGATCACCAGCGGGAAGCCAATCCCAGCCGCAATCTCCAGTGCCTCCTGGTCGGAATGCGCGATGCCGTTCACGGGCTGCTTCAGCTCAAGCTTGTGCACAAGTGCTTGGAACCGTTCGCGGTCCTCGGCCAGGTCAATGGCGTCCGGCGTGGTGCCCAAGATCGGGATGCCCGCCTCCTCAAGCGCATTTGCAAGCTTAAGCGGTGTTTGGCCACCGAATTGGACGATCACGCCATGCAGCGTGCCCGCGTCCTGCTCCACCCGCAGGATTTCCATCACGTGCTCAAAGGTCAGTGGCTCGAAATAGAGCCGGTCGGACGTGTCGTAGTCGGTCGACACGGTCTCCGGGTTGCAGTTGACCATGATGGTCTCATAGCCCTGCTCGGTGAGCGCAAAACAGGCGTGGCAGCAGCAATAGTCGAACTCGATCCCTTGGCCGATCCGGTTGGGTCCGCCGCCGAGAATGACGACCTTTTTGGCTTCTGACGGCCGGGCCTCGCATTCCACGTCGCCCATCGCGGGCGCCTCATAGGTGGAATACATGTAGGGCGTCTGGGCCTCGAACTCTGCCGCGCAGGTGTCGATGCGCTTGAACACAGCCGTGACGCCCTGCCCATGGCGCGCCGTGCGCACCTCGCGTTCACTCAACCCTGTGAGCGTCGCGAGCCGCGCGTCGGTAAAGCCCATCATCTTGAGCGCACGCAGGCCTTTCGCGTCCTGAGGCAGTCCCTCAGCGATCACCTGCGCCTCCACGTCGATGATCTCGCGAATACGCGCCAAGAACCACGGATCAAACGCGGTGACGGCCTGGATTTCATCGTCGCTCATCCCGTGGCGCATGGCCTGGGCGATGACGCGCAGTCGGTCGGGCGTCTGCCGCGACAGCTCCGCGGCCATGGCGGCCTTATCGGGGGCGCCGTCAATGACGATCTCGTCGAACCCGGTAAGCCCGCTTTCCATCGATGCCAGCGCCTTTTGCATGCTTTCGTGGAAGGTGCGTCCGATGGACATCGCCTCCCCCACGGATTTCATCGCTGTGGACAGCAGCGGTTCGGCGCCGGGAAACTTCTCGAATGCGAATTTCGGGATCTTGGTGACGACGTAGTCGATCGTGGGCTCAAAACTCGCAGGCGTCACCTTGGTGATGTCATTGTCGAGCTCATCGAGCGTGTAGCCCACGGCAAGTTTCGCGGCGATCTTGGCGATGGGGAAGCCTGTGGCCTTCGACGCCAAGGCAGATGACCGCGACACACGCGGGTTCATCTCGATCACGACCATGCGCCCGTCTTTGGGGTTCACGGCCCACTGGACGTTCGACCCACCGGTTTCCACCCCGATCTCGCGCAGCACAGCGATGGAGCCGTTGCGCATGATCTGGTATTCTTTGTCCGTCAGCGTCAGGGCAGGGGCCACGGTGATGC
>JBCBZG010000012.1:0-112456 GCA_039815465.1 Pseudomonadota bacterium
CGTTGAATGTCGCTCTGGAACTCACCCAGATCGGTCATGAAACCGGCCAGCGCCTGTTTCACATGAAGGGCCGGAGACACGTCTTCCCCGGCCTGAGCCTTCGTCTCAGCTGTGGTCATCGAACTTCCTCAGTTGATGGGTTGGGGCGCCGGCTCAGGTCCGGGCCAGGTCCGCACGGGCCGCCTCAAACGCCCCGGCAATGTCGCGCAGAACCGCATCCATGGGGTCTTGCCCCTTGGACCCAACCCGCGCCTCCGGCAGCATCGGGAACGTCACAAGCGACACCTCCCAAAGCTCCAGCTCGGACAAAAGCCGCTGGCCCTTGTCGTTTTTCTTCGCTTTCACAGTGCGGTAGCCGATGGATAGCCCGTCAATAGCCCCCGCCTTCAGCAACGCCGCCGCCTCCGTTGCGCGCGCCACGTCCGGCAAAAGACGGCCTTTGACGTAAAGCCCTTTCTCCGTCTCACGCACCTCTTCCCAGATGCCAATCGGCTCCTCCGGGCGGTGCTGCCAGAGCATCTTGACGCTCTGGCCAGCCTTTCCAAGCGTGGTGAGCGAGGACGCGTAAGCGCCCTTTTCCACCACATCCCCGCCGGTGTCCGAGATCCCAAAGAGCGAGGCATAGCCCTCGATCACCAGGTCATCGGTCACAGCGACCGGGGCTGGGGTCCGGCAGAACTTGCGTTCAAGACCGGCGTCTGTCGTGTCATTCATGTCGATTTCCTTCAGGGGGTAACAACGAGGAAAGACTGAAACGCTTGCGCAAGGATCGCCGCAGCTACACCGTACACAGTGAGCCAGAGCCGCCGCTCAAGCCGCTCCATCATCTCATCAATCCGATCGAGCCGCTTATTGAGCGCCTCGAATTGGAACGCCGCCACTTTCTCGTTCGCCTCAATCCGCAAGTTGGGGTTGAGGTCCACAGGATCGTAGGCAAAGCGCAGCACAGGCTTTCCCGGTTCAGTCATCAGCGGACACCTCTGGCAGCGCGGGAAGCCCCAACAGCCGCCGTTTTTCTTGATCCGTCAGAAAGTCAGCCTTAGCGACCCGCGCCCACTGCGCGTCCCGCTCCGCACCGAGCGCTGTCACCTGATCCAGATCGGGCTTTAGCTCCAGCACCTCGCCGGTGAACATGCCCAGCCACGCGCTCAGGCTCTGGCAAACTTTGAGCGCCAGCGGCAGCACCGTCAGACGGTAGAACGCGCGGTTGGCTTCCTGGTAATTGGCGTAAGTCGCCTCTCCCGGGATCCCCAGCAGCATGGGCGGCACACCGAATGCAGTCGCGATCTCCCGCGCGGCGGCTTCCTTGGTCTTTTGGAACTCCATGTCCGAGGGGGAAAAGCCCATGGGCTTCCAATCCAGCCCCCCTTCGAGCAGCATCGGCCGCCCCGCATTCCGCGCACCCTGGTGATGCGCCTCCATCTCATTGACGAGCCGGTCATACTGATCCGGCCCCATCTGCCCCTGGCCATCTGCACCCTTATAAACAATCGCGCCAGAGGGCCGCGCCGCGTTGTCGAGCAGCGCCTTCGACCACCGCGTGGCGCTCGAATGTACATCAAGTGCGGTGGCTGCGGCCTGCATCGGCGACAGACCGTAATGGTCATCCTGCGGATGAAAGCTCTTGATATGACAGATCGGCGAAAACGCTTCGGACACGGCAAAGCGGTGCTTGCGTCCGCCAACCGCATACTCATACGCCACAGGCCAGCCATCCGCACCGGGCACTAGGCTCATCCGGTCCGAGCGCAGCACATGCAGCTCCTGCGGACCATCACCCACGGCCTCCACATAGGCGTTCCCGCTCAGTAACAACTGGCCGTATAAGGCCTCCAACAAATCCGCTTGCCCCTGAGCCGCATTGGGCCGCCGCAGCAGCGTCAACGCGGGGTGCACGTCATAGCGGCGATCGGTGTCTTGCAGCACAAGCGGCAGCGCCGCTGCGGCCTCCGTCAAAAGCTTCACCGCGCGAAACCCCACCGGGTTGCCGCTGAAACCTGCCCGCGTCAGGGAGACGGTATCGCGCGGCGACCAGGCCACACGCCCGCTCGAATGATAGGCAATGACCGGCCCCGTCGCCGATGCCTTTGCCTCAGCCACGTCACTCCGCGCAGAATTGAACAGGTTGAACACCATGTCGTAAGCTCCTGATTTTGAGCAAGTTCAGCGTGAAGATGCACGCAATGTCTCAAGCCCCCGTCAACGCGCCGCGCGCTTGGGGCAAGATTTTGTTAACCAACTAGGAGGAGCGCTAGAGCCCCCGCACCCGCGGCGCTTTCCAGCTCTTGGCAGGCTCCAGCATCGCATCGGTGAGCGCCCAAACCAGCGCATCCACGCGGTCCGGCGACCCGCGCCCCTGAAAGCCTTGAAGCGTCATCTGACACATCTGATCTTCCAACGCATGAAGCCCCCGCGCATGCCGCACGCGACCCTGCTCGTAGAGCGCCGCGATGGGCTCCGCCCGGGCAACCTTACCACGCGACGCGTGGACACCCGAATAGGCCACCAGCGGGTCCACCTGCCGGATCGTCGCCTCAACCATGGCTCCGCCCTGGTTCACTTCTGCCACGATCCGATCCGCGCCAAACTCCGTCGCCGCCGCGCAGGCCGCCTGCGCCCAGCGCAACGGCGTCCCGTTTTCCACCGACCGGTCGGCAAGCACATAGGCCCGCCAATCCACAGGTGGTCCATCCATCTGACAGCCCACAACGACGATCCCACAGGCATCGCCTGTCGTGCCCGCGGGAGGGTCCACCGCCACGACCACACGATCCATCGCCGGGCGGATGTCGATACCGGCGGCCTCGATCACCTCCCGCGACCACAGCGCACCCTCAATGTCGTTGAGCATAACACCGTCGAGCTCTTCCCGCGCGAGCCGCGATTTCGCATAGCGCGCCCGCACCTCCTCCAAAAAGGTCGAGGCAAGGTAGGCCCGGTTCGCCTCCGTCGGCGCTTGCGTGACAACCGTGGATGACGTGCCCAAAAGCTCCTTTAACGCCGCCGACGCCCGGGGCGTCGTGGTCACAATCGCCCGCGGATCAGCGCCCAGGCGCAACGCGAATTGCAGGTTCGTCCAGGCATTCGCGGCATCGGGCCACTTCGCCAACTCATCGGCCCAGGCGCAATCAAACTGCGGCCCGCGCAGCGCCTCTGGGTCATTGGCCGAATAGCACTTTGCCACCGCGCCGTTGGGCCACACAAGCCGCCGCCGCGTCGCCTGCCACTCCGGCCGCCTATCGGGGGGAGAGCAGGCGATAATCCCGCTCTCCCCAAACACCATCACATCGCGCGCCTGGTCATAGGTCTCCCCCACCAGCGCGACGGACTTGGCCCGCCCGGGGTCGAGCGGCAGCGACCCCTCGACCTGACTGCGCACCCATTCCGCCCCAGCGCGCGTCTTGCCCGCGCCACGCCCGCCAAGCACCACCCAGCTGCGCCAGTCACCCGCCGGCGCCAACTGATGCTCATGGGCCCAGAACTCCCAAAGCCACGGCAACGCCGCGACCTCATCCGGCTCCAGGCTCTCCAGAAACAGATCCCGGACCACTGGCGGCTCGGAGGCTATCCAAGCGGCGCCCAATCGCGTCCCGTGCGGCGCCAATGTCGATGGGGCCGCCCTCGCTAGCGCGGCGGCTTTCGTCTCGTTTTCGCTGCTGTTCAAGGTCTATCTCCGCACTTCGCAACTGCCCGACCGTGGTCATCAGCTCGCCCCGGACCCGTCTGAGGTCCTTGATCTGGTCGAACTCACCGGCGTCGAGCCGCGAAATGATCTCTTCTACTTGGTCCACATATCTGTGCACCGACATCGCCAAATGCGCGCGTCGCTCCACATCTCGTCTCTCCTCCTCGGGAGAGTCTACCGTCGCCATTCGGCCAATCCCCTCATGCTCGCCCGCACGAGTGGAAATAAAAAAGCGGCACCGGGGGCATGTCCCCGGGCCGCTCGCCCACTTCCTCTAGCTTGAATGAGTTATACTTTAGAGCGTTCGCAGAGTCAAGGTTTCTCCCTCAGCGTGTGCCGCGGGACCGTACGCTAGGATTACCAAAACCTTAACAGAACCAGGACCTTAGCCGGACAGACCCTACTGGTTGGCCCGCTCCGCCTCGATCTGACGCCACACGGCGACATTGCGGTTATGCTCCGCGAGCGTCTCCGCAAAGGCATGACCGCCAGTGCCATCGGCCACGAAAAAGATGTAGGGCGTCTCATCGGGATCGAGAGCGGCCTCAATGCTCGCAAGCCCGGGATTCGCGATGGGCGTAGGCGGCAAGCCAGAGATCACGTAGGTGTTCCATGGCGTCTCCCGCCGCAGCTCGCTCTGCCGCAGCCCGCGACCCAAAACGCCCTGCCCACGCGTAATGCCATAAATCACCGTAGGGTCCGTCTGCAGCCGCATCCCGCGTTCCAAGCGGTTCACGAACACCGACGACACCTGCCGCCGCTCATCAGCCTGCCCGGTCTCTTTCTCGATGATGGAGGCCATGATGAGCGCCTCCTCAGGCGTGTCATAGGGGAGCCCCTCAACCCGGTTCTCCCAAGCCGCTGCAAGCCGCGCCGACTGCGCCGCACGCATCCGGTCCACCAACGCCTGACGACTGTCGCCCGACACAACCTCATAGGAATCCGGTGCAAGTGACCCCTCCGGAGGCACATCCTCCACCGCTCCTGTAAGCACGTCGATATCCCGCAACGCCGTCACGATCTGCCAGGAGGTTACCCCCTCCGCCACAGCAATCCGGTAGCGCGTGTCGCTGCCGTCCTTTGCTGCCTCATAGACCGCCGGCACCGCGTCTTCGGCGGGCGTGAACGTTGCGCGCTCCACAAAGCGATCAAGCGCCGGGTCCACCTCCCGCACCTGCACGCTCAAACGGTTCACGCCGAGCCGGTACACCACCTCCGTCCCGCAGGTGCTTTGCCCGCTCGCCGTCACAGCCTCCAGGATCTCGGCCATCGTCGCACCCTCGTCGAGCAGGAAAGACCCGGCCTTGAGCTGCGTCGTGCGGTCCGTGTAATCCGCCGCCATCCGGAAAATCGCCCGGCTCGAAATCGCGTTCTGATCCTCTAGCTGCGTGGCCACCCGCGTCATGGAGCTGCCCGGCGCAACCTTCAGGCAGATCGCCCGCGCCAGTGGCCCCTCCGCCTGGTACTGCCCCATCCCCCACAGGATCACCCCGCCGCCGAGGAACAGCAGCACGACAAACATCGTCAAGGCATTCGACGCGAGATGGCGCCACATAGGCTCAGACCTTTCCGAAGATCACGCTGGCATTCGTCCCGCCAAACCCGAAGGAGTTCGAAAGCGCATAGCGCACCTCCCGCTCAACTTTCGCATTCGGTGCCAGATCAATGGCCGTCTCCACCGCCGGATTATCCAAGTTGATCGTCGGCGGCGCCACCTGATCGCGGATCGCGAGGATGGAAAAGATCGCCTCAATCGCCCCCGCAGCCCCAAGAAGGTGCCCCGTCGCGGATTTCGTGGACGACATCGTCACCGTCGACGCCGCATCGCCCAGCATCCGCTCCACCGCGCCAAGCTCGATCGTGTCCGCCATCGTCGATGTGCCGTGCGCATTAATGTAGTCAATATCGCCCGCCGTGATCCCGGCCCGCTTGATCGCAGCTGCCATGGACCGCCCACCGCCCTCGCCATCCTCGGACGGGGCTGTGATGTGATAGGCATCGCCTGAGAGCCCGTAGCCGCAGACCTCAGCGTAAATCGTCGCGCCGCGTGCTTTGGCGTGTTCGTACTCTTCCAGCACCACGACGCCCGCACCTTCGCCCATGACAAACCCATCCCGGTCCGCGTCATAGGGGCGAGAGGCTGCCGTGGGGTCATCGGCACGCTTGGTGGATAGCGCCTTACACGCGTTGAAGCCCGCGATCCCTATGGGGCTAATCGGGCTTTCCGCCCCACCCGCAACCATTACATCTGCGTCGTCTAGCGCAATCAGCCGCGCGGCATCGCCAATGGCATGGGCGCCCGTCGAACAGGCCGTCACAACCGCATGATTGGGCCCCCGAAATCCAAACCGGATGCTCACCTGACCGCTTACCAGGTTGATCAAAGCGCCCGGGATAAAGAAGGGCGAAACCCGCCGCGGTCCGCGCTCTTTCAAGAGCACAGCCGTATCAGCGATAGAACTCAGCCCCCCGATCCCGGAGCCGATCATAACGCCCGTGCGCTCTTGCGCCTCAGGCGTGTCAGCGACCCAGCCGGAATCGTCCACCGCCTGCTGCGCCGCCGCCATCCCGTAAAGGATAAAGTCATCGACCTTACGGCGTTCCTTGGGCTCCATGTATGTGGTGGGCTCAAACGTGCCGTCCGTGCCATCGCCAAACGGGATCTCACAGGCATATGTCGTCGCAAAACCGTCTGTGTCGAACCGGGTGATCGGCCCGGCTCCGCTTTCACCCGCCAGGATGCGCGACCATGTCGCCTCCACCCCGTCGGCCATCGGTGTGACCATCCCCAGGCCCGTGACAACTACGCGACGCATGCTCAATGCCTCCCTCTTCTTATGCGGGTCTCATACCCAGAGCGGCCCCGCCCCTCAAGGCCGCGCGCAGCGCTCGGCGCCCAAGCGCGCAAACAAAAACGGCGCCCGAAGGCGCCGCCTCTCACCGATCCACGCGGGATCAGGTGTTTTCGCTGATGAAGTTGACGGCGTCGCCGAACGTCTGGATCGTTTCAGCTGCGTCATCCGGGATCTCGATGCCGAACTCTTCTTCGAAGGCCATCACGAGTTCCACGGTGTCGAGGCTGTCTGCGCCCAGATCGTCGATGAAGGAGGCGTTGTCGACCACCTTGTCTTCGTCCACACCCAGGTGCTCCACAACAATCTTCTTAACGCGCGTTGAGACGTCGCTCATTTCGATATTCCTCATCGTTGCTTGGTCTCTGCGACCGTAATTCCGTTTCGCCTGCGCCATCCCGCACGGCTTGCTTCACACCGCGCGGACCTTGCCCCGGCGGAAACTGCGCCGCCTATAGCATAGGCTCCGTGGATGGCAAATCATTTGTGACCGCGAGGGCGCAAATGCAAGACCCCTTGTTTTACAGGGATTTTTAGCGCCAACAGCGGCTTAGAGCATAGCCATGCCGCCATTGACATGCAGAACTGTGCCAGTGACATAGCCGGCCTCCGGGCTGGCGAGGTACACGACAGAAGCTGCGATCTCCTCCGGGCTACCCATGCGACCCATGGGTATCTGCGCCAAGATCGCGCCCTTTTGGTCATCGTTGAGCGCGCCGGTCATGGCCGTCTCGATCATCCCCGGCGCGATGCAGTTAACCGTGATCCCGCGGGTTGAGACCTCATAAGCCAGCGCCTTGGAAAACCCGACCATCCCGGCCTTAGACGCCGCATAGTTCGTCTGCCCCGGGTTGCCGGTCGCGCCGACGATGGAACTGATGTTGATGATGCGCCCCCAACGCGCCTTCATCATCCCCCGGATCGTGCCCTTGCAGAGCCGCATGGTGGAGCTCAGATTCACGTCGAGCACCGTCGCCCATTCTTCTTCCGACATCCGCATAAAGAGGTTGTCGCGCGTCACGCCCGCGTTGTTGACAAGGATATCAAGCGACCCCATCGCCTCCACCGCTTGCTTCGGCAGGGCGGAAACCGCCTCCGCGTCGCTCAAGTTGCAGGGCAGGACATGCACCCGGTCACCCAGCTCTGCGGCCAGCGCGTTGAGCGGGTCGACCCGCGTACCGCTGATGCCTACAGTCGCGCCCGCGCCGTGCAGCGCTTTGGCAATCGCGCCGCCAATGCCGCCGGACGCGCCCGTGACCAGCGCGGATTTACCTGTCAAATCAAACATCTCAGTCCCCTTTCGCGCCAGCCACATCATCCGGCGCGCTGATGGCGCGTGTGGCCACCGACCGGTCGATGCGCCGCACCATCCCGCTGAGCGCCTTCCCGGCACCAAGCTCCCAAATCTCGTTCACACCTTGGCTGGCCATCCACGCGACACTCTCGCGCCAACGCACCGATCCGGTGATCTGCTCAATGAGCAACCCGCGGATGACCTCTGGATCGCTCACGGCTTCTGCGCGGACATTGGCCACCACAGGCACCTTGGGCGCCGCAATCGCCACATCCGCCAGCGCGGCTTTCATTACCTCTGCCGCAGGCTCCATGAGCGCGCAATGAAACGGGGCGCTGACGGGTAAGATCACCGCCCGCTTTGCGCCGCGGCCCTTAGCAAGCTCCACCGCCCGTTCGACAGCGGCTTTGTGCCCCGACACCACAACCTGGCCCGGATCATTGTCATTGGCCGCCTGGCACACATCGCCCTGCGCCGCTTCTTCGGCCACCGCCTGTGCCGTGGCAAAGTCGAGGCCGAGCAGCGCAGCCATCGCACCCACGCCCACTGGCACTGCGTCCTGCATGGCCGTGCCACGCGCGCGGAGCAACTTGGCCGCATCGCCAACGGTCAACGCCTGGGCTGCTGCAAGTGCGGAATATTCACCGAGCGAATGCCCCGCCACGTAAGACGCGCTGTCCACGCCGACACCTTCGGCCTCTAAGGCGCGCACCACAGCCAGCGACGTTGCCATCAGCGCGGGCTGTGCATTGGCGGTCAGCGTCAGCGTCTCGATCTCACCGTCCCAAATCAGGCCAGACAGGCTTTCGCCTAGGGCGTCATCGACCTCCTCAAAGACAGCTTTCGCCGCAGGATAGGCCCCGGCCAGCGCCTGCCCCATCCCAATCGCCTGGGCCCCTTGGCCCGGAAACACCCATGCGCGCATCACCCGCTCCCTCGTTTCGGTGTCGTGCGGGATAGCGAAGACGCGCAGGTTTGCAAAGTGTCTGTGCAGGCCTGCGCTCTATAACCCGCGCCGAACTGTGATACGCTCGTTCCAAACGCACACGACAGGAACGACCATGGCCCTCACCAACAGCGCCTCAAGCTACGGCACCGTGACCAAGACCTTTCACTGGCTCATCGCTTTGCTCAGTGTGGGGGTCATCGCCACGGGCGTGACCGCGCACAACCTTCCTATCGACGACCCGGACCTCCTGGCGCGGAAGATCTGGCTCTATTCCATCCACAAAACCCTGGGTCTCACGATCTTCTTCGTCGCGCTCTTGCGCATCGCCTGGGCCATTTCCCAACCCAAGCCCGGCATGATCGGCGGCCACACTGGCGTGCAACCGTTTCTGGCAGAGGTTGTGCATTGGGTGCTCTATGCCTCCCTCGTGCTCGTGCCGCTCACAGGCTGGATGACCCACGCCGCCACCGAAGGGTTCGCGCCGATCAAATGGCCGTTCAGCCAGGACCTCTTTTTCGTGCCCAACGATCCCGTGCTGGCAGAACGTCTGGCGGGCGCGCACATGCTGTTTGAGCGCGTCATGGTCGCGTCCCTTTTCCTCCACATCGGCGGGGCACTGAAACATCACATCTGGGATAAAGACGCCACGCTGGTCCGAATGTGGTTTGGCTCACGCGACCTGCCGCAGGTGCCAAAGGCCACCCATGCCGCGCTCCCTGCAGTCGCCGCCGCGGTGATTTTCGGCGCCGTCGGGACCGCCGCTGCCCTGCAACCGGTCAAGGGCGGCATGGATAGCCCCGCGCTTGAAGCCGTGGCCTCCGACTGGCGGGTCACTGAAGGGACGATCGCCATTGAAGTCGTCCAGTTCGGCGCGGCCACCGCGGGTGAATTTGCCGACTGGACCGCCTCCATCACCTTTGACCCCGACGCTGCGGGTGACGTGAAAGGCAATGCGGAGGTTACAATCGCCATCGGGTCGCTCACGCTGGGCAATGTGACCTCCGACGCGCTCAGCGCTGACTTCTTTGACGCGGCGACGCACCCGACGGCTGTCGTGACGGGCGACATCGTAGCCGCGGGCGACGCCTATGAGCTACAAGGCACCATTGATATCAAAGGCACCCAGGCCCCGCTCGTGCTGCCCTTCGACCTCGCGCTCGACGGCGACACCGCGCGCGCCACAGGTGCCGTCACACTTGAGCGGCTGACCTTTAACATCGGGGAAAGCATGCCTGGCGACGACACGGTGGGGTTTGGCGTGGACGTGACCATCAACCTCACCGCCACGACGGCTCCAGAGGACGTGTCCTAAGACAAAAAAACGCCCCCGGAAAGCCGGGGGCGCCTTGGATCTGCTTGGGGGGACACGCGTTACGACGCGGGGCTCGCCTCAATCGAAATCTCGACCGAAATCTCGTCGCTCACAAACGGCGCAAAGGCGCCGACACCATAGTCGGAGCGCAGGATCGTCGTTGTCGCGTCAAAGCCTGCGACGGTTTTACCCCGCACATCCGCGACACCGTTCAGCACAGCGTCCAGAACCACCTCCGAGGTCATGCCGTTCACTGTCAGGTTGCCCGTGATCAGTGCGGTCTCATCGCCCGTGATCTCGACCCCGGTGGAGGTGAACTCAACCATCTTGCCGTCCATGCCGTTGAACCAACGGTCCCCGGCCAGGTGGCCCTTAAGCGTGGGGTCAACGAGCATCGCATCCAGTGGCACCGAGGCACTCACGCTGGCGGTGGAGGGGTCGTCGACATCGAGCATCATCGAGCCATCCACCTCAAAAAACATCCCGTAGGTGGTCGAAAAGCCGCCATGGCTCCACCCAAATTTGATGGCGGAGTGGGTGGGGTCAAAAACGAACTCTTCGGCGTCAGCAAAGGCTGCGCCTGCGGTGAGAGCTGCCATCGCAGTGGCAAGGGCGAGGTGTTTCATTGGGGGAGATCCTCCAGTTTCAGATAGGGAGGATATGAAGCAGCCAGCGCGCTGCGGCAATGTGACCAGCCTCACATCACCTGTTTGTGTGCGCAGCCCACCCCCTCCCCTCACCCCCAACCCCCTCTCCCGAGGGAGAGGGGGCTTTGCCTCGCTCTATCGGGGGTCCGCTTGAGAGGGCGACTAAGGTATGCGCCCTAGCGGAGCGACGCTGCGGTTGCGGGGTCAAGCTCCACCGTGGCCAGGATCGACCCGTCGCGCGCGAAAAGTTCGACACTGCAATCGTTCAATTCCATCCCGCCTAACGCATCAAAGGGGATCACATCGACCTCAGGCCGCCCCCGCCCCGCCCGCGAGGTGATGCGCGCAACGGAGTCGACAAAGTCGAGCTCCACATCGCGGTCCGTGCGCTCGCGCGCGCCCCGTGCCATGCCAAGCGCGACCATCAAAAGCGCAACACTTACCGCTGCCTTCAGGGCGAGCGTATCGAGCCCGCTGTCGCCCGCTGGCAACGCCCAGATCACCGCCGCCGACAGCGCGGAGGCCACCGCAATCACCGCTTTGACCGGGCGCATCACGGCGTCCTGACAGCGCAGCCCATCGGGCCCGCTGAGAACGTTCATTGGGACGCCGTAGGCGTTATCACTCTCTGCGGTATAGGCCATCTGTTGCCCTCGTTGGCTCTGCTGCGTTAACCGTTTGGTAACGCTGGCGTCGGGGCAGCATTGGGGCGGGCTTGCGAAACTCCTGAGGCTATGTCATGACGCGCCATCCGCGACCGAGCTGAACCGGCGTACCTCTCGTGCATTGCCCGCGGACCTTATGGCAACGCTTTGAAGTCGCTTCGAAAAATTGGAGATATCATGCCGCTCTACGAGCATGTATTTATCGCGCGCCAGGACTTGTCCTCCGCGCAGGCTGAAAGCCTTATCGAACATTTTGGTACCGTCCTCGCCGACAATGGCGGGAACCTGCTCGAAAACGAGTATTGGGGTGTCAAAACGATGGCCTACAAGATCAACAAGAACCGCAAGGGCCACTATGCGTTTCTGAAAACCGACGCCCCTGCGCCTGCGGTTCAGGAAATGGAGCGTCTGATGCGCCTCCACGAGGACGTGATGCGCGTGCTGACGATCAAAGTTGACGAGCACGCCGAAGGCCCGTCCATTCAGATGCAAAAGCGCGAAGAGCGTGACCGTGGCGACCGGGGCGACCGCCCGCGCCGCGACCGCGAACGCTCGTAAGGAGGACCTGACATGGCTGCAAAACCATTTTTCCGCCGTCGCAAAGTGTGCCCGTTCTCCGGGGATAACGCACCCAAGATCGACTATAAAGACACCCGCCTGCTTCAGCGCTACATCTCTGAGCGCGGCAAAATCGTGCCATCGCGCATCACGGCCGTGTCTGCCAAAAAGCAACGCGAACTGGCGCGCGCCATCAAACGCGCCCGCTTCCTCGCGCTTTTGCCCTACGCCGTGAAGTAAGGAGAGAGACATGAATATCATCCTCCTCGAACGCGTGGCAAAGCTCGGTCAGATGGGCGACGTGGTCTCTGTGAAAGAAGGCTACGCTCGCAACTTCCTGATCCCGTCTGGCAAAGCGCTGCGCGCCAACGCCTCCAACATTGCACGCTTTGAGGCCGAAAAGGCCCAGCTCGAAGCCCGCAACCTGGAGACGAAATCCGAAGCAGAAGACCTCGCAGGTCGCCTGGACGGTCAGCAGTTCGTGATCATCCGCTCTGCATCCGACGCGGGCGCGCTCTACGGCTCCGTCACGCCCCGTGACGCAGCTGACGTTGCAACCGCGGGTGGCTTTAGCGTCGACAAAAAGCAGGTCATCCTGACCGCTCCGATCAAGGAGCTCGGGCTGCACACGGTGACGGTCGCGCTACACCCAGAGGTCGAAGTGTCGATTGCGCTGAACGTTGCACGCTCCGAAGAAGAGGCCGAACTGCAAGCGTCCGGTAAGTCGATCCAAGAGCTCGCCGCCGAAGAAGAAGCCGCAGCAGAGTTCGAGATTTCCGAACTCTTCGACGATATCGGCTCCGCTGCCTCCGACGACGACGATCTCGACCCGCGTGGCCCAGCGCCGAGCGACGACGACAACGAAGTCGCCTAGACCGCGCCACAAGAAAATGAAAACGCCGCCCCAACCCGGGCGGCGTTTTTCGTTTCGCAGAACCGATAGGGGATGGCGGGCGGGGCGATCCGGGGGGCGTCAGCCCATCGGCAGCGCCGCATCGCCAACCCTCACATCGCACGCAACATCGCACCAATCTTGCGCACCGTATTCGCGTTCCGCATCGTTCCCACGCCCAAACTGCCAAGATCAAGCTTGGAACGTCCCATCCCGCTGGGGAAATGGATATAGACCACACCTTCCCCCAGCACGATCACCTCATCCACACACCCTTTCGGCACCCGCCCAGCGGTCATGCTATCCATAATCAAACAGCCCACCTGATTGCCCGGGGCGTCGCCAAAGGGCAGCCCTGCCTCCATAGCCCACATCTCCTCCGCAGTGCGGATAAACACGCCGACCGGACGTCCAAAGTACCGCTCCAAACCGGCGCTCAGCTCCGCCGCAGCACGCTCCGCACCTATTTCGGTCTCAAACACTAAATTTCCGCTTTGGATATAGGTCGCAACCCGCGCGAACCCCGCCGCTTCCGCGATGGCGCGCAGCTCCGCCATGGGGAGCTTTCCCTGGCCGGCCACATTCACCGCCCGCAGAAACGCCGCGTACCGCAAACGCCTACCCCTACATCAGAGGTGCGCCCATCGAGAGCGCGGTAAAGACCCGGATGTAATCCCCGGGCGACGACCCCGCCCAATAGACCCAAAGCCGCTCCGGCAGCTCCTCATCGATCCACGCGTAATCCCCCTGCTCCAACCCGCGCAGCTCGGTGCTGATGTACTCCACGCCGGTATTGGCCAAGAAATCTGTCGCATCCATGGAAGCTGGCAGGGCCGCAATGCCCAAGATCGGCGCGTCAAAGTCGACATAGCCCACCTGCACCCCGTTGATACTGTCAAAGAATACGTAGTGGCTGGCCACTACGGTCCCCGCGGCAATCACACCATCCTCACCGCCAATATCCACAAGGATTGGCGCATCAAGCGTGATGTTTTGATCCTCGTCAAAGCCATAAAGATGGTCGGTGTTGAAATTGTCTTCCCCCACCGAAAACCGCGCCGCAGTGTCGAGCTTTACGAACTGCCCGTCCCCCGTCTGGCGAATAACCCCGCCACCGAGGATCGTCGCCTCCGCCGCCCCGGCCACGAGAAGTGGAAAAAGAAAAAGCCCCCGCATAACGCGGAGGCTATCAAACCCACTGGGCAAACCCACTCACAAAACCGTCAGCGGGCGGGGGCCTTTTGGGACGGTGGGCGGGGCGCCTTTGCCCGCAAGGGCAAACAGCGCCGTCCCGCCGGACCGTTTTACTCTTCTTCGAGCGCTTCAACCGCCTTTTGAAGATCGTCTTTGGAGATCTCTTTCTCGCTCACCGTGGCAAGCTCAAACACATAATCGACGACCTTGTCCTCGAACACCGGCGCGCGCAGCTGCTGCTGCATCTGCGCGTTCTGCTGAACGAATTCAAAGAACTGACGTTCCTGGCCCGGATATTGACGCGCGGCGGCCATGATGGCCTGCGTCATTTCCCCGTCAGACACCTCAACCTCAGCCTTGCGCCCGATCTCGGCGAGCAACAGCCCAAGCTTCACGCGGCGTTCAGCCAGCGTGTTGTGCTCGTCGGTGGGCTCGATCTCTGGGTGATCGTGGCCCTCAACGTCCGGGTTTTCCTCGTGCCACAGCTGATGGGCGATCTGACCCGCTTCCGCGGCCACAAGCGAGGGCGGCAGATCAAACGTGACAACCTTGTCCAGCTCGTCAAGCAACGCCCGCTTTTGCACAGCCCGCGCCGCGCCCGCGTATTCCGCTTCCAGGCGGTCTTTGATCTGCGTCTTCAGCGCATTGAAATCCTCTGCGCCGTATTGCTTGGCCAACTCGTCATCAAGCTCCGCCGGGACGGGCTTTTTCACCGCTTTGATCGTGCAGGTGAACACGGCCTCTTTGCCCGCCAGATGCTCCGCCTGATATTCCTCAGGGAAGGTCACTGTGACGTCTTTTTCTTCGCCCGCGGTCGCGCCAACAAGCTGCGCCTCAAACCCCGGAATGAAGGAGTTCGAGCCGAGCACGAGCGGGTAATCCTCCGCCGCGCCGCCCTCAAACGCTTCGCCGTCAACCTTGCCGAGGAAGTCCATGGTGACCTGATCACCGTCCTCAGCCGCCGCGCCTTCGTCGCGATCCGCCCAGTTCTGCGCGTTCTCGGCGAGTTGCCCCAGCGCCTCGTCCACGGCGGCGTCATCGGCCTTTGCCACGAGCTTTTCGAGCGTCACGGCCTTCATGTCCACGTCCGGGATCTCGGGCAGCGCTTCATAGGTCATCTCGACCTCGACATCGTCGCCGGGCTTCCAACCCTCATCGGCCATTTTGACGTCGGGCTGCAGCGCGGGGCGGTCGCCGGAGTCTTCAAAATGCTTGGACATCGCGCCGTCGATGGTCTCCTGCAGGGCCTCGCCCAGCACGCGGTCGCCAAACTGCTTTTTCAGCAGCGCAAGCGGCACCTTACCCTTGCGGAAGCCCTTCATTTCCACGTCCGGCTGGGCTTCTTTCAGTTTCTCGGTAACTTTGTCGTCAAGCTCGCTCGCGGGGAGGCTAATCTTGTAGCCGCGCTTGAGACCTTCGTTGAGTGTTTCGGTGACCTGCATGTCGTCCTGTCCATCGCATTGGGGGCCGTGGAGGCGTCCACGGCGGTCAAAAGATGCGGCGGTGTAGGGGCGCGCGGACTGGGACGCAAGCGGGTTTCCTGCGGGCTGGTTTACGGCAGGAGCGTGCGCAGCTCCGCCATGACCTCCGCCCGCACTTCGACGCCGTCTCGCAGGGCCGCCGCTCGTCGGGAGAGCCGCCCGTCACCCGGGACCCGCGCGCTGCCGTTCCCGTCGATCTCCGCACAAATGCGCGCGATATAATCGTCAAAGGCCGCGTTCCCAAACCGCGCCGGGTCCATGACAATCAGCGTCGCGCCGCCCTTAACGTTGAGGCCCCCCTTGGCCTCCCGCTCCGCATTGTCGACGGCGAGCGTCCCACCTGCGAGCGCGGCGCCCATGATCTCCACCATCATGGCAATCGCTGCGCCCTTGTGCGCGCCAAAGGGCAATAGGCTGCGTGTCTCGAGGATCGCGGTCGGGTCAGCGCTCGCCGCGCCGCTGGCATCAAGGCCACCAGGCACGGGCAAATCGTGCCCCTCGGCCGCCGCCATCTTTACATCCATGAGCGCCACCACCGACGACGCCTGATCCCAAACAATCGGCGCCCGCCCCGCTCGCGGCGCGGCAAAAGACATCGGGTTCGTGCCAAAGACAGGCCGCACGCCCCCCTCCGGCACCACCATGGAGAGCGAGTTGACGACCGCGAATGCCACGAGCCCCGCCTCCGCAAACGGTTCGGTGTCATGGCGCAAGCCGCCCAAGTGATGGGCGTTGTGACAGGTCAGCGCCGCGACGCCCTGCGTGCGCGCCATGTCGATCAGCTGTTCCCGCGCCGCCTCCGCCGCGATCTGGTAATAGCCATTGTCGCCATCCACACGCAGCACGCCCGGCGCCACCTGCGTGACCTCGGGTGCCGCCTCCGGGTTCGCATAGCCCGTGGCAAAGCTCGCCGCATAGGCCGGCAACATGCGGAGCCCGTGGCTGCGCGGCCCGTCCCGTTCGGATCGCATGACAAGCTCCGCGATCACGTCACTGCCCGTCTCGTTCATACCCGCATGCACCAAAATGGCCTTAGCCGTGCCGCGCACCGCGTCCAAGCTGAGTGTTTCCATCGCAAAACCCCGCATCCTACCTCTGGCCAAAACCTAGCAGTCCTGGCGCATAAAGGAACAGCGCCGCCCCCGTTGCGGCATCCCCTGCCGCTGCTATAAGCGCCCCGACCACGAAGGGGAGAGCGCCATGCGCACCGCCACCATCACGCGCACCACCGCCGAAACCGATATCACGGTGACCATCGATCTCGACGGGACTGGGCGCTACGACAATCAGACCGGCGTGGGCTTTTTTGACCACATGCTCGACCAACTGGCGCGTCACGCGCTCATCGACATGACCGTGCGTGCGACGGGTGACCTCCATATCGATGACCACCACACGGTGGAGGACACCGGCATCGCGCTCGGCCAGGCGCTGACCCAAGCCGTGGGCGACAAACGCGGTATCCGCCGCTACGGCGACTGCCTTCTACCCATGGACGACGCGCTCGTGCGCGCGGCGCTTGACCTATCCGCGCGCCCATTTCTGGTGTGGAATGTCGAGCTACCCACGGCCAAAATCGGCACATTCGACACCGAACTCGTGCGCGAGTTCTTCCAAGCTTTCGCCACCCATGGCGGGATCACACTGCACGTTGACGCGCTCCACGGCGTCAATTCCCACCACATCGCGGAGGCCGCGTTCAAGGCCGTGGCCCGCGCGCTCCGCGACGCGCTCGAAACCGATCCGCGCAAATCCGACGCCATCCCATCCACGAAAGGCGCGCTCTAACGTGCTCACAGCCCTTATCGATTACGACAGCGGCAACCTGCACTCCGCCGCCAAAGCGTTCGAACGTATGGCCCGCGAAACCGACGCAGGCGAGGTCATTGTGACGAACCGCCCCGAAGACGTGGAACGCGCGGACCGCATCGTGCTGCCCGGTGACGGCGCTTACCCGGCCTGCGCAGCCGCGCTGCGTGCGTCCGGCTGCTTTGAGGCGATGGTGGACGCCGTCGAACGCCGCGCGGTGCCCTTCCTCGGCATCTGCGTGGGCATGCAACTCATGGCGCGAGAAGGCCTCGAATTCGCGCCCACCCCGGGCCTCGGCTGGATCGCAGGCCAGGTCGTGCCCGTCGAGGCACCCGGCCTTAAGATCCCGCATATGGGCTGGAACGACCTCACGCTCACCGCCGAACACCCCGTGCTTGACGGCGTGGCCACAGGCGATCACGCGTATTTCGTCCACTCCTACCACATGGCGATGGAGGCAGAGGGCGACCGCATCGCCCATGCCGATTACGGCGGCCCCGTCACTGCCATTGTGGCCAAGGACACGACGATCGGCACGCAGTTCCACCCTGAAAAAAGCCAAAAAACTGGCCTGCGCCTCATCGCGAACTTTCTGGCCTGGCGCCCCTGACGGATGCGAGGGGCCAGCCCCTCGCGCTCCCCGAAGTTATTTCGGACATAAGAAAGGCAAAGACCGCCCTGCCTTTCTTTCGTCCTCAAATACTTCCCCCCGGGAGGGCCGCCGCAGGCGGAACGCGCGCAGCGCGCCACCGAAGGTTCAAGCCTGAAAGGCGCAGAAGGGAGGCGGGTGGGCCCGCCTTAGAACCCAAAAAGCAGCGCCGGACGAGGGCGCTGCTTTCACGGAATGATCTAAATCAGTTGACGCGCGACCAGGTTTGGCCGCGGCACACAAGGCCGCCCAGGACACAGCCCGAAACCTCGAGCGCGTTGCCGCTCAGATCCATCTTGGACTTATAGACCTTGTCTTCATCCGGCGCCCAAATCGTACCGCCGCGATACTTGCCGTCACCTTCCGACGCCATGCCCGCAATAATCTGGCGCCCCACGATGGATTGATCCCCGTCGCCGCCCACGGCTGTGATCATGCCGCAAATGGACGACCCGCACGGCACCATGTTCACCTGGATAAACGCGCCGGTATCGCTGGCTTCCGATTGCCAGGTCCCCAGCACATCATCGGCCATCGCCGCGGAGCCTAAAATCGCCGCCGCTGCTGCTGCAATCAGTGTTTTCATTGGTCTTCTCCCTTAGACTGGCCGCAGTCTGACCGCGCAGCCCCCTCGCGTTCAAGTCTGACGTTGGGGCAGAGCATTTGCATCGCCGCCCGCCCCATGCCACATCGCGCGCGACGATTAGGAGCCCGCCATGATCCTTTACCCCGCCATCGACCTCAAAGACGGCCAGGCCGTGCGACTTTTGCGCGGGGAGATGGACCAGGCCACCGTCTTCAATGACAGCCCAGCAGACCAGGCCCGCGCTTTTGCTGATGCGGGGGCGGCGTGGCTCCACCTTGTGGACCTCAACGGCGCATTTGCTGGCGAGCCGGTCAATGGCGCGGCGGTGGAGGCGATCTTGGCGGCCACAAACCTGCCCGCGCAGCTCGGCGGTGGCATCCGCGACATGGCCACGATTGAGGCCTGGATGGCAAAGGGCCTCGCGCGCGTGATCTTAGGCACAGTGGCGGTTGAGAACCCGGCCCTGGTGCGCGAAGCCGCCCGGGCCTTTCCCGGCGCCATCGCCGTGGGCCTCGATGCGCGTGGCGGGCGCGTGGCCACCCGCGGCTGGGCGGAGGAGACGGAGCATATGGTCACGGACCTCGCCAAATCCTACGAGGACGCTGGTGTCGCGGCCATCATCTACACCGATATCGACCGCGACGGGGCCATGGGCGGACCCAACGTCCAGGCCACCGCTGACCTCGCGCGGGCCGTCACGATCCCGGTCATCGCCTCGGGCGGGGTCTCCTCTATGGCCGATCTCACGGCGCTCCGGGACACCGGGGTCATCTCCGGCGCGATTTCGGGGCGTGCGCTTTATGATGGGGCCATCGATCTGGCAGAGGCGCTCGCGCTGCTGGCGGGCACGGACCAAACCGGGTAGCACATCGCCATGCTGAAAATTCGCATCATCCCCTGCCTCGACGTCGCCGACGGGCGCGTGGTCAAGGGCGTCAACTTCGTCGATCTCGTGGACGCGGGCGACCCGGTGGAGGCCGCGCGCGCTTATGACGCTGCCGGCGCGGACGAACTTTGTTTCCTCGACATCAACGCCACCCATGAGAACCGCGGGACGATGTTCAACCTGGTGCGCCGCACCGCCGAAAGCTGCTACATCCCGCTCACGGTGGGCGGCGGCGTACGCAGCCAGGAGGATGTGCGCGCGCTCCTGCTCGCAGGTGCGGACAAGGTCAGCTTTAACTCTGCGGCTGTGGCGAACCCGGATGTGATCGCCGCTGCGGCCGAACGCTTCGGTGCGCAGTGCATCGTCTGCGCCATCGACGCCAAGACGGTGGAGCCTGGGCGCTGGGAAATCTTTACCCATGGCGGGCGTCGCCCAACGGGGATCGACGCCGTGGAATTTGCGCGCACCGTCGTCGCCAAAGGCGCGGGGGAGATTTTGCTGACCTCCATGGACCGCGACGGCACGCGCGCGGGCTTCAACCTGCCGCTCACGCGCGCGATCTCGGACGCGGTGGATGTGCCGGTCATCGCGTCGGGCGGGGTGGGCACGCTCGACCACCTCGTCGATGGTGTGACCAAAGGCGGCGCGAGCGCGGTGCTCGCGGCGTCAATTTTCCACTTCGGCGACTACACCATTGGTGAAGCAAAGGCCCATATGGCCGCCGCAGGTCTGCCCATGCGGGTGGCGGCATGAGCCTCCACGACCTCGCCGCGACCATCGCCGCGCGACAGGGTGCGGACCCCGACAGCTCCTGGACGGCGAAACTCCTGTCTAAAGGACCCGAAAAATGTGCGGAAAAGTTCGGGGAAGAGGCGATTGAGGCGGTCATTGAGGCCGTAAAAGGCGACCGCGCGCGCCTCACGGCGGAGGCTGCCGATGTGCTTTACCACCTGCTCGTGATGCTGGCCGCACGGGGCGTGACGCTCGCGGATGTTGAGGCAGAGCTTGCGCGGCGAGAAGGAACGTCGGGGATTGCGGAGAAGGCTGGGCGCTGACCCACGCCATGTTTTAGCCTACAGGCGAAAGGTTTCGTGCTAAAGCGCCGTTCCGAGGGGTGGCGCTCGCGCCGCCCCGTGGGGGCGGAACGGCGCGGCCCGACGGGGCCGTCGGGCACGTAACTTGCGGCTATGCTGTTCTTTCGCGCCAGGGGCTCCGCGCTAGCGCAACCAGAACCCTTCGCGCTTGATCGTGTTGCGGATCTGTTGCTCCCGCCGCGGCAGGTTGTCTTGATCAAAGAGCGCCCGCACCTTGTGGCCGCGCTTTTGGTAGATCATCCGCAAAAAGGCCTCATGCTCCTTGAGCACCTTTTTGACCTTGTTGGGTGTCGTGATCTCCTCCAGCGCCGCAACGGTGGCGTCGGGCTCCTTGGCGTAGAGCAGCGGCAAGAGCCTGTAGTGACAGCTCACGGACCCGTCGAGCAGCCCGTCGGGGATCACATGGCGCCCCCCACCCAGCGCGTGGATCACAAGCGGCAGCGCCACCTGATCGAGCCATGGGCTCAGGCTTTGCACCACAAGCGGCTCTGGGCGGTCATCGCGGATGCCTACGGCGTATTCGGTGAACTTCGCCCCGAACTCATGGGGGCACGACCCGAAAAACCAGCCCGCGTTGAAATAGAGGTAGCGCTGCCAGTACTCATCAGGATGTGACAGATCGAGCGAGCTTTGGAAATCGAGCCCGAACTTGTCGTAAAGCGAGCCCCAGATTTCATTGTAACCCGGCCCATAGAGTTCCAGCGTGGGCCAGGTCGCCGTGCGCATCATCGACGCGCTCGGGCGGCTGAAATCAAACGGCACCTCGGTGAGCTCGGACAGGATCAGCGTGTCACTGTCGAAAAACACGAACGGCTCCCCCTTGGGGAGCGCTTTGAGCACTTCGATCTTGTTGCCATAGGCGTAGTTTGACCCGAAATGCTCGTTCTCAAACGGTAAAATCTCGGCCCCAAGGCTGCTCAGCAGGCCCCGCAAAGCGCGGGAGCCGATGCGCGGGTCGAAATCCCACCGCGGGCCAGGCTGCGGTTCGCCCACAAATAGGCGACCTTTGAACTTTGGGGAATTCTTGCGCAGCGACGCGGCGAAAAGCGCGGCTTCATAGCCCACGCGCCCCTTTTGACCGATCACGACGATGTTGAAATTTGCTGCGGCCATGGCCATCCGTTCCACTGCTCCCCCATAGCTATAGGGCAGGTCTGGGGCCGGGTGAACCCATGGGCGGCGCTTTCACCGCCCGCAGGACACAGGAAGGCGCGCGGCGCCCCCGCCTAGCTGTCGAGATAGGCACGCAGCGTCGCTTCGACGCCCGTGGTCTCCAGACTTTCCATCCATTTGGCAAAGGCCAGCTGGAACCGCGGGTTGTCTGCCAGATCGCCGTAGAAATGGCGCTGTTCCAACCAAGCTTGCGGCTCGCGCTTGGCCAGGCCCGCCGCTTTGGTCAGATCATCCCAAACGGGGTCGTTGGGTGCGATCTGGCTGCCATCCTCGCGGGTACCGCCGCACATCCGCGCCCAAAGCGCCTGGCTCAACGCCAGCCCCTCGAGCGGGGTCGCGCGCGCCACGGCGTCGCGGATCACGGGCAGCACAGCGCCCGTGTGGCGCGAGGACCCGTCAAAGGCCACGCGCCGCACCGTGTCGTAGATCGCAGCGTTCGAGAATCGGGCGTCGATCAGCTCCACATACTGCGCGGGTGTCATGCCTGGCACGGGGTCCACCAGCGGCGCGATCTCCGTCAGGGCCACCTTGCGCAGCAGGCCACGGATCAGCGGATGGGCCATCGCCTCCGCAATCGTTTCAAGGCCTAAAAGCTCTGCCGGGGCCGCGATGACCTGGTGGCCACCGTTGAGCATCCGCAGCTTCATGGCTTCATGGGCGTGCACGCTCTGCGACAGCGTCGCGCCGACATATTCCCACGCGGGCCGCCCGGCGCAGAAATCATCCTCGATCACCCATTGGCGGAAGTTTTCGTGGGTGACAGGGGCCTGGTCCGCCACGCCGAGGCTTTCCGCCAGTGCGAGCTCCCCCGGTCCTGTCGCGGGGACGATGCAATCGACCATGGAGTTGGGAAAGCTCACATTTTCAGCCACCCAGGCCCCGAGCGCGGGGTCGCACATATCCGCAAGGCCGGTGACGACCTCGCTCAAGATCGTCCCATTGCCCGGCAGGTTGTCACAGCTTTGGCAGGTGAAAGGCCCCGTCCCCGCCGCCCGGCGCGCGCGCAGCGCCGCCAGGATGGCCCCGAACGCGGTGCGCGGCGCATCAAGTTTGCGCGCGTCATGGACCATGTCGGGGTGGTCGGCATCGAAGCGCTTCGTCGCCGGATCCAGGAAATACCCCCCCTCGGTCACTGTCAGCGACACGATGCGGATGGCTGGGTCGGTCATCTGACGGATGAGCGGGCCGTGACCGTCCTCAATCGGCAGATACCCGATCATGGAGCCCACGACCTCTGCCGAGGTGCCGCTGGGGTCGAGCTCGATCAGCGTTGTGAGATAGTCCTGGGCGGCCAGGCGGGCGCGCTGCGGCTCGTCCTCGTGCCGCACGCTCGCGCCGATGATCGCCCAGCTATTGGCGCGACCCTGCTGCATCAGACGGTGCAGATACCAGGCCTGATGGGCTCGGTGAAAATTGCCCAAACCGATATGCACGATTCCTGGCGTAAGCTTCGTCCGGTCATAGTCCGGACGCAGGATCCCATCCGGGAGCGCCGCCAGGGTGTCATTTCTCAGGGGAAGGTGCTGCGTACTTTGATCTTTCATCAGCTCATCCATTGCCCACCATCCACATTGTAGGTTTGTGCCACAACATATTCGGCCTCCTCACTGGCCAAAAAGACAGCCATTCCAACGAGATCATCCGCACGCCCCATGCGCCCATAGGGCACGGCTGCGCCGACCTCTGCCTTTTTCTGGCCCGGGGCTTTGCCCTCGTATTTTGCAAAAAACGCGTCCACACCGTCCCAATGTTCGCCATCGACGACACCCGGTGAAATCGCGTTCACGTTGATGCCGTGCTGGATCAGGTTCAGACCCGCGCTCTGGGTTAGGCTGATCACCGCGGCCTTAGAGGCGCAGTAGACCGCCACGAGCGGCTCCCCCCTGCGTCCGGCTTGGCTGGCCATATTGATGATCTTGCCCTTGATGCCGCGCGCGATCATGTGGCGCGCGACGGCTTGCATCATGAAAAGCGGGCCCGACACGTTGATGTCGAAAACCCGCTTAAAGTCGTCGCGATCAATGTCAACGATGGGCGCCGCCGTAAACACCGCCGCGTTGTTGACGAGGATATCGATCTGACCCAGGGCCTCTGTCGCCGTCTCAACGCCCGCCGCGATGCTGTCTGCGTCTGTGACGTCAAGCGCGACGGCCACGGCGCCAATCTCTGCCGCTGCGGCCCTAGCCCGGTCCGTGTCGATATCCGCAATCGCCACCTGCGCGCCTTCGGCGATATAGGCCTTAGCAAAGGCAAAACCGATGCCGCGAGCGGCACCGGTAATGAGCGCAGATTTGCCCTGTAGTCGCGTCATGCGATGCGTAGACCCTCGCCGTCAAAGCGGTGAAGCTCGCTCAGCCGCGGCGTGAGCTCGATCTTGTCACCGTGTTTGAGCGCCACGTTGCCAACCGCACGCACCGTCAGCGTCTCCGCCAGGCCCGTCCCGTGGACGTGGAAGAACGTGTCGGAGCCTAGATGCTCCGCCACACCCACGGTGCCCACCCAGGCGCCGCCGTCTTCGACGACGTCGATATGCTCCGGGCGGATGCCGATGGTCTTTGCGTCGTGCTTGGCCGCCTCAGCGCCTTCGATAAAGTTCATCTTGGGCGACCCGATAAATCCGGCCACAAAGATGTTCTTTGGCGCGTTATAGAGATCAATGGGGGACCCCACCTGCTCGATCACGCCAGCCTGAAGCACCACGATCTTGTTGGCCATGGTCATGGCTTCGACCTGGTCGTGGGTCACATAGATCATGGTCGTTTTCATACGCTCATGCATCTCAGTGATCTCAAGGCGCATCCCCACCCGCAGTGCCGCGTCGAGGTTCGACAAAGGCTCGTCAAAGAGGAAGGCGCTCGGGTCGCGCACAATGGCCCGGCCAATGGCCACACGCTGACGCTGACCGCCCGACAGTTGGCCCGGCTTGCGGTCCAGATAGTCGGTGAGGTTCAGACTGTCGGCTGCCGCTTTGATCTTTTTCTCCTGCTCGGCTTCGCTCAAGCCCGCCATCCGCATGGGGAAGGCGATGTTTTTGCGCACCGTCATATGCGGATAAAGCGCGTAGGTCTGGAAAACCATCGAAAGCCCACGCTTGGACGGGGAAACCTCCGTCACGTCCTCGCCGTCGATGACAACCTTGCCCGAAGTCGTGTCCTCAAGCCCTGCGATAAGGCGGAGCAGTGTCGACTTCCCGCAGCCCGAGGGGCCCACGAATACTGCAAACTCTCCGTCTTCAATGGTCAGATCGAGTGGCGGGATGACTTGAACGTCGCCGAAACTCTTCGTCACTTTCTCTAGTACGATACGTCCCATGATGCGTTCCTATTTCACGGCGCCGAAGGTCAAGCCTGCGACAAGTTGTTTTTGACAGAACCAGCCGAGGACAACGATCGGTCCCACAGCGGCGGTTGATACAGCCGACAGGCGGCCAAAGAAGAGCCCTTCGGGCGCTCGGTTCCCTTCGATCAGCTTGGACAAGGTGGCCGCATCCGTCGTCGTCAGACGCACGGTCCAGTAGGCCTCGTTCCAGCAGAAGATGAAGCAGAGCAGAGCCGTCGATGCGATGCCCCCCCAGGCGAGCGGGATCAGGATTTCCTTGATCTCCCCCCAGGTGTTCACGCCATCCATCTGGCCGGCTTCGATGATCTCCTTCGGGATCTCTTTGAAGTAGGTAAAGAGCATCCAGACCACGATGGGCAGGTTGATGAGCATCAAGACCACGATGATCAGGAAATGCGTATCAAAGAGCCCCATGCTCTTGGTGAGGAAGGTCATCGGGTACAGCACCGCAGCCGCTGGAAGCATCTTGGTGGAGAGCATCCACATCAAGACGTCCTTGGTGCCCCGGCTTGGGTTGAATGCCATGGCGTAGGCGCACGGAATGCCGACCGCGAGCGCAAAGACCGTGGCAAAGACTGCCGTGATCACCGAGTTCCGCGCAAAGCGCCAGTAATCGTAGTTCTCCGTCATGTTCAGATAGTTTTCGAGCGTCGGCGTGAAGAAGAAGAGGAACTCCGGCTTCACAGCGTCTGCGTCGGTTTTGAAACTGGTCAGAACCATCCAGAAGATTGGGAAGAAGAAGAGCAGTCCAACAATCCAGGCGAGCGTGGCGCGGCTGACTTGTCCTGTCTTCGAGGATTGAGCAACGATTGCCATATCAAAAGCTCCCTGTTTGCGGTCTGGGCGCCGAACTCTTTGAAAGAGTTCGGTCCGATTTCTTTTGAAGAAATCGCGCGCGGGTGGGCGACGGTGGGTGGAATGAGTACGCGTGCATCAGGCTACTCCATCAGTGTCTTGCCGATCATCCGAAGCAGGAAGATGGCAACGATGTTGGCGAGGATGACCGCGAAGATACCAGTCGCGGAGGCGGCCCCGATGTTGTTGTTGGCGAATTCACCGATCAGGTAGGGGAGGTTTTTGTTCCCATTCCCGCGGCTGACGATCTCGATCTCTGCATAGAGCGAGAGATGGAAAATCGCTTGGATCATCACCACGATGGCGATCGGTCGCCCAAGGTGCGGCAGCGTCAGGAAGCGGAACATCGAAAAGGTGGATGCCCCATCCAGGATCGCGGCCTCTTTCTGCTGTTGGTCCTCGGATTGAAGCGACGTCATAAAGATCAGGATGGCAAACGGTGTCCATTGCCAGGTGACCATGATGATGACCGCAATGGCGGAGGTCTGCGTCGCCCGGAACGAGATCGGCTCAAGCTGCGGCCAGAGGGAGAAGAACCAGCCCACAAGTGGCGCGTTCTGCAAGGTCGCAATCAGATCGTTGATCCCGCCCACAGCCAAACCCTGAAGGCCCAGCACCGGATCGAGGATCATGTTGATCCACAAAACCGCGTTCACAGCGGGCATCACAAAGAACGGCGAGATCAAAAGAACCCGCACAATCCCCTGCCCCGGGAACGCCTTGTTGATCAAAACAGCGATCAAGATGCCCAGAATAACCGTGAGAAACAAAATACTGCACACGATGAACAGGCTGTTCTGGATCGCGAACAGAAAGTCCTTGTTGTTGAGAACGAACTCGTAGTTCCCAAACCCGCGCCAGTTGCTCAGCGATGGCGTTGTCCATTCCGGACGCCGCAAGCTGTTGAGCACGTAGCGGATAAAAGAGAAGTAGAGAGTCATTCCCAGCGGAATGAGCATCCAAATCAGCAGTAAGAGAACCGCCGGTGTTTGGAGCAACCGTGGAAGCCGTCTATCAGACATAAGCCTATCCCCCCGAGCATACGGATTTTTTCCGTTATGCCCTGCAAGTGTGTCGCGTCAAAATGATTGGTGGTGGTGGTACTGGCCCGACAAACACGAGGCGGGCGGGGTGGACCCGGTCCGCGAGGGACCGGGTCCTTGGGAGGTGGCTACTTAGTAGCCTGCTTCTTCCATGATGGCCTCTGCCGCGGCCTGGGAAGCTGCGAGCGCGTCGTCAACCGACTTCGCCCCTGACAGCGCTGCTGCCATTTCCTGTGCAACCGCAGAACCCACTTCGGGGAATTCTGGGATCGCTGCGAACTGAACGCCGACATATGGCTTCAGGTCTGTCGCTTCAGGAGCTGCGGATTCGATGGCTGCAAGTTCTGCAGATGCGAATGCTGCTGCCGCCTGGAACTCAGGGATGGAGTATGTGGACGCACGCTGACCGGTCGGGACGGAGCCCCAGCCGAAGTCGGGATGTGCTGCCACAGCCTGGACATAGTCCTTGGACGTTGCCCACTCGATGAAGTCGGATGCGGCTTCAGCGTTAGGCGACCCTGCCGGGATTGCCATGGCCCATGCCCACAGCCAGTTCGCGCCCACTGGGTTACCAGCGTTTGGCGACTGAGCGTAAGCAACACCGTCAACTTCGAGGAAGGACGCAGCGATCGTGGCGTCAATCCACAGGCCGCACTTGCCTTCGTTATAGAGCGCGAGGATCTCGTTGAAGGAGTTCCCTTCGGAGCCTGGAGGGCCGTAGTTGCCGAGCAGATCAACGTAGAAGTTGATGGCTGCGCGCCATTCGTCGCTGTCGATGGTTGGCTTGTAGTCCGCGTCGAACCATGCGCCACCGAAGGAGTTCACCATGGTCGTGATGAACGCCATGTTGTCGCCCCAGCCTGGCTTGCCGCGCAGGCAGGCACCGTAGACGCCGTTGTCGGGGTCGTGCACGGCAGCGGCGGCTGCTTTCACGTTGTCCCAGCTGTCGTTGTCAGCAATCGACACGCCTGCTGCGTCCATCAGGTCCTTACGATACATGACCATGGAGCTTTCACCGTAGAACGGTGCAGCGTACATTGTGCCTTCGTGGGACAGGCCAGCGCGCATGGCGGGCAGGATGTCGTCCACGTCGTAGTCGGCGCCGAACTCAAGCGGTTCGATCCAGCCAGCCGCACCCCAGATCGGTGCTTCTTGCATGCCGATGTTGATGATGTCGTACTGACCGCCGCCCGTGGCGGTGTCGGACGTGACCTGCTCGCGCAGCACGCCTTCTTCGAGCGATACCCAGTTCAGGGTGACACCGGTTTCGGCGGTGTAGGCCTCTGCGACCGATTGCATGTTGATCATGTGACCGTTGTTAACGATCGCGATGGTCAGCTCTTGTGCTTGGCTTGCGCCAGCTGCTGCCATCGTCAGCGCGGTTGCGCCGAGAAAGGCTCCTTTAAGAGACATCATCGTCCTCCCTAGATGTGATGTGCTCCCAACGTAAGGTTAATGTGTCCGCGGCGTCAATAAAAACTTATCGCGCGTAAATTTTTAAATGACTACCTGAATAATATCAGCGCCTTAGGCGGATCCTCGCATCACCAAACGCCCGTCAAACAGCGTCACCTCGCGATCAACGGCCCGTGTTTCGCCCTCCACGAGCGCCAGAATCGTCTCCACGCTGCGGGTACCGATGGCATTATAGTCCTGCGAAATCGTCGTCAGGCTCGGGCAAGTATAGCGCGAGAACGGGTGGTCATCGTGGCCCGCCACGCGCAGCGCCGTGCCCTCCCCGATGCCCACAGGCACCCCGCTTTCATAGGCCGCCGACAAAAGTCCGATGGCCAAGCGGTCATTGGAACACAGCACCGTATTCGTCTGAAACGCGCCTTTCGCCAGGACACGCTTGCCTTCTTGAAACCCGATCTCTTCGAAGTCCCACCCAGACCCCCGCGCACGCACGAATTGAGGCTTATGGCCCAGCTGCTCCATCGCGGTCGCATAGGCATTGCGCCGACGGTAGGCGTTCGGGTTGACCGGGTACTCCATCTCGAAGAACACCGGCGCCTCGCCCGTGCGGCATAGATAATCCACAATGAGCCCAATACTTTGCGCGTTGTCAGACCCAAAGAACGCCTCGCCCACCCCGTCGAGATTGGCGTCAAAGAGCACGGTAGGGATCTCCTGCGCGAACTCTGCCACTGCCTCCGTTCGGGACGCGCGGCCCAGCGGCGCCAGGAGCACCCCAGCAGGCTTGATCGAGCGCAAACTGTCCAAATTGGCGATCTCTTGATCGGGCCCACCATGGGAACTCAACAGAAGCGGGTTGTAGCCCGCCGCAACGATAAGCCCCTCCATCGTGCGCGCGATTGCTGCAAAAAACGGGTCGGTGAGGTTCGGAACCACAAGCCCGATATTCTTGGTGCGCCGCCGGTTCTGGTTGATCGCGTAGATGTTGGGCCGATAGTCATACCGCTCGAGCGCCGCTTCGATCTTGAACCGCGTCGATTTCCGCACGCTTGCGGGGTCATTGAAGTATTTCGACACCGTCGGTCGGGAGATCCCGCTGACGGCAGCGAAATCCTCCATGTTTCTGATCTTCGCACCGGACATGGTCGTTGAGCCCCGCAAACTGTCAGCCCAGCATGACACATGACGGGCGTATTACCCAGACCATACTTTCCGCGCGACAAATTTCAAACGTTCATTGTGAAGTTGTGCGTCGCGGGCGGAAAACGAGGGTTTCTGAGGACGGTAGGCTGACTTTGTTTGAGCGATATCGCGTGCCCTGCTACGCTTCCCCCTAGAGATGGCGAAGGACAGATTGAAATGACGCGAATTTTCGTTTTGGCACTGGGGTTGTTCATATCCCACATCTCTGTCGCGCAGGCGGATGTTTTGGAAACTGGATCAGGCGAATGCCTACACGTCACAGGGTCCGGCGTGAGCGCCAAAGTCTACAGACTGGAAACGCGGGCCTGCGATTTCAGCAACCCACGACAGAACTTCACCTATAGAAACGGTCGCATCGCTTGGGACGAAGGGGGCGGAAACTGGTGCGTTAATGTCGACACGGGCGGTGCCAGGGTCGGCCCGCAGCGTCAGGGTTGGACGGTCACGATGTGGTCCCGCTGTGGGGGTGGTGCGCATCAAACATGGGCCTTTGATAGCGACGGATTTCTGACCTCAACT
Source organism: Pseudomonadota bacterium (assembly GCA_039815465.1). GTDB lineage: Bacteria > Pseudomonadota > Alphaproteobacteria > Rhodobacterales > Rhodobacteraceae > Shimia_B. The sequence goes on from JBCBZG010000012.1 coordinate 30,102, forward strand.
GTCGCGGGCCAGACGGTCTATCTTGAGGACGCCAATGGATCCGTGCGCGTGTGGCCCCGGCCGCACCCTGTACCAACCGCTCTATCCCGAACAGTGCCCCCCGAGCAGAAGTGGAGTATGCACAAATATGATTTTGTGAACTTCCGGCCCACTAACAATTTCACGAATTCATCGAACCCGGAAAAAACGCCCAACAGCATTGGGTACACGATCCGCCATCCGATCACGGACACAAGCGAGGCGGGCATCATTCATCAGGCCGCATTGGCCGCAACGAACATCGTATATGACCTCGTCGCGCCCAACGACACGACACGGACAAACGTGGCAGAGGAGTGTCCCCAGGAAACAACCACCAGGCTTTTTGGTGCCAACCAAAGCAACGTAAACTGCCTGCAATTTATCCGCTATCTCGATGACGAGATCACCTTTTTCGTCGCGTCCAATGACACCACGGCCTTTCTGGTCTTTCGGGGCAGCAACCGGTCATGGCCAGCGAACCTTGCGATGGAATCGCCATCAAAGGGTGGGGCCCTGATTGGAAACCCAGGTTTTCCGCTGGAGACGACCCACTACGGGTTAGCATGGGCAACCAACACCCTTTACGCGACCGCACAAGCGGCCCTGAAAAGTCAAAGTGCGCAAAACAAGAGGCTCATCATTACCGGCCATAGCATGGGTGGAATGATTGCAGGGTACCTGACCTTTCGCCTGATGCGGGACGAAACCGGCTATATACATGACGACGCACACTTGGTGACGTTCGGCGCACCGCGCTACGCAGGGCGGCTCTGTTCCAAAGGGTATGGGTATGGGCTCTTTAACTTCCACTTTAACCAGATGGCAAAGGCTGCGGGGCTGAAAGCCTATTCGGTTGAGGTGACAGATGACCCGGTGGTGTATTGGTGGGCCAACGGGGCTGCAACCTGCGCAGATCGCGTGGGAAAGGCGATCGATTACGACCGCTCAGAAACGAGCGAGATGGTGCTTAACACCGATGGCAGCGACTACGCCCATGTTGGCCCGGTTTACTACGACATCGCCTATAACAGATGGGGTGGTCGAAATCTCGCGCGGGCGCCGTTTGGGTCATCTAAAAGCTTCTCTGACCCGTGCTCGATGGTGGCAAGCAGCGGCGCGAGAGATTTCGCAATCGATGGCGTGATCGATGGGACAATTACAACCACGGTCGAGACGAATTCCGCTGTGCGAACCTCTGTGAGATTCGCATCCGAATGGCTTATTGATCTTGGCGCGAGCCGAGAGATCGAAACCATCCGTGTCCATGGACGGACGGGAAGCTGCACTGACAACTTGTCTGACTTTGAGGTTGGGATCAGAACCGAAGAGGCCGGAAACGCCCTCTGGAAAGCAGAATATACCGGCGTGATGACGGAGGGATCAAAGGACTTCACGACGCTTCAGAGCAACGGGTCACCCACCACCGGGCGATACGTTTACCTGCGGACAAACACGCGCTCACACCTGAATTTCACGGAGTTGGAGGTGTTCGGCCCCTAGGGGCAGGACCCATTCATCCTACCCCCTCAGTTCGCCAGGTTTGCCCGCGGACCGTCGACCGGCAGGGTATTGCCAGCGGCAATATCCCGAGAGGGGAGGAGCAGGTTTGCAGGAATAGTGGTTCTATTTCAAAGACCTGCGACGATGGCTGCGGGCATATCCGGCGAACCCGTCATGCCAGAGGCATGCCGATTACATGAGGGCGCGCCTCCGGCGCGACGGCAAAAGGAACTGCACGATCTCAGCCACTCACATTCCTTGCCAGTAGCCCCACTACTGTCTGCGAAATGCAAGTGCCTGATCTCCCGCAGTTTCTTTTGCTGAGGGGGTAGGATGAATGGGTCCTGACCCTAGGTCGGCGGGAAAGCCGCAGGGCCTGACGCGCTAGGCATAGAGCCCCGCAACCCGCCCGCGCAGCGCAACAAGCGCCATCACGGCGTCATTTGACGGTGTAGGCGTTTGGGTGATCCGGCCAAGCTCCTGCACGGATCCGACCAGGGCGTCGATTTCCATGGGGCGGCCTGCGTCGAGGTCTTGCAGCATCGAGGTTCTGTGCGCGCCCACCGCTGCCCCGCCGTCGATGCGGCGGTCGACGTCGATGGGAAAGCGCACGCCGAGCTTTTCGGCGATCTCCTGCGCCTCCACCATCATCGCGCGTGCGAGCGCGCGGGTGCCAGGGTCGGTGCACAGCACATCAAGCGTTGCGTGCGTGAGCGCGGAGATTGGGTTGAACGACAGGTTCCCCCAAAGCTTCACCCAGATTTCATCGCGCAGCTTTGGGCGCACGGGCGCTTTGAGCCCCGCAGCGCTCAGCGCCTTTGATAGGGCCAGCGCGCGCTCAGACCGGGTGCCATCGGGCTCGCCCAGGGAAAAGCGCGTGCCCTCGATATGGGTGATGACGCCGGGTGCGGTGACTTCAGCGGCAGGGTAGACCACGCAGCCCAGCACGCGGTCTGGGCCGAAGCCGTCCCATTGCGCGTTACCGGGGTCGACGGTCGCGAGCCGTGTGCCCTCCAACGGGCCGCCGATCTTGTGAAAGTACCACCACGGCACGCCATTGACGCCGGACACGACCGTGGTCTCGTCGCCGATGAGCGGCTGCATGGCGCCCACCAAGGGCGGCACGGAATGCGCCTTGAGGGTAACGATCACGTAGTCCTGCGGGCCCAGCACCGCCGCATCGCCTGCGGCCCGGACAGGCACGGTGACCGGATCACGGCCCGCCTCAATCAAGGTCAGGCCGGTGTCTTGCATGGCCGCAAGGTGCGGGCCGCGCGCCACAAGGCTGACATCCGCCCCCGCCTGCGCGAGCTTGGCGCCCATGTAGCCGCCGATGGCGCCCGCGCCAAAGATGCAAATCTTCATCGTCCTACGCCTGCCCACCCAGACCGAGCTTTTCGGCCAGCCCGATGCGCTGCAGTTTACCCGTCGCGCCCTTGGGGATTTCATCCAGGATCAGCACCTTGCGCGGCACCTTGAACGCCGCGAGCCGCGCGCTCAGGAACTCGCGCAACGCCGCCTCATCCGCCTCTGCGCCGTCTTTGAGCACAACGGCAGCGGCCACGTCTTCGCCCAGTTTTGGGTGCGGCAGCGCAAAGGTCACGCATTGGGCCACCGCCGCGTGGGCGCTCAGCACGCCGTCAACCTCCAGCGGGCTGACCTTTTCGCCGCCGCGATTTATGATCTCCTTTAGACGCCCGGTGAGCTGTAGGTAGCCATCCGCGTCAAAGGCGCCCTGGTCGCCGGTGCGGAACCAGCGTTTGCCCTCGGCCATGAAAAAGTTCTTTTCGTTGGCCTCTGGATTGCTCTCGTAGCCTGGCGTGACATTGGGGCCCGAAATCACGACCTCTCCCGTCCCGTCGATGAGCGTGTTGGCGCTTTCGTCGGCAACGCGGACGTCTGGGCCCGCGGGCAGGCCGACGCAGCCAGGCTTTTGCGCCCCGGGCATGAGCGGGTTCGAACACATCTGGTGAGCCGCTTCCGTCATGCCATAGCCCTCGATCACGGGGACACCGAACGTGTCCATCAACTGCTCCATCACCGGACCGGGGAGGGAGGCGGATGACGACCGCAGGAAGCGCAGCGGCGTTGCGGCGATAGTGTCGGCGTTGCGCGCGGCGCGGCTCAGCAGCGCTTGGTGCATCGTGGGCACGGCTGTATACCAGCTTGGCGTGGCATCCCGCATCCAGCCAAAGAATTTGAGCGCGTCAAAGCCCGGCGCGCACCAAACGGACGCGCCTACAGACAGGGAGGCCGACACAGCCGCGACGAGCCCGTGGATGTGAAACAGCGGCATCACGTTCAGGCACCGGTCCGCGCCGGTCAGTGCCAGGGAGTGCGCGATATGCCCAGCAGAGGACGCGACATTGGTCTGGGTCAGCGGCACGATCTTGGGCCGCGATGTAGTGCCAGAGGTGTGCAGGATCAGCGCGATATCATCTGGCCCAGGCGCTGCAGCATCTGCTGGCGCGGGCGCCGCCGCCCCCTCCGCCACCAGCGTGAATTGGCCCGCAGGCGCGCTTTGCGTCGTGGACAAGCGCAGGACCGCAAGGTCAAGCCATGCGGCGGCCGCCAGTGCAGGCCCATCATAGTCCTCTGGCACGATCACACATTTCGCGTTTAGGTCGCCCAGGTAGAACGCAAACTCATCCTCTTTGTAGGCGGGGTTGAGCGGCGCCGTCACTGCCCACTGCGCCACGGTGATGAACGCCGCGGCCATCTCTGGCCCATTGGGCAGCACGATGGCCACGCGGTCGCCGCGCCCGATGCCCGCGGCATGCAAGCGCACGCCGACGTCAGCGGACAGGTCACGCAACTGCCCATAGCTCATCCACCGGCGCCCCGGCGCGCCAAAGGCCAGCGCGTCTTGCGGATGCGCGGCCAAAATCGTCGCGAGTGTCTGCATCATCCCACCTCCCCTATCGAGTGTGCCCGGCTCTGCGCCGCGTTGGAGCGCTGCATATGGCGCAACCGCCTAGTACGGCAAGCCGACATAGTTCTGCGCGAGCACCGCTTGCGCGGCGTCACTGCTTTGCAAATAGGCGACCTCGGCCTCCTGCATACGGCTGTCAAAGGCGGATTGATCCGGGAAATGATGGAGCAGTTTGGTCATCCACCAGCTGAACCGCTCCGCTTTCCAGACCCGGGCCAACGCGCGGGCGGAGTAGTTCTCGATCCCCGTGGCGTCCCCTGCCCCGTAGAGTCGGGCAAGCGCGTCGGCGAGGTAAAACACATCGCTCGCCGCGGTGTTGAGCCCCTTTGCCCCCGTGGGCGGCACGATATGGGCCGCATCCCCGCACAGAAAAAGCCGGCCCCACTGCATCGGCTCACACACAAAGGACCGAAGCGGCGCGATGGATTTCTCAATGGATGGCCCCGTCACCAGCGTGTCAGACAGCGCCGCCGGGATGCGGGCGCGCAACGCGTCCCAAAAGCGGTCATCGCTCCAATCTGCGGGATCGTCAGACAGGTCGCACTGCACGTAGTACCGGCTGAGCTGCGCATTGCGCATGGAACACAGCGCAAAGCCTGCGTCGGAATTGGCGTAAACCAGTTCCCCATGGACGGGCGGTGTTTCCGACAGAATGCCCATCCAGCCAAAGGGGTAGATCTTTTCGAACTCCCGCAGGGCCCTGCGGGGGATGGCCTGGCGGCTGACCCCGTGAAATCCATCGCAGCCCGCAATGTAGTCGCAATCGATACGGCGGTCCGCGCCCTCATGGGTAAATCGGACATAGGGCGCGTCGCTGTCCACATCGCAGAGCCTCACATCCTCCACCTCGTAGAGCACCGGCGCGCCATCCGCCTCCCGTGCGTCATAGAGGTCTTTGGTCACTTCCGTCTGGCCATAGACCAGGACCGTGCTGCCAGTGTGCTCGGCGAAATCGATGCGGATCTGGATGTCATTGTAGGAGATGACGGTGCCGTCATGCACGAACCCCTCGGCATCCATGCGCGCGCCAACTCCCAGCGCACGCAGCTGCGTGACTGTCCCGATTTCCAGTACGCCCGCGCGGATACGGCTCAGAACGTGAGCTTGGCTGCGCCGTTCGAGCACCACGTTATCGATCCCCGCGCGCGTCAGATGCTGGCCGAGCAGCAGCCCAGAGGGCCCGCCACCAATGATGACAATCTGCGTTTTCAGCCTCGTTTCCTCCCTAAAGCGCCACGCTTGGACGCACAGCTTGTCCCATACGCGCGCGATGGGCCAGGAAATTGTCGCCTGGCCACGCGGACCACCATGCGGGGCACCCTGCGGGGCGCCGCGCTTGGCAGATCGCGGCTGGCCTGTCACAGTTTGCCTAGGACGACCATTTTGGTCGGAGGAGGAACGCCCATGGGTAGGCCAAGCTTTGTGCTTTACATCACGGACCAGCACCGCGCCGACTTTTTGGGCTGCGCGGGGCACCCGGTCTTGCGCACACCAAATATCGACAGCCTGGCCGCCCGCGGCGCGCGCTATGACAACTTCTTTGTCGCGAGCCCGGTCTGCATGCCCAACCGCGCGAGCCTGATGACCGCACGCATGCCCGCCTGCCACGGCGTACGCATGAACGGCGTCCCGCTATCGCGGCGCAACGTCACCTTTGTGGAGCTCTTGCGGGACGCGGGCTACAAAACCGCGCTCATCGGCAAAAGCCACCTGCAACCTTTTTCAGGCAAACCGCCGGGCGGGCTCCCCGGGTCTCCACGCCCGGGCTTCCACCAAGCAACGGGGTCCTTGAAGGAGGCCGTGCGCCACGACCTGGCCGGCCCGAACTACGGCTACGAGGACGCAGCGTTCTGGGCCGACCCAGACGCACGGCTGCCCACCCCCTACTACGGGTTCGACCACGTGGAGCTGGTCACTGGCCATGGCGACCGGCTCGGCGGCGACTACCGCCGCTGGCTCCTGGACCGCGCGCCCGAGGCCGACACCCTGATCGGCGCGCAAAACCAGCTGCCGCACGACTACATCTGCCCCCAAGCGGTGCGGACCGCCGTGCCAGAGGCGCTCTATTCCACCACCTACATCGCCGAGCGGGCCCAGGCCTGGATCGCTGAACAGGCGGGAGGGGATGAGCCGTTCTTTCTCATGGTCTCCTTCCCCGACCCCCACCACCCGTTCAACCCGCCCGGGCGCTACTGGGACATGTATGACCCGGACGACATGCCGGTGCCCGCCTCCTTCACCGCCGCAGACTGGGCGCCCCCGCCCCACGTGGCGGGCGTGATCGCTGCACGCGCGGCCGGGCAAGCCAATCTGAACGGCATGCCCGCCATCGGGTGCAGCGCCCGCGAAGCGCAGGAGGCGCAGGCGCTCACCTGCGGGATGATTTCCATGATCGACGACGCCATAGGCCAGGTCGAGGCCGCGCTCGATCAGGCCGCCCTAGCGCCGGTGCGCCTGTTCACCTCCGACCACGGGGATCACTTGGGCGATCACGGGCTGCTGTTTAAAGGGGCCGAGCAATATGACCAGATTACCCGCGTGCCGTTTATCTGGTGCGACCCAGACGGCGAACCAGACGGCGCCCCACGCGGCGTGCAACACCAGATTGGCCAAACCATCGACATCGGCCCCACGATCCTCAACCGCGCCCGGATCGAGCCCGCCTGGGGGATGCAGGGCCTGCCCTTGACCCAAAGCACCACGCGCGACGCCGCACTAGTCCAGTACGCACATCAAAAGCCGATGGACGGGGTCGGGGTCGCGCCGCACGTGCACAGCCTTGTCTCCGCCCGCTACCGCCTGTCGGTGTTCGAAGGTCTGGAGTGGGGGGAGCTCTACGACCTCCACGCCGACCCGGGCGAGCTCCACAACCTGTGGGACGCACCCGAAGCCCAGCCCGCCCGCGCCGAGATGACAGAAGCCCTGCTGCGCGCAGAGCTCGCCCATATCGACCGCGCCCCCTACCCCGTAGCCCGCGCGTAGGTCGCCCTAAGCTTGGCGCAAGACAGACTCCACCCGCCCCTCGCGCCTTTCAATGGAGTTTGAAAACCCTCAGATTTACCTGAGACATGGCCGTTGCTACTGAGCGGCTCGAAGATACCACCAAGCAAGCGGCCGAACAGACCAAACACACCAAAGCGGCAAAACCCCGTGATTGAACACCTGGTTGAGGTAACCAACGGCAAGGTCGAGCCGGCCTAAGAGCGCAAAATCGCTTCCCTCGAAGACAAAAAAAAAACGCTGACGCAAGAACAGCTGACTGAAAAGCAGCGCCCCCCTCTCAGCCATCTTGGTGGATCTCAAGCTCGGCAACCCGATGCCGTATTTACGTTTGTAGAAGGACTCACAGCGAAATGTGAAATGGTGCGGATGGAGGGACTCGAACCCCCACGCCTTGTGGCGCCAGAACCTAAATCTGGTGCGTCTACCAGTTCCGCCACATCCGCGATGGGGTTCCGCTAGCAAAGACCAGCGCCGGTGGCGAGGGTTATTTTTGTTTCGCCTCTTCGGCGGCCAAGATTTGTGGCAGCAGGTCGGGCAGGTCTTCAGCAATGAGGCCGGGGCCAAAGGCGCGGGCGGCGTCGGCGTGGAGCGCTGCGGCGAGGATCGCGGCTTGCGCGGGCATGTGGTTGCGCGCAGCGAGGCCTGCGATGATGCCGGCGAGCACGTCGCCTGCCCCGGCGGTGGCAAGCCATGGAACGGCGCGGCCGCCGGTGGCAGAGTGCACCCAGGCGCGGCCTGATGGTTCCGCCACCACGGTGTCGGGGCCTTTCAGGAGCACCACTGCGCCTGATCGCGCGGCGGCGTCGCGGGCTGCATTGAGTTTTGAATAGGCTGGGCCGCGTTGTCTGGAGAGCGCGTCGCGGTAAGCCTTCATGTCGGCAAAATGCGCCTCGCCCGGGCGCGCGCTCGTTACCCTTGGTGGCGTGGGGCCCGTGAGCCGTGCGGCGAGGTCCGGGAACAGCCGCGCAAATTCGCCCATGTGGGGTGTCAGCACGACATGGGGTCCAAGTCCGGCGAACGGGTCTGGTCGCGTTGCCAAGAGCGTAAGGGCATCGGCGTCGAGCACGAGCTTGCGGCCGTGGCTCAGATAGGTGCCCTGTCCTGGCGCCGGGGCGGAGGTCAACGTGGCCTCCAACAGGTCTGCGGCGCGGTCGTGCAAGCCCAGCCCAGGGCCGAGGCAGACTATGTTGATCCGTTTGTCCTCCAGCATGGCGGCAAGCGCGGCGCCGTCGCGCACCGATCGGCACATCACAGAGGTCGAATGCGCCGCGATTTCGGTCAGGGCAGAGGGTGGGGAGGCCAGCGTCACAGCCCCGGCCCCGACGCGCAGCGCCGCTCGAGCCGCCAACCGCGCGGCGCCCGTGCGTCCGACGCCGCCGGTCAGGATAAGCACGTGCCCATGATCGTATTTGTGCCCCTGCCCTTTCGGGAGCAAGCGTGGACGGAAAAGTGCGTGCGACTCCCGCGGCCCGTCGGGCAGCGGAGGGTGCAAGGATGTCATGATGGGGCGCAAACTACGCGGCGCGTCTCCCTTTTGGACATGCTGACTGCGTTCCGCTCCCAACCCGATGCTTTTAACTGCGAGTTTACCGCAGACTTGGGGGCCGTCTGCGATGACGTGCCCAATCTTTGGGGCCTCGAACGTAACGGTAAGCTGGGCAAAAGGAACAGGCGCGGTACTGGGCGATGGGTCGGGACATCCCAGAACGCGGCCTGAATCGGCGCACAGGCCAGACGGCACGTCAACCGCGACGATCCTGGGCTGAAAATATCCAAAGTCACCGCCAGACCCGCCAAGGTACCGCATCAACGTGTCGAGATCCCCCGTAGCAGGGCGGGACAGTCCGATCCCAAAGATAGCATCTAGGTAGAGTTCCGTGTCTGGCGCCCGCCGGAATACATCGTATGTCAGTGGCGACACAGGCCCCCGCGTCTCCCACGCGGTGCGGTTTGCGACGGCATCGGCCCCTGTGCGGTCACCGTGGTCCATACCGTACACCGCGACCTGCCAGCCAAGATCATGCAGTAGACGCGCTACGACATAACCGTCGCCGCCATTGTTACCCGGCCCGCACAGGACGGAGATCGTCTGCGGCGCGGCACGATAGTCCGGCCATTCATCGAAAATCGCCTCCACGATCGCCTGACCGGCACGTTCCATGAGCGTCAGACCCGAAACACGCCCGGACGCCATCGCGGCCTGTTCGATTGCCCGCATTTCGGCTGCTGTGAGAAGCTCCGTCATCGAAATCCCCGAAATATGTTCTCAAACTGCACTATTTTTGCGCACATCGCACAAAAATCACCCGCAACACCTCAATTCCAAGGGTGCCGCCTACCACCCCAAGCCTAGCGAATTGTGGCACTGGGGGGAACATGGTCTCTCGACCTCCAAACCGCACTTAGGGAGTCGCAGCACATGAAAAAGGTCGAGGCCATCATCAAGCCCTTCAAGCTTGATGAGGTAAAAGAAGCGCTGCAAGACATCGGCATTCAGGGCCTTAGCGTCGTGGAGGTCAAAGGCTTCGGGCGGCAGAAAGGCCATACTGAGCTTTACCGCGGGGCCGAGTACGTCGTCGACTTTCTGCCCAAGGTAAAGATCGAGGTCGTGCTGGCAGATGACCAACTTGATGCCGCCGTGGTGGCGATCATCAACGCCGCCAAAACCGACAAGATCGGCGACGGCAAAATCTTTGTCTCTGACATCGGTCAAGCGATCCGCATCCGCACCGGCGAACAAGGCGAAGACGCAATCTAAGCACTCACGCCCCGGGGGTCGCCCCGGGGCCTACTCACAGGTGCAAGGCCTCACGCCGGCACCGCAACGCTCGAAACCACAGGGGTGATTACACATGAGCAAAGACGCAGTTCTTAAACTGATCGCGGATGAGGGAGCCGACTATGTCGACATCCGCTTCACCGATCCGCGCGGCAAGCTCCAGCACGTGACCGTGATGGCCGATCAGGTCGATGAAGACTTCCTCGACGAAGGGTTCATGTTCGACGGCTCCTCCATCGCGGGTTGGAAGTCGATCGACGAATCCGACATGAAGCTGATGCCCGACACCGAGTCCGCCTATGTGGACCCCTTCTTTGCCGAGAAAACGGTCTGCATCCACTGCACCGTGGTCGAGCCTGACACGGGCGAGAGCTACGAGCGTGACCCACGCGGCACCGCCGAGCGCGCAGAGGCCTATCTGAAAGCCTCCGGCATCGGTGACACGGCGTTTATGGGCCCAGAAGCGGAATTCTTCCTCTTTGACAACGTGCGCTACTCCAATGCCATTAACAAAGTGTCCTACGAAGTCGACGCCATTGATGCGTCCTGGAACACGGACACCGAGTACGAGATGGGCAACATGGGCCACCGCCCCGGCGTCAAGGGCGGCTACTTCCCCGTGCCACCCGTAGACGACGGCCAGGACATCCGGTCCGAGATGCTGTCCACCATGAAGCGCATGGGCATGAAGGTCGACAAGCATCACCACGAGGTGGCGTCGTGCCAGCACGAGCTTGGCCTGATCTTTGACAGCCTGACCAAACAGGCCGACGAGCTGCAGAAGTACAAGTACGTGATCCACAACGTGGCACAGGCGTACGGCAAGTCCGCAACGTTTATGCCGAAGCCCATCGCAGGCGACAACGGCACGGGCATGCACGTCAATATGTCCATCTGGAAAGACGGCAAGCCGCTCTTTGCTGGTGACCAGTACGCTGACCTGTCGATGGAAGCGCTCTACTTCATCGGCGGTGTTCTCAAGCACGCGAAAGCACTCAACGCCTTCACCAACCCGGCGACGAACTCCTACAAGCGTCTAATCCCAGGCTTTGAAGCCCCCGTTCTGCGCGCCTACTCCGCGCGCAACCGTTCGGGCTGCGTGCGTATCCCATGGGCCGAGTCGCCCAAGGCAAAGCGCGTCGAAGCCCGCTTCCCCGACCCCGCGTCGAACCCCTACCTGTGCTTTGCAGCGCTGCTGATGGCGGGCCTCGACGGGATCAAAAACAAGATCCACCCGGGCGAAGCATCCGACAAGGACCTCTACGATCTGCCGCCAGAAGAACTGGCAGAGATCCCAACGGTCTGCGGCTCGCTGCGTGAAGCGCTTGAAGAACTCGAAGCCGACATGGACTTCCTGCTCGAAGGCGACGTGTTCACCAAAGACCAAATCGAAGGTTACATCGAACTCAAGATGGAAGAGGTCACCGCCTACGAGCACACGCCTCACCCCGTCGAATTCCAGCTGTACTACAGCTGCTAAGTCCAGCTCTCCCTGTGGACTGGAAAGGGGCGCCTCCCGAGGCGCCCCTTTTTTATTGACGAGACTGTGCTCCGGCGTACGGTCCAGGCATGAGTTTTTTGAGATCTATTTTTGCTTTTGCGTTGGTGGCACAGTTTGCAACACCCGCCGCTTCAGAAGCTTTGCCATTTGGCTGTGAGCATTTCGACGCAGCAAGCGCGGGCACCGCGCAAGCAAACAGCAGGGCCGCTTTCAATAGTGCCCGCGCGCTTAGGGGTCGAGGTGCGGCAGAAGTCGAAGAAAAGCTCCTTGAGGCGCGCGCGCTATGTCCGACGGACGTTGACATTAACAGATTCTTAGCCAGCTTCTATCAGCGTCAAAAGCAAGTCGAACGCGCAGACAAAGTCATAGAAGCGTATTTTGCAAGGGAGGCGCTTTCATTACAAGAACGTGTTGACCGCGCTTTTTTCGCAACCCGAACGGACAACGTTCGCCTTTTCCTATCGGACATGCATGTTGCCCTTTCAGCTGAACCAACAAACGCTGCACGGTGGTTCAGGTACGCAATCGGGTTACGCAGTAACAAGCTCTACAACGAGGCCCTCGAGGCATTTGAAGAGGCCCGGCGCCTGTCCGACGACCGCGACCCCCTGATCGCGGCGCATATGGCACGCATCCTTGACAAACTTGAGCGAAAAGATGCAGCCGCGCACGAGTTGGTGCGGGCCACGGAAGGTCATAGGTTGGGGACAAGATCGCACCAAGCTTTTGCGAAGAAACTCGCAGAGGTAGAGAATCTTGAGGCTATCTTTCTGGGCATTGAAGCAGACGCGAGTGTCAAACCCTTACGCGCAGACACCCTTAGGCGGCTCGCCGTCGCCTTTCGCCGCTTAGGCCATCACTCACAAGCGAACATCGCCTTTGCCGCAGCCGAAGCGCGCAACAGGGATAATCCAGCACTCTATCTGGATTGGGGCAACACCCTTCAAGACCTCGGCAGATATGAAGAGGCGATCCGCAAATACACTCGCGGTATTGAGTTGGAACCGGACCATCCGTTCTTCTACAACAATATGGGCAACGCCCTGATCGAAGTCGGCCGCCTCAAAAACGCAATTGAGGCATTCAATACTTCGATCAACTTAGACCCTAGTTACAGGTACCCACATTCAGGTCTTGGGCGCGCGCTTTTGAGCTTAGGCCAGCCGGAGGATGCCCTTGTTTCATACGAAACGGCATACGCGATCGATCCCAAAGACCATATTGTTCGAACAGGTTTGGCCCGGGCATTAAGCCAGATATCCGACCGCGCAAGCGCCATCAACAGGCTGCTAGATCTGCAAACACTACAGCCAAAGGACCCGATTATCGCAAACGCACTCCTCACTACAGCGCTCAAAGCTGAAGAATTCCTGCTTGCGATGGTCAATCTGGAAATCGTTGCGAAGGTAGCACCGGGATCCAATGAAGTGCTCGCGCTCTGGGAACAGTTGTTTGTAGGCCATCTGCGCGACAACCGACACCTAAGTTGTCAGGAGGCGCGTCGCGAATTGGATCGTATAGTAACCTATGCTGAAAGCTTTGAGAGCCAAGCGACTGTCTTGCCGAAGCTCAAAGTCGCAATTACCAACTCTTGCGGGTGACCTCACGTCCATCTTGCCAGGGACGCTTGCTACGGCCAAAGGTGACGCGCACGTAAAGGAGGCCGCCCATGTCCATCGTCACCCTCGAAACCCGCGGCAAGGTGGCCGTGCTCACGCTCAGCAATGGTGCAAACCAGCAAAACCTAGCCTTTGCGGAGGCGATGCTGGGGGCGCTCAAGCAGGTCGAGGAAGACAAGGCGATCAAAAGCCTCGTCATCACGTCGAACGACGAAAAGAACTGGTCCCAAGGCGTGGACTTGAACTGGCTCATGGCCTCCATCGGAGCGGGCAAGCAGGACGATGTGCGCGCATTTATGTACGCAATGAACAAAGTCTTTGGTGGGCTCCTCACCCTGCCCGTCCCCGTCATCGGCGCGCTGACTGGCCATGCGTTCGGCAATGGCGCAATGCTCGCCTGCTGCTGCGACTTCCGCGTGATGCGCAGCGACCGTGGTTACTTTTGCTTCCCGGAGGTGGACATCAACATCCCCTTCCTGCCCTCCATGATCGCCTTTTGCCGCAAGGCCGTGCCCGAACACCGCTTCAACGAGCTCAAACTCACAGGCCGCCGCGCCACCGCTGAGGACTTGCTGGCCGACCACATCATCGAAGCCGCGTTCCCAGACGCGGAGACCACGCTGGAAGGCGCCATCGCCCTCGCCGAGACCTTTTCTAAGTCCAGAAACATCTTTGGCGAACACAAACGGCGGATGCACGGGCACATCTTAAAGGTGATGGAAACCGAAGATCCCGCCTATATCGAGCCGCTGAACCTGACCGTCTAAGGGACGGTGGGCGGGGCGCCTTTGCCCATTCGGGCAAACAGCGCCGTCCCGCCGTCCACCACGTAGGTGTGGATTGTAAACATCACGGCTCCCGTGCGCGGCATCCGCACCAGGCACTGCCGCTCGCTCCGCAGATACCGCTTCTCCCGCTGGGTGCGCCGATCGTCCTCACGCCTCGGTTGAAAGAGCTCGGCGTCCTCGTACCACAGGTGATTGTAGCGCCACAGCGGGCGGTCAACCCGCAGCCCCGCAAACACCCGCTCGATCTGGCGGTCCATCCGCGTGTCGATCTCGGCGACCGGCGCGTGGATGGAGGCCATGGGCCGCCCGATCTTCTCCGCCAGCGACCAGGACGCCGGAAAGCACAGGATCGCCGCCGTCATGACGTGCACCCCGTCGCGCGGCTCCAAAATCACCACATCCTCTTGGATGGCGCCCGCCAAATCGGCCATCTGGCCCAGTACAACCTCGCGCCCATGTGCCTCGCCCAAATGCGCGCCAATCATCTCGAGCGCCTCCGCCTGCGCGGCCTCGGAGCCAGGCAAAGCCGCTAGGACGTCGCCGGGCCGCTCGGCCACGAGCGTCTTGCGGCGTGCGATCTGCCCGGCCTCCGCCTCGTCAAAAATCAGCCACCCCGCCGGGTCCAGAACCTGGAGCGACGGCAGCGCGCGCCGCGTTGTCGCGGCATAAGGAATCCCCTGTTGAAGGATCGTTTCCGACATTTCTCCCCGCCCGCATGTTCGCTTTCGACCCAGACCCGCCCGCTCGCGGCGATACGGTTACCCTACTCTAGGGAGGCGCGCATGAACCAGCATTACCGTGACACGCGTAAGATCGACCCCAACCGGGGCGCGACGCTCGGCGATAACACCCCCAATGACAACGACCGAATCGAGATCGGCCCAACCCAGCTCGCCTTTCGGGAATGGGAGGCCGCGGGGCTGGAGCTGCCTGACCTGCAAGCCCTGCGGGCATTCCGCCACCGGCGGCTCGTGGACGCCATCACTCAGCGCGATTACGGCGGCGTGCTCGTCTTTGACCCGCTCAACATCCGCTACGCGACCGATTCCACGAATATGCAGCTCTGGAACACCCACAATCCGTTCCGCGCGTTGCTCGTTTGCGCGGATGGCTACATGGTGATCTGGGACTACAAGAACTCCCCTTTCCTTAGCACGTTCAACCCGCTCGTGCGGGAGCAGCGGTCGGGCGCCGATTTCTTCTACTTCGACCGCGGCGATAAGGCGGGCGTGGCGGCGGAACGCTTTAGCCACGAGGTGCGCGACCTGATCAACGAACATGGCGGCGGCAACATGCGGCTCGCAGTCGACAAGGTCATGATGCACGGGCTGCGCGCGCTGGAAGCCGTGGGGTTCGAGGTGATGGAGGGTGAGGAGCTCACCGAAAAGGCCCGCTCCGTCAAAGGCCCGGACGAGATCAAGGCCATGCGCTGCGCCTCCCACGCCTGTGAAACCGCCGTCCGTGCGATGGAAGATTTCGCGCGCGCCAATGTGGGCGACGGCACAACGTCAGAGGATGACGTTTGGGCTGTGCTCCATGCAGAAAACATCAAGCGCGGCGGCGAATGGATCGAAACGCGCCTGCTATCGACCGGGCAGCGCACCAACCCGTGGTTTCAAGAATGCGGGCCGCGCATCACGAAGCGCAACGAGATCCTAGCCTTCGACACCGACCTCGTCGGCTCCTACGGCATCTGCGTCGATATCTCCCGCACGTGGTGGATCGGCGACCAGCCCCCCCGCCCGGACATGATCGAAGCCTATCGGTGTGGCGTTGAGCACATCCAAACCAACATGGACATGATCAAGCCGGGCCTAAACCTGGAGGATTGGGTGGCACGGTCTCACCGCCTGCCGGAAAAGTACCAAAAGCTGAAATATGGCTGTCTGGCCCATGGCGTAGGTCTGTGCGATGAGTGGCCGCTTGTGGCCTACCCGGACAAAATGGTGCCGTGCGCGTTCGACTACGAGCTCGAGCCTGGCATGACGCTGTGTATCGAGGCGCTGATCGGCGAGGAGGGTGGAGATTTCTCCATCAAGCTCGAGGATCAGATCCTAGTGACAGAGGATGGGTACGAAAACCTTACCCGCTATCCCCACGATGCGGCGCTTATGGGCAATTAAGGGCGGGCCAGCGCCCTAAGCTCCGCTTGGTCCACAGCACGCACACGGTCGGGGTGATCGAGGGGGAACACCCCCGCCTCTGCTTCGGGCAGCAGCCACAGCCGCGGCGTGTTCATCGGTGGTTCGAAATCCGTGCTCAGCACCAACCCGCCCGCGCGCTGGGGCGGGAGAGCTATGGCAACGCCACCCTCGGCGGAACCAGCCAAGACCTCTTCTACGGCGATGACCCCGACCCGTGGAATGGTGCCATCTTGTAGCGGCTCTTGCGCGTCGATTTCTATTAGGCTGCCCAGGACGATCACGTCAGAGGTCCCCACAAGCTCCTCAAAGGTTACGGCGGTGAAATCCGCCTGCACCGGCGCGGACATAAGCGCCGCAGCCACCGCGCAAGCGAGGCGGCGCATTACACCTGCCGCCGCCGCCGCATTGCGCCAAAGGCCAACAAAGCCGACCCAAGAAGCGCCCCCGACCCAACAAGCGGAACAGGTGCGGGCGTATCCGGCAAGTCGCGCGTGCCCACATTGTCAATCAAGGTCGCAAAGTTGTCGTAGCTGAATGCGCGGTCCACGCAGCGCTCGGAGTTCGGCATGTTCACGGGCGAGGCGCCGGTCGCCAAAATACCGTAGGCAGACTCGCCCGGGTTCGGCTCCGTCGCGGTGACATTGGGGTGCAACAAGCTCAGGTTATGGCCGATCTCGTGGCTCGTTGTGCCAACGATCGAATTGATCAGCCCGTCATAGCCGTTCAGGCTGTTGCACTGCGTATTCAGGATATTGGCGACGTTGTTGGTGAACGTCATCGCCGTCGTCGTCCCCACCTGCAAAATGTTGTTATACGATCCCACAAACCCAACGCCGAGGCCCGTTGTGCTGGTCGTGCTACCAATACCCACAAAGTAGTAAAGCGGGTCTGTCCCAGTATAAACGCCCCCGCTCCCCAACACGATGTCGATATCGAGCTCTTTGCCCGGCGCAAGCGGGCTGTTGGGGTCGATATCGCTCGTCGGGTAATCCAGAAAGTCCTCTCGCACCGCTTCGAGGATATCGTTCTGGATCTGGGCGTCTGTCGCCGCGCCAAAGCTGAACCCAGAGCTGTCAAAACCTGTTGTGGTAAAGGTGCTCAGGGTTTGGGTCGACGTGAAGTCGAGCACGAATGTCACCGCCCCGGCGTGTAGTGGCGCCAACGCGATACATGTCGCTGCGGCGGCTCGGAGTGTTGTCTGTTTCATCGCCATTCCCTGCGGTGCTCGCCCGCTTGCACGAACGCGTCAACATCTTCCCCAAGTTGTATCCACCTGGCAAACAGCTATAGCGCGACCCACCCGCCGTCCAGCGCGTTCCGGCAAACTGTTGCAATTACGTCAAATTTAAACGGTTTGCAGGTGCAGAATGGTTAACTGTTTCTTAACAGCAAACAATCTGAACAAGATCAGCCAGCAAAGACCCGCTCAAAGATCGTGTCGACATGCTTGGTGTGGTAGCCCAGGTCGAACTTATCCTCGATCTCAGCGGTGCTGAGCGCGGCTGTAACCTCTGCGTCGGCTTTGAGCTCAGTCATGAAATCCTTGCCCTCTTCCCAGACCTTCATCGCGTTGCGCTGGACGAGCCGGTATGCGTCTTCGCGGCTTACACCGGCTTGGGTGAGCGCGAGCAGTACGCGTTGGGAATGCACGAGGCCGCGGAATTTGTTCATGTTGGCGATCATGTTGTCGGGGTAGACCACGAGCCGGTCGATAACCCCCGTCAAACGCGCCAACGCGAAGTCGAGCGTGACGGTCGTGTCCGGCCCGATGTTGCGCTCCACCGAGCTGTGGGAGATATCCCGTTCGTGCCAAAGCGCGACGTTCTCCATCGCGGGCACGACAGCCATCCGCACGAGGCGCGCGAGGCCGGTGAGGTTCTCGGTCAGCACCGGGTTGCGTTTGTGGGGCATAGCCGAGGAGCCCTTTTGCCCCTTGGAGAAAAACTCCTCCGCCTCAAGCACTTCGGTGCGCTGCATGTGTCGGATTTCAGTGGCGATGTTCTCAATCGACGACGCGATGACGCCGAGCGTGGCAAAGAACATCGCATGGCGGTCGCGCGGGATGACCTGGGTGGAGATAGGTTCCGGCACCAGACCCATCTGTTCGCACACGTGGTCTTCGACCGCCGGGTCGATATTAGCAAAGGTCCCGACAGCGCCGCTGATGGCGCCCGTTGCGATCTCCGCCCGGGCGTCGCGCAGTCGGCTCAGGTTGCGGTCCATTTCCGCGTAGAAACGGGCAAAGGTCAGACCCATCGTCACCGGCTCCGCGTGGATCCCGTGGGAGCGACCGATGCGGATGGTCATCTTATGCTCCTCCGCGCGACGCTTGAGTGCCGCGAGCAGTCCCTGCACATCCGCGATCAGGATATCGGCGGCGCGGGTCAACTGGACGTTGAATGTCGTGTCGAGCACGTCAGAGGACGTCATCCCCTGGTGCACAAAACGGGCCTCATCATTGCCGATGATTTCGGCGAGGTGCGTGAGGAACGCGATCACGTCATGCTTGGTCACGGCCTCAATCTCATCAATGCGGGCCACGTCGAACTCCACGTCCTTGGCTTTCCAGACCGCGTCGGCGTTGGCCTGCGGGATCACGCCAAGCTTGGCTTGCGCGTCACAAGCGTGGGCCTCGATCTCGTACCAGATGCGAAACTTTGTCTCGGGCGACCAGATGGCAACCATGTCAGGGCGGGAGTAGCGTGGGATCATGGTAGACCTCTTGACGGTTTGCAGTTGCGGCGGCTGATATGCGAGGCCCCGCCCAAGAACAAGGAGCGCACCTTGCGTCTGATCGCCCTACTTGCCCTTTTGCCGACGATGGCAATCGCCCATGGCCCCCGCCCGCTCACCGGACCGGAGATTGAGGCCGTGCTCAACGACGCCACGGTCGTCTATGAAGGAGGGGAGGTTCAGACCTTCCACACCTCAGGCCGCACGCTCTACGATAATGGCCGCCCGTCCTGGGGATATTGGGCCGTGCGCGGCAACCAGTATTGCAGCCAATGGCCCCCGGCGGATGGCTGGGCCTGCTATGACGTGGCAGGCGCCCATAACACGATCCTCTTTATCTCTGAGACAGGGTTTGTGACCGCGGGCACGTTTCGGGAATGACGCTTGAACACATCGATTTCCGCCGCGTTTGGCTGCTCAAGCGCGAGATCGTGCATGCCAATGACGCGCCGGGCGTGTTTGACGGGCTCGCCCGTATTACGCGCCGCTGGACCTATCTTGAATGGGGCAATCTGGAGGTGCGCGGCCGCGATTTCACCGCCGGGCGGCGCTACTGGTGGAAACCCATCGACGGCGGCTTTGATATCCACTTCGAAGACGGCAAACCGTTTCACGCCTTCACGTTCGATGCGCCCAGCGCGCGCCACCATTGCGACCCCGACATCTACGATGTGCGCTACGATTTCTCGGATTGGCCCAAATGGACATCAACCTGGGATGTCAAAGGCCCGCGCAAAGACTACCGCATGACCTCCAAATACGCGCCGTTCAGCGCCATGAACAGCCTGCGGATGTGAGCTTGCAGCGCCTTTAGCGCCACCAGACGCTTGCGGATGCTGCACCTCTGGGGATATCCCCCTCCCAACGACGCATGAAGGAGAGGCGCATGGCCACCACATACGACAAAGTCCTGACAGAGACTTTTGGCCCATCCGAGGGCACCGGCAAACTGATCAAGCAGGCCGTGCTGGTCGTGGCTGGGATCCTGGCGCTTGCCGTTGCGGCAAAGATCAAAGTTCCGATGTGGCCCGTGCCGATCACGATGGGCACCTTTGCCGTGCTGACGATCGGCGCCGCCTACGGCCCTCGGCTCGGCTTTGCGACGATCTTTGGCTACATGGTCATTGGCGCACTAGGCTTTGACGTCTTTGCAGGGTCGTCGGCCGAAAACAACGGCATCGCTTACATGATGGGCGGCACGGGCGGCTATTTGGTGGGCTATGTACTGGCGACGCTGGCGCTCGGCTGGGCCGCACGTCAGGGCTGGGACCGTTCGATCCTGATGATGGCGGTGGCGATGCTGATCGGCAACATCCTGATCTACGCACCGGGTCTCGCCTGGCTGGGCCAGCTTTACGGCTGGGACAAGCCCATCCTCGAATGGGGCCTGACGCCGTTCCTCATCGGTGATGCGATCAAACTGGCGCTGGCGGCGCTGCTCGTCCCCGGTCTGTGGAAGCTAATCGGCAACGCTCGCGCCTAAAGACGCGGGCCAAAGGTTACGAAGGGGCGCCCGTGTCGGCGCCCTTTTTTATGGCGCGAAGCCCACCCGGGCCGCGAGCGCGCGATGGTCTGAATCAATGGCCGCCCGACGCTCAACCCAGCCGCGGGCGGCAAGGACGTGATCGATGGGCAGGCTGACCCCCTCCCGCGTCCAGGTGGCGCGGCGGGGACCGAGGTAGCGCACGCCCGCGGCGCGTGCACTGCTGCGCACGGTATAGCTCCAGGGCATGGCGTTGAAATCACCGACGAGCACTTTGGGCCCGGGCAGCTCTGCCATGGCAGCGTGCAAATGAGCCGTGTCCCGCGGCTGGTCAAAGGGAAACGGCCAGTGCAAGTGGACAGCGACAACCCAGCCGGGACCGTCCTGTGTCACCACCTCGATGGCGCCGAACGCGCGGAACTCAGGCGCGCAAATGGGCGGGGAGCCTGCCTCCGGCAGGCGGCTAAAGATCACGATCCCGGCCCAGGAGCCGGTGTAGCAGTGGTGCTGCACGGGGTAGTCGGGCAACGCTTGCACGAGCCGCGCGCGGTTAAAGGCGGACACCTCGTTGAGCGTGATCACATCGGGGTCGACCGCGCGAATGTCGGCCACAATCGCGGCAATCGCCCCGTTTTGGGGGCTGATGTTCTTTTGATAGACCGTAAAGCTGCCGTCGCGAGCCACACCAAGGGGCCACCCCACGAGATGGAGCGCCAGCGCAAGCGCCGCCGCACCCGAGACACCCCA
The DNA here is from genome assembly GCA_039815465.1 of Pseudomonadota bacterium. Taxonomy (GTDB): domain Bacteria; phylum Pseudomonadota; class Alphaproteobacteria; order Rhodobacterales; family Rhodobacteraceae; genus Shimia_B. The sequence continues at coordinate 51,352 of JBCBZG010000012.1, forward strand.
GCCTACCGGTCGGCGCACCGTGCGCAGCGCGAGAGACGCCACCAGCACCGCCGCCAAAGGCAGCCGCAGCACACTAAGGCTGTCGAGCGCAGGGTGCAGCGCGCCGCCATATCCGGCCAGAAAGAGCACCGCAAAGACGGCGTATAGAGCAAGGACCATAGTGTCGTCTTATGCCCCGCTGAGGCCGCAAGCCAATGCCAATTCACGCGCGCGCCCCTCCCCGATGGCGGGCTCTTGCGCAGGGTCGGACGGACAAGGAGTTTGGTGGCGCTATGACGGCGTCTCATGTTCGGCCCCGCCTCAAGTGAGCTCGCATCTGCGTTCGCCCAGACCCGTCGTTGGCTGCAATCGGATGGATTCCGCAACATGCGGCAGCTGCCGCTTGCGCAAGGTGATCCGCGACCACCATAGGCAAGCCGCGGCGATGTCTTCTAAGTGACGCCCGAGCGTGCGGCGGAGGGTGCAAATCTAACTGACCTGTGCCGAACGCGCGCGCGCACAAGACCCTGCCGCTACCCCAAGCTTAAGCGCAACGCCAACCTCACCGCGCGGGGCCAAAAGTTTTTGAAAAACTTTTCCATGCGCGGCGGTGGCCGCTGCGCGGGGCTTAGGTGCGCGTCTGACCTACCTCCGCGAGGGTGGTTGTCACACGCGCCTCAGCTTCTAGCGTCCGGTGGACGGGGCATTTGTCTGCGATTTCAAGCAGTCGCGCGCGTTGGGTTGCGTCGAGCGGGCCTTCAAGCCGCACAAGGCGGTTAAAGCCGTCGAGCTTGCCGCCCGCCCCCGTGTCGCTGTCTTGGGCGTGGACCTTGTTGTGGGTCACATCCACCGACACATGCTTGAGCGGCCATCCCTTGCGGCGGGCGTAGAGGCGGATCGTCATCGAGGTACAGGCCCCCAGCCCGGCGCTGAGGAACCCGTAGGGCGAGAGCCCGCGGTTGGTGCCGCCATAGGCCAGCGGCTCATCGGCGAGCAGGTGGTGATCAGGGCCGTGGGTGACGTCTTGGAGGAACCCGTTCGCGTCCGCCTCGCTCACGCGCACGACACCTTCGGGGGCGCCGATGGGTGCGGCTGGGCGCGGCAGGTCGAGGTAGCGCGCCGACCAGGCGGCGATCACCTCCGCGGCGTATTCCGCGTCGCCGGCATTCGAGATCAGATGATCGGCGCTGTCGAGCGTCACAAAGGATTTCGGGTGCTTGGCGGCGCGAAAAATCTGCTCTGCGTTCTCGATGCCCACGATGGCGTCCCGGGGCGCATGGAGCACAAGGTGTGCGGCTTTTGTCGCCCCGATGGCGGCGGTGAGGTCTTCGGCGGCCACGTCGTCCACAAAGCTCTTGCCGATGGTGATGATGCGCCCGCCCAGTGTGACCTCTGCGGCGCCGCGCGCGGTGATCTGATCCAGCGCCCCCTCGAAATTGTGAGTGACGTGGCTGGGATCAAAGGGGGCGCCCAGGGTCACGATGGCCTTGGCGCTCGCAATCTCGGGCGCGGCTTTGAGCATCGCGGCCCCGCCCAGCGAATGCCCGATGAGCAGGCCTGGCGCCATGCCACGGGCCGCCAGCGCCCGCGCAGCGGCGTGAAGATCGGCGACATTGGTGGAAAAGGTCGTATTCGCAAACTCCCCCCCACTATGGCCGAGCCCCGTGAAATCAAAGCGCAACACCGCGAGCCCCTGCGCCGCAAGCCGGGAGGCAATGCGCCGCGCGGCGGGGATGTCCTTGCCGCAGGTAAAGCAATGCGCAAAAAGCGCAGTCCCCAGCACTGCCCCCTCTGGCAGGTCGAGCCTAGCGGCGAGCTTGGACCCGTCATGGCCCTCAAACGTAAATCTCTCGGTCGGCATGGGCTGTCCTTTCGTCTTGGCGCCAAAGTGGGGAAGCCCTGCCGCGCTGCCAAGCCGTGTTACCGCCCCCTCGCGGGGAGGTGAGAGCGTGAAGCATGGCATGCACGCGCATCAAAGATGCGTCAGCGGACTGACACAGTGACACGCCGCGCTTGAAATCATCCCGTACCCGCTAGGATCATGGGCAACAGTTCACAGGAGACGACCCATGAAACACCTTATCGCCCTTATCGCGCTTACCGCAGCGCCCACCGTGGCCTTGGCCGCTGGCGGCTCCTCCTCCACCCCGCCGAAACCCACGGCGACGACGCAGGAGTGCAAGGACGGGCAAGTCTTCGACGAGACATCGCAGGAATGCGTGATGATCCAAGAATCGAGCCTCACACCGGATGCAGCCTATGGTGCCGTGCGCGAGCTGGCCTATGCCGGTCGCTACGGCGATGCGCAGTTGCTGTTGGCGGCCATGGACCAGGCGGACGACCGTGTGCAGACCTATTGGGGCTTTACCCACCGCAAGATGGGCAACACGGACCTCGCCATGGCGGCCTATTACACCGCGCTCGCACAGAACCCCGACAACATCCTCGCGCGGTCTTACATGGGCCAGCACTACGTGGAGATCGGGGCGCTCGACATGGCGCAGCTCCAACTAACCGAGATCAAGGCGCGCGGCGGGCGCGAAACCTGGGCGGAGCGGTCGCTGAGCTTGGCGATCCAATCCGGCCGGACCGCGACCTACTAAGACGCACAGGGCGCGCGTCGGCGCTGCCGCGCGCACCCTTGGTTTACGCCACGTCGCGTTCAGCATATGGGAGGGGCCTGTTCCAAAGGGCCCCTCTCATGTCTGAGACAGATACGTTCGAACGCGGCTTTCAGCCTTGGCTCGTCAATGCGACGCTCAAGGGCTTTATCAACCTATCCAAACTTCTGCCTTACAATCAGCGGCTCGCGATGATGGGCTGGTTTGCACGCCGCATCCTGGGCCCCGCGGTGCGCTACCGCAAGCGCGCGCGCGCGAACCTGGCGATGGTGTACCCCGACATGCCGGAGGCCCAGCGCCACGCGATTGCGGACCAAGTGCTCGACGGGTTTGGGCGCACGGTGGCCGAAAACTACTCCCGCCAGACCTTTCGCGAACGGATTGCCCGCTGCCCGATTGAGGGTCCGGGCCTGCCCGCGGCGCTGGCCGCACGCGATGCAGGGCGCCCCATCGTATTCTCCTGCGGGCACTGGTCCAACCATGAGGCCGCGCGCACGGCGCTAGACCTCGCGGGGTTTAAGGTAGGCGGGCTCTATAAGCCCATGGCCAACCCCTATTTCAACGAACACTACGTGGAAAGCATCACGGATGTCTCCGGCCCGGTCTTTCCCACCGGGCGCGACGGCACCCGGGCGTTTATGCAATTCATCGCTGAAGGCGGGCACGCGTTCCTGCTCCATGACGTCTATTACAACCGCGGGGAGTGGATGGATTTCCTAGGCCACCCGGCCAAAACCGCGCTGACGACGGGCGATCTCGCGTTGCGTTTTGACGCGCTGCTGATCCCCTATTTCGCCACCCGCCAGCCCGATGGCACGAGCTTTAAGATCGAACTGTTGGAGCCAATCGCCCATAGCGATGCCCGCACCATGGTGCGCGCGCTGATGGATGCGCTGGAGGATCGCATTGCCGAGAACCCAGGCCAGTGGATGTGGATACACCGTCGCTGGAAGGGCGCGCCAGCGCCGCAAGCGCTAGAGGACTAGCGCAGCTCGACCGCCGCCAAGATCTCCCCATAGCCGTCACGCTGAAAAAGCACGACCGCAGGCTCGGTGGCCGTGGGCAGATCGGCATTCAGCCGGTACTCCCCCCGGCCATTCCAGCGCTTGGCTTCGGTCCAAGAGGTGACAACATTGGCGTAACTGAGCGTGCGCCCGGCATTCTCGCCCCGCTTGATGTCCACCTTGGACACGGGCCGATACGTCACTACGAACACCGTCAAATCCCCGACACGCTCCGCGCTCCGGGCGCGCAGCGTGAACGCGTCGCCGTTGCGTTCGGCAGCGATGTTGATGACAGCGGGTTTCTGGGCGTGCGCCTTAAGGTACTTTGAGACCTCCGCGGGCTTTGCGCCCACCACATGGTCGATCCCACCGATGATCATCTGCGGCGTGTAAATCGACCGCGCCCCAGCCGCGCGGGCGTAGTTCTTTTGCCGCTCGGTAAAGCGGGGGTCCGCGAACTGATCTTTCCAACCGATGTAGTCCCAGTAGTCGACGTGCAGCGCGAGCGCGATCACCCCGTCCTGCTTGGCCAATTCGTGCAACAGCTTGTCTGCGGGCGGGCAGGACGAACACCCCTGCGAGGTATAGAGCTCGATCACCACCGGGTTTTCGGCCATGACCGCGCCCGAGGTCACACTGAGCCCAAGCGCCAAAAGCGCCCCTCGCCACATCGCCGTCACTCGCCCCATGCTTCGCTCCTTCTCACTCAGGACCCGATGTAGCTTTTCCCGGCTTCAAACGCCAATCAAGGAAATGCGATGGCCTGTCATAGTTGCTCGTGCCGGCCTGCGCGCGCGCCCCGTGCACATTTGCATACAGCGCGCCCTTGATCGCCCCTGCCCCGCACGCCATTTTTAGACGCAGGATATCTCAGCCTATCAAAAACACGAGGAACGCCACCCATGACGATCCAAGTCGGAGCCGACATCAGCAACACCCGCCGCACGCTGACCGTGGGCCACGAAACGCTTGCCTACTATTCCATCCCTGCAGCAGAGGCTGCGGGCCTCGGCAGTTTTGCACAGCTTCCAGCGGCGCTGAAAGTGGTGCTCGAAAACATGCTGCGGTTCGAGGATGGCGGGGCAACGGTGTCGGTGGACGACATCAAGGCGTTTGGCACATGGGGCGAAAACGGCGGGCAAAACCCGCGCGAAATCGCCTACCGCCCCGCCCGCGTTCTGATGCAGGATTTCACCGGGGTGCCCGCGGTCGTGGACCTCGCGGCCATGCGCGACGGGATCAAGGCGCTGGGTGGCGACCCGCAAAAGATCAACCCGCTGAACCCCGTAGACCTCGTGATCGACCATTCCGTCATGATTGACGAATTCGGCAACCCGCGTGCGTTCCAGATGAATGTGGACCGGGAATATGAGCGCAATCTGGAACGCTACACGTTCCTGAAATGGGGCCAGAGCGCGTTCAACAACTTCCGCGTGGTGCCACCGGGCACAGGCATCTGTCACCAAGTGAACTTGGAATATCTGAGCCAAACAGTGTGGACCGACACAGACCAAACGGGCGCAATGGTGGCCTATCCCGACACGCTTGTGGGCACCGACAGCCATACCACGATGGTCAACGGCGCAGCCGTCCTAGGCTGGGGCGTCGGCGGGATCGAGGCGGAGGCCGCGATGCTCGGCCAGCCGATATCGATGCTCATCCCTGAGGTCATTGGATTTGAGCTGACCGGTGAGATGGTCGAGGGCACCACTGGCACCGACCTCGTGCTGAAGGTGGTCGAAATGCTCCGCGCCAAGGGCGTGGTGGGCAAGTTCGTAGAGTTCTACGGTGCAGGGCTCGATACGCTGCCGCTGGCCGACCGCGCCACGATTGCGAACATGGCCCCGGAATACGGCGCCACCTGCGGGTTCTTCCCGATCGACAATGAAACGCTCCGCTATCTGCGCACCACGGGCCGCGACGAGGATCGCATCGCGCTGGTCGAAGCCTATGCCAAAGAAAACGGGTTCTGGCGGGGGCCAGACTACGCGCCGATCTACACGGACACCCTGCACCTCGACATGGGCACCATCGTGCCCGCGATCTCCGGCCCCAAACGCCCGCAAGACTTCGTGGCTCTGGGCGACGCAAAAGCCGCGTTCAACCGGGAGATGGCGGAGACGTTCAAGCGGCCTATGGGCAAATCCGTCCCGGTCGACGGCCAGGACTACCAGATGGAATCGGGCAAGGTCGTCATCGCCTCCATCACCTCCTGCACGAATACCTCAAACCCCTACGTGATGATCGGAGCGGGGCTCGTCGCCCGCAAAGCCCGGGAGCTGGGGCTCCAATCGAAACCCTGGGTCAAGACGTCGCTCGCGCCCGGATCGCAGGTTGTGAGCGCCTATCTTGAAGCGGCGGAGCTACAAGACGACCTGGATGCCCTGGGCTTCCACCTCGTGGGCTACGGCTGCACCACCTGCATCGGCAACTCGGGTCCGCTGGGCATCCCGGAGCTGTCGAAAGCGATTGCAGAGGGCGACCTCGTGGCCACCTCGGTCCTGTCGGGCAACCGTAACTTCGAGGGGCGCATTTCACCGGATGTGCGCGCGAACTACCTTGCCTCCCCCCCGCTCGTGGTGGCCTACGCTCTCGCAGGCACGATGGATATCGACCTGACGTCGGAACCACTTGGCCAGACGCCAGGAGGCAAAGACGTATACCTAAAGGACATCTGGCCGAGCCAAAGCGAGATCGCAGAACTGGTCGAAAAAACCGTCACCCGCGCCGCGTTTCAGGAGAAATACGCCGACGTGTTCAAGGGCGACGACAAGTGGCGCGGCGTGAGCGTACCGGATCAGGAAACCTACGACTGGCCCGCGACGTCGACCTACATCCAGAACCCACCCTATTTCCAAGACATGACGATGGAGACGCGGGACATCACGGATATCACAGGGGCCAAACCGTTGCTGATCCTGGGCGACATGATCACGACGGACCATATCTCCCCCGCGGGATCGTTCAAAGAAACAACGCCGGCAGGCCAGTACCTGACCGACCGGCAAGTGACGCCGCGCCAGTTCAACTCTTACGGATCGCGGCGCGGCAATCACGAGGTGATGATGCGCGGCACCTTCGCCAATATCCGCATCAAGAACGAAATGCTGGACGGGGTAGAGGGCGGCTATACGCTCGGCCCGGACGGCCAGCAAACCTCCGTCTTTGACGCCGCCATGGCGCATCAGGAGGCGGGTACGCCGCTCGTGATCTTTGGCGGGGAGCAATACGGCGCGGGCTCCTCCCGCGACTGGGCAGCCAAGGGCACTGCGCTTTTGGGCGTCAAAGCCGTGATCGCAGAAAGCTTCGAGCGGATCCACCGTTCCAACCTCGTGGGCATGGGCGTGATCCCGTTTGAGTTCACAGGCGGCGACACGCGCAAGACGCTAGGGCTGACAGGCGACGAGACGGTCGATATCCTAGGCCTTGACGGCGTCCAGCCGCTGCAAACCGTGCCAGCGCGCATCACGCGCGCCGACGGCGAAGTGCTGGAAATCGAGCTCAAGTGCCGGATCGATACGGGGGTGGAGATCGACTACATCGAAAACGGCGGCGTGCTGCACTACGTACTGCGCAACCTGGCAAAGGCGCCCATTGCAGCGGAGTGATCTGCGGCAAACGGAGCTCTTACTGTACCGTCCGTCATGCCTCCGGCGGAGGTATTATTGGCCAAAGGAAGCCGGAACCCATCTTCCTTTGGCCACCATCACCTCGGGGGTTGTAAGGGGGCAGCGCCCCCTACCGGTCCCGTGGCCTCAGTTCAGCGCATCCGTCAGAGCCGGAAGGAACTGCTGCGCATATTGGCTGCCGACGAGCGGCCCGACATAGCGGTAAAGCACGGTGCCGTCAGGGGTGAGGATGAATGTCTCCGGTGGGGCCGACACCCCCCAGTCCAGGGCCGCGCGCCCGCTTACGTCGACGGATGTCGCCGCAAAGGGATTGCCGTCGCGGGCGAGGTATTGTGCCGCATCGCCAGGATCGTCGCGGAAGTTCACGCCCACGATGCGCAGCCCTTGTGCCTGAAGCGCCAGGAGCGTCGGATGTTCGGCCCGGCAAGGCGGGCACCAAGAGGCCCAGAAATTCACCAGCGTCACTTCACCCTCGGTCAGGTCGCTAAGGGGCAGCGTCCCATAGACTGCCTCTGCCGGGAGCGTGTCTGGCGCAGCCCGTCCGATCAGGGCTGAAGGCAGCTCCTCCGGGTCCACGCGTTGCATGCCGACGTAGAACGTCACCGCCAGCGCCAGGAAAAGGAGCGGCGGGAAAAAGCGCATGAACTTATCCATTCTGCCGCGCCTCCGCTGCGTCGAGTGCGCGCTTCACGCGCCGCGCGCGCAGCAGCGTCGTGAGCGTTACGCCCCCAAGCAGCGCCCCCGTAGCTGCGTAGGCGGCGATAACCTCCGCCGCGTAGCGTCCAAGATCAACCATCGCCTAGCCCGCCTCCCGCGCGGTGAGCACGCTGAGCCGCCGGGCGCGCACTTCGGTGCGGGCGCGCACCAGCGTGAGCGCGACAAAAAGGAAAAAGAAACCCACCATGGCGCAGGCCAGGGGCCAAAAGAACACGTCGTCAATCGTGCGCCCGCCCGTGGCCACAGGTACGGACGTGCCCTGGTGCAACCCTTGGTTCCAGAACCGCGCGGCGTAGCGGCTGAGCACCGCAAAGACGCTGCCCACGATGGCGAGCATGGCGGTGAGGTCGGCTGCAAGCTCCGGATCGCTGATCGCCTCCCAAAGCGCGATATAGCCGAGGTAGAAGAGCGCGAGGATCAGAAAGGACGTCAGCCGTGGGTCCCAGGCCCACCAGGTGCCCCACATAGGCTGGCCCCAGATCGCGCCGGTGACAAGGCCGATGAGCGTCATAACAAGGCCCACGGGCGCCGCAGCGCGGCCCACCAGTGCAGACACAGGCTGGCGCCGGATGAGCCAGATCAGCGCGGCCACGAACATCAGGAAATAGCCGTTAATCGCCATGAGCGCGGAGGGGACGTGGATATAGATGATCTTGACCGTGGACCCCATGCGGAAGTCGTCGCCAGTGAAAAAGAACCCCCAAATCAGCCCGAGCGCCGTGAGGCCCAGGCCAAGCGCCCAGAGCCACGGCAGTGCTGTCCCGGTCCAGCCCATGAACAGGCGCGGATTGGCGTATTCCCAAAGCGATCTCATGGGGCGAACCTAGTCCCTCTTTCCTGGCAACCCAATGATCTAACGCAAACTTGCACGCAATGCCGCAGCCCCGGCAAAGGGCATCGCTGCCAGCGAAACAAGCGACAGTGCGCCGAGCAGCAGCAGCGGCGTCTCATAACTGAGCCCGGCTGCGCCCCGCCGGGCAGCCTCCGCCCCGAGGATCAGCGTGGGGACGTAGAGCGGCAGCACGAGAAGCGACAGGAGCAGCCCACCGCGTTTCACCGCCACCGTGAGCGCCGCGCCGAAAGCCCCGATGAACGACAACGACGGCGTCCCGATCAGGAGGCCGAGGAACAGCGGCGCGTAGGCGCTCTGAGGCAGGTAAAGCAGCAGTCCAAGCGCGGGCGCGATCAGCGCAATCATCGCGCCTGTCGTCAGCCAATGTGCCAAAGCCTTGGCCACAAAGGCAGCTTCCAGCGGTAGCGCGAGCGCCAGTTGTTCAAGCGTCCCGTCCTCTGCGTCGATGGCAAAAAGCCGGTCGAGTGTCAGAAGCACTGCCAGCAGCGCGGCGAGCCAGGGCATACCTGGTGCAATGGCCGCAAGGCCTGCCGGGTCTGGCCCCACGGCAAAGGGGGTGAGCACGAGCACAATCACAAAGAAGGCGAGGCCCAAACCAAATCCCCCACTGCTGCGCAGGGCGAGCGTTAGGTCACGGCGGAGGAGGGCAATCATTCGACCGCCTCTGCGAATGCGTCGTCGGCGCGTGGGGCGCGGGCGCCGAAAGGGTCGAGGTCGAGCGCCGCGCACGCGATGGGTGGCGCACCGTGGGTGACCATGACAGCCACACCGCCGGTGGCGAGATGCGCCTCCAACGCCGCAGCGAGCTGCCCTTGCCCCGCCGCATCGAGCCCCGCTGTCGGCTCATCCAGGAGCCAGATCGGCCGCCCGCTCAGGTGAAGCCGTGCGAGCGCCACGCGTCGCCGCTGCCCAGCGGACAAGACCCCACCAGGGCGCCGCGCGAGATCCTCTGCACCGAACGCGGCGAGCGCGGCGGTCTCTGCGCCGGGCCGGTCGTGGAGGGCCGCCCAGAACCGCAGCGTCTCCTCCACAGTCAAGGTGGGTTTGATGGCATCGCTGTGGGCGGCGTAGGCGACGGCTTCGGTGTCATGGTTCAGCGTGCCGCCCATCGGTGGGGTCAGACCCGCCAACGTCCGCAGCAGTGTCGTCTTTCCCAACCCGTTGCGCCCGTGGAGCGACAGCGCCGTGCCGCCGGGGACCTCAAAGGCTAGCGCGTCAAGCAGCCGCCGCCCACCACGCCCGACGCTGAGCCCTTCCACAACGAGGCCGCTCATGCCCCTAGCATCCCGTCCCAGATGGGCAGCCCCTGAAGCGCGGCAATGGCCACAATCGTGTAAGCCACGCGGCGGTAAAGCACGGCGCGGCTCGGGTCGAACAGCCGCTGCCCCACAAGCCCCGCGAGCGCGTATGGGATAAACAGCGCGAGCCCGATCCACACCGCTGTCAGATCAAACCGCCCAAAGGCTGCCAGCGTGGCCATGATCGCGAGGTCGGTAAAGATCAGGTAGATCAGCGTGTTCGCCCGGATCACCGAGGCCGGTTTATCGGAGCTGAGGTAAAGCATCACGACCGGCGGCCCCGGAAGCCCGGCCACGCCGCCCAGCACCCCAGCAACGGCGCCCGTCCCGAGCAGCGTCGGCGGCGAAAACGGCAACCCATGTCGAAAGCCGCTGATCAGCACCGCGAGAAGGCCAAACACCGTCAGCGACACCGCCCAGCGGAACAGGTTCGGGTCCGCGACTGTGAGCAGGAATACCCCCACCGGCGTCAACGCGGCCATGGCGATCACGATCCACGCGATTTCCTTCATCACGCCGTCGCGCACCGCGCGCGGCACCAAGGGGAGCGGGCCAAACACATCCATGACCACGAGGATCAGGATCGCGGCAAACGGGTCAAGCACGCGTCCTGCCACAGGCAAAAACACCATCGCCGTGCCAAAGCCAGAAAACCCTCGGACGAGCCCCGCCACGATGACCGTGACGACGAGCAACAAAAACTCAGGGGCGGCTATCGCCAAACTGGGTCCCCGCATTGGCGTCTGGCTTGGACCAATCGCGTTTCACCCCAAGGTAAAGGAGGATCGCCGAAGCCACGAAGACCGACGAATAGGTCCCCACGATCACGCCCCAAATCATCGCAAAGACAAAGCCGCGGATCACGTCACCGCCCAGCACGTAGAGCGACAAGAGCGCAAGGAGTGTGGTGACGGAGGTCATGACCGTGCGGCTGAGCGTCTCGTTGATCGACAGGTTTAGCACCTCGGCCAGCGGGCGTTTCTTATACTTCCGCAGGTTCTCCCGCACGCGGTCAAAGACGACCACCGTGTCATTCAGCGAGTAGCCCACGATGGTCAGAAGCGCCGCGATGATGGCGAGGTCGAACTTGATCTGAAGCTCCGAGAAGATGCCGATGGTGAGGATCACGTCGTGGACGAGTGCCGCCACCGCGCCCAGCGCAAACTGCCATTCGAAGCGGAGCCAAATGTAGATCAGCACCGCCCCAATCGCGAGCAAAACCGCGATGACAGCGGTCTGGATCAATTCGCCGGAGACTTTGGGCCCGACCGATTCGACGCTCGGAAACGGCAGCTTGAGCCCCGCATCCACCGAGCTGAGCGCATCGGCCACGGCCGCCACGACCTCGCCCGACACACTTTCCTGCCCCTCTTGGGCCTGGATGCGGATCTGCGCCACGTTTTGGTCAGGGCCAAAGGTGGGGTCAAAGACCTCCGAAATCGCGACATCGCCCAGGTCCAGCACCGCCAGCGCATCACGGTAGGCCGCGATGTTGAGCGGCTCCGTGCTTTCTGTGCGGATCGTTGTGCCCCCGCGGAAGTCGATACCGTAGTTCAGCCCTTGGTAGAGAAACGACACCCCCGCCAGCACCATTAAGAGCGCAGAAAGCCCAAACCAGATTTTCCACCGGGAGAAGAAGTCGATGGAGGTTTCCTTGGGAACGAGCCTGAGTCGCATCGCCTATACCTCGATCTTTTTGGGCCGCCGCCGCTCAAACCACATCACCACCAAAAGCCGCGTCACAAAGATCGCCGTAAAGACTGACGTGACGATGCCGAGCCCAAGCGTGATCGCAAAGCCGCGCACGGGGCCAGAGCCCATGAGGTAAAGGATCAGCGCTGTGATGAATGTCGTGATATTGGCGTCGATGATGGCGCTGAGCGCCTTTTCATAGCCCAGCTCAATGGCGCGTGCGGGGCCTTTGGCGGTCTTCAGTTCTTCGCGGATGCGTTCGAAAATCAGCACGTTGGCATCGACGGCCATCCCGATGGTCAGCACGATCCCGGCGATCCCAGGCAGCGTGAGCGTGGCCCCGAGAGAGCTGAGAAGGCCAAAGATCAGGCCCACATTGATGATAAGCGCGGCATTGGCGAAAAGCCCGAAGAGCCCGTAGCTGAGCCCCATGAAGACGAGCACAGCGATAAAGGCCACGATGCAGGCAATGGTGCCGGCGTCGATGCTGTCCTGCCCAAGCTCAGGCCCCACGGTGCGTTCCTCAAGGAAATCGAGCCCCGCGGGGAGCGAACCCGCGCGGAGCAGGATCGCAAGTTGGGTGGATTCCTCGATCGTGAAGGCCCCGGTAATCTGGCCGGACCCACCGGTGATCGCGCTCTGGATCGTGGGGGCGCTGACCACTTCGGCGTCAAGCACGATGGCAAAGGGGGATCCGATATTGGCGCTTGTGTATTCGCCAAAGTCCCGTGCGCCGGAGGTGTTGAACCGAAAATCAACGCTCGGGTTGCCGTTCTGGTCAAAGGACGGCTGCGCATTCACCAGCGTTTCGCCAGTCACAACCGGCGTGCGTTCGAGGATGTAGAAGATGCCATCCTCGTTGACCGATGGCAGCACCTCGTTGCCTGCGCCTGGGTTTGCGTCAGGGTCAGTGGTGCGGCCGACCACGGGCTGGAATGTCAGCAGCGCCGGGCGACCGATCAGGTCCTTAACCTCCTGCGCGGATCCGATGCCCGGCACCTGGATCAGGATGCGGCGTTCGCCCTGACGTTGGATCGTCGGCTCCCGCGTGCCGGCCTCGTCGATGCGGCGGCGGATGATTTCGAGCGACTGGGCCATGGTGCGCTCATCTGTTGCCTGCTGCTCCGCCTCGCTGAGGCGAATGATCAGGACGTCACCGTCGCTGAGCACATCGATATCGCTCTGCAGGGCGCCGGTGAGGGTTTGCAGCGGCGTGGCAAGCTCGCGAGCAAGCTCCATGGCGCGCGCCATGCCTTCGGGTCGGGAAATACGCACGCGCAGCGACGACCCGTCCGAGGGTTGCAGCCGGATCGTGCCCACGCTCTCCCGCTCGGGGCGCAACGCATCACGGAGCTCGGGCCAGAACGCCTCAAGCCGGGTCTCGTAGACCTCTTCCAACCGCACTTCGGCGAGCAAATGCGCACCACCGCGCAAATCGAGGCCCAGGTTTACGAGGCCCGAGGGCAGAAACGACGGCCAGGCCGCCGCGGCGGCTTCGTTCTCGGCCCCAGCAAAGCCCGCCTCGATCCGCGCCTCGGCGTCGTTGGACTGCTCAACAGTGTTGTAAAACCCATTGGGCAGCGCGAGCAGCAAGCCACCCAGCACCACCGCCCAGATCAGGACCCGTTTCCAGCCCTCGATCTTAAGCATCAGCTCTCTGCCGGTTCAGTCTTCGAGCGCACCTCGGTGATCGTCGATTGCACCACGCGCACCTTTACGCCCTGGGCGATCTCCACATCGAGCTCATTGTTCTCGTGCACCTTCGTCACCTTGCCGATGACGCCGCCTTGCGTGACCACCTGATCGCCGCGGCGCAGCTCGGAGACCATCTTTTGATGGGCCTTCACCTTTTGCTGCTGCGGGCGGAAGACCAGCAGATAAAAGATGGCGATGATGAGAAGCGGAAAGAGAAGCTGTCCAAACGCGTCCATGGGACCCCCTGTAATCGTTCATTGGCACCTAACGACGCGGGGGCGGGAGTGCAAGAATGCCGCTGTTGAATTTGGGGGCATATTCCACAACGGTGACGTGATGAGGTTTGTTCGCACTGTCTCGACTTCGATAGCTGTTATTCTGGCGGTCGCCCTGACGTCGTGGATCATCGACCGTCCGTGGTCGGAGGCCGGAGCGATCGCCAAGGCGCAGCGCCTTGCGGAGCGCGGGGCAGCTCAGGGGCGGTGGGCGTCGATGTCGCTGGCCTTTGTGGCGCCGGGGCGGGTGATCTCTGCCGAAAGCTATGGGTTTGCGGATATTGAAACCGCGCGCGCCATGACGCCCGCAACGCCCATGCCTATTGGGTCGATCTCCAAAGTCATTATCGGCGCCGCAGCCGCGGTGGAGGCGGATGCGGGGCGGTTAGACCTTGATGCACCGATCTCCACTTACTGGCCTGACGCACCGGACGCGCTGAGCGGGGTCACGTTCCGGCATTTGGCCACCCACACCGGCGGCATTCGCGACAGTGAAGCGGGGTATGAGGGGCAAGCTTACGCTCAAGGCACGCTGACGCACCCGGTCCCGCTTGGCCGTTTTCTCACGGATTACCTGACCCCAAGCGGGGCGCACTATGCGGCAGGCACCGTCGGCGTGACCGAACCAGGCGCTGTTCACGCGTATTCCAATGTCGGCGCGGCGCTAGCGGCCCATATCCTGGCGGAGACCACGGGGACGCCCTTTGCCCTACTGACGCAGGGCCATGTCTTTGACCCACTCGTGCTCACCGCCACTTGGGACGCCACACAAGCCCCCGGGCGAGCGACACTGTATGAGCCGGGCGAGGGCGGCGCGCTCGCGCCGCTGGAGCCCTACGCGCTCGCAACGTGGCCCGATGGTGGGCTCAACGCCACGCTCAATGATCTGGCGCGGCTTCTGGCGACCTATATGGGTGGTGGCCGCTTTGAGGATGCGCGGCTCCTTCCTGCGGATGCGATCCAAACACAGACGACGCTAGCGACCCGCGGCAAGCCTGGCATGGATGACACGATGGCAGACGGGCTGTTCTGGCAAGCGGAACGCGTGTCGCTGCCCACGCTGTCGCTCGATGTCGTGGGGCATTCGGGCGGCGACCCGGGCGTACTGACCATGATGTACCAGGTGATCGGGACAAAGCGGGGTTTTGTCGTCATGGTCAACGGGATGCGCGACGATCCTGTGACGCTCTTTCACGCGCTCAGGCTTCTGACGGCGATCAAGCGCGCGGCGGTGCTGGCGGACGAGCCCTGACTAACCGCCGCGCGACCCCCCTTCCCCTCTCTCCCAGCGCGCGGTAACAGGCCGCACCACGCAATTTGGGAGGCTCCCATGCACGACATCAAACTCATCCGCCAAGACCCCGCTGCCTTTGACGCGGCCCTGTCTCGCCGTGGGGATGCGCCGGTGTCGTCTGAGCTTTTGGCGCTGGATGAAGCGCGCCGGGCGAAGATCCTGGCCGCCGAAACCGCCCAGGCCGAGGCCAACAAAGCCGCCAAGGAAGTCGGCGCCGCCAAAGGCCGCGGCGACGAGGCAGAGTTTCAGCGCCTGCGCGCGCTCGTCGCGGACAAGAAAGCCGAAATCGCAGCCTTGCAGGAGGAGGCCAAGGCCGAGGATGCCCGCCTGACCGACGCGCTCGCGCGGATTGCCAACCTGCCCTATGACGATGTCCCGGACGGCGCGGACGAGGACGACAATGTCGAAATCCGCCGTTGGGGCACGCCGCGCGAGATCGCAAATGCCAAGGAGCATTTCGACATCCCCGCCGTGAAACCCGGGCTCGATTTTGAGACGGCGGCCAAGCTGTCGGGCTCCCGCTTTGTGGTTATGCAAGGTGCTATTGCGCGGCTGCACCGGGCGCTGGCGCAGTTTATGCTGGACAAACATACACTTGAGCACGGCATGACGGAAACCGCGACACCGGTCCTGGTCCGGGACGAGGCGATGTACGGCACCGACAAGCTGCCGAAGTTTGGCGAGGACAGCTACCAGACCACCAATGGCTGGTGGCTGATCCCCACGTCCGAAGTCACGCTGACCTATTCCGTCGCGGGTGATGTGCTCGATGAGGCCGCGCTGCCCAAGCGTTTGACCGCTCACACCCTGTGCTTCCGGTCCGAGGCCGGGAGCGCGGGCCGCGACACCGCAGGTATGCTGCGCCAGCACCAATTCGAAAAGGTGGAGATGGTCGCCATCACCCACCCCGCGCAGTCCGAGGCGGAACAGCAGCGGATGCTGGGCGCTGCGCAGGCGATCCTTGAGGCGCTGGAGATCCCCTATCGGACCGTCGTGCTCTGCACTGGCGACATGGGCTTCGGGGCGCGCCGCACCTACGATGTAGAAGCCTGGCTGCCTGGCCAAAACACCTATCGGGAGATCAGCTCCGTCTCCACCACGGGCGACTTCCAAGCGCGGCGGATGAATGCGCGGTTTAAGCCCGCAGGCGGCGGCAAGCCGGAGTTTGTGCACACGCTCAACGGCTCCGGCGTCGCGGTGGGCCGCTGTCTCATCGCCGTGCTCGAAAACGGGCAAGAGCTGGACGGGTCCGTGACGCTTCCCAAAGCGCTCGCGCCCTATCTGGGCGGCGCCACGCGCATCACCAACGAGGGCGCGCTACAATGAAGCTGATGGCCTGGGTGGTGGCCGCTCTGGCGATCACCTTTGCCGCCGCGCCGCTGGTCACGGACCCGTTCACGGGCTTCCGCGCCGACCAGCTGCCGGTGCCCCAACTCGACCCACCGATCCAGCCTGCGGGCTACGCCTTTGCGATCTGGGGGGTCATCTACATCTGGCTCATCGTGTCAGGTGTCTTTGGAGCATTGAAACGCGCCGAGGACGCAAGCTGGCAGGCAACGCGCCCCTGGCTCATCGTTTCACTTGCTGTGGGCACACCGTGGCTCGCAATCGCGAACACATCAGCGTTTTGGGCGACGGTGACGATCTGGGTGATGCTCGGTACGGCGCTCGCAGCACTGCTGCGTAGCCCGCGCCAAGATCGGCTCCTGCTGAGGGCGCCGCTCGCGCTCTATGCAGGCTGGCTCAGCGCCGCCTCTTTCGTGTCGCTCGGCGCACTTTTGGCCGGATATGGCATCCTGTTCGACGCGCTAGACTGGGCGCTGACACTCACGCTTGCGGCAACCATGCTCGCGGCCACGGTGCAATGGAAAGAACCGCGCGCGCCCGAATACGGCACCGCCGTGGCCTGGGCGCTGACTGCAATCGCGGTCAAGAATGGCGACACACAGCTCAGCCTCGCCCTCCTGGCTGCCGTCTGCGCCTCCGCCATGATCGCGCTGGCCATCCGCTCCGCGCGCCGGACCTAGCCGCGCCCCCCAGCTTCCTTTGGCCACAATACCTCGGGGGTTTGGGGGCAGCGCCCCCAAGACACCGCCGGGCCTGTATGGCCCGAGCGAACCAAAATCGCGCGCACCGCAGGCGCTCAATGTAACAGATCACGACCCGTGGGGCTTTTTGCCCAAATGCTTGCGGAGCCGGGAGGGCGTCGATTTCTTTTTGTCTTTATAGGGGTTCGCCTGCCCCTGCCCCCGCATCGTCAGCCGGATCGGCGTGCCGGGCATGTCGAAATCTTCCCGCAGACCATTCACCAAATAGCGCGAATAGCTGTCGGGCATTTTGTCGGGCGCCGAGCACATCACCACAAAGCCCGGCGGGCGCGTCTTCGCCTGCGTTGCGTAGCGCAGTTTGATGCGCCGACCGGCAGGCGCGGGGGGCGGGTGCGCCTCCACCATCTCGGTGAGCCACCGGTTCAGCGCCGCGGTCGGCACCCGGCGGTTCCACACCTCGTGGGCGCGGATCACGGCAGCCTTGAGCCGCTCCATCCCGCGGCCCGTCTTGGCCGACACCGTCACGAGCGGCGCGCCCTTAAGCTGAGGCAGGAGCCGCTCGAACGCCTCTTTGAGCACGGCCAGCTTCTCCTGCTTTTCGTCCTCCAGGTCCCACTTGTTGACGGCCACCACAACCGCGCGGCCCTCGCGCTCCGCGAGGTCAGCGATGCGCAGGTCTTGGCTCTCAAATGGGATGGCAGCGTCGAGCAGCACGACCACGACCTCCGCAAATTTCACCGCGCGTAGCCCGTCGGAGACGCTCAATTTCTCCAGCTTTTCCTGCACCTTTGCGCGCTTGCGCATCCCGGCGGTGTCAAAAATTCGAACCGGCGCGCCGTCCCAGTTCATCGTGACAGAGATCGCATCGCGGGTGATACCAGCCTCGGGCCCTGTGAGCAGGCGATCCTCGCCCAAGAGCTGGTTGATGAGCGTGGATTTGCCAGCATTGGGCCGCCCGACGACGGCCACCTGCATGGGCCGCACGGGCGCGCCGTCACCGTCCACATCGACATCGGTGACCGCCTCGTCATCGCGCGCCGCGAACATGTCCTCAAACGGCATGAGCGCCGCTGCAAGGTCGGACATACCTTCCCCATGTTCGGCGCTGATCCCAATCGGTTCGCCCAGCCCTAGGCCGTAGGCTTCGAGCATACCGTCCTCGCCTGCGCGCCCTTCGGCCTTGTTGCAGGCCAAAACGACGTGACCGGCGCGCTTGCGGAGAATGTCGGCGAACACTTCATCCGCGGCCGTGACGCCCGCGCGGGCATCGACGATAAAAAGGCAGATATCGGCCATGTCGACCGCGCGTTCGGTGAGCCTGCGCATGCGGGCGGGCAGACTTTCATCGGTGGCTTCTTCGAGCCCGGCGGTATCAATCACCGTGAACCGCATGTCGCCTAGACGCGCCTCGCCTTCCCGCAAATCGCGGGTGACGCCCGGCTGATCATCTACCAGCGCGAGCCGCTTGCCCACCAAGCGGTTGAACAGGGTCGATTTTCCGACATTCGGACGTCCGACAAGGGCGAGAGAAAAGGTCATAGCACACCGCGTGACATTAAGCCCCCGCGCTTACACCCAAGCGCGCGCCGCTTCTAGCGAAAAGCCATGAGGCGCCCGGACTCCGTCACCACGTAAAGCGTGCCGTTTGCGACGGCGGGGGCGGCCGCCGCGCCACCTGGCAGCTCAAGGGACTGCATTTGCTGGCCCGTTTCAGGGTCAAAGGCGCGCAGAACCTCGTCGGAGGACGCGACCCAAAGCAGGCCACCGGCCAAAACCGGACCGTGATGGGCATAGACCGTCTTTTGCCGCCGCTCCTTTTCTTCCTCAAACAGCGGCAGCGCGCGGGACCAAATCGCCGCTCCGTTTGCGGCATCCAAGCGGGCGAGCGCGTTTTGGTCGGACACGATAAAGACCGACCCGCCCGCGACGACAGGCGCGGTGAGCGCGCCCTCGCGCGCCGTCCAGATGCGGTTGCCCGTGGTCAGGTCCAGCGCCACGATCCGCCCGGCAGGGTTTGCCACGTAAAGCCGCCCATCGGCGATCACCGGGTCTGCGGAAACGTCGCTGACGACGGCATAGGCCACACCCGAACGGCGACCGAGCACAGTCGCACTCCACCGCGGCAGCCCACCGCGGCGGAAGACTGCGCGCAGCTCTCCCGATGGGAACGGAAAGACCGCGAGCGTGCTGTTGACTGCCGGGCCCGCGCCGCCGACATAGCCCGATCCGCTGGGTGTGCCGTTGATCTGCCATTCAACGCGGCCGGTTTCGGCGTTTATCGCCCAACCCAGGCTGTCGCGGGCAGACACGTATAGGCGCCCATTGAAATAGGTGGCACTGCCCCCACCGAGCGCATCGAGGTCTTGGGTCCAGCGCGTGTCGCCCGTGGCGGGGTCAAGCGCCACAACGCGCCCAAAGCCCGTGTTGACGTAAAGCAGCCCTCCGCCAAGCGACAGACCGTGGCTTCCGCCCTGCCCCGTCGTTTCGAGCGGTGGGGTCAGGTCCTGGGTCCACAGCGTCGCGCCCTCTGCGCTGGTGGCCGTGACGATCCCGTCGGCATCGACCGTAAAGATGCGATTGCCCGCCACGACGGGCTGCACATTGATCCGCGCCTTGCGGCTGTCACCGGCCCCGATGGAGGCCGACCAGGCCAAGCTGGGGCGCGCCGCGAGCGCGACATGGCCCACGCGGTGGCTGGCGTTCCCGCCAGGGTGGGTCCAGCTTGCGTTTTCGGTCGGCGCGGCCAGGGTGATCGGGCGCGCAGCGTCTGCGATGCGCACTGGGGCGACATCGGCGCGGCTGACATCCTCCCGCGGGCCGGGCAGCACCTCCTCGGTCGGGGCGCAGGCTGTGAGCGCTGCCACAAAAGCAAGCGCCGCAGCGCCGCGCGACAAGCGGGCCACGAGTGATGTCTCAGGTCCAAGCAATGCTGACACGTTACCGCCCCCTTACGCCTCAAAGCCGGGGGGTGCCCCCCGTGCAATGGCCGGTGCCTCTCCCGGCTAGGCTGTTCTTCGACCGCTTATTGCGCCGGTATTGGTTGCGTAGCACCGAGAAGCGAATTTGCCAACTCAGGCGTCTCGCCCAAGGCGACGATCAGCTGAGCCACGCGCGCACGCTGAACAGGAGACGCGTCTGCGTCCTGCAAAAGGCCCTGCAATTGCGCGACGGCGGCCTCAGTTTCCCCCGCCGCAACACGCTCCAACGCCTGAAGCTCCGTGGCGATGGTGCGGTAGGGCGCGCCAGGTGCGGCAAGACGGTCTAGGATCAGCGCACGCTCGGATGGTGCGATGTTTGTGTCGATGCTCAGCCGCTTGATCTGCGCGAGATCACGGTAAAGCGCGGGCAGGTCCGGCGTGGCCGCCAGATCATTGAGCGTCTGGGAGGCCATATCGGTGTCGCCTGCCGCCTGAAACTCCGCCGCGGCGAGGAAGCTTTCGACAACGCCGCCGGGCTCAATGGCCAGGATCGTCTCCGCCCGGACATCGGGGCTGGGTCCGCGCAGGGCCTCTGAGATCGCGTCACCGCGGGCCTCGGCTGCGGCTTCGACCTGGGCCTTGCGATATTCCCACCAGGCTGTGCCCCCAACGAGCACGACGATGACAAGCACGGCAATCCACCCGTAGCGGCGCAAGAGCCCGATCATCCGGTCGCGGCGGACCTCTTCGTTGACCTCTTCGATGAAGCTGTCTGTGTTGCTCATGGCACCCTCCCGGCGTCGCTCTAGCCACGCCTGTTATCGCGCCTGCGCCCCCGATCTCAAGACCCCAGCGCGTGGCGTGGGCGCTTTCGCGCTATGCGAGGCGGCAAAAACTGTGCAACTCGGTCGCGGGCGCCGCCATTTCACGGCTAGTGCCTTGCGATAGTGGGGATTTCGGCCTAAAGTGTACCGGCTAGTTTAGTCCGAAATGACTTCTCCCCCTGCAAGGACTAGCCGAGGCATACATTCTAGAAGGTTTCCCCCCGTGCGCTTAACGCCGATTATCACCGCGATGCTGGTTCTGGCATTCCTGTACGTTCTGGTTTTCGAACGCGAGCTTTTGACCGGCGGCCCCGACGTGGCCGCGGCCGATGAGATCACAATTTCCGCACCATCGCCGGAAGCTGAGGCCGCTGGAAATGCTGCGCCGGGCGGCATTTCCGTGGTCGTAATGGCGTCCCAGGCGCTGACGATCGACAACGCCGTTCAGCTCCGCGGCCGGACAGAAGCCTCCCGCCAAGTTGTTGCACGCGCAGAAACTTCTGGTCAGGTGATCAATGAACCGATCCGCCGCGGCACCTTTGTGGAGGCGGGCCAACTGATCTGTCGCCTCGACCGCGGGACGCGCGACGCGACCCTGGCAGAAGCGCGGGCGCGGCTGGCCGAAGCCCAAGCTGGCGTGCCCACGGCAGAGGCGCGCGTGGAAGAGGCGCGCGCCGCACTCGACGAGGCGCTTATCAACGACAACGCGGCCTCGCGCCTGTCCCAGGATGGCTTTGCGTCCGAGACGCGGGTGGCGCAGACACGCGCGGCGGTCCAGGCGACTCGCGCCGCCGTGAAAGCCGCCGAGAGCGGCCTATCCGCGGCAAAGGCCGCAATCGAATCGGCCCAGGCCGGTGTGGCGGGCGCCGAGAAGGAGCTCGAACGGCTTGAGATCACGGCACCCTTTGCGGGCGTGCTCGAAACCGACACGGCGGAACTGGGGACACTACTCCAGCCCGGGTCGGAATGCGCCACGATCCTTCAGCTCAACCCGATGAAGCTCGTTGGCTTCGTGCCGGAAATCGACGTGGACCGGGTCCAGGTCGGTGCGCGGGCTGGCGCACGGCTCGTGTCAGGGCGCGAGGTCATGGGCACCGTCGCCTTTGTGTCCCGCAGTGCCGATGAGACGACGCGGACGTTCCGCGTGGATATCGACGTCGACAACTCCGACTTTAGCATCCGCGATGGCCAGACCGCCGACATCCTGATCGCCGCCGAAGGCACCCAGGCGCATCTGTTGCCCGGCTCCGCGCTGACCCTGAACGCTCAGGGCGCCCTGGGCGTCCGCACCGCCGATGAAAACGACATCACACGCTTTGCACCTGTCACGCTCTTGCGCGACACGCCCGACGGTGTGCTCGTCACCGGGCTTGGCGAGGCCGCGCGCGTCATCATCACAGGGCAAGAATTCGTCACCGACGGCGTCCCTGTTATCACGACCCTTAGGGAAACAGACTCATGACCGGTATCGTCGACTGGGCGGCCTCCCGCTCCCGAATGATCCTTGCCTTTATTCTGCTGTCGCTCGTGGTCGGCGGATTTGCCTATGTGTCCCTCCCGAAAGAGGGCGAGCCGGATATCGACATCCCGGCGGTGGTGATTTCCGTCCCGTTCCAGGGGATTTCGGCAGAGGACAGCGAGGCGCTTCTGATCCGCCCGATGGAATCGGAGCTCGCTGATCTCGACGGGCTCGACGGGATGACGTCGACCGCCGTCGACGGCTACGCCAACGTGGTGCTGGAGTTCGAGTTTGGTTGGGACAAATCCCAGACGCTTGCCGATATCCGCGCCGCCATGAACAAGGCAGAGGCGGATTTTCCATCCGGTGGCAGCAGCTACACGATTGAGGAAATTAACTTTTCTGAGTTCCCGATCCTGATCGTGTCGCTCGCGGGGCCCGTGCCTGAACGCACGATGCTGCGCGTGGCCAAAGACCTGCAAGAACAAATCGAGAGCATGGATGCCGTGCTCGAAGCCTCGCTCACCGGGCAGCGGGAGGAGATGCTGGAGGTCGTGATCGACCCGCTTAAGCTCGAATCCTACAACGTCACGGCAGGTGAACTGATCAATGTGGTGGTCAACAACAACCAGCTGATCCCCGCCGGGGATGTCGACACGGCAAGCTCAAGCTTTTCGGTTAAAATCCCGTCCTCCTTCGACGAGCCGCGGGATGTCTACGACCTGCCGATCAAAACCAATGGCGACCGCGTCGTGACCCTGGGCGACATCGCCGAAATCCGCCCCACATTCGAGGACCGCGCCGGCACCGCCCGCTTTAACGGGGAAACGACAATCGCGCTCCAGGTGGTGAAGCGCAAAGGCTTTAACCTGATCGACACTTCTGCCGCCGTTCGCGTGATGGTGGAGGAAAGCGTCGCCCAATGGGACCCGGTGCTGCAAAACGCCATCGACGTAAAGGTCTCCAACGACCAGTCCCGCGTCGTGGCCTCCATGGTCAGTCAGCTTGAGGGTTCGGTGCTGACAGCCGTCGCGCTGGTGATGATCGTGGTGCTCGCTGCGCTGGGGATCCGGCCTGCATTCCTCGTTGGCTTTGCTATCCCGACCTCGTTCCTTTTGTGCTTTGCGTTCTTGGCCGTCATGGGGATCACCGTGTCCAACATCGTGATGTTTGGCCTGATCCTCGCTGTGGGCATGCTCGTGGATGGGGCCATCGTCGTCGTCGAATACGCCGACAAACGCCTCGCCGACGGCGCCAAACCGATGGAGGCATATACGTCCGCAGCCAAACGCATGTTCTGGCCCATCGTGTCATCGACCGCGACAACACTTTGCGCCTTCCTGCCCATGCTCTTTTGGCCAGGCGTCCCGGGGGAGTTCATGGGGATGCTGCCGGTCACGCTGATCTTTGTCCTTTCCGCCTCCTTGGTGGTGGCCTTGGTCTATTTGCCGGTGCTCGGTGGTGTGTCGGCCGTGGTTGCGCAGTTCATGGAGCAGAACTCCACCGCGCTGGCGCGTGGCGGGGTGTTCGTTCACCTCGGTATGACGATCGCCTCCGTTGTTGCGATCGCCGCCGCCGTGGGCGGTATCCCGGCGCTCGGCGCAGCCGTTGGCGGCGTGATGGGCGGCATGGACGGCACCGACCTCACCGGGTCGGTGGTTCCCACGCTGCTCACAGCGACAGCGCTCGCACTCGGCATCGTGGCCCTTGCGGCGCTTGGCATCGCGGGCGCCATCGGGGTCGTTCTCAACCTCATCGCTTGGGTCAAGCGGGTCATTGGCATTGGCGCGTGGTCTGTGTCGTGGATGTGGCGCAAACGGCCCCAGCGGATCGCGTCGGGCTACAAACGCTCCGCCTTTGGCTACGTGATCCAGCTGATCGCAGGAAACCCGTTTATGCCGCTCGCGGTGCTTTTCGGCATCGTCGTGATCGTCGGATCGGTCTTCGTTTACTTCGGCAACAACAACAATGGCGTCGAGTTCTTCGTCGAATCCGAGCCCGAGCAGGCCATCGTCTACGTCCGTGCCCGCGGGAACCTATCGCTTGAGGAAAAGGATGAAATCCTGCGCACGGCGGAGGCTGTGTTGCTCAGCCACCCCGGTGTCGAAAGCACGTTCGCCTTTGCTGGGGCGGGTGGTCTGAACCAGAACACCGGCGGCGCATCGAGCCCGATTGACACCGTCGCCCAAGCGCAGATCGAGCTGATCCCCTGGGAAAACCGCCCCGTCATCGAGGAGGAGATCAAGCTGCTGGGCATCCTGCCCTTCGTGCGGACCTCTGTCGATCCGGCGTTTGACGGGGACCTCGTGCTCGAACAGCTTGAGACGCAGCTGGGCAAGATCCCAGGCATCTTTACGGAAACGCTGAACCTCGCCCAGGGGCCTGCGTCAGGCAAGCCGATCCACCTGCGGATCTCCGGCGACAGCTTTGAGGCGCTCGAAACCGCGACCGCCGCTGCCCGCGCCCAGTTCGAGGTCACACCAGGCCTCACCGATATCGAAGACAGCTTGCCGCTGCCCGGTATCGATTGGCAGATCAACGTCGACGTGGAAAAGGCCGGGCGCTACGGCGCAGACGTGGCCACAGTGGGCGGGATGGTCCAGCTTGTGACCCGCGGTATCCTGCTCGACACCATGCGCGTCGAAAGCTCCGACGAGGAGATCGAGATTCGCGTGCGCTTGCCGGAAAAGGACCGCGTGCTGTCCACGCTCGACACGCTCAAGGTCCGCACCAATGCGGGTCTCGTGCCGCTGTCGAACTTTGTGACGCGCGAACCGGTGGCAAAGCTCGGCCGCATCAACCGCCAGGATCAAAAGCGGTATTACGACGTCAAGGCCGATGCAGCGGCGGGTCTGGTCAAGATCATGGAAGACGCAGACACCCCGCGCCCCGGCCTCTTCCCCGCAGACGGACCCGAAGCGCTGAAGGCCGCCGCGGCGGGCCTCCAGCTTGTCCCCGTGACGCCCAACGAGCGGATCGAACAGCTTTCCGCCTGGCTCGACACCAACCCGCTGCCCGCAGGGGTGGAATGGGAATGGACCGGCGATCAAGAGGATCAGGAGGAATCGGGTGCCTTCCTCAGCCAGGCCTTTGCGGGCGCGCTGGGGCTGATGTTCATCATCCTGCTGGCGCAGTTCAATTCGATCTATAACTCCGTGCTCGTGCTGCTCGCGGTGGTGCTCTCGACGACAGGTGTGCTTGTGGGGATGCTGGTCATGAATCAGCCATTCTCCATCATCATGACGGGGACGGGGATCGTGGCGCTGGCCGGGATCGTGGTGAACAACAACATCGTGCTCATCGACACCTATCAGGAGTTCAGCCGCTACATGCCAAGGGTGGAGGCGATCATCCGCACAGCGGAGGCGCGTATCAGGCCTGTGCTGCTCACGACGATCACCACAATGGCCGGGCTCGCGCCCATGATGTTCGGGCTGAGCCTTAATTTCATCGGCGGTGGCTACTCCATTGAAAGCCCTACCGCGCTCTGGTGGATCCAGCTGGCGACGGCTGTGGTCTGGGGGCTAGGGGTGGCGACGGTGCTCACGCTGGTCTTCACACCCTCCATGCTCGCGCTGCGCGTCTGGGCCACGACCTACGCGCTCTGGCTTGCCGACGCGGCGGAGCGGGTGTCGTTTGGCCGTGGCAGCCGCGCAGCCCGCGACTGGGCCCTGCGCCGAGAGGCCAAGCGCATCAAATCGCCTGAAATCCTGTGGGACGATGAGCCTGCACTCACCCCCGCCCCTCAAGGCGTCACACCGCTCAAAGCGGCGGAATAATCCGCGCGCCCCGTCGCCTGTTGAGCGGCGGCGGGGCGGGCACGCGGTGAGGGGCGCAGCACGCGCAACCGCCGCCGGGTGGGAGCCGCCCGAAACAGGCGACACCCCCGCTAAGATCAGTCTGGAAGGTCGAAGATCTGGCCCGGATAGATCAGATCCGGGTCGCGAATGCGATCCTGGTTGGCGTCAAAGATCTTCACATAAAGCCGCCCAAGCCCGTATTTCGCCCGCGATATTCCCCACAACGTGGCCCCGGGCTGCACGGTGAGCTGGCTTGCATTCAAAATCTCGGACGTATCGCTGTCGGATGTGATGATAGAGGCTACAAAGGCGGGTTCCTCCCGAAGGAACGGGGTCTCCACACGGGAAATAACCGCCCCATCCGCCGCAAGCTCGTCCACGCGCAGCGTGTAGACGCCGCTGTCGACATTGGGCAAATCCGTCCGCCAGGTCCCATCGACGGCGATCTGGGTCGTCGTCACGGGCCGATCATTGACGTAGATGCGCACAAAGCCCGCCCCGACACCGCGCCCAGCCAGGCTTACAGACCCCGTTTCATCATAGGTGATCGTGTCGAGCGCGACGTCATCCATGACCTGGGGCCCTTCAAGCAAACGGACGCCGGTCTCGTCGGTGATAAAGACCTGCGGCGCTTCGGGACGTGGGCTGACCTGCGCCACCTCCTCCGCCTCAGGCTCCGCTGGCGCTTCTGGCTCTTTGGCCTCGTCTGCTGCGGCAGGCGCGCTTGCGAGCTCGGTATTTTCCTCAGACGGCTCTGGCGCATCGCGCGGGGCCTCCTCCGCCAGTGCGGGAGCGTCTTCCTCAGCCGGGGCCTCTTCCACGGCAGGCGCATCATCCTCAGCCGGAGCCTCTTCCGCGGCAGGCGCGTCCTCGGCCTTTGGTTCCACCGGCGCGGGCGCGCTCGCGACCTCGGTCGTCTCTTCCAATGGCTCGGGCGCTGCATCCACCGGCTCAACCGGTGCTGTGTCTTGTGACGACGACGCCGTCTCCAGCGCGTCGGCGACATCTTCGCGCACGGATTCAAGCGCCTCCGCCGCGGTATCTGTCGCGATCTTCGCCGCTTCGCTCAGCGCTTCTGCCACCTCCTGCGCGGGTTGCTCTGCGTCGCGCGCAGGTGCCGCGTCAGTGCCTTTGTCCGCTTCGCCGTCGTCCGCTTCTGGCATCGCCTCTTCATCCAGCGCGGCAATCTGCGTGTCCGGCTCAGGATCAGGCGCTTCGTCCTCTGGCGCGGCGGCGAGCTGAGCGGGTTCATCTCGCGCCTCCTCCGTAACCGGAGCCGCATCCTCACCTGCCACATCGGCGTCAGCCAATTCGCTGGCAGGCTCTGGCGCCTCTTCCTCACGCGCCGACGCGATTTCCTTGCGCTCTAAGCTCGGCGGGTCAGGTTCAGGCGCCTCAGGCGCAGCCAAGGCAAGCTCCTCTGCGGGCGCCTCAGGCGCGGCCTCAGGCACCTCGGCCAGCGCGATCGTGTCCTCCTCAGCAGCGGGCGGCGGGCCGAAGGGGCTCACGATCACCGTCTCAGCGGACAAGACAGCGCCGCCCGGCGCCAAAGCTCGCAGGGCCATCTCTCGCATCTCATCGGACGGGTCGATGAAAAAGAGCGCCGCAAAATTCCCCGCGGCGTCGGAGAACGCGTCCGCAACTGCCACATCGTCGAGCAGAACCTCAACCTGCAGCTCTGGGTCCGCCGTACCGGCCACCAGCGTCGTCCCGTCTGCCTCGATGCGCACCACATCAAAGCTGGGCGGCGTCGGCGCAGGCGGCGGGGGGGGCGCGGGCTGTTCTTGGGCTGCGTCCACGGCGGCGGTTTCCGGCTCCGCCTCGACAAGGGCCTCTGACTGTTCCGGCGCACTCGGTTGAGGCTCAGCCGCCGGGGATTCGGGCAACGCGGCGGTCACGGGCTCCGGCGCGGCCTCGGCCACGGCCTCAATCACAGGGGGCTCTGCGTCAGCGGTGTCGTCCTGCGTCGAAAACCACGCCACGGCACCCACGCCGCCGATCACGACCACGGCCCCAATAACCACCCAAAGAATTGTCGATGACTGCCCAGCTTTCATGCTCACCCTTTCACTGCTCCACCCGGTCCCCATTCGGATCAGCAGCGCGTCACCTTTTGCAACACACACCACTTGAGCGGCGTTGAGTTTCGTCTATCACGGGGCGCGGTGCAAGGCCCCCCTGGGCCGTGGCGGCACTGGGACCACACGCGTCCCAAGCCGACGCGCCAGATGCCTAGCGAACGCGCAGCTGAGGGGCCTGCCCCCCCTCATCCGCCGCACAAAAAGGGAAACGATGATGCCGCAAGAAAAGCTCTCCGTCTGCGTGTTCTGCGGCTCCCGCCCGGGCAAAGACCCAGCCTATGCCGAGGCCGCACGCAGCCTAGGCGAAGCCCTGGGCACCCGCGGTTGGCGGCTCGTCTACGGCGCAGGCGATGTCGGCCTCATGGGAGAGGTCGCGCGCGCCGCCCAAGCCAACGGTGCGCAAACCTTTGGTGTGATCCCCGAACACCTCGTGCGGATGGAAGTCGGCAAATCCGACCTCAACGCCTATGTCGTCACAGAGACGATGCACGAGCGCAAAAAGGTGATGTTCATGAACGCAGACGCCATCGTGCTCCTTCCCGGAGGGGCGGGATCGCTCGATGAGTTCTTTGAAGTTCTGACCTGGGCCCAGCTCGGCTTGCACGCGAAACCGATTCTCTTGGTCAACATCTTGGGCTTCTGGAACCCACTGTTAACAGTTCTTGATCAAATTGTTTCCCAGGGCTTTGCAGATTCTTCTATAAAATCGCTGTATGCCTCAGTTTCGACGGTTTCAGAGTGTATCTCGGCGCTCGACTCAGGCATTATGTCCCAGGGGGCGTGACCTGCGCGTAAGTACTGTTGGTCACGGCATCGAGTAACAAATTGGATGCGCCGAGCAGTGTAGCGCACCTGTAGTGAGTGGAGAATGTAATGGCTCTTCAGACTTTGCGTGTCTACGACAACGCGCAGTTTACATATACCGGCACTACGACGACGACGTCCGGCTCATACTCATCTGGCGATCCGCTTATCAACAACTCTGATACGCCCAATGGCATGGAGTTCATCTTTACCGGGGCGTTCGCGCCAGCGACTGTAACGATCGACGACACGTCCCCCGTCGGGACCGAGACATTTCCTGCCACCCCCTTTCCGCCGGGCCCGCCGACTCCGGCATATACAGACTCGCCCGACCGCTTTGACGACGATTCGCCCGGCAACCACCTTATCGACTCTGTCACGCCCAACCCGGGTGGCGGGAGTACAGCGTTTGTGCCGCCGGCTGGGGTTGGCGTGGAATCTGAAAGCGTTATGGAGTTTACGCGTCTGGTAGACGACGGCTTCGGTGGGCTCGTGGAGAGCACCGACCCCGAGGATATCGTCATCGTCTACGTTTTCTCTCGGGATGATTTATCCCCTCCGTCATCGTCATTTCAAGATATCTGGGGGATGTCCTCCGACAAGGTGCTCATCCCTGGTGAGACCTACCGTAAGACCAATGGCGGCAACAACGGGACCTCGGTTTACTATTCTGACTTCGTGCCGTGTTTCGTCGCGGGGACGATGATCGCCACGAACAAAGGCCCGATGCGCGTCGAGGACCTAAAACCCGGCCACATGGTTTTGTCCCGAGACCACGGGTTCAAAGAAATCGCGTGGGCCGGGAAGAAGACGTTGAACCGGATGGATCTGCAGATCAGCCCTGAACTGCGTCCGATCCGGATTAAGGCCAATGCGCTGGGCAAAGGGTCGCCATCGCAGGACTTAGTCGTGTCGCCCAACCACCGGATGCTCGTCTCCGGGCCAGAGGTGGCGATGAATTTTGGCACGGATGAGGTTCTGGTGCCGGCAAAGTTCCTTTTGCACCGCCCCGGAATTGATCTGGTGACGGATGAGGGCGTGACGTACCACCACATCTTGTTTGACCGCCATGAAGTGGTGTTGTCGAACGAGTGCTGGACGGAAAGCTTCCTACCTGGCGACGAGGCGATGAAAGGGATTGGGTTCCAGCAGAACCGCGAGATATACCGGCTGTTCCCTGAGTTGAAGGAGGAGCTTTCGTCGGTCGCGTTCCGCGCCGCGCGCCAAATCCTCAAGCGCAAGGAAGCTGTGCTGGCGCTCTGATCGCTGACAGCATCGAAACACAAAAGGGCGCGCCGGTCATGGCGCGCCCTTTGTCTTTGGTGCCTTGTGGCGGGATTACATGCGCGACGCGACGTTTTCCCAGTTCACGAGATTGTCGAGGAAGTTCGTCAGGTAGGCCGGACGCTTGTTGCGGAAGTCGATGTAGTAGGAATGCTCCCACACGTCGCAGCCCAGAAGCGCGGTCTGGCCAAAGCAGAGCGGGTTCACGCCGTTCTCCGTCTTCGTCACGGCGAGCGAGCCGTCTTCGTTTTTCACGAGCCACGCCCAGCCGGAGCCAAACTGCCCTGCGCCTGCGGCCGAAAACTCGGTCTTGAACTGGTCGACGGAACCAAAGGTCTCCTTCAGCGCGGCCTCAAGCTCGCCCGGCATCTTGCTTTCGCCCGGGCCCATCATTTCCCAGAACTGGTTGTGGTTCCACAGCTGCGAGATGTTGTTGAAGATACCGTTTTGCGCCACCGCGCCCGCGTCGTAGGTGCCAACGATGATCTCTTCCATCGACTTGCCGTCCCACTCGGTCCCGGCGATCAGCTTGTTGCCGTTGTCGACATAGGCCTTGTGGTGCAGGTCGTGGTGGTATTCGAGCGTCTCTTTGGACATGCCAGCATCGGCCAGCGCGTCATGAGCATAGGGAAGGTCGGGAAGTTCAAACGCCATTTTGGGGTCCTTACTGTGTGAAGTCGTCCCGCTCTATTTCGCCGCCTGCGACAGAA
This sequence comes from Pseudomonadota bacterium, assembly GCA_039815465.1. Classification (GTDB taxonomy): domain Bacteria; phylum Pseudomonadota; class Alphaproteobacteria; order Rhodobacterales; family Rhodobacteraceae; genus Shimia_B. Next base: position 82,337 of record JBCBZG010000012.1, read on the forward strand.
CGTCAAGCCCTAGCGGCCCGTTAAGGCGCGAAGTGGCCCACCGCGGCGTCGGCGCGCGCTGCATTGCTCAGCACCGACCACGCGTAATCCGCGACGGAGGAAAAGACGACAAGCTCGATCCCGCCATCGCCGCGCATCCAGAACGCGCAAGGGATTTGCGCGAGCCGCGTGCGGCGGAAGCGACCCGGACCGAACTGCGCCGGGCGCATATCCACCGGGCAGAGTTTGGCGACCACATCGCGCGCGGCGTCGCCTTCGATGGCAAAGATCACGCGGGCGTCGGACACGTCTTGGACCAGGTGGTGCGTGCCCGCGAGCGCGCTCTTCAGCGACGCGACAGAGGTGCCCACGACGTCATGGGGGCACATCACGAGCGCCTCGTCCGGCGACATCCAGGCGATCCCGCGCGCGCCCATGCTGTCGCAGTGCCCGCGTTCAGGAAAGGCGCCGGTGCTGATATCAGTCGCCGCCGCTTGCAGTGCCGCACTGCTCAGGTCCCCGCGCAGGGTGATCATGCCGCGCTGGGGCAGTTGGCGGACGCTCGCCGCGCCCTCGAACACCCGCTCAGACATTCTGCTTCTCCCCCTCGGGGTCATAGAAGACCGGGCTCACGATCTTGGCCTTCACCTCGCCCCCGCCGATCTTGGGGAAGGTGATGACCTCCCCCATGCGGTCGGGGCCGTTGTGGACAAGCCCCATGGCGATCCCGCGCCCCAGTGTGGGCGACATATAAGTCGAGGTCACACGCCCCTGCACATTGCGCTGGCCGTTTGCGTTCACGCCCTCTGCGACCGCATAGGCTCCATCGGGGATAACCGTGCCATCCACGGTTTGCAGCCCCACGAGCTTCCACCGGTTCGGATCGGTCATATGCGTCCGCTCCTGCGCGCGCTTGCCGATAAAGTCCTCTTTCTTTTTCGAGATCGCCCAGTGGAGGCCTAGATCCTGCGGGATCACCGTCCCGTCGGTTTCGTCCCCGATCATGATGAAGCCCTTCTCGGCCCGCATGATATGGAGCGCCTCGGTCCCGTAAGGCATCACACCGAACTCCGCGCCCGCCTCCAGCAGCGCATCCCAAAACGCGCGGCCTTGCGCGGCGGGGACAGCGATTTCATAGCTGAGCTCACCGGAGAAACTGATGCGATAGGCCCGGCAGTCGAAGCCGCCGATTGTGCCATCGGCCCAAGCCATGAACGGCAGCGCCTCCGCGCTCACATCCATCCCGCCGAGCTTTTCCAGCACCTTACGCGCGTTCGGACCAACGACCGCGACTTGCGCATATTGCTCAGTCACGTTGACCGTGTAGACCTGCATGTCCCACCATTCGGTCTGGAGCCATTCCTCCATATGCGCGTGGATGCGGTCCGCGCCGCCCGTCGTCGTATGGCAAAGCCACGTCTGGTCGTCGATGCGCGCAACCACACCGTCGTCACTGAGAAACCCGTTTTCGGAACACATCAGCCCGTAGCGGCAGCGCCCGATTTTGAGCGTCGACATCATGTTGGTGTACATGAGGTCGAGGAACTTGCCCGCATCCGGCCCCGTCACGATGATCTTGCCCAGTGTGGAGGCATCGAGCAGCCCAAGGTTTTCGCGCGTGTTCTTCACCTCGCGGTGAACGGCTTGCTCCACACTCTCCCCACTGCGGAGGAAGGTATAGGGCCGCCGCCAGTGGCCCACGGGCTCCCAATGGGCGCCGTTCTCTTCGTGCCAGCCATGCATGGGCGTCTTGCGCAGCGGTTGGAACATCTCGCCCCGCGCCTCGCCGCCAATCGCGCCCATGGAAATCGGTGTGTAAGGCGGGCGAAAGGTCGTGGTCCCAACGCTCGGGATATCGGTGCCGAGCTCTTTGGCGAGCACGGCCAGCCCGTTGATATTGCTGAGCTTCCCCTGATCGGTGGCCATGCCGAGCGTCGTGTAACGCTTGGCGTGCTCAACGCTTTCGAACCCTTCCTGCGCCGCAAGCTGGACGTCAGACACCTTCACATCGTTCTGAAAATCGAGCCACGCTTTGGACCGTAGGGCATAGCCCGCGCCTTGGGGCATCATCCACACCGGCTCCATCGGGGCTGCGGCTGGTTCCGGGGCTGCGGGCGCCGCACCCTGCCCGCCCGCCTTTGCATGGGCGTCCGCGAGCACATCTGCCGTCGCCAGCGCGCCTGACGCCGCCCCAGCGGTGCTGACGAATGGTGTGCCGTCGATGCCCACCGGCCCCTTCTCAGGGTCGGGTACAAACATCGCGTTGCGGTCGTCCCAGGTCAGCTTGCCGCCGCAATGGCTCCAGAGGTGGACGACAGGCGACCAGCCGCCAGACATGGCGACAACGTCGCAGGCGATCTCTTCGAGCTTCGATCCCTCGCCTGCCTGCGTGCAGATTTCGACACCGGTGACACGTTTCCCGCCCTTTACCTTGGCGATCCCTTTGCCGGTCTGCACGCGGATGCCCGCGCGGCGGGCTTCCTCTGCCAATTCGCCGCCGCCACCGGGGCGCGCGTCGATGATGGCGGGCACGTCGAGCCCCGCCGCTTTCAGCACCAGCGCAGTGCGGTAGGCGTCGTCATTGTTGGTCACGACGACGGTGCGGTCGCCCAGGGACACGCCCCAGTTCACCGCGTAGTCCCGGACGGCGGAGGCGACCGCCACGCCGGGGATGTCATTGCCTGCAAAGCTCAGCGGGCGTTCGATTGCGCCGGTGGCGGCCACGATATGGCCCGCCCGCACCCGCCACAGCCGGTGGCGGGGCGCGGTGTCTCCCGACGTATGATCCGTCACCCGCTCATAGCAGATCGCATAGCCGTGGTCGTAGACGCCCGACACCTGCGTGCGCGCGCGCAGTGTGACGTTGGGCATCGCGCGCAGCGCCGTCAGGGTATCCTCGACCCAGGCCTCAGCAGGCTTGCCGTCAATGTCTACCCCGTCCACCGGGGCGCGACCGCCCCAGTGCGCGTGCTGCTCAAAAAGCAGCACATCCTTGCCTGCCTGCCCCGCGACAAGAGCCGCCTGCAGCCCAGCGATTCCGCCGCCTGCGATCAGGACGTCGCAAAACGCATAGAAATGCTCGTATGTGCTGCCGTCGCGCGCTTTGGGCGCTTTGCCTAGGCCCGCCGACTGGCGAATGAATGGCTCGTAGATGTGTTTCCAGAATGAGCGCGGGTGGATGAACATCTTGTAGTAAAAGCCCGCAGGCAGGAACCGCGACAGCCGCGCATTGATGGCGCCCACGTCAAATTCGAGCGTCGGAAACTTGTTCTGGCTTTCCGCTTTCAGCCCGTCGAACAGCTCTGTGACTGTCCCGCGCGCGTTGGGCTCAAACAGCCCCTCCTCGCCCAGGTTAAAGAGCGCATTGGGCTCCGACCCGTCGGCGGTCACAACGCTGCGCGGGCGGTGGTATTTGAACGACCGGCCCATCAGCATCTGATCGTTGGCCAAAAGCGCAGAGGTCAGCGTGTCGCCCGCCACCCCTTTCATCCGCTTTCCGTCAAAGGAAAACGACATGGGCTGCGCGCGGTCGATGAGCCGCCCGCCCTTTGCCAGACGCGTGCTCATGACAGGCCCCTCCAGGTCCAACCGGGGCGCTTGGCGCTCACAGCGTCCTTGATGTCTTGCGGCGGCTCGCTCACCTGCGCGGAATAGGTGCCGAACACCTCATTCGTGACCGTGCAACGCGCTGCGTGGAACCACTTCCCGCAGCCCGACGCGCAGCGCCAGCGCTCAAAATGCACGCCCTTGGGGTTCTCACGGTTAAAGAGGTAGCCCTCAAACGCCTCGTCAGAGGAGCCCGGCCCAAAGCGCGTCAGATGCGCCTCGCCCCCGGCGTGAAGCTCGGTCTCTTCCTTGGCTTCACCGCAATTTGGGCAGTCTAGGATCAGCATGGCGCGCCCCCGAAAGCGGCGCGCCCCGGCGCCTTAGAAGAAGTAGATCTGTTCCGGCGGCTCGGATTCTGTCCCGTAGCCTTCGCCGGTGAACATAACCGTGCCCAACATGATGGCGATTGCGCCGATAAAGACGCCTGCGCCGATGCCCGATACTGCGGGGATGGCCCGCTGGATGAAACCCATGGCTCGATACTCCTTTGTCGAGCCTGACATAGGCGCTGGCGGGGCTGGGTCAACAGGAGCATCGGCATCAATGCGCCACCCCCGCAGCCACGCTTTCATCGATAAAGCGCCCCTCCCGGAACCGGTCGAGCCCGAACTCCGCTGTGAGCGGTGAGTGCCCGGTGGCCATGAGTTCCGCAAAGCCGAAGCCTGATCCGGGGATTGCCTTGAACCCGCCCGTGCCCCAGCCGCAGTTGATGAACACGCCGTCTACGGGTGTCTTTGACAGGATGGGGGAGCGGTCGCCGGTGACATCCACGATCCCACCCCAATGCCGCAGCATTTTCAGGCGGGAGATCATCGGGAACGTCTCGATCAGCGCACGCACGGTCTCTTCGAGGTGGTGGAACGATCCGCGTTGGGAATAGCCGTTATAGGCATCCGTGCCGCCACCGATGACCATCTCGCCCTTATCGGACTGGCTCATGTAGCCGTGAACGGTGTTGGCCATCACGACGACATCCATGCAGGGCTTGATGGGCTCGGACACGAGCGCCTGAAGCGGCACCGACTCGATCGGCAGCCGGAACCCGGCCATTTCTGCCGCCACGCCCGAATGGCCCGCCACGACAATACCCAGCTTTTTGCAGCCGATATGGCCCTTGGTCGTCTCCACGCCCGTCACGCCGCCCGCATCGCGTGTCACGCCCGTGACCTCGCATTTCTGGATGATGTCCATGCCCATATCCGAACACGCCCGCGCGTAGCCCCAGGCCACCGCGTCGTGGCGCGCAGTGCCGCCCCGTGGCTGCCACAGCGCGCCGAGCACCGGGTAGCGCGGGCCAGAAATCTCGATAATGGGGCAAAGCTCTTTGACCCGCTCGGGCCCGATATATTCCGTCGACACACCCTGTAGCGCGTTGGCGTGGGCGGTGCGCTGATACCCGCGGATCTCATGCTCCGTCTGGGCGAGCATCATGACGCCCCGCGGCGAAAACATGACGTTGTAGTTCAGGTCCTGGCTCAAATCCTCGTAGAGCGAGCGCGCCTTTTCGTAGATCGCCGCGGAGGGGTCTTGCAGGTAGTTCGAGCGGATGATGGTCGTGTTGCGGCCCGTGTTGCCACCGCCAAGCCAGCCCTTTTCGATCACGGCGACGTTGGTGATGCCGTGGTTTTTGCCCAGGTAATACGCCGTAGCGAGCCCATGCCCCCCTGCCCCGATGATGATGACATCATAGGCCTTCTTAGGCTCAGGGCTGCGCCAGGCGCGCTCCCACCCGCTGTGGAAGCGCAGCGCCTCGCGCGCGACGGCAAAGACTGAGTATCGCTTCATCAAACGCCCCCCGGGGTTTTCGACGTCATATCGGCTTCCACCATTACCCCATGACTAGGAGCGTCAACACATCGCGTGGATGCGACATGGGTTCGCTCTTCCCCCCTGTGGGTGGGTGCACTACATGCCAAGAGACGGGATCGAGGGGCACGCGTGATCATTTTTTGGGCCATAACGGGCACTTTGACGGCCGCGGTCGCACTGATCCTCGTGCGCACGGCGCTGCGCGCAGATGCCGGTGACGCGGCGTCCGACACCGAAAAAGATATGGCGATCTATAAGGCGCAACTGTCCGAGGTGGATCGCGACATAGACCGCGGCGTGATCGGCGCTGCGGAGGCTGAGACGCTGAGAACCGAGATTTCGCGCAGGCTGCTTGCTGTGGACGCCGCCGGGCAAAAGGCCGTGACGGAACGCCGCGCGCCGCTTGCCCTGACCCTTGGCGCGGCGGGGGCCACTGTGGCGCTGTGCTTTGCGCTTTATGCCTATCTGGGCGCGCCGGGTTACGGGGATATGCCGCTAGAGGCGCGCCTGGCGGCCATTGACGAACGCGCTGCGACCCGACCGTCTCAAACATCCGCACAGCTGGCGTTTGCCACCACCGCCGCCCAGCCGGAGGTCAGCGAGCGCCACCGCGCGCTTGTGGCCGACCTGCGCGCGGCAATGGCGGACCGGCCCGATGACCTGCAAGGGCTAGAGCTGCTCATGCGCAACGAGGCCGCGCTCGGCAACTATGACGCGGCCTTTGAGGCGCAGCGCCGGATCATTGCGCTCAAGGGCGACGATGTGGGCTATGACGACATCCTCACCCAGGCGGAGCTGATGATCACCGCCGCGGGTGGCTATGTCTCGCCAGAGGCGGAGGCAGAGCTGCGCCGCGCGGGCGGGATCAACCCCGACAGCGGGGAGGTGCGGTACTATCTGGGCCTCATGCACCAGCAAAGCGGCCGCTATGACCGGGCGTTTGCGCTTTGGGCGCCGCTTATGGACAACGCGCAGCCGGGTGACAGCTGGGTGCCGTTCCTGCGCGATCAGCTTCCCCGCGTCGCGCAGCTGGCCGGGGTCCGCTATGTGTTGCCCGAGGGCCGGGGCCCCAGCCAGGAGGACCTGCTGGCCGCCCAAGAGCTATCGCCCGAAGACCGCGCCGCGATGATCGAAGGCATGGTGCAGGGCCTGGCCCAGCGGCTCGCAACCCAAGGCGGCCCGCCGGAGGATTGGGCACGGCTCATCACGGCCCGCGCCGTGCTTGGCGACCGCGACAGCGCTCAGGCGATCCTGGGTGAGGCGCGGCAGGTCTTTGCGGACCGGGCCGATGCGCTGAACCTTTTCGCGCGCACGGCGCGGGATGCGGGCCTGCAATGATCTTTGACGACATCGTGGATTTTGCCGCGGCGCTCCCCCCCGCGCTGCCGATTGCGGGGCTCGATCTGGGCACGCACACGATTGGCGTGGCACTCTCGGACCGCATTCACACCGTGGCCACACCGCTCGACACCATTCGGCGCAAGAAATTCGGGGTGGACGCCAAGGCGCTTCTCGCGCTCATCACCGGGCGGGAGGCCTCGGGCATCGTGCTGGGTCTGCCGCGCAATATGGACGGGACCGAGGGGCCGCGCTGCCAGGCCACGCGTGCCTTTGCGCGCAACCTGTCCGGGCTGACCCACCTGCCCATCACCTTTTGGGACGAACGGCTGTCCACCGTCGCCGCCGAGCGCGCGCTGCTTGAGGCGGATACGACGCGAAAACGTCGCGCGCAGATCATTGATCAGGTGGCGGCCTCTTATATCTTGCAAGGCGCCCTAGACCGCATGAGGCATTTATGAGCGACGACATCTGGACCCGGGACGAGGCGGAGAGCCCCTGTATCAAGCTCTGCTCTATCCACCCGGTGGAGAAAATCTGCGTGGGCTGCCTGCGCTCGCTCGACGAAATCGGAGCGTGGTCCACCATGACGCCGGAGACGCGCCGGACGATCATGGACGAATTGCCGAGCCGCGCCCCCCGTCTGCGCACCCGCCGGGGTGGGCGGAAATCACGGGCGTAGGACCATCAAAGAGCCACCGAAGGGATAACCGCCTAGCCGAAATGCACTCGCCCGGCGGCACCGCCGGGCCGCGCCGGTCCGCCCCAAGGGGCGGCGCTACAGCGCGAAACCTACTAGAGTCAGCTTTGCAGCGCCAGGGTTACCCCTTGCGCAGGGACCGCAGGAAAATCCCAAGCCCGCCAAAAAGCAGGATAAAGATCATCAAAAGGTCAAAGACCGACAGGCCCGCCATTTGAAGCCGCAGATTGGCGATGACGCCCGCCACCATCGCGATGACCGACCCAATCGCTAGCGCCCAGCCCACGTAGTTGCGCGAGTTGTAAAAGATCATCACGACGCCAAAGATAAAGGGCACAAGCACCATCCCCGTCGTCAGGCGAAAGCCCCCCATGTTCCACAGCGCCATGCGGAACCCGAACGTGGGTGTCACTACGATGCTTTGCAGCAGCAGGTACCCCCCCGCGACCATCATCGCAAAGCCCAGCAGGAAATAAAGCGTCCCGCCATCTGATCCACCTGCACCACGTGCCATGACTGTCTCCTTCGCCGGTCTTTACCCGAGACGGCTGACCACCACTGTTACTTCGGGTTTCTTACCGATTTCTGCAAGGCTTGTGGCCCGCGTGATGCGGCGTAGCTCGTCCTCGATGCGGTCGTTGTTCTTGAGCGTCTTGGCAGAGGCGCGCATCATGTACTGGCTCAGATCCTCCTCAAGGACATCGATGAGCGGCGCGTTGGAGCTGCCGGTTTCTGGCAAACCCATGAGCTCACACCAGGGATCGCCCACCGGCTCGTCATCCTCCATGATCACGCTGACCATGACGTGGCCATTCAGTGCCATGCGGATGCGGTCGCGCACGACGCCGTCCATGGCGCCGATCTGCACCGACCCGTCGAGATAGGTGCGCCCCGTTTCCACATAGTCGCAGATGCGCGGCGCGTTCCCAGCCAGATCGACCATTGTCCCATTCACTGCCAGCACAGATGTCCGCCCCGCCGCGCCTGCGAGCTTTGTATGCTCGCGCAGGTGCCGGTGTTCGCCGTGCATCGGCACCACGACCTGCGGGTCGATGAGCGCGTGCATCGTCTCCAGATCTGGGCGGTTCGCGTGGCCCGACACGTGATAGCGGCCAGCGGCGTCATCGACCACATCGACGCCCATCTCGCTGAACTGGTTGATGATGCGGATCACCCCGCGCTCATTCCCCGGGATCGTCTTGGAGGAAAAGAGGAACATGTCCCCCTCTTTCATCGTGAGCCCGCGATACTTGCCATTGGCCAGTTGGGCAGACGCCGCGCGCCGCTCCCCCTGGGAGCCGGTGACGAGGAGCATAAGGTTGCCGCGCGGGATATCGAGCGCCTCTTCCGGGCTCACAACAGTCGGGAAATCGGTGAGCACGCCGGTTTCCAGCCCCGCCTCCACCATCCGCCGCATGGCGCGACCCAGCAGACAAATGGACCGCCCTGCACGTGCGCCCGCCTCCGCCAGGGTTTTCACCCGCGCGATGTTGGAGGCGAACGTGGTGGCCACGACCATCCCTTCAGCGCCTGCGACGAGGTCCTCGATCTCGGGCCCCACGAGGGCCTCAGACCGACCAGCGTGGTGAGAAAACACGTTGGTGGAATCGCATACCAGGGCTTTGACGCCGCGCTTTGCGATCTCTTGGAACAGTTCTGGCTCAAACGGCTCTCCCACACCCGGGGTCGGGTCGAGCTTGAAATCGCCGGTGTGGAACACACGCCCCGCCGGGCTTTCGATCAAAAGCCCCGAGGATTCGGGGATGGAATGCGACACGGGCACAAAGGACACCTGGAACGGCCCAGCTTCCACAATCTCTGGGTAGCGGGACACCGTCGTGACGGCCTCGGGCCCGATGCCGAACTCATCGAGCTTCCGGCGCGCGATGTTGGCGGTAAAGGCCCGCGCGTAGATCGGCGCGCCGAGCTTTTCAAACAGGTGACCCACCGCGCCCACATGATCCTCGTGCGCGTGGGTGATGAACACCCCGTCGATGCGCGCGCGGCGCTCGACCAGCCAGGAGATATCGGGCAAGATCAGATCGACCCCAGGCGTGCCATCCATATCTGGAAAGGTCACACCCAGGTCGACCACGATCAGTCGCTCGTTGTCTTCGGGCCCGTAGCCGTAGACGTAACAATTCATGCCCACTTCCCCCGCCCCACCAAGGGGCAGGTAAATCAGTCGCTCGCTCACTCAATTGTCCTTATTGAACTGATGGATGACGGTCAGCCCGTGCATCGTCAGGTTATCTTCGAAGTGGTCAAATAGCGCGTCTGCCTGCTCAAACAACGGGGCCAACCCGCCGGTGGCAATCACTTTCATTGGCCGATCACGCTCCGCCTTAATGCGGGACACGACCTCCTTTATCAAGCCTACGTAGCCCCAGAAGACGCCCGACTGCATACACGTCACCGTATTCGTGCCGATCACCTTTTGCGGTTTGGTGATGTCGACATGGGGCAGCGCTGCAGCTGCCATATGCAACGCCTCGAGCGATAGGTTCACGCCCGGCGCGATCACACCGCCCACATAGGCGCCGTCAGCGGCGACAACGTCGAACGTCGTGGCGGTGCCGAAATCGACGACAATCAGGTCCCCGCCATAGATGTCATAGGCCCCCGCCGTGTTCACCAGCCGGTCCGGGCCCACGATCGTGCCCTCATCCACCCGCGGGTCAGCCGGCAGCGCACAGTCCGGCTTGCCCACCACCAAGGGCCGTGTGTCAAAATACCGGTCCGCAAAGACGCGCAGGTTGAACACAACCCGCGGCACCGTCGAGGACACAATCACCGCGTCAATCTGCGGCTCGATATCGTGGAGCCGCATCAGCGACATCAGCCAGACGTAGTACTGGTCCGCCGTCCTCTGATGCTCTGTGGCGGTGCGCCAGGTTACAAGAAATTCTGACCCGTCCCAGATGGAAAAGACCGTGTTCGTATTTCCGCAGTCGATGCAGAGCAGCATGGCGCGCCCTCAGAAATAGACCTCCGCGGCAGGGATCCTGAGCCGCGCTTTGGCGGTGGATAGAACAAGGCATCCGTCATTGTCGACCGTCTCGAAGGTGCCTGTGTGGTCCTCTGTGACAGTACGGGCACGGATGACCTCCCCCAGACGGGCGGCGCGGGCGAGCCACGCGTCGCGCACAGGGGCGAACCCATCTTGGGCCAGGCGCCCCGCCCAGTGGTCGAACGCGGGGTCGAGTTGGTCGAGCAACGTGACCGGATCGGTGGGAATGCCTAGTGTCACGGGCGGTGTCGCGCCCGGCTCGACCTCGTGCGCTTCGGGGGCATGGGCGAGGTTCACCCCGATCCCCACCGCAAGCACCTGACGCGGCAACATCTCCAGCAGTATGCCAGCGACCTTACCCCCGCCGAGGAGCACATCATTGGGCCATTTCAGCGCCAACCGGTCCGCGCCCAGCGCGCTGAGCGCGTCATAGAGCGCGAGCGCGGCCACAAAGGAATGGAGCGCGGCACGCTGCGGCTCCGTGTGCATCACGAGCGTCGCTGCAAAGTTGCCCTGCCCCTGCGCCCAGGCCCGCCCCCGGCGCCCGCGCGCGGCGGTTTGCTGGCGGGCCAGGATCCAGGTGGGGCCGGTCAGCGAATCCGCGCGGCGCGCAGCCTCCAACATGGTTGAGTCCACGTGGTCGAACACGACACGATCCGCCATCTAGCGCCCCAGCGCGGCTTGGGCTTGGGTGAACACCGCCACCATCCCGTCGGCCAAAGGCGCCAGCATCACCGCGGGCCAGAGCCCCAGGCCCAAGATCAGCGCGCCAAGCCCGATCAACATCGCTTGCTCCCGCCCGTCGAGCAGCGCCAGCGTCCGCACATTTTCGCGTACCGTGTCGCCGAGCGATACCCGCCGGTAAAGCGACATCGCGGCACTCGCCAACAGCAAGAGCACCACCCCGTAGCCCACCGCGGCCCAGACCGACCCGCCTAGCGTCAACCCAAAGAGCGCGAGCACATGGGCTGGAAAGCTCGCCGTGAGCGGCATCGCAAAGAGCGACACGCAGTAAAAGAGCAGCATATGGGCCAAAAACGGCTGCTTAATGCGCACCCCACCCATCCGCTCGTATTCGTCCCCGCCAAGCCGCCCTTCGAGCACCACGAGCACCGCACAAAGCCCGGCAAAGGTGACGCCGTGGGCCAGTTGCGCCAGCATCGCGCCGTCAAACCCTTGGAGCGCCCCCGACAGCACTGCCGCGAGCGGCAGCGCCATGGCCCCCGCGCTGAGGTACCCGATAGCCGGGCGCAGCGCATCTTGCGCGAGCGCCGCAAGCACCATCAACACCGCGCCAAAAATCAACAGCCCAAGCAGCGGGCCGTGCAGGATATCGAGCCCCACCGGCGTCACCTGCACCCCAAAGCGCAAGAGCGCGTAAAGCCCCAGCTTGCCGCCCACCGCCACGATCAGCATAAGCGCCGCCGCAGGCGCCACGCAGCTCACCCCCGGCAACCAGCCGTGAAAGGGAAAAAGCCCGGCCTTGGCGCCCACGCTCCACAAGAGCCCGAGGCACAGCAGTGTCTGCAGCCCGCCTGCAACCTCGACCCCCGCGACGGTCAGGGCGTCGCTTGGCAGGTTGTGGATCAAAAGCGCAGGGATCGCTGTGTCGCCCACCTGTGCCGCAAAAACCGCAACGACCGCGATCAAAAGCAGCGCGCCCGGAAGCGCATAGATCGCGGCCTTCAGCGCATGGAGCCCGCCCCCACTGCGCCCCCAAAGCCCGACGAGCACCCAAAGCGGCACAAACGCGAGCTCGAAAAAGAGCGCGAAAAACGCGAGGTCCTGCGCCGCGAACGCGCCCAGCGTCAACGACTGCGCCACCAAAAGCGCGATGATGAAATCGCGCACATTGCGCGTCACGCCCCAGCTCGCCGCCACCGCGAACGGCCAAATCGCGGCTGTGAGCATGACAAAGGGCAGCGATACGGCGTCGATGCCCACGCGGTAGGTCAGCCCCATGGGCCAGGCGCGGACCTCCTCGAACTGAAGCCCGGGTTGGCCGGGCTCAAACCCAAAGAACACGATAAGCGCCATAAAGAACGTGGCACCCGTGGCCGTCACGGCGAGCCATTTGGCGTTGCGCTGCGCGGCCTCGTCATCGCCCCGCAAAAACACAGCGAGGATCAGTGCCGCCAGAAGCGGCGTGAATATCAGGATGGAGACTAGGTTTTCCACCGCGCCTAGCCCCCCGCCATCGTCACAAGCGTCAGCACCAGCGCCGCTGCCACAAGCGCGCCGAGCACGATGGGAAAGGCCTTCGCCCGCCGCGCCGCGCTTGCATGGCGCGTGAGCGCGGGCAACAGCGCAGCCGCCGCACGCTCCGTCCAGGCGCTCAGCCCCCAGCGCGCGCCGCCGCGCCCGACATTGGCACCAATCGCGAGCGCCGGACGCTCAAGCGCCGACAGATAAAGCCGCGGCACGCCCCAAAGATCCACGGCAAGCGCAGACACCGGCGCCGTCATCCGCGACGCGCCTGAGCCAAGCGCTGGAAGCGCAATGAGGGACAGCCAAGACACGACAAACGCCCCGACCGACGCGATGAGCGGCACGTAATCCGCCAACCCCACCGGCCCCGCATCCTTTTGCGGGTGGACCAGGGCGGCGATGGGCATCGCGCCCAGGATCAGGACGATCAGCACCGCTTCCACACTGCGCGACACGCGCGGCTCACTCGTTTGTTCGGGGTCAAGCCGGGCATTGCGGCTCTTTTCCGCGCCACGGAAGACGCGCAGGTAGATGCGCCAAAGCGCCAGCGCGTTGAGGAAAAGCGCGACGCTCAGCGCGGCAAAAAGCCCGGGTGAGGCGCCTTCGACCGCCGCCAGCCCCGCCACTTGCGCGCCGTAGCCTGGCAGCGCGACGGGAATGCCCGCCACCGCAAACGGCAGCCCGAGCCCCGTGGCCCCAAGCGTACCCACCAACGCGGCGAGGTGGGGCCCCTGAAAATGCGCGGCAAGCCCCCCCATATGGCGCAGGTCCGTATCCTCCGCCAGGCCACGGGCCACCGCGGAATAGGCAAACCACAACAGCATCACAAGCGCGCCGTGTGCGAGCACCACGGCCAATGCCGCATGGGCATGGCCCAAAAGCGCGACCGCGAGCGCCACGCCCACCGGCGCCATGGCCGCCAGGCCCAGCGCCTTGCGCAGCTCCCCTTTGAAAAGCGAGGCAGAGGCACCGAAAAGCGCCGTCAGCGCCGCAAACCCCGCCGCGGCGAGCCCTACCGCGCCCAGATCCTCTGCCAAGGGCCCAAGCCGCAGCAGCACCAGCACCCCAGCGATGGGCAACAGCCCCTGCACAGCTGCCGTCACCGGCGAAGGCGCGGTGGCTGTGTAAAGCGTCCAGGGTAGGAACGGCAGCGCCGCGCCAAAGGCCAGGGCCATCGCCGCAATGGCCAGCGCCCACCCCGGGCTGAGCGCAGGGCTCCCTTCAAACGCAGCAAAGACGACGCTGAGCGCATCGGCGTCAAAGCGTGCGTAGATCATCGCCGCCACGAGCCCCAAACAAAGCGCCCCAGCCAGGATCACAAGGAGCGCCTTGGACGCCACGCGCCCGGCAAGCTGGCTGCGCAGGTTGAAATCCACCGCAAGCCCCGTCGCCAGCGCCGCAATCAGCGCCGCCGCAAAGAGCGTCACCGCACTGCCCGCCGCCGACAAAAACACCAATGCCCCGGTCAGCAGATGCAGGCCCACCATCGCGCGCACGCGCAGGCTCTCATTCGTCTTTTGCAGCTTTTTGGGAGTTACGACCGTCCAACACTGCAACTGCGCGAGCGCAAATAGGGTGGCCAGGACCGCAACAACCGCACGCGTCGTCAGATCCGCGCTCAAAACCACGTCCACCGTCAGCGTGCCGCTTTCGAACCAAAGCTGCCAGAGCACACGCTCCGTCCCCGCGCCCTGCGCAGTGGCGGCCGCAAGCGCCACCCAGCTTAGGCCTAGCGTCAGGAACGCCGCCGTGAGCAAGCTGACGGCCACCGCGCTTTCCTGCGCGACACGCGTCAGCGGGCCCGCCGAAAACGCCGCCACAAAGGGGATCAAAAGCAACAAAAGGTCCAAACCGCGCGCTCCGCCGTTAGCCCAACTGCAGGACGGGGACAGCGGGGCTGCGCGGCAGCATCACGCCTTCGCCTCCGCGATGACCGCGCGCGCGAGCGTCAGCGCCTTCGTCATCGCAGGCACGCCCGCAAACATCGACATTTGGGCGATCGTTTCCGCAATCTCCTGCTCGGTCGCGCCGCTTTCGAGCGCTTGTCGCACCGTGATACGGATTTGCGGCTCCGCATGGGCGCCCGTGACCGTCAGCCCACCCAGGGTCAAAAGCAGCCGCGTTTTGGCATCTAGCCCCTCGGGGTTGAGCCCTTTGCCAAAAAAGCTCTCTAATACATCCGCGGGGAGCGTGGGCGTCACCGCCTCGAGCCATGGGCCCGCCACGCGCTGCCATTCTTCTGCGGCGCGTTGCATGGCGACAAATGGGTTATCGGTCATCGCATCCCCTCGACATCTGTCCGCAACAGCTAGCGCGCGGCGCGCAGGGCGTCGAGTGGATATCGCTTCACGCTTTACTCAGGCGCGGGCTAGATCGCGGGGATGCCTGCCTCCTCGCAGGCGGCCAAAGTGACTTCCGCATCGAGCGTTTTGACCCCCGGTGGAAGGTCGGGGGAGATCGTGTAGACCGCGTCGGCCTCCCACAGGCCTGCGTTTTCAATGACATTGGTGCGCACATGCTGGGCAAAGCTAAAGCCGCGGATCAGCGTGTATTGCGCGGCCGCGCAATCGGCAAAGTCCCGCAAGTCCCAGTTGCCCCGCGCCCCGCGCATGGAGACGACGAATTGCACGAGGTCATCGTCGAGCAGCCGTGTTTCAACGCTGCCATAGTCGGGCTCAAAGATCGGCACCCCGTCCTGCACAGGCGGTGCCTCGCACCCCGCAAGCGCGACACAGACCAAAGGCAGAGCCCAGCGCATCGTCTCAGCGCGCTCTCAGAAGGCGGCCGACGACGGTGCCCGCCTCAATCTCGCGCTGGCCAACGGCGCAGAGGGTCGCGGCGTCCTCGGGCACCACGCCGCGGGCCGCCAGGTAGCGGCGCGCGTCTGCCTCTAGGCTTCGCCGGGCCTCCGGGTCGTCGGCAAAGGCGTCGATTTCCGCATCTGAAAAGCCCGCCTCCTTCGCCGCGCTGATCAACGCGCTGCGCAGGCTTAGGACACGCAACAATCGGGGGGAGATATCTGCGCATTGCTCTTGGATCATATCACCCGCGAAGACGGCCATAAGCCCCTGGGTGACCTCCGGCACGTCGCCCGGGCTGCGAGCCGCCAGCGAGGCGCCAAAGGGCAGCATGGCCAAGACGCCGGCCAGTGTCAGGACGCGCTTCATTCCGCCACCTCGACCAGGATCCCCCCGATGAGCGATTGCGCCGCGATCTCCGCCCGGGCGGCGCTGCAAACGACGTCTTGCCCGGCGCCGTCAAGCCCATAGCGATCGACAAAGGCGGCTTGGAGCGCTGCCACGCCTTCTTCCACCCCCGTCAGCTCGAGGATGGCATCGCCCGTGACGCCGTCTTCTGACAGTCGCCCGAGGATGTCCGTGGCCGTCGCGTTGGCGCGGTCGAGGTCAAAGGCGATGGACGGACAGAAATTGGCCAACTGTTCCGCCGTGCTGACGGAAAAGAGCCCGTCGATGTAGTAGTCCGGGGCGGTATCCGCGCCCTCCGCCCAGACAGCAGCGGGGAGGAGGCAAAGGATGGCAAGGGGTCGTATCATGGGGCGCTCTCAGTCACGTTCGCCCAACACATGGGCGTTTAGCCCCCCGTTATGCAATAGCAGAGCGGTTTGCGCAGCCTGCCCTAGCGCGTGCGCCACAGTCTAAGCGTCACGACGAGCGCCCAGATAAAGCCCGCAAGCGCCATCAGGTCAAACAGGATCGCGTAGTTCCCCGCGAGCCCCACCTGCGGCCCAATCCACTGCGCTGCCAGCCACAGCGCCATCGTCGCGACCAGTACAACGGCCACATTCCGGCTGGTCTTCGCGCGCGCGATGTCACGCTCGGTGGGTTTCCGCGATGTCGGTTTTTGGGCCATTGCGCCAATCCAAAGGGTCCGGCCCGGGGCCGAAAGTCAGCAAAGGCCGCGCGCAGGTTACAGCGTGCGGCCCAGGTGGTGGGTTTGTGCGGTTAGTAGACCTTGCCGCCGTCGACGCGCTTGGAAAACTCCGTATCGCCGCCCGCAGCGAGGATCTTGGCCTGCTCGACCCACTTGTCGCGGGTCACGCGGCCCTTAAAGCCCTCAAGGTTGTCATCGACCCACGCGACCTCTGCGTCGGTCCAGGCTGCGATCTGGTCGAAATGGTAAAAGCCCATGGAATTGCAAAGCTTTTCAAGCTTGGGCCCGATGCCTTTGATCTCCTTGAGATTGTCGGCACCGCCCTCACGCGCTTCACTCAGCGCGGTGGGCTTTGCGGCGGCGGGCGCCTCCTCAGCGGCAGGCGCGGGCGCAGGAGCGGCTGCGGGCGCTGGTGCAGGTTCCGGTGCGGGCTCAGGTTCTGGGGCAGGCGCTGGCGCGGGCGCCGGTGCCGCTTCGGGCGCGGCGGCCGCCGCCTCCCGCGCGGCTTGAATTTCGCTCAGCGGTGTCAGCTCGCGGCAAAACACGAATAGAAAGATCGCAGCCGCGACACCCGCGGCGATGATCCCCACAAAGATACTGCCAGTCCACGTCATGCCCGCGAACATCACGCAGACCACCGTTGCGAGGACGCCGACGAGCGCGGCCATAATGAGCGAGCTTAACGTGCAGTTGCCGCCACCGTTGTCGTTTTGCATTGCCCAGAATCTCCCTGTCTTTGTTGATGGCACACCCATCATTTGCCTTAAGGTAGCACGGGTGCATTTCGTTGTCTTCTCTCGTGAACCGGGGAATTTCGCGCGCAGGCTCCCGACGATCAGACAGGGCCCATCGCGGCCAGCGTCACACAGATGGCCGCCGCGGCCACGCAGCCCGCGCCCGCTTGGGCGTGTTTGCGCGCGCTCTTGCCTGCCCGCTGATAGATCACCGCGTCAAAGATGCCCACAAACGCCAACCCGGCAAAGACATAGGCCAGCCACCACAGGTTCCCGCTCAGCGCAGCCCCACCGAGCATCAAGATAAAAAAGAAATACCGCCCCGCCATCACCTGCGGAAAGAGCGCCGGGTCATGGGTGGTAAGCTTTAACGCAGCAGCGGGATTGGACAGGTAACACTGCACGATCCGCCCGAGGATGACGATGGCCACGACCGCCAGCGCGGCTCCGATTAGGACCCCCACCCCTACGCCCCCACGCTGCGCGACTGGGCCCATGCCGCGGGCAAGGGGCCGATGTATTTCTCTGCAAATTCGTATTGCGGCGTCAGAAACTCCAGCGCGCGCCGCCGGAGCTTGGGGCGCATATGCGCCTGGGAGCCTGAATTGACGACCTCATGGGTGGGCGCAGGCGCGCGGGGCAGCCCTAGGAAGTCACACAGGTCGCCGTAGCCCGCGTCGGTCATCAGCGTCTCCATATACGCCACATGGATCGCCTTGCGCGGCAGTGCCGACCGCAGGCGCATCACGGTGGAGGCATAGTCGCCCCGCTCTGTGATATGTTCCTCCGCGCCCCTCTTAAGGATACGCCAGAGCGTGTTATTGGCCTTTTCCTCGAAATCTTCGCCCGGCTGCGCCTGGCGTTCGGCCTGCATCCGCACCGCAGACCACAGCCGCGCCAGGGGATCGCGGATCAGGTAGACAAAGCGCGTCGTATCCCCCATCGCGGCCATCTCGCGGTAGCGTATATCGGGCAAAAGCGCGTAGCTGGGGCAAATGTCGGCCACGAGCTTTGTGCCCTCATCGGCGCGGGCCATCAGGTAGGCCGCATAGGCTGTGTGCGCCTCCCGCCCGTCTTCGAGCATCGCGGTGAGCCGGTCGAGGTCGTCGAGACGCCGGGTCAGGTTGCGGATCTTCCATTCCCGGTTGATTTCCTGCGCGGCCACAAGCTGGCGGGCCAAGCGGTTGCGTTGGCGCTGGAACACCTCCTGCTGCGCGGCGCGATCCGTCAGGTTGAACGTGTCCCAGTAATGCGTTTCCTTCACCGCGCTCAGCTCGCAATCCTCGCGCTCATAGAGCGTCCTGTAAAGCCAGGAGGTCCCCGACTTCGTGGCCCCCACCCCGTAGAGAAGAACGGGGTCCGTCATCGCTGCGCTGTCGTTTTGGCGTTCATCGGCGCAGATTGAAACAAGCGGGGCGAGAACGTCAATGTGTTCTAGGCCCAAGGCGGCGCCGTGCGGTTAAAGAATGCTGAAATGCCTTGCTGCGCCTCATCACTGGCCCACCGGTCAATGAGACGGGCCAGCGCGGCCTCCACCACGGTCTCGTCAATGCGCGGGCCCAGGTCGCGGGCCTGGCGTTTGGCGTCAGCCACGGCGCCAGGGGCGCAGGCGAGATAGGCGGTGACCTCCGCCTCTACTGCGGCGTCGAGCGCGTCGGCGGGCACGGCGCGGGTCAAAAGCCCGAGCGTCACGGCCTCAGCCGCGTCGAAGCGGCGCGAGTTCATAAAGACAGACCGCAAACGTGGCCCAAGCCGCGCCGCCACAAAGGGCCCGATGGTCGCTGGAATAAGACCCAGCCGCGTTTCTGTCAGACCCATGGTGATGTGATCGGCGCCATAGGCCGCATCACAGATCGAGGCGAGCCCGACCCCGCCGCCAAACGCATTGCCATGGAGCCTGCCGATGATGGGTACATCGCACCGATGCAGCGCAAGCAGCATCCCGCTCAGCCGCTTCCCCTCAGCCAGCCGCTCCGCAGCGGTCGCATCAAACTGCGCGCGCATCCAGCCCAGATCGCCACCGGCGCAAAAGCTCTTACCTTGCCCCGCGAGGATCAGGACGCGTACGTCGGACGGCAGGCCCACGACCTCCTCCCGGATGGCGTCCATCATGTGCGCGCTCATGGCGTTGTGGACGTCGGGACGTGCGAGCCAAAGCGTGCGCACGCCGCGGGCATCCTGGGTGACATCAATGCTCATCCACGGGCTCCTTGCGACCGACCAGGCGCCGCGCGAGCGCGACCGCAGCGCTCAGCCCATCGCGGTCCAACCCGTGGCCAAAGCCACGCTGGCCAAGGTGGTCAGCCAGCGCCTCCGTCGCGACATTGCCTGGGGCCCCGGGCGCGTAGGGGCAGCCGCCAAGCCCCGCCACCGAACTATCAAAGCGCCGCACCCCGACCCCGAGCGCGACATCTGCATTGTCGAGCGCGCGCCCGCCGGTGTCATGGAAATGCGCCACGACATCGCCAGGGGCCCACGTGTCCATCGCCGCCTCGAACATAGCCCGCACCCGGGCAGGCGTGCCCTTGCCGATCGTGTCTGCCAGTGCCAGCGTGTCACAGCCCAAATCGCGCAGCGCGCGGGCAAGCGCACCCACCGCGGCGGGCGACACGTGCCCCTCGAACGGGCAATCGGTTGCGCAGCTGATATAGCCCCGCACCTTCATTGCGCCGCCGAGCGCTTCAAAAATCCCGCGAACCCGCACAAGGCTTTCAGCCACCGAGCAGCCCAGGTTCGCCTGGCTGAACGTCTCCGTCGCGGACACAAACACGGCGACCTCCGTCACTTGAAAGGCGCTGTCGGCCTGGGCGTTCAAGAACTCCCCCAACCGGCGCGCATTGGGAATAAGGACCATCCCGCCCACCCCCGGCAGCGCAGGCAGCGCGCGCAACACGGCGCCTGTGTCGGCCATCTGCGGCACGCGGGCGGGATTCACGAACGACCCGATCTCGATCACGCTGGGGCGCGCAGCCGCACAGGCCTCGATCAGTGCGACCTTCTCCGCGACCGTGATGGCGGCCTTTTCGTTTTGCAGCCCGTCGCGCGGGGCGGTTTCCGTGATCTCGATCTCCATCACAGCTCCCACGCCGGAAAGAACGCTTTCGGGTAAAGCTTGTCGTCCCCCGGCAGCGCGGCCTGAAAGGCGGGGCGCGCGGTGATCCGATCATACCACGCGGTGAGCTTGTCAAACCCATCCAAGCGGGTGAAGTGCTTGGCCATGTAGACCGCCTGCCCCACCGCGACATCGGCGGCAGAAAACCCCGTCGGCAGAAGGTACTCTCCCAACCCGGCCTCAAGCGCGGCATAACATTTGCCAATGCGGGCGGCCTCAAGCTTCATCACGATGGGCGACCGCATGGCGTCATCATAAAGCACAACATGTTGCTGCGTGAGCGCCGCGGAGTGCTGGCTGATCGTCTCCGCAAAGTGGAGCCAAGTCAGATACGCCGCCCGCTCCCCGTGCCCCGGTGCCCGGCCAAGCCCGGCCTCTGGAAACCGCTCGCAGAGCAGTTCCAGACAAGCCCCGCTTTCCCAAACATGCACCCCGTCGATTTCTAGCGCAGGCACACGGCCCGACGGGTTCAGGGCCAGAAACTCCGGCGATCTCAGCGTCTTGTCGAACGGCCACTCGCGCAACTCAAACGGCACACCAAGCTCATGGAGCAGCCACAGCACACGCATTGAGCGCGTCTGAGGACAGTGATGGAGCCGGATCACTCCGCTGCCTCCAGCCGCACAATCGGGGCGCCTGCGTCGGTCTGGGACCCCGCCTGGGCCAGCACTTCGGCGACCACACCATCGCGCGGGGCGCGCAGCGTATGCTCCATCTTCATCGCCTCGAAAATGGCCAGCGGGTCGCCCTCGTGCACGGCCAGGCCTGGCTGGGCCATGATCTCCCGAATGAGGCCAGGCATGGGCGCCTCGATGACATCGGCACCGGTATCCGCCCCACCCCGCGCCAGCGGGTCCGGCAGGTCAAAGACGTATGGCGTGCCGTAAAACACCGTCACACGATCCGGATCGACATGGAGCCGTGCGCCCGTGGGCCGTCCGTCGATCCACCAGCGCCCGCCCGTCCAAGCGACCTCAACCCCGTCAACCTGCGCCCTAGTCCCTTGGATCGTAGCTGTCAGCAGATGCTCCTGCCCGCCCCACCCCAACCGCACAGTATGGCGCAACGGCGCCCAAAGCGTGAACCCCGCCCCCTCTGGCAGGCCCGCCGCAAACCCCAGCGCCCCCAGCGCGGCCAAGGCACGCGTCTTGGCGCACGGCACCGGGTCGTCGGTAAGCCCCGCCCCTTCCCGCGAAATGAGCCCGGTATCCACCCGCCCAGCCGCGAAATCCGCCACCCGCGCGAGCCGCCGCAGAAAACCCAAATTTGTGGTGAGCCCCGCGACCTCCGTGTCTGAAAGCGCGCGGTCGAGCGCCGCAAGCGCCTGGTCCCGCGTGTCCCCCTGCACAATCACCTTGGCGATCATGGGGTCGTAAAAGGGGCTGATCTCATCGCCTTCCCGAACACCGCTATCGGCGCGGATGTTGGGTGGAAAGGCCAACCGGGTGAGGCGCCCGGTGGCAGGCAAAAACCCAGCCGCCACATCCTCTGCGTAAAGCCGCGCTTCGAACGCGTGACCTTTGAGCGTGATCTCCTCCTGCGCCCGGGGCAAGGGCGCACCGCCCGCCACGCGCAACTGCCAGTCCACCAGGTCGATGCCCGTCACCGCTTCCGTCACCGGATGCTCGACCTGGAGCCGCGTGTTCATCTCCATGAAATAGAACCGGTCCGCGCGCAGCCCGTCGGAGGCATCCACGATGAACTCCACCGTGCCCGCCCCGGCATAGCCAATGGCCTGCGCCGCGCGCACCGCCGCGGCCCCCATGGCGTCACGCATGGCAGAGGTCATCCCTGGCGCTGGCGCTTCCTCGATCACCTTCTGATGGCGCCGTTGGAGCGAGCAATCCCGCTCAAACAGATGCACCGCGCGGATCCCGTCGCCAAACACCTGCACCTCGATATGGCGCGGAGTGGAAACATATTTCTCGATCAACACATCCGCATTGCCGAACGCCCCGCGCGCCTCCGCCCGGGCAGAGCTGAGCGCGGCGGAAAATTCTGTGGAATTTTCTACGATGCGCATGCCTTTGCCGCCGCCCCCGGCCACGGCTTTGATCATCACGGGATAGCCCACATCGGCTGCGGCCTGGGCGAGCACCGCGTCGGACTGATCCGCGCCGTGGTAGCCTGGCACCACCGGCACCCCCGCCGCCTCCATCAACGCCTTCGCCGCGTCTTTGAGACCCATGGCCCGGATCGCCGCAGCGCTTGGACCCACAAAAGTGAGGCCTGCCGCCTCCACCGCTTCCACAAACTCGGGATTTTCTGAAAGAAATCCGTAGCCTGGGTGGATCGCATCCGCACCGCTGGCCCGCGCGGCCGCGATGATAGCCTCTCCCCGCAGATAGCTTTCCGCCGGGCTCCGCCCGCCCAAGGCCACCGCGTCATCGCAGGCCGCCACGTGGGCCGCGCCCGCGTCAACGTCGGAATAGACCGCCACCGTTCGCACGCCCATGGCGCGGGCCGTGCACGCGATGCGCACCGCGATCTCCCCCCGGTTGGCGATGAGCAGAGTTTTGATCATTCGCGCCCCTCAGCCTGCGCTTCGGCCCGGTAGGATCGATATCGGTGGCGGTAGATGAAATTCGGGCGGTCTCCCTCGACGAGGTAAAAGATGATGCCCGTCCCAATGATTGCATTCACGACACCATAGAGCGCGAGCACAGGCGGCACCTCGAACGCGCCACCGCCAATTAACTGAATGAAACCAATCATTTCGCGGACTGCCAGCACGATCGACAGCACATAAGACCACGGGCTACGTAGGATGAGCCCAACGGCGCTCAGCAACAGAAGCGCCGTAAATACGAGCTGGATTGCCCCAAAGACGCCGAAGGACATGTTAAGCGTTGCCTCAAACGCCCCAATCCCCGCAAACCACGCGGCCATGGCGTATTCCACGATCCCGGGTCGTCCCTTGGGGTGCGCAAACGCCTCCTGCGCGGTCACATAGACCCAGTGGCGGCCCAGCGCGTCCGGTTCCGTCAGGACGGTATCTCTTTGTTCTGTCACAAGATTTCCACCAATTTGAAACGTTCGCAGACCAGCATCATATCCTCCGAAAAGCCGCCATTGCGTTCAAAGTAGACGCGCTGGTCGCGTTGCCAGCCCTCGAATGTGTCGGCTTCGCCTTCGGCGAGGGCGAAGTCTTCGGGCACGTCGCAGTAGCGGTGGTGGGTGATCTCGGTCGTCTCGATGACGGCCGCGGGCGTGCCGTCCCAGCGGGTAGCGATGTCGCGACGACCGACCACGGGCATGGCGGCTGGGTCGGCCTCATAGTCCCGGGCTGGGGCGCATGTTGCGGTTTTCCTGCCAGAAACCACAAGTCCTAGCAGCTCATCGTTCATCCACGCACTGTCACCAAAGGTGAAGGTGACGGCACCGGGATGCTTTTTCTTCAGCTCATCAACGGTCACTACATCCGGAACACGCCAAAGCGTGTCTCCTCTATCGGGGCGTTGAGCGCGGCGCGGAGGGATAGGGCCAGCACTTCCCGGCTTTTGCGCGGGTCGATGACGCCATCATCCCAAAGCCGGGCGGAGGAATAGAGCGGGTGGGACTGTTCCTCGAACATGTCGATGGTGGGTTTCTTGAACGCTTCTTCCTCCTCCGTGGACCAAGATTGTCCTGATCTTTCAATGGCTTCCCGCTTCACGGTGGCCAGCACACCCGCCGCTTGCGCGCCACCCATGACCGCTGTCCGAGACGTGGGCCAGGTCCACAGAAAGCGCGGTTGGTAGGCGCGGCCGGCCATGCCGTAATTGCCTGCGCCAAACGATCCGCCAACGATGAGCGTGATTTTCGGCACGCTCGTGCAGGCCACAGCGGTCACCATTTTGGCCCCGTGGCGCGCGATGCCTTCGTTTTCGTATTTGCGCCCCACCATGAAGCCGGTGATATTCTGCAGGAATATCAGTGGGATGCGGCGTTGGGAGCAGAGCTGCACAAAATGTGCGCCCTTCTGCGCGGCCTCCGAAAACAGCACGCCGTTGTTGGCGATGATCCCGCATTGCATTCCGTCGATGCGGGCGAAGCCGGTCACTAACGTCTCCCCAAAGCGGGGCTTGAACTCGTCGAAATCCGATCCGTCAACGATGCGCCAGATCACCTCACGGATGTCATAGGGGGTGCGCAGGTCGGCTGGGATGACGTCGAACAGATCGTCCATGGATTTGGCTGGCAGCGCGGGTTTGTATAGGTTTGTACAAGGATCCGAGGCCCCAAAATCGTTTTGTACAGGATTTCCGGGGCCAAGATTGCGGAGCGCCTCCCGCACCAAGGCCAGCGCATGGGCATCATCTTCGGCCAGGTAGTCGGCCACGCCGGAGAGCCGGGTGTGAACGTCGCCGCCGCCGAGGTCTTCTGCGCTGACGACCTCTCCAGTCGCGGCTTTGACGAGCGGTGGCCCGGCGAGGAAGATCGTGCCTTGATCGCGGACGATGATCGACACGTCCGCCATCGCGGGCACATAGGCACCGCCCGCTGTGCAGGAGCCGAGCACGGCGGCGATTTGCGGGATGCCCGCCGCGCTCATCCGCGCCTGGTTGTAAAAGATGCGGCCAAAGTGATCGCGGTCGGGGAAAACTTCATCCTGGTTGGGCAGGTTCGCGCCGCCGGAGTCCACGAGGTAGATACAGGGCAGATGGTTTTCCGCCGCGATCTCCTGCGCGCGCAGGTGCTTTTTGACCGTCATCGGGTAGTAGGTGCCGCCCTTAACCGTCGCGTCATTGGCCATGACCATGCACTGGCGGCCTTGCACGGTGCCCACGCCTGCGATGACTCCCGCGCCGGGGGCCGCGCCGTCATACATGCCATGGGCGGCGAGGGCGCCGACTTCGAGGAAGGCGGAGCCCGGGTCGAGCACACCTGCGACGCGATCGCGGGGGAGCATCTTGCCCCGGGACAAATGCCGCGCGCGGGACTTCTCGCCGCCTCCTTGGGCGGCGTGGGCTGCGGCCTCTGCGACTTCGGCTAGCGCGGCTTCGTGGGCGGTGCGGGTCATTGAAGCGCCCTGTCGACTGTCCGCGCGGTCTGGCGGATCATAAGGAGATCATGGGTCGCGTCGCAAACCTCCAAGAGGACATCTGCGGAAACGCTGTGGACGGTCATCGCAAAATCCATCACCTCCGGATAGCAGGTTTGCCCATCTGTATCTTCGGGGAGCCGCGCCAACGCACGGTTCGCGGAATGACCAGTGAGCCCACCACCCTTAGGAACCGCATCGGGGAGCATTCCGCGGATGGTTGCTAATTCTGCGCGATGAGCTTGAGCGAGGGTGTTCAGGCAATCTTCTGGGTCATCACCAAAAAAGCAGATATCGAGAGGAGTCGTCAGGCAGCTCACATTTAGATCAGCAAGGGCTGCGTTAACTTGGGTCGTTTTGGGCTCAATGGCGCGAAGCTCAGCCGCACGGGCGTCACAGCGAGCCTGCCATGCGAGGACGTAGTCGTCAGCGTGCGCCGGTCCTGCGCCACAGATGCTCAGTAGAACCGCCATTGATAGATGCCGCATCACAGCCCCCACCCCTGGTCGATGATGAGCGTCTGCCGCGCGGTCTCGTGCAGCAGGCACCCAATCGCCGCCGGTCCACCGCCCGTGCCGCCACCCCATTTCGACGCCTCAAATGCGCAGAGCGCGTCGCGGTAGGGGAGCCAGGCGCGCTGCATGGCGCGCAGGGACGCTTCTGCGTGGGGCAGACCGCGGGGGCCGGGGAGCGCGTCGGCGTCGACGGCTTTTGCGGCTGTCAGCGCCTCTTGGTAGGAGGCGTTGAGGCGGGCGTCCCACCACAGGTATTCGCGGTCCAGGCACCCGCCCATGCCGACAGTGGAATAGCCGCCGGGGGTGGCCTCCATACAAGCGTTCGCGGACGTGCCTGCGCAGGTGAGCTGGTCGTCGAGCGAGGTGGCCTGAGCCAGGCAGGCCTCGGTCGCGGCGGGGGAAAAGACGAGGTCCTGCGCGGTCGCCGGTGCCGCCAGGAGGAGGAGAGCGGCCCATCTCATGCCGCGACCTCCTGGGCTGCGCGGGCACGTAGGTCTTTGCGGATCACCTTGCCGGTGACGGTCATGGGCAGCGTCTCCACAAAGGTGATTTCGCGTGGGTAGGCGTGGGCGAAGAGGCGGGTTTTGACCCAGTCTTGCAAGGTCCCTTCCGCCGTGTCGGCCCCGGGTTTCAGGACCACGTAGGCTTTCACGATCTGGGTGCGGAGCGCGCAGGGTTTGCCCACGACACCCACGGTGGCGACGGCGGGGTGGGTGAGCAGGCAATCCTCGATCTCTGCGGGGCCGATGCGGTAGCCGGCGGAGGTGATGACGTCATCCTCGCGCCCCACGAACCTCAGATAGCCATCCTCCATCACGCCGCGGTCGCCCATGAGCATCCAGTCGCCGCGGAATTTCTGTGCTGTTTCGGCGGGCTTGCCCCAGTATTCGAGCATCATGGACGGCGCGCCGCGGCGGATAGCGATGTCGCCCTCGCCGTCGGTGGGCTGGCCTGCGGCGTCGATAACGGCCACGTCAAAGCCGGGCGCGGGTTTGCCGATGGCCCCGGGGCGCGTGGGAAAGCGCGCTGTGCAGGAGCTTGCCACCATGTTGCATTCGGTTTGGCCGTAGAATTCATTGATCGTGACGCCCAGCGCCGCGCGGCCCCAGTCGAGCATCTCTGCCCCCAGGGGCTCCCCCCCGCTGGCGACGGAGCGGAGCCCGGGGATCCGCGCATCTGCGGCCTTGAGCATGCGCAAGGCCGTGGGCGGAAAGAACACGTTTTTCGCCCCGCTTTGCGCGCAGACCGCCAGGGTGGCCTCTGGCGTGAACTTGTCGAGCCGGGCAGCCACGACCGGCACACCCAGCGCGAGACCCGGCATCAGCACGTCAAAGAGCCCGCCGATCCAGGCCCAATCCGCGGGCGTCCAGAGCGTGTCGCCCGGTTGGCCCAGCTCATCATGGCTCATGATCACACCGGGCAGGTGGCCATTGAGCACCCCGTGGCTGTGGAGCGCGCCCTTGGGGCTGCCGGTTGTGCCACTGGTATAGATCAGCACGGCGGGGTCCTTGGCCCCCGTGTGTGGGGCCGTGTTTGGGGCCGTTTGCGGGGCGGGTGGGGGCAAGTCCGCCCCAACCACGCTCGTCACGCCGAGCGGCGCCAGCATCGCGCGGCCCGCCGCATCCGCCACCGCCACGCGGAGCCCAGCATCAGCGACGCGGCTTGCCAGCGCGTCCGCCTGAAAGAGCTTGAAGAGCGGGACAGAGATTGCCCCCATGCGCCACGCCGCGATATGGGCCGCCGCGCAGAGCGGGTCTTGGGACAGGAGCACACCGACACGGTCCCCGGGCGCGACCCCTTGGGCAATCAGCCACGCCTCCACTCGCAGGGACAGGGTTTGCAGCGCGCCATAGCTGACCGCGCACCGCGCGCCGCCGGTGACGTCGATGATGGCTGTGCGATCAGGCTCCCGCGCCGCCCAGGCGTCGCAGACCTGCTGGGCCATATTGGGGGTGTCGCTCATGCCTCCGGCGCCTGGCCGCCGCGCGCGGCGTAGACGAGCCCGCCGCCGCGGTTCACGCCATACAGGAACGCCTCCTCCCCGCCGGGGGGCGTGCAGCGGACCTCGATCCAGACTTGGCCGACCTCGCCCGGGACGCCTACGCAGTCCGTCACGGCGGCCCCGTCCCCGAGCGATGCCGCGTGGTCGGCGAGGTATTCGCTGGCGTAATAGTCAATCACGGCGGTTTCCGTGACTGCGTCCCGCTCCAACCGCAGCTTGAGCCCGGTGTAGCCCGCGATCAGCACGAGCACGCCGAACGGCGCGAAATAGAGCCAGCGGGGGATCACGGAAGCGTCTCGACTTCGGCCAGGATGCGTTCGACATCGCCCAGCGCCTGCGCACGTTCCGCCGCCGCGCAAGTGACGGCATCGCCTGTGCAGGACACGTCCGACAGCCACAGGTCGGGCGCGCTGAGCCTGCGGGCCTTGAGCGGTGGCAGCGCATCTAGGTCGACGGTCGTCAAAAGCTCCTGAATGCGCATGCGCACCTGGGTCTCCTCCGCCGCCCAACGGCCTTGCAGGCCAAGGCGGCACTTTTCGCTTTCGCAGCTGTCGAGCGCCTCCGTGCGGCACTGGGTGCGCACGAGCCCTTCGACAGATTTCATCAGCCAGGGGTCGCAGTCGCCGTCGCAGGAGGTGGTGGGAAAGCGTTCTGCGAATTTGTCGGCCACGCGCGCCTCGTAGTCTGGGCCAACGCATTGTTCGTACTGCGCGACCCCAGCGTGCGCGGCGCCCATCCAAAGAACCAGAAGTATTACCGGTCGGATCATCCCATCGCCCCCACAAGTTCCCGGCCCACGAGCATCCGTCGAATTTCAGACGTACCCGCGCCGATTTCCATCAGCTTAGCATCCCGGAAAAGCCGCGCCACCGGCGCGTCGTTCATAAACCCCGCCCCACCCATGGCCTGCACGGCTTGGTGCGCTTGGGTCATCGCGGCCTCAGACGCATAAAGGCAACAGGCCGCCGCGTCCTGGCGCGTCACCTCGCCCCGGTCGCAAGCCTTCGCCACCTCGTAGACATAAGCGCGCGCGGAATTCATCGCCGTATACATATCCGCGATCTTGCCCTGCATGAGCTGAAAGCTCCCGATAGGTTTGCCGAACTGGCGCCGTTCGCTGACATAGGGCATCACCTCATCCAGGCAGGCGGCCATGATGCCGAGCCCGATCCCCGCGAGCACCACACGCTCGTAATCGAGCCCGGACATCAGCACTTGGACGCCGCGGCCTTCCTCCCCCAACACATTCTCGAACGGAACCTCGACATCCTCAAAGATCAGCTCCGCCGTGTTGGAGCCGCGCATCCCCAGCTTGTCGAAATGGGGGGAGGTGGAGAAGCCGTGCATCGTCTTTTCCACCAAGAACGCCGTGATGCCTTTGGAGCCCGCTGCGACGTCAGTTTTGGCGTAGACCACGAGCGTGTCCGCGTCCGGGCCGTTGGTGATCCAGTATTTGGTGCCGTTGAGCCGGTAGTGATCGTTGCGCTTTTCGGCCTGGAGCGACATCGACACGACGTCAGACCCCGCGCCCGCCTCGCTCATCGCAAGCGCGCCGACATGGGCCCCGCTGACAAGACCGGGCAGGTAGCGGTCCTTTTGCGCGTCGGTGCCGTTGAGCCGGATTTGGTTCACACACAGGTTCGAATGTGCCCCGTAAGACAGCGACACGGAGGCTGACGCCCGCGCGATTTCTTCGATGGCGACGGTGTGGGCGAGATAGCCCATGCCCGCCCCGCCATAGACCTCCTCTACGGTGAGGCCGTGAAGCCCAAGGTCGCCGAGCGCCCGCCACAGCGGCGCGGGAAAGGCGTTGTCGCGGTCAATCTGCGCGGCGCGTGGCTTGATCTCCTCCTGAGCGAACCGATGCACAAGATCGCGCAGCGCGTTGACGTCTTCGCCCAGATCAAAACGCATCGAATGGTGAAACATGGCGCGGCCCCGGTTAATTGAACACCTGTTCATAAAATAGCGCACTCCACCCCCCCTGTCCATAGAAAGCCACGTGGGACACCCCGCGCGACGGGACCCCCTCTCCCCGCGGGGAGAGGGCTGGGGTGAGGGGCGGCGCGCGCAATTTACAAATAAAAATGGCGGGGCGGCGCAGGGTTAATACAACAGTAAAAAAATGCGTGAAGACAGATTTGGCCGTGGGGGAGGTCTAGGTTTTCACCCCAGTGGTCAAAATGATGCAAA
>JBCBZG010000009.1:0-123365 GCA_039815465.1 Pseudomonadota bacterium
CGCGCGGGGGGGGCGGTTCTGGTGGCCCCCCCCGGTCTTTGTTGGTTTCAAACCAATACCTGTTTTCCCCAAAAAAAAAACGGGGGGGTTGGTGGGGGGCGGCCCCCCCCACGATCCTAGCTCGACGTGAGAACAGCCTTCACCGCAGCGATCGCCGCGTCAGCGTCCGCCGCGCTCTTTGCGCCGCCCTGCGCAAGCGCGGGCCGACCGCCCCCGCCCTTACCGCCAAGCGCCTCAACCGCGGCCTTGACCATGTCCACCGCGCTGAGCCTATCGGTTAGGTCATCGGTCAGACCCGCGGCCACAGCCGCTTTGCCATCGGCATCCGCAATCAACAGGATCGCCAGCGACCCGTGTTCCGATTTCTGCGCATCAATGAGCGCTGGGAGGTCTTTACCCGTGACGCCCTCGAGCACCATGGCGAGGAAAGGCGTGCCCGCTACTTCCTCAGGGGCGTTTGACTTCGATCCACCGCCCATCGCCACCGCGCGGCGCAGCTCTGCCACCTCGGACTGAAGCGCCTTGCGCTCCGCCAGGAGCTGCCCGACCCGCTCTGGCACATCCGCCGCTTGGCTGTTGAGTGCGAGCGCCGTCGCCGCCAAACGGCTGTCCTGCCCGTGGAGGTAGTCGAATGCCGCCGCGCCCGTCAGAGCCTCGATCCGGCGCACCCCGGCAGAGGACGCACTGTCGCCCAGCGTCACAAAGGTCCCGATATCCCCGGTGCGCGCCACGTGCGTGCCGCCGCATAGCTCGATGGAATAGGTGTCGCCAGCTGGCCCGCGGCCAGAGCCGTCCTCCGTCCCCATGGACACGACGCGCACCTCGTCGCCGTATTTCTCCCCGAAGAGCGCTTGCGCGCCTAGCGCGCGGGCGTCGTCGGGCGCCATGATGCGCGTCTCCACCGGCGCGTTCTGGCGGATATAGCTGTTCACCTCACGCTCGACGGCGGCGAGGTCCTCCAGCGTCAACGCTTGGCCGTGGCTGAAATCAAAACGCAATCGGTCGGGCGCATTCAGCGAGCCCCGCTGTGCGACATGGGTCCCCAACCGTCCGCGCAGCGCCTCGTGAAGGAGGTGCGTGGCCGAGTGGTTGGCGCGAATCTGGGTGCGCCGCGCGTGGTCAACGACCAGCTTCGCGCCCTGCCCCGCGCTGACGGTTCCAGACGTCACGCGCGCCACATGGACGAACACGCCCGCTGCTTTGCGCGTGTCGGTGACCGTCAGCGTCCCCGTCGCGGTCGTGATCACGCCACTGTCACCGACCTGACCGCCGCTCTCGGCATAGAACGGCGTCTGATTGAGCGCGATCTGAACCTCCGCGCCCGTCTCCGCCCCATCAACCGCGGCGCCGTCGGTCACAATGGCTACGATCTGACCCTCCGCGGCTTCGGTATCGTAGCCCAAAAAGTCGGTCGTGCCGTGCGCGTCAGCCACGTCAAACCAAACGCTCGCATCCGCCGCCTCGCCAGACCCTGACCAAGCCGCACGCGCCTTTGCCTTTTGGGCCGCCATCGCCGCATCAAAGCCATCGGTATCGACGGCGCGCCCTTGCTCGCGCATCGCGTCCTGCGTGAGATCGAGCGGGAAGCCGTAGGTGTCATACAGCTTAAACGCGGCCTCCCCCGATAACGGAGCCCCGTCGCCCAGGCCCGATACTTCATCATTGAGAAGCTTGAGGCCCCGGTCGAGCGTTTGGCGAAAGCGCGTCTCTTCGCTCAGCAGAGTGTCCTCGATCAAGCCGCGCGCCTGGCCGAGCTCTGGGTAAGCGGCGCCCATCTGCGCGACGAGCGCGCCCACAAGGCGATGCATAAGCGGGTCCTTGGCCCCAAGGAGGTGAGCGTGGCGCATTGCGCGGCGCATGATACGGCGCAGAACGTAGCCGCGTCCGTCATTCGACGGCATCACCCCATCCGCAATCAAAAACGACGTCGACCGCAGGTGATCCGCGATCACGCGGTGATGCGTCTTGCCCGGTCCATCCGGATCGGAATTGGAGGCATCCGCCGAGGCCTCGATCAACGCGCGCATCAGGTCGGTGGAATAGTTGTCATTGGTGCCTTGCAGCAGCGCCGCAACCCGTTCAATCCCCATGCCCGTGTCGATGGACTTGTTGGGCAGATCGACGCGGGAGCCGTCCTCGAACTGTTCATATTGCATGAAGACGAGGTTCCAAATTTCAACAAAGCGGTCACCGTCCTCTTCCGGCGAGCCGGGAGGGCCACCCCAGATGTGGTCGCCGTGATCGTAGAAAATCTCCGTACAGGGGCCGCAGGGACCCGTTGGGCCAGCCGACCAGAAATTGTCATCTGTGGCGATCCGCAGGATGCGATCATCGGGCAGACCCGCGTATTTCTTCCAAATTTCAACGGCTTCTTCGTCGGTGTGGTACACCGTCACAAGCAGCTTGTCCTTGTTTATGCCGAGTTCTTTGGTGACGAGGTCCCAGGCGTAGGGGATCGCTTCTTCCTTGAAATAGTCGCCGAAGGAGAAGTTCCCGAGCATCTCAAAAAACGTGTGATGCCGCGCGGTATAGCCTACGTTGTCGAGGTCGTTGTGCTTGCCGCCCGCCCGCACACATTTCTGCGCCGTCGTCGCGCGGGTGTAGTCGCGCTTTTCGACACCCGTGAACAGGTTCTTGAATTGCACCATCCCCGCCGCCGTAAACATCAGCGTCGGGTCATTGCGCGGCACCAGCGGGGAGCTGTCGACGACCGCGTGCCCCTGCTCGCCGAAATAGTTCAGAAACGTGGAGCGTATATCGTTCAAACTGGGCATAGCAGACAGGCCTTAAACATCGTGTTCGGCGAGACATATCCGCCGCCCCGGGGCCTGTCCACAGCACCTATCATCGCTGCGAAACAAAACACGCCCGGCGAGGCCGCCGGGCGGGTCTATCCGTGTCGTGCTGAAGGCGCCTACGCCTCCAGCACGTCGTCCTCGTCGCCGCCAGATCCCGGCGGCATATCAAAGTCGAGCCCATGTGCCGCGCGAATCTTATCCTCGATTGCCAGCGCGATCCGGGAGTTTTCCCGCAAGAACCCTTTGGCGTTCTCCCGTCCTTGCCCGATACGCTCGTCCCCGTAGGAGAACCAGGAGCCGGACTTGTCTACGACGCCGGCTTTCACGCCGAGGTCGAGGAGCTCGCCCATCTTGGAGATGCCTTCGCCATACATGATGTCGAATTCCACCTGCTTGAACGGCGGCGCGACCTTGTTTTTGACGACCTTCACCCGCGTGGCGTTGCCCACGACTTCATCGCGGTCCTTCAACGCACCGATACGGCGGATGTCGAGCCGGACTGAAGAGTAGAACTTTAGCGCGTTTCCGCCCGTCGTCGTCTCTGGCGAGCCGAACATGACGCCGATCTTCATCCGGATTTGGTTGATAAAGATCACCATGCAATTCGAGCGGCTGATGGCTGCCGTCAGCTTGCGCATCGCTTGGCTCATCAGACGCGCTTGAAGCCCCGGCGCGCTATCGCCCATGTCGCCCTCAAGCTCCTTTTGCGGCGTGAGCGCCGCCACAGAGTCGACGACGACCATGCTCACAGCGCCTGAACGCACGAGCGTTTCAGTGATCTCGAGCGCTTGTTCGCCCGTGTCCGGCTGCGAAATCAGAAGTTCGTCGAGGTCAACACCCAGCTTCTTAGCGTATTGCGGGTCAAGCGCGTGCTCCGCATCGACAAAGGCGCAAACGCCACCCTTTTTCTGTTCCTCAGCGACGCAATGCAGCGTCAGGGTAGTTTTGCCCGATGATTCTGGGCCGTATATCTCGATAATGCGGCCCTTTGGCAGGCCACCGATCCCCAAGGCGATGTCGAGCCCGAGCGAGCCCGTTGACGTCGCCTCAATCTCTTGCACGGCGTTTTCGTCGCCCAGCTTCATGATGGAGCCCTTACCGAACTGCCGTTCGATCTGCGCCAGGGCGCTGTCGAGCGCTTTCTGACGATCCGCGTTTCGTTTCGCATCCATGCTGAGAAGGTCCGCTGTTGCCATTCTGTGGCTCCTTGTTTCACACACCCCTGGCGGGGCGGCAATGACTGCTTCGTTCACCTCTTGTTCGCATTTCTATGCGGTCAAAACGGGAACATTTCAATCAAATTTTCACAAATTCTTTCTGCTCCAAACAAGTTAATGATAGGTTAGCGGCGGTGGAAACAGCGAAAGGGCACACGCAAATGCTTGTTTTCTGGAAGGAAAACCTGGTCCTTTTGGCGCTGCCAAAGACGGGAACCTCCGCGCTGGAGGCCGCGCTTCGTGCGCGCGCGGATGTTGTGTTCGAGAATCCGCCCGAAGTGAAACATATCCCGATGTTCCGCTATGGGCGATTCCTGCGCCCGTTGTTTCGAACCATCGATGGCAACCGGCAGTTGGAAACGATGGCGCTGGTGCGCGAGCCCATCAGTTGGCTGTCATCATGGTACCGGTATCGCGGTCGCGATGATTTGGCGGGGCACCCAAACTCCACCCGCGGCATAAGCTTTGACCAGTTCGTGGAGGCCTATCTGGCCGATCCGCGGCCGGGGTTTGCAAATGTGGGCAGTCCGCGAAAGTTTGTGTCGAACAAGCAAGGGAAGGTGGGGGTCAAGCACCTGTTTCAGTACGAACAGATCGAGCTGGCGCAGGCTTTCCTCGAGGAGCGGCTGGACATAACGATCGCGCTTGACCATCGCAACGTCTCCCCCCGGCAGGACCTGTCGCTTGCGCCCGATATCGCTGCGCGCCTGCGCCGGGATCGCCCAGAGGAATTCGAGCTGTGGAGTAAGGCGCGTCGCTAACTTATTGCAGCGCTTCTTGGACGACGGCGGTAAGCTCATTCAGCGAAAAGGGTTTCGGAAGAAAGACGGAGTTAGGGATGTTTGCCTGCTTGTCCGCCAGCGTCTCCTTCGCATAGCCGGACACGAACACCACGCGCGTCTCGGGCCGCGTGCGCAACGCTTCGCGCACCCAGCTTGGCCCATCGCGGCCAGGCATCACCACATCGGTCACAAAGATATCGACATCGACGCTTTCGTCCTTGAGCGTTTCCAGCGCGGCCTCGGCGCTATCGGCCTCCAGCACCATAAAGCCGCGCAGCCTGAGCGCACGGGACGCGAAGGCACGCACCGGTGCCTCGTCCTCGACCAACAGCACCGTGGCTTGAGGCGACGGGGCCGGATGGTCCGGCGGCGCCATTAGCGTACCAGCACCGGTATCAGCGCCGGAGACCGGCACACTGCCATCACGGAGCATTACCGGGAAAAACAGCGTGAACTGAGTGCCCTCGCCGACGACGCTATCCACAAAGATATAACCACCACTTTGCTTCACGATGCCGTAGGCCGTGGACAGCCCTAGGCCCGTGCCCTCGCCCACATTCTTTGTGGTAAAGAACGGCTCAAAGATCTGCGTTTGCTTGTCCGGCGCGATGCCTATGCCCTCGTCCCGCACGCGCACCAGTACATAGTCGCCCGCGGGAACAAGCGCGCGACCGTGGCGCAAAGGCTCCTCCAAGCGGCTTTCCTCGGTAGAGATGACAATCCTGCCGCCATTTGGCATGGCGTCCCGGGCATTCACGACGAGGTTCATAAGCACCTGTTCCAGCTGTCGCCGGTCGGCACGGATCGGGGGCAAGCGGCTGGGATGTTCTTGCTCGAGCACCGTCTTTTCGCCCACCAAGCGGTTGAGCAGATGGCCCATCTCCGCCAGGGTTTCGCGCATGTCGAGCGCTTCTGGACGCAGGTTTTGCTTGCGCGAAAACGCGAGCAGCTGCGCCACAAGGCTGGCGGCGCGGTTGGCGTTTTGGTGGATTTGCATCAGGTCGCCATAATCGGGGTTCGACGCGTCCCGACGCAGCAGCAACAGATCGCAATGCCCTGATATCGCTGTCAAAAGATTGTTAAAATCGTGCGCCACCCCCCCGGCAAGCTGCCCGATCGCCTGCATCTTCTGCGAGTGGACAAACTGCTTTTCAAGCAGCTTGAGCTCCGTCGCGTCGTTGAGCACCGCGTAAATGACCGGCACCCCATCCTCTTTCACGCGATTAAGCGTTACCTGGACAAACACGTCGTCATCGGTATCCGCCACCCCCAGAAACTCCGACTGGCGCAGGCCACGGCCTTCTGCGGCTTCAGCGACCCAATCGCGCACGGACCGGCCTAGGCTTTCGAACACATCGCCCACATTCCGGCCTGTTGGTTGAGCCGATGCCAACAGTTCGCGCGCAGCGCGGCTCGCGGCGAGAATCTGGCCCTGCGCATCTACTTTGAGCAGCGCGACGGGAACCTCGTCAAAAAAGCTCCACGCATCGTCGGTCAGGTCCACGGCGCTTTCTGGCACCGGCAGCAGGTATATCTCCCGGCGGCCTGCGCCGCCGGCGACCTCTGCAGGCACGCATGTGACGGGCCCCGTTTGGGTCTGGACGGCCACGCGTTCCCCTGGGCGCAATGCGCCATCTGCTAGCGCATCAAGCGACTTGATCCGCGCGCCGACCATGCTGCGCGCCGCTGGGTTCATGGAAAGCACGGTACCCGCCTCATTGGCCGTGAGCATGGGTAGGTTTGACGGCGCTTGGGTCGCTGCCGCCTCGGGCGGCACCGCATCCGATTGGTTCTCGCGCATGCGCCAACAGAAACACCGGTCCGCAACGACGTGCACAGAAAGCTCCACCGCGCCATTTCCCCCGAGCGTTACCTCCCGCGCGGCGCCTGAAGCGCGCGCATCGGTTTGGAGCCGCAAAACAGCCTGTTGCGCGTCTGCGAAATGGGCGCTCAAGAGATCGGTGACGTGCGGGGTAGAATGGTCCCCGCCCTGAACAACAAGACTGTCTCGTGCCGCTGCATTCATCGTTAACACCGCCCCCGTGGCGTCGGCAACGATGGTGGGCGTGGCATCGCTTTCGATAAAGGCACTCACGGCCTGCATCGCCCTTGCGCGTTTCTTTGCGAAGAAGGCCGCAAAGAGCTTTGTTATGGTTGCGAGGCCCACCATGGCCGCGCCAATCACAAGCACGGCCAGCGCGATTTGCGGCTGATCCAGGAAAAAGCTCCCCGCCACGGCGGCGGCGCCCATGATCAGCACGCCGCCCGCCTGTGGCGACAGGCGCGCCACCAGCGCATCTAAACGTCCTGGATGTTGTGCGTGGGCCGCCAAACGCCTCCCCTTCTTTCTGATCAAACTGACAAAAATACGAAAACGCTTAATGAGACATTAAGGGGAGTCGCGAAATCAACCAAGGGTTGAAGTTGATCCGAAATTCTGGGTGGTGACACTAGAAACCGTCAAACACCGCGAGGTAGAACCCGTCGCCCCGGCCTTGGTCGAGCGGTGTGAACTGCTGTTCCTGCATCAGCCTGTGCGACCGTCCAAAGTCCCGCGCCTGCGCTCCGTTCTCTGGGTCAAAGAGCGAGCAGGTCATGTAGGCAAGCTGCCCACCTGGCGCGACGAAGCGCGCTGCGGAGTTGAGGATGTCGCGCTGCTTGGCCACAAAGTTCGCGACATCCTCGGGGCTGAGCGACCATTTCCCGCCCACGGCGCGGCGCCACGCGCCTGAGCCCGAGCATGGGACATCGCACAGGACCAGGTCGTATTCACCGGGCGCCGGTGACGTGACGGTGGTGATCGACGCCTTGGCGCGTGCGGCACGTGCGGGGATGTCGCGCATGCGCGCGGGGCTGGCATCATGGGCGTGCACCTGCGCGCCGCGCGCGGCAAGCGCGAGTGATTTGCCGCCGCCGCCCGCGCAATAATCCAACACGCGCGCGTCGGGAGCCACGTTAAGCGCGGCGAGCGCACGTTGTGGCGACAGGTCTTGAGGTTCGACCAATCCATCATTGAAAACAGCGCTCTGCGCCAGCTTTCTGATGTTTTGCGTGAGCTCAATGGCGCTTTGGCAAAGGGGGCTTGCAACCGGTCCAAACCCGTCGGCCTCTAATGCGTCCATCACTTGCGCGCGGGTTGCCCGAGCCAAATTCACACGCAACCAGACCGGCGCGCGATCGCGCAGCGCTGCCCCAATCTCCGCGGCCTTGGGGCCGTAGTCTAACTCTAGCTGTTCGAGCACCCACGGCTGCAGATCGGACTGTGTAGCGGCATGTAGGTCGTCCCACAGACGCAGCAGACCGTCCCCATCGCCGTTAGCGTCCGGCGCGTAGCCACCTGCGCCAAACACGGTGTCCTCCGCGATGCCTTCTTGTGCCAGATACCCGCGCACCAACGCGCGTCCGCTTTGGCCGCCGCCCATGGCAGCACAAGACGCGCGGCGCCGTTCAACCGAAAACACGATGTCGCGGATGGCTGCACGGTCTTTGGACCCAGCATATCGGTTGCGCCGCGCCCAGTGGAGGAGCGCAGGCTCAACCGCCACGCCCGCAGAGATGTCGTCCAAGATCGCGATGGCAGCCGCGTAGCGCGCCGGGACCTGCATGGCGCTACATCACGCGGTAGTTGGGGCTTTCGCGGGTAATCTGCACGTCATGAACGTGGCTTTCCTTTAGCCCGGCCCCCGTGATCTTTACGAAGCGACATCCGGTGCGCATCTCCTCCACGGTGGCGCAGCCTGTATAGCCCATGGCAGCACGCAGACCGCCGACGAGCTGGTGAACGACTGCGTTGGCTGAGCCTTTGTAAGGCACTTGACCCTCGATCCCCTCGGGGACGAGCTTATCGCTGGCGGCGTCTTTCTGGAAATACCGATCTGCCGACCCACGCGCCATGGCACCAAGACTGCCCATGCCGCGGTAGCTTTTGAAGCTACGGCCTTGATACAAAATGACTTCCCCCGGGCTTTCATCCGTTCCCGCGATCATGGAGCCGACCATGGCGCACGACGCGCCCGCCGCGATGGCCTTTGCGAAGTCGCCAGAAAACTTGATGCCACCATCTGCTATGACGGGCACATCGCCGGCTGCCGCCGCGCAGTCCAGAATGGCGGTGAGCTGCGGCACGCCGACACCCGCAACCATGCGTGTAGTGCAAATGGAGCCTGGCCCGATACCGACTTTGATCGCGTCTGCGCCAGCGTCGATGAGAGCGCGCGTGGCCTCCCCCGTTGCGACGTTTCCGGCCACGACTTGAAGATCGTTTGAAAGCTTTTTCGCGCGTGTCACAGCCTGCGCGACACCTGCGGAATGGCCGTGGGCCGTGTCGATAACGATCATGTCCACGCCCGCATCCACGAGCTGTTCGGACCGCTCAAACCCCGCGTCCCCCACAGTGGTCGCAGCCGCGACGCGCAGGCGCCCGAGCTCGTCCTTGCAGGCTGTCGGGTTCAGCACGGCCTGTTCGGTGTCTTTCAGCGTCAGGAGCCCCGTCAAGGCGCCGCCCGCATCAGTCACGAGCAGCTTTTCGATCCGCCGTGCCTTCATCAGTGAAATCGCCTCCTCCCGGTCGGCGGGTTCGCGCAAGATCGCCAGGTCATCGCTCGTCATCATGACGGAGACGGGCGTGTTATCTGCTTCCGCAAAGCGCATGTCGCGGTTGGTGACGATGCCCAGCACGCGGCGTTGGTCGTCGACGACGGGAAAGCCGGTGAAACCGTAACGCTCTGTCAACGCCTTTGCGTCTGCTTTGGTCTGCGTCGGCGACAGCGTCACCGGGTTATAGACAATCCCGCTCTCGAACCGCTTCACGCGGCGCACCTCGCGGGCCTGTTCCTCGACCGACAAATTGCGGTGGATGACCCCCATCCCCCCGGCCTGGGCCATAGCGATCGCCATGCGCGCCTCGGTCACGGTATCCATGGCAGAGCTTAGGAGCGGGATGTTGAGGTCGATGCGCCGCGTCACACGCGTGCGGGTGTCAGCGGTTGCGGGCAAGACCTCAGAGGCCCCCGGCACCAGCAACACATCATCAAAGGTAAGCGCCTCGCGAATCTCCATGGGTACCTCCATGTGGGAGCCTCGGTTGACGCCGCTCTATCTCATGGTCTTTGGAGAATGAAAAGTGGGGATGCGGGCCGGAAACGCGGCTTGGGCCCGAGCCCGCGGAAGCACGCGGGAAAGGTGCCGTTTGCGAACATCATTATGACGGCTTTGCAATGGCTTCCCCGCGCCACGCCGCTATGTTCCAGCGAAATTCGAGGAAGAGCTATGCCCAAAGACGCCACGCCCCAAGACCCACTCGTTGTCTTCACGCCTTCGGGCAAGCGCGGTCGCTTTCCTGCGGGCACCCCGATCCTGACTGCCGCACGGCAGTTGGGTGTGGATTTGGATAGCGTGTGCGGGGGCCGCGGCATCTGCGCAAAGTGCCAAGTCCAGCCCATGGCGGGGGAGTTCCCAAAGCACGGCGTAACCGTCAGCGAAGACGCCATGAGCCCCTGGAACCTCGTTGAAGAACGCTACAAGCAAAAGCGCGGGATGCTCGACGGGCGGCGCCTGGGCTGCCAGGTCACGGTGCAAAGCGATGTGGTCGTGGATGTTCCCGCTGACAGCCAAGTCCACAAACAGGTCGTGCGCAAACGTGCAGAGGTGCGCGATATCACGCTGAACCCCGCTGTTCGGCTCTACTACGTCGAAGTGGCCGAACCGGACATGCACGATCCCTCCGGCGATCTTGAGCGGCTCGTGGCAGCGCTCAAGGATCAGTGGGACATTGAGGGCGTGCATGCGGACCTTCACATCCTGCAATCGCTTCAGCCTGTCTTGCGCAAAGGCGGGTGGAAAGTGACCTGCGCCATCCACCTGGGTGATGCGGAAAATAGCCCGCGCATCATGCAGCTTTGGCCAGGCTACTACGAGGGCGCCATTTACGGCGTGGCGGTTGACCTGGGGTCGACAACGATCGCCGCGCATCTATGCGACTTGGCAACCGGGGACGTGCTCGCATCCTCCGGCCTGATGAACCCCCAGATCCGCTTTGGCGAAGACCTGATGAGCCGCGTGTCCTACGCGATGATGAATGACCGCGGAGATGAGGAAATGACGCGCGCCGTCCGTGAAGGGATGAATGCGCTGCTGACCCAGATCGCCTCTGAGGCTGAGATCGATAAGTCGCTCATCGTCGATTGTGTGTTTGTGTGTAACCCGGTGATGCACCATCTGCTCTTAGGGATTGACCCGTTCGAGCTGGGCCAGGCGCCGTTTGCGCTTGCAACGTCAGATGCGCTGCGCTTGCGGGCAACCGATCTTGACCTCACCATTCACCCGTCTGCCCGGGTCTACCTCCTGCCTTGCATTGCGGGCCACGTGGGCGCGGACGCCGCCGCTGTGGCGCTGAGCGAGGAACCGGATAAGTCGGGTGACCTCGTGCTCGTTGTGGATGTGGGCACGAACGCCGAAATACTTTTGGGCAATCGCGACCGTGTGCTCGCGTGCTCCTCCCCCACGGGCCCCGCATTCGAGGGCGCGCAGATCACGTCCGGCCAACGCGCCGCGCCCGGCGCCATCGAGCGGGTGGAGATTGATCCCACCACAAAGGAACCTCGCTTCCGCGTCATAGGATCTGATCTTTGGTCCGACGAGCCGGGCTTTGCAGAAGCGACCGCGACGACCGGCGTAACAGGCATCTGTGGCTCCGGCATTATTGAGGCGATTGCAGAGATGCGCATGGCAGGCATCGTCGACCAAGGCGGGCTGATCGGATCACCCGTACAAACTGGCACGCCGCGCTGCGAAGCGGACGGGCGCACCTTTGCCTACTTGCTCCACGACGGCAGCGCGGAGGGCGGCCCAAGGATCACCGTCACCAATCCGGATATCCGCGCGATCCAGATGGCTAAGGCCGCGCTCTATTCCGGCGCGCGACTGCTGATGGACAAAGTCGGCGTCGACAACGTGGATCGTGTGGTGCTCGCTGGCGCGTTCGGTGCGCATATCTCATCCAAACACGCCATGGTGCTCGGGATGATCCCCGACGCACCGCTCGACAAGGTCACGAGCGCAGGCAATGCGGCCGGGACAGGCGCCCGCATCGCGCTCCTTAACCGCG
Organism: Pseudomonadota bacterium; assembly: GCA_039815465.1. Lineage (GTDB taxonomy): Bacteria > Pseudomonadota > Alphaproteobacteria > Rhodobacterales > Rhodobacteraceae > Shimia_B. The sequence goes on from JBCBZG010000009.1 coordinate 11,903, forward strand.
ACAAACGGGCAGAGATCGAACGCACCGTGCGCGCCATCGAAAAGATCGAGACCGCTATCGAGCCGCGCTTTCAGGAGCATTTCGTGAACGCGTCCGCTATGCCCAACAGCGCCGATCCCTTCCCGATCCTGAACGCACTTGTGGAGCTGCCCAATGTGAGCTTCCAAGCAAGTGCCGACACCACGCGCCGCCGCCGTCGTCGCGCCTAAGTTATCCACCGAGCGCCGAAGTCTTTCAAAGACTTCGGACCGGAAACTTTGAAAGTTTCCGGCGCCCCGGAGGAGACGCCACGCCCAAAATTCGGGCATGTGCCTGAGTTGCGTGCGATTATCCGCGCGCAACCGCTTGCAAACTGGGCGAAACCGCCTCCTACTGGCGCGCGATAAAACCACGCTTGGGGAGTACCATGTTCAGACAGCTTTTCACCGCAGCCGCGCTTGCGGCCGCCACACCCGTCCTGGCCGGGGGCCACGGCACCGACCTTAACTTCGCTCTCGACTGGAAATTCGAAGGCCCGTCCGCACCCTATTTCAAGGCCATCGATGACGGCTTTTTCAAAGAGGCTGGGCTCAACGTCGAAATCTCTGCCGGGCAAGGCTCACTTGATGCGATCCCGAAAGTGGCCACAGGCGCCTTCCCGATCGGCTTTGCTGACATCAACTCGTTGATCAAATTCCTCGATCAGAACCCCGGCGCGCCCGTCACCGCGGTGATGATGATCTACGACAAGCCACCATTCGCTGTCGTCGGACGCAAGTCTCTCGGCGTGAGTGAGCCAAAGGACCTTGAAGGAAAAGTGCTCGGCGCCCCGCCCCCCGATGGCGCCTGGGCGCAGTTCCCGGCCTTCGCCACGGCCAATGACCTCGATGTCGCTGCGATCACGGTGGAACCCGTGGGCTTCCCAACGCGCGAACCAATGCTGGCCGAAGGAAACGTCGCAGCCATCACCGGCTTTAGCTTTTCAAGCTATCTCAACCTCGTGCGCCTGGGTGTGCCAGAGGATGACATTTCCACCATCCTCATGGCCGACTACGGGCTCGACCTCTATGGCAACGCGATCATCGTGAATACGGAGTTTGCGGCGGAAAATGGTGAGCTTGTGACAGGCTTCCTCGGCGCGATCGCCAAGGGATGGGCCGCGGCCATCGCTGATCCCGCTGCCGCCGTCGAAAGCTTGATCGAGCGCAACCCCGCCGCCGACGCCGCGCTTGAGACGCGCCGCCTGCAGCTGGCCATCGACGCCAATGTGGCCACCGACTACGCCATGGCAAACGGCATCGGCAGCATCGATGCGGACCGCTTCGCCTCCGCCATCGAGCAGATCAAGGAAACCTACGAGTTCCAGAATGATCCCACGCCCGAGGCATATTTCGACGCGTCCTTCCTGCCCGACGCGGGTATGCGGATGCTAAAGTAACGCGACCGGCCCCGGGCACAGCCCCGGGGCCAAATCGCATCCGTGGGACACAGGCGCCATGACCAACCTCATTGAGATCAAGGGCGTCACCCACGCCTACCAGACCAAGGTCGGGCCGCTGCCCGTGCTCGACCGCCTCGACATCGCTGTGCCCGAGGGCAATTTTGCGGCCGTCGTCGGCCCATCGGGCTGCGGCAAATCCACACTCACGCGCCTCGTCGCAGGTCTGATGAAGCCCGATGAGGGCGAAGTTTGGCTCCACGGCGAACGCGTCACCTCCCCCCGCTCCACCGTTGGGATGGCGTTCCAGAACCCCGTTCTTCTCGAATGGCGCACGATCCTCGACAACGTGATCCTGCCGCTCGAAATCGTACCAAACAAGATGACCCGGACACAAAAGGAGGATCGCGCCCGCGAACTCCTAACCCTCGTTGGACTAGACGGGTTCGAGGACAAACGCCCCAGTGAGCTGTCCGGCGGGATGCGCCAGCGCGCCTCGCTGTGCCGTGCCATTGTCCACAAACCCGAAGTGCTGATCATGGACGAACCGTTTGGCGCTTTGGATGCCTTCACCCGTGAAGACCTCTGGCAAACCATGCACGCGCTTCGCGCGGAGGAACCCTTTACCGGTGTCCTGATCACCCACGACCTGCGCGAGTCGATCTACCTCGCCGACGAAGTCATAGTGCTGAGCGGCCGCCCGGCCACCACGCAATACACGATGGACACCCGCATGGGCGGACGCACCGATATCGACCTGCTTTACACGCCCGAGGCCGGGCAAATGCTTCACGAGCTGCGTGAGCAGATTGAAATCGCGCAAGGCCGCGCGCCGGCAAAGGACGCCGCAGAATGAACGACACCGCCAAACAGTGGCTTGTTCCAACAATTGCCATCGTAGTTTTCTTGCTGCTCTGGGAGCTCCTCGTTTGGGCCAACGGCTGGCCCAACTACAAAATGGCCTCGCCGTCCGACATCGGCCCGGCCTTCGTAAAATACTGGCCGCTCTTCATTGAATACAGCTGGGACACACTCTGGCGCACGTTCGTCGGCCTGATCGTCGCCGTCATCGTTGGCACTGGCATCGGCGTTGTCATGGGGTTCTCGAAAACCATGCGCGATGCGCTCTACCCGCTCCTTGTGGGCTTCAACGCTGTGCCAAAGGCCACCGTCGTCCCCGTCATCGCGCTCCTCTTCGTGGGCCAGCACGATTTTAACACCGTGCTCATCGCCTTCATGATCTCCTTCTTCCCGATCGCCGTGGCCGTCTCCATCGGGCTCTCCACGCTCGAACCCGAATACCGTGACATCCTGAAATCGCTCGGCGCCTCCAACCTCACCATCTTTTGGAAAATCGCCCTGCCCAAAACACTGCCGGAGTTCTTTGGCGCGCTCAAAGTCTCCGTCACCCTCGCCTTCATCGGCACCAACCTGATGGAGATTGTCGAACCCCACGGGCGCGGCCTCGGCCACTTGTTCGACTCCGGCAAAATCAATGCCGACTACCCGCTCATGTTCGCAGTTCTTATCGCGCTCGCGGCGCTCGGCATCCTGCTCTTCTACGTCGTCGTCATGCTCGAAAAGATCTTCGCAGGCTGGGCCGAACGCCAAAACACCTACTAGCGCGGCGCTCGCCACCTGCCCCCGCGGCGAAGCCGCGCCCCCTTAGGTCCAAGCCTGAAAGGCGCAGGAGGGAGGCGGGCGGGCACCCCGCTGGCCATACATTGCGACGTTTCCACATCTGTACCGCTGCTACACTGGGTCGCGCTCGCGCGTGTTGCTCTGCTGCGCACATTGGTATACCGCAGCATACAAGAGAGCCCGCGTGGCCAGATCGCCTGCCCCACGCCCAGCCAAACACCAACTCGCCGGGACAGCCATGAGCCTTTATCAAGCCTATCTAGATGAAATCGAAACCCGCAAAACCCAGGGGCTTCACCCAAAGCCAATTGATGCTGCGGACCTGACGCTCGAAATCATCGAACAGATTAAGGATAAGGGCCACGAACACCGCGCCGCGTCGCTCGACTTCTTCATCTACAACACCCTGCCAGGGACGACGCCTGCAGGTCGTGTCAAGGCTGACTTCCTGAAAGAGATCATCACCGGCGCCGCGGATGTCCCGGAAATCACGCCCGCCTTCGCCTTCGAGCTTCTCAGCCATATGAAGGGCGGCCCCTCGGTCGAGGTGCTGCTTGACCTCGCGCTGGGCGACAACGCGGCCACCGCCCAAGAGGCGGCAGAGGTGCTCAAGACGCAGGTGTTCCTCTATGAGGCTGACACCGAACGCCTCGGCACGGCGCTTGCAGCAGGCAACCCGGTCGCGCGCGAAATTCTGGAAAGCTACGCAGACGCCGAGTTTTTCACCAAGCTTCCCGCCATCGACGAAGAAGTGGAGGTCGTCACCTACATCGCCGCGGAGGGCGATATCTCCACCGATCTCCTCTCCCCCGGCAATCAGGCCCACAGCCGCGCCGACCGGGAGCTGCATGGTAAGTGCATGATCTCCCCCGAAGCGCAGGCGGAGATTGAAGCGCTCAAAGCCCAGCACCCCGGCAAGCGCGTGATGCTTGTGGCCGAGAAAGGCACGATGGGTGTGGGCTCCTCCCGGATGTCAGGCGTCAACAACGTGGCGCTCTGGACCGGCACCAAAGCCTCCCCCTATGTGCCCTTCGTCAACATCGCGCCGGTCGTGGCGGGCACCAATGGGATCTCCCCCATCTTTCTGACGACAGTCGGCGTGACCGGCGGCATCGGTGTGGACCTAAAAAACTGGGTCAAAAAGGTCGACCAAGACGGCAAGCCGATCCTCAACAATGACGGCAACCCGGTGCTGGAGGAGCGCTATTCCGTAGCCACGGGCACGGTGCTCAAGATCAACACCAAGGACAAAAAGCTTTACAGCGAAGATGGCGAAGAGCTTGTCGACATGGCCGCGAGCTTCACCCCGCAGAAGATGGAGTTCATGAAGGCAGGCGGCTCGTATGCCATCGTTTTTGGCAAAAAGCTCCAAACATTCGCCTGCGAAGCTCTTGGAATTGAACTGAAATCCGCCTTTGCCCCCTCGAAGGAGGTCTCTGTCGAAGGTCAGGGTCTCACCGCCGTCGAGAAAATCTTCAATGCCAACGCCGTAGGCGTGGCGCCCGGCACCGTGCTCCACGCAGGGTCCGACGCGCGGGTCACCGTGAACATTGTGGGTTCCCAAGACACCACGGGCCTGATGACGAGCCAGGAATTGGAAGCGATGGCCGCCACGGTGATCTCGCCAAAGGTCGACGGCGCCTACCAGTCCGGCTGCCACACGGCCTCCGTCTGGGACGCAAAGGCACGGGCAAATACACCCCGCCTCATGGCCTTCATGAACAAGTTCGGCCTCGTGACCGCCCGCGACCCCAAGGGCGTCTATCACTCCATGACGGACGTCATTCATAAAGTGCTTAACGACATCACCGTGGATGATTGGGCCATCATCATCGGCGGCGACAGCCATACGCGCATGTCCAAAGGCGTGGCATTCGGGGCGGATTCCGGCACCGTGGCGCTGGCGCTCGCAACCGGTGAAGCGACCATGCCGATCCCGGAGTCGGTCAAGGTCACATTTACTGGAAAAATGGCCGATCACATGGACTTCCGCGATGTTGTTCATGCAACCCAGGCGCAAATGCTCGCCCAGCACGGCGACAACGTCTTCCAAGGGCGCATCATCGAGGTGCATATCGGCACGCTCCTCGCCGACCAGGCGTTCACGTTCACCGACTGGACTGCAGAGATGAAGGCGAAAGCCTCCATCTGTATCTCCGAAGATGACACGCTGATCCAAAGCTTGGAACTCGCCAAATCCCGCATCCAGATCATGATCGACAAAGGGATGGAGCATGAGAGCGGCATGCTGCAAAAGCTCATCGACATCGCCAACACGCGCATCGCGCAAATCCAGTCCGGTGAGAAGCCCGCGCTCAAGCCCGATAATAACGCAAAGTACTTCGCAGAAGTCGTTGTGAACCTTGACGAAATCAACGAACCGATGATTGCGGACCCAGACGTCAACAACGTCGATGTGTCCAAACGCTACACCCACGACACGATCCGCCCGATCTCCTTCTACAAGGCGGAGAAAAAGGTCGATCTAGGCTTTGTGGGTTCGTGCATGGTGCACAAGGGCGACGTGAAGATCGTCGCGCAAATGCTTAGAAACCTTGAGAAAGCGCAGGGTGAGGTGAAATTCAAAGCACCGCTTGTGCTGGCCGCGCCCACGTACAACATCATCGACGAGCTCAAGGAAGAAGGCGACTGGGAGGTGCTGCAAAAGTACTCCGGGTTCGAATTCGACGATACGGCGCCCAAAACGGATGCTCGGACAGAGTACGAGAACATCCTCTACCTTGAACGGCCTGGTTGTAACCTCTGCATGGGCAATCAGGAAAAGGCCGCCAAAGGCGACACTGTGCTCGCGACCTCAACCCGCCTCTTCCAAGGCCGCGTCGTCGGCGACTCGGAAACGAAAAAAGGGGAATCGCTCCTCGGTTCAACGCCCGTGGTGGTCCTTTCGGCGATCTTGGGTCGCACACCGACAGTGGAGGAATACAAGACCGCCGTCGAAGGCATCGACCTCACCAAGTTCGCCCCGCCGCAGCAACCCCGCATCGGCGCACGGTCGCTCCAGTTCTAACGACATGACACAAACTGAACCCTAGGCCACCTGGCCTGGGGCTACTGCCGCGGTCATAGTTTGAAAGTGGTGCCCCCACACGGACTCGAACCGCGGACCTACTGATTACAAATCAGTTGCTCTACCAGCTGAGCTATAGGGGCGCTGGCGGTCGCATAATGCTATGTGGGGCGCTTCGCAAGATGAAACCGTGTCTTAACCACGCGGAGACGCGCTGGCCTTTCCATCGGTTTTCAGCGTGTTAAAAGTACCTAGATATGTGGCGCACGGGGCCAACGAAGTCAGGGACTAGCATGGAAATCGTCTATCACATCGGCGCTCACGAGACCGATGAAGATCGCCTGCTCAAATGTCTGCTCAAAAACCGCGCCACGTTGATGGAACAGGGGATTTCGGTTCCCAATCCTGGGCGTTACCGAAAGCTCCTTCGGGAGCTTTTGAGCCAAGCGCCGAACCAGAGCCAGGTCCAGGTCAAGCGCGACCATATCCTTGATGAGATATTGGGTGACGATGTCGCTGAACGGGTTGTGATGAGCAACTCGAACTTCATGTGCGTTGCGCCGCGTGTCTTTGAAAACGAACAGTTTTATCACCTCGCCCCTGCGAAGGTTCATGCGCTTGGCACGCTGTTTGCAGAAGACAACCTGGAACTGCATTTGGCGATCCGCAATCCGGCCACGCACATCCCCGCGGTGTTGAGCTCGCTCGATGCTGACATAAGAGAGCGCATCGTTGCGGGGCTCGATCCGTTTTCCTTGCGCTGGTCGGACGTGATCACACGTATTCGGGAGGCCTGCCCGCGGGCGAGCCTGACGGTTTGGTGCAATGAGGACACGCCGCTCTTGTGGTCACAGCTGATCCGGGAAATTTCCGGCCTCGATCACGGGATCCCGATTTCGGGGGGCTTTGACCTGCTGGCCGAGATCATGAACGAAGAGGGCTACCGGCGGTTTTTGAACTACCTGAAGGCCAATCCGCCGCAGACTGAGGTGCAAAAGCGGCGCATTATCGCCGCTTTCCTAGATAAATTCGCGCGCCCAGAGGAGGTCGAGCAGGAGCTTGATTTGCCCGGCTGGACCGATGATGTCGTCGCGCGTCTGACGGAGATCTACGAAGAAGACATCTTTGCCATCGAGCGCATCCACGGCGTTGACCTGATCGCGCCCTAGGCGGCGCCTACATCCCGAGCGCGGCCTTATACATCTCCAGCACGGCTTCTTCTTCGGCGATGTCGTCTTTGTCGCGCTTGCGGAGCGCGATGAGCTTCCGCATGACCTTGGTGTCGTAGCCGCGCCCTTTGGCTTCGGCCATCACTTCCTTTTGCTGTTCTGCGATGTCCTGCTTTTCGGCTTCGAGCCGTTCGAAGCGTTCGATGAACTGGCGCAGCTCGCCCGCGGTGACGCGGTAGCTGTCAGAGGCGCCGGTGTCCGGGTTGGCGGAAATGTCTGTCATGGGGCGCTCCTGGCTGATCGGTTGGGGGCTTTCGATAGCCTTGGCCTAATCTGCCTGCAAGAGCTTGGCGCGCGGGCTTTGCTGAATTATGGCACTCAGGAACGGCTAATAACCTGACGGAGCCACCAATCGTGTTGAGCGCGCTACTGCCTATCGGTGTTGCCATGACTTGCCTCGGGCTCGCGGGGCTCGTTTATTGCATTTGGACGGCCGCAAAGACGCGCGGCCAATCCTTGCCGGAGGAGGAGCTGAAACGCCAGCTTCAGCGGCTTGTGGCGGTCAACCTTGGCTTTGTTGGCGTGGCTGGGCTCGGGCTTGCCGTGGTGATCATGGGGCTCGTGCTGACGTAACCCTCACTAGGGGTCAAATTGGTTGCCGTTGAGGACCGCCGATTTCAGGCTTTGCGCAGGCTCCCAAAAGCTGTCTTGAGCGCTGAGCTCCTCCAGTCTTCGCAAGCGGCTCAGCAGCCCTGTCAGCTCCGCCGCTTTCATCGGGCCACCCTTTTTACGAGGATAGCCGTGGCCCAAAAGCATGATGACATCTGCGTCGCTGGCACGGGCCAGGATGCCCTCGTCCACAAGGCGCGCTCCTTCGTTGAGAAGCGCGAGGTCCGTAAGCTCGACGATCTCGTCATCGCTGAGTTCGTCTGGCGCTGGCCCTCCCTCTCCACGCGCGGCGTCAATTAGGGTGAGCACCTCTGGATCCTGCTCCAGCCGCCGCAAGCCTTTGGGGTACAGATAAAACCCGGTCTTGGTCATCAGACCGTGACGACCTGCGGAAACGAGCGCATTTAGGAACGGGCTTTCACCCTCCTGCCCCGTCAGGACGCGACGCTGCCAGGCGCGATCAAGGCCCATGTAGTCCAGCATTGCAAATGGGCCTTGGTAGTAGCCGGACGCGTGGATCACCTCATCTACACGATAGGGGGATACTCCGCGCGCAACGATCCGCTCTGCCGCAATGCAAAGCGCATCAAACATCCGCGCGCCCGCGGTCCCCCGCACGCCGCCCCCCAGTGAAATCGGCAGCGGTGATTTGCGCAGGCCCTTGGCGAAACTCAACATGGCCGCGCGCACCCAGTCCTGCGTTTCCGGCAGCGTCCCGATTTCAATCGCGCGCTTCTGGTGCATCGGTTGGAACAAGCCGAGCTTCATGCAGCGATCTGGATGCTCGGTCTGGGCCGCGATGACGTCGAGCGCCTCGTTATCGGACACAACAGCCATCACCGCGTCCTCCCTGATCACCGATGAGACAGGGCCAAGCACGCTGTCTTGGCCCACCCGTGCCCGGTCGCGCATCTCGATGACGAGATCGCAGTTCGACAGGTCATCAAGGTCGTTCGAAAGCACAAAATTTTGCAGCCGCGCGTCGCGCGCGGACGCAGATAGCTGCTCCCGGTTCACAGAGCGCTTATAGGTTTCACGCACATCGCGCACGACGCGGTCTGCGTCCCCGCCCGTGTTGGCAAAGAGCGTCACCTTTGCCCCGACATTCAAACAGGTCACGCAAAGCGGGGCCGACATGGCGTTCGCGCCCAGAATCGCAATGCGTCGGGCAGGTTTGGGTGCCGTTATACCGCGCGGGAACTGGGCCGCGCGGCGGGTCGCCAAAAACACGTGGCGCAGCGCCTTTGCCTCCGGCGTCACACGCAGGTCACCGAAAAGCTCGCGTTCGAGCGAAAGCCCTTGGTCGAACTTTAGGAGCGGAGCGGATTCGATCAGGTCAATGACTGCGGTTTGCGCTGCCGTAGGCGTCGGCCCGTAGGTCTCGCGCGCCGTGGCGATGGCATCCTGATACTGAAACGGGTCTGTGAACTGATCACGGCGGTCGCGCGTCCGTTGAAATCCAGACTCCACCATTTGACGCGCCATTTTATGCGCGGCCTTTGGCGGGCGGCGGTAGACGAGCTCGTCCACGAGCCCCATCTCCTTCCCTTCGCTCAGTTCCACCTGAACGCCTTTGAGCAGCAGCATATCGAGCGCGAGATAGACATTGACCACCCGCGGAAGCCGCTGTGTCGCGCCCGCGATGGGCAGCATGCCCAATGCAATTTCGGGAAAGCCCACGCGCGTGCCAGTCTTTGCAACGCGTCCATGGCAGGCCAACGCCAGCTCGAACCCACCGCCCAGGATTGACCCGTGAAGCGCGGCGACGACGGGTTTGGGGCTGGCTTCGATCTCATCGCAGAGCGCGGCGAGCGTCGGCTCCTGCGGGCCTGTTTCGAACTCCGGCACATCGGGGCCAGACGGAAACGACCGCCCGTCCGCGGTGATAACAATGGCGCGGGCGCCATCGTCATCTTGTGCACGTCGAAACGCGGCGAGAATTTTAATGCGTACGTCTTTGCTCAGCACATTGACCGGCGGATTGCTGATATACAGCATCGCCACACCCTCGTGCAGAGCATATCTTACATGCTCGAACATTTACGGAACCGCCCGTTATTCTTCTTTGTGTGGATAGTTGTGGGGAAAAGTGTGACTCGCTTCAATGAAAACCGTCACAAAAGGCGCCTTTACGCCTCCTTTCGCGCGGATTAGGCAGGGGGCCATGGATATTCGACGCATCAGCGACACCTACGCCGTGAGCCCGCAGATCGAGCCGACCGACGTGCCCGAGATTGCCGCCGCGGGCTTTACCTGCGTGGTCTGCAACAGACCCGACCTAGAAATCCCCATCGAGCTACATGCGCAGGTGATGCGGGCCGCGGTGGAGGCCGCGGGCCTGATGTTCATCGACAACCCCATCGAGGGGCGCGCGATGACCATCGAAAACGTGGCCGCGCAGGACCAGGCATTGACCAGCGCAGACGGTCCGGTCCTAGCCTATTGCGCGTCCGGCACGCGCAGCTCAATCGTGTGGTGCTTGTCCCAGGCGGGATCCATGCCCACCGCTGATATCATTAACGCCGCCGCAGAGGCCGGGTATGATCTGTCATTTATGGCAGCACAGCTCGACGCGTTTGCGGCCCAAAAGTAAGCAGCTTATTCAGCAGCCAGCCGGAGACTGACCGGAAAGCTGACCCGGAAGGCCGTGCCGCCCTGCCCCGGCAAATACGCAATCGAGCCTTGGAGGTTCGTCATAATCTCCCGACAGATGGCAAGCCCAAGCCCCGCCCCACCGGCGCGCTGTTGATCAGATAGGCGGGCGAATTTTTCGAATATCAGTTCGCGATCCCCGGCACTGATCCCGTTGCCATTGTCGATGAAATCGATGTGCAGCATATCGCCTGCCCGCCGCACACGGATCGTGAGCGCGGGCTCCTCGGCGGCGCAGTACTTTTCTGCGTTGCGGATCAGGTTGATAAAGACCTGCGCGAGCCGGGCGACATCGGTTTGGACCACAACATCCGCATGGTTCGCGGCCAAAGACACACGCAGCGACCGCCCCAGCGTGCTCGCTGTGATCGAGCGTTCGAGCACGGCCCCGATGGTGGAGGTCTGAAGCTCCAGCGACACCTGCCCATTTTCCAGAACGCTCAGATCAAGCAGGTCATCAAGCAGCCGCGTCAGGCGGATCGTTTCGTCGTAAATGATGACAGCGTAGCGTTCCCGGTCATCTTCACTCAGTCCTCGCTCCTGCAAAATCTCCGAAAAGGACCGGATGGAGGTCATGGGCGTGCGCAGTTCGTGGCTGATCTGGCTTAAGAACGCGTCCTTCTGGACGGACAGCGCCGTCAGCTTTTCATTGGCGCGCCGCAACTGGCGGGCCGTGCGGGTTTGCTCATCGGATTTCAGCTCCAACTTGCTGGAATATTCCATCATTTGCGCGGTTTCATCGGCCACGGCCATGAGGTCTTCGACCGTGACGACCGCCGTGCCGGACAGCTTGCTGAGCATCGCGTGAGCGGTCGCCGCGCCGACGGAGCCTGCAAGCTCTCGCTCCAGACGGGTCAGGAACTTTTGCGTGGGGTCGGGCAGCATGTCGGGCTTACCCTGATCCTGCGCGGCCGTTTGGAACAGCCGCTGCGCCTCCCCGCTGCCCAGAATGCGTTGGGCCATGACGAGCAGGTCCTCTGTCTCCACCATCGGGCTTTGCTGCCCGTCGCGGTCGCGGGCGGCGTCAAAGACGTTCACAAACTGTGCGCCTTGGATGCGTTCGAGCGGCGTTGGAAACGTGATCAGGGAAAAGAAAACAAAGGCGCATGTGTTGAGCAGCGTCGACCAGAACACGGCGTGGACCACCGGATCGAGCCCTGAAATCCCAAAGAGCGCTTGCGGCTTAAGCCATGCGACCCCCCAAGGGCCGTTTTCAAGCATCGCCGCGCTGAATGCCGCATCCGCCCCAAAGGACGGCAAAAAGAGCGAATAGGTCCAGATAAACCCACCGACGAGCAACCCAGCTCCTGCCCCATAGCGCGTCGCGCCGCGCCAAAAGATGCCGCCGACCATGGCGGGCAGCGCCTGGGCGACGCCTACGAATGAAATGAGGCCGATCGCAGCCAGGGCCGCACCACCACCCGAGAGGTAGTAATACGCATAGCCCAGAAACAGGATACCGATGATCGCCAGGCGCCGGGACATGATCAAAACGCCACGGACATCGCCCGTCACATTGGCCTGTTCCCCCTGCGCGCGCAGCCAGATAGGCATAATGATGTTGTTAGACACCATTGTCGCCACCGCCAGGGACGCCACAATCACCATCCCAGTGGCCGACGAAAACCCGCCGAGGAAACTCAGGACCGCCAGCCCACCCTGCCCCTGGCTCAAGGGGAGCGTCAGAACAAAGAGGTCGGGGTTCGACCCCTCGGGCAGGAGCTCTAGCCCCATAACCGCAATGGGCACCACAAAAAGGCTCATCAGCAGGAGGTAAAGCGGGAACGCCCAGCTTGCCGTGGCCAGGTGCCGTTCATCGTCATTTTCGACCACAAGTACTTGAAACATCCGCGGCAGGCACAAAAACGCAGCCGCCGATAGAAATGTCAGGCCGAGCCATCTGCTCTGATCCACCTGCCAGGCCGCGATGGGGGAGGCTTCGATGCGTTGGGCTATGCCCGACACGCCGCCGCCTAGCCCCCAAACCACGAAAGCGCCCACAGCGATGAGCGCAAAGAGCTTTACGACCGCCTCAACCGCGATGGCCATGACGACACCATTGTGGCGCTCATTGGCGTCCACGCTGCGCGTGCCAAAGGCGATAGTGAAAACGGCGAGCCCTGCTGCGACCCAAATCGCGGTCTGTGTCGCCTCCCCGAACCCCACGCCGTCGCCCGTGTCAGCGAATGCCGAGATGCTGAGGACCACAGATTGCAGCTGCAACGCGATATAGGGCGTCGTGCCCACGACAGCGAGCAACGTGAACATCACCCCAAGCGCTGTGGACTTGCCGAACCGCGACGAGATCAGATCCGCAACACTCGTAATCCTTTGGGTTTTACCGATGCGGACCAAACGGCGGAGCAGCAGCCACCAGCCGATGAGCACGCCCGTGGGCCCCAAGTAGATCGTCAGGAACTCAAGCCCGGACCGTGCCGCGTAGCCAACTGCGCCGTAGAACGTCCAAGCCGTGCAATAGACCGACAGCGCAAGTGTGTAGATCCAGGGGGACCGGAGCCACCGTGCATGGCCGCGCGCCGCGCGTCGCTCCGCCCAGCCTGCAACGAGGAAAAGGAAGGCCACATAGGCGAGCGAGACCGCGACCAACAGGTTCAGCGACATGGCCGCCTAGTCCTCCGGCGCGGAAACGAGCCAGCGCGATAGGACCGCCGCTGCAAGGATCATCACCACCCAAAGCCCAAAGATATAAAGAAACGCGGCAACGGTGCTCACGCCGCCGTCGCTGCCATCGCCTCCGGGGGGCCAAAGCAAGGGAAGCATGACGAGCATCCCGCCCAAAACCGGCACAGCGCGCGCGGCATCGGCGACCCGGCGGCGGCGGTAGTGGCTTTTGTTTAGAAAGATCTCGGTGGGCTTACGTGTCATGGCGCACGCCTGTGGCGAGGTCCCGCACCCGTTCCAGCACCTCGGCGTTGGAAAACGGTTTGGTCATGTAGTGGTTGACACCCGCCTGCTCCGCCCGTTCGCGATCCTTGGCCTGCCCGCGTGCAGTCAGCATGAGCACCGGGATATCTGCCATGTCTGGCTTTTCGCGCAGGTCGCGCAGGATTTCAAAGCCCGAGCGGTTCGGCAGCATCGCGTCGAGCACGATGACATCCGGCATCCGGCGCGCCACGGCCTCTAGCGCTGTGGCGCCGTCGGAATGGGTATGCACGGCCCATCCGTCCCGCGACAGGATAAAACGCACCGCTTCAACGATGTTTGGTTCGTCCTCGATAAGTAGGACTTGCTTGCCCTCGCTCATGGCGCAGGCCCTCCCCTATGGTCGAGTTTGCTCAACCTCTTTGAGTGTATTGTCTAACGCCCGAGGGGCGTTGTCAAAGTTTAGCTGGGCACAAGAAGCATTGTTCCCCGCAAGACCGGATCGGCCCCGTAGGTCGTGGCGTCTTGCGTGGCAGCGTAGGCAAAGGCGAGGTAGCGCGCACCCTGCCCGTCCTTCACCGCAAGCTCCGCCCGGATCGGCACATGGGGCCGCGCCAGCGCCGAAAAGAGTGGCCAAAGCGAGCGTCCGACGCCCGTGCGCGGAAAAGGAAAGCCCGACGGTGCCCGGCGCGTGATAAGACTGCCTGCCCCATCGCACTCTGCGAGCCCCACATCGTCGCCCAACTGCGGAATTTGTCCCATTCTGCGCAGCACGACATCCAATGGAAGCCCCACGTGACGCGCAACCGCCAATGGGTCAGTCCCAAACTGCCCCAAAGCGTCCGCCAAGGTGGCGAGCGGCAGCGACACAGCCTCGGCGCGGTAGCGATCGAGGTGGGCTTTGGCGATTTCACTCGCCTGCGGGCTGAGTTGGGGCAAGGCGATATCGTCGCCCTCCTCAAGCTCAGCGAGGTAGTGGCGCCTGGCATCCAACCAGGCATCCACCTCGTCTTGAGGGCTCTGGGTGGGGTCAATGCCCTCCGGCGGGGCGTCCAGGTAGCGCACGAGGGCGCTTGTTGCTTCCCCCAAACGCACCGCGTCTTCGCGCAGGTTGCCCGTAAAGCGCACGCGCCAGGTGCGGTCGAGGTCAGGGTCATCGGCCAGGATCGCGGAGGTCGATTGCACGGCTGCGATGGTCGACAGCATTTCGTGCATCTGCGCTGACAGGAACGGGTCGTGGGTCAGTCGGTCATTGAGCTGGGTCAGCGTTTCTTCCTGCCGCTCAATGCGCGCGGACTGGAGCGCGACCAGCGCCGCCCAGCCGGGAAACCGGCCTGCAAATTCGTCCACCCTGTCCGCCTCCACCTGCGCACCGGCCTCGTCGGCAGCTGCGGCCAAGTCGCGCAAAAGGGAGGCTTGCGCCCCCTCTGACAGGCTCAGCGCGTCGACCTCCAACGCATTGGCGAGCGCGATGAGAACCTTGCCGCCGATTCTGCGGCGGTTGTGTTCAATGAGGTTGAGGTAACTGGCAGAGATCCCAGCGCGCCGCGCCAGTTCTGCCTGCCGCAGGCCCGCTGCGATGCGCCGCTCGCGAATGCGAGACCCGGTCAGCGCTGCCTTTTGAACAGTGGGGGGCATGGAAACTCCCTGCGAAAACAGTCTCTTTCTGCGCTGCGTTGAAAATTCGTTTTCAATTTTGCTGCAGCGCGTGTCGATTTATTTACAAAAAAATTCAGCGTTTCAAGCCACTTGTTGAATTATTTGCGCCACCCCCGATACTCCAAGCGCACTCAAGAAGTGTATCTGGGCTCTGTCAGGGAGGACTGTGAGAGCCCCAATGCAACTGGGAGGATATAAATGTCCAAACTCAACCTCACACGTCGTGGCGCACTGAAAACCGGTGCAGCGGCGGGCGCAGGCCTGGCTCTGCCGACCTATCTGGCGGCTGGCAGCCACAGCGGCTTTACGAATGCGCCGGGCGATAGCTCGGTCACACTCGGCTTTAACGTACCACAAACCGGCCCCTACGCTGACGAAGGTGCAGACGAACTGCGCGCCTATCAGCTAGCCGTCGAGCACCTCAACGGTGGCGGCGATGGCGGCATGATGCAGACCTTCTCTTCGAAGGCTCTGGACGGCACCGGGATCCTTGGCCGCAAGGTCGAGTTCGTGACCGGCGACACACAAACAAAGCCCGACGCGGCGCGCGCATCCGCACGCTCCATGATCGAAAAAGATGGCGCCATCATGATCACGGGCGGCTCGTCCTCCGGTGTGGCTGTGGCCGTGCAAGCGCTCTGCCAAGAGGCTGGCATCATCTTTATGGCGGGTCTGACGCACTCCAACGACACGACGGGTAAAGACAAGCGGGCCAACGGCTTCCGCCACTTCTTTAACTCCTACATGTCCGGTGCAGCCCTCGCGCCGATCCTGGCCAACAACTATGGCACGGACCGTAAGGCATATCACCTGACGGCGGACTACAACTGGGGCTACACGACCGAGGAAGCTGTGCGCACCTCGACCGAGGCCATGGGTTGGGAAACTGTTGCAGCTGTGAAAACACCGCTCGCACAGACTGACTTCTCCTCCTACATCGCGCCAGTTCTGAACTCCGGCGCCGACGTTCTGGTTCTGAACCACTACGGCGGGAACATGGTGAACTCGCTCACCAACGCCGTTCAGTTCGGCCTGCGTGACGCGGTTGCCAACAACAAAGACTTCCAGATCGTTGTTCCATTGTACTCCCGCCTGATGGCAAAGGGTGCAGGCCGCAACGTTGCGGGCATCTTTGGCTCCACCAACTGGCACTGGTCGCTGCCAGATGCGGGTTCCATGGCGTTCACACGCTCCTTCGGCACCAAGTACGGCTTCCCGCCGTCCCAGGCGGCGCACACCTGCTACGTGCAGACGCTGCTCTATGCAGACGCCGTGCAGCGTGCGGGCTCCTTCAACCCATGTGCGGTTGGCGAAGCGCTCGAAGATTTCGAGTTCGACGGAATGGGCAACGGTCCGACGCTCTATCGCGGCGCCGACCACCAGTGCTTCAAGGACGTGCTCGTCGTGAAGGGGAAAGAGAACCCCGACAACGAGTTCGACCTTCTCGAGATCGTGGAAGTGACCCCGGTCGAGCAGGTGACTTACGAGCCCGGCATCTTTGGCGGCGAACTGGGTCAGTGCAACCCAGGCGCATAAGCCTTTGACATCGTAGGGTGCGCAGTGCGCACCCTACACCCTTTCGGGCCGGCCTTCGGCCTCTTTCCGCATATCTCTGCCCCCGGAGGGCCGCTATGGACCAGATAATCCTACAAATTCTCAACGGGCTCGATAAGGGCAGCGCCTATGCGTTGATCGCGCTCGGTCTGACACTGATCTTTGGCACTTTGGGCGTGGTGAACTTTGCCCACGGCGCGCTGTTCATGCTCGGCGCCTTTTGCACGGTGACCTTGAGCCGCCTTTTGTCGCTGTCTCACGAAGTCGTGGACGAAACGCGCACAGACTTTCTGGGCAATCCGTTGAAAGTGGATGTGCCCTATATCTACGACTGGTTTGGGGAGGCGACGGGCGCTGCAATCATCGATTGGTCTGTGCCGCTGTCCATCCTCTTTGCGATCCCGATCATGATCCTCATCGGCGTTGCGATGGAACGCGGTCTGATCAAGCATTTCTACAAACGTCCGCATGCTGACCAAATCCTCGTCACCTTTGGCCTCGCGATCGTTCTGCAAGAAATCATCAAGTACTACTTCGGCGCCAACCAGATCCCCGCGCCCGCGCCCGAGGCCTTTGTCGGTTCCTTCGACTTTGGCGCAGCCATTGGGTTTGACGCGAATTCGATCATCTACCCCTACTGGCGGATCGTGTACTTCTTCTTTGCGATGATCTTGATCGCTGCCGTGTTCGCCTTTTTGCAATTCACCACGTTCGGCATGGTTGTCCGCGCCGGGATGGCAGACCGGGAAACCGTAGGCCTCCTCGGCATCAACATTGACCGACGTTTTACGATCATGTTCGGCATCGCGGCCGCCGTCGCGGGGCTTGCGGGTGTGATGTACACGCCGATCAATTCGCCCAACTACCATATGGGCATGGATTTCCTGGTGATCTCCTTCGTGGTGGTCGTGGTGGGCGGCATGGGCTCCCTGCCCGGGGCGGTCCTCGCTGGCTTTGTGCTTGGGATCCTGGAAAGCTTTGCGTCCATGCGCGAGGTCATCGAATTCCTGCCCGGCATCAATCAGGTGGTCATCTACCTCGCCGCAATCGTCATTCTACTTACCCGTCCTCGGGGCCTCATGGGCCGCAAGGGCGTGATGGAGGATTAATCCATGCTTGGACTCGACAAAAAAGATACGAGCCTTCTCCTCGTCGTGGCAGCGCTGGTGGTCTTTGCCCCCTTCCTGCTGAACCCCTTCCCGGAAAGCTCTGCCATGGCGCAGTTCAACGCGGGCTATCCGGACCTGATGCAGCGCTTCGTGATCTTTGGGGTGTTCGCTATCGGCTTTAACATCCTCTTTGGGCTCACCGGCTACCTCAGCTTTGGTCACGCGGCCTTCCTGGGTGTGGGGAGCTACGCAGGCGTCTGGATGCTCAAGCTTTTGAGCATCAACGTGATCCCAGCCATCATGATCTCCACGGCGGTCGCGGGGCTGATGGCGCTGCTGATCGGGTTTATCTCGCTCCGGCGGTCTGGCATCTACTTTTCGATCCTCACGCTGGCTTTTGCGCAGATGGCCTTTGCGCTGGCGGCATCGGTGCTGACACCGATCACAGGCGGGGAGACCGGGCTTCAACTCGCGCTGAGCGATCCGCGTATCTTTGACGGTGCCTCAGAAGAGGCAGGCCTGATCCCTGTGCCTGCGCTCTTTGGCATCGACACGCGGTCGTCTTACGAGCTCGCCGTCGCGGGCTGGCTGTTCACCTTTAACTGGGGCTACTACATCTGCGGCGCCGTCATGCTGGTGTCGTTCTACATCGCCATCCGCATCTTCCGCTCCCCGTTCGGTCTGATGCTCAAGGCCATCAAGTCGAACCAGCAGCGCCTCAACTATACAGGCTTGAACACACGGCCCTATATGCTGGCCTGTTTTGTGATCTCGGGGATGTATGCCGGGCTCGCCGGCGGGCTCATGGTCGCCATGGACCCTCTCGCCGGTGCGGAGCGGATGCAGTGGACAGCCTCGGGCGAGGTGGTGCTGATGACCATCCTCGGCGGTGCTGGCACGCTCATTGGCCCAGTCCTGGGCGCGGGCCTCATCAAGTATTTCGAGAACATCTTCTCAAAGATCAACAAAGCCACGCTCGAAGGCTGGTTCGCTTTCATGCCCGATTGGCTCGACGGGTTCTTCGTGTCCATCGTGTACCCCTTCATCGGTAAAGGCTGGCACCTGACGCTCGGCCTGATGTTCATGGCTGTCATTATCTTCCTGCCCGGCGGGCTCGTCGAAGGTGGCAAGCGGATCTCGACCTGGGCCAAGGGCCGCCGCGGCAAGCGCGCCGGCGCCGAGGCCGAAGTCAAAACTCCGGCAGAATAAGGAGCTCAGAGATGGGAATTCTTGAAGTCAAAAATGTCGGCAAACGCTTCGGCGGTCTGCAGGCGCTCGGCGATGTGAACCTGAGCGTGAAAGAAGCCACAGTGCACGCGATCATCGGCCCCAATGGCGCCGGTAAGTCGACCCTGCTCAACTGCCTCGTGGGAAAACTCATCCCCGACACGGGCTCGGTCATGTTCGACGGGCACTCCGTTCTGGGTCGGTCCCCGCACGAGATCAACCAGATGGGCATCAGCCGCGTCTTCCAAACACCAGAGATCTTCGGCGAGTTAAGCGTACTCGAAAACGTCATGATCGCCTGCTTTGCCAAACGCGACGGAGCCTATGCGCTCAACGCGTTCTCGCCGGTGCGCGACCAAAGCGACATCCGCGAACAGGCGGAGACGTTCTTGGAAGACGTCAACATGCTCGACAAAACATCCATGACCGCGGCCTCGCTGTCGCGCGGCGACAAACGGCGGCTGGAAATGGCGATGTGCTTGAGCCAGAAGCCGCGGCTGCTGCTCTTGGACGAGCCGACGGCGGGCATGGCGCGCGCGGATACAAACAACACCATCGACCTGCTCAAAAAGATCAGGGACCGTCGCGACATCACGATGTGTATCATCGAACACGACATGCACGTGGTCTTTAGCCTCGCAGAACGGATCACCGTCCTGGCCCAAGGCACGCCGCTCGTGGAAGAAACGCCCGACAATATCAAAGGCCACCCCAAAGTGCGCGAAGCGTATCTCGGGGAAGCGCAGGTCTAAGGGCCAAGGGTGCCGAAATCTTATGAAGATTTCGGACCGATTTCTTTGAAAGAAATCGGCGCCTCGGTCGGAAAGGAAAGAAAGAGATGAACCAACCGTTCAATCCAAACGCAAACCACGCCGCCACTGCGCCTGCGTTCTTTAGCGTCTACGACATGCACGCCTATTATGGTGAAAGCTACATCGTTCAGGGCATCAGCTTTAACATCCACGAGGGCGAAATCCTCGCGCTGCTGGGGCGCAACGGGGCGGGTAAGACGTCGACCCTGCGCGCCATCGCGCGCACCGGCTCGCCGCTCGTGACCCATGGGGAAATCTGGCTCGACCACCAGCCGCTCCACGATATGGCAAGCCACGAAGCCGCGCAGGCGGGGCTTGCGCTGGTGCCCGAAGACCGCCGTATTATCCCAGGTTTGACTGTGGAGGAAAACTTACAGCTTGCACAGATCGCCCCGCCCAAAGGGTGGAGCCTAGACCGTGTTTACGATCTCTTCCCCCGTCTTGGCGAGCGGCGCAAACAGGAGGGTGTGACGCTCTCAGGGGGCGAACAGCAGATGCTGTCCATCGCCCGCGCGCTGTGTCGTGATATCAAAGTGCTCCTTCTCGACGAACCCTATGAGGGGCTCGCGCCCGTCATCGTCCAGGAAATCGCCAAGACGCTGAGCCACATCCGCGACCAGGGCATCACCACGGTCATCGTGGAACAAAACGCCGTGGCGGCGCTCAAGCTCGCAGACCGGGCTGTGATCCTCGACACCGGGACGGTCGTCTATGACGGCTCCGCGCAAGAAGTGCTCGACGACGAAAAACTGCGGGCCGAATATCTGGCGATCTAAGCCACAGGGTGGCCCGGCACGCGCCGGGACATCATTGCACTGACGCGCGCTCTGGGCCACACCCGGGGCCGCGAAGACACTAAAGGACCCTGCGCGCCATGCCTGACGATCAGAAAACCTTTCCGCCGAGCGCTGCCTTTGCTCAGAACGCCCACGCTGATGCCGCAAAATACGACGCGATGTATGCGGCGTCCGTCGCTGATCCAGAAGGGTTCTGGGGCGAACACGGCAAGCGCATCGACTGGATCAAACCCTACTCCACCGTCAAGAACGTCAGCTACACCCACCCGGACGTGTCGATCAAATGGTTCGAAGACGGCACGCTCAACGTGGCTGCAAACTGCGTCGACCGGCACCTGGCGACCCGCGGTCATCAGACGGCAATTATCTGGGAACCGGACGATCCAAAAGCTCCGGCGCAGCATATCACCTACGCTGAGCTGGCCAAAAATGTTGGTCGAATGGCGAATGTGCTCAAAGCGCTCGGTGTGGAAAAGGGCGACAGGGTCGTGCTCTATCTGCCTATGATCCCGGAGGCGGCGTATGCGATGCTCGCCTGCGCGCGGATCGGCGCCGTTCATTCCATTGTGTTCGCAGGCTTTTCGCCAGACGCGCTAGGATCCCGCGTTAACGACTGCGAAGCCAAGCTCGTGATAACGGCCGACGAGGCCCCGCGCGGTGGGCGCGTGACCAAGCTCAAGGACAACGTGAACCAGGCCTTGCTCCACGACATTTCCGACGTGAAGTGCCTCGTGGTCAAACACACCGGCGGTGAGATCGCCGTGCGCCCCGAGCTCGACTTTTGGTACCATGAGGAAGCCGCCAAAGTATCCGACGCGTGCCCGCCGGAGGAGATGGCGGCCGAAGACCCGCTCTTTATCCTCTACACCTCAGGCTCCACCGGCAAGCCCAAGGGCGTTCTGCACACCACGGGGGGATATATCGTCTACGCGGCGATGACCCACGAGTACACGTTCGACTACCATGACGGGGACATCTTTTGGTGCACCGCAGATGTGGGATGGGTCACGGGGCACAGCTATATCGTCTACGGGCCACTCGCCAACGGCGCGACGACGCTGATGTTCGAGGGCGTGCCGACTTACCCCGATGCCGGCAGGTTCTGGGCCGTGTGCGAGAAGCACAAGGTGAACCAATTCTACACCGCGCCCACTGCGATCCGAGCGCTCATGGGGCAAGGCAACGAATTCGTCGAAAAGTATGACCTGTCCGACCTCAAACTCCTCGGCACGGTGGGGGAGCCCATCAACCCAGAGGCCTGGACTTGGTACAATGACGTCGTCGGCAAAGGGCGCTGCCCTATCGTTGACACCTGGTGGCAGACCGAAACCGGCGGACACATGATGACGCCCCTGCCCGGCGCCCATGCGGCAAAGCCAGGCTCCGCGATGAAGCCATTCTTTGGCGTCGAACCCGTGGTGCTGGAACCGACCAGTGGGGAAGAGATTACTGACTACCCCTGCGAAGGCGTTCTGTGCATCAAGGACAGCTGGCCCGGGCAGATGCGGACCGTCTTTGGCGACCACGACCGTTTCGTGAAGACGTATTTCAGTGACTACAAGGGCTACTACTTCGCAGGTGACGGCTGCAAACGCGATGCGGATGGCGATTGGTGGATCACGGGCCGGGTCGATGACGTGATCAACGTCTCCGGCCATCGCATGGGCACGGCAGAGGTCGAAAGCGCCCTCGTGGCCCATCCCAAGGTCAGCGAAGCCGCCGTTGTGGGCTACCCGCATGACATCAAGGGTCAGGGCATCTACTGCTACGTGACGCTCATGTCGGGGGAGGAGCCGTCAGATGCGCTGCGCGCTGAGCTTCAGACTTGGGTGCGCAAGGAAATCGGCCCGATCGCGAAACCTGATCTGATCCAGTGGGCGCCTGGGCTTCCCAAGACCCGCTCAGGCAAGATCATGCGCCGCATTCTGCGCAAGATCGCGGAGGATGATTTCGGCGCTTTGGGCGACACCTCCACACTCGCAGAGCCTGCCGTGGTGGATGATCTGATCGAGAACCGGCAGAACAAACAGTAAAGTAAAGGGCGCGTGCGTTACCCGTCGCACGCGCCTTCCCAACGTGTGTCGGCCTCTGCGTCCGCGGCGACAACGATGCGGATCCAGCCCTCATCTACGCTGTAGCGCGCATCGCTCGCGAAGCCCAAATCGCCGCCAGAATGGCCAAAGACGCCGTCCTCGAACTCAATACCTGGGCCGTAGCCATAGGCTGTTACTTCGTCAGCGGACATGACGTCCTCAAACGTCTGCGGATCGAGCAAGCTTTGGTCCACTAAAAGCGCGTCATAAAACGCCGCGACATCCGCGGCGGAAGCGATGACGCCGCCGTCCCCCAGCCCATTGGACTCGTAGTAATCGCGGTGGTGTTCGCCACCTTCGTGACCCTTAGGGAACGCGGCAGGCAATGGCTTGCTGCCAAACACGAACGCATCCCGCATGCCCGCGGGTCCGAAGACGTAGCGATCCATCGCCGCTGCGTAGCTCAGGCCGCTTACGTCCTCGATCAACATACCAAGCAGGACGTAATTCGTGTTGGAATAGTCGTAGTCTTCTCCCGGGCCAAACACCGACGGCTCCCCATAGGCAAACTCAACGGCGTCCTGTGCCCCAAGCGGATCATCCAGGTTCGCCAGCACCGCGTCGAGAAACGCATCGGTGTAGTAGTCCGGCAGGCCCGACGTCATCGTCAGCGCGTGCCAAATCGTCACCGCGCCGCCGTCTTCAAACCGTTGCATCATCCGGGGGTCCAGATATGCCGCAAGCGGCTGATCCAGATCATCGATCCGCCCTTCGTCATAAAGCCGCAGCACAGCGACGGCGGTCATCGTCTTGCCCACAGACGCGATGGCAAACGGCTGGCCGACGTCCCCCACACCAAAGGTCACGTCGCCACCTACCATCTCAAGCTTCGCACACGCGGCGGGGTCTGCCAGTGCTGGCGGTGCCGCCAATAAAGCGACGGAAAGCAGGGCTGCGCGCATAACGATGTCTCCAATCCAGGGTCCTGAGGCCTTCCCCTAGGGAAACGCTTGTTCTATAGGGCCATCATAGCCACCTAGAGCCAAGAGCTAAGAACAAACCGCGAGGGGCAATGACCGAAAAATCCCATGACGGTGACGTGGAATTCATCCGCGCGCTGGCCGAACTGCTAAAGGCCAACGATCTCACAGAACTGGAAGTGAAACGCGAGTATGGGGAGGATGACAGCCTCAACGTCCGCGTTAGCCGCGGGCACTCAAGCTTACCGCCAGTGCCCCCGCCGATGCCGACCTACCTGCCGCCGCCGCCCTATATCCCGCCGGCGCATCCCAGCAGCAACGACGCCGCCGCCGCCGCTGCTCCGGCCGCCGCAGCGGGCGGCGACGATCCTGCATCGCACCCCGGCGCCGTGACTTCGCCCATGGTCGGGACCGCGTATCTCCAGCCAGAGCCCGGCTCCGCATCCTTTGTGAAACAGGGGCAGCAGGTATCCGAGGGTGAAACGATCCTCATCATCGAAGCGATGAAGACCATGAACCAAATCCCTGCCCCGCGCTCCGGCACGGTGACACGGATCCTCATTGACGACGGCACGCCAGTCGAGTTCGGCGCGCCCCTGATGATCATCGAGTGATGTTCAATAAAGTTCTGATTGCCAACCGGGGGGAAATCGCGCTGCGCGTGATCCGGGCCTGCCGGGAAATGGGCATCGCCTCTGTCGCGGTGCATTCGACGGCAGATGCCGACGCGATGCATGTCCGTATGGCTGATGAGGCGATCTGCATCGGCCCTGCCCCATCGCCTAAGTCTTATCTCAACATCCCGGCCATCATATCCGCCGCCGAAATCACCGGCGCGGATGCGATCCATCCGGGCTACGGGTTCCTCAGCGAAAACGAGGGGTTCGCCCAGGCGCTAGAAGACCACGGGATCACCTTTATCGGCCCCACGGCGGAACATATCCGCGTCATGGGCGATAAGATCACCGCAAAAGACACCATGAGGGCCCTTGGCGTGCCGTGCGTCCCGGGCTCTGACGGTGGCGTCCCGGACGTTGCAGCGGCGCTAAAGGTAGGCGAGGACGCCGGATACCCCGTCATCGTCAAAGCCACCGCTGGCGGCGGCGGGCGCGGCATGAAGGTAGCCCAAAGCGCAGAAGAGCTCGAAACCGCTTTCCGCACCGCCCGGAGCGAGGCAAAGGCCGCGTTTGGCAACGACGAAGTCTACATCGAAAAATACCTCACCACGCCGCGCCACATCGAAATCCAGGTCTTTGGCGATGGTAAAGGTGGCGCAGTCCACCTGGGGGAGCGGGATTGTTCCCTGCAACGCAGGCACCAAAAGGTGTTTGAGGAGGCCCCAGGCCCTTGCATAACCGCCGAAGAACGCGCGCGCATCGGCAAAACCTGCGCCGACGCCGTGGCAAAGATCAACTATATCGGCGCGGGCACGATCGAATTCCTGTACGAAAAGGGCGAGTTCTACTTCATCGAGATGAACACGCGGCTTCAGGTCGAACACCCAGTGACGGAAGCGATCTTTGGCGTCGATCTCGTACGCGAACAAATACGTGTGGCGAGCGGTTTGCCGCTCTCGTTCTCGCAAGATGACCTCACGATCAACGGCCATGCCATCGAAGTGCGCATCAATGCGGAGACCTTTCCAGGCTTTGCGCCGCGCCCCGGCACGATCAGCCAGTATCACGTCCCAGGCGGGCTGGGTGTTCGGATGGATAGCGCGCTCTATGACGGCTACAAAATCCCACCGCATTACGATTCGCTTATCGCAAAGCTGATCGTCCATGGGCGCGACCGGCCGGAGGCCCTCGCCCGGCTCAACCGCGCCCTGGGGGAGCTCATCGTGGACGGCGTGGAAACCACTGTGCCGCTCTTTCACGCGCTTTTGGCCGAACGCGACATTCATAGCGGGGACTACACGATCCACTGGCTTGAGAAATGGTTGGAGAGCTTACCCAACGGCTGAGTCGCGTTTGGGCCTGTTTTGGGGTAGACTGCTCTTAGTTCACAAAGCCCCACCATGCGCGATCACGTCCTACTCACGCCTGAGACCCTGCTAAAGGCCTATGAGGTCGGAATTTTTCCGATGTCGGAAACCCGACACTCCGAAAGTCTGTTCTGGGTCGATCCGCGGCGTCGTGGCATCCTGCCGTTGGACGGTTTGCATGTGTCGCGCAGCCTGCGGCGTCGGTTGCGCCGCGGTGGCTACGACATCCGCATCAACACCGCCTTTGCCAGCGTGGTCGATGGCTGCGCTGCACGCGACGAAACATGGATCAATGACGAGCTCTACGCGCTCTACCTCGCACTGCACGACAGCGGCCACGCGCATTCGCTTGAGGTCTGGACCGACCGCGGCCTTGCGGGCGGCATTTTTGGCGTGGCGATTGGTGGCGCCTTCTTTGGCGAAAGCATGTTTTCCGCCGAAGCGAACGGATCAAAAATCGCGCTCGTTTACCTAGTGGACAGGCTCATTCGCGGCGGGTTCAAGCTTTTTGACACGCAGTTCACCACCGACCATTTGATCACAATGGGCGCGGTCGAGATCAGCCGCGCGCTATACCGCGACCGTCTGGCCGCTGCACTGGTGGTCGAGGCATCATTCGCAGAGCTTCCGGGCCCCGCATCCGTTCAGGATGTTTTGCAGCGGATCACCCAGACGTCGTAGCGCCCGTGATCGAGCGCATTTAAGGCGGGGGCTGACGCGATCATCCACCCGGAAAACACCGTTTCCCCCACCAGTGGGTCGTTCACGTCCACATAGGCAAACGCGTCGCCGGACGGGTTGCCCGTTGGAAAGCGACATTCTTGCAAACCGACCGTGATCTTGCCGAGCTCCACAGTTTCCCCGTTTGCCAGTTCGACATCTTGGAGCTGACCCGTCATCCGATCCAGCACGCGGAGTGTTCCGCCAGGTGCCACGGTCGCCGTCGGCGCCTGTTGTGCAGCGCCCGCGGTTGCAACCACCGCGAGGACCACGCCCCATGCGATCCGCATCAGCTGCCGCCCCCGACAAACCGCAAGAGCAAGGTGACAAGGCTAACCGAGCTTTGCGTATCAACCACCTCGTCCCCGGGTTCGAGATTGAAGGGCGACCCGCCGGGCTGAAGTTCCACAAAGTTTCCGCCCAACAACCCCTCCGACGAAATCAGGGCGGAGCTATCGTCCGGCAGTTCGATGTCACCGGCCACGGTAAAGGATACGTCGGCCCGAAAGCTGGCGTGGTTGAGCGCCATCGCCGTCACGCTGCCCACTTTGACACCCGCGAGGCGCACATCTGTGCCCACGGCAATCCCCTCCGCCGAGGTGAAGGAGGCCGACAACTCATAGGCTCCGTCTCCGCGTGCGGGCCCGCTTCCTGCGGTCGCGAAGAACACAAACCCGATCGCCACGGCAAGCACCGCGGCACCTGTCAGGACTTCCACCCAGTTTTCGCGCATCACTGCCTCTTACAGGTCCGTGGGCCGCGCAATAGGTTTGCGACGGCGCGGGCGTTCATCGCGTGGCGGCCGCCTATCCAGCGGTCGCCGGCTCCTTAGCATCCGCGTAGATCATCAAAGGCGCAGCCTCTGCGCTGACCGCTTCCTCGTTCACGACCACCTCTGACACGCTGTCGAGCCCCGGAAGGTCAAACATCGTGTCGAGCAGGATACCCTCAAGGATAGACCGCAGCCCCCGCGCGCCGGTCTTACGTTCGATCGCCTTCTTCGCGATGGCGGTCAGGGCGTCGTCGGTGAATGTCAGCTCCGTCTCTTCCAGTTCAAAGAGACGCTGATACTGTTTCACCAGCGCGTTTTTGGGCTGCGTGAGGATCGTGACGAGCGCGTCCTCGTCCAGGTCTTCGAGCGTGGCGATGACTGGCAAGCGGCCCACAAATTCCGGGATAAGGCCGAATTTCAGCAGGTCTTCTGGCTCCAGCTCTTGGAACAGCTCGCCGGTGCCGCGGTCGTCATTGTCTTTGACGGCGGCACCGAACCCGATGGACGTACCCTTACCGCGCTGCGCGATGATCTTATCGAGCCCGGCAAAGGCGCCGCCCACGATAAAGAGGATGTTGGTCGTGTCCACTTGCAGAAATTCCTGCTGTGGATGCTTGCGACCACCCTGCGGCGGCACGGACGCGACCGTGCCTTCCATGATCTTGAGCAGTGCTTGCTGCACGCCCTCCCCGCTCACATCGCGGGTGATGGAGGGATTGTCGGACTTGCGCGTGATCTTATCGACCTCGTCGATATAGACGATCCCGCGCTGCGCGCGTTCGACGTTGTATTCGGACGCCTGGAGCAGCTTGAGGATGATGTTTTCGACATCTTCCCCGACATAACCCGCCTCGGTCAGGGTCGTCGCGTCGGCCATGGTAAAGGGCACGTCCAGAATGCGGGCCAGCGTTTGCGCCAAAAGCGTCTTACCGCAGCCCGTGGGTCCCACGAGCATGATGTTGGATTTCGCCAGCTCGATATCCGTGCCCTTCTGGGCATGGTTCAGGCGTTTGTAGTGATTGTGCACGGCCACGGACAGCACGCGCTTTGCGTGCAGCTGACCGATCACATAATCGTCGAGCACCTCGCAGATCTCTTTCGGCGTCGGCACCCCGTCGGAGCTTTTCAGCCCGCTCGACTTCGTCTCCTCACGGATGATGTCCATGCACAGCTCGACACATTCATCACAGATGAACACCGTCGGCCCCGCGATGAGCTTTCTCACCTCGTGCTGCGACTTACCGCAAAAGCTGCAGTAAAGAGTGTTTTTGCTGTCGCCCGAATTGCTTGCCATCGCTCGTCTACCTTTCAGGGCCCCCGCGGCCCTCGCCTGCCTGATTTAGTCTGCAGCCTCGAAGCAAAGCCTAAGTCGATTGCTCCGAGGCCACAATGGCAAAGTATGGTCTTAATCGTCGCCTGCGCCGGCTGCCTTTTCGACGATCTCGTCAAGATGGCCCCAGTCTTTTGCTTCCTCTGGGGTCATCCATTTGTCGCGATCCAGCGCCTCGCGCACGGTGTCGTAGTCCTGGCCCGAATGCTTCATGTAAAGCTTATAGAACCGCTCCCGGGTGCGCTCGATGTTGCGCGCTGAAATCAGGATGTCTTCGGCCGTGCCCTGCATCCCGCCGGACGGCTGGTGGATCATGATTTCTGCATTCGGCAGGGCAAAGCGCATCCCCTTTTCGCCGCCGATGGCGATCATAGAGCCCATAGAGGCCGCAAGCCCGCACACCAGCGTCGACACCTTGGGCCGGATATACTGCATCGTATCATAGATGCTCATACCTGCCGTCACCTCCCCCCCAGGGGAGTTGATGTACATCGAAATCTCTTTCTTCGGGTTCTCCGCTTCCAGGTGAAGAAGCTGCGCCACCACAAGATGGCTCATCCCCGAATGGATCGGACCGTTGATGAACACGATCCGTTCCTTGAGCAGCCTGGAAAAGATGTCATAGGCCCGCTCACCGCGGCTGGTCTGTTCGACCACCATGGGCACGAGGTTCATATAGGTGTTCACGGGGTCATTCATATTCGCTGCCTGCTGTTGGTTGAAAAGAGCCATAAGGGCAGAGCCCTAACGGAGTCTTAGTTGCGTGCCGATAGGTCCACAAGGGCACCAGGACGCGGATTGCGCGGTGCACTAGACCCAATGCGTAAGCACAGACTTACGTTTTCTTGACAGGTATTCAAGTGCAGCTTACCAATTCAGGTATGTCCTGCGATGCGATCCTGTCAGCCCTAGCCGACCCCAACCGGCGCGCCATCGTGGATCAGCTGCGTCAGGGACCTGCGCCGGTCGTCGCACTTGCCAAAACAATGCCGATCTCACGGCCTGCGGTGTCGCAACATCTCAAAGTCTTGACCGATGCGGGGCTCCTTGACTGCGAGCAGCAGGGCAAGCGGCGCGTTTACCGGCTGTCACAGACCGGCGCCGCGGCACTACGCGACTACGTCAACACATTGTGGGACGATGCGCTGCGCGCGTTTTCCGACCATGCCCATCTTAAAGCCCGGGAGGCTGCCATGTCCCTTGATCCCATCGTCAAAACGCTCACCGTTCCGCTCGACCCCCAGCATGCGTTCGAGCTCTTTGCCTCGGACCTGCCCAGTTGGTGGCCGGTCGCGACCCATTCGATTTCCGCCGAAACCCAGGACACACCGAAAGAGGTCGTCGTGGAGCCGCGCGTCGGCGGCAAGATTCGCGAAACAAAGCGCGATGGCAGCATCCACGACTGGGCCACCATCACCGCGTGGGAGCCTGGGGCGCGGCTCGCGCTCAACTGGTATGTTGGCCGCAGCGAAAGCGAGGCCACCTTCATTGATGTCCGGTTCGAGGCGCAAGACAACGGCACGCGCGTCACGCTGATCCACGACGGCTGGGCAGCACTCGGCGCACCGGCCCCACAGATCCGCGGTGGCTACTACACCGGCTGGGACATGGTGCTCGGCGAATGCTTTCAGCGTCACTGCCTGGCCCATCTCGCAGGAGTTTCCTAACCCATAGGTTTTGCCTCCCGGCCCGGCCCGCCTAGATGGCCGAGGATGAAGGACTTCACCCCCACCCGTACCGCCGCCCTGGAACGTCTATCTGCCTTCTTGCCCAAGGCAGGCCGCGATTATGCCGCTAAGCGTAACTATGATGTGCCAAGTCACCCTCACGTCTCCGCCCTATCGCCGTATATCCGCCACCGCGCGCTGACAGAGCCCGAGGTGCTGGAGGCAACGCTGGCGCGATTTGCGCCGTCCACGGCCGAAAAGTTCATCCAAGAGGTCTATTGGCGAACCTATTGGAAAGGGTGGCTAGAACTGCGGCCAGAGGTCTGGGACCGCTACCTGGGCGGGCTCCAGGACGCGCTCGATCAGGTGGACCGTGACCGAAAGCTTAGGCGCGACTACGAGGCCGCGATTTCTGGCGAAACTGGTATTGATTGCGCCGATTATTGGGCCAATCAGCTGACGGATACAGGATATCTGCACAATCACGCGCGGATGTGGTTTGCGTCGATCTGGGTGTTCACCCTGCGCCTCCCGTGGGAGCTTGGCGCCGACTTTTTCCTGCGACATCTCCTCGATGGCGATCCGGCCTCAAACACTTTGGGCTGGCGCTGGGTCGCCGGGTTGCAGACGCGGGGCAAAACCTACCTCGCGCGCCCAGACAATATCGCGCGCTACACCGAGGGCCGCTTTCGCCCACAGGGCCTCGCAGGGGAGGCGCCAACGCTCACCGACGCACCGTTCGCGCCACCCGGGGCCGTCCCGCACTCGACTCCGATTGATAGCACACGCAACACGGCATTCCTCCTTCATAAGGAGGATTTGAGCCCGACGGCTTTGATGCAACGAGACTACGCCGCCACAGCAGTCTTGCGCCCGTTTGAGCGACCAGGTCCCTTGGACCCGTCCCCCCGACAATCCGCCTTTCGTGGATCACTGACAGACGACGCCGCCGCACGGTACGGGATGGCGGATGCCCCGCGTCTCTTCGCCAGCGACGTCGCTGCCTGGGCGGAACGAAGCGGGATCGAACAAATCGTCACCCCCTACGCACCAGTCGGCCCCGTGGCCACCGAGCTCCACGCTATCGAAGCGGCATGCACAGCACGCGACATCCGTCTGACGCGCCAATTGCGCCCCTATGACGCCGAATGCTGGCCCCACGCCACCAAGGGCTTTTTCAAGTTCAAGGAAAAGATACCGCAGTTCCTGAAACGTCATCAGACTTCCCGCGCGGCGTGAACTGTGGCTCCTTAGCGGCCAAAGGAATCGCGAGCCCACCATGACAGCACCTCTTGAGGGCCTAAAGGTCGTCGAACTCGCCCGCGTGCTTGCGGGCCCCATGATAGGCCAAACGCTCGCCGATCTCGGCGCCGAGGTGATCAAGGTTGAAAGCCCCGAAGGCGATGAAACGCGCACCTGGGGGCCGCACTATATCGACCGCGACGGCGATCACAGCGCGAGCTACTTCTTTTGCTGTAACCGCGGGAAGCGAAGCGTCACCGCGAACCTAAAAGACCCGCGCGACCTCGCCCGCGTTCAAGCGCTGGCCGCAGACGCAGACGTGTTCATAGAGAATTTCAAAGTCGGCGGGCTCACGAAATATGGGCTCGACTACACCGCGTTGAGCGCGGCAAACCCGCGGCTCGTCTACGCCTCCGTCACGGGGTTTGGCCAAACCGGGCCACGGGCAAAGCAAGCGGGCTATGACCTGCTCATCCAAGGGATGTCTGGGCTCATGGACATCACCGGCGACGCAGATGGGCCCCCACAAAAGCTGGGCATCGCCATCGCCGATCTGCTCACAGCGCTCTACGGCGTCATCGGGATCCAAGCGGCCCTAAAGGAGCGGGAGACTTCGGGCCGTGGCCAGCATATCGACCTGGCGCTGCTCGATTCCATGGTGGCGATGCTGTCAAATCAGGCCTCAAGCTACCTCGCCAGCGGCGTTGGCCCGCGCCGCATGGGCGCAACGCACCCGTCGATCGTGCCCTATCAGCTCTTTGATGTCTCAGACGGGCAGCTGCTTATCGCCTGTGGCAACAACAACCTGTTTCAGAAATTCTGCACCGTCATCGGCCGCGACAGCTGGGCCACAGACCCCCGCTTTGCGACGAACCAGGACCGGCTCGAACATCGCGACACCCTCGTCGCCCTGATCACAGAGGCACTGACAGCTTGGAGCCGCGACGCCCTGATTGCAGAGCTCAACGCCGTAGCGGTCCCCGCGGCGCCGATCAACTCCGTGGCGGAGGCTCTGGCCGATCCCCAGATCGCCGCGCGGGAGCTCTTGATCGAGCCTGAGGGCATCCGTGCGCTCAGGACGCCCATCGTGTTCTCACGCTCCACCTTGTCACTGGATCGCGCGCCCCCGAAACTTGGGCAAGACACCGATGATGTGTTCGGCGGCTGATCACGACACCCTGATCATGGGTCCCTCGCCAAAGGCGCGCGTCAGGCTTAAGATTTCGTGCGCGCACTTTGCTCGGCGCGAGAAATGCAGGCAAGGACACCGTTAGGCGATGGACATAACCGGATACCTCGCCAGCGGCACCGCCAACCCGCTTTTGCTTTTTGCCATGGCGCTGGTGCTCGGCGGTCTCCACGGGCTCGAGCCCGGCCATTCCAAAACCATGATGGCCGCTTACATCATCGCGACCAAGGGCACCGTGGGGCAGGCGATGCTGCTGGGGGTTTCGGCTGCGTTCAGCCATTCGATCATCGTCTGGGTGCTGGCCTATATCGCACTCGCCTATGGCAATGAGCTCATCGGAGAGCAGCTTGAACCCTATTTCATTCTTGTCTCGGGCCTTATCGTGTTAGCCATCGCAGTATGGATGCTGTGGAACGCTTGGCGTGCCGACAGCGCCCGACGCCACCACGCATCAGCTCATGCCCATGGTCACAAACACACCCATAGCCACGATCACCTCCATGAGGATGCCCATGCGCGCGCGCATGCAGCCCAGATCGAAACGCGCCTCGCCTCTGGCCGCGCGGGCACAGGGCAAACGGTACTCTTTGGCCTGTCGGGCGGGCTCATCCCCTGCCCCGCCGCCATCACTGTGTTTCTGCTGTGCGTGCAACTGGGCCAGTTCGGCCTTGGGATCACGCTTGTCACCGCCTTTTCCCTCGGGCTCGCGGCAACGCTCGTGGCCGTTGGCGTGGTTGCCGCCGTGGGCATCGGCGCCGCGACCAGGCATGCGGCACGCTTCGGGTGGGTCGCATCAGCGGCACCCTACCTCTCCGCGCTGCTTGTCGCGGCCATCGGCGCGCTCATGCTTTGGGCCGCGCTCCATCACCTTGGGAGCCATTGAGTGCCAAATATCCTCATCACCGGCGGGTCAGACGGCATCGGTCGCGCCCTCGTTGACCACTACACGCACGCTGGCGGGACGGTGTTCGCCACAGGCCGACGCAAAAAGGCAGACGTTTCGCCCGCACTCCCCCCAAGCTGCCACTACATCGCCGCCGATCTCACGCAAGATTTGACCGCGATCCAGGCGGCGCTGCCCGAAACGCTCGACCTCGCCATCCTCAACGCAGGCGCGGGCCGCGTGGCGCCACCTGCAGAACACGGGCCCGAGAGCATCAAAGCCATGGTCGCGCTCAACACCACGGCGCCTCTGCTGCTGGCCCAAGCGCTCTACCCAAGGCTCAAAGCATCGCGAGGGACGCTGGTGTTCATCGGCTCCACCGCCGCGCGCGGCGCCCACAAAGACTTTGCCGTTTACGCCGCCACCAAAGCCGCCCTCGACGGAGCCTACCGGTCGCTGCGGCTGGAGTGGGAAGGGGCCGTCACCGTCCTCATGATCCACCCAGGCCCCACCGCCACCGCAATGCACGACAAGGCCGGTCTGCCCCAGATCGCGGCGCGCAAACTCTTCACCAACCCCGCAACGGTCGCGGCCACCATCGCAAAGGCCGCAGCCCGCGGCAAAAGCCGCCGCTTGGGGCTCGGCTACACCCTGCGCCACGCCCTGGCGGGAGGGCGCAGATGAAAGTGGTTATCACAGGCGCCGCTCACGGGTTGGGCCGCGCCTTGACAGAGGCCGTCATCGCCCGGGGCGACGATGTCATCGCCGTAGATCATGACGACCAAGCCCTGGGACAGATCAACGGCGCTATCTCTCTGGCGCTTGACCTGACGGGCGCGCACAGCGCAGATGCCATCGCTGCCCACGGCCCCATAGACCTCATCATCCACTGCGCAGGCATCTCCGGCACCGGGCCCTTTGAGCAAATCCCAACAGACCGCCACCGCGCCATCATCGCCCTGAATTTCGAGGCCCCGGTCCAAATCACCTGCGCCCTTCTCGCCCAGGGCGCCTTGAGCGCAACGAGCACCCACGCCTTCGTCGGCTCACTGTCGACCTATACGGGCTACCCGGGGGCTGTCTCCTACGCCGCGTCAAAGGACGGGTTGGCAAGCTTTGCACGGTCCCTGAACGCAGCGCTCCCCAAGGGACAGCGCGCCGCCTGCATCTTTCCGGGCCCGATGGCCACCGATCATGCCGCACGCTACGCACCCGAAAACAGCGCCAAGACGGTGGCCGCGCGCCAAAGCCCGGCCGACGCCGCAACGCTCATCCTGGCCGCGCTCGATGCGGGTAAGACCACCATCGTACCCGGCGCAAAAGCACGCGCCCTCGCGCTCGCCGGTCGCCTCGCCCCAACGCTCATGGCACGTGCCCTGAAAAAGGGGATCTACGACAAGCTCAGCGACCCCAAACTATGACCGGGTCGGTGGGCGGGCGCCTTTCGAGCGCAGCGAAGAAACAGTGCCGTCCCACCGTGCCGCCGCACTCAACTCAATCGCCACACCATGGGGCGTCGCACGCGCAGCCTCTTGCCAGGCGCGGGCCAGCGCGGCCACATCCGGGTCATCGGCATGGCCAAGCGCGCTCAAAAGGCGGCTGAACGCGGCGAGCCACGCCTCGTAATACCCGGCATTGCCGCCCGCCCCCGCGCCCCGCGCTGCAAGCTCAGCCCCAAACGTATCTGCCCAAGTGGGCCAGTCAAAAAGCCCGGCGTCCGAGGCCGCAACCGTCATGGCAAAAAGCTGCGCCTGCCAGGGTTCTTCAAACACACGCTCATGGTCAGGGCCGAAGTCAAAGTCGCAGTCAGGCATGGGTCATATAGGGCTCAAACGCGTCAAGGATGACCTCGCTTCCCGGCTCCGCCCCGTCACCCCAAAGTTCCTCACCCGAAAACCGCACGGCATAGAGCCATGCCGGCCCCTCGCCCGCCGCTTGCGCATTCGTGTCGGGAAACACATGGCACCCGCGGACGCCACAGACCTCCCCCACGCGGTCCATGGCATAGGCCGGTAATCTGGTGTGGCCCGGCTGGCGCCCACGGCGCATCCGTACCTGATCCCCGACCTGAAAGCGCGCCGCGGCCACAGGTGGTCGATTGACGGGGCCGCCTTGAGCCAACACGCCCAACACATCCTGCGCGGCAAGCTTGCGCTCTTGCCTGTGGCCCGGCATTTGCGCGGCACCCTGCGCGCGCTCCGCCGCGCTGACCTCCCCATGGGTTTCGAGCAGAGTCTCCAACGCGGTGAGCCAAATGTTGTAATAGGACGCCGACAGATAAAAGGCAGGCGGCAAGCTTTCCCGCGCGTGGCGGCTTTCGTCGAGCGTCCAGTGACCGAGCGCACCGGCGCACAGCGTGAGCCCAAGCGCGCGGCCCTCCCACGGGGCATGGAACACCGGCTCGTCCATCTCAGGACGCACGGGACCAAAACCATCGCGCCCGCCAAGATCATGGGGCCCGTTCATGGCGCCGCCGCCAGGGCAAGCCCGGTGCCAATCATGCTGTCGCGGGTCACCAGCGCGGCCAGCGCGTCCTCCGACCACCCGTCAGTTCCGGTCGGACGCTCCGGAATCACGAGGTAGCGCACCTCGGCCGTGGAATCCCACACCCGCACCCGGGTCTCCTCGGGCAGCACCACGCCGAACTCTGCCAAGACCGCCCGCGGTTCCGATACCGCGCGCGAGCGATAGGGCGGCGATTTGTACCATACCGGCGGCAAGCCGAGCACGGCCCATGGGTAGCACGAGCACAAGGTGCACACGACAAGGTTGTGAACGCCTGCGCCGTTCCACACCACCTCCATATGTTCGGCTTGGCGCCCGTGAAAGCCCATCTCTGCGATGGTGGCCGTGGCGTCCTCGCGCAGGGCCGCGGCAAAGGCCGCATTCGTCCAGGCGCGCGCGACGACCTTGGCGCCGTTCTGCGGGCCGACCTTGTTGGCGTATGTGTCGATGATCACATCAATGGCCGCAGGGTCCACGAGCCCTTTGTCCACCAGGATCGTCTCTAGCGCCTTTACGCGCGCCTCAACATCGCTAAGGTCATTGTCATGGGTGTGATCGTGCATCCTGCGACTGTTACAAGGGGCCAGTCTGGACGCAAGCCCTAGCCCGGCGCAGGAAGCCCAAGCGCCGCACGCCCCTCCGGCGTTTTCATCGAAAAGTCGCCCCCCGCGTAGCGCGCGCCGTCCGGTCCGCTCAGATACGCAATTGCCAGGGCGACCCAGTCGGGCGGGATGTGGACACCGGGGTCAAGCTGGCTCACCGGGTTGATCCCGCTTGCTTTAATCTGCACCTGCATATCCGTCGCAACCGTTCCAGGGCTAAGCCCCACAACGGTGATCCCCTGCGCGCCGTGCTCCTTATGCCCGCATTTCGTCAGGCTCAGCACCGCCGCCTTGGTCGCGCAATAGTGGCTCCATCCCTCCAAGGCGCCCGTCGCCGCGCCGGAGGAAATGTTGATGACAGTGCCCGACCCCGCCATCGCCGGGATCGCATACCGCATCCCGTAATAGACGCCCTTGAGGTTCACATCGACGATCTGGCTCCACGCGGCGGGATCACTGTCTTCGATTCGGGCAATCGGATCGATGAGGCCCGCATTGTTGACGAGCACGTCGAGCCCGCCAAAGGTCTCGACCGTTTGGGCGATCAGCGCCTCAACCTGGGTTGCGTCCGACACGTCACAGGTCCGCGCGACGGCCTCCCCCCCCGCTGCGCGGATCGCGTCGGCGTTGGCGGTGATCTCCCCGCTTGAGCGCGCTGCGAGCACGACACGCGCGCCCTTTTCGGCCAGGTGGTGCGCAGCGGCGGCGCCGATCCCCCGGCTTGCGCCTGTGATAATGACAGTTTTGTGTGCTAGATGGCTCATATCAGATCCTCCCCAGCGCTATGGCTACCCCGCCCGGGAGGGAGAGGAAAGCCGCCTAGAGCTCCCGCCCCGCACGCCATTCATTCCACCGCAGGACAGCCCGCGCGCCGAGCGTGGCAATGGGCTCCGGCGGCAACCGCACCGGGGCGGGTTCGGCCATGACTTGGCGCGTGATCTCTGACACCCGCCCCGACGCGGCCTCCGCTGCGGCAAGGCCCGATAGGATGCCGCGCACTGTGCCCAGCCCGTTTTGAACGCAGGCCGTCCACAGGCCAGGGCGCGCTTCCTCCACCAAGCCCACGCCGTTGCGCGTCAGGCAAAGCCGCCCGCCCCAGCGGTGCTCCATTTCCACGCCTCGCAGCATGGGAAAGCGCGCCGCAAAACCCGCGTCATGGGTCCGCACAACACGCGCGAGTGCGGCGTCTGACACTTCTAAGCTCGGCTCATAGGTAAAGCGGCTGCGGATCACGATGCGCGCGCCGCCCGGACCCGAAACGCGTCGCACGGTGGAGCCCATGGGGTCTGCCGGCGTGATCCCCCAGCGCGCTTGCCCGCCCAGCCGCGCCACCTCCGTCCCTGTCAGCGCCCGCGTCATGGAGGCGTAGGTGAAAACGTGCATCAACGCGCGGGCGCGCACCCCAAAGGACGCGATATGCCCGTTGACGGCGAGGATCACTTTCGCAGCCCGAACCGCACCGGCGGGCGTCTGCGCACGCCACCCGCCCGCGTCCGGCTCAAGCGCTGTGACCGGGCTGCTTTCGTAAAGCGTCACACGATTTGACACCAGGCTTGCGGCCCAACCTTGGATGAAGGCGGCAGGCTGGATCACCACCGTCCCAGGCGTAAAGAGCCCGCCGCGGTAGTAGTCCGACCCTGTCATGGCGCGCATGTCCGTGGCGTTCAGTGTCTCACAGGGTTCCCCGAGGGACGCGAGATGGGCGGCATAGGACGCGTTATGTGCCTGGCCTTTCTCGGTCGCTGCGCCGTTGACCTTTCCGCAGGGATCAAAGCTCTCGACACCGAGGCCCGCCGCCTCCGCAATCTCATGGGCATAGGCGATGGCGTGCCGGTTGGCGCGGATTTGCGCGCGGTCCCGGTCCGCATCGCCGCCGTAATCGTTGCTCGTCAGGTCGTGCGGCAGATCGATCATGAACCCCGAATTGCGCCCAGCAGGGCCGGAGGCGACCTGCACCGCCTCCAAAATTGTGACGCGATCCGTTGGGTTTAGCTGCGAAAGCCGTTGAGCTGCCGCAAGCCCTGCGAACCCTGCCCCGATGACGAGCCAATCTGTGTCGATCTCTTCCGACAGCGGCGCGGTCGGGTCCCGCCGGGGCAGCAGCTTGTCCCACCCGGCGGGCCCGGGGTCTTTGGGCAGACGCTTGACCCTCATGGCAGGCTCAGTTGAGCCATGCGCCCGCCGTCGATCGTCCAGACCTGTCCGGTGATCCAGGCTGCGGCGTCCGAGCCGAGCCAACAGATAAGCTGCGCAACATCCTCTGGCGTGCCCGTGCGGCGCAGGGGATGGATGCCGCCAATCTCCGCCCGGAATGCGGCAGGATCAGGCATGGAGGCGATGAAATCTTCGTTCAGCGGCGTGTCGATCCAACCCGGCGCCACCGCGTTGCAGCGCACGCCATCGGGCCCGTGATCGACCGCCACGGCGCGCGTTAGGCCATGGAGCCCCGCCTTTGAGGCGCCGTAGGCCGGATGGCGTGGGTTGTTCCCCAACCCCTCGACCGACCCGACATTGACGATTGCACCCTGGGTTTGGGTTAAATGCGCCATGGCGTGGCGTATGAGCAGGAACGGCGCGGTCAGGTTCACTTGGAGCTGGAGGTGCCAGTCATCGAGCGACGTTTCCACCACCGTACCCTCGCGCATGAGCCCCGCGTTGTTCACCAATAGGTCGAGCCGCCCCGCAGCGTCTACCACCTGCGAGACCACCCGTTCCGGCGCGTTCGGAACGGCGAAATCGGCGACGATGTCTTCGAAACCCGCGGGGGAGCGTTGCGCGGTAAAGACCCGCGCGCCTTGCTCGGCCAAAAGGCGCGCCGTCGCAGCCCCCATGCCCGACGAGGCCCCCGTGACGAGCGCGACTTTGCCTGCGTAGCTCATCCGACGGGCTTTCCGCCGTTCACCTCTACCAAAGCGCCACACATGTAGCGTGCGGCGTCCGAGGCGAGGAAGGTGACGACGTCGGCAATGTCCGCGGGCTCCGCGATGCGGCCCAACGGGACGGAGGCATTGAGGGTATTGATCCCCTCATCAGCGTCGAGCCCGCGGATGGCAAACCCGGTGCAGATCATGGGCGTGTTCACCTCGTTCGGGCAAACCGCATTCACGCGGATGCCTTGATGCGCGTGATCGCGGCCCAAGCACTGCGTCATCGACGCGACCGCGGCTTTCGACATGATGTAGAGCGGATGATCCGGCCCCGGATGCAGACCCCAGCAGGAGGCGGTGTTCACAATCGCGCCCCCGGACCGCGCCGCCATGATCGGGATCGCCGCCCGACAGAGCTTGAACGGCGCCTCCACATTCACGGCCATGGTGCGGGCGTAATCGGCGTCGGTCGTTTCCGTCACCTTGCCGCGGGTAATGACGCCCGCGTTGTTGCACAGAATGTCGAGGCCCCCGAACTCCGCTGCAACACGTCCTGGGAGCGCGTCGCGGAAGGGCGCAAAGGTCAGATCCCCCGCGAGCGCCAGGTCGCAACCATCAGGCGCTGCCATATCGGTGCCTGCGACCCGCGCACCTTCGGCCCGAAACGCGGCGACGATGGCCTGACCGATCCCGCCCGCAGCGCCGGTCACCAGCACAGACTTGCCCGCGAACCGCATCTCAATACTCCTGATTGAGCGCTTCGACGGCAGGGATCTCCCGCTCTCGCCGGGCGATGTAGTCGCGCAGCGCCTCGTCAATGCCGGGGTCGAGCTTGGGCTCCTCATAGTCGTTGAGGAGCTGCTTTGTGTAGGCCAGCGCACGCTCGTTGACCTCAATGGCGCCCTCGGCTTGCCACTGCTCGATGGAGTTGTTGTCGAAGAGCTCGGGCATAAAGAACGCGCGCTGGAAGTTTTCGAGCGTATGGGGATGGCCCAGGTAATGCCCGCCGGGGCCCACATCGCGCACGGCCTCGAGCGCGGCGTCGAAATCGTCCCACCGCACCCCTTCGGCCATACGGTAGCCCATGGCGCATTGTTCGGCGTCCACCACGAACTTCGCCATGGAACAGTGCATACCCGCCTCGTTCCACCCCGCAGAATGCCAGATGTAATTGCACCCTGCATGGAGAACGGCCATGAGCGTCGTGGCGCTCTCATAGCCGGATTGCGCGTCAAACGTCTTGGCCCCGCCCAGCGTGTTCGATGACCGCCACGGCACGTCATAGTAACGCGCCATCTGGCCGATCATGTAATTCATCAAACTGATTTCCGGCGTGCCTGCCATGGGCGCACCGGACTTCATGGAAACGGTGCTGAGGTAATGCCCGTAGATCGCCGGAGCACCTTTGCGAATGACCTGGGTGTAGGCCAGCGCGCTGAGCGCCTCCGCATTCAGCTGCGCGACCGTAGGCGCGACCGACGCAGGCGTATTCGCGCCGCCCAGCACGAAGGGGGAGCAGAGCACCGGTTGGTTCGCCCGGCTGAACGCGCGCATGGCGCCTAGCATCGTCTCATCCCAGACAAGCGGGGAGTTGCCGTTGCAATTACCTGTGACGACTTGGTTGGTTTCCAGAAACTCCGCCCCAAACAGGATGCGGCACATGTCGATGACATCCTCGGCGTTCTTAGGGCTCGTGGTCATGCCCATGAAGGTCTTGTCGGAGTATTTCATCGACGAATAGGTGATCCGCAGATGCCGGTGAGAGATCGGGTGATCCATCGGCTCCACAATGTGGTGCGCGCTCGAATGGATCGCTGGAAGCATGTGGGAAAGCTTATGAAAATTTCCGAGATCGGCCAGCGTCGGGCCCCGGCGCACATCGTCCAGATCGCGCAGATATGGTGCCCCGGTCATGGGCACGAACATGCTGTGGTGGTTTCCAAAAGGTAAAGAATTGGCTTTGTTTCGCGCGCGAAACACGAACTCTGACGGGATCGTCGCGATGAGCTCCCGTACCAAACCGCGGTCGAGATGGACGGTCTCGCCCCGCACATCTGCGCCCGCCTGTCTCCAGTCTTCCAGCGCGATGGGATCGCGGAACACAACACCCACATCCTCAAGGATACTCATGGAGGCCGCATCGACACGCTCCACCTGCTCTGCGTCCATGACCTCCGTCAGCGGCAGGCGCCGCTTGAGCGCAGGCAACATGGTGAAGTCGCGCGTGGCCCGGGCCGCCTTGCGTGCGCCACGCCCGCGGCGTGTGGTGCCGGTTGCTTCGATGTTCATGGCT
Source organism: Pseudomonadota bacterium (assembly GCA_039815465.1). Classification (GTDB taxonomy): domain Bacteria; phylum Pseudomonadota; class Alphaproteobacteria; order Rhodobacterales; family Rhodobacteraceae; genus Shimia_B. The sequence continues at coordinate 53,587 of JBCBZG010000009.1, forward strand.
GCGCCCCCTTCCGTAGGCCGGGGTTTCACCCCGGCACCCCTTCTTCAAACACAGCCGGGGTCAAACCCCGGCCTACCCATATCAGCCGACATCATCGCCATCGGCGGGATCGGTGAGATCGATCCAGATCGTCTTTGTTTCGGTGAACTGGTCATGGGCGGCGATGCCATTGTCGCGCCCGCCAAAGCCTGAGAGCCCAAAGCCCCCAAACGGTGTCGCCACCGACCCCTCGCCATAGCAGTTCACCGTCACTGTCCCGGCGCGGATCGCGCGCGCCGTGCGGATTGCCTTGCGGGTATTGGCCGTAAAGACAGAGGCTTGCAGGCCGAACTGCGTGTCATTGGCGAGCTCCACCGCTTCATCGTCTGAAGCAACCGCAATGACGCTGAGCACGGGGCCAAAGATTTCCTCCCGCGCCTTTGGGTCGTCCTTCTCCACCTCATAAATTGTGGGTTTGACATAAGGCCCGTCTACTTCACCTCCGACAATCGCTTCACCGGATAAGTAGCTGGCAACCTTGTCCAAATGCGGCTTCTCGATCAGCGCGCCCAGATGGTTGGCCGGATCCAGCGGGTCACCGGTTTTCCAGTCGCGCACGCGCGCGATGATCCGCTCCATCAGCGCATCTTTGACGTCGCGTTGCACGATGAGACGGCTATTGGCCGTGCAGTTCTCGCCCATGTTCCAGAACGCCGCATTCACGACATGCTCTGCCACATGATCAAGGTTTTCGGCGTCTTTCATCACCACCGCGGGGTTTTTACCGCCGCATTCCAGCACGACCTTCTTGAGGTTGCTTTCAGCCGCGTAAGTCAGGAACCGGCGCCCGGTTTCTGTGGAGCCCGTAAAACTGATCATATCGACGGCCGCGTGCCGCCCCAGCGGTTCCCCCACGGTGGGCCCGTCGCCGGGCAAAACCTGCAGCACTCCGCGCGGCAGCCCCGCCTCCATCGCCAGTTCCGCCATGCGCAGCGCTGTGAGCGACGTCTGCTCCGCCGGTTTCACAATGACGGAGTTTCCCTCAGCCAGCGCGGGGCCAATCTTCCAGGCCATCATCAAAAGCGGAAAGTTCCAGGGCAGCACGCAAGCCACGACGCCGATGGGCTCCCGTACGATCATCGCGATTGCGTCATCCTGCGCCGGGGCCACCTGGTCATAGATTTTATCCGCCGTTTCGGCATGCCATTTGATGCAATGAATGCTCTCGGGCAGGTCGATCAGCTCGCAATCGCGGATGGGTTTGCCGCTATCGAGGCTCTCCATCACCGCAAGCTCGCGCCTGTTGCGGGTCATCAGCTTGCAGAGCCGGATCAGCACATCTTTGCGGTCGCTGGGGTGCATGGTGGCCCAGCGACCCTGATCAAACGCCTCCCGCGCCTTGGTCACGGCCAGATCCACGTCGGCGGCGGTGGCGCTGACGATCTTTGCGAGCACCTCCCCCGTGGCGGGGTTCACCGTTGGGAAGGTTGGCCCAGCACCGGGGTGAAACTTCCCGTCGATGAAGGCCGTGCGCGGCAGGGTCAGGTCGTCTGCGATGGCCTGGTATTCGCTGCGGGTCAAAAGATCGCTCATGTCGCCCCCTCAATGGCCGCGATGGCCGTGTTCATAGTGCGGATCACCTCCGCCAATTCGCGTTTGTCGTCTTTGTTGAGCGGCCGGAGCGGCAGGCGCGGCGGGCCCGCATCGACGCCGCGCAGGGTCAGCCCGTGCTTGATGCACTGAATGAACTTCCCGCCCTGCTCCAGCACCCGCATAAGCGGCAGCATCGCCGACATGATCGCGCGGCCTTTGGTGAAATCGCCTTCGAGCACGCAGGCGCGGTAAAGCGCGATATGCGCCTCGGGCGCGAAGTTCGATCCGGCACACACCCAGCTGCGCGCACCCCATGCAAAGAACTCCAGCGCCTGGTCATCCATCCCGCAGCTCAGCGCGATATGCGGGTAGTCGCGTGCAAGCATATGGAGCCGGTTGATATCGCCGGAGCTTTCCTTGATCGCGCGGAAATTGGGGGAGCGTCCGAGGCGGTCCAACGTCTCCTCATCCATATTCACGCTCATGCGGCCCGGGTAGTTGTAGAGCATCACGGGCAGGTTCGCAGCGCGGTCGATGGCCAAAGCGTGCAACGCGATCTCGCGACCCGTGGGATACGCATAGGGCGGCGTCGCCACGAGGATCGCATCGGCGCCGTGGCTGACGGCCTGTTCCGCGTATTCGATGCTATCCTCCGTCCGCATGGCGCCGGTGCCCACGATCAGGGGCACGCGGCCTGCGATCAGCTCCTTCACGCGGCCCATGAGCCAGACACGCTCCTTTTTGGTCTGCGCGTAATACTCACCGGTGGTGCCCGCCACGATGATGCCATGCACGCCAGCGCTCACCAGCAGCTCGACCGTTTCGGCCAGTGCCTCCTGATTGCAGGTGAAGTCGTCGTGATAGGGGGTGACGATGGGCGTGTAGATGCCTTCAAACTGCATCGCGCAATCCTTCGATGTCGTGGGGCAAAGGGTCCGGTCGCACGAAGCGGTCCAGGCTATCGCGGCTCAGGTCCCAGTGGCGCAGCGTGAGCGCCACCGCTTCTGCGGCGTTGCGATCCTCGATGGCGGCGATCATCGCGTCGTGGTCATCGCAGGCCTGTTGAACTTTTCCGCGCTGTGTGTCGGTCTCGGGCCTATAAAACGTTTGCGAAAGCCGCGTGTGATCGATGAGGAGCCGCCCGAGCGCGGCCTCCAGATACGGGTTTTCGGCCATGGCGCCGATTTGCGCGTGGAAGTCGTGGTTGAGCACGGCTGCCGCCGATGCCTCTCCACCCTGGGCCGCCGCGCGAAACTGGCGCTGCGTCGCCTTGAGCGCGTCGAGCCCCGGCCCTGCCTGCTCCGCCGCGAGCCGCGCTGTGGATGCGTAGATGAGCGGCGCGGTCTGAAAGAACATCCGCATGCGCGGCAGGTCCATGGAGGCCACCGTCGCCCCGCGCCCGGAGGTCAGCGTCACATACCCCTCCCCCGCCAAGCGCTGCAGCACTTCCCGCAAGGGCGTCCGCGATAGACCGTGAGCGGCGCACAGTGTCGCCTCGTCCAGCACCTCTCCTGGGGCAAGCTCCATCCGCAGAACTTGATCCTTGAGGGAGGTAAGGCAGGCGTCTTTGGGGCTCATAGCATATCCATTCTGTATACATATCGTATACACTGAGTCGCGCATCTCGCAATCCCCCTTGTGCATCGCAACGCTCCACCGCTAACGTCGACGTGGGGAGAGGACATGCCGCATTTTCAGATCGACTATTCTGGAAACCTCGACGCCGTGGTGGATATGGCCGCACTTTGCGAGGCGATCCGCGTGGCGGCGGCGGCGCTAGACGCCTTCCCCACCCCGGGCATTCGCGTGCGCGCCACACGGGTTGACCACTACGCCATTGCCGACGGGGACCCACGCCACGGGTTCATCGATATCTCTGTCCGCTTACGGGCGGGCCGCGCCCAGGACATCAAAGAGGATGCAACGCAAGCGATTTTTGATGCCGCGCGGACATTTCTGGCACCGGTCCTGCGCGACCACTCGCTCGCGCTTTCGCTGGAAATGCGCGACATTGACCCCGCGCTTAGCCCAAAGACGGGGACCATCCGCGATCACATGAAAGCCCAAGATGTCGCTTGAGACGAACCTGACCAAACTTGCCACCTACCTGACGCCGATCCAGGAGGTTGGGATCAAGAACCGCATCGCCGGGGTCGATGTGGACGGCACTGCGGGGGTGTTCGATACGGTCAGTCCTGTGGATGAAAGCGTGATCTGCAAGGTCGCACGCAGCAGTGACGCGGATGTTGACGCCGCTGCCCGTGCCGCGCGCGATGCCTTCCCCGCCTGGCGCGACATGCCCGCGAAACAGCGCAAAGCGATCCTTATCCGCATCGCGGAGGGGATTGAGGCCCGCGCGGAAGAAATCGCGCTGTGCGAGTGCTGGGACACCGGCCAAGCGTTGAAATTCATGTCCAAGGCCGCGCTGAGGGGCGCGGAGAATTTTCGCTACTTCGCCGATCAGGTGGAAAGCGCGCGGGACGGACAGCACCTGAAGTCGCCCACGCTCATGAACATCACGACGCGCGTGCCCATTGGTCCCGTTGGGGTGATCACGCCCTGGAACACGCCGTTCATGCTCTCCACCTGGAAAATCGCCCCGGCGCTCGCCGCGGGGTGCACGGTGGTCCATAAGCCCGCCGAAGCCTCCCCCCTTACCGCGCGGATTTTGGTCGAGATCGCAGAGGAGGCGGGGCTGCCCCCGGGCGTTCTCAACACCGTAAATGGCTTTGGGGAGGACGCGGGAAAGGCGCTGACTGAGCACCCGCTCATTCGCGCCATTGCTTTTGTTGGCGAAAGCCGCACGGGGTCCATGATCGCCAAACAGGGGGCAGATACGCTCAAGCGGACGCATTTTGAGCTCGGCGGGAAGAACCCAGTCATCGTCTTTGACGATGCGGATATCGACCGCGCGCTCGATGCGGTGATCTTTATGATCTACTCCATCAATGGGGAGCGGTGCACGTCCTCCTCCCGCCTGCTGATCCAGGACACGATCCGCGACGACTTTGAGGCGCGGATGGTGGCGCGGGTGAACAACATACGCTTGGGCCACCCGCTCGACCCTGCCACAGAGGTCGGGCCGCTGATCTCCCAAGAGCATTTCGACAAGGTCACGTCTTATTTCGACATCGCACGCAGCGATGGCGCCGAGATCGCGGCGGGCGGCACCGTGGCGCGCCCGGGCTTTTACGTCGCCCCAACGCTTTTCACCCAGGCCCGCAATGACATGCGCATCGCGCAGGAGGAGATTTTCGGCCCCGTTCTTACCTCCATCCCCTTTAGCACGGAAGAAGAGGCGTTGGAGCTGGCCAATGACACCCAGTATGGCCTGACAGGCTACATTTGGACAAATGACCTGACGCGTGCGCTGCGCTTTTCCGACCAGCTGGATGCGGGCATGATCTGGGTCAACAGCGAAAACGTCCGCCACCTGCCGACGCCATTCGGCGGGATGAAGGCCAGCGGCATCGGGCGCGACGGCGGCGATTGGAGCTTTGAGTTCTACATGGAACAAAAGCACATTGGCTTTGCCACGGGCGCTCACAAGATCACGAAGCTCGGGGCGCTCAATGGCTCATGACGATATCATCTTAGGCTCCCCCGCGCAGGCAGGCGCGGTGCGGCGGGCACACGCGCTGTATCGCTTGATCGGACACGACCCGCGCTTTGCATTTCAGGGCAGGACGGTGAGCCATGTGGGCCTGAGCGATGAAGCGGTGGCCGTCACGGCCGACATTGCGCGGCTCTTGGGCTATGCCAGCATCAACTTTGCCCCACGCGAAGCCGCTCCAGACATCGCCGCGGCGTTTCAGTCCGCAGGGCTCACCCCCACGGGATACGACCAGTACCTGGGCTACGGTGACGCCATTGAAAAATCACGTGCGTTTCTCGATGCCTATGAAACACCCGATGGGCTAGAGCTGCGCCAAGTTGGTGCGGACACGCCCGATGCGACGGTCCGAAAGATCGCGCAAGCCTCGCTCGATCGCGGTGTCATCCCGATCCCGGGGTCTGTGATGCGCGGCGACACGCTGCGCTGCTCGTATCTTTATGTGACGGACCCTGCGGGCGACATCGTGGCCTCTGGCGGCGGTGTGATGTGTTTCCACGCTGATAACCCGCACGCAACGGTGGCCTCCTGGGGGATGCTCGCAACCGACCCGGCTTGGCGCGGCAAGCGCCTGGCGTGCTGGGTCGGGGCCGCCGCAATCCTGGACCTTGCAACACGGTTTGGCGCGACGGGCTTCACCACGGGTGTCAGCGCCGACAACCCAGCGAGCCAAGCGATGTGCACACGGCTCGGCGTGGTGCGTTCCGACTACGTCTACGCCGCCGCGCTCGACCCGGTGCTGACCGGCGGCAAGAAGCTTACGAGGTAGCCCATGCCCGTCCCCGCCCCAAATCTCGCCCCGCCTTTCAATACGGTTCGCCTGAGCCACGTGACGTTGAACGTGTCCGACCTAGCAGTATCGCGTGCGTTCTATACCCAAACCCTCGGGCTCCAGATCACGGACGAAACGGACAGCCACGTCTACCTGCGCGCGATGGAGGAACGGGGGCACCATTGCCTTACCCTGCAGACCTCGGACAAGCCCGGAACGGTGGAGGTTATGGGGTTCAAGGTCTTTTCCGAAGGCGACCTAGATCAGGCCTATGCCTATTTCTCCAAGCTCGGGCACCCGGTGGCTTGGGTGGACCGTGCGCACCAGGGCCGGACGCTTCTCACGCTCGACAATATCGGCATCCCCATCGAGTTCTATCACCAGATGGACCGCCTGCCCCCGATCCATCAAGACTACGCGCTCTACCGCGGCGTCAAACCGCTGCGCATCGACCATTTCAACTGCTTTAGCCCCGATGTGGACGCCAGTGTTGCATTCTGGAACGCCATCGGGTTTCGCACGACCGAGTACACAGAGGACGAGGAGAGCGGGCGGCTTTGGGCGGCGTGGATGCAGCGCAAGGGTGGCGTGCACGATATGGCGTTCACCAATGGGCGCGGGCCGCGTATGCACCACGTGGCGTTCTGGGTTCCTAACCCGCTCAACATCATCGACCTACTCGATTTGATGGCCACGACCGGCCACGTGGACAAGATCGAGCGGGGCCCGGGTCGGCACGGTATCTCTAACGCGTTCTTTCTTTACATCCGCGACCCTGATGGGCACCGGATTGAGATCTACTGCTCCGATTACCAAACCGTGGACCCAGACCACGAACCGATCAAATGGGACCTCAAAGACCCGCAGCGCCAGACGCTTTGGGGCGCGCCTGCCCCGAAAAGCTGGTTCGAAGAGGGCTCCCCCTATGTTGGCGTCGACGTGGCGGAGCCCACGCTAAACGCCACTCCGATCGTGGCCCCGTGATGGAGTGGGACGAATTTCAACACTGGGGTGAACGCATCAGCGCCTGGGCCGCGGATTACTACCGCACCCTGCCCGACCTGCCCGTACGCGCGCAGACCGCCCCCGGTGACATCGCTGCCCAGATCGCCGCAACACCGCCCGAGGCGGGCGAAGGCATGGAGCAGATCATCGCCGATTTCGAGCGTATCGTGATGCCCGGCATGACCCATTGGCAGCACCCGCGTTTCTTTGCCTACTTTCCCGCCAACGCCGCGCCGCCGTCTATGCTGGCGGAGTTTCTGGTGACGACCATCGCGGCGCAATGCATGCTCTGGCAGACCTCCCCCGCCTCGACGGAGCTTGAGGGCGCCATGATCGACTGGATGGCACAGGCCATGGGGCTCGATGGCATGACGGGTGTGATCCAGGACAGCGCGTCATCCGCGACCCTGTCTGCCGTGCTGACGATGCGGGAACGCGCGACCGGATACACCGGCAACCGACGCGGCCTAAACGGCCAAGGAAACTTGCGCATCTATTGCAGCGAGGAATGCCACAGCTCCATCGACCGCGCGTGCTGGGTGGCGGGCATCGGGCAAGACAACCTCGTCAAAATCGGGACTTCTGGTCCCACTTACGCCATGGATGCCGCAGCCTTGGAGACCGCAATCCTGAACGACATCGCCGCGGGCCACGTGCCTGCGGGCGTGATCGCCATCACCGGCGGCACAGGGATCGGGGCCTGCGATGACTTGGAGGCGGTGCTTGCCGTCGCGCGTCGCCACGACCTTTACACCCATCTCGATGCCGCTTGGGCGGGCTCCGCCATGATCTGCCCGGAGCTGCGCGACCCGATCTGGCACGGTGCGGACGGGTACGACTCCATCGTCTTCAACCCGCACAAGTGGCTGGGCGCGCAGTTCGATTGCTCCATCCAGTTTTTGCGTGACGCGACGCCACAGCTCAACACGCTCAAGATCGAGCCGGAATACCTTAAGACCTCGCAAGAAGTGACCAACTACAGCGAATGGACGATCCCGCTCGGCCGCCGCTTTCGCGCGCTTAAGCTCTGGTTCCTTATCCGATCCTATGGGTTAGAAGAGCTACGCAACCGAATGAGAAACCACGTGAAATGGGCGCATGAGGCCTGTGAGTCGCTGCGCGAGGGGGGCTATGAGATCGTGACGGAACCGCAATTGTCGCTCTTCTCCTTCCGAACGGCGGGCGATGACGCGGCGCAACTGGCGCTCGTTGACCGCATCAACGATGACGGGCGCATTTACGTGACCCAGGGCGCATTTCAGGGGCGTAAGATGATCCGGTTTCAAGTGGGCCAGTTCAATTGCACACGCGATGATGTGATGCTCGCCCCCCAGGTTATCAAGGAGTTGACGCAATGAGGTTGGCGAGTTTCGAGGCCGACGGGGCGCAGCGCTTTGGGGCGGTGACGGAAGATGGCCTGATTGATCTTTCAAGCGATTTCAGTAATTTCCCCACACTTCTTGATGCAATACAGCAAGGCACTCTTGAAGCACTGACGAAAGCTGCACAGAGCCGCGAAGTGACCCATACGCGCGTCCGCTACCTCCCGCCGCTCCCCAATGCTCCCCGCATCCTCTGCGTCGGCGTGAATTTCCCCGACCGCAATGCGGAGTATAAGGACGGCAGCGCCCAGCCCAAACACATGAGCCTCTTCCCCCGCTTCATCAGCGGGTTTGTGGGCCATGGGGATAACCTAATCCGCCCGCCGGAAAGCCATCAGCTCGACTACGAGGGTGAGCTAGCCATTGTCATCGGAAAGCCTGGGCGGCGCATTCCTTCGGCTCAGGCGTATAATCACATATGCGCGCTAACGCTCTGCAATGAAGGGACAATTCGGGATTGGGTGCGTCACGCAAAGTTCAATGTCACGCAGGGCAAGAACTGGGATCGGTCCGGGGCTATGGGCCCGTGGCTCGTTCCGTTTACCTCCGCCGACCAAATCGACGGCGCACAAATCACCACCCATGTGAATGGCGAGCTTCGGCAGGAGGACGCGTTGGCGAATATGATGTTCCCGGTGCGTGAACAGATCGCCTACATCTCCACCTTTATGGCGCTACAGGCGGGCGACATCATTGTGACCGGCACCCCAACCGGGGCCGGCGCGCGCCTGGATCCGCCGCAGTTCCTAAAGCCCGGTGACCAGGTAGAGGTCTGCATCGACGGCATTGGCACGCTGTCGAACGGCGTGGCCGACGAATGACACCCGAGGACCACCGCGCCGCCGCCCAGGCACTGTTACACGCAGAGGAGACGGGCACTCAGATCGGCCTTCTTAGCCAGCTTTATCCCGGCATCGGGATGGACGACGCCTATGCCATCCAGGCGGAAATCGTGCGCGCCAAACGGGCCGCGGGGCGCCGTGTGGTGGGGTGGAAGATTGGTCTGACCTCGCGCGCGATGCAGGATGCGCTGGGGATCGACATCCCCGACAGCGGCGTTTTGCTGGACGACATGGATTTCGCCCACGGCGCGACGGTCCCTCCCGGGCGTTTTATCCAGCCACGGATTGAGGCTGAAATCGCTTTCGTGATGAAGGCCCCCGTAGACGGCGCGATGAGCCGTGATGCGTTGCTCGATGCCACGGACTATGTCTGTCCGGCTATTGAGATACTGGACACCCGCATATTGCGCGCCGATCCGAGCACAGGCCGCACGCGCACGGTTATTGACACCATCGCCGACAACGCGGCCAATGGCGGTTTTGTGCTTGGACCGTCCCACCACGACCCGCGGGCTGTCGATCTACGCTGGGTGGGCGCCATCGTGACGCGCGACGGCGTGGTCGAGGAAACCGGCCTTGGCGCGGGGGTCCTCAACGACCCGGTCGAAAGCGTGCTATGGCTTGCCCAGCGGATGGAGAGTTACGGTCAGGTCATCCAGCCGGGCGACGTCGTTCTGTCTGGTAGCTTCGTGCGCCCCGTCGAGTGCCCGGCAGGCACGGACATCACCGCCGACTACGGCCCCTTCGGCCAGGTCTCCATCAGCTTCGGCTAGCGCGCTCGAAAAAGCCTGCGATCCGCTCGGCCCACTCAGCGCGGTCGGGTTCCACTTGCAACGACGCGCGGGCGGCGGCGGAGACGTCTGGCGGTAAGTCGTGCGCATATTCATCCAATAGCGCGGCAAAGAAGTCTTGCGTCATCTCCGGATGGTATTGCGTGGTCTCGACCTGGGTGCCGATGCGATACCCCGCGATAGCGCAGCTGGGGTGACTGGCGATGGTTTCAGCCCCCTTTGGCAGCGTTAACACCTGCTCGGTGTGGGACGCATAGGCAGGCAAGACTGCCCCATCGTACTCCGCCGCGACCACGCCTTTGACCCAGCCGCCCGGGTTGTCGCCCAAGCGCGCGCCGAGCGCTTTCGCAATGATCTGATGACCAAAGCAGGCGCCAAACATCGGCACACCAGCGTTGATCAAATCGCGCACCAGCGCCTCCAGTCGATCCATCCAGGGCTCCCCCGCCCTGGGCGAGGCTGGGCTGCCCGTGATGATCACACCGTCGAACTCCAGCGTGTCCGGAAACTCGCCATCCTTAACGGCATAAACAGGGTAGCTCCAACCTGGCCGCGCGAGGCGAATGAGGGCTGTGAATTTTTCCCCGTCCTTAGGGTGGCGCTGCGCGAAGGCGCTTTCGTCCGTGTTGGTCATCAAAATCGCGATCCGCATGGGCCCCGCCTACCCGATCGATGCAAATGCAACAAGTTTTCATTGCCCGGCCCCCTGCACCGTGGCACGCTCCCCGCATGACGATCTGGACCCCAACGGATGACGGCATGGCCGACCTGTCATCCCATGATGCCTTTGCGACGGGCGCCCCGCACAACACCTTTGCCCGACTCCGCCGCGAGGACCCAATGCACTGGACGGCTTACGCCGACGGGCAGGATTTCTGGTCCGTGACACGCCACGCCGACATTTTGGAGCTCAACCTGCAGTTCAAACGCCTGAGCTCCGCCCAGGGGATCCGGATGGAGGATCAAACGCCGGAGGAATACCTGGCGCGCCGCACGTTTCAGGAGACCGATCCGCCGGAACATTCCCGCACCCGCAAAAAGGTACAGCGGGCGTTTTCGCGCGGCTCAGTGGCCATCTATGAAGCGCAGATACGGGCAATCGTCGCGGATATCCTCGACCGCGCGCTTGAGGCGCGGAGCTTTGACGCCACACAATTCATAGCCCGCGAGCTCCCCATGCGGATGCTCGGCGCGATCATGGGCACGCCTGAGGCCGATCTCCCTTGGCTCGTCGACAAGGGCGACGCGCTGATGGCCAATACGGACCCAGACTTTACGGAGTTTGTCGCCGACCAGCTCGACACCGATGCGTACCGCATGATGCCCTTCAACTCCCCTGCCGGGGCGGAGCTTTATGACTATGCCCGCCGCCTCATGGCTGACAAGGCCGCACGGGGCGACACGGACGGCGTGCTCCACATGGTGTTGGAGCCTGACAAGGAGGGCCACGTGATGCCGGAGCGGGAGTTTCAGAATTTCTTTTGTCTGCTCGTCGCGGCTGGAAACGACACGACGCGCTATTCGATTGCCGCGGGTCTCCAAGCGCTGTGTCAGCAGCCCGAGCTGCTGGGGCATATGCGCGACGGGGACGTTTGGGACACGGCCCCAGACGAGATCATCCGCTGGGCTTCCCCCGCCTCCTACTTTCGCCGGACGGCGACGGAGGATTTTGAGTTTCACGGCAAGCAGGTGAAAGAGGGCGACAAAGTGTTGCTGTGGTTCGTGTCTGGCAACCGGGATGAGGCCGCTTTCGATGACCCGTTCCGCGTAAACCTCGCCCGCAGCCCGAACCCCCATGTGAGCTTTGGCCAAGGTGGGCCGCATATGTGCCTGGGCATGTGGCTCGCGCGGCTCGAAGTGCGGGTGATGTTTCAGGAATTCGCCAAACGTGTGGCGAGGATCGAACAGACCGGGCCGCAGGCCTATGTGCGGTCAAACTTTGTGGGCGGGATCAAGTCCCTGCCGATTGAGATCACACCCGCTTAGACGAAGGGCAGGTAAAAGTCGCGCACCTCGCCTACGCTTTTTCCGTCCAGCCGCTTCGCTTCATCCCGCTTGAGGTAGAGCTGCGCATCGCAGATGCCTTCCCCCACCGCACGGCGGAGCGTGGCATCGGCGTCGAGCGCATCAAGCGCACGCCAAAGCGTTGGCGCCACGTGGCGCGTCGCCCGCACATGATCGATCCCGTCGAGGTCCTCGGCCGCAGGGCATGGCAGCGCAGCCTCCACCCCGAGACGCGCGGCGTGCAACACCGCCGCCACGGCCAGATAGGGGTTTGCCGCCCCGTCCGCGCTGCGATGTTCCAGCCGCGCCGAACGCGGGGACGCCACACTAGATCGCACGCTTACGAGCCTGTTGTCGTCGCCCCAGTTGGCCCAATATCCGGCCATAGAGGCGGGCGTGAGGCGGTCATAACTGTTGACCGTAGGGGCGAGCAGCGCGGCGAGCCCCTCGTGATGGACCAGCATCCCGGCTATGGCGTGCTGGGCAATGGAGCTGAGCGAACCATCAGGCGCAATGACATTCCCGCCCGCCTGATCGGCTAGGCTGAAGTTGATATGGAGCCCGGACCCGCCCCGGTCCGGGATAGGTTTGGCCAGGAATGTCAGCATGAGCCCGTGCCGCGCCGCAACCTCCCGCGCCATGGTGCGAAAGAGGAACGCATCATCGCAGGCCTTGAGCGCGTCGGTAAAGCCAAGCGTCAGCTCAAACTGCCCATTGTCGAACTCGCCATTCTGGGACTCGATGGGAAGACCGCAGCGGTGCGCGTTTTCCCAGATCGCGTCCATCACTCCGCGCGGGTCGTTGAGCGTCCCGCAGCCGTAAACGAACGCGCCGGGTGTGTCGTATGGGCGCCAAACTCCGTCTGCGTCGCGCTGAAACAAGAACGCCTCAAGCTCCAGCCCCACCATGGGTGCAAGTCCGTGGGCGCCCCATGCGGCAATCGCACGTTTCAGTGCGCTGCGGGGACAGAGCTCGAACGGTGCGCCATGGACGTGTAAATCGCCAAGCGCGATCTCGGTCCCGGCTTGCCAGCTATCCCTGCGACCCGAGTCGAGCACCAGGTCCATGTCTGGTAGCCCGTCAAACACGCCCGCCCCCGGCACCGGGATCAGGTCGCGGTCATAGGTCGTGCCGAACACGCCCCGGGCAAAGCCCACCTTTCCACCCTGCGCCAACGCGGGCGGCACGTATTTGCCCCGCGGAAGGTTCAGCAGGTCACAAAACATCGCGCGGGTGCGGATAATATCTGTCATCTTGGTTGGGCCGGGAACACGCGCCCCCGGCCCGGTCCCTTAGTTCAGCATGTCGCGGAAGGCCGCAGATGTCGCGCGATCCGCCTCGATCCGCGCCAGCGACTCGTCCGTGCCTTGCCAGTAGACTGCAGCCCCCGTCTCCGCCATGAGCGCTTGAGCGGCCTCGCTCATCATCGTCTTTTCGGCCACCGATGCGATGGTGTCGATGACCTCCTGCGGGGTGCCTTTGGTCACAAAGAGGCCATTCCAAAGCTCCAGGGGCGCAATCCCGGCCTGTGCGGCCAGCGTTTCAACGCCGTCGAGCTTGGCAATCGGGGCCTCGCCGATATTGCCCAGCACATTGATCTCATCGAGGCACGGTTCGATCAGCGCGAGCGTTGTGTTGATGACATCGGCATCCCCAGAGCTGAGCGTGTTGCAGTCAAGCAGATCGAACGCGCTTTCGTCCGCGAACTCAAACCCCATCTGCTGCGCGGCGACAAAGCTGACCTGCGTCGGCGTAAGACCCGCGCCAAAGTGGCCAAGCACGACGTCATTGTCCTGCGCATACGCGGCAAGCTCCGCCATGTTGCTGTAAGGCGCGTCGCCAGAAGCGGCGAGCACGAAGGGATAAGTCAGGAAGATCCCCACCGGCACAAAGCTGTCCGCCTCGATCCCGATATCGAGCAGCGGACCAACCACGGGCACGCCGATCACGAAGGACCCAACAACGGAGCCATCAGCGGGTGCCTCAAGCACTTCGAGCGCACCTGGGAACGGGCCATCGCCGCCGCCGGGGCGGTTGACGACGCTCACGGCCTGCCCGGTGGCCTCAGCCATGTCGGCGGCGATCATACGCGTTAGGATGTCCTCGAAATCGCCGGGAGGCCACGGCACGATCATCTGCACGGGACCGGTCGGGTATTCGGCCTGTGCCATCGTGGCCGACAGCGCGAGCGCCGTTCCAAGCAATAGTTTCTTCATCTCTTCTCTCCCTGTTTATGGTTGATGAGTGCTGCGCCGCCGCACGCTCGTAACAAGCGTGACGGCAATGACGATGAGTATGACGACAAAGAGCGTGCCGGACACAGGCCGGTTCACCAGGTCGACAGCCGTTTTGATCTGGCCGGAGCCCGCCGCAAGCTTGTCGATGATGATGGATCCCAGCACGAGCCCAAGCACGATGGGCACCAGCGGCCAGTCGAGCCGGCGCAAGATGTAGCCCAGATAGCCAAAGCCCGCCGCGAACATGCAATCGGCGAAAGAGTTGCGAATGGAAAACACGCCCACAAAGCTCAACAAAAGGATGAAACATCCAAGCAAACGATTTGGAATATAGACCATTTTCGCGATGAAACGGGTCGAAAACAGCAGCGCAACCATCACCAAGACGTTGATGATCAAAAGCGCGATAAAGAGGGAGAACAGAAAGTCCGAGTTGTTCTCGAAAATGTCCGGCCCGGGTTTGATGCCTGCGTCAAAGAACACGACCATCATCATGGCTGTCAGCGCCTCCCCCGGGACGCCAAGCGCCAGGAGCGGGATCATCGCAGCTGCCGGGACGGCATTGTTTGCGGCCTCTGATGCGACCAGCCCTTCGGGCGAACCATGGCCAAAACGGGCGGGCTCTTTGGACATGGCGCGCGCGGTGGAGTAGCTGAAAAACTGCGCCACAAACTCCCCCACGCCGGGGATGATGCCCATCACCGTCCCATAGGAGGCGGAGATGATCGCCACAACGCGCACCCGCCAAAGCTCCGCAAAGCCGCGAAGGAGGTTCCCTTTGAGCCGCGCCTCTGGCGGGTCATCATCCTTGCCGGTTAACAGGAACAGCGCTTGTGACAGCGCAAAGATCCCCACGATCACAACGATCAGGTTGAACCCGGAATACAGGTAGTCGACCCCGAACGTGTACCGGTCGATGCTGCGCATCGATTGCCGGCCCACCATGGCAATCAAAAAACCAACGGCAAAGAGCAGCGTCGCGATCCCCATCGTGTTGCGATGCGCCGCAATCAACAGCACCGCACCAAGCACCGCCGCCATCAAGATATCACGTTGGCCGAAAAGCGCGCCGAGGTCGCGCAGATAGGGTCCAAAGACCATGAGCGAAACGAGCGCCAAGATGATCGAAAAGCACCCACCCACAAAGCTCGCCGAATAGGCTAGCGACAGGGCGCGCGCGGCCTCCCCCCTGCGGGTCATGGCGTAGCCGTCATAGGTGGTCAAAGCGTTCACCGGGGTGCCAGGCGTATTGATCAAGATCGCCGGGATCGCGCCGCCATACATCGACGACCCGTAAACGCCGAGCAGCAGGACAAGGCTGACAAGGTCATCAAGGAACACCGTCGCGGGGAGCAAGATCGCAATCGCGATGGCAGGCCCAATCCCCGGGATCGCCCCAATCGCCAGCCCGCCCAGCGACCCAATCGCGATGGCCACCAGGACCGAGGGCTGCGCGATCGCGCTGAGACCTGCATAGAACGCCTCCATCCTACTAGAACCAGGTCAGCATAAAGCCGCGCGGGCCAGGTGGCAGAAAATCGTATAACCAGATGTTCACGGGCGTCTTGATCTGAAGCCCCGTGCGAAAGAGCAAAACAATCACGAGGCTCGTGAGAATGCAGATCACCATCCAACGCCCCGTCCGGTAGCCCATCCTATAGGGGAGCGCTGTGCCGAACAGCACCGTGGCGAAAAGATAGCCCAGAACTGGCACGGCTAGTGTGTAGGCTATGAACCAGGCTACGAACTCTAGCGCCCGCAGCCACTGCTCGGCCTCGTAGCGGATCTCCACCGGCTGCTTGAACCGCTTACGCCAGCGGTGCGTCACCCAGCTTTGCCGTAGGTTCAGGGCGGCGGCGGGAACCAGGATCACAAGGCAGAGCGCTGGCGCCACCCAGCCTTGGCGCAAGATGCGCCCAAAGCGGGTCAGGCGCCCCTCCACCTCCACGATACCGACCTGTTGCAACAGGTACGTCCCGACCCCATCGGGCAGCTTGCGATCCTCCCATCCGGAAAAGCTCCAGAACGACGCAAGGAAAAAGAGCGCAACGCACGCCATCACGCCCGAAAAGACCAGATCACCGCGGCCGCGGCGAAAGGCCATGAGGTCATCGACCTTGAATTTCCGGTCTGGCGGCGTCTCTGACCGGAAGCGCGATGTGACGGGGCGCGGGCTCATAGCCAAAGCGTGGGGGAGATTCGATGCAAATGCAACGAATCTTTAACCTCCCCGCGTGTTTGCTACCGTTAGCGCCTAGAGCTTGATCCAGGCCGTTTTGAGGTCGGTGTATTTGTCAAACGCGTGGAGCGATTTGTCATGGCCATTGCCCGACTGCTTGACCCCGCCCAAGGGCACAGTGACGTCTGGGCCGCCGTAGGTGTTCACGTGCACGACCCCGGTCTTGAGCGCCCCGACCATCCGGTGCGCACGGCTCAGGTTCGACGTCCACACACCACCTGCCAGCCCGTAAACGGTTGCGTTGGCGAACTGCACAGCCTCCTTCTCGGTGTCAAAGGGCGTCACGGCGAGCACTGGGCCGAACACCTCCTGCTGCGCAATAGTGTGGGTTTCTGCGACGCCCGTTATGATTGTGGGCTCCATGAAATAGCCGTCGCGCGCAATCTGTGCCCCGCCCTGCACGACGGTGCCGCCTTCGGCCTGGGCGGTGCCCACGAATGCGAGATTGCGCGCCAGTTGGTCCGCGTTGTTCACCGCGCCAGACTGGGTCGCCAGATCAAGCGGATCGCCCACGCGCATGGCCGCCGCATGACGTGCGAGCGCAGCGACAAAGTCGTCATGGATCGACCGCTCCACCAACAGCCGCGATCCTGCGACGCAAACCTGCCCGGAGTTCCGAAAAATACCGGCGGCGGACACCGCGGCGGCCTCCTCCAAGTCCGGGGCGTCTGCAAAGACAACATTCGCAGATTTTCCGCCAAGCTCCAGATAGCAGCGCTTTAGGTTCGTGTCCGCCGAGGCATGCAACAGCTTGCGCCCCGTGGCTCCGGACCCTGTGAACACGATGGCGTCGACAAGCGGCGAGCGGGCGAGCGCGTCGCCCACCACGCCCCCCTCTCCCGTCACGAGGTTGAGAACACCGGGCGGCATACCCGCCTCATGCGCGAGCTCCACCATGCGGATGAGCGACAGCGACGCCGTCTCCGCTGGTTTGATCACGACGGTATTTCCAGCTGCCAAGGCGGGCCCAAGCTTCCAGGCGCCGATCATCAGCGGGAAATTCCATGGAATGATTGCGGCCACGACCCCCACGGGCTCCCGATGGATCAGGCCTAGGGTGCCGGGGGCTGTGGGCGCGATCTCCCCGTTCAGCTTATCGGCGGCCTCTGCGTAGTAGCGCAGCGTGGCGATGGCAGAGCCGGGCTCCGCCTTGAACGCCATAGCGATTTCCGTCCCGTTGTCGCGGGAGCCAAGCACGGCAAGCGACAGCGCCTCGCGCTCTATCAGATCCGCCCAGCGGAGCATGATCGCCTTGCGTGCTGCGGGCGCAAGCCCCGACCAGCGGCCATCGTCAAAGGCCCGGCGCGCAGCGGCAACGGCCCGATCTGCATCGGCGGCGCTGCCTGCCGGGATCGTGGTCAGCGGCGAGCCCAAGGCCGGGTTGATGACTGTGAGCTCCTCACCGCTGTCCGACCTGTCCGCACGTCCGTCGATCAGGTGCCGCCCGGGCGCCACGGGCGCAGCTCTGAGCGCGTCAATCTCTGCTTGGGTCATCGTTGGCCCCTCCCTCCCGGCACAAAGCCCTGAGAGCGGGCGGAAAGCAAGCGGGCCGACATGACTTGAACCAAGACCCGCTTGCCGTAGGGTGCCGGGCGGGAGGAGCGTCCATGACTACCATACTTGTAATCGGCACCTACGACACCAAGGACGAGGAGCTGACCTTTGTCTGCGACACGATCCGCGCTCAGGGAGGTGCCGTGATGTCGATGGATGTGAGTGTGCTTGGCGATCCGTCTCAGCCCACGGATGTCACCAAACACCAAGTGGCGGAGGCCGCGGGGTCATCTATCACCGCAGCCATCGATGCGGGCGATGAAAACGAAGCGATGCAGATCATGGCGCGCGGCGCGTCCGCATTGACAGCGCGCCTTTATGCCGATGGGCGCATCCAGGGAATGATCGCGCTTGGCGGGACCATGGGAACCGATCTCGCCCTCGATTGTGTCCAGGCGCTGCCCATGGGCGTTCCGAAATACGTCGTCTCCACCGTTTCATTTTCGCCGCTGATCCCCGCCGACAGGCTGAGCCCAGATATTCAGATGATCCTGTGGGCGGGCGGTCTTTATGGTCTGAACGCGGTGTGCAAGTCATCGTTATCGCAGGCCGCAGGCGCCGTGTTGGGCGCTGCGCGCGCGGTGGAGCCACCCGTCACGGACCGGCCCGTGATCGGCATGACGAGCCTTGGGTCGTCCTGCCTGAAATACATGACCCATCTGCGCGACCCGCTCCAAGCGCGCGGGTTCGAGGTGGCGGTCTTTCACGCGACAGGCATGGGGGGCATGGCGTTCGAAGCGCTGGCGCGCGAAGGGTATTTTGCCGCCGTGATGGATTTTGCGCTGCCTGAGCTTGGCAACCTCATGGTGGGCTCTGTCGTCCATTCCGGCGCGGATCGGCTGACAAACGCAGGCGCTCGCGGCATCCCGCAAATCGTTGCGCCCGGCTGCACCGACCTTATCGACTTTGCGGGCTGGCAAGATATCCCAGCGGCCTATGCCGACAGACCGTTCCACGCGCACAACCGGCTGATCAAGTCGTCCGGCCTGAGCGGGGACGAACGCCGCGCTCTTATCCGCGATATCGCCAGCCGTCTGGCAGGGGCGACCGGGCCGACCCATTTCTTGATGCCGACCCAAGGCGTTGAAGAGTGGGACAAGGAGGGGGAGCCGGCCCATGACCCTAGCGCGCTCGCCGCTATGGTGGACGAAGTGGGAAAAGCGATTGCACCACCCACATCGCTGACCATGTTGGACTGCCACATCAACGACACGGGTTTTGCCCAAGCCGCGCTCAAAGTCCTGGATGCTTGGGTCGCGGACGGTACGGTTCAAGCGGGGGCAAACACCCCCGCCTGAGGCCTTAGAGCGGCACGATCGTCGCCTCGCCGCGCGCCACGGCGGTCTCGAGGATCGCAGACGCCACCGCAAGGTCCTGGAGCCCAACGCCGGTGCCGTCGAAGATAGTGATCTCCTCCGCACTGGTGCGGCCAGGGTGCATCTGTTTGATCACCTTGCCGATCTCAGTCACGTCCCCTTCCGCGATGAGCCCCTGCCCCACGGCATGTTGGGCTTCACCGATGGAGACCGATTGCGCGACCTCATCTGTGAACACGGTAGCCTTGGCCAGCAGGGCCGCCTCAAGCTCCTGCTTGCCCTTGGTGTCGGTGCCCATGCAGGCGATGTGCGTGCCTGGGCTCACGTGATCTGTAACGAGCGACGGCGCAAAGGACGACGTGATCGTGATGATCACATCCGCACCGCGCATCCCCTCAAGCTCCACAGCCTCAAACGGCACGCCCATCTCGTCGGCGACGCGTTCGAGGTTTGGCAACATCTCGGGATGCAAGTTCCACCCGATGACCTTTTCAAAACCATGGGTCTCCAACGCTGCGCGCAGCTGGAACGTGGCCTGATGCCCCGCGCCGATCATGCCCAGAACCTTTGCGTCATCGCGCGCCAGATGCCGGATCGACACGGAAGACGCCGCCGCCGTGCGCAGCGCCGTCAACAGGTTGCCACCTACGATCCCGTTCACCCGGCCGCTGTCGGGGTCAAACAGGAACACCGTGGACTGGTGGTTGATCAGCTGGCGCCGCTCCAGGTTGTGGGGCCAATACCCCCCAGCCTTGAGCCCCAGCACGTTGCCTGCGCGGTCAAAGCCACCTTTGAAGCCATAAAGCGCGTCCTCGTGCCCCAACGCTTCGCGCACCACGGGAAAGTTGCGCGCGTCGCCGGCGGCCATGGCCGCAAACACGCTCTCAACCGCTTCAAACGCCGCCTCGCGGGTCAGCATGTCGGCCACCATCCCCTCCGGGACGATGGCGAGCTCGTGGGCTGTCATGGGGGAGCCGTCCATTAGTACGCCTTCCCGCGGGCCGATACGGGCCAAAGCGTTTCCACCTTGCCGCCGCGCACGCCGACATACCAGTCATGGACGTTGCAGGTCGGGTCGCAATGCCCCGGCACGAGCTTGAGCTTATCGTTGACCTTAAGCACGCCGTCGGGGTCCATGACCACGCCATGCTCGTCGGAGCATTTGATGTATTCCACATCATCGCGGCCAAAGATGACCGGCAGGCCACTATCCACCGACTGCGCCTTTAGGCCCGCATCGACGATCGCCTTATCCACCTTTGCGTGGGACATGACCGAGGTCAGGATAAAGAGCGCGTTCTCCCACTCCCCCTGGTCGATCCGCTTGCCGTCTTTGTCGAGGATCCGGCCATAATCGGCATCCATGAACGCGTAGGAGCCACACTGCAGCTCGTTATAGACGCCCGAGTTCGACTCGAAATAGTAGGAGCCTGTGCCGCCCCCACCGACGATGTCGCAGTCGAGGCCAACGGCGGCGAGCCCGTCCACGGCGTCCTTTACCTGCGCGACCGCCACAGCGATCTTGGCCGCGCGATCCTCGTAGCTGTCCATATGCTGCATGGCGCCTTGGTAGGCCTGGATGCCTGCGAATTTCAGGCCGTCAGCCGCGTCAATGGCTTGAGCAATCTCCACCACCGCGGGCGTTGTCGTGACACCGCAGCGTCCCGCGCCACAGTCAATCTCCACCAGGCATTCGATTTCTGTGCCGTGCTTGGTGGCCCCGGCAGACAGGTCCGCCACATTGGCCAGATCATCCACACAGCAGATCGTGCGCGCGCCGAGCTTTGGCATCCGCGCCAAGCGGTCAATTTTTGCCGGATCGCGCACTTGGTTCGACACCAGCACGTCCTTGATCCCGCCACGGGCAAAGACCTCGGCCTCTGAGACTTTCTGGCAGCACACACCAACAGCGCCGCCGAGCTCCACCTGGAGCTTTGCCACGTCCACCGACTTGTGCATCTTGCCGTGCACCCGGTGGCGCATGCCGTGGGCGGCAGCGTAGTCGCCCATCTTTTTGATGTTGCGCTCCAACGCGTCCAGGTCGAGGACGAGCGACGGCGTCTGAATGTCCGCCTCATCCATACCAGGCAGCGCTGGCACGTCGAAACCTACTTCAAGCGTGTCGAAATCTGTTACGTCTTTCATTTTCGGCTTCCTCTCGTTGTTGCGGTGGGTTGAAAACCCACCCTACCACTTGCCCGTAGGGTGGGGTTTCACCCCACCGGCCCTCACAGCATCCAGGGCAGTTTATCCATGTCCACATTGCCACCCGTAATCACGACGCCGACGCGCTTGCCGCGGAACACCTCGGGGTTCTTGAGGATCGTGGCCAGCGGTACCGCACAGCTGGGCTCCATCACGATCTTCATGCGCTGCCAGGTGAGTTTCATCGCATCGATGATCTCCTGCTCCGTGGCGGTGAGGATGTCGGTCACGTGGTTTGACACGAAGTGCCAGGTGTTTTCCTTGAGCGGCACTTTCAACCCGTCCGCAATCGTCACCGGCGCGTCGTCGGCGATGATGTGCCCGGCCTTGAACGACCGGTAGGCGTCATCGGCCTGCTCGGGCTCGGCGGCGTAAATTTCCATATCTGGGCGGATGTTCGACAGCGTCAGGCAGCAGCCCGACACCATCCCGCCGCCGCCAATAGGGGCAATCACGGCGTCGAGCCCGTCGACCTGATCCACCAACTCGCGGGAGCAGGTCGCCTGCCCCGCGATCACGCGCACGTCGTTATAGGGGTGGACGAAATCTGCGCCCGTGCGCTCATGAACCTCGGCAAAGACCGCTTCCCGCGACGTTGTCGAGGGCTCGCATTCCGTGATCATCCCGCCATAGCCGCGCACGGCGTCCTTTTTCGCCTGGGGGGCCGTGCGGGGCATCACAACATGGCAGGGGATCCCGCGGCGGCCCGCCGCGTAGGAGAGCGACAGCGCGTGGTTGCCGCTCGAATGCGTGGCCACACCCCGCTCCGCGTCCGCGTCGCTGAGACCGAAAACCGCATTCGACGCACCGCGCACCTTGAACGCGCCCGCTTTCTGGAAGTTCTCGCATTTGAAGAACAGCTCAGCGCCCGTGAGCGCGTTGAAATAGCTCGACGTCATCACCGGGGTCTTGTGAATGTAGGGCGCGATGCGCTCGTGGGCGGCCACCACATCGTCATAGGTGGGCAGGTGGGTCATTATGTCTTTCATCTGATCCTCCGTTATTCTGCGGCCATGGCCATAGTGGCCACCGACGCGCGATAGGTTTCCTGCGCTGCGGCAACGCCGGACCCGAGCGTGATGTCGAGCCCGAGATCGACCATCACCATCTCTGCCGTGGCGATCCCGCTCAGCGTCATGACATCGGTTAAGCTGCCCAGATGGCCAATGCGGAACACCTTGCCCGCCACATCACCAAGACCCGCGCCGCAGGCTACGCCATAGGTATCAGCGGCGCGGGCCACGATGAGCCCCGCGTCAAAGCCCGCAGGGGTGCAGATGGCGCTCACCGTATTGGAATAAAGCTCCGGTCGCTTCGCGCAGAGCGACAGGCCCCAGGCCTGCACCGCGGCGCGGACGCCATCTGCGATACGGGCATGGCGGTCAAAGACCTGCTCCAACCCCTCGGCGAGCAGCATATCGCATGCCTCACCCAGACCGTTGAGCATCCCCACGGACGGCGTGTAGGGGTAGCCCCCGCTGGCATAGCCCTTGGCCATATCGTGGATGTCAAAGTAACAGCGGCCCAAACCGCCCGTCGTCGCCGCGTGCATCGCCTTGCGGGAAAATGCGACAATCCCCAGACCCGCGGGCAGCATAAATCCCTTTTGCGAGCCCGTGACGGCCACATCCACGCCCCAGTCGTCAAACCGGAAATCCATGGACCCGATGGAGCTCACCCCATCGACAAAGAGCAATGCGGGATGGCCCGCGGCGGTTAGGGCTTTGCGGACCCCTGCGATATCGGACACCACGCCAGTGGCGGTCTCGTTATGGGTGGCCAAAACGGCTTTGATCTTGTGCGCACGGTCTGCGGTCAGGATTTCCTCGAACCGCGCGACAGGGATCCCCTCGCCCCAGGCAACATCCATGAACTCGACAGTGAGCCCATGCGCCTTGCACATCTCAATCCACTTATGGCTGAACATCCCGTTGCGTGCTGCTAGCACCGTGTCGCCAGGGCTGAGCGTGTTGGTGATGGCCGTCTCCCACCCGCCCGTGCCAGTGGACGGGAAAAGGAAAATCTCCGCCTCGCGAGACTTCACGACCTCGCGGACACCCGCACGGGCACGGTCAAGGACATCGGGAAAGATCGCGGAGCGGTGGTCGATCGTTGGCATGTCACAGGCGCGCCGCAGCGCTTCTGGCATGTTCGTCGGTCCTGGAATGAACACGGGGTTCTGTAAGCTCATCACGTCCTCCTTCGATTATTCATATGGGATAGCGACCGCCCGCAGCACCATCAATTTTTTTGAAAACGTTTTTCACAAACTCTCAATCCGCGTAAAACTTATGTATTGCAGTGCCTTAGATTTTTTCATAATGTGAAAATGTATTTCATTTTCTTGCGTAGGTGCAGAATTATGGCCGACTCCCCCACCCGCCGGGTCCGCGGACGCCCCAAAGCCTGGGACGACAAGACCGAGCAGAACACCATCAAATCGCTCGACCGCGCGATGGAGGTGCTCGATCATCTGTCCACCCTGCCCGGTGCCACGCTGTCGGAGCTGGCCGCGGAGCTTGAGCAATCGGCGGCCACCGTCTACCGCATCCTTGTGACGCTGGAAGGCCGAGGGATCGTGGAGCTCGACCGCGTCGAACAGACCTGGCACATCGGCCCGCGCGCGTTCCTGATCGGGGCGCGATATTTGCGGCGCACCTCCATCGTGGACCGGGCGCGGCCCGTGCTGCGTACGTTGATGGAGGCGACGGGCGAAACCGCGAACCTCGCTTTTGCCCGCGACCACAACGTGATGTTTGTGAGCCAGGTCGAATGCCACAGCACGATCCGCGCGTTCTTCCCCCCCGGGACGCTGTCGCCACTGCACGCCTCGGGCATCGGGAAGGCACTGCTTGCGTCGTTTACGGAGGCGCGGCTGAGCGCTTACCTGGAGGCAGGGCCGCTGGAACGCTTTACAGACCGCACCATCACCCAGCCCGCCGCGCTGCGTGCCGATCTTCAAGCGATCCGTGCGCGGGGGTTTTCCATCGACGATCAGGAGAAGAACGACGGCATGCGCTGCATCGCGGCCCCGGTCTACGACTGGCAGGGGGAGGCTGCGGCGGGAATATCAGTCTCCGGCCCCGTCACGCGCGTCAGCCAGGACGCCACGGCGCGCATCGCGAGCGAAGTCACCCGCGCCGCGGCGGAGCTATCAGCCGCCCTTGGCGCAGATCGCGTGGGTCAAACGGCCTGAAGCTGTTCGAGCCGCGGCATGAGGCTGAGCAAATGCTGCGTATAAGGATGCTGAGGCGCGGCAAAGAGCTGCTCCGTCTCCGCCACCTCGACCAGTTTCCCGCGCTGCATGACGCCGACACGGTCGCACATCTGTCGCACAACTGGCAAATCGTGGGAGATAAAGAGCATCGTGAGCCCCAGATGCTCCTGCAAATCCTTTAGGATGTTCAAAATCTGCGCCTGGATTGACACGTCGAGCGCAGATGTCGGCTCATCACAGATCAGGAACCGTGGCTGCGTGGCCAAAGCCCGCGCAATCGAAATCCGCTGACGCTGCCCGCCGGAAAACTCGTGCGGGTACTTGTCGTAGGCATCTTTCGCGAGTCCCACCCGGTCGAGCAATTCGCGCACGCGCGGCTCCACCGTCGCCCTCGTCAAGATCTTGTGATGGAGCAGCGGTTCGGCCACGATGTGCCCCACCTTGTTGCGGGGGTTGAGGGATGAGAACGGGTCCTGAAAGATCATCTGGATTTGCCGCCGGTAGCCTGCGATCCCTGCCTTATCCATCCGCGTGACATCGTCCCCGTCAAAAAGGATATTGCCCCCGTCCACGGAATGCAGCGTGGCGATCATCCGCGCGACGGTCGATTTGCCTGACCCGGATTCGCCAACCAGACCGAACACTTCCCCATCTTTGATGTCGAATGACACTTCATCCACGGCGGTAAAGTAGGTCCGGCGCGACGGGATGAGCGATCCTTTTTCGAGGAACTTTTTGGTTAGGCCGCGTGCCTCCACCAAGGTGCCGTTTTGGGACACCGTGCTCCGCGCCCAGTTGCGCGCGAGGTCTTCGATCTTAAAGGCTGTCTCCCGCCCGCCATAGCTGACTTGCGGGAAGCGGTGCAGTTTCGTGGTTGGGCGCGGCACCGCGGAGATAAGCGATTTCGTGTAGGGATGCTCTGGCGCGCCGAGGATTTGGTCGGTCGCCCCCTGCTCCACCACTTCGCCCGCATACATGACCGTCACCTGATCAGTGGTATCGGCGATCACGCCCATGTCGTGGGTCACGAGGATCACACCCACCTGTCGTTCCCGCGCAAGCTCCTTGATGAGGTCGAGCACCTGCGCCTGGATCGACACGTCGAGCGCCGTCGTCGGCTCGTCAGCCACAATCACCGAGGGCTCCGAACACAGCGCGAGCGCGATAACCACCCGCTGCCGCATCCCGCCGGAGAATTGGTGGGGGTACTGATTGAACCGCTCGCTCGGGTTCGGGATCGACACGCGGTCCAGGAGCTCAATCGCGCGCGCCTTGGCATCCGTCGCAGAAAGCCCGAGATGCAGCTGGATCGTCTCCACCAATTGTTCGCCGATTGTGAAGAGTGGGTTGAGCGAGGTCAGCGGGTCCTGGAAGATCATCCCGATCTCCCGCCCGCGGATTGCGCGTTTCTCCTCAGCGTCGAGGCCGTCAATGCGGCGCCCGTTTAGCCACACCTCGCCCTCTGCGATACGCGCGGGCGGGTCGAGCAGGCCGATTACGGCGTTCCCGGTCATGGATTTGCCAGCGCCGGATTCGCCGACCACGCCCCGGATTTCACCGGGCTTGATGTCATAGGAGACATTGCGCACCGGCTGAAACAGCCCGTGGCGCGTCGGGATGTCGACGGTGACATTGCGGATTGAGAGAACGGGTTCGGTCATGAAGAGACTCCGTCTAGGCCAGACCCCCGCTGCGTAAGCAGCGTGCCCGACCTCCCCCCCGGGAGGGCAATGGAGATGTCGTGCAAAGCCTGAAATACGCGCATGCTTTGGAGTGCATAGTGAGCAGGAATGAACTCAAAGCCCTCCCGAGGTCGGGCACGCTGCTTGCTCCGCTCCATCACCTGAGCCTCGGGTTCAAAGCATCGCGCAGCCAGTCGCCCAGCAAGTTTACCGCAAGCGCGAGCGCTAGAAGCGTGCAGGCCGGGAAAAACAAAATCCACCACTCCCCCGAAAACAGGAACCCCTGCCCGATGCGAATGAGTGTCCCGAGCGACGGCTGCGTGGGCGGCGCGCCGACGCCGAGGAAACTGAGCGTCGCCTCCGCAATAATGGCAAGCGCGAGCGAAATGGTGGCGATGACCAGCACCGGCGACAGCACATTGGGCATGATGTGGCGCACCATGATGACCAGCGGTGAGCGGCCAATGAGCTGGGCGGCGGCCACGTATTCCTTGGACTTTTCCACCAGTGTCGCCCCGCGAACGACACGCGCGAACTGCACCCAATCGCTGAGGCCAATCGCCAGGATCAGCACCCAGATCGCCATTTGATCGCGGTATTCTACCGGCGTGACGCCCTTGGCGATGCCAAAGATCAGCATAGCCACAAGGATCGACGGAAAGGTCAGCTGAACATCGGCGGCGCGCATAATGATCGTTTCGGTCCAGCCGCCGACATAGCCGCTCAGCAGGCCTAAAAAGATGCCCAGCACCATCGCGAGCATAACCGCAGCAACGCCGACAAAGAGTGAGACTCGCATGCCGTAAAGGATCGTGGAAAACACGTCGCGGCCCTGGTCGTCTGTGCCCATCAGAAAGCTTGCACCCGTGAAATCATTGGGCGCCATCGGGGCCGTGAACCCGTTCATCAGATCAAGGCTCGCGGGGTCAAACGGGTTCGTTGGTGCGATGAGCGGCGCGAATACCGCAGAAAGCACTAAGATCGCCGTCACGATGAAAGAGCCCACAGCCACTGGGGACTTGCGGAAGGCATAGAACAGATCGCTGTCGAGAAACCGTCTCATGCCGCGACCCTCAGCCGGGGATCAATGAAGGCGTAGAGGATATCGACGATCAGGTTGATCCCCACGAACATGACCGAGATCAGCATCAGGTAGGCTGCCATGACCGGGATATCGACGAACTGGATCGCATTTATGAAGAGGAGCCCGACGCCAGGCCATTGAAACACCGTTTCTGTGATGATCGCGAAAGCGATGATGGAACCAAGCTGGAGCCCGATCACCGTGATCACGGGCACCATCGTGTTTTTCAGCGCATGACGGAAATTAATAACCCGGTTGGACAGCCCGCGCGCCCGGGCGAAGCGGATGTAGTCCTGGCGCAAAACCTCCAACATCTCGGACCGGACCAGGCGCATGATCAGCGTCATCTGGTAGAGCCCGAGCGTGATAGACGGCAAGATCAACGCCTTTAGCCCCGAGGCCGTTAAGAACCCCGTGGACCACGCGCCGATATCGACCACCTCCCCCCTACCAAAGGAGGGAAGCCAGCCGAGCTCTACAGAGAAGAGGTAGATGAGGAGTATGCCGATCAGGAAGGTCGGCAGCGAGACACCGATGAGCGACGCCGACATGATGAAATTGGCCGTGAACCCGTCGCGGCGGATGGCGGTGAAGACGCCAAGCGCGATACCCAAGGCAATCGCAAAGAGGCCGGACACTGCGGCCAGCTCCAACGTGGCAGGCGCACGCTCCAACAGGATTTCGGCCACGGGGCGACCCTGGCGGAAGCTGACGCCAAAATTGCCCTGAATGGCCTGTTCGATGAACCGATAGTACTGAACGATGAAGGGCTGATCGAGCCCAAGCTGGGCGCGCAGACGCTCCACATCTTCGAGCGTGCGTTCTTGGCCCAGCATGTTGTCGATGGGATCGCCCACGAAGCGGAACATCGAAAACGCAACGAGCCCCGTGATGAGGAGCACGAGGATCGACTGGCCGACCCGGCGAATGATGTAAGATAGCATGGCGCCCCCGAGACCCGGGGCACACTCGCCCCCCTCACCCTAGCCCTCTCCCCGAGGGGAGAGGGAATGACAGGGTGCGACGCTTAGTTAACCGTCACCCAGCGCAGGATAAAGAAGTTATCGGGGCGTTGGGTCAGTTCGATGTTGGAGCGCGTGCCCCAAACGAGCGGTTGCACATAAAGTGGGACATAGGCCACTTCGTCTTGCAGAATGCTCGCTGCCTCATCCAGCATGGCTTGGCGCTTGGTGTCGTCGATTTCCGACTGGATCATCGGCAGCATCTCGTCGATGCGGGCGTTGGAGTACCCGCCGAAGTTCCAGCTGCCCAGGCGCTTTTCGCTATTGGGTGTGGAGGCGAGGAAGCGCAGGGGATGTTCGGCGTCGAAGGTGCCCGGCGACCAGCCCAGGAGGTACATGTCGAAGTTATCGGCGCGAAGCTCGGGCCAGTAGTTCGACACGGGCATGGCATCAAGCGTGGCGTTCAGGCCAACCTGTGCGAGCATGCCCACCACAGCCTGGCAGACGCTTTCGTCGTTCAAGTAGCGGTTGTTTGGGCATTTGAGGTCGAATGTTGCGCCTTCGAGCCCTGCTTCGGCCACGAGTGCGCGGGCTGCGTCGGGGTCATAGGCGTATGGCGCTGCGTTGGCGTCAGAGTAGCCGCGCATGGCGGGGCTGACGAGTTGGCTCGCGACCTCGGCATTGCCGCGCATGATGGTGCGCAGGATCGCGGGCACGTTGATGGCTTTAGCCACGGCCTCCCGCGCTTTGGGGTCAAGGAAGATGTCGGAGCCGCCCTGCCCGCTTTCGGCGGCACCCGCTTGCTGGTCAAAGCCGAGCATGATCACGCGCGCTTCAATGCCTTGGATCACATCGACATCTGCGTTGCCTTGGAGACGGGCGACGTCTTGGATCGGCACAGGGTTGATGAAGTCCACGTCGCCCGACAGCAGCGCCGCAAGCGCCGTCGCTGGGTTCTGAATCGGCGTGAGCGTTGCGCGGGTCACGTTGTGTTCCACCTCGCCCCACCAGCCTGCGTGGGGCTCAAGCACGGTGCGCAGCCCGGGCTCCCGCGCTGTGACTTGGAAGGGGCCTGTGCCGTTGGCGTTCAGCGTGGCGAAATTGCCGTTTTCCTTGTCCGGCAGGCCTGCGGCGTTCGCTGCGGCCCAATCGCTGTCCATGATCATCCAGTTAGCGATCGAGTCTGGGAAAATGGGGTTCGGGGCGCTTGTCATGATGTCGACGGTGAACTCGTCAACCTTGATCACCTCGCTCACCGGGGAGAACCAGCTGCGCGTGTCGGAGTTTTCGTCGGATGCCCGCTGGTAGGAAAACACCACGTCATCGGCGTTAAACGCGGCGCCGTCCTGGAATGTCACGCCCTCGCGCAGGTTGAAACGCCAGCCTTCACCAGCGCCGATGGGTTCCCAAGAGACGGCCAGCGATGGCTCAATGCTCATGTCTTTGCCGCGACGCACGAGACCTTCGTAGACGTTGTTGAGAAAGCCAAGCACAGGCGCGGAGTTCACAGCGTGGGGGTCGAGCGTCTGCGGATCGGTGGTCGTCGCCCAGCGAAACTCCTCCGCGGCGACGGGGGCCGCGGCCGCAGTGAGGGCGGCAAAGGCGGTGGCGAGAGTTCGTGTGGCACGCATTGGCGAGGTCTCCTAGTGATGACGTCGCGCAACCGTGACAGAGAGCCCGAGGCGCGACAAGTCGCCTCAGGCAATATTACAGTAAACGAAATGTGAATTGTCGCGCGCGCCCTGTGCGAACCCAGAGCCCGCGCACAAGCGGTCTAGGCGCGCTGTTGGCGACGACGCAGGATCGCCAATCCGCCCAGGGCAGCGGCAAGGAGAGGGAGACCGGCGGGCAGTGGCACAGGAGACAAGCCCGGCTCATCCGCACTAATCGGGATCGACAGGCCCTTGATCGAGGCCGCAAGCTGGCCGTTGGGCGACCCGCGGGACCCCGCGTTCACATCAAACGAAAACAGCACCTGGCCAGACACCGATGTGATCGGCTGGCTCGAAATGAATGCCACTTCGTCGATGCCGTCGGTGACCGACAGCGTCTCCGACACGCCTATGCCGTTGAGCGTGTCAACGAACAGGGTCGAGGACGACGTCGTAAAGCGTTTGGTGTCTGTCGCGCGCAGATAGAATTGCAGCCCGTTGAGGGTCCCATCGGGGTCGACATCGATGGTGCTTTTAACGCCATTGAAGTCGAGCGTGGCGATATCGCCATCGTAGCTCAGCGCCCAATCATAGGCGGTCCCAGAGGCGCCCCACGACACGTTGGAGCTGGGTCCCGAAAACTCCGCCCCGTTGCGCAAGAACACATCGTGGCCGCGTCGCCCGGTGTTTTGCACGTTCTGGTCGCGCTTAAACTCAGTCGTGAACAGCTTGTCGCCCTGCCCCACATCGGTGAGGGTCAGCGTTGCAGCCCCGGCGGAAGACGCCAGGCCGAGAGCGAAACAGACGAGAAGGGCGGAAACTTTCATATCGAACACCATGATACCTTGTTTACATGGCTCTAAATGTGAATGCACCTGCAGCATTTCAAGGACTGCAGGTGCACGTGACCTAGGGTCATCGGGGCAAATTTGCCCCGATATGGCCGGCGTCGGCCCGGGTTAATTCCCCGGGTTACTTCATGGTGAAATACTTCACCTTTGGTTGGTCTTCTGGGTCGACTTCAATGCCCACTCCGTCGGCCATACCCCAGTTCAGCACCTGGTGGTGGATCGGGATATAAAGCACCTCATCTTGCACCGTGCGCCAGATGGAGGCGATCGTTGCATTCCGGTCATCAAGGTCGGTGTTGGACGCGAGCGTTTTGATCATGGCGTCGATGTCGTCATTGTCAAAACCGGTGCCGTTCCACGTCCCGATATCGCTCTCCCGCCCGTGGACGAGGAAGTTAAAGATGTATTCGGAATCGTAGGTCGGAACGCCCCAGCCGAGCATGTAGAAATCCGTCTCACCGTTGGTGATGAGCGGGAAGTGCTGCGCCTTTGGCTTTGCGTCGAGGTTCACGGTCACGCCGATCTGACCGAGCATCCCGACCGCGGCCTGGCAGATCGCCTCATCGTTGATGTAGCGGTCATTGGGGCAGTCGAGCCGGATGGAAAAGCCGTCGCCATAGCCGGCCTCTGCCATCAATGCTTTGGCGGCTTCCATGTCGGTCATGGACTCGGCGTCCATTTCAGCTGTCCAGCCGTTGACGAATGGTGGGGCGATCATGCCCGCAGGCTCCGACTGGCCGCGCATCACGACGCGCTGGATTGCGGGGCGGTTGATGGCCATGGACATGGCTTTGCGCACGCGCACATCAGCGAGCGGGTTCGCGCCGTCGATGTTGTCGGCCTCAATATCGTCGGCCCCCTGGTTCATCCCGAAGAAGATCACGCGGTTTTGCGGCGCTTTCTTAACCGTGAGACCGTCAGCCTCATCCACGCGCGCGAGGTCTTGCACCGGCATATCCTGGAGGAAGTTCACCTCCCCCGACAAAAGCGCGGCCACACGGGTCGCGGCGTTTTGGATCGGGGTGTAGACGATCTCCGACACCTCCATCGGGAACATGTCGCGGCCCCAATACCCGTCGTTGCGGGTCATGACGGTACGCACGTCAGGTTCGCGGCTCGACAGCATGTAGGGGCCCGTGCCGTTGGCGTTCGTCGTGGCGTAGGTGATCTCCCCGCCTTCGAAATCCTGCACATTGACGGTGTTGTTGGCCTCTGACCAGCCTTTGTCCATGATGAACAGGTTGGTGAGGTTCGATGGCAGGATCGGGTTCGGCCCGTCTGTGACCATCTCAATGGTGAAATCATCAACCGCGCGCACCTCGACGATGGAGCCGATCAGCTCCTTCATGTCGGAGTTTGGCTGCTTGGCGCGCTCGAACGAGAACACGACATCCTCAGCCGTGAAGGCCTCGCCCCCGTGGAACGTGACGCCTTCGCGCAGGTTAAACACCCACACGTTTGGGTCATCTGCACTTGGACCCCAGCTGGTCGCAAGCGCAGGCTCAAACGCGCCAGACGTGTCGCGGATGATGAGCGGTTCATACATCTGGTGACGGATGGTGTGCGTGGGCCCCTCGTTCTGCGCATGGGGGTCGAGCGTCAGCGCATCGCCCGCCCGCGCCCAGCGGAGCGTTTCCGCGCTCGCGAGCGCCGTGGACGACAAAAGCGCGCCTAAGGCAATCATTCCGGTCATTCGGGTCATGGGTGTCCTCCTGAAGACTGCGCGCCGTTTCTCGCGCGCTGCGCGCAGTAAGGGCGAAACCCGGCCTAGGTGCAACACGCTTTGCGCATCAAACTGCGCACGGCATTCGATGTGCCGAAACTTCGATCACTAAGGCGCTGAAAGTGTTTGGGAAAGCCGCGGTCGCCGCACTGGCTTAGTCGTCCGCGGTCGCCTCTGCCCGGCTCTTACCCGCAACATCCATGGCAAGCGTGGCCGCCATGAACCCGTCGAGATCGCCGTCGAGCACGCCCTTGGTGTCGGACGTCTCGTGAGCCGTGCGCAGGTCTTTGACCATTTGGTAGGGCTGCAAAACATAGGACCGGATCTGGTTGCCCCAGCCTGCGTCGCCCTTGGCTTCATGCGCCTCGTTGATGGCGGCGTTCCGGCGGTCGAGCTCCAATTGATAGAGCCGTGATTTCAGCGCCTTCATGGCGATATCACGGTTCTGGTGCTGCGATTTCTCCGAACTCGTCACGACGATGCCGGTGGGGTTGTGGGTGATACGCACAGCCGAGTCCGTGGTGTTCACGTGCTGCCCACCCGCGCCCGATGACCGGTAGGTGTCGATGCGAATGTCTGCCGGATTGACCTCGATATCGATGTCATCGTCGACCACCGGGTAGACCCAAACAGAACTGAACGACGTGTGCCGCTTCGCCGCTGAATCAAACGGGGAGATGCGTACAAGCCGGTGAACGCCCGATTCCGATTTCAGCCAACCGTAAGCATTGGGCCCGCTGATCTTGTAGGCCGCGCTTTTGATGCCCGCCTCTTCCCCGGCGGTCTCGGATTGAAGCTCGACCTTGTAGCCCTTTTTCTCCGCCCAGCGGACATACATCCGCGCGAGCATATTGGCCCAGTCGCAGCTTTCGGTGCCCCCGGCGCCGGAGTTGATCTCGAGGAAGGTATCATTGCCGTCCGCCTCCCCATCGAGTAGCGCTTCGAGCTCCTTCTCCGCGGCTTTCGCGGCTAAGGCGCGCAGCGCGTCTTCGGCTTCTGCCACGACCTCCGCGTCGTCTTCCATTTCGCCGAGCTCGATGAGCTCCTGGTTGTCAGACAGCTCCGTCTTGATGCTCTCATAGGTGCTTAGCTTGTCTTGCAAAGCCTGCCGGTCGCGCATCAGCTTTTGCGCGCGCGCCTGATCGTCCCACAGGTTTGGGTCCTCGATCATGGCGTTGAACTCTTCCATGCGGTGCGGCGCGGTCTCGATATCCATGCGCTGCCCGAGCAGTGCCAGGGATTTTTCGATCGCCTCAGCAATGGATTGAATTTCTGCGCGCATCACACCCTCCGGTTCGGAGTGCCAGAGATAGGCAAGCCGCTCAGATCAGTAAAGCCCAGCCGTCAGGAAAGCCTGCCCGTCAATACAACCCGCCCGTCAGTACAACCCACCGGAGCCGAGCGCCCCCACTGAGGCCTTATTGCCCACAGTGGCCTGCGTTCCATCCGATTTCTGGATCGTGCGCACCGCCTCTTCTTCTGTCTGGCTAAAGAGCGGGATGTCCGACGACATGGCAAAGCCCCCGTCAAAGGCCAGGCCAAAGACAGGCTCCTCGCCCTCGCGGAAATACTCGGCCACGACGTTCTCGCCAAAGGCGCCTTCGCCCAGGCGCGCGCCGGTGAAGCGGTCGATGTTGATGAACAGCCCGCCCTCAGGCACTTCAAACGGGCCGCCGCCGTATTTCTCGATGGCTGTTTCCATGAACTGGTTAAACACCGGGCCGCACATGGACCCGCCACCGGACCCCGGGCCGAGCGGCGTTGGGTCGTCGTAGCCGATGTAGCAGCCCGCCACGATGTTGGACGTGAAGCCTACGAACCAGACATCCTTGGCGTCGTTGGTCGTGCCCGTTTTGCCAGCCACCGGCACGTCAAGGTTCACCGTCCGCGCGGCTGTCCCGCGGTCCACCACACCTTCCATCATGGAGGTGAGCTGATACGCGGTGATCGCATCCATGACGCGTTCCCGGTTCGACGCGATCATGGGCGCAGACCCTTCGGCCAAGCTTTGCACATCGCAGTTCAGACAGGTGCGCCGATCATGGCGGTATTCGGTGCGCCCGTAGCGGTCCTGCACGCGGTCAACGAGTGTGGGCTCCACCCGCTCACCGCCGTTGGCAAACATCGCGTAGGCTGCGACCATTTTGTAAAGTGTCGTCTCCTCAGACCCGAGCGACGCAGCGAGCACCTGGCCCATCTCGTCATAGACCCCGAAATCCTCTGCATAGCTGGCGACGGTGTCCATCCCGATTTCTTGTGCGAGACGGATGGTCATCAGGTTCCGCGACAGTTCCACCCCCGTGCGCACAGGCGTCGGGCCGTAGAATTTGTCCGACGCGTTTTTTGGCCGCCAGAGCCCCTGGGGCGTGTCAATCTCGATAGGCGCGTCGATGACGATGGTCGCGGGCGTGTAGCCACTATCGAGCGCTGCGGCATAGACAAAGGGTTTGAAGCTCGACCCCGGCTGGCGCAGCGCCTGGGTGGCGCGGTTGAACACCGAGTGCTGATAGGAAAAGCCGCCCTGCATGGCGAGGACGCGGCCCGTGTTGACGTCCATCGCAACGAACGCGCCCTGGACCTCCGGCACTTGGCGCAGCGACCAGCGCTGGAAGGTGCCGTCATCATTCAAAAGCTGCCGCACATGGACGACATCGCCGACCTCTAGCAGGTCAGACGGGCCGCGGGCCTGCCGCCCCAAGCTTTCGTCTTCGTTAAGCTTTCGCGCCCAGGTCACGTCCTCGGCCGGTATCGTGTGACCCCCGGGCACCTCTGCGACATCCTCGATCCCGATGCGCGCCTGAGAGCTATCCACGCTCAGCACCACTGCCGGATACCACTTGCGCGCGCTCACGACGTCACGCGGGATTTCCACGTCGCGCAGCGCTGCACGCCACGCGTCCTCGTCACCGAGCACATCGGGTGGCACCTGTTGACCCGTGCCGCGCCACACGCCCTGCTTGCGGTCATAGGCCTCCAGCCCCTCGCGCAGCGCGTTGGAGGCAGAGGCCTGCATCTCCGGATCAATCGTCGCGCGCACGCTGTAGCCACCGGAGAAAAACTCCGCCCCGCCCAGCTCGCGGCTCAGCTGCCTGCGGATTTCGTCGGTGAAATAATCGCGCGGCGGCAGCGAGGCGCGGAAGCTCGCATAGTCGCCTGATTGGACGGTGCGGAGCGGCTTGGCCTTCGCGGTCTCGTAGGTGTCTTCTGAGATGTAGCCGTTCTCCTTCATCTCGCGCAGCACAAAGTCGCGCCGCGCCTCAGCCCGCTCGCGTTGACGCACAGGGTGATACTGCGACGGCGCCTTTGGCATCGCGGCAAGATAGGCGGCCTCTTCTGGCAAGAGCTCGGAAAGCGGTTTGTTAAAATAGGTCTGCGCCGCGGCGGCCACCCCGTAGGAGTTCTGGCCGAGGAAAATCTCGTTGAGATAGAGCTCTAAGATTTGGTCCTTGCTCAACGTCTGCTCGATGCGCGTGGCGAGGATGATCTCTTTGATCTTACGCTCTGCCGACACGGTGCCATCGAGCAAGAAGTTCTTCATGACCTGCTGCGTGATCGTCGATGCGCCGCGAAGGTCGCGGCCCCGGCTGACGATGGCATCGCGCAGCGCTGCGGCCATCCCGCGCGGGTCGTAGCCCGCGTGTTCGTAGAAATTCTTGTCTTCCGCGGAAATGAACGCCGCTTTGACCATAGCGGGGATTTCCTCTGCCCCCGCAAAGAGCCGCCGTTCAGACGCGAATTCGTCGATGATGCGCCCCTCGCCCGAATAGATCCGGCTGATTGTCTTGGGCGCGTAGCTGGCGAGGTCCACATAGGACGGCAGATCGCGCCCATACATAAAAAAGATACCGCCGAGGCCGAGCGCGGCCATGAACACACCCAGCGTGATCATGCTGAACACACCGCCAAAGATCGACCCGACAAGCCGCACGAGCCCGCCCACCGCAGCAAGCAACCCGTCAATACCCGCGTTCAACGTCAGGCGCTTCATCTCACGCTCCACCATATACTCATGCCCTGTGACTGCCAGATATAGGGCGCAGGTTCAAATCACGACAAGGTTCATAACAGGGTTCGCCCGCGCGTCATTGGCGAAGAAGCGCTCGGTCGGCGCGGTCGGCCTCCACCCAGGCGTCAAGCCCGCGCACGAGGCCCGAAATGATACGCCCGCGGCGCTCGGGCGATTGAAGTTCGATCCGGTCCCGTTGGGAGGACAAAAAACCAACTTCGATCAGCACCGATGGCACGTCTGCCGATCGCAAAACCGCAAAATCCGCGGCCCGCTGCGGGTTGGAATTCAACCGCGCCCCCTGGTCTTGCAACGCGTCCAATATCGTCACCGCGAGCCGTTCGGACCGGGGCGCCGTGTCCGCGCGCGCCAGGTCAAGGAGCACGCGCGCGATCTCATCCTCTTGCCCGCCCAGGTTCACGCCCCCGATGATCCGGCCCCGATTGTGCCGTTCTGCCAAAAGCGCAGAGGCCGCGTCCGTCGCCTCATCGGCCAGGGAATAGGCGGTGGCGCCCTCCGCATAGCCATCGTTTTCATCGAGCGCATCAGCGTGGAGCGAGATGAACACATCCGCACGAAGCTCCCGCGCGAGCGCGGCGCGTGCCTCCAGGCTCACAAAGACATCTGCGTCGCGCGTCATATGCACCTCAAAGCCGCCCGCGCGCCGCAGCCCTTCGCGCAGTTCGCGCGCCATGAGCAGTGTCAGGTCGCTTTCACGCACCCCGCCCCGCTCCGCGCCAGGGTCAACGCCGCCGTGCCCCGGGTCGATGACCACAACGGCATCCCCAGTGCGCGGCGCCGCTTGGGTCTGCCCGCGCAGGAGCGCCGCAGAAGTATCAGGCATGCCCGACGCTGCCGCAAACTCAGCCTCCGACACCCGGGCGAGCGCCACCATGAGTGTCGCGCGATCCTCGCCGAGCGATATCGCCGTCTGTTTAATCGCAAAGGGCCCATCGAGCCCGAGGACGAGCCCCGACCACCCCGGCGCCAGCGTGCCCACTTGCATCGTGCCGACACGGTCCTGGGCAAACTGGCTTGGATCGAACCCCGCCCAGTTCACCTCGCTCAGTTCCAACACCAGTTGCGGCGGATCGGTCAGCGTGTAGGCGCGGTAGGGCACACCCTGGCTAAGGCTCAGCCTCAGCTCCACCGCGTTGCGGGACGCCTCAAGCCGCGTTTCATCGGGAAGTGCGCGGGCGAGCCCCGACAGGTCCTGCGCCGCAACGCTGGGCCCAAGCACGGCCCATGCCGTCAATAAAACTGCTCGTACTGCTCGCATGGCTCTTTCGCCTCTTTCGGGCAGCCTAGCAAAGCGCGCGCGCTGGCGCCACTCACCTCGCGGCGCGGCGGTCGGCAAAATAGGCGCTCAACCGCTTGAGCCCCTCGGCCATGTCCTCCGTCGACCGCGCGTAGCTAAGCCTGAGCGTTTCATGCCCCCGGACCTCATCGAAGTCGAGCCCTGGCGTCACCGCGACACCCGCGTGCTCTAGGATGTCAGTGGCGAGCGCCGTGCTGTCCTGCGTGAACTCCGACACATCTAAGTACAGGTAAAACGCGCCATCGGCGGGAGAGATTACGTTGATCCCAGCTGTGGCGAACCCATCCAGCAGAAGCGCCCGGTTGACGCGGTAGGTGGCGAGATGCCCGTCAAGCTCCTCCCGCCCCTGTAGTGCGCCAAGCGCCGCGACTTGGCTGGCGTGGGGTGGGCAGATGAACATGTTTTGCGCGATGCGTTCGACAATACGCACATGGTCCTCTGGGACGACCATCCAGCCGACGCGCCACCCGGTCATGGAGAAATATTTGGAAAAGGAGTTCACAACATAGACGTCATCGGTGACCTCTAACGCGCTCACGCAGCGCCCGTCGTAGGAGATACCGTGGTAAATCTCGTCCGAGATAAAGGCGCAGTTTGCGCTCGTGCAGGCCGCTGCCAAGGCCGCAAGCTCGTCCTTTGATAGCATGGTCCCGGTCGGGTTGGCGGGCGAGGCCGCGATAAGGCCGTTGAGCCCTGCGACATCGCTTGGTTGCGGCTGAAACCCATGTTCGGCCTGACCAGGGATGCTAACGG
Source organism: Pseudomonadota bacterium (assembly GCA_039815465.1). Taxonomy (GTDB): domain Bacteria; phylum Pseudomonadota; class Alphaproteobacteria; order Rhodobacterales; family Rhodobacteraceae; genus Shimia_B. The sequence goes on from JBCBZG010000009.1 coordinate 92,367, forward strand.
GATTAAGGCTCATCGCGCTAAGGATCTTGCGGTAGCTTGGGTAGCCTGGCGCCGCGAGCCCCACACGCGCGCCTGCATCAAAGAGCGCGGTAAAGGCCAAAAGAAACGCGCCGGAGGCTCCCGCCGTCACGACGATGCGCCCAGGGTCGATATCGAGCCCGTACCAATCCGCATAGAGCCCCGCGATCCCCGCGCGGAGTTCTGGCAGGCCGAGCGCGACCGTGTAGCCCAACGGGCCCGCATCCATCGCCTGTGCCAAAGCCCGGCGCGCGGTTTCAGGTGCGGGCGTTGAGGGTTGGCCCACCTCCATATGGATGATGTGGCGATTTTCCGCCTCTGCCTGGCGCGCAGCCTCCATCACGTCCATCACGATGAAGGGATCGATGGCGCTGCGGGTTGAGCTTTGCACGGGCTTTCTCCTATGGTCTGCGGGCAGCGCACGTCGTGTCCTGCCCGCCCCGTTAGTCCCACCGCGAAAGGCCTGTCAATGGCGCGCGCCCTGCCCCGCTTCCTGCTCGCCTTTGGGCTCATTTGGAGCGCTGTGTCCGCTCAGGCCGTTGGGCTACTGCGTGACGCGGGCATGGAACGCGCCCTGCGTGAGCTGTCGCGCCCGGTGCTGCTTGCAGCGGGCATGTCGCCAGCCTCCACCCGGATTCTTGTGGTCAACGACGACAGCCTCAACGCCTTTGTCATCGATGGGCGCGCCATCTTTATCCACGCGGGGCTTTTGATGCGGATGGAAAGCGCTGAACAGTTCCAGGCGGTGATCGCCCACGAAGCTGCGCATATCGCCAACGGTCACTTGTCGCGCCGGTTGGCCAATATGCGTGCATCAAACCGCAATGCCGCGTTTGGCCTGGCACTCGCCATCGCAGCGGCGGCAGCGGGCGCGGATGGCCAAGCTGTGGCAGGGGTCGCGGCAGGTTCCGCAGGCTCCGCACAGCGCACGTTTTTCGCCCATACCCGTGCGGAGGAAGCCGCTGCCGACCAATCGAGCGTCCGTTACCTGCGAGAGGCAGGCATAGACCCGGTGGGCGCGCTCGAAATCATGGACCTCTTTCGCGGGCAGGAAGCGCTGAGCGCGGGCCGCCAGGACCCCTACATGCGCACCCACCCGCTCACCGCCGACCGTTACCGCGCGCTCCAGGCACTCGTGGGCGCAAACCGGCAGCCATCGCGAGATGCGCAGGCAAACTACTGGTTCGCGCGCGCGAAGGGCGTGCTCACCGCGTTTCGACGGGCGCCAAGTTGGACCCTGCGCCGCGCCACAGGCACGAGCGATGTTGACGTGATGCGTCGCGCAGTGGCCTACCACCGGGACCTCGACCGCGACCGGGCCATCGACACCGCAGCGCAGCTCGTCCGTATGCGGCCAAACGATCCGTATTACCGGGACCTGCAAGGGCAGATCTTGCTGGAAAACCGTCAAGTGGCGGAGGCCGTGCGCGCCTATGGCCGCGCGGTGGAGCTTGCGCCCAATGATGCGCTGATCCTCGGCGCGCTCGGGCGGGCGCTATTGGCGCAAAACACCGCCTCGTCCAACGCTCGGGCGCTTGAAGTGCTCGAACGCGCACGGGGTCGGGACGGGCAAGATGTGCGCATCCTGCGCGACCTTGGTCTGGCCCACTCACGGGCGGGCAATGACGGCATGGCTGCGCTTGCAGGGGCCGAGCGTCTGGCGCTACGTGGGCGCATCGCCGATGCTGCCGTGCTGGCCAAACGCGCGCGCGGTCTTCTTCCCAACGGCAGCGCTGGCTGGCAGCGCGCCCAAGACATTATTCGAACAGCGGAGCTCGCCTCACGATGATCAAATCCTTTCTCACAACAACGGCAGCCGTCGCCCTGCTCGCAAGCTCCGCCGCGGCCTTTGACCTGAGCGCGCTCGACGACGACGAACGCCGTGCCTTTCGGGCAGAAGTGCGCGCCTACCTGCTCGAAAACCCCGAAGTGTTGATGGAAGCGATCCGCGTCCTCGAAACCCGCCAAGCCATGTCAGAGGCCGAACAAGACGCCGCCCTCATCGCAGCAAACACTGCCGCGCTGACCGATGACGGCTACTCCTGGGTTGGCGGCAACCCCGACGGCGATGTGACGATCGTGGAGTTTCTCGACTATCGCTGCGGCTTTTGCCGCCGCGCCTTTCCCGTCATCGAAGAACTCGTCACCGCCGACAGCAACATCCGCCTCATCGTCAAGGAATTCCCAATCCTCGGGCCGCAGTCTGAACTCGCCTCCCGCTTTGCGATTGCCGTCAAGATGACGGAGGGCGACGCCGCCTACAAAGCCGTACATGACGCGCTGATGACCTTTCGCGGGCAAATCAGCGAAGACAGCCTCGCCCGGCTCGCCCGCGATCAAGGGCTGGATGAGGGCGCGGTGATGGCCGCTATGGCCTTGCCAGAGGTGGATGAGATCATCGCCACAAACCGTCGCCTTGGGCAATCCATGAACATCACGGGCACACCGTCCTTCGTGGTGGGTTCGCAGGTGCTGCGGGGGTTCCTCCCGCTTGAGGGCATGGAACAAGTCGTCGCGGAGGAACGCGGTTAGCGCTAATCGCTGACCCGCAAGCCAAGCGCTTGCGCGTCCACAGCTGTAAAGCTCGCGCGAATGGCGTCTGCGTCTAGGTTCACGCCCTTAGCCACCGTGCCAGGCGCGCCGGCGGGGCCGTAATAGGTGTCCCCCACCCGGAAATAGAGGTCGCCCGCGTTCCCTGCCCGTGCGAGCGTCGCGCCATCGATATCGTCCGGCAGGTCTTGGACGCGCTGGGGCTGCAACGTCCCCTCAAAGCGCACCGCATCCGCCGCGTCGCGAATGCGAATCCAGCTTTCGCCTACCGCTACGAGCACGACCGTATCATCGGCCACGGCTGCGTCCGCCTCCCCCCCCGCTCCGGGCAGGACCGCGGGGGAACCTAGGGCATCCAAGAGCTCAAACAGTGCGCTGTCTTCGAGCCGCGTGGCCTGGGGAAACGCAGCGCTTAAATCCGTCGACGCGAGGAGGAGGTCCGCGATGCCGCCCGTCTCCCCCCCCGCTGGGCCGACAAGCGTCCCGTTGACCCGGAAGTAAAGCGCGCTTGCGTTTTCGGCCCGCAGGATCGGCGTTTCCTCGGTCACAGGGACCGCATAGCTTTCGCCCGGCTCCAAGACCTGTTCATAAACCACCGACTGGCCAGGGCTTTCGACACGCACCCAAGTCGGCTCTGTCGCGACTAAAAGCAGTTCAGGCACCGCGCCGTCGAGCACCTGGATCCCGCCGGCCGCATCCGCCACCGACCATTTCGGCAGCGCATCGACTCGCGGACCCACGGCAAAGAGCCCGCGCATATCGGGTTGGAGGGATGCAATCGGCGCGTCTCGCGCCACCATCACCGGCACATCAAGCGCCGCAGGTCGATAAAGCCGCTCCAACGCATCGGCGGAGGGCGGCGCCGCGATTGCGACACGTTCGGACCCTGCAATCGGACCGGCGGGGGCCGAAAGCGCGCTGACCTCTTCGATATTGCTGAGCCCTGTGACCGCCGCGGCGACCGTTGGCGCTTGCTCCACCGGGGTCAGCGTCACGCGCTGCACCTCTTGCAACAGCGACCACGCGCCGTAGCCGAGCCCGCCGATCAGCGCCACAAGCACCAAGGATGACCCTACGGCCCGCGGTTCGATCTGAGCAAACACGCTCTGCGACACCGGTTGAAACGCCAGGTCTGACGACCCAAGCGCGTCTGCGGCAGGCAAGAACGCGCGCTTGTCCTTCGTGCCCCTCGCGACACCAGTGCCCGCCGACATCCCGTCGGTGATCGCAAACCCGCTCTCAGCGCAGAACTTATTGAATGCCCATTCGGGGTCGAGCCCAAGATAGCGCGCATAGGAGCGCACAAACCCTGGAACAAAGCTTGGTGTGTCAAAGGCAGACGGATCAGCGTTTTCGATCGCAGCCACATGCGGGGCGCGGATCTTTAGGTCACGCTGTACATCGAGGAGCGATTTGCCCTTCGTTGCACGCTCACCGCGCATGATGTCGCCCAGTGTGAGGTCGAAGTCATCAAAGCCCTTTGGACGATCTTCAACCTCTCGTGGATCGGACAGACTCCCGCGTCCAATCATTTGCCTGCTGCACCTTCAACTACCCGACTGGTGGCCCCGACTCACCAGTTTCTGTGGCAAAAGTGTTACCACCAAACAATTTCAGTTGCACAGTGTTGCTTTTTGTTACCCGGCCATTTGAGCACGATTTAGCTCACACATGCTCCAGAGCGCGTCCATGGAGCTGATCAGGTGGTCACAGTCTGCGCTACTATGGACCGGGCTCGGCGTAAAGCGCAGACGTTCGGTCCCGCGCGGAACCGTGGGGAAGTTGATGGGCTGGACGTAAATCCCGTACTCGCTGAGCAGCATGTCAGAGATCATTTTGCATTTCACCGGGTCGCCCACATGGACCGGCACGATGTGGCTGCCATGATCAATGAGCGGCAGGCCCAGCCCCTTGAGCCGGAGCTTCAGGCTAGCAGCGCGGGCCTGGTGATCGGCCCGGCGTTGCGCATCGGTTTTAAGATGTCGGACAGAGGCCGCCGCCCCCGCCGCAATCGTCGGCGCCAGTGACGTCGTAAAGATGAACCCAGGCGCGTAGGACCGCACAGCGTCCACCATCTTTGCCGAGGCCGCGATGTAGCCGCCCATAACGCCATAGGCCTTTGCCAGGGTGCCATTGATGATGTCGATCCGATCGGCGAGCCGGTCCCGTTCTGCAACGCCGCCGCCGCGCGGGCCGTACATGCCGACGGAATGCACCTCATCGAGATATGTCATCGCGCCGAACTCATCGGCTGCGTCGCACATCGCCGCCATCGGAGCGAAGTCGCCGTCCATGGAGTATACGGATTCAAAACAGACAAGCTTAGGCGCGCTCGGGTCGTCGGCGGCCATAAGCTCCCGCAAATGCGCCACATCGTTGTGGCGGAAAATGCGTTTTGCGCCCCCATTGCGCCGCACCCCTTCGATCATGGACGCGTGGTTGAGTGCATCAGAATAGATGATCAGCCCGGGAAAGAGCCGCGGCAGCGTGCTGAGCGTGGCGTCATTGGCAATGTAGGCTGACGTAAAAAGCAGTGCGGCCTCTTTCTCGTGCAAGTCCGCGAGCTCCGCCTCGAGCGCGTTGTGGTAGATCGTCGTCCCGGAGATATTGCGCGTCCCGCCGGACCCCGCGCCGGTCGCATCGAGCGCCTCGTGCATGGCTTCCAGCACCACCGGATGTTGCCCCATGCCTAGGTAATCGTTCCCGCACCACACGGTGATTTCTTGCTGGGTCCCGTCGGGCCGCGTCCATAGCGCCTTTGGAAATTGTCCCCGGTTCCGCTCGATGTCGATAAAGGTGCGATACCGCCCCTCGTCATGAAGTCGGTTCAGTGCAGCGTCGAGATGGGAGTTGATATCCACCGGGTCACCCTTTTTCTGTCCAGCGTGTATATGTCCCAACTTGGAACCATTCCAAGTTCCAAAATGCCGCGGCTCAGCGCCTTGATCTGGATCAAGAGGATTGAAAAAGCTGGGCCGCTAACGACGCCGCAGAACAGCGAGGCCGCCCATGGCACTCAGCAGCAGCCATGCTGCCGCAGGCACTGGCACAGCTGCCGCCGGAATATCCTTGTAAAGCAGCCAAGCGGGCGACGAAAGCGCGGCAAACGTAGCGCCATCCAGCGGCGCGGGGCCCAAGAAATCCACGAATATGACGTCTTTGGCAGAATCTGACGCGAACGCCATCAAGCCCGTTGACGCTCCATTCGACCCGGCGACAAAGAACAGCATGTCTTGCCGCCCAGAGACCGGACGCACGACATCGTCAGCGGCATCAAGCCCAGTCGCGCAAGGCCCAGTCGTCGAAGCCGTGCAGGTATGGCCGCTCGGGCCATAGAGCGCATCCATGAACAAAAGCGCATCATTTGTGTCGGCGATCGTATACCCACTAAAGGGTCCTGAACCAGATATGATGGTCTGAACGGTGAGCAAATCCTGCATCTGCAACCACCCAAATTGCAGCCATTCGCGATTGTTCAAAGAATCGAAAAACGACGTGTTCGACGGATCGGTGTCTGCCGTAAGCGACCCAATCGTCGCTGTGGCCGCGTTTGCGACGTCAGCTTGCAACGACAAACCAACGACTGCGCACGCCGCGTAAGTCCAATTCCGTAGGTTTTTCATCGCCAGCCCCCGTTTGTTCGGTGACGCTAGCCGAATTGCGCTCCAAACCCTAGGCCTCCAGACGCCGCACAGGGTGAAAGCCCTTTCGCCCGGGCGTTTTGCACCTAAACTCAGGCCGACGCATTTAGAAGGCAGCCTCATGATCGACCCCGTTCTCGCCCAAATCGACGCAACCCTAGACGCCGCAACCGAGCGGCTGCTGGAGCTTTTGCGGATCCCGTCCGTGTCCACGGATCCCGCCTATGCCACACATTGCGACGCCGCCGCAGACTGGTTGGTGGACGACTTGAAGAGCCTGGGCTTTGACGCCTCCAAACGGCCCACGCCAGGGCATCCAATGGTGGTGGCCCATGCGGACGGGCCCGGGCCGCACGTCATGTTTTACGGACACTACGACGTCCAACCTGTTGATCCTCTTGACCTTTGGGATCGCGACCCATTCGACCCTGCGCTCGAAGAGACGGCCAAAGGCACCGTCATCCGTGGCCGCGGATCGTCAGACGACAAAGGCCAACTCATGACCTTTGTGGAGGCCTGCCGCGCCTGGAAATCGGTTCACGGTACGCTGCCTTGCAAAATCTCGATCTTCTTCGAGGGGGAGGAGGAAAGCGGATCGCCCTCCCTCATTCCCTTCATGCGCGAGAATGCACAGGAGCTCACCGCCGACATCGCGCTCATCTGCGACACCGGGCTTTTTGGGGAAGAAACCCCAACCATCATCACCCAACTGCGCGGGCTCCTGGGCGAAGAGCTGACAATCAAAGGCCCGTCCAAAGACCTCCACTCCGGCATGTATGGCGGGGCGGCGATCAACCCCATCCGGGTGCTCACCCGCATCCTCGCGTCGCTCCACGACGACACGGGCCGCATCACGATCCCAGGCTTCTACGACGGCGTCCCGGAGCTGCCGAGCCAGGTGAAAGGCCAGTGGGAGGCGCTTGGCTTTGACGCAGCCGCATTCCTCGGCGAGGTCGGCCTGTCCCACCCCGCCGGAGAGCAAGACCGCACAGCGCTCGAGATGATCTGGTCCCGCCCCACCTGCGAAATCAACGGCATCTGGGGCGGCTACACAGGCGACGGGTTCAAAACCGTGCTCCCGGCGGAGGCCCACGCCAAACTCTCCTTCCGCCTCGTGGGCGAGCAAGACCCGAATGCCATCCGCGCCAGCTTCCGCGCCATGGTCGAAGCCGCCATGCCCCCCGATTGCACCGTCGACTGGAAAGGCCACGGCACCGGCTCCGCCAGCCACATGTCCATCGACCACCCCGCGTTCGAGGCCGCCCGCGCCGCGCTGTCAGGCGAATGGCCCCGCCCCGCCGCCTACGTCGGCTGCGGCGGATCAATCCCCATCGCAGGCCACTTCAAAGACATCCTCGGCATGGACGCGATGCTCATCGGCTTCGGAAAAGACGACGACCAGATCCACAGCCCGAACGAAAAATATGACCTGTCGAGCTTCCACAAAGGCACCAGAAGCTGGGCGCGCGTTCTGGATGAGCTGTCCCAGCTCTAACCCGCCATGGCCGTACCGTGCCAGACGGGCTAGGATGGAGCCGTGACGCCAGAGCAGACAAAAGCCTATGAAGAGGCAGAGCGCCGGATTGAGGCGGCGATTGAGGAAGGTGCGGAGAACCTTCGGCTCGATTTTGACGTTAATCTTGCCGCCTTGCCGCCGCAGATTGCGGACTGCAAGGACCTTCGGCGTTTGTACCTAAAGTGGTCTAGAATTAGTGATTTGCCGCCACTCAGCCAACTCGAGCGCCTGCGCACTCTGAACCTCATGGCCACACCGGTCGCAAATTTGGATGCGATCCGCGATATGCTCGAGTTGGAGAGCCTTAATCTCGAAGCCACCTACGTCACAGACCTCACCCCCCTCAACCGTCTGAGCAATTTAAATGTGCTCGTCCTCATCGGCACACAGGTCACTGACCTGTCGCCTTTGATGAATCACCCCGCGCTGCACAGTCTGTATGTGAACCGTTCCGGCATTGCCGACCTGCGCCCGATACTCACTTGGCCAAGTTTTCGTGGATCGGCGGACGGGGATGAACCCTATGGCGAACTCTGGCTAGAAGACAGCGCCGCCACCAAAACCGACCCAACCCTCGCCAGGATCACGGCAGACAACAAGGGCGAAAACGCACGTGAACGCGCCCGCCGCACCCTCGCCCACCTCGCCACCCTCCCTCTATGGCCAGAGCCGCTGCCTTGGCAGAAAAAGGCCGCACCTGCACTGCAACCGGAGAAACCCGTCGCCGAACTGACGTCAACCGACCTGCTGGTCGCGCAGGACGATACGGGATGGCGGTTTTCGCCCACCCACGGCGTGTTGGAGCTTTTTGCCCGCGATCAACCGCTAGAAGACCATCAAGAGCGCCTCGCAAAACTCGCTGCCGACCGCATGGCGACCCTTTTGGCCAAAATCGGTGATCGCAACGACGCGGGCGGGATCCGCCAAGACGTTGCAGAAGAAGCCACGCGGTTTTCGGATATCTTGGCAGACAACGACACCGCTTTGTCGCTGCGCGCGCTCGACCTGTGGGGCAGCCTGATCGCCCTGGGCAACCTGCTGGACGCCAATGACACAGGCCGTGCCGAAGGTCGTGATCCGCTCGACCTTTTGCCGACAGAGGCGCGCGCCGCATTGCAAACTGCGCTGTCGCTCAGCGCGAGCCTTGTTCGGTCCTTCCCGGAGGCGCGCGCGCTCGACGACGATCTGTCCAGCTTTACACAAAACACCATCCCAGTTCCTGTCATGCTCGCGTTGCTCGACAAGGCGCTAAGCGCGCAGCTTGTCGATCCAAAGAGCGCCGCATTGATGCAGCACGTGTCCGATCAGGCAGAGGGCGATGGTGCGCAGAACCGTAAGGCTGAACGTGTCTCTGGCAAAGGGACTAAAAACCTCTTGTTGGTCAGCGCCTTGTCCGCGTGCTTTGGCAGCGCGGTAGGGACCGCCGGTGGCGCCGTCGTCACGGACATCGCCACAGACATCAGCAACCACTACGAGTTAGGCGAAAAGGCCATCGCCTTTCTTGCAGCAGCAGAAGACGACATCGAAACCTTCATCAAGGGCCTTACGCCAGATGAACAGGCGCAGCTAAAGGCCGCGCTGCAAGACGCGCGCGCCGCATCCATGCAGGGACAACGCCAACCATCTCCACCTTCTCCCGAGGGTGACGACAGCCCATAACCCCCCTTTCTTATGTCCAAAAAGATGGTCGGGCCCCTCGTATACACACGTCTCTAACCCGGGGAAGTGGCGCGGTTGACGGGGCTCGAACCCGCGACCCCCGGCGTGACAGGCCGGTACTCTAACCAACTGAGCTACAACCGCGCGTGAGGGGCGGAGTACGGTTTGCGCCCGGGTGCGTCAAGCGGCTTTTGGGGCTTTGACGTGGAAAATGTGGGATTGGCCCGTCTTTTCTGCCCAGGCGGATTTGCCGGGGGCGCGCGGATCGGCTACCGTGCTGAAAACGGGGCAGAACCGCCCCCCAGAGCAGGCCCATGACCGCACTCAAGGATTACATCCGGCTCGAAACCACAGGCATCTGGCGACCGCAGGAGGGCGCGCAGCGGCGCGAGGTGGGTGTGTCGTTTGGCGACGCGACGCTCGTGATCTCTGACACGGCCGGGCGGCCGCTGACGCATTGGTCCCTAGCGGCTGTCACGCGACACAACCCAAAAGAGCGGCCGGCTATTTTTGGCCCCGGCGACGACGATGGCGAGACGCTAGAGATCGAAGACGACGTAATGGTCGACGCCATCGGTCAGGTCCAACGCGGCATTGCCCGCGCGCGCCCGCGGCCTGGGCGGCTCCGCTGGGCGATCTTGGGCGTGACGACCGCGACGGTGGCGTGGCTCGGGGTGTTTTGGCTGCCAAAGGCTGTGGTGGATCAGGCGGTCGCGGTCGTTCCCGATGTGGCCCGGGCGGAGATCGGCGCGGCGCTATTGCGCCAGACCGCGCGGCTCACCGGTCAGCCGTGCCGCGACCCGTTTGGGACAGTGGCGCTCCGCCGGTTACAGGCAGCGCTTGCGCCGGGTGAAACGCTCCACGTTGTGCGTGACGGGCTCGCCGCCACCGTGGCCCTGCCAGGCGGGCATATCCTGATCGGGCGCGGCGTCTTTGAGGATCACGACGACCCCTCTGTAGCATACGGCTATATCGTGGCCGAGATGGCGCGGGCGCGACTCCACGATCCTCTGCGTCGTTTGTTGGAGACCTCCGGCCCGCGGGCGGCGGCGACATTGCTCACCACCGGGCGGCTGCCAGACGACACGCTCACGGCCTATGCGGAAACGGTGCTCACGCAGCCCACACCGCCCCTCAACATCGAGGCGCTCGTGCGCGCGTTTGAAGACCGCCAAGTCTCCACCCGGGCCTACGCCTATGCGATTGATGTCACGGGCGAAGACACGCTGCCACTGATCGAGGCTGACCCGTTTGGGGGCGTGGCGCCTGTCCCGCACCTCAACGACGGCGAGTGGCTGTCGCTTCAGGAAATCTGCGGCGCCTAGCGGGTGTAGGCGTCCCTGAACCCGGCGCTGCGGGCTTGACCCAAGGCGCGGCTCAGGCTGGCTTGATCGCCAAAGGGGCCCAGCAGCACGACCTTGAGCGCGCCGCTTTGGCGCAAAGCTGCGGGTAACCCTGCCGACTGGAATGACCGCGCCACGCGCTCTGCCGCGCCGGGGGCGCCAAAAGCACCGACCTGGACGTAGCGGCCCGACACCGCGCGGGGGGTCGGGGCCGCGGCAACAGCCGCCGATGTGCGCTGGACGGAGGTCACGGTGAGCTCCGGTGATTTCGAGCCAACCGTGGGGCTAAGTGCCCGCGACGCGCCGCCAAAGATGCCCGCCCGCCCGATCATGACGCCGGTCCGGCGGTCATAAAGGACCCGCGGCGTGCCGCTGGAGGCAACCACATCAGGCAGGTTTGCCGCGTTCACCCGGCGCGTTGGATCACCGCGGTTTGGATTGAGCCGCCCATCATCCCACACGGGCTGATAGCCGTTTGGAACCGGCGGCACGCCCGCTGCGGCACCGCGGACCACCTGGCGTACGACGCGCTGCCCCGTGCCGGGGGCAACAGTCGGGACGCTGGGAGCAATCGTGACCATCCGCTGTGGTGTGGCAACGGTCCGCGGCTGCGGCGCAATCACAACAAGCGGCGTGTTGGAGGCCGCTTGCGGCGCTTGTACCGATTGGATCACGCGGGTTTGCGGCACCGTCGTTTGAGCCACGCGCACGGTTTGCGTTGCGCTTTGCTGACGAGCCCCGATCTGCGGCGTGATGATCACCTGCGGTGCTGTTCCGGTCCGCACGGTTTGGGTCGTCTGGGCTGGAACCACGGTCGGCTGCGCGGTCCGTTGGGATGGCAGGATGGCCTGAGCGACCCGTTGCGCCGCTGCGGCCAAACCACCGCCCGTGGCAGTTGCGGCACCCGTGGTCGCCGTCTCTACACTCGTTCGGGGCGCGGCTTGCGGTTGCTGCTGAGCCTGCGCAGTCGGACGCGGCGCGATCTGCACGACGTCAGGCGCCAGCGGCACAGTTCGCGGCTGCGTGACAGCGGCCTGACGCCCCGAAAACGTTGGTGTCTGACCGCAAATGATCTGCCTGTTGCGCGTCACACGCGGCACCCACTGCGTGTTCCCGTCGACGCCTGCGCGGATGTAGATACAGCCGTCATTGTCAACGAATGACCGGCCCGCAAACCCTTCCGGCGGGAAATTAGCCGGCGTCGCCCCCTCTGACAGGGTTTTGGCCAAGGTCCACGAGCCGACACCCGACGCGGCGATCATCGCTGCCGCTATCACATATGTCAGACGCATACCCGGACCTCATACAAGATGTAGGGGGTAGAATGCACGATGTGCGTATTTGAGTAAAGGCTCACGCGCCGTTATTTCGTACCAAACATGCGGTCGCCTGCGTCACCCAAGCCCGGCACGATATACCCTAGATCGTTGAGGTTGCTGTCAACGGCGGCGGTCACAATCTCCACATCAGGATGCGCCTCTTGCATGGTCTTGATACCCTCGGGGGCTGCCAAGAGGCACAGGAACCGGATATCGCGCGCCCCGGCCTCCTTAAGCTTATCAATCGCCGCGACGGAGCTGTTGCCGGTGGCAAGCATCGGGTCCACCGCAATCACCATCCGTTCCTCCAACGCGTCTGGCACTTTAAAGTAGTATTCGACAGGTTGCAGCGTTTCTTCGTCACGATAGAGCCCAACAAAGCCAACCCGTGCCGATGGAATAAGCTCCAGCACCCCGTCGAGGAGCCCGTTGCCTGCGCGTAGGATAGAAATCAGAGCAAGCTTTTTGCCCGACAGCACCGGCGCCTCCATGGCGGTCAGAGGCGTCTTGATCTCTTCGAGATGCACCGGCAGTTCCCGCGTGATTTCATAGGCGAGGAGCTGACTGATCTCTCGCAGCAATTGGCGAAACACCGCCGTTGGCGTGTCCTTCTTGCGCATGAGCGTGAGTTTGTGCTGCACCAACGGGTGCTCAACGACGGTTAGATTGTCCACGTCTGTTACCTCTTTAGTCTGTCAGCGATCACTGTGCGCGTGTCTTCGTCACAAAACGCTGCGGCGAGCGCGTTGGCGTTGAGTTCGTCAAACTCCTCTTCACCCCAGCCGAAGGCGCGTTCAAGCCCTTCGAACTCTTGCGTCATGGTGGTCGCGAAATAGGGCGGATCATCGGTCGACACCGTAACCTTGACCCCCGCCGCGCGCAGCTTGGCAATCGGATGCTCAGGGAGCGACGGATAGGCCCCGAGGAACACGTTTGACCCCGGACATACCTCCAGCGTCACGCCCGCCTCTGCCAGCTCGTCCATCAGGCGCGGGTCGTCCGCCGCGCGCACGCCATGGCCGATCCGTGCGAGCCCCAGGGTCTGCCACGCCTCACGCACGCTCGCCGCATCGCCCCATTCCCCGGCATGGGCGGTGATGTGGAGCCCAGCCTCCCGCGCGCAATCAAACGCCCAGAGGAAATCAGATGGCGAGCCCATGAGCTCTGCCCCTGCCATGCCAAACCCGCGGATAAACCCGCCCGCCGTTTCGGCGGCGCAAAGCGCTGCGAGCTTGGCCTTGTCGGGGCCAAAATGGCGGATGCAAGTGACCACGGCCTTGAGCGTGACGCCCTCCACATGCGCCTCCTCCATCGCGGCGAGGTATTCGCGCCAGGCCCCCACATCGCCGCCACCGCAAAAGTCCGGACTGACAAAGGTTTCGGCATAAACAACGTTGTGGGCCGCGAGTTCCTCCAGCACCGCTTGGGTGAGGCGTTTGAAGTCCTCGGGTGTTTTGAGGACGGAACATGCAGCCTCGTAGACGGTCAGGAAATGCGCGAAGTCGCGGTAGGCGTAGCTGCCATCCGGCTGGAAAATCTCGCGCAGGTCCACGCGCTGCTCGTCGGCTAGGCGGCGGATAAAGGCCGGTGGTGCCGCCCCTTCGAGATGCAGGTGAAGCTCTACCTTGGGAAAGTCTTTCCAGCTCACAAAACGGTCCTTCCTGGCCCCATGTTGGGGAGCCCGAGATGCGCCGCGACGGTGGCCGCGACGTCGGTGAACGCCAAGTCTGGCAGGGCTAAGGGGCCGCTAAACCGGCCAGGGCTATCGATCAAGACCGGAACACGCTCGCGTGTGTGGTCTGTGCCCTGCCATGTCGGGTCATTGCCGTGATCGGCTGTGAGCACCAGAATGTCGCCCTCGCGCAATCCAGCGCGCAGTTTTGGGATGCAGCTGTCGAACCATTCAAGCGCACGCGCGTAGCCGGACACGTCGCGCCGGTGGCCGTAGAGGCTGTCGAACTCCACAAAATTGGCGAATGTTAGGCTGCCCGCCTCAGCGTCCTGAGTGAGGCGAGTGAGCTGCGCCATCAGCTCCGCGTCTGTCCCTTTGACGACGTCGCTGATGCCTGACATCGAAAAGATATCGCCGATTTTGCCCACAGCATGAACCGCGCGCCCTGCGTCGTGGGCCCAGTTGCACAGGGTGGGCGCAGGCGGCGCAATGGCGAAATCCTTGCGGTTCGCGGTGCGCGTGAAGTCGCCCGGCACCCCCACAAAGGGTCGCGCGATCACGCGCCCGACCTTCATCGCGTGGAGCTGGGGCGCGAGCGCTTTGCAAAGCGCAAGCAACCGGTCGAGGCCAAACGCCTCCTCATGGGCAGCGATCTGGAAAACGCTATCGGTAGAGGTGTAGCAGATGGGCCAACCGTTCGTCAGATGCTCCGCCCCGTGGCGCGCGATAATCTCGGTCCCCGAGGCGTGACAGTTGCCCAGGATCCCATCCGTTCCCGCCGCATCTGCTGCCGCACGGGCAAGGTCGGCGGGAAAGGCCGGGACGGTTTTGGGAAAATAGTGCCAGTCCCAGGGCACCGGCACGCCCGCAAGCTCCCAATGGCCCGATGGGGTGTCCTTGCCCAGCGACACCTCGGTCGCCGCGCCAAACGCGCCTGATTGCGGCGCGGGCAGGCCCGCATCCACGCCGGAGGCTGCCGTGATCGCCGCGCCGAGGCCAAGCGCAGACAAATGCGGCATACGCAGCGGCCCGCTGCGCCCTTCCTCTGCCTGCCCAGCGGCACAGGCGCGCGCGATATGGGCGAGCGTATTGGCGCCCGCGTCGCCAAACGAGGCGGCATCAGGCGCCCCGCCGCATCCAACGGAATCCATCACAACCAGAAACGCCCGCGTCATGGGCCGAGCCGCCCGTGGATCAAGTCGGGCGGGGTTGGCCGCGCCGCGCTCAAGCTGACCGCCGCCGTCACCGCGTCTATCGCGGCCTGAGCGGCGGCGTCGCTCGCCGCATGCACGAAACCAAGCGGCGCACCGGCCTCAAGTTCGGTCCCGATTGGGGCGATCTCGCTTAGCCCGACTGACGGGTCGATGTGGTCCGTTTCAACACGCCGACCGCCGCCGAGCGCGACCACCGCCTGACCAAGCGCTGTGCCATCCCAAGCGGTGACAAATCCCGCCTGTGGCGCGGCGACCACCACCCGCACATGTGCGGCGGCGAGGTAATCGCCGGGCCGGTCCACGAAGCCCACGGGCCCGCCTTGCGCGGCAACCATCTGCGCAAACGCCTCCGCCGCTTTGCCGCTATCGAGCGCCCGTGCCAGGCGTAGGTTCGCCTCCGCCTCCGTGTCCGCCACACCTGCCAGCACCAAAAGCTCCGCCCCGAGCGCGAGCGCGACCTCGACCACTGGACCACGAGCCTCCCCCCGCAGCACGGCCACGACCTCCGCCACTTCGAGCGCGTTTCCCAGGGACGGCAGCAGCGGTTGCGACATGTCTGTGATCAACGCCGAGGTCGGGCACCCTGCCCCGTTTGCTGTGGCCACAAGGCTCTGCGCCAGCTCCTGCGCGTCAGCCCGGGACCGCATGAACGCGCCCGAGCCCAGCTTGACGTCAAGCACGAGGCCCTCAAGCCCCGCCGCCAGCTTTTTCGACAGGATCGACGCCGTAATCAGGTCCAGCGACGGCACGGTGCCACTGACATCGCGAATGCGGTAAAGTCGGCGGTCCGCAGGCGCAATCCGCTCCGTCGGGCCCACGATCGCAGCGCCCGTCCGCGCAACGATATCGCGAAGTTCCTCCGCGCTGATATCGGTGCTGAGGCCAGGGATCGCTTCGAGTTTGTCGAGCGTGCCACCTGTATGGCCAAGCCCCCGTCCGGAGATCATCGGCACATAGACGCCAAGGGCCGCGAGCATCGGCGCAAGAATGAGCGACACCGCATCCCCCACCCCACCGGTTGAGTGCTTGTCGAGCACGGGGCCAGGCAGATCCCAGCGCAAAACGTCGCCGGAATCGCGCATCCCCTCCGTCAGGGCGACGCGCCCGGCCTGTCCCAACCCTTGCAGGCACACGGCCATCGCAAATGCGCCGCCCTGGGCATCGCTCACCCGTCCATCACCCAACCCTTTGGCAAACGACCGCAGGTCGTCCGGTCCAGGCCTATGGCCCTGCCGCAGATTGTCGATCAAGGCACGCGCGTCCATGCGCCTAGGATGATCCCATATAGGAGGCGTCAAATGCCCCCGGCAAAAGCGCGGCCACAGTCGTTTTAAGCGTCGCCCCACCCGTCGTCGCCAGCGTTACCGCCACATCGCCCTCCGCAAACTCCGCCAGTTTTTGCCGGCACCCGCCGCAGCATGGCACAGGTTCAGGGGAATCTGCGATCACCGCGACCTCGGCAATTTCATACTCGCCCGCGGCGGCCATGGCCGCAATCGCGCCCGCTTCCGCACAGGTGCCTTCTGGGTAAGCCACATTTTCGACGTTACAGCCGACATACACGCGACCAGACGTGGTGCGCAGCGCGGCCCCGACCTTGAAGTTTGAATAGGGCGCGTGGGCGTTCTCACGAACGGCACGGGCTGCGGCGATGAGCTCATGATCCATGGTGCATTCTGACGCGGAGGGCGGTGTAATGACAAGACACCACAGCCACTGCGAGAATGACGGAGCACGCCAAGCCGACGGCGCCGATTTCTTTCAAAGAAATCGGTCCGAAATCTTTGAAAGATTTCGGCGCTCCCGGCTCGGGGTTTAGCCAAGCACGTCGATAGCCACGCGTCCGGGCAAGGTGACTTCGAGCAGTTCAATGTCCTGGGACGGGTCGGCATAGCGCGTCGCCACTCCTGGCGGAATGACAAAGCAATCGCCAGCGCTTAGACGCACGGGGTCACGCCCGCGACCCTCGAGCGTGAACCCACCTGCCATAACAAAGCTAAAGTGGATATCGCAGTCATGGCGCGTCCAGACCGGCGCTCCCTGCCCACGTCGGAGCACATGCACGCCCGCGGCGTCCTTTGTGTGGTGCGCCACCTGCGTGTCGCGGCTCTCAAAGCCCGGGATGCCATGGGGAGCCCAGACAGCCCGATCCGCTGTGTGATGGACAAAACTCTGCCCACCGAACTCCCGCTCCGGCCGGTGGGTCTGCGTCGGCAGCTCCATCGTGTGATCAATCGTTGTCACATGCTCTGCCGGGACGCCAATCTCGATCACTTCGATATTGTCGGAGGCATAGAGCACGCGGTGCCGGATTTCAGGCGGCTGGATCACACAATTCCCAGCGTGGAGCCGGAAGGGCGGTCCCTGATCCTCGTAGACTAGATCGACCCAGCCTTTGTAGCAAAAGATCAACTGAAACCCCACGGAATGGTAATGCACCATATCCGGCACCGGCCCGCCATCGGGGATGCGGATGTGTGAGGCGATGATTGACCCGCCGAGCCGCGACGGAATCAGATCACGGTAGTGCATGCCAGCGCGCCCAATGATCCAAGGCGCCTGATCTGCGAGGCGGCGCACCACAAAATCATGCTGCGTGTCTGGCATCACGACGGGCGGCGCGAGCGGGGCAATCTCCACCCTATTGCCGGACGGCGCCAAAAGCTCCGTCTTGCCGCCAGCGATCAAGATCGGATCATCGGCCAAGATGCGGATCACACCCGGCGCGGCCTCCAGCCCCGCATCAAGCCGCAGCCGCAGCCCGTAGCCCGAAAGCACCACCACGCGCGGATCATCTGCCGGGTAGATTTCGTCGAGCCGGAACCCAAGCTCCTTCGTGAAAAAGGGGATGTCGTCGCGCACGTCTTTGGCGGGCAGCACCACTTCGGCCCTGATATTCTGCATATTTCGCCCCTTTCACCGCGCGCCGCGTCACCACCGCCATAGACAAAGCCCTGCACGCTTTCTAGGCAAGGGGTATCTTGCCCCCGCATCATCCAGAAAGTCCGCCGCCCGTGACACCCGAAGACGAAAGCCCCGCGCTCCGCTATCACCGTAACCCCAAGCCGGGAAAGCTGGAGATCCGTGCGACGAAGCCGCTCGCCAATGGCCGTGACCTAGCGCTGGCGTATTCACCCGGCGTCGCAGATGCGTCGAGCGCCATCCAAGCCGACCCCGCGCTCGCGCGTGATTACACAGCGCGCGGAAACCTTGTCGCTGTCGTGTCCAATGGATCGGCAGTGCTGGGCCTCGGCAATATCGGCGCGCTAGCCTCCAAGCCCGTGATGGAAGGCAAGGCGGTTTTGTTCAAAAAGTTTGCTAACATTGATTGTTTCGACATCGAGGTGGACGAATCCGACCCCGAAAAGCTCGCCGATATCGTCTGCGCGTTGGAGCCGACCTTTGGCGCCATCAACCTAGAGGACATCAAAGCGCCCGACTGCTTTATCGTAGAAAAGCTGTGTCGCGAACGGATGGGCATTCCTGTCTTTCACGACGACCAGCATGGCACGGCTATCGTGGTAGGCGCGGCCGCCACCAACGCGTTGCATGTCGCAAGAAAACGGTTCGAAGACATTAAGGTCGTCAGCACCGGCGGTGGCGCGGCGGGGATCGCCTGCCTCGACATGCTGCTCAAGCTCGGGGTGCGGCGCGAAAATGTATGGCTCTGCGACATTGATGGGCTGGTCTATAACGGCCGCGGGAACTCCACCCCGCAGAAAGACGCCTATGCCCAGGGGACGGAACCTGCGCAGCTGGCGGATGTGATCGGCGGCGCTGACTTTTTCCTGGGCCTCTCGGGGCCGGGGGTTTTGACCCCAAAGATGGTCGAAGCGATGGCCGCGCAGCCCATCGTCTTTGCGCTTGCAAACCCAACGCCGGAGATCTTGCCCGATGACGTCCGCGCGGTGGCGCCCGATGCCATCATCGCCACAGGCCGCAGCGACTTTCCCAACCAGGTCAACAACGTCCTGTGTTTCCCGTTCATATTCCGCGGCGCGCTGGACGTGGGGGCCACCGAAATCAACAGCGCCATGGAGCTTGCCTGCATCGAAGGCATCGCTGCGCTCGCGCGCCAAACCACCAGCGCGGAGGCCGCAGCCGCCTATCGCGGGGAAAAGCTCAGGTTTGGGCCCGATTATCTGATCCCAAAACCCTTTGACCCGCGGCTCATGGGCGTTGTGGCCACCGCTGTGGCGGGCGCGGCCATGGAAGCCGGCGTGGCCACACGAGAGGTCGAACTGACAAGCTACAAAGACCAGCTCGACGGGTCGGTCTTCCGGTCCGCTCTGATCATGCGCCCGGTTTTTGAGGCGGCGGCCACGGCGTCGCGCCGGATCGTGTTCGCAGAGGGCGAAGATGAACGTGTGCTGCGCTGCGCCCAAGCCACGCTCGAGGACCTAACTGAGTTGCCCATCCTGATCGGGCGCCCGGACGTCATCGCGCGGCGTTGCGAACGGGCCGGGCTCAAAATCCGGCCAGGCGATTTCGAGGTTGTCGATCCGAACGACGACCCACGTTACCGCGACTACTGGGGCACCTATCACAGCCTCATGTCGCGGCGCGGCGTCACGCCCGACATCGCGCGCGCCATCATGCGCACCAATACCACCGCCATCGCCGCCGTCATGGTCGCTCGGGAAGAAGCCGACAGCATGATCTGCGGCACGTTCGGGCAATACCACTGGCACCTGCGCTATGTGAGCGAAGTGCTCGCCGGGCCAGGCTCCCCCTGTCACCCGGTGGGCGCGCTCTCGATGATGATCCTTGAGGACGGGCCGCTCTTTTTGACCGACACCCATGTCCATGACCAGCCAACGCCGGAACAGGTGGTTGAAACCGTCACAGCCGCCGCCCGCCATGTCCGTCGCTTTGGGGTTGAGCCCCGCGTGGCGTTGCTGAGCCGGTCGCAATTCGGGGACCAAGACTGCGGCAGCGGGCGCGTCATGCGCGCGGCGCTCGATCTACTGGATCACCTGCCCACCGACTTTGCGTATGAGGGCGAAATGCATGCGGCCACCGCGCTCAGCGCCGAGTTGAGGCAGCGCACCTTCCCCGACTCGCGGCTGGACGGGGATGCCAACGTGCTGGTCTTTGCGTCCGCCGACACGGCATCGGGTGTGCGAAATATCCTGAAATACAAGGCGCAGGGGCTCGAAGTTGGACCAATTCTCATGGGGCTGAGCAACCGCGCCCATATCGTGACCCCCGCAATCACGGCCCGGGGGCTGCTCAATATCACCGCCCTCGCGGGCACACCGGTCGCTCAATACGGCTAAATCTTGGGCGGGGTATGCGTTGCAGGCGTGCACCGTGAGGCGGCAACAGAGTTTTTCCCCGCGAAAATCCTGTTGTCTCCGCAACCTTTAAAGTTTAACGAGCGATAAGTTTATGTTGTAGGTGTCGTATGATGATCAAGCTCAAGCACGTTGCTGTCGCCCTGGCGATCCAAGTCGCCGCTGTGACCGCCGCGCAGGCCTCCACCTTTACGGTAGAGCAATACCTGAACTTTGTAGACAGCACACCGACGCTGGCTGAAATGGAAGCGCACGCTGCCAACACAACAGCTGATTACACGACGCTCGTTGACGTGATCGACTTCACGGACGACCCAAACGGCTTTGCCGGGGCCATCCCGGGCTCATCGCCTTGGCCGGCAGAGACGGCGACCGGGCAGTCTGGGACATCGTCTTCTGTCAATAACACGTTCATGGCACGCATCACGGCCATCATGAATGTCGCCTCACCAGACACCTTCACCTTCCGGACATTCAACGATGACGGTGTGTTCGTGCTCGTGGACGGCGACCTGGTGATCAACGACCC
The DNA here is from genome assembly GCA_039815465.1 of Pseudomonadota bacterium. Classification (GTDB taxonomy): domain Bacteria; phylum Pseudomonadota; class Alphaproteobacteria; order Rhodobacterales; family Rhodobacteraceae; genus Shimia_B. The sequence goes on from JBCBZG010000009.1 coordinate 113,125, forward strand.
GACCTACCACCCCGAGGCGCAATTCAGCGGCCAAAAGGCTCTGCAAGCTGGCGCGCACAGCATCGAGATCTTTTTCTTTGAGAATGGCGGCGAGGCATCGCTCGAATTCTCGATCGCCGATAGCAGCGGCAACTTTAGCCTCGACGGTGGCGGCATCGTGTCGCCGGTGCCGCTTCCGTCCAGCGTCCTCATGCTTGCGGCAGGGCTCGGCGGGCTTGCAGCGATGCGGCGTCGGAAGGCGAAAGCCGCAGCAGCTTAAGCAAACCACATCTGAGACCAAGGGCGCGCTGGGCATACCCCACCGCGCCCTTTTGCTTTTGATGGGCGACACTTAGGCGCGCACTTAGCATTTGCCCGCGCCGCGCCCGGGTTCTAAACCTGCCCCAACGACCAAGGAGGACCGCCATGACCTACGCAAACACTTACACCGCGTGGAAGGACGATCCCGAAGGGTTTTGGATGGGCGCCGCGGACGCTATCGACTGGGTGACACCGCCCACCCACGCGCTCGACAGCTCCCGTGCGCCACTCTACGAGTGGTTCAAGGACGCCGAGGTCAACACCTGCTGGAACGCCGTCGACCGCCATGTGGCCGCTGGCCGGGGCGCGCATACGGCCATCATTTACGACAGCCCGATCACCGGCAAAGGGTCCGAAACCACCTATGCCGAGCTTCAGACACAAGTCGCCACGCTCGCAGGCGCGCTCGCTGCACGGGGCGTGGGTTTGGGCGACCGCGTGGTCATCTACATGCCCATGGTGCCAGAGGCCGTCGTGGCCATGCTTGCCTGCGCGCGCATCGGTGCCATCCACTCCGTCGTGTTCGGCGGATTTGCGGCCAATGAGCTCGCCGTGCGGCTCGACGATGCCACGCCAAAGGCGATCATCGCCGCCTCCTGCGGGTGCGAGCCCGGTCGCATCGTGGCCTACAAGCCGCTCATCGACGGCGCTCTGGAGCTTTCGGGTCACACGCCCGATTTCACGCTCATCCTCCAGCGGGAGGAAGGCCCCTGTGACCTAGGCCCCAAAGACGTCGATTGGCACGCCGCACAAGAGGGCGTGACGCCCGCCGATTGCGTATCCGTCTCAGGCACCCATCCCGCTTATATCCTCTACACCTCAGGCACGACCGGTCAGCCCAAGGGCGTTGTGCGCCCCACAGCCGGGCACCTTGTCGCGCTGAACTGGACCATGAAGAATGTCTACGACATGAACCCACCAACCCAAGACGGGACGGAGGTCTTTTGGGCCGCGTCCGACGTGGGCTGGGTCGTCGGCCACAGTTACATCTGCTACGCACCGCTCATCCACGGCAACACAACCGTGGTGTTCGAGGGCAAGCCCGTCGGCACACCCGATGCAGGCACGTTCTGGCGCGTGATCCAGGACCACGGCGTCAAAGCGCTCTTTACCGCACCCACAGCCTTCCGCGCGATCAAGCGCGACGATCCCAAGGGGCTCTTGGTCGGGGACTACGACCTGAGCTCGCTTGAATGCCTCTACCTCGCAGGAGAGCGCGCAGACCCCGACACGATCAAATGGGCCGAAGATAAGCTGGGCGTTCCAGTCATCGACCACTGGTGGCAAACGGAAACCGGCTACGCCATCGCCGCGAACCCGATGGGGATCGAAAAGCTGCCGGTGAAACTCGGGTCCCCGTCCGTCCCGATGCCAGGCTACGACGTGCAAATCCTCAACGATGAAGGCCACGCCCTCGCGCCCGGTGAACTCGGCGCCATCGCCGTAAAGCTTCCCCTGCCCCCTGGCACGCTGCCCACGCTTTGGAACGCCGAAGAGCGGTTCATGAAAAGCTACCTCAACACCTTCCCGGGCTACTATGAGACCGGGGACGCGGGCATGATCGACGCGGACGGGTACCTATATATCATGGCGCGCACCGATGACGTGATCAACGTCGCGGGCCACAGGCTCAGCACCGGCGCAATGGAAGAGGTCCTGGCCGCCCACCCCGACGTGGCTGAATGCGCCGTCATCGGCGTGAGCGACGCGCTCAAGGGCCAGCTGCCCATGGGCTTTTTGTGCCTGAACGCCGGGACCGACCGCGCAGAGGCTGATATCGTTGCAGAGGTCATCGCCAGCGTCCGAGCCGAAATCGGCCCCGTCGCCGCCTTCAAACTCGCCACTGTGGTGCCAAGACTGCCCAAAACCCGCTCGGGTAAAATCCTGCGCGGCACGATGGTCAAAATCGCCGATGGCGAGAGCTTCAAAATGCCAGCCACCATTGACGATCCTGTTATCCTCGATGAAATCAAAGTGGCGCTGCAACGGCTTGGGTACGCAGGGTGAAGTAAACGCGTTAGGCCAAACATATGGAAAAATCTCAAGACACCAAACGCCAAATCCCCAAGCAATCGCATTTCAACACTTAGGGGTGAAACAGCAACGCGGCAATGACCTGCAAATGCAGGCACAAGGTTCAGCTACGGAGCTACAGGGGACGGCGGGCGGGGCGCCTTTGCCGAAAGGCAAACAGCGCCGTATCGACGTCTTCTAGGTGAATTGCTCCCGGATGAGCCGCTCTTCGAGCCCGTGACCGGGGTCAAAGAGGATGCGGTGCTCCACGGCGCCCCAGCTTTCGACCTCCACCTGGGCCACGTTGCGCACCGACCGACCGTCGGCATCCGCCATCACGGGGCGCTTTTCGGCATCGATTACTTCAAACCGCACCCGCGCGCGCTTGGGCAACAGCGCGCCGCGCCACCGGCGGGGGCGGTAGGCGGCCACAGCCGTCAGCGCGAGCACATCCGACCCGATGGGCACGATCGGTCCGTGGGCCGAGTAGTTATACGCCGTTGACCCCGCAGGCGTCGCCACCAGCGCCCCGTCGCAGGCGAGCTCGGCCATGCGCAGCTTGTCGTCCACATAAATGCGCAGCTTTGCGGCCTGGGGCCCTTGCCGCAGCAGCGACACCTCGTTGATGGCCAATCGCTCCGTTTCTGCTCCGTCCAGCGTCTTAGCCACCATGCGCAATGGGTTGATCACCGCCTCCTCCGCAGCTGCAAGACGGAAGAGCAGATCATCCTCGGCGTATTCGTTCATCAGGAACCCAACAGTGCCGCGGTTCATCCCGTAGACGGGCAAGGCCATCCCTTCGGTCTGATGCAGCGTCTGCAACATGAACCCGTCACCGCCCAAAGCCACCGCAACGTCGGCCTCGGCGAGGGGCGCCGCACCATAACGCGTCTCCAGCCGTGCGCGCGCGTCTTGGGCGAGCTCCGTCTCCGCGGCCAGAAAACTGATCTTTTGCATTCCCGGGTCCCCGGCACGTCCACATGCGCTAGTCTTCCCCTGCCGCTTCGTGAAAGGCAAGTGCCTCACGCCGTTGGGAAATTGCCGCTCGCATGTTGTTATGAGCCGTTTTCGGGGTGTCTAAGCCGTACGCCGCGAGCTAAAAGCGCGCAAACCAGCAGGAGTGAGCCGCCATGAACGCACCGCAGCGCGACACCGCCTTTTTCTCGAAATCCCTCGCCGACACCGACGCCGAACTTTTTGGCGCGATCCAGGACGAGCTTGGCCGTCAACGCGACGAGATCGAGCTGATTGCCTCCGAAAACATCGTCTCCAAAGCGGTGCTCGAAGCGCAAGGGTCGGTGATGACCAACAAATACGCCGAAGGGTACCCAGGGCGCCGCTACTACGGTGGCTGCCAATTCGTTGATGTGGCCGAAAACCTGGCGATTGAGCGGGCCAAGCAGCTTTTTGGCGTGGAGTTTGCGAATGTACAGCCGAATTCCGGGTCCCAAGCCAATCAGGGCGTGTTTCAAGCGCTCCTTAAGCCCGGCGACACGATTCTAGGGATGAGCCTCGACGCGGGTGGCCACCTGACCCATGGGGCGCGGCCGAACCAGTCGGGCAAGTGGTTCAACGCAGTGCAGTATGGCGTGACCGAAGACACGAACCTCATCGACTATGACGAGGTGCAGCGCCTCGCCGATGAACATAAACCGCAGATGATCATCGCAGGCGGTTCGGCGATCCCGCGCCATCTCGACTTTGCGAAATTCCGCGAGATCGCCGATAGCGTTGGCGCGTATCTGCTGGCCGACGTGGCCCATTTCGCCGGCCTCATCGCCGCAGGTGTCTACCCCGACCCATTCCCCCATGTGGATGTCGCGACAACCACGACCCACAAGACCCTGCGCGGCCCACGCGGCGGGATGATCCTGACCAATGACGAAGGGATGGCAAAGAAATTCAACTCCGCCATCTTCCCCGGGATCCAGGGCGGCCCGCTCATGCACGTGATCGCGGCGAAGGCCGTGGCCTTTGGCGAGGCGCTCGAGCCTGGGTTTAAGCACTACCAGGGGCAAGTCATCCGCAATGCTCAGGCGCTGGCGGATCAGCTCGAAAAAGGCGGCTTGGCGACGGTGACGAATGGGACGGACACCCATGTCATGCTCGTCGATCTGCGCCCTAAGGGCGTCAAAGGCAACGCCACCGAAAAAGCGCTCGGTCGCGCGCACATCACTTGCAACAAGAACGGCGTGCCCTTTGACCCGGAGAAACCGACCGTGACATCGGGTATCCGCCTCGGCTCCCCCGCTGGCACGACGCGTGGTTTTGGGAAACCTGAGTTCCGACAAATCGCCGACTGGATCAACGAGGTCGTTGACGGCCTCGCCGCCCATGGTGAAGACGCAAACGCGGCGGTCGAGCAAAAGGTCAAAGCCGAAGTCGCAGAGCTTTGCGCCCGCTTCCCGCTTTACACCTGACACCCGGCGGCGCGGCACCCCCGCGCCGACGTCCGCTCTGGGGGCCAAGAAAATTTCAAATTTTCTTGCAAGAGTTTTTGAAAAACTCTTGGGCCCGGCTGCACCGTGTGCGGCGGGGCTTACCCCTAGCTGCGGATGAATACGTAGAGCACACCCACCGCGATTGCTGCTAAGACCACGTTCAGAAGGACCGATGAAATCGCATCAAGCGCGTAAGCGCGGATGCGCTCCGACCGGTCCACGCGTTCAAGATGCATGAGCAGCGCTGTTTCCGCCCGCTCGAACGGCTCTCGCATCAATTCATTGCGGTGGGTCGGATGCTCCAACGCGCTTTCCACCTTCGCAAGGTCATCGGCCCGCGCCCGTTCATAGCGGGGCAAAGCCCTGCGGATCTTTGCGATTTGGTCCGAAAAGGTGCCTGTAATCCCGTACTTCAGGGCAATCTCCGCGCTGAGATCATCCAGCCGGGCACGGGCTTCCATCGGGTCCATGTGACGCTCCTAGCGTGAAATGTCTGGCCATTCTACTGCCTTGCGCGCTACGCAGCGCCATGCTGTCCACGATCGACTTTGGGCCCGATCGCCCCACTAAGCCGCCGCTCGTTATTGCCCACGGGCTCTTTGGGTCTGCGCGCAACTGGGGCGTCATCGCGAAGCGCCTGAGCTCGGATCGCCGCGTCATCTGCGTGGACATGCGCAACCACGGCGCAAGCCCTTGGTCGGCATCAATGACGTACCCAGACATGGCCCAGGACCTGATCGAGGTGGTGGCGCCCCTAGGCCAGGCCGACCTGCTTGGTCATTCCATGGGCGGCAAAGCCGCGATGCTGGCTGTCCTAATGGGCGCACCGGTCGGAAGGCTGATCGTGGGCGACATTGCGCCGGTGACTTATGGGCATACCCAAATGCACCTTATCGACGCGATGGACGCGCTTGATCTGGGACCGCTGCTGACGCGCGCCGACTCGGATGCAGCCCTTGCGCAATCCGTGGAGGACCCCGGCATTCGGGCCTTCCTCCTGCAATCTATTGATCTTAAAGAGAAACGTTGGCGGCTCAACCTCGCCGCACTGCGCGCGCATATGGGCGATATCCTGAGCTTTCCCGACACCGATGTGCAAACGGATACCCCGACGCTTTTCCTTACGGGCGCCGCGTCTGACTATGTCACCCCGTCCGCGCGCCCAGCCATTCGCCGCCATTTTCCCAAGGCACGGTTTGCCAAGCTCATGGGGGCTGGGCACTGGCTGCACGCGGATAAACCTAGGGAGTTTGAGGCGTCCGTACGGGCGTTTCTGGATGCGTAGGCCAGGTCAGTTTCCGATAGTTCGGATTTTAGTCGCTGCGTTTACTGACCATTAACCACATTCGCGCCAGGGTCAGCTATGCAACAGCCCCTGCCAGCCCAGCACCGTCTCTCCATCCATCTTAGCGACCGGAACGCGACGGCGCTGACCGACCAGATTGCCCTGACCCGCCATGTCTTTGCGGCGGAAATGAAGCAAGCGCCGATCCGTGTCCACGCGGTCACCGTGTTGCCTATGGCACTCTATCTCATTGCATCCACTTACGAAAATGATGACGTGGTGGAGCGGATGCTGCGGATGCAGCGTGCGTTTAAGCGGCACGCCGAAGGGGATATTGACTGGTTTTGGCCCGTGGTGGGACCTGTCCCTAAGAATGGGTTAACGCGCCTGGTGGACGAGTTTCATGCGATGCCGGTGACGTGGGGCCTGTGCGCGACGCCACAAGACTGGCCGTTTTCTTCGATCCACCGAGTGGCGCCACAATCTGCGGTTGCTTAGCTTGGTCGCATACGTTGGTGATGCCGCATAGATGCGAAACACGCGATTTTTGTGTAACGAACAATGAAGCTGTGGATCAATTCGGAGACTATTTTAATAGTAATATCAATATATTAATCAGGTGACTTGATATTCTACTGGCCCGCTGCCCAAGCAATGCCTTGGCCCGTCCCGATGTTAACGCCGCCTTAAGAACGCCCTAATTCACTTCAGGGCGCTTGACGATCATCCGTTAAGATGCTGTCCGGAATACGAGAACTCCCTGTGCCGCCTTTGGTCTCTCAACTTGTTAAGTTCAAACAGACCAATTCGTGCACTGCATGAGCCGACTAAGCGCACCGGGCTATGAAAAAAACAATCATTTTCAATGTTTTGCAATCCTAGAACCTAAGCTTTTCGTTGGGTTTGGGGAACTCCTTGCGAAGATGACAGAGCCATTCTCAAGGCGGTATTGGGCGGCGGGGAACTCGTTCTGGCTGAACCTTCTGGCAGCTAATTGGCTGAATTCGTTTGGGGATTTGGGGGGGTTCACGGGTTTACCGCACGTCATGGCCATGCCCACGGCCCGACCACATTCGCGCCCGCGCGGGCTCTCAACCCGATTTTGACTCGATTTGTACAAGACTCAGCCCCCTCAAAATCAACTTGTACAAGGCCAAGCCCGTGCTCATCGACCCAAACCGCGGCGGGGTGATCACCGTCTCCACCTCCGAGGCGCGCAAACGGATCGCCTATCTCGTCGACTGGGTGCACCGCCCGGACGGGCAAGTCGTGCTGACACGCAACGGGCGCCGCGTGGCGGCGATGGTGTCGATCTACGACCTCGAACGGATCATGGCGGAGAAGGAGGTGCAGACGAATGTCGACCACCTGAAGCACGCCCGCATCCGACGCCTGGATGGCCGCTGGAGCATGGCGTGGAGCCAGAAGCCGACGACCCAGGAATGCGCCGAGGAAATCCGCCGCGCTCAGCTGAGCCGCGCGCAGGAACGGGCAGTGCTGGAAAAGGCAGGGTTGGAGCCGGTGCCAGGCGGCGAGGTGGTCGTAGAGGTGGAGGAGAAGGTGCAGCGGAAGCGGCGGTGGTGGCAACGCTGACCGCGGACGGGATGGCGCGGGCACCCTGCCCCGGTTAAGGTTGCGAAACGGAGGCGCAGATGAAGAAAACCGGGATCCTAAACGCAGAACTCAGCCGCGTGGTGGCGACGCTGGGCCATGGCCAAATGCTCGTGATCGGCGACGCGGGGCTGCCCGTACCGCCGGGCGTGCCCTGCATCGACCTCGCCGTGCGGGCGGGCGTGCCGGGGTTCTGGGACGTGCTCGACACCGTGCTGACCGAGATGGAAGTGGAACGCGCCGTGGTGGCCGAGGAGGCTGGCGCTAACGTGATGGCCGCATTCGCGGAACGGCTGGAGGTGGAGCGGGTGAGCCATGAGGCGCTGAAGGTGATGAGCGCGGAGGCCGTGGCCGTGGTGCGGACGGGGGAGACGGTGGCGTATTCGAATGTGGTTTTGGTGAGTGGGGTTGTGTTTTGAGAAAGCAAGCGAGCGCAAGGAACCCGAGGCACGCGGGTTAATGACGAGCCATCTGCACGCAAAGTTGCGCTTGCATCGCATACACAACAAATTGTGCTTGATTTCTTCTTGAATACCGGGAATGTTGATCTCAAATCAATAAATGGTCGAGCCAATGTCGAATCTTCAAATAGTCCACAGGAACTATGAACACGAAGAAACGTGGCTTCGAGAATGGTGTGACTACGATGGAGACTTTGACATCAGCTTACGCGCTGGGGCTGAGATGCAGCTTCTTAGCGTATCGCTTATTGAGGTTTTAGATGCTCTTAGGGAGGGAGACATCATTTATGCAGAACGCGAAGAACATGGGTCGGAGTTCATGCTTGTTGGCGAGACCTACGACGGTGAAGAATTGTCATTAGGGGGGAAGTTGAACTCGACGCTTGGAGTGGTCGAGATACTCAAGATCAGCAAGGCTAGGTAGCGATATGTCGGACGCAAAAGAACATAAGTGCACAGACGTTTTCCTTAGAGAATGCGTTGAATTTGATGCTGCACACTTTCTGGGGGCGCCATTCCCGGTCACGCTCAACGGAGGCGTGCAGGAGAAGGTATGCATGAAGTGTGGCGGCAAGCTGGGGTATGTGTTCAAAAAGCCGCGTGAACTCGCAGGAATGGTGGCAGTCATTCGGGCGTGTTATCCGCTCAAACTCGACGGCGCGGAGATCAAGTTCTTAAGGAAGTGCCTTGGTCTTCGGGCAAAGGAACTTGCAAGGCAGATCGAATGCGATCCTGCTGTTCTTTCTAGGTTTGAGAACGATAAGCAGGCCATCACCGATCGTTTCGAAAAACTTCTGCGCGCTGGAGTGTTATTGAGGTTTAGCCGGGAAGCTTACGTTCTTGGAGTCGATCAATACTCTATCATGAACATGAGTATTCCGGCTGCCGCAGCGGCACCTCGGAGCTACTGCGTAACGATGTCACTGAAAGACGACGCGGGTGAAATCGGCCTCGTAGGGTCGCGGACCTTGAGAACAGTTGGAAAAATCGAGTGGAGTGATTCATGCGAGGAACTCCAGGCGATGTGACTTTCGTGCAGGCCTTTCGAGGCCTGCGCTCTTTCTACGCGCTGACTAGCCAGCTCTTGCGTCGAACAGAACCAAGCTCATTCCGGTTCAATGTGATTGCTAAAACCAAAATTCAAAACATACTCATTCAGCAGCCACCTTCGGTGCATCCGACAAAAGCGCGGGCACGGACACATCCTCGTCCAGCGCCTCCCAATGCAGCCCAAATGCGGTGATGGTGACCGCGGAACGCTCTTCCGTCGTTGTGGCCAGCAGCAGAGGGAACCATGCGAGCGGCACGCCCAGGGTGCGACCGTCTTCCAGGCCGACCCACATGGTGTCGTCGTCGAAGCGGACCTTAGTTGCTGAAATGGTCATGCCAGGTTCGTGTGATGGTGTCTGCGTTGTCTTCTACCATGCCTGCCAATCCGCGCAAAGTGAGGGGGAGGCCCCGGATCAAGTCCGGGGCTGCGGTGGCGTGGCTTCGCGCTTGCGCTCTATTCTGAACCGGGTCGGGCCGCAGGTTTTTGTTCCAAAAACCGCTTTCCCCGACGCGCCCTAAAAATGGGGGCTTTTAGCCGTCCATTTTTAAGGCGGAAATAAACGCCTCTTGAGGTATATCAACCTTCCCAAACTGGCGCATCTTCTTCTTGCCGGCCTTCTGCTTCTCTAGGAGCTTCTTCTTGCGCGTGGCGTCGCCGCCGTAGCACTTGGCCGTGACGTCTTTGCGCAGGGCTGAGAGTGTCTCCCGCGCGATCACCTTGCCGCCGATGGCTGCCTGGATCGGGATTTTGAACATGTGGCGGGGGATCAGGTCCTTGAGCTTTTCGCACATGGCGCGGCCGCGCATCTCCGCCCTATCTCTGTGGACCATCATGGAGAGCGCGTCGACGGGTTCGTCGTTTACGAGGATGCTCATCTTGACGAGGTTGTCCTCGCGGTAGCCTTCCATCTGGTAATCGAAGCTGGCGTAGCCTTTGGTGACGGATTTCAGGCGGTCGTAGAAGTCGAAGACGACCTCGTTGAGCGGCAGGTCGTAGACCACCATGGCGCGGGTGCCCGCGTAGGTGAGGTCGAGCTGGATGCCGCGGCGGTCCTGGCAGAGTTTGAGCACATCGCCCAG
>JBCBZG010000050.1:0-3108 GCA_039815465.1 Pseudomonadota bacterium
TGGGAAAAACCCGCGTGTCGATACCTATTTTGTCGACATGGATACATGCGGGCCGATGATCCTCGATGCGCTGATCAAGATCAAAAACGAGATCGATCCGACATTGACCTTCCGTCGCTCCTGTCGCGAGGGGATCTGCGGGTCCTGTGCGATGAACATTGACGGGATCAATACGCTGGCCTGCATTTACGGCATGGACGAGGTCAAGGGTGACGTGAAGATCTACCCGCTACCGCACATGCCGGTGGTCAAGGACCTGATCCCGGACCTGACGCATTTCTACGCTCAGCATGCCTCCATCATGCCGTGGCTGGAGACGAAGACGAACCGCCCCGCCAAGGAATGGAAGCAGTCCATTGAGGACCGCAAGAAGCTTGATGGGCTCTATGAATGCGTGATGTGCGCGTCCTGCTCGACGTCCTGCCCGAGCTACTGGTGGAACGGCGACCGCTATCTTGGGCCAGCGGCGCTGCTCCATGCCTACCGCTGGATCATCGACAGCCGGGACGAGGCAACGGGTGAGCGGCTTGATGAGCTCGAGGATCCGTTCAAGCTCTACCGCTGCAACACGATCATGAACTGCGCGAAGACCTGCCCGAAGGGTCTGAACCCCGCCAAAGCCATCGGTGCGATCAAGCAGATGATGGTGGAGCGTCAGGTTTAGTGGCCGTTCAGCGGGTCCCGGTGCCCGCTGACGCGTTGCTTGCCGCCTATTGCGGCGATGGCAATCACGTGGATGCCTATCAGTTGAGCGTGTCGGAACCCGTGGCGCTGCCGGACTACATCCGGGCGTTTTTCCAAACGGGTATCTTTCGGCTGGAGCGCTGGATTTTGGCTGTAGCAGCGGGGGCGTCTTCTTCGGATTACCAGATCGAAGACCTGGCCAAGGGGCAGGGCGATCGGATGGCGGCATGGCGCGTTGAGGCGCGTGGGGACCAAGAGATTTTGCTGGCCGTTGAGGGCTCTCCCATTCGCACTTGGCTGGGCGTTGTGAGTGGCCCTTCGCCTGCACTGCTCTTTGGGTCCGCTGTGCTTGCCTATAAGGGGCGGGTGCCCTTTGCGGCGCGGGCCTTGATGCCGTTTCATGCGGTTTACTCGCGGGTCTTGCTGGCGAGCGCTGGGCGGAACTTCCCTTAAATTTCGCGACTTAGCAGCAGCGTGCTTGCCCGACGGCAACGTCGGGCCGCGCCGGTCCGCCCCCACGGGGCGGCGCGAACGCCACCCCTCGGACCGGCGCTGTAGCTCACAAAACTGATGCCTCAGAGTAGCGCGGCGTCACGCTGGCGGATGCGCATCCGCCTGCCTAGTCTTGCTATCGGGAGGACATCTCATGGATCACGACGTCATCATCGTAGGGGCCGGGCTTTCTGGGCTCGTCGCTGCCTACCACGCAGCCGAGCGCGGTCGCAAAGTCCTGCTCCTCGATCAGGAAGGGCCGCAATCGCTCGGCGGGCAGGCGTGGTGGTCGCTCGGCGGCCTTTTCATGGTCGACACCCCCGAACAGCGCCGCATGGGGGTCAAAGACAGCCGCACGTTGGCCGCGCAGGATTGGATGGGCTCGGCGGGGTTTGACCGGCCCGAAGACGCGCATCCCCGAGCGGCGGCGGAGGCATTTCTGGACTTCGCAGCGGGCCCGATGCGCAGCTACCTCCACGGCCTCGGCATGCGCTGGTTCCCTGTCGTCGGCTGGGCTGAGCGCGGGGGCGAAATGGCTCATGGCCACGGCAACTCCGTCCCCCGATTCCACGTCACCTGGGGCACCGGCACGGGTGTCGTGAAACCCTATGCCGACCGCGTTGAGGCGCATCCAAACATCACGCTCGCGTTCCGCCACCGCGTCGGCGCGCTGATCGTGGAGGAGGGGACCGTGAAGGGCGTCGAGGGCGACATTCTGGCCGACGACAGCGCAGACCGCGGCGCAAGGACGAACCGAGAGGTGACTTCGCAGTTCTCCCACCGAGCGGAGGCCATCGTGATCACCTCCGGCGGCATCGGCGGCAACCACGACCTCGTGCGCCAGCACTGGCCCGTCGACCGCCTTGGCCAGCCGCCGATCAAGATGGTGGCGGGCGTGCCCGATTACGTGGACGGCCAGATGCAGCAAACAGCGCTCCGCGCGGGCGCGGAGGTCATCAACGGCGACCGCATGTGGCACTACTGCGAGGGGCTGACCAATTGGGATCCGATCTGGCCCAACCATGGCATCCGCATCCTGCCCGGTCCCTCATCAATGTGGTTCGACGCCCATGGCGACAGGATGGAGGCGCCTTTCATGCCCGGCTTCGACAGTCTTGGCACCCTTGGCCGCATCCTGCAGACGGGCCACGAACACTCCTGGTTTATCCTCACCCAGAAGATCATCGAAAAGGAATTCGCCCTTTCGGGGTCCGAACAGAACCCTGACCTGACCAGCGGCAAGTGGTCGGCGGTGCTCAAAGAGCGGCTGGGCAAGGGCGCCACCCGCGCGGTGGAGGCGTTCAAGGAGCACGGTGAGGATTTTGTGGTCGCCGATGACTTGGAAACGCTGGTTGACGGCATGAACGCTATCACGCCGCAGGTTCCACTGTCGCTCGAAAAACTGTCCGCACAGATTGCGGCCCGCGATGCGCAGCTCGAGAACGAGGTCGCAAAGGACGCGCAGATTACGGCGATCCGCGGGGCGCGAAAGTATCTGGGCGACAAGCTGATCCGCACAGCAAAACCCCACCGCATCCTCGACCCCAAGAACGGGCCGCTCATCGCTGTGCGCCTGTCCATCCTGACGCGGAAATCGCTCGGCGGGCTCCACACAGACCTCAGCGGCCAAGTGCTCCGCCCCGGCGGCGCGGCCTTCGACGGACTCTATGCGGCGGGGGAGGTCGCAGGCTTCGGCGGGGGCGGCTACCATGGCTACAACGCGCTTGAAGGCACGTTCTTGGGCGGCTGCATCTTTAGTGGCAAGTGCGTGGGTGAGGTGGTGTAGGCGGGTGAGGCCCACACATGCGCATATTGCAGTGAACAGCGATACGCGGATGAACCTTTTTGGGCGATGCTTGTCTTTGTGTTTGTCGACCGCTTTGATCTTCCCACGGCTGGCTTGTCTTGCAGCATCGCAGTCGCTGTGGGCAA
>JBCBZG010000054.1:0-1974 GCA_039815465.1 Pseudomonadota bacterium
ACGCTGGAGGATGGCGTCGATGTCATGCTGAAACTGACGCTGCCGAGCCAGCCGGGGCTTTATGATGGTCTGGCGGCGCATCCTCGTGTGCTGCGGGTTGTGGCGTTGTCGGGGGGGTATTCGACCGATGTCGCCTCGGCCAAGCTGGCCGAGAACAAGAGCATGATCGCAAGCTTCAGCCGCGCATTGACCGAGGGGCTGAACGTGAAGATGTCAGACGCGGAGTTCAATGGCGCGCTTGGCAGCAACATTGACAAGATCTACCGCGCGTCCATCTGACGGGTGCCGCACAGGGCAGGGAGCGCCCTTGCCCCCATCGAGGGGGCGCGGGCGCTGCCCGGCGGGGCCGCCGGGCGGGGCGGGTTCAACCGTTGCTCCGCCGGTCTTGATCGGTGAGCCGGGCCTGCAGGCTGCGCAGCACATAGACGCGAATGGCGGAGGCCAGCCCCATCTCGGCCCCGCGCGCGATGTCGATCTCGGCCACCAGCGCATTGATGGGCTTGTCCTGCCGCGCAGCGATGGTCCGCAGAGCCTGCCAGAACTCATCTTCCAGTGAAATCGACGTGCGGTGGCCCTTGAGGGTCACCGAGTGTTTCACCGGCCGTCCGCTCATGGCCTGCGTTTGTGGCCGTCGACGTGGCGCGCGGCCTTTTCGGCCTGCGCTTTCTCGGCATCTTTCTCGGCTTTGCTTCGGCCGAAGCGCACCGCATTCTCATCCGCCCGGGCCTTTTTCGCAGCCTTGGCGCGCGCCTTGCGGTGCTTGTTGAGATTGATCGGTGCGCTCATGGGCTCACTTCGGCCCGACCATGTTTTCAGGCCGGACCACCTCGGTGAAGCGCTCTTCGGTCACGAAGCCCAGGTTCACGGCTTCTTCGATCAGCGTGGTGCCGTTCTTGTGGGCCGTCTTGGCGACCTTGGTGGCGTTGTCATAGCCGATCTCGGGGGCCAGCGCGGTCACCAGCATCAGCGACTCGCGCATCAGCTTGTCGATACGCTCGGCGTCGGCCTTGAGGCCCACGACGAGGTTGTCGGTGAAAGCGGAGGCGGCGTCGCCGAGAAGCTGCATGGACTGCAGCACGTTATAGGCCATCATGGGCTTGTAGACGTTGAGCTCGAAGTGGCCTTGCGAGCCGGCAAACCCCACGGCGGCGTCATTGCCGAACACATGGGCGCAGACCTGCGTCAGCGCTTCGCATTGCGTCGGGTTCACCTTGCCGGGCATGATCGAGGAGCCGGGTTCGTTCTCGGGCAGGATCAACTCGCCCAGCCCACAGCGGGGCCCGGAGCCGAGCAGGCGGATGTCATTGGCGATCTTGAAGAGGCTCGCGGCGACTGTTTTCAGCGCGCCGGAGATCTCGACCATCGCATCATGGGCGGCGAGGGCTTCGAACTTGTTGGGGGCGGTCACGAAGGGCAGGTCGGTGATTTCGGCCATGTTCTTCGCCACCATCACGTCCCAGCCTTTTGGTGTGTTGAGCCCGGTGCCCACGGCAGTGCCGCCCTGTGCCAGTTCATAGATGCGCCCCAGCGCGTCTTTCACCCGCGCGATGCCCATGGCGACCTGATGGGTGTAGCCGGAGAATTCCTGGCTCAGCGTCAAGGGTGTGGCGTCCTGCGTATGGGTGCGGCCGATCTTGATGATGCCGTCGAATTCCTCGACCTTGGCCTGCAGGGCGGCATGCAGTTTCTCCAGCCCCGGCAACAACACGTCCCGCGCAGTCATGGCGGTGGCGATATGCATGGCGGTGGGGAAAGTGTCGTTGGAGGATTGCCCCATGTTACAGTGATCGTTCGGGTGCACCGGGTCCTTGGAGCCGATCTCGCCCCCCATGATCTCGATGGCGCGGTTGGCGATCACCTCATTGGCGTTCATGTTCGACTGGGTGCCCGACCCCGTCTGCCAGACCACCAGCGGGAAGTTGTCGTCGAACTTGCCCGCGACCACCTCGGCGGCGGCCTGCACGATGGCCTTGC
>JBCBZG010000024.1:0-63160 GCA_039815465.1 Pseudomonadota bacterium
CCGCCACACGCCGTTCTTCGCGAACTACCGCCCGCAGTTCTACTTCCGCACGACGGACGTGACGGGCACGGTGACGCTGCCCGAGGGCACGGAGATGGTGATGCCCGGCGACAACCTGAAGTTCGAGGTTGAGCTGATCGCACCCATCGCGATGGAAAACGGCCTGCGCTTCGCGATCCGCGAAGGCGGCCGCACCGTCGGCGCAGGCGTCGTGAGCTCCATCGTCGAGTAAGCGAAGCTACCAAATTTGGAGGGCCCGGCGCAGTGCCGGGCCCTTTTGCGTTCTACGGGGCCGCGTTGCCCTGTCCACGATCTGACGCTTCAAATCTTGGCGGCATCAAATGCTAGAACTGGCTGCAAGGCACGCGCTTTTGAGCGCTGCTCGCTAGGCGAGGCTGCCGAGGTCGTAGCCTCTCCATAGGCCCCTCGTTCACCACGGAAAAAGCCTGATAGCGGTCGGACTTGACAGCCTTTCTCGGCGCGCCAAGATGCGCGTGAAGCGATAGGGTCAGAGGTCGATACATGTGCGAGCGTTGGTGTGGGTAAGATGCTTTCAGCTCATCAATACCGCCTCGAACCGTACCTGCGCGGCCTATTCGAATGCGGCCAGGCCGGCTTTCTCCGTTTCCTTGCCACTGTGCTCCTATTCGGCACAGGCGCCACTAGCTCAACGGCTCAGGAAACCGGGTTCCTCACCGTGCAGTCCGAACCAGAAGGGGCGGTGATTTCGATAAATGGCGTGGCCGTGGGCCGGGCGCCCTACGTCAACGCCTTTATCGAAACGGGCGTCTACAGCATCGCAGCAAGCAACGGCCCCGACTTCCCTGTGCAAAACAAAACGGTGGCGGTCGGAGCCGTCGAACCGGTCGAGGTCTCCTTTACCTTCAAAAGCGGGCTTGAAGGCGACTTTATCGGCCAAAAGATCGAAGAAAGCAGGACCGAGAAAAAGACCGGTAACGTCCAGATCGGCTCTGTCCCACTAGGGGCGGAGGTGATCATTGCAGGGGCATCTGCCGGCCAAGCGCCGTTCGGGTACACCCAGGTCGAGGTTGGGTTCTACGACATTGTATTCCAGTCGGGCGGACGCGAAATCGCGGGTGGGTTCTGCATAATCGCCGGTGAAACCGCCAAAGTCGTCGCCAATTTCCAGGACGGGAGCCTCGTTACCAACCTCGCAGACCACGGCGCCGATTGCGGTGTGTCTGCATCTGCGGCCACGGCCCAACCCGCGGCGCTCTCATCCGACCCCGTTGTGTTGGTTGAAACCCTCCAGACTGCGTTGAAGTCGGTAGGGTGCCAGGCCGGAGTCTCAGACGGGATCTGGGGCAAAAAGACAAAGGCGGCGTTCGACAAATACAACGCCCAACGCGCCGGTCGGTGCGACGCGTTGCAACCCATGAGCGGCAGCGCGGCGAAGGATTTCAACATTTTCACGTTGAGCGCGAACATCAGCGCGTTGAGCGCCTGTGACGTCACCATCTGCACATACGAAAAACCTCCGGAGAGGACCTATTATTGCACGGGCCGCGTGAAAAGCAGCCCAGAACGCAATACCATCGCGTTCAAGCAATATCGCAACGCGACATCACCTAAGGCCGCGCGCGAGGGTGTTTTGCAAACACTCGGGAAATCCGGCTGGATTTTCACCTCGCTTAAGTGTGAGCTCTAGCGGCGGCGCTCACTGCGTGCCGCGTCTTGGGTGCTTGGCGATGTTAACTGCTTGACCTGCGGCTGGGTGGGCCATAATCAAACGCGCACCGTAGGGGTATAGCTCAGCTGGTAGAGCGACGGTCTCCAAAACCGTAGGTCGCGGGTTCGAACCCTGCTGCCCCTGCCCAATCTCCGCCACCTGGCGCATATGCGGCGCTTAGGTCCCAAAGCTCAGAATCATTCCCAATTCCTGTCCGGTTGTTGCCCTTTTCAGGCGTCATCCTTGCCCGGAACGGTTCAGGAGACGGGACATGCTTGGCTTCTTTTCAAAACTGGCGCGCGCGCCGTGGTGGATTTTCGCGGTGCTGGCTGCGATTGCCGGATACTTCGGCTTTGTGGCGGGCGGGTTTTCGATTGGTGGCTACGAGCCGAAACCGCTGGCGATGCTCGTGTCAGCGATCCCGCAGCTTGAGCCCGCGATTGCGTGGCTTGAGAGCATGGGGCTCGACCGGAACCAGGGCTTTGGGCTGCCGTTCGGCGGCGGCACGGCTGGCGCAGGGATGCCCATGGGGCTTGATGATACGCCCTCCGTGGCGAGCCGTATCCAGATCTTTGCGGGTCTCTTTGCCCTTGTGGCCGTCTACAAGCTGCTCTTTGGCGCCCCGCGCACGCGCAAACAGGCCGGTAGCGTGCTAGACGACCCGCGCGTGATGCAGGCCATCCTTAAGGACGCGCCGGGTAAGATTTCGGATGAGGCGTGGGAAAACCCGCTGGCGGTCGCGGCCGACACGGCGCAGCCAACCCACGCACACGCACAGCCGGCGCCCCGGTCACAGCCAGGTCCCTCCGCCGCCACAAAACCGCGCTCTGCCAAGCGGGCCGGGTTCTTTCGCCGCTCGCAATCCTCGCGCGAAAGTCGCGCAGACCGGCGCGCCCGGGAGGAGGCCGTGCGCGCCAAGCTTGCCGCCGACCCGTTCGAGAAACTGCTGCGTGACAGCCACTGAAGCTTGAAACCCCACCACCGGTTGGTTATCTGCGCTGAAACCGCAGGGAAAGGCGCGTGATGAACCCGTTCAAATTCGTCCAAGAGACCCGGGCCGAGGTGGCCAAGATCGTCTGGCCGACCCGCCGCGAGGTCATTGTGACGACGATCATGGTCTTTATCCTCGCCGCTTTGACGGCTGTGTTTTTCGCCATCGTCGACCTGGGCATCCGCTCGGCGCTGACGGGTGTGATCGGCCTGATGTCCTAGACCGGGCAGGGCTTGCACCGCCCGACCAACCCGGGTATCTCAAGCATGAGATGAGGCGCACCGTAACAAACGGCGCGCCCCTTTTATTTCTGGGAGCCGGGCATCGCCCCGGCACATGGCGAGAAGGGTCTGACCATGGCAATGCGCTGGTATTCTGTAAGTGTTCTGTCGAACTTTGAGAAAAAGATCGCAGAGCAGATCCGCCAGTCTGTCGAAGAGCAGGAGATGCAGGATCAGATCGACGAGGTGCTCGTCCCCACCGAGGAAGTGATCGAGGTGCGCCGCGGCAAGAAGGTCACGACCGAGCGTCGCTTTATGCCGGGTTATGTGCTCGTCCACATGGAAATGTCGGATGAGGGCTATCACCTAATCAACTCGATCAACCGTGTCACTGGCTTCCTGGGTCCGCAGGGCCGCCCGATGCCCATGCGCGATGCAGAAGTGCAGGGAATCCTTGGCCGTGTCGAGGAGGGCGCAGAAGCGCCGAAGCTCATGATCTCCTTCGAGGTGGGCGAAAAGGTCAAGGTCAACGACGGCCCGTTCGAGGATTTCGACGGCACCGTGGAAGAGGTCGACGACGACAACCAGCGCCTCAAGGTCACCGTGTCCATCTTTGGCCGCGCGACCCCGGTGGAACTGGAATACACCCAGGTGACGAAACAGACCTGAGCCTAGCTCAGCGTCAGCCGGTACACGTTGTTCAGGTAGGCTTGGTCGGCGATCCGAAAGTGGGTCTCGCCGACCTGCTCGAACCCGCGTTTAAGGTAAAACGCGATGGCGGGGTCATTTTCCGCATTCGTCTGAAGCCAGACAGAGCCTGCCCCTCGCGCGCGACAATGCTCCACCCCCTCTGAAAGCAGCTTGCCGCCAATCCCGGTTCCGTGGTGGCGGGGCTGGACATAGAATGTGGCGATTTCCACGTCCGAGCATCCCGCCACCGGGGCAGGGCTGTCGGAGGCGATGCGCATGAACCCGTCGATCCCCTCGTCATTCTCGGACACAAGAACGTGGTTGCGGGGGTCGGCTATCAAGGCGCGCGTTTTGTCTGCCGTGAACGCGTCCAGCGCAAACTCCGCGAAAAAGGCGCTGACGCCGCGTTTGAGATAGGTCCCGATCCAGACCTCAATCGAAATCGCTGCAATGCTCGCGGCGTCGGACGGAAGGGCAGGGCGAAGCGTCATGCGCGATTGACCCGCGCGGCGCGTGTGCCGTCAACCCCGAACCCGCCCAAGGGTTTGACCTGCCGCACCATTCGCGGCACCGTTTCGCCCATGGACGCCAAAACAACTGCCCGCCGCTACATCGACCGCCGTATGCCAGAGGTGTCCGACTGGACGCAGACCATCTGGTCCTATGGAGAGACCGCCTGGCGGGAATACCGGTCCGCGGCGTTCTATGTCGATTTGCTCCGCAAGGAGGGCTTTACCGTCGAGGAGGGCTCCGCCGGGATGCCCACGGCCTTTTGCGCGACTTGGGAGAACGGTGCAGGGCCAACGATTGGCGGCTACGCGGAATATGACGGCATCCCAGGTCAGTGCCAGGCGGCCCAGGCGCGCCAAACCCCGCGCGCGGGGCTCTCCGTTCATGCGGGCGGGCACACCGACCCGCACTCGGCGCTTGGGACGTCGTCGCTGGCGGGGTTTCTCGCCACCAAACACGCGATGGAACGGCATGGGATCCCCGGTCAGCTCAAGTTCTTTGGCGAACCAGCCGAAAAAGTGCGCGGGTCAAAGCCCATCCACGCGGCGGCGGGGTACTACGATGACCTCGACGCCGCGATCTCCTTTCACCCGTATTACATGGACCCGTATTGCAACACGGTGCGCTGGGATACGCATTGCGGTGCGGGCTACGCGGTCATCTACGAATTCACCTGCGATACGCCAGAAACCTGGATGCCCGGTGGCGACAGCTCACCCATCCCGGCCTCCCACGCGGCGGCCCGCGCGCCAGGGGCCACAGATGCGCTCGTGCAGATGTACCAAAACGCCAAGACGCTGCGCGAACACGTGATGGCCTCCGGCCAGTCTTGGTCGATGAACGAAACGATCCTGGCCCATGGCCAGGCCACGGCCGATAATATTCCGCCTCAGATCGCCCAACTCATGTACATGATCCGCATCTCCGAAGTGGCAGAGGCCGAGCGCGTGATCGCAGGGCTCGACCATATCGCGGAGGCCGCCGCACAGCTCAGCCACTGCACCTGGCGGCGGCACTGGGTTGCGAAGTCGCGCCCGGGGCTCGCCAACCACGTGCTCGCCCGTGCGACCTACGCCAATCTCTGCGACGTCGGTCCGCCGGTTTGGGCGGGGGAGGCGACCCGCTTTGCCCAGGACATCCAGCGGGCCTGCGGGCTCGAAGCGATGGACGATCCCTGGCTGCCCGCCATAACGCAGCTCACCCCGCCTCAGGAGGCGGAACAGCGCGTGCGCGCCACCCTGCCGCCCTCGCAGCGCCATTTCACATCAGATGACTACACCGAATACTGCTGGCACGCGCCCACGGTGCGGCTCTATATCGGGCGCCCGGCGCTGGCGGCGCCCGCGGGCTTTGCCTACCCGGCCTGGGCCATGAACGCGCTGGGCGGCCACGCGCCCTCGATCGATCCCATGACCCAGACCGCCGCGCAGGTGATCGCGCTGACCGCGCTCGATTGCCTGACGGATGCCGAAATGCTCAGCGCCGCCCAGAACGAGTTCGAGACGCGGCGCGCAAAGGACCCGCACCCGCCGCTGTGTGACTATGACCCGCCGCTCGGGTTTAGGTGGCCCGAATACGTCACGACCCCGCGCGGGTTCGACTGGGTGCTGCCGTCCTAGGCCAGGGCGACCACCACGGTATCCCCGACCGCAATGGAGTAGCTCGGAAAGCTCAGCGATTCCCCGTCGGACGCCCCCGCGACGCCAAAGCCGGACGCATCGTAGTCAGACGCGTGGCGCCCGCGACGGTCCAGGCAAGCAAAGGGGCGGCTGGGGTCGCCGGTCAGCCCAATGGCCTTGCCGCGGTGGGAACAGACCAGGTTGACCACAAAATACTCCGCGTTCTGCACAGCGCCCGCAGGGTCGTTGTCTGCGCCAAAGGCAACCTGAGCCGCCGTACGCCGCATGATGGCCACGTAATGCACGCCGCCGGTGGCGGTAAAGTTCGGGTCATCGCTTGGCCGTGCCACGATGGCCACCTCACCGGGTTCCAGCGCCGTCACGTCCACTTCACCCGGACCGGCGGGGAGCGTGATCAGCATGTCTTCGCCCACCGGCGTGTCATCGGGCAAGCTGCCCCAATCCAGATCAAGCGACTGCGCGTTTAGGATGGCCGGGCAGAGCATCACCGCGCTCCCAGTCATGGTGGCGATCACATTGCGACGGGTCATTTTGTACATGGGGAGGGTCCTATTTCCGGGAAAGAGACATGCGCGACAGCGTGCCGTCGCGATCGATGAAATGGTGCTTCAACGCCCCCCCCAGGTGGAGCGCAAAGAACGCCAGCAGCACCCATTTGAGCAGGTAGTGGATTTCCAGCAAAAGCTCGCCCGTGTCCGAGCGCGCAAAGGCCAGCCCCACCGGCGCCAGCAGCGCGTTGCGGCTTTCTGCGGAGGCAGAGACATAGCCCGTCACTACAAAGGCAAAGAGCGTGGCGTAAAGCCCGATATGCACGAGATGCGCGAGCCTGCGTTCCCAGCCCGCGTGGGCTGAGGAGCCGGGCGGCGCCCCGCGGATCAGCCGCGTCGCCAGGCGCAGGACGAGCACGACAATCAGCCCCTGGCCCGCGATCTGGTGGACGCGCATCGCGCCCGCATCCGCAAGCTCATAGGAATAGGCCAGCCCGGTCCCCGCCATCACCACAAGGAGCGCAGCGGTCAGCCAGTGGTAAAGCACCTGGGGGGTGGAGTAGCTCAACGCGGGCATCCTTTTGTGGCGGCGGCTGCCTGTTATACGGGCAGGCCCACAGGTTCCGTCGCGGCCTGGCGTAAAAAGTTAGCCGCCCCCTCAGTAAGTCAAGTTGTCGCAGGTTTGGGGGCCGGGAGGGGGGGGCTGGTTCACCCCTTGCGAACCTGCTCGGCCATCAGCGCGATCATCTCAAACATCACGGCTCCGGCGACCATGGCGGTGATGTTGTTGGGGCTGTCCTTGGTGGGCATCAGGCACACCACGTCGCCCCCCACGACGTTGAGCTCCCGCGCCGCGTGGAGCAGTGCGACCGCCTCGTCCATGGTGAAGCCATTCACACCGGGTTCGATGTTGGACACCGCGGGCGCAACCGTGGGGTCCAAGCAATCGAGATCAAAGGTGATGTAGACGGGGCGGTCCCCCAAAACCTCCCGCGCTTGTGCGATCACATCCGCGGCGCCGCGCGCGCGGTACTCTGCCATGGTCACGACATTATACCCGTAGTCGTAGCTCGGTTGCAGCCAGTCGAGCGTCCGCGGATGCCCGCGGAGCCCGATCTGCATCGACGTCGTCGGGTCCACCTGGCCCTGATCCGCGAGATATGCACCCCAATGGGCGGCGGATTTCTTGGCGCCCAGAAAATGATCGACCTTGGTAAAGACATCCGTATGCGCGTCGAGATGCAAGAAGCTTACCGGCCGCCCATCCGTCAGGGCGGAGTTCGCGATGCCCTGCACAATGCCCCCGGTGATGGAGTGATCCCCACCGATAGACACTGGCCGCACGCCCGCGGCGCCGATGGGCGTGTAGAAATCTGTGATCTGCTGAATGCAGTGCTCATTGTCGTTGGCACGCGGGAACGCGACGTCGCCCAGATCAGCGATGCGCGCGGCGCTCCACGGGTCGATCCCGAACGCGCCATGCACGCGGCGCTGCACGCTTGAGACATTGCGCACCGCGCGCGGGCCTAGATGCTGGTCCCGCTCCGTCGTCCCATTGCCCGCCGAATGCGGCACGCCTACCAACGCGATATCCTGACCGCCCAAGGGCTCGTGCGGCGCGCGGAATAGTGTCGGGATCCCCCACCAATACAGGTTCTCCATCATCGCGCGGTCGTGTTCTTCTGCCATCTCTGCCTCCCTTTCGGGAAGCTTGACAGCTTTGCCACAGATGTCACCCTCTGTCCTGTTCACGACCGTGGGGAGGAGGGGCGGCGCCCATGCCACGCGACTACACATTGACCGACGGCGCAGCCAAGGCCGAGGCCACTGGCCTCGCCTCGCCCAAATGGTTCCGCCCGCGCATCCCGGCGGCGGACCTGCGCCGCATCACGGCCAAAAGCGATTGGATCGCCGGGCGCGATGCGCTGCTCTGGCTAGGGCTTATGGCAGGGTTCGCCGCGGCAGCTATCGCGCTGATGCCGTCCTGGTGGGCGCTGCCGTTCTGGCTGGCCTATGGCGTACTCTATGGCTCAGGCTCTGACGCGCGCTGGCACGAATGCGGGCACCGCACAGCGTTCAAGACCGCGTGGATGAACGAGGTCATCTACCAGATCGCCAGCTTCATGCTGATCCGAAACCCGGTGATTTGGCGCGCCAGCCACCTACGCCACCACACAGACACCATCATCGTGGGCCGCGACCCGGAGATCCAGGCCATGCGTCCCCCGGACCTGATGCGCCTCGTCCTCAACCTCGTAGGCATTCCCGACCTCATCCACCAGCTCAGCCGCATGGCAGGCCATGTCGCAGGTCGCGTCCACCCGGAGGAAGCCGCGTTCCTGCGTGACGGCGAAGCGGCCCAGGCGATCCGCGTGGCCCGCATCTGGCTCGCCATCTTTGCGGTTACCATCGCCACAGCCATCGCGCTGGGCAGCTGGGTGCCGCTCCTCCTCATCGGCGGGCCACGGCTTTATGGATCCTGGCACATGGTCATGACGGGCACGCTCCAGCACTTAGGTCTGGCGGAGAATGTGACCGACCACCGGCTGAACACGCGCACGGTGATGATGAACCCAATCTCGCGCTTCATCTACCTCAACATGAACTACCATATCGAGCATCACATCTTTACCGCGATCCCCTACTATCACCTGCCCGAGGCCCACAAACTGCTACGACACGAGATGCCCGCCCCCGACCCGAGTATCTGGGCCGCCTATCGCCGCCTAATCCCGGTGCTGCGCAAGCAACTGACCTATCAAGAGGCGGTGATCGTGCCGGAGCTTCCAGACGGCGCCACGCCCTATAGGCCAGAGGTGGAACACCTACGTCCCCACGCCGTCTAGCGCGGCGGGTTGCCTAGATGCGCGGCGATCTCCGTTATGTGGGTCATATCCGTGCCGCAGCAGCCGCCCAGCACGGTGATATGCGGGAACCGCGCGCGGATCGCACCCAGCTGCGCGCCGAGCTCCACCGCGTCGCCGGCATCGAGCTCTTCGGCTGCGTCGAGCTCTGCATGGCTGCACCGGGACGCGTTGGCGACGACCCCTTTTACGCGCTCCATCCAGGGCTTGTCGGCAAAGGCCCCATCTAAGTGGTCGGGATGGGCGCAGTTGACCATGTAGTAGGCCGGGTAGCTGTTTGTGGCGGCGTCGACACTGGCGATAGCCTGCGCCAACGTCATGCCGACGGGCAGCCTGCCATCGGTTTCGCAGGTGAATGAGATGACGACCGGAAGGCCAGCGGCGCGGGCCGCCCGTGCAATGCCCACGGCCTCGGCCTCGTAGGCCAGGGTATAGGCGGTGACGACGTCCACGGGGCCTTCGGACAGGGCACCGATCTGCTCGGCGTGGTAGGCCTCCGCCTCCTCGGCGGACATTTGGGCCTCAGACGCGTAGGCGTCATCGCGCGGCCCGATATTGGCGCTGATCAGCGTTGGGCTGTAACCGGTGGCAGCGCGGATCTGGGCGAGGAAGTCCATCGCCTGCACATTCAGCGCGCGCAACTGCTCGGGCCCATACCCAAGCGGCGCAGCGCGGTCGCGGTTGGCCACCCAAGTCGGGCTTTCGAGGATCGCGCCTACACCCGCCTCCCGCGCCACCGCGATCAGTGCCTGATAATACCCCGCGAGCCGCGCGCGACCGGCCTCGGTTTCCAGCAGCGGGTAGCTCGCGAAGCCGGGCAAATCGATACCTTGGGTAAAGATCAAATCCGTCTCCATACCCACGTAAGTGAGCATGAGCTGATCCCCAAAACCCTGAACTGTGCCGTGACGATCCACCATGTGCCACCTGCTGATCCCATCGCGTCCAAAAACCTATCACATCGACCGCGTTTCGTCGTGACCTTTCCGCCCGCGCCACAGGCGTCGCGCGCGAAACGCCCTTGAGTTCAACGGCGACTTGCATTAGCTCCGCGCCACTCAGGGGAGCGATCCCCGTGGGAGGCCTTTCGCACGCGTGCGCGGTGCCGGACCACATCGACATAAGCCCAACCGTCGCGACGGGCGGGCGTTGAGAAAAGGAAGAAAGCCAATGGCTAAGAAAAAAGTCGGCTCGATGAAACTGCAGGTGCCTGCAGGTCAAGCCAACCCATCCCCACCAGTGGGCCCGGCGCTGGGTCAGCGCGGGATCAACATCATGGAATTCTGCAAGGCGTTTAACGCCAAAACGCAGGAGATGGAGCCCGGCGCGCCGTGCCCGACCGTGATCACCTACTACCAGGACAAATCCTTCACGATGGATATCAAGACGCCGCCCGCGTCTTATTACCTCAAGAAGGCGGCAAAGGTGAAATCCGGCGCCAACAACCCGTCCCGCGAAACGGTGGGCACCGTGACCTCCAAGCAGGTGCGCGAGATCGCCGAAGCCAAAATGAAGGACCTCAACGCGAACTCCGTCGAGGCCGCCATGCAGATCATCCTGGGCTCCGCGAAGTCCATGGGCATCGAGGTGAAGTAAGATGGCAAAAACTGGTAAGCGCATGACATCGGCGAAAGCCGCTTTTGCAGACAAAGCAGACGTGACCGTCGAAGAAGCGGTCGCGCTGGTAAAAAGCAACGCCTCCGCCAAGTTTGACGAAACGGTTGAGATCGCGATGAACCTGGGCGTCGACCCGCGCCACGCAGACCAGATGGTCCGCGGCACGGTGAACCTGCCCAACGGCACCGGCAAAAACGTCCGCGTCGCGGTCTTTGCCCGTGGCCCAAAGGCCGACGAGGCAACCGCCGCTGGCGCAGACATCGTTGGTGCCGAGGACCTGATGGAAACCATCCAGGGCGGCACGATCGACTTTGATCGCTGCATCGCGACGCCTGACATGATGCCCGTCGTGGGCCGTCTGGGTAAAATCCTGGGCCCCCGCAACCTAATGCCAAACCCGAAAGTGGGCACGGTGACCATGGACGTCAAAGAGGCCGTGACAGCGGCCAAAGGCGGTCAGGTGCAGTTCAAGGCAGAAAAAGCAGGCGTCGTGCACGCCGGTGTCGGCAAAGCCTCCTTCGACGAAGCCAAGCTGGTCGAAAACATCCGCGCCTTTGTGGATGCCGTCGCCAAGGCCAAGCCATCGGGCGCCAAAGGCACCTACATGAAAAAGGTCGCTGTGAGCTCCACCATGGGCCCAGGCGTGTCGATTGCCGTCGATAGCGCCAACGCTGCTGAGTAATCGCACCCACACCACACACCAAAGGCGCGCCCAACCGGCGCGCCTTTTTCGTTTGGAGCGTGGCAATTTTCAGACCACCGCAGAGTTTCCCGTTGGGAAAGCCGTCCCAGATTGGTAGCCTAGCGCGACGGGCAACGGGGCGAACATATGTCAACCAACGGGACCAGGGTCGCGCTCTATTCCTGCTACTTCGGGGATGTGGAGCCGTTCAACCCGGGCGCGCTCGGCCCCGGTTCCGAGGATGGGGTGGACCGGTTCGTGTTCACCGATTGCCCAGACCTTAGCGAGGCAGACCTGAACGGAGCCATTTTGCGGACACTTCCAGAGGGTCCGCACGACCCCAAGGTGCTGTCGCGCATCCCAAAGCTCTGCCCCCATAAGGTCCTGCCGCGGGACTACGATTGGTACATCTATGTCGACAACCGCGCGCGGCTGAACCGGTCGGTGGCCTCCGCGCTTGAGCTGATCAAAGGGCAGTTCGCAGATGCGCCGGTGGGGCGCTACTTCTTTGCCCACCAAGCGCCACGGGATGCGTATCGCGAGCTCCGCATCGCGTACCGCAAGGGGTTCATTACCGAGGCGGAGTACCTCGCCACACGAGAGCTTTTTGAAACGAACGGGTTTCCCAAAGGCCAGCCGCTCTTTGTGAACACCTGCATGATCCAACGCGGCACCGACGCAGCGCTCGATGCGTTCAATGACACCTGGCTCGCGCTCTTTACCGATGTCTGTGGCCGCGATCAGCCGATTTTGCCCTACGCGCTGCACGCCACGGGCTACCCCGCGCGGGTGCTCGCCTGTGGCCTTGCAGACATCGTAGATTGGCCAGTCTTCAACTTCAAACAGCGCAGGAACTGGCGCCAAGCCAAAGCCAAAGCCGCGGCGCAGGGGGCCTAGCCCTTAAGGTTTGCGCTGGAAGAGGATCGTACGGATGGGGAAACGCCGGTGTTTGCCACCGTCGATGACCTCTGTGACGGCGCCCCAGGACCCGCATTCGGTGTTCAAAAATGACACCAGGTTTTCCTCGGAGATCCCAAACGCGTCGAGCGCGTCCACCCGTCCTGTTTGGTAATTCCACCCGTGATCGAGCAGCATCATGCCACCAGGCGCCAAGCACGCACACCAGGCATGAAAGAGCTTTTTGGGGTCATAAGTGTGATCCCAGGAGTTGGAGTAGATAAAGTCGAACCTATCGGCCCACTCGTCCTTTGTGTCGTGAAAATCCCACTGAATGGTCTTTGGAAACTCCGCCGCGGTGTCGGAGATTTCCGTGCCAAAAACATCTGACGATGGCGGCAAATGCGCCTCGAACCAGGCCTGCTCATTGCCGCGGCGGGTGCCGTGGCAGACGCCATGGAATGGCTTTTCGCCCGCCACCGCGATCAGCTTTCCAGCAAGGATTTCAATGTGGTCTTCGCCGACCCACTGGTTGCCCAGCTTGGCTTTATTGCCTGTGACTTGGATGTCTTTGTACATCTCGTAGTCAAAGCTGCCGTCGCGCTCGTAAGAGGTCAGCTTGTACGCGTCGGTTTCGATATATGCGTCAGCCTCGTCAAAAGAGGACATGTAGCCTTTCAGCTTGCGGCGATAGTTCCTGGGTTCTGCCATGCGCTCTCTCTAGGTTTGCTCGAAGCGTGTTTGTTCCGATTGGTAGCAGGTCGCCCCCGGCCAGGGAAGGCGGTGCAGGCTGCCATCGCTCAAAGCGGCCGCGCCTTGTGTCCCGCGTTACACCTCATGGGTTAACAGACGTTCACCAGCGCCGCCCCGGGCGAAGTGATCGCGGCTTTTAAGCGTATTTGGCTCGACTTGTTGTCATCTTCCCAGGCTCATATCGGGCCTTTTCGTATCGTGCTTAAGGCCAGATTCACCGCGATTTCGGATGCCATCGCAGGACCCAACCGGGGAACCTGCGATGCCGACGACATTCAATGTAATCGCGCTTGGCCAACAGGCCGAGATCGACACGCGCGAGAATAACACCACCGCCGAAAAGGCGCATAAGCTCGTCGGGCTCGAATTCGGCTCGGGCAGCGACCCGCTATCGAAGCACGTGAAGGAGTTTTCGCCCGGCAGCACGGGCTACAACTCCGCCACGTCGGGTGTCTACGACATGGCCTATAACCGCGACACGTTCCGCATTGATGGCGGGGACAATCAGACCTTTGACGGCACGTCAGTCTACAACGCCACGCTGACCTATCTCGACGGGACGACCGCGCAGATCACGGCGGTGATCTTTCAGGATACCCATGGCAACACGTATCTGGCGCCGGAGTATTCCTACAACGCCGACCAGCGCGCGCTGGAAGCCAAGTCGATCGCCTCACTCAAGCTCGATTCGCTTCTCGGGAACCGTTGGACGGGGATGTATGCCTCTCGCGAGACGTCGGAGTTTTCGATGTGCTTTTGTGCTGGGACCCTGATCGCCACGACCGGGGGCCCGCGCCCGGTGGAGCGGTTGGAGCCTGGGGAACAGATCCTGACCCGCGACCGCGGGGCGCAAGCGCTGCGTTGGGTGAAGTCGCGCCACATGCGCACCACGGACGCGCTCGCCCCCATCCGGATCGCCGCGGGCGCCCTGGGCGAAGGGCTGCCCCGGCGCGCGCTGCGCGTGTCGCCCCAGCACCGGATGCTGCTGCGCTCCAACGTGGCGGAGCGGATCTGGGGCAGTCAGGAGGTGCTGATCGCTGCCAAAAAGCTGCTCCCTCTGCCGGGTGTGCGGCAAGAGCCCGGCGGGCGCGATGTTGCCTATTATCACCTGCTTTTTGACCGCCACGAGGTGGTTTTTGCCGAAGGCGCGCCGTCGGAAAGCCTGTTTCTTGGGCCTCAGACCCTGCAATCGCTGTCGTCGGAACAGATTGAGGAGATCGAGGCGATTTTTCCCGATCTCGTGCCCCCCTGTCCCGCGCGGCCCGTGGCGGAGCGGAAGGCGGCCAAAGACCTGGTTCAACGGCATAGAAAACACGCCAAGCCTGTGTTGAGCGGCTAGCGTGTGGCGCCGTGCGGACGCTGTTTCGTCGCTGCGCGACGAAAGACGCCCCGCCCGCCGTCCCATAGGCGTGCTGCCTGTGTTTGCCGTCACGGAGACGTGACGCGTGGTTTGAGTGGGTCGCGCCTGACGCTCTCGGAATCGTTGGGATTCGTGTTACTGTCGCAACCGTGTTTCAAATCTTTTGGGGGTCGACATGACACGCAACCCGGTGTCCCGAAGACGCTTTATGGGCCGCGCGCTGGCGCTACCCGTCCTGGCGGCGAGCCCGCTTTGGACTGTGCCTGCGCGCGCTCAGACGCTCGCGCCCACGCAGACCATGCGGGGCGGCGCGAATAACTACCGCCCCGGCGCACCCATCGTGGAGCGTATCGGCGGCGGTGGGTTTTGGATGTCGGGCACAGTGCGCCGGGCCGGGGACGGGGCGCCATTGGCGGGGCAGCGGATCCAGGTCTGGGCCCACACGACCGAGGGGCACGAGCGCGACTGGCACAGCCATGGCGCAACGCTGACAGACGCCAATGGTGTTTTCCGGCTCGAGATGCCGCAAATCGTGCCGGCCTTTGGCCAGGCCCATGGGCATCTGGCCTATGACAGCGGTGAGTTTCGCACCGTGTTCCTGCGCCCGGTCATGCGACGGTCCCGCGACACAACGCTTGAGGCGCATTTCGTCCTGGAGCCCGCATAGGCGTGACGTGGCGCCCTTGGCTGCTTTGGGGCGGGCTCGCCGTCGCGGTGACCGCGCCCATTGTGGCGGCGGGGATGAGCCCGCTCCTTGCCTGGCGCCAGCCGGTCTACATCGTGGCCGGCTTTGCGGGCATCCTGGCGTTGAGCCTTTTGGCGCTCCAACCGCTCCTTGCGGGGCGCCCGCTGCCGGGGCTGGGGCCGAGGCGGGCGAGGGTCCTGCACAGGGTCGTGGGGCCCGCGGTGCTGATCTGCGTGCTGGTGCATGTCGGCGGGTTGTGGGTCACCAGCCCGCCCGACGTGATCGACGCCCTGCTCCTCCGCTCGCCCACGCTGTTTTCTGTGTGGGGCGTGCTGGCCATGGTGGCGCTGGGCCTCGCGGCGCTCCTGGCGGCGCTGCGCGCGTGGCTTAGCCCCACAGCGTGGCGGCTTGGCCATTCCGCGCTGGTCGCAGTCGCGGTGCTGGGGACAGTGGTGCACGCGCTGCTTATTGAGGGCACGATGGAGCCTGTCACAAAGACGCTGCTCTGCGTACTGACTGTCCTCTCACTGGCCAAAACGATCTACGACCGGCGCGCTTGGCGCCTGCTCCGCATTGGTTAGCCGCCACGCCCGAGTTTTGTGTTGACGATCCAAACCCGCGGCGGCATAGGACACGCCTGTCGCGCAACCTGATCGCGCGGCATCTGTCCGAGACGGTGGGTGGTGCGTGAACACCATAATCCCTGCCTGAGATGGGAAAGCCAATTCTTCTTTCGGCTCCTCCGGGGCTGGTAGGCGAGTTGCCCGTTCGGACTCTACGGTCGCCATCCGGCGGCCAAATGTGAGCCGGAGGGGGCGACCCTTCCAAACTTGGAGTGAAACTGTGGATAGAGCCCAGAAAGAGAAACTGGTCGAGGAACTCGGCCAAATCTTCGAAAGCTCTGGCGTTGTCGTCGTATCCAAATACGAAGGCATGACAGTTGCAGAAATGCAGGACCTGCGCGCGAAGCTTCGCGAAGCGGGCGGGTCTGTGCGTGTTGCCAAAAACAGGCTCGCCAAAATCGCTCTCCAGGGCAAACCATGCGAAAGCATGTCCCAGCACCTGGAAGGCATGACCGTCCTTGCCTATTCCGAAGACCCTGTTGCTGCCGCCAAGGCAGTGAAGGCCTTCACCAAAGAGAACAAGAAACTCGAAGTTCTCGGCGGCGCTATGGGTGAGACGGCTCTCGACGCCGCGGGTGTCGACGCAGTTGCTGAAATGCCGTCCCGTGAGGAGCTTATCGCCTCCATCGTGGGCTGCATCGGCGCACCTGCTTCGAACATTGCCGGCGCGATTGGCGCACCTGCTTCCAACATCGCAAGCATCCTGTCGACGATCGAGGAAAAGGCCGAAGCGGCCTAACCCTCAGTCAAACGCTAGACACACTATAGAGAAACGGAGTCAGAAATGGCTGATCTTAAAGCACTGGCCGAACAAATCGTCGGCCTCACCCTCCTGGAAGCCCAGGAACTCAAGACGATCCTCAAGGACGAGTACGGCATCGAGCCCGCAGCAGGCGGCGCAGTGATGATGGCTGGCCCTGCAGGCGGCGGCGAAGCGGCTGCTGAAGAAGAAAAGACCGAGTTCGACGTGATCCTCGTCGCACCAGGCGCATCCAAGATCAACGTGATCAAAGAAGTCCGCGCCATCACCGGTCTTGGCCTCAAAGAAGCCAAAGAGCTCGTCGAAGCGGGCGGCAAAGCCGTCAAAGAAGCTGTGTCCAAGGACGAAGCAGACGAGCTCAAAGCCAAGCTGGAAGCAGCTGGCGCAGAGGTCGAAGTCAAGTAATCCACTTTGGATTTCTGGTCAGAAGGGGCGTCCCATCGGGGCGCCCTTTTTTCGTTGGTGGCGACGTAAGATGCTGACAGCCCTTGTCAGGAGGGGGCTGGTAGACGGGCCGCACCCAAAAAAGCGGAGCGGAACATGCCCAACAACGTGACACCGAACCCAACGCCCGACACCATCATCGAACACCTGCTGTCGCGTTTCGACGGGACCACTGTCGTCGCGGCCTGGGGGGAGCGGTCGGTATTCTACAATCCCGGCAATCAACTGCCGCGCGGTGTGTATTTCGCAACGGTCAAGGAAAAGGACGGCGACAATGACCGCGCATCCAGACTGGGGCGCGCAGGCGCGTTCCGGTTGAACCTGGGCACCAGCAAACCGCTCTTTCTCGCGCGTTTTGGCCCGCCGCCCGCGCGCCCGGGCAAAGGCGGTGTGATCGCTGGGCCCTGGGACTTTACCCAATACGATGTCCTGACCCCGCACCCCGTCTATGGCTGGATGAGCTGGGTGGCAGTACTTAACCCGTCTCCCCAGACGCTTGTGGATATGGACGCCATGATCCTTGCAGCGTTTGAAAAAGCCAAGGCGACGTTCGAAAAGCGCGTGCGCTAAATCCAAGGCCTGGCTCAGGAGGCGCGTTCACTCGCCACCGGACGGGGCTGCGCCGTTTTGCCGTCCGTCCGCCTTTTGCCCCCGCTGTAATCGGGGCAAAGCGCTGCGTGGCATGGGCGCCACAGCGCTCAACAGAATCAGTTTGACAAAAAACGTCCCTAGTCAGGACACATTTGCCCGGCACCAATGATTGATCATATTTGTCCTAGGAGGTGTGGCATGACGAAATTGAAGTTGGCTCTGGCGACGCTTTGGCTGGCAATCGCGGGCTTTCCTGCCGCTGCGACGCACTATTCGCTCGATGATTGGTGGCTGCAAACGGACACCAACGGTGGGCTGCGTCAAAGCACGTGGGACAGCCGGTTTTGGTTCGCCGTGTCGGATTTCACCTTCTACGCCCCCAACGCCAATGACACGTTCGAGATGCCCACCGGCTACCGCTGGGCCACCACCCAAGAGGCGCTGGACGCTTTCGTCTACTCCAACGTCCCGCCAGAGTTCACTTACTGGGGGCAGGGCGGCTGGTCTGGATACGTCTGGGAAGGACAAACGCGCTACCACTTCCGCTTTTCCGACAGCCACGCGACGAACGGGTATAAGCACGCGGGGAACTACGATTCCTATTCGGTACAGTACTCTTCGTCATCGACGCAATTCGCAGGCCTCGTCCTGATGGAAGACGCAACCGCCGCCCCCGTCCCGCTGCCCGCCTCGGCGCTGCTGCTGCTCGGTGGGCTGGGCGGGCTTACGGTAATCCGCAAACGACGCCAGCAGAGCTAGAGCCGCAGCCGCCCGGCGCGGCCCTGTTGCCGCCCGGGCGCGCGCAGCCACCCAGCACATGTGCCGGACCTCCGCCCTAGGGCAGGATCGAAAAGTCCCGGCTAAAGGACACAAAGAGCGAATTGCTCCACGCCGATGTCGCGTCTTCCAGATAGCGTCGTTCGACCCCCGCAGACATGTTCCAGTCCTCGTTGAACTCCCGCGAATAGCGGGCGCCGATGGTGCCGCTGCTCTGGTCGTTCGCGGCCACACCGCCCGCGTTGGCGATATCCGAATAACTCAGATCGAACTCAAAAGTCGAAACATCGTTGATCGTGTAGTCCAGCCCAAGCGACCCGCTCGTTGTGTTTTGGACGCTGGCCTCGTCTGACACGTTCAAGCTTCGGCTCAGCCCCGCGTTGAACGTGCCCGAGGTGAACTCCCGGCTGTAGCTCAGGCTGCCCACGGTCTCCCGCTCGCTATTGCCCGCCGCAGAGGCCCCCAGCCCAAGCTCGAGCGTGCCGAGCGGGAACTCCACCGTGCCGGTGACCTCCACATCGTCACGATCGCCAGCGATTGTGATGTCCTTGGCGTAGCTGAACCCCAGATCGCCCCGCGCATAAGGGCGGGAGGCCACAAGCGACAGGTTCGTGCCCGTCGTCTCCCCCGTGACGGAATCGTCAATGGTGCGGGTCGTCAGATTGACGCCCACGGATGTGCCATCCGCGAATGTGTTATTGACGCCCAGCACCGCGCTCATGTCGTCGCGGGTCGTTGATGTGGCATCCTCCGCCTCGAAGCGGCTGCCCGACAGGGTCAACGTGGCCTCGGTGATGTCGGTGAACTGAAACCGCGCCGTGGCGGAGACACTGGCCGTATGGCGGTCAAAAAGACGCGCGTCGGCGGTGTTCACGAAGTCCGTCGCCTCAAAGGACGCGTCGACGCTAAACGTAAAGGGCGACGTCTGGCCGATGGTGTAGCCGATGCCCAGATCGTAATCGATCCGCTCCCCATCGTCGTTGACGAGATCCACCGTGCTGGGCGACGTGGCCGACTGCACAAAGACTTGGCCCGTCACATCGTCACGCAGGTAGCTGCCATTGGCGCGAAACTGTGTCTCTGGGCTGTCCACTTGGTAACGGAGTGTTGCCGTCGGCGCGACGATATCGGTGCCCGTGGTGTTCAGGCTGCGCTCCGAGCGCACCGTCGCGCCAAGCTCTGCCTCCAAGATTTGGGTGCGGGTTTCCGACGACAGGTTCAGCCGCAGCGCGTTATCCCACTGGATCTGGCTGTCAGCCGCGGGGTCTGTGAAGCCCGGGTTGTCGTTGCCGCGCAGCGAGGATGTGACATTAAAGTCGAGCTGCACGCCGCCTTCTTGCGCAGGCAGCGGGGCAGAGGCCAGGACCGCCGCAGCGGCCGCCGGCAAAAGTCGGGGGGATTTCAGTCCAGTCATGGCGCGCTCCGTCACTCAAACAGACGGCGCGTGGGCAGCACGACGACATCGCCCTCGACCAGGCGCGTGCTGCCGCGGATGCGCGGCCCGCGGCCCATGCCGGTGTAGCTGAATAGATAGGTCGACACCTCACCGCTTTGCGCTGCGCGCCGTAGCTCGATCCGAGTCACGGCCGCGAACCGTGTGGGCCCACCAGCTTGCGCGATCAGTTGCAGGATCGTTGTGTCATCCTCGACCTCGATCAAACCGGGGGAGTTGATCTCCCCCACGATGTAGACGCGGATCAGATCATCGGGGT
Source organism: Pseudomonadota bacterium (assembly GCA_039815465.1). Classification (GTDB taxonomy): domain Bacteria; phylum Pseudomonadota; class Alphaproteobacteria; order Rhodobacterales; family Rhodobacteraceae; genus Shimia_B. The sequence continues at coordinate 19,996 of JBCBZG010000024.1, forward strand.
CGACGGCCGGGGGCGCCTCTTCCGCAGGCCCCGACAGGGACGCCACGGAGACAAAGATGCTGGGCGGCAGCGCAAAGTTCGGCGCGATGGCGCCTACGATCAGGTCCTGGACCTGGTTTGCCGTCAGACCGCCGACATTGATCGTCCCGATAAAGGGAAACGATACCGTCCCATCCGGCAGTACAAGCACCTCACGGTTCAGGGAGGCGTCTTCAAGCACCTCGATACGCAGGATGTCGCCCGCTTGAATCTGGTAATTTGCCTGCGCCTCGGCCTGTTCAGCTGAGGACGCAAAGACCGCGATCGCCCAAAATAGGACTGCCGCGCATGCGTATATGCTCCGCCTCATTCATCCTGCTCCGCCATGTTATTTTTTGTTGCAGGCAGTATGCCGAAAAATGTGGCGCAGGAAAACAACTTATCCACACCGAAGAGCGAACCGGAACGATTTTAGGCGATTAGAGGCCCAAATTGATGTGGGTAAGTCGCCAGGGGGCCACAAACTGTGGTGGCCGGCCCGACAGGATCGGGCCGGCGACGCCGAGATCAGTTGTCGATAGACGCTGGGCGTGCCGCCTGTGACAGCGCGTTCTGGACACGCAGCATCAGCTCCGGGCGTGCGCCCGTTTCCTGGATCAGCGTGAGCGCGGTGTTGAACTGCTGCACCGCTTCGTCCCGGCGGTCGAGCGCCACATAGACCTGGCCCAGATGGAACTGCACCAGCGGGTCCGCGCTCAATGCCTCGGCGGCGGGTTCCAGGTACTGGAGCGCTTCCTCGTGGTTGCCCAAGCGATGCGTGATCCAGCCATAGGTGTCCTGGAACTGGGGCACCGTCGCGCCACGCAGGCGCCGCGCGATTGTGAACGCCCGTTGCAGGCTTTCCTCATCCGTGCGGTACGCAGAGATCAAGCTGGCCAGGTTGTTGGCAATCACAGGCGAGTTGCTGTCGAGCGCATAGAGCTTTTCATAGACCGCAATGGCGCCTGGGATGTCCCCAGTGAGCTCAAGCTCGCTGGCTTTCATCCAGTTCAGGTTTCCAGAGTCGGGCAGGGCGACCAGGGCGCGGTCAAGCGTTTGCGCAGCAAGCTCTGCGTCGCCTTCGGTCCGGTGCAAGTTGTAGAGCGCGACCCACACCTGTTCCAGGCGCGGTTCTTCTTCCAGCAGGCTTTCGAAGGTGGCAACCGCATCTGCCGTTTCGCCAACCGTCGCCTTTAGACCCGCATCCATGAACTGGAGCGCGCGGTTGTCAGGCTCTGCCGCTAGCTGCTCGTCCAGATACGCACGCGCACCGGGCAGATCATCCATAGCGAGCCGCAGCCGCAGCACGGAAGCTACCGAATTGGCGTCACCGCTCGCCTCAGCCTGCGTTTCGAGAAAGGCTTGCAGCTCTTCCGTCCGCTCTTGGCGGGCCAAAAGCTGGGTGCGAAGCGCATTTGCCGTCGCTTGGCCTTCGTCCGTTTCAAAGCTCGCAAGCCGTTCAACTACGGCCGCCGCCTGCTCAAAGTCCTGTGAACGCAGATAGACCTCGCCCAGGGCGCCGAGAAGCTCTGTGTTCTGCGGCTGCACCCGAAGCGCGCCCAGCAAGACGTCTTGCGCGGGCAAGAACTTCTCTTCTTGCAGCAACAGCTGCGCGTAGCGGAGCGATTCCGCAGGGCTCCCGCCCGAAGCTTCCACTGCCAGGGACAGCATTTCGCGCATTAGGTCACGGTTGCCCGACCGCTCATAGGCGCGTGCGAGCAGCGTCATGATTTCAGGGTCGCGCGGGCTTTGGTCGAGCGCCTGGCGCAGGTCCACGATGGCGTCGCCAGACATGTCGTCTTCGATCAGCCACTCGGCCTTCAGCTTAAGCCCCGCCACTTGGCCTGGGTCATCCGCCAACACCTCCTCAACGAGGGCGCGGGCGCCGACATTGTTGTCGGTCTGGATCAGCATATTGGCCAGCGTGATCTTGATGTTGTTGGTCTGCTCGGACTCACCGGCGGTTTGCAGCACCTCGCGCAGTTCCGCGATAGCCTCGTCCCGGCGACCTTCGTCAAAGTCGAGCCCCGCCCGCAGGGTCCGCATCAGCGCGGGTTCTGCGTTCGTCTCGGACAAAATGCGGGTGATCTCAGCGCGGGCCTCTTCGTTGCCTTTGAACTGCACCAGGAACGTGATGAGTTCCGCGTAATCGCTCGCCTCGGGCTCGCTGCTGTCGAGTCGGCTGCGCAGATAGGCCTCCGCGTCATCGACGCGCTCGTTGAACACGTACCAGCGCACCAGCGTCGCTTCGAGGCTCGCATCCTCGTCGAACGTTTCGACCATGGCGCGCAAATGCGCCTCGACCGCGTCGATTTCACCGAGCTCCTCAAGAACGCGCAGTTTCAGCGCATACAGACGACGGTCATCGGCTTCGCGCGCGATGGCTTCGTCGAGCTGGTCAAGCGCGGCATCCCAATCGGCGGCGCGCAACAGATCGTCGATCACGACGCGGCGCGCACTGGCCAAGCTCGGATCAATCTCAAGCACCGCGCGGGCCTCAGCACCCGCTGCGCGTGCAGCTTCTTCATTCTGAGCGATGATGGCGTTGCGGTAGCTTGTGGCGGCCTGAACAGCACGGATCACAATATCGTCGGGCGAAATCCGCTGGCCGACTTCCAGGTGGCGCTGCACCTCTTCCCAGTTGCCCACCAAAAGGGAGATCTCCGCCAGTTTGCGGCGACCGGGGATGTCCTCTGGGTACTGTTCGACCAGACGCAAAAGCTGGCTGTAGGCCACGGACAGATTGCCGCGGTCCTGCTCTAGCGTGGCATAGGTGTATCGCGCGTCACGGTGAAAGCCGTTGAGCTGGAACACATTGCGCAGCTCGATAAGCGCGCGCTCGGTGTCGCCCGCCTCAGCATGCGCCAAACCGGCCTGGAAATGCTTCTCTGCCCGCTCCTCTGACGTCTCGCAGGCCGCGAGGACCCCGAGGCTGATCAGAAGGGTTAGGAGTTGCGCTGCTCGTCTCATTCTTTGTCCCCGACTTCTCTCCGCGCGGCATTTTCTGTACCTCAGTAAAAACCTCAACCCCTAACTCGAGGATGTGATCTTCACCGACCTGTGAGGCGTGCAACCGCGCCGACGGTTTTCAGTATGATCTCTAGATCGTATCTAAAGCTTAATTTTACCTGATAGTCATTGTCGAAAGCGGCCCGCCCGGCAAAAGTCCCCTGCGAGCGGTCCGAAATCTGCCACGAGCCCGTCAAACCAGGTTGCAGCATGTAATACGCGCGCCCAGGATACAGGTGTTCTTGCCCCACAATAATCGGGCGCGGCCCCACGATCGACATGTCGCCCAGAAACACATTCCAAAGCTGCGGAAGCTCGTCGAGCGAGGTCATGCGCATAAACCGCCCAAACCGCGTGATGCGGGGATCGTTCTCAAGCTTTTGCTTGGTCTCCCACTCCTCACGGGCGGCTGGGTTGGCCGCGAGATAGGCCTGAAGCGCGTCATCGGCATTCGCAACCATTGTGCGCATCTTAAGCATGCCAAAGCCACGCCCACCGAAGCCCACACGCTTTTGGATATAAAACGGTGACTGACCCTCAAACAGGTTCGCGAGAACCATCAATCCAACGAGAACGATCGCAAAAGGCGCCGCAAGCAGCACAATCGTCAAGTCGAGCAGTCTTTTGCCGCCGGCCCGGTACAGGGACGTGCTGGCGCCTGGTAGTTTGGCGTTCATATTGATGGCTTCAACGGACTTCAGGTCGTTTACATTACGGAAGTGGGTCGACAACTTGTCCTCTCTATCCGGCGTCGCACGATTGACGCCATATCACTTGTTACACTAGGCCCATGACCACAACATGGCGCGATTGGGGCGATACCGGCCCCTCGCGTGCTGCGTGCCTATAATAAAAACTTAAGAATGCCTAGCGTGGAACGCAATTGCGCCCCGAAACGACGCTACGTGTTGTAATGAACACAGCGGCCTCGGCGCAGGCGTGGCCTTGACGCGGGTCGGGGCCGTCATCACTTGCGCAATGTGGGCACATCATAGACAAAGAGGCACAGTCCTAGACGCGACCTTGCCTCTGGAAACCAATGGAGAACGTGACGACGCAATGTCGTACCAGAACCTCTATCTCGAGTTTTTCGGCTTTCGCGAGCGGCCGTTCACGCTGGTCCCCGACCCGGCGTTTTTGTTTTGGTCTGCGCAACACAGCCAAGCTTACACGATCCTTGAATTTGGCGCCCTGTCCTTTGCCCCGATCACCGTCATCACCGGTGAGATCGGCGCAGGGAAAACGACGCTTATTCAAGCACTTCTCGCCGATCTCAGCGATGACATCCGCGTCGGGCTCGTGTCCAACGCGCAGGGTGGTCGCGGTGAGCTCTTGCAGTGGGTGCTCAACTCGCTCGAGGTCGACGTGGGCGAGACGACGAATTACGTCGACCTGTTCCAAGCGTTCCAAGACTGCCTGCTGGAGGAATATGCCGCCGGCCGTCGCGTGATTTTGATCATCGATGAGGCGCAGAACCTGTCGCTTGAGGGCCTCGAAGAGCTTCGGATGCTCACCAACGTGAACTCCAACAAAGACGTCCTGTTGCAGCTGATCCTGTCGGGCCAGCCCGAACTGCGGGCAATGATCCGCCGCCCGGACATGCAACAACTCGCCCAACGCGTGGCGGCGAGCTTTCACCTGAACGCCATGGATGACACGACCGTGGCCGACTACATCGCCCACCGCCTCAAAACAGCAGGCGGCACGGGGGAGGAGTTCAGCCCAGAGGCCACGCAGCGCATCCACCAAGAAAGTGGCGGAATTCCCAGACTTGTTAATCAACTTTGCGAATTTGCGCTCTTATATGCCTGGAGTAGCAAGGCAAAGGTGGTGACCGCCGAGATGATCAATCAGGTCCTCGCAGACGGCATCTTCTTCGGCTCTGACATTCCAAAGCAGGGGGCGACCCTGCTGCAACCGAGCGTGGCAAAAGATGGGTAGCATTAAGTTCTATCTTTCTCTGTTTCGACGGCGCTTGCCGTGGTTCATGGTGATCGTGACGGCGATTTCGGCCATCGCGGTGACGGTGGCGATCTCGCTGCCGCCCGCTTACGAAAGCCGGATGCGGCTGATCGTGGAATCCCCGCAAATCCCAGAGGAACTGGCGACGTCCACTGTCCGCACCCCGCCGATGGAGCAGCTGCAAGTCATGCAGCAAAAGCTGCTGACGCGTCCGAACCTGCTCGATATCGCGCGGCGTCTGAATGTGCTGCCCAACACGGGCGAACTGAACGCAGACCAAATCGTCGAAGCGATGCGCGCGCGCACGACCATCATCATGCCCCGCGGTCGCGATCCGCTGCCGCTGATGACTGTCAGCTTCGAGGCGCCCGATGCCCGAAATGCGGCGGCGGTGCTCAACGAATACCTCACGCTTATCCAGCAGGAAGACGCAGAGTTCCGTCGCGGTCGTGCTGGCGATACGCTCGACTTCTTTGAACAAGAGGTCACGAATCTCGGCAGCGAGCTCGACCTGCAAAGCGCGCGGATTCTTCAGTTTAAACAAGCCAATAGCGGCGACTTGCCCGACAGTTTGGAGTTTCGCCTGACGCAGCAGGCCTCGATCCTGGACCGGATCAATGACCTGGAACGCGACATCCGCACCTTCCAGACCCAGCGCGGCCAGATCATCCAGCTCTTTGAAGGGTCAGGCGCCCGCGCCATCGCGCAAGAGCGCCCCCTAACGGCGGAGGAGCTGCGGCTCGTCGAACTCCAACGGGAATATGACGAGGCGCTCAGCATCTTTTCGCCCGAACACCCGCGCATCCGCTTGCTGCAAGCGCGCATCGACCAGGCGCAAGACGCGATCATCAACGGCGACAACAGCGCCGCAGCCGAAGCGGCGGCCAACGGCTCCGCGCCGACAGTGCTCGACGTCCAGCTGGCCGAACTCGACACGCGCCTGTCCGCACTCACCGAAGAAAAAGAGCTGCTCACCGCGCAAATCGAACGGCTCAACGAAAGCATCGAACGCACGCCGCAAGTGTCCATTACCCTCGATGAGCTGGAACGCCGCTTCACCACCATCCAGGGCCAGTTCAACCAGGCCGAGGCGCGGCTCGCCCGCGCGCAGACCGGTGATCGGATCGAAACACGCTCCCGCGGGCAGCGGATCTCCGTGATCGAACAACCGGCCGTGCCGAACCAGCCGACAAAGCCCAACCGTGTTATCATCGCCGGTGGTGGGACGGCGGTGGGCATCGCCCTGGGCCTCGCGCTCGTGCTGATCCTCGAACTCCTCAACGACTCGCCCCGCCGCCCCGAAGATCTCGTGAAAAAGTTCGAGATCATGCCCTTCACCACGATCCCCTATATCCAGACGCGGCGGCAGACGTTCTTCCGCCGGTCGTTCCGGCTGGCGCTGCTGTTAGCCATCGTGACTGGGATACCGGCGGTGATCTATGCGTTGCACATTTTCTACTTGCCGCTCGACCTGCTCGCCGACCGCGCAATGAACAAGATCGGCATTCGCTGGTAAGGGGCGCGCGCGGACACAGATGGAACGACTAAGCAAAGCAATCGAACGCGCGCGGGCCGAACGGCTCGCCCGGGGCACCGTCAAACCTGACGCCACGCCCCGGTCGCGCACCCGCGCCACCGCGGAGCGGACAGGCGCCGACACAGCCTGGCTCGCCATGGAAGAGCTGGAGTTTGACAGCAAGCTGCTCTTTCAGAACCGCGTTATGACGGTGAAAGCGGGACAAGACTCCGCACCCTTTGACCTGCTGCGCACGCGCCTCGTGCAAACCGCGCGCCAAAACAGCTGGCGGCGCATTGCGATCGTGTCGCCGCACAAGGCCTGCGGCAAATCCACGACCTGCGCAAACCTGGCCTTTAGCATGGCGCGCCAACGCGACCTAAAGTCGATGGTGCTCGACTGCGACCTCCGCAAACGTGGCCTCACCCGCATCTTTGGGCAGGAGCCCGCCGCAGGCACCGCAGAGATGCTGCAAGGCTCCGTCGATATCGCGGATGTCGGGCGGCGTTTCGGCGACAACCTGATCATGTGCTTCGCCGACCGCTCCACCGGGTCCCCGTCGGAGATTTTGCAAAGCAGCAGCGCCCGCGCGGCGCTTGATAACATCCAGCGCACCTATCAGCCCGATATCATGATCTTTGATATGCCGCCGCTCATGGCCAGCGACGACAACTTTGGTTTCCTGCAAAACGTCGATGCCGCGCTGATCCTCGTCGCGGCGGAGATGACGACGAATTCCCAGATCGACGTCGCCGAACGGCAGGTGGCCGATCTGACGAACGTCATGGGCATCGTGCTCAACCGCTGCCGCTACACAGACGGGGCCTATGGCCATGAGTATGGCTACTACTGAGCGTCCCGACCTCGCGATCATCATCCCGCACTACAACGACGTGGCGCGGCTGGTGATCTGCCTGCGCGCCCTGACTGACCAAGACACGACGGGCACAGAGATTGTCGTCGTCGACAACGCCTCCCCCGATGCGCCGGACCGGATCGCCGCGGATTTCCCCCAGGTTCGCTTTCTGACCCAGCCGGAACGCGGCGCAGGGCCTGCGCGCAATATGGGCGTGGCGCAGACGCAAGCCGACACGCTGGCCTTTATCGACGCCGATTGCATCGCCGCCCCCGACTGGATCGCGGCCATCCGCCAGGTGCGCGCCGACGGCGACGTCGTGGGCGGGCGCGTTGACGTCCACGATGAGACCCCGCCGCCCCGCAACGGGGCCGAGGCGTTCGAGAACGTCTTTGCCTTTAACTTCCGCCACTACATCGAAAATCAGCGCCAAAGCGGGGCCGGGAACCTCGTCACCACCCGCGCCGTGTTCGAGGATGTGGGCCCCTTCCGCGTCACCGTGTCCGAGGACACCGACTGGACCCGTCGCGCCGTCGCGCAGGGGTATTCGCTGGTCTACCGCGACGGGCTCATCGTCAGCCACCCCAGCCGCCAGGACTGGGCGCAGCTCAAACGCAAGTGGCTTAGGCTCACGCAGGAGATGTTCGCGCTCGAACTCCAAGGCGCAGACACCGCCGCCACGCGCCTGCGCTGGGGCCTGCGCGCGCTTGCTATGCCGCTCAGCGCGCTCGTGCACCTACCCAAGATCCTCCGCAGCCCCGCGCTCAACGGCGGGGGGGAGCGGGCCCGCGGCGCCGCCACCCTGTTTCGCATCCGGCTCCAACGTATGGCGTGGATGCTGCAACAAGCGCTCGGGCGGCCCGTCTAAGGGACCGCCGCACACGCCCCGCTTTCCCTACAGGATCGCCTCAGGCGTTGGCCCACTCTCCCCCGTGGCGCGGTAAATCATCGCCGCAATGTCATGGGTCGACAGGGTAAAGGGCGGTTCGTTGGACCCTCGCGGTCGAATGTTGGTGTTGATCGCCTGCGGCACAACCGTCGGGAAAGGCACCTTGGAAATCGTCTGGGTAAAGGTCCGCACAGCCCTGGCGCTGAGCTGCCCGTTGCTCTGCGTCAGTTCAAGGGCACCCACAAGGGTCCCGCCCCGCTTGTAGTTCAGCACATAGACCCCCGTCGTTTTGTCGTCGTCCGGTCCGAACGGGTCAATGTCCACCGTCTGCTTGACGACAATCGAGCGCTCCAACTTGTGGGGCCCGTCGAGGTTTCCGATCCCAAGAATGCTGCTCGCGGTATTGATCCGGCCATCGGCGGCAATCGCATAGCCCGTCATTGTGCGCATGGCGGTCTGGTTCGCGATCAAATAGCTTTGACCGTCGATCACCACGGGCTGAATGTCGTGGACCCGTGGCGCCAGCGAAAAGCCCCCCACCTGGCGCCCAACGCGCCCGGTGGCCGACAGCGTATAGGTGCGGAAAATGGAGCCGTTCCCGACGATCAGGAAGTGATTGCGCCCCACCTCCGCCGTCCGCATCAACGTCGCGCCCCGCATCACAAAGCTACTTTGCCGCGCCCCGGTGAGCCGCGCCGTGCGCACCGCGAGATTGCGGCTCGACACCAGCCCCGTTGCCGGATTGTAGGTCAGGTAGACATGGCGCCCGCCCATCCGCGCCAAATGGCTCACCACTGCGCCGGGATCGATGGTCGTGGTGGTCTGCGTGCCGTTGAGATTGCACGCGAAATCCAGCCCCTGGATGCGCGTCTGACCTGTGAGGGGCTTGCGCATAACAATCGCCCGGGGGGCGACCTGGTCCGTGATATGGACCTGCTCATAGCCCGGCGGCACCGAAATCGAATGGAGGTCGCGCAGGACCGCCCCGCGGTGGATCAACTGGAACGTGACCGACCCGCGCGCGTTAAATCCCGGTCCCTTGCTCAACCGTGCAATCGTGGCCCGGCTCCCGGACGACACCGGCAAAATCTCTTGCACAGGGGCTGGCAGGCGGATCGTCGGGCTGCTTGGGCCAAACCCACAGTCATAGTGCATCACCGACGTGCTATCGTAAGCGCCCAGAGCTACGTCATCGGGCGATGTCTTGACCGCAAAAGCGCTCTTGCGCCGTTCAGAGACCAGATGCCAGTTGATCTGCGCATACCAGTCCCGGTCAGGGCGGCAATGTTCATGCTGCAGCCCGATGGCATGGCCGATCTCATGCACCACAGTGCGGAGCGACACCGGCGTGTCGAGCGTGATACATTGCAAACCACCCACGCAGCCAATCTCGCTCGACCCGCCGCGGGTGTGATCATGGTCCCGCTCAAAGGCGACGTAGTTTCTGTGGCCCCTGCGCGGCACAAAACGCCAGGGCGTCGCGGCGGAGATTTCGGCCATCGCCTGATGGATGACCGCGGCACCATTGGGGTCGTTTGCTGTGATGCTGCTCCAGATTTCGTAGGGAATGGTTGCGTTTGACCAGTTTCGAAGGCCATGGCGCAAAGCAAATGCCATGTAAAATTCCTCACAGATAGGCACGGGCTAAAACGCCCGCGTGATGTCAAAATGTGAGGGTAAATTAGATGAGAATGTTGCCCGCGCAACGGTTTTTTCGACTAAGGATCAATGACCGCACGCAGCGCGGCGATCAGGCTGTCATCGGCGTAGCGGGATATGCCGCTCTCGCTGTCGCGCGCGTGGCCGTAGCTGAGCGCGGTATCGATCACAGACGGCAGCGCCGCGTCGTCTTGGGCCACAAAGATGCCCGCGCGCGTGCCGAAATGGTCCACAGTGGCCTGCTGGTGGTCATTGCGTTGCTCGCCCAGATGCGCCCGCCGCGCCAGCAGAACGATGGGCGTCCCGAGGGATAGCGCCCCGATGATCGTGCCCATCCCCGCGTGGCTGATGATCAGCTCTGCGCCCCTCATCCGCGCGTCGAACGCCTCCGGCGCGAGGGTGGGGGACCAGTCAAAATGGGCGGGCCGCGTGCCATCCTGCGCGATCTCCCCCAACTGGCCGAACACCTCCGCCCCGCGGCCAGACTGGGCGCACCACGCATCGACGCCCGCGACCAAGCGGTCGAACGGAAGCTGGGTGCCGACGGTCACAAAAATCACAAAACCGACCCGCGGTACTGAGGCCCGTCCGTCTTGGCCAGATGCTCCCACTGAGTAAGCCAGAGCGTGGCGTGGGGCCCGGCCTTCTGGCCCGACATCGACAGCGTCTCCGCGTTAGCGATGCTGTCGACCCAAATCGTTTTGCGCCCCATGAGCCCGCCCAAGCGCACAGCAATGGCCCCCGGCGCAGCGCCCGTGGTGATGATCACGTCGGGCCGGACCCGCAAGATCAGGAACGCCATCTCAAACAGCGACCGCACTACTCGCAGCTTTTGCCACCGGTTCGCCTCCACCACGGTCACATAGCGCGGCTCTAGCTGGCCGCGCTCGGCGGCGGCGGCGCGGATCTTGGCGTGGTGGCCCGGGTCGGTGGTGGCGTAGGTCACATCGCAGCCGTCCCACGCAGGCATCAAGCGCGACAGCTGAATCCAGTGCCCCCCGCTCGATGCGATGGCCAAAACTCTGCGTTTGCGCGCTGCCATATCTTAGATGTCCTCGCCGTCTTGCTCCGCGGCGTCCGGCTCCCACAGGAGCGCCGCGACGACGCCAGCGATAAACCCTCCCAGGTGCGTTTCCCAGGCCAAAACTCCCCCGAGGAGGAGCCACATCACCACATTGGCCGCAATGAGCATCCCGATAGCGCGCAATGTTACGGCCTGCGTTTCCCCGTTTTGGACGCGCTCCTGGGCGCCCCAGGTGATCAGCGCACCGATCAATCCAAAGATCGCGCCGGACGCCCCCACCATCACCTGCGGCGCGTCAGAGATCAGCGCAAAGACCGCACCGCCGCCAAGGGCTGAGAAGCTGTAGACGACGAGCAGGCCAAGCTGGCTCACACGCTCGTTCATGTAAGGGGCCAGCGCCACCAGCGTGACCATGTTGCCAAGCAGGTGGAACACCCCCGCGTGTAAAAACGCGTAGCTAAAGAACATCAGCCAGGGTTGCGCGGGGTAGTTGGGGCGCCAGTCATCGACGAGCCCAGCCCAAAAGCCGCCATACTGATACGCGTTACTGCGCCACAGGCGGCTGCCCAGGATGTCGTTATCAGCGGCGAGCAGGACAAGCTCCACGCCAATGCAGGCGAGGATGATGGCCCAAAGCACGGGCCCGGGCGCCAGGATCATCGATGTAGCGGAAAAGCTGCGGGGCGGTTCTTGCGTCATGTTGGGTCTGGGGCAGGGGACGGCAGAGGCCAGTTGGCTTCCCGTCGTCCACCGGCGTGAGCTGATCGCAACAAAAAAGCGGACGCCACAGCATCCGCTCTTTCAAATTGCGTGATCAGCTTACGCCTCAGCCGCGGCTTTCGCAGCCTTGCGGCGCTTGATGCCGCCCACCATGGCAAGCCCACCTGCGAGCAACAGCCCCGACATCGGCAGCGGAACCTCAGACATATCCTCGGCCAGGCCAAAGGTGATGATGTTCTGACGCGTGTTGGTGTTGGTGCTTTCCAGGTAGGTCAGCGCCCAAACCTCACCGCCGGTATAGGATTGTGCGTTCGTTAGGAACGTATCCGCGATGGCAGCTGTTGCGGCGTTGTTGATGTCTGCGCGGAATTCATCCGTGGCGGCGGTGTTTGCCGTCAGGCTGAAGTCATCGTCGTAGAGCACTTCCCACAGCGCATACTGAAACGCCCCAGATTCGTTGAGGTTGTTCTCGAGACCGACATAGTAGTTGGCGTCAAACAACGCTTGAATGCGCGATTCTGCGGCCGGATCCGTGAACCCATAGCTGTTCGAAAACGGCGTGGTCGTTGTCACGTATTCTTCCACGCCCGACCCGGCCAGATAGTGCTCAAGGTCGAGACACCACGCCAAAAAGTTCGAAAACGGGTCGCTTGCTGGAAGGCTCGCGTCCGCCATGAAAAACGCACCACCAATGGATCCGACAGGTGTCGCACCCCCGGCTGGCGTAATCGGCGCTTCCAAGATTGTCGCGCTGCGAAATCCGGATGCTGCCCCCTGATACTCGATATTAATCGTCGCGGCCTGCGCCGCACTGGCGAGCCCGAAGGACGCGGCTATGGCCGCAACAGGGAGAATCGTACGCATCACACACTTCATTTCAACAGTTCCACTCGGGTTAGGTACATTGATTGCCCCCCGAAAGTAAAGGCGCGACGCCGGAAACACTGTGTCCGGGCCCACGAATAGTTCCTTGGCCGCCACATATCGCGCCAGATGGCCGCGGCGTCAGGGGAATTTGCAGGAAAACCCATCATGCGGCACGCGGCGCAGGGTTCAGGAATTTAAGCGCAACATACTGCCCAAACTCCCGCATGGAGGCGAGGCTGGCGATCACAAGCGCGGTGATCATGAAATACCCCAGCAGCGTGTTGTCGTAGTAAAGCGTGAACGTCACATACATCGGCCCTGCCGCCGCCAACGTCCCCAGGCTCAACAGCAGCGGGACGTTCAGGCTCAACGGATCAAGCCGCGTGCGCGTCAACAACAGCCGCAGCGAGGTTGAGAACGCCGCAAACTCCGCCAGAATCGCGATCCAAATAACCTCCAGCACGCCGCCGCCCTGGATCAGGATCAACAGAGCCAGCGGGATAAACGTCGCCCGCACCGCATTGGCCCACATCGCATTCGACGTCTGCGCCAGCGACAAGGCGATGACCGAGTTCCCGATTTTAAAGGCGCGCATGGCCTGCCAGATGCCCAGCCAGGGCAATAGTGGGATCAGTGCCAGGTATTTGTCACCCAAGAGCAGCCGCACAAGCGGGTCGGCGATGATGATCATGCCAAGCATCAGCAAAAGCCCACTCGCCAGGCTCGCCTGGATCGTCGCTGCGGCAAGATGTTCGTATTCAAGCTGACGGTCGCGGTTTTCCGACAGCTGAGGCAGGAAAAACTGCTGGATGCTCTGATTGCTCACGAGATTCGGCGTCAGCGTTAGCGTCACGCCCATGGAAAACAGCGCCAGCGTCTCCATCCCCAGAAACCGCCCAACGAGGACCTTGTCGGCCTGAAACGCCAAGAACAGCAGCACGTTGTTGATCAAAAGCGGCCAGCCGAATTTCAGGCTCTTGCCCATAATCGCGCGGCGAAACCGCATCCGAAAGCGCCGGTTCGCGACAAGATGGGAGCTGATTACCGTCAGCACCGTGTGCAGCAGGATGGAATAGAGCATCGCGCTATAGTCATTGAAGACCGCGCAGAGCGGAAAGATCGCCGCGACCGACAGCACCGCGGGCGCCACGCGCGAAAAGATCAGCGGCCCAAAATCCATGTCCCGGTTCAACCGGTGGATATCGAGATGCTCTAGCCCCTTCAGGATCGGCACCAGCGCAAGCAGCTGATAGGCCCAGATCGCTTCTTCCACCGCCATCGCGATGGCAATCGGCGCGGCGAGCGCAAAAAGCACGAGCCCCGCCCCCACGCCACGCATAAAGTTAAACCCTTGCAGACCGGCCTGAAGCTCCGGGTCGTTGCCCTTTTTGTCCTGCACAATGAGCTGCTGGATGCCCAGGCCCGAGGCCATCTCGATAATCGCGATGACGATGGCGAATGTGGCGGCGATGCCGAAATCTTCGAGCGTCAAAAGCCGCGCAACAACCAGGCTGCGCACCAACAGCAAGATCGACGTCAGCGCGTTCCCCGATAGGATCAAAAGCAAGGCGCGGCGCATCAGCTCTCCTTAGTGATCCCTGGTGTGGTTATCATCGCACGTAAATGCCATGGTGCCATGATGCCAAGCAATACGCCAAAACAAGGGCGCTGCCATGGAGTTTTTTCTTTCTTTTTTCACCCTTGGGTGATTCAACCCGTCATCGTGAGGCAGGCAGGGTAAGTATGATCAAAGTTGCACTCATCGGGCACGACACACGCAATCCCAATCTGGGCGTGGGCGCGCTGACGGTCGCAAACGCCGCCATCCTGCGCGCACAAGTCGCCAAAGCCGGGGTGGAGGTGGAGGTGACAGCCCTCATCGGCGCCAGCGACGCGCAAAGCTGTATCCCCAGCGATGAGGTGCGCGAAACCATCGTGCGTCCCTTGCGCAAACCGATGGAATTTCTGCGCCACCTGCGCGCCGCCGACGTGGTCGTCGATATCTCCGGCGGGGACAGCTTTGCCGATATCTACGGTGACCGGCGCATCTTTCAGACCCTGCTGCAACGCTGGCTGACCCATGTGGCGCGCCGGCCGCTCGTGGTGTCGCCCCAAACCATCGGCCCGTTCAAAAAGGCCCATTGGCGGCGCTTGGCGGCGGGCACGCTCAGCCGCAGCGCCGTTTTGTGCACACGCGACGAGGTCTCCGCCGATTTCATGGCGCAGATGGGCGTCCGGCGGGAGGTCATCGTGGCCTCTGACGTCGCGCTGAAACTGCCCTTTGACGCGCCGCCCCCCCGCACGGGCGGCCCGGTCAAGGTGGGGCTCAACGTCTCCGCACTCCTTATGGCGGGCGGATACACTGGAAAGAACATGTTCGGGCTGAAAGCCGATTACGGGGCGCTGATCCACCGCATCGTCGCCCGCTTTCTCGAACAGGACAATTGCGAGCTTCACCTCGTGGGCCACGTGATCCCGCGCACCCGCGGCGGGGTGGAGGATGACTACCAAGCCTCGCTCGACCTTGCAGCCTCGTTCCCGGACTGCATTGTGGCGCCCGCCTTTGAAACCCCGTCCGAGGCCAAAAGCTATATCGCCGGGCTCGACTTTTTCATGGGCGCGCGCATGCACGCCTGCATCGCCGCGTTTTCGAGCGGCGTGCCCGTGGTGCCCATGGCCTATAGCCGCAAATTTGCGGGCCTTTTCGGCGCGCTCGGCTATACCCATATCGTTGATTGCACCTCCGACAGCCCCGACGCGATCGAAACGGCCATCTTCGCGGCCTATGACAATCGCGTCACTCTCGCCAAAGAAATGGTGCTGGCCCGTGACAAGGGCCTCCAGAGGCTGTCAAAATACGAGGACGCGCTGAGCGGGCTGTTTACCCGACTCGGTTAAGTCGGTGTCGTCGCCCCCCGAGGGCGCGCGGAGAAAGGGTAACGCGTGAGCGCAAAAGCAGCAGATCTCATGCGCCAGCACGGTATTCCGTTCTTGGCCACGCTGATGCTGTTCACGCTGCTCATGCCGCTCATCATCAGCCTAGGCCCGGTGCGCATGTCGCCCTACCGCTTCGTGCTGGTGGGGCTCTTCCTGCCGCTCGTCTTCATGCTGTTTTCCGGCAAAGCGGGTAAGGTCAACGCCGTCGACTACCTGATCATCGGCTTTTCGATCTGGTCCTCCATCGCCCACACCGTCAACCACGGCATCGGCCAATCGGTGGAGGCATCGGGCATCTTTGTCGTGGAAACCTTGGGCGCCTACCTCGTCGGGCGCATCTATATTCGCTCGCCCGAGGCGCTGCTTGGCGTGGCCAAGGTCGGCGCGCTCATGGCCGTGCTCATGGTGCCCTTCGTCATTGTGGAGACACTGACCGCCCGCAACATCACGCTCGAGATGTTTGACGCCATCGGTCGCGCCTACCCAGACGTCTACAAAGACCCACGTTGGGGGCTCGACCGCGTGCAAGGGCCCTTTGAACACCCGATCCTGATGGGCGTGTTCTTTGGCAGCTTTTGCGGTGTGACGTACTTTATCCTGGGCCACGGATGGCCCCAGGCCAAACGGGTCGCGGCCACGGCGCTCATCACCTTGGTCAGCATGAGCGGCCTGTCCTCTGGCCCCATGGCCTCCATCGCTGCGCAATACATCTTTATGGGATGGGCGGTGGTGATGGCGAAGCTCCAGAACCGCTGGTACTACTTCGCCAGCATCTGGGTCGCGGCCTATATCGCCGTGGACATCCTGTCGAACCGCAGCCCCTTTGCGGTCTTTATCAGCTACCTCGCCTTCAACGCACACACCGCCTACAACCGCCTGCGCATCTTTGAGTACGGCATGCTCAACATGAACAACAATCCGATCTTCGGCATCGGATTGGCGGAGTGGGAGCGGCTGTGGTTCATGACCGCCAGCTTCGACATGTACTGGCTGATCTACGGGATGCGGTATGGCTACCCGGCGTTCCTGATGAACCTCGGCGCGTTCCTGACGGCGTTCTTCCTTGTCGCTTATGTCAAAACCAACAATGAGCGGGTGAAATCCTACCGGCTCGGGTATCTGTGCGGGCTCTTCGGGTTCTTCTTGTGCGGCTGGACCGTGCACTTCTGGAACGCGACCTATGTGCTCTACTTCTTCTTCCTGGGCGCAGGGCTCTGGATGCTGCGCCCCGAATTCCGCGGCGACGGCGACGACCCCGATGCAGAAGCGCTCGCAGCCGAAAAGGCCGGTAAACGCCGCGGGATGAGCTTCACGCGCTTCCCCGATGTGGTCACCGGCGGGGCCGTCGCAAGCGCGAGCGCCACAGGCGCGAGCCCCGCTGCCGCCCGCGACCGGGGCCTCACGGCCGCCAACGCTATCTCCCGGACCCGCCAGACCCAAAGCCGTGGCGCCATTCCGAGCGCCGGGACCAAATCTCGGACCAGTCTCGGGAAGAACCGCGACGTAAAAGGGAAGACGCAACGAAGCGAGATAAAGGCCAGGCTAAGTAGAGTGCCCGTGCGAGAGGGACCTGCCAGGCAGGGAAGTGACGGCTGATCAGCTCCATCTTGGCGCGGTTGAGCCGGACCATCTTATCGGCGCGGACCGTTTCCGAGGCGCCGCCATAGTGGATGATATTGGCCTCCGGCGTCACGCGGGGCGCAGCCCCTAGGGACTTTTGCGCGCGCAGACACAGGTCCGCCTCCTCGCCATACATGACGAAGGTCAGGTCAAACCCGCCGAGCGCCTCCCAGTCGGCCCGCGCGATCAAGAAAAAGCAGCCCGTGACGATGTCGACAGCGCGCTCCGTGCTGCGGTCCCAGCCGCCATAGGCCTCCCCGTTCCAAAGCGGACTGTTCCGCCCCAAGGCCGTCAATCCGCTCGCGCGGCAAAACAAGTTCCAAAGCGTCATGCGGTGCCAGGCCGATGCGGGGTTGAGCGTCCGGTCGCCGAAATAGGTCCGTCCCCCCCAGATCCGCGCCCCGGGCCGGGCCTGCGAGAACGCCATCAAGCGATCCACCGCACCGTCCAGGATCACCGTGTCAGGGTTCAGCAGTAGCACAAAGGGCGCGCGCGCATGGGTCGCCGCCAGGTTATTGGCTGCCGCGAACCCGTGATTGTCCGTCTCCGCTAAAAGCGTCGCCTTCGGAAACTCAGCCGCAATCGCCTCCGCCGAGCCATCAGACGACGCATTGTCGACCACGATTAGCTCAAAGGGCGTGCGCGTTTCCTCATAGACCGACCTCAGACAGGCCAGAGTCATGTCCCGCGTGTTGTAGCTGACGACGATGATCGACACGGCAGGGGCCGCGCGTGAGGGGTCGAGGGGGGAAGTGTCTTGCGCCATGGCCGACGCGTAGCAGGCCATGGCGGAAATCGGAACCTAGCGTGCGACGTTTAGAGCGGTACGTAACGCGGCAGCGTGCCCAGGCTCGCGCGCACAAACTCCTGCAAGCGCGCCTCGGCATCCTCAGTGGCCTCGTCCGGCGCAATGGGCGTCACGTAGCGCACCAGCGCGCCATCCGTGCGGCCCATGGTAAAGCCGTCCTGGATCACGCTGAACTTGGCCAGAACGTCATTGGTCATGCGCTTCCCGCGCTGCTCGAACCAGTAGTAAACGAGCTGCCGCGACAGACCCTTTTGGACAATCGCGCGGTTGACCTCGAACGTGCCGTAGGGCGTGCCCTCCATGTTGAGCTCATACTGGCGCAGGGAAAAGATCTCCCACCCGCCCGCAGGCAAACACGCCTCGGGGGAGTGGATGCCCTCCCCGTCGGTCTGGTTGTCGTAATAGGCCACGAACTTGTTCACGGCGATATCGTGGTTCGCAGAAACGAAGTTGGCGTTCAGGTAGTCCGTCGCGCCCAAGACTTCCTCTGTTTCGGGTTCCAGATAGCTGAAATGCCCGGACCATTCGCCGATCTGACGCTGATAAAGCGCAAAGGGCTGACGCTCCACCGGCACGGCCTCACGCCCCCCGGTGGACACCCACGCCGCCGACACTGCCGTCGTCAGCACTGCGCCAAAGGCCAGCGCCACGCTGGGGCGGATCGCCAGGATGCGGCTCATGATCGCCGGAAGCCCCCGCGTGTCGAGGTCAATCGCCTCGCTCAGCGGCAGCGGGTTCGGGGTCAGGCGCTGCAGCAGGATCGCCATGAGGAACAGAATGCCGATGCAGGACAAAAAGATGACCCAGCCCTCAAAGAAGTGCAGGAACCCTTCCGCATGCTGGATGCCGTAGCTGTCCACGAGCACCCCAATCACCCCAATGCGGAAGGAGTTCATGAGCACCGTGATCGGCGCCGCCGACAAGAACATCACCACCTTGTGCCAAAACGGCCCGCGGTAGAGGATCGCAAAGAGGTACGAAAAGCTGAGGATCGGGAAGAGGTAGCGCAACCCAGAGCACGCCTCCGCCACCTGGAGCTTATAGACGCCCAAGTCGATGATGTTGCCCTCAAGGAAGACAGACACACCGGCCATCCGCACGAACCATACGCCAATCTCAGACGAGATGGTCTGCAGCACGATGGTGAGCTGCCAGTACAGGATCTGCGGCAACGGCAACATAAAGACCAGGTGGATCACCGGCAGCATATGCAGCTTGCCGCGCTTCCAGCCAAAGGCCGTCAAAACAACCCCACCCGTCCAAATGATCATGGCGTAGGTCACGATATCGGCGACCTTCGCGATGTTGCCGAACGTGGCCAAAACCAGGGCAAACGCGATGATCAACACGCCCGGCCAACGGTCCGTGGGGTTCATATCCGGCGGCGGCATCGTGCGCAGTTCGCGCAAAAAGAGATAGAGGGAGATAATCGGAATAAGCGGCCCGTGGCTGTATTCAGGGGTCAACCACGCCTCGCCCAGGGACAAAATCCCCAGCCAGAAAATCGGGACCGAGCCTGCAACCAGAAGAGCGAACCACAAGAGCCCCGTGGCATTCATGGTCGAGCCGCCCTTGGCGGTCGCACCGTATTGTAACGTCGACATTCCTCTTCGCTCCCCTAACAGTCCAGCGCACGCGAATGCGAGGCTGCAAAACCCTCACGCGGAAGGTGGTAATCGAATTTCGCGCCTATGGCTACGGGTTGGACCGGCAATACACGCAATCTTACAAAGCTGTGATGACAGCTGGTTAGCCCGGCCGCGGCGCCAGAACGCCTATGCCCAAAGTTTTAGCGCCCACCGCGCGCCGGGCAGGTAAAGTAAGGCAAAATACGCACAACAGCTCCCCGCGCGAAGCGCGCCACCGAAGGTTCAAGCCAGCGTCAGCTGGCGCAGAAGGGAGGCGGGCGGGCCCGTCCTCTGCACCCGCTCCAATCGTTTCCAGAAGGGAAAAAGAGTTTTAAAAACTCTTCCATGCGCGGCGGTGGCCGCTGCGCGGGGCGGACTTCGGGTGTCTTACGCGGTGGCCCGCTCGGTCGCTGCAAACCCTATTTCCGCGGAACGCGACACTAGGGAGGACGCCCGCGTAGATTTGCAATCCCTGCCACGATGGGTCGGATCGAAAGCCCCTCATCTTCGAATGCTCCCGCCACGACAGACGCGCCGAATTGATCTGCGGCAAGGGCGTCTGGCTCCGGCGCTGCCCACTGAAGGTGCCACGTTTATCCTCCATCTGATCCGTGCGTCCGGCCTTGCGGGCCGCCGGCCCAGGGGAAGATTGGAACCTAGGCCCGCAAGCCAGCAAGGCTCGACGTCGGCGACGCACCCGTCCTGAACAAAGGCTCGGCGGGCTGGTGGGGAGCTTGATCAAGCGATCCAGAGCTTCAGCCCCCAAACACAAGCGTCAGCCCTCTCACAACAAACCAGTCGCCCTCCAACAATCGCAGTCCTCTGCATCGAGGCAACGCGCCAAAGACACCAGGCGCGAACCAACAGCCAAACGCCTGCTTGCACCTCGCGGTGCCCCCGAGCCTCCGCAAGAACGCACAGCGCGTTCTGCGCGGCGGGCCATTCCCCCCGGGTGCGCCATAGCCTAGGGAGCGGGTAAGGAGTGGTGCCCATGACCCCAATCGTTTCCGTCAAAGACCTGCGCAAGGTCTACGCCTCCGGCTTTGAGGCGCTCTCAGGTGTCAATCTCGACATCAAAGAAGGCGAAGTGCTTGCCCTCCTCGGCCCCAATGGCGCGGGCAAGACGACCCTGATCTCAACCATCTGCGGGATCACCACGGCCTCGGGCGGGTCCATCACCGTGGGCGGGTACGACACCATCGCCGACTACCGCCAGGCGCGCGCGCTCATCGGGCTCGTCCCACAGGAAATCAACCTCGAACCCTTTGAAAAGGTGGTCAACACCGTCTCCTTCTCCCGCGGGCTCTTTGGCAAGAAACCCAACCCCGACTACATCCGCGGCATGCTCGACACCCTGTCGCTCGGCGACAAAGCCGAGAGCAAGATCATGGAGCTGTCCGGCGGCATGAAGCGGCGCGTGCTCATCGCCAAAGCCCTGGCGCACGAGCCCCGCGTGCTCTTTCTCGATGAACCCACTGCGGGCGTCGATGTCGAACTGCGCAAAAGCATGTGGGAAACAGTCGAAAAACTGCGCCAGGACGGGGTGACCATCATCCTCACCACTCACTACATTGAAGAAGCCGAAGCCATCGCTGACCGCGTCGCCGTGATCTCCAAAGGCAACATCCTCCTCGTGGAGGATAAGGAGACGCTGATGGCCCGCATGGGCCAAAAGCAGCTGCGCGTGGAATTGACCGACACCTTGTCCGCGATCCCGGATGCCCTCGCGCGGCCCGGGCTCGAGCTCAGCGAGGACGGCACGGCGCTCACCTACACCTATGACGCCACCGGCGAACGCACGGGCATCACCGCGCTCTTGTCGGATATGCAGACCGCGGGCGTAAAGCTGCGCGACCTGCAAACGTCTCAATCCAGCCTCGAAGACATCTTCGTCGACCTCGTACACGAGGAGCGCAGCGCATGAACCTGCAAGCGATCAAATCCATCTACACCTTCGAAATGGCGCGGTTCTTCCGCACCCTGGCGCAGAGCTTTATTTCCCCCGTCCTGTCGACCTCGCTCTACTTCGTGGTCTTCGGCACCGCCATCGGCTCCCGCATCCAAGAGGTCGAAGGCGTCAGCTACGGCGCCTTCATCGTGCCCGGGCTGATCATGCTGTCGGTGATGACGCAGAGCATCTCCAACGCGTCCTTCGGCATCTACTTCCCGAAATTCATTGGCACGATCTACGAGCTCCTCAGCGCGCCCGTGAACTTTCTGGAGATCGTGGTGGGCTATGTCGGGGCGGCGGCCACAAAGTCGCTCTTTATCGGGATCGTGATCCTGGCGACCTCCTACCTCTTTGTCGATATCACCATTGCGCACCCGGTCGCGATGTTCGCCTTCCTCGTGCTCACCTGTCTGAGCTTTGCGCTCATGGGCTTTATCATCGGCATTTGGGCGGGGAACTTTGAACAGCTCCAGCTCGTGCCGCTCCTCATCGTGACGCCCTTGGTGTTCCTGGGCGGCTCGTTCTACTCCATCTCCATGCTGCCGCCGGTGTGGCAGCAGATCAGCTACTTCAACCCGGTGGTCTACCTGGTGTCCGGCTTCCGCTGGTCGTTCTTCGGCACAGCCGACGTGCCCATCGCCGTGTCGCTGCTGGCCATCGGAGGTTTCACAACGATCTGCCTCGTCATCATCTGGTGGATCTTCAAAACCGGCTGGCGGCTCCGGGCCTGATGGACCTCACGGTCCGCCACGCCGAAGCGGGAGAAGCCCCCGAACTCGCCGCGCTCCACGTCCGTGTGTGGCGCGCAACTTATGGCGGGCTCGCCCCCCAGGTCGCGCTCCACACACTCGACGAGGCAAAGCGTCTGCCAGTGTGGGAGGCTGCCATCGCGGAGCAAAGAGCGCGCGTCGCCACCCATGGGGACACCATCATCGCCGCCGCCTGCTTTGGCCCCTCGACCCACGCGGCCTTTGACGGACGCTGCGAGATCAAGCACCTCTACGTCGATCTCGTCCACCAAGGCCACGGCGTGGGCCAGCGGCTCCTTTCTGCAACGCTAAAGGCGTGCCGCGTGGGATTTCCTGAGCGCGGCGTCGCACTGGCGGTCGTCCGGCAAAACGACGCCGCCCGCGCGTTTTACAAACGCCAAGGCGGTGCAGAGATTGCGACCTTCACCGACCCTGGGCCCTTGTGGCGGTCTGACAATATCGTGGTTGCGTGGGACGAGGCACCGTTTCCATGAGCGTCGCGGGCGAGTTCAAACCCGATTGCGTTCATTTGGCTGCCCATGCGCGACCGCTGCGCCATGGAACGGCACCCTAGCCACCGATGCCTTTGCTTGTGACGCCAGACCGGCTGCCCTACGCATCAAGCATGTCGATCATTTTATGGTACTATAACCAGGCTATAAGCTGGGCAGGGTGGATCAACGACGCGAGCCAAGACCGGGGTCCGTTCCCTCGTCACGGCAGGGTCCACTTGGTCGCTCTCGTGTTCCTCTTCATCATACCCGGCGGATTGGGCGCTCTCGCTTGGGCAGCCTCGCGCGTCTTTGGACTGAACCTATCCTTTGAGATGGCGCTCGTGGCCCCGATCACGGCGGCGATCCTCTACTTCATGACCATCGCTGTGGGCTACGGGCTCGTCCTCATCGTCAAAACCGCCATCGGACCACCGCGGAAAAAGTGACGCCGCCCGGCTACTCCGCCGCGACGCGTTGAAACCCCAGCAAACCGCCCTTGGAGCAGACCGGGTCATAGGTCAGCCCAGACGCGGACATGCAGTCCACGATCCGCTTGATCGTCGCGCCGCCGTATTTCTTGGGGTGTAGTTCCAGCATCACGTGATGGACAAAACGCGGCCAAGGCCGCCAGAACAGCCGCGCCTCAGCGCCCTCCACATCCATGATCACCACCCGCGGGCGGTGTTCGCGCAAAAGCGGCCCGAGCTTGAGAGCGGGCACGTTCACAATGTCCTGCGCCCCGCGACCGCCGCCGCCGCCGCCCCCCGCCAGGGACGAGCCCCAGAACGACGCCCCAAGCTGCATGTCGATGGTGTCTTCGGGGTAGGCGTTGTTGACGACCGCGCCGTGGCGCACCGTGACCTCTGACGCCGCATTCAGCCGCAAGTTCTTTTTGATCACAGGGATCAAGTTCGGGTTCGCCTCCACGACGGTGATGTTGCCGGGCTCTGTGATCTGCGCGCAGATGGAGCTGACATAGCCAAGCCCCCCGCCGAGCTCTAAGACCGGCCAGCCAGGCTTGACGCGCATCCGCGCCGCGCGCGCTTCACTGCCCTCATATTCCCCACTGGTGAGCTTTTCCTTGATCTTTTGCCGCAACAGCTTGTTGGGCACGTCGAGCGTGACGCCGTTGATGTTGAACCTCGCCACGCTGTGCCCTTCCGTGATGCGACCGCGCCCGACGATAGCACTGCGCGCCCCGCCGCTGCAAAACGAAACTGGACGGGCAGGGGGCGCCACAGGGTGAAATAGGTCTCAATTTTAATGGTTTCTTGGGGCGTCGGGGGTGGCCAAACAGCTTATTGAGACTCGGCGCCAGGAACCTGTTGCAATAACGCAAACCTGTCTTGTTGCGCGCGGGCCTGGGGCCTACATGGCGCGACATGAAACGCTTTATCCCTTTCATGAAAAAGGAGCCCGAGGTCGCGGTGCTGCGTCTCGACGGGCTCATTGCGGCGGGCCGCGGGCTCAATGACAATGGCACGGGCCCGCTCCTTGAAAAGGCGTTCGGCAGCAAACGCGCGGCTGTTGCGCTGGTGATCAATTCCCCCGGCGGCAGCCCGGTGCAATCCGCGCTCATCGGCGCCCGCATCCGCCGCTTGGCAGATGAAAAGAAAATCCCGGTCTACGCGTTTGTCGAAGACGTCGCAGCCTCCGGCGGCTACTGGCTCGCTGCTGCGGCCGATGAAATCTATGTCGACCAAAGCTCCGTCATCGGGTCCATCGGCGTGATCTCAGCCAGCTTTGGCCTGACCCAAGCGATCGAGAAACTGGGCGTGGAGCGCCGCGTCTACACGGCGGGTAAATCCAAAAGCCAGCTCGACCCGTTCCGCCCCGAAAACCCCGACGATGTCGCACGGCTGAAAGTCCTGCTCGACGACATCCACGGCATCTTTATCGACCACGTCAAAACCCGCCGTGGCGCAAAGCTGGCCGAGGATGACCGCCTCTTTACCGGCGAAATCTGGGTCGGCCAAAAGGGCGTCGATGTGGGCCTCGCTGACCATATCGGCCACCTCGTCCCGACGATGAAGGACAAATTCGGCGACAAAGTCCGCTTCCGCCGCTTTGGCCAGAAAAAATCCCTGATCTCGCGCCTGAGCGCGCGGGTTCTGGGCGATCTCACCCACTCCGTTGAGGAGCGCGCCGCCTATGCCAAGTTCGGCCTATGATCGTTAAGATCGTCACCGTCTTCCTCGTCGCCATCGCAGTGCTCGCGATGTTTGGGCGCCTGCGCTTTCCAGGCCAGGAGCAACTGGCCAAACTAACACGCCCCAAGAAATGCGGTGCCTGCGGGCGTCCGCGCATCGGTAAGGGGCCGTGCCCCTGTGGAGCGGGCTCATGATCGTGTCATGGGGCATGGTGGCGCTGGGGCTGGTGATCCTGCTTCTCGCCGGTGACTTGCTGGTCAAGGGCGCCGTGAACCTGGCACTGCGCCTGGGCATCCCGGCGCTGATCGTGTCGCTGACGATCGTGGCCTTCGGCACGTCCGCGCCGGAGCTGCTCATTTCCATCGACGCCGTGCTCGACCGGCAATCCGGGCTCGCGGTGGGCAATGTCGTGGGCTCCAACATCGCCAACGTGCTGCTCGTGCTGGGCGTGCCTGCGCTGATCTCTACGCTCGATACCCGCGACTGCGACACGCGCAAAAGCTTTGCCTACATGATCGCGGGGTCGTTCCTGTTTATCGGGCTGGCCTACACGGCCCCGCTCGTCTGGTGGCACGGGCTGATCCTGCTCGGCGCGCTGTCGTTCATCCTTCTCGACCAAGCGAGGGAGGCCCGCGCCCATCGCAAATCCGCCCAAGCTGCAGGCGCCGCCGCCGCCGCGGCAGCAGACGACGATGAAGAAGAAGAGGTCGAAGGCGCCGATCCAGAGCTCCCCAAATGGCGCATCGGGCTTTACCTCGTGCTGGGCATCATCGGCCTGCCGCTCGGCGCGGACCTGCTCGTGGATGGCGCCACCCATATCGCTAAGAAATTCGGCGTCTCGGACGCAGCCATTGGCCTGACGCTCGTAGCCATCGGCACCTCCCTGCCTGAACTCGCCACGACCGTCGTGGCCGCGATCCGCAAACAGGCGGACGTGGCGCTTGGCAATGTGATCGGCTCCAACATGTTCAATCTCCTGGCGATTATGGGCGTCACCGCACTTGTTGCCCCGATTGAGGTTGCCGGCGCGTTCTTTCACCTAGATTTCTGGATCATGATAGCAGCGTCCCTGATCCTCATCCCCTTCGTCTTCTTCCGCCAGATGCTTGGCCGCATCTGGGGCGCGATCTTTGTCGTGCTCTACGGCGTCTACTTGGTCTCGGTCCTGGCCTGATGCGTGCGCTTGTGACGGGGGCAGGGGCGCGGCTCGGGCGTGCTATGGCGATCTATCTCGCAGGGCGCGGCTATGACGTGGCGGTGCACTACGCGACGTCCGCGGACGGCGCCGCCGAAACGGCCCGCCTCATCGCCGTAGAGGGTCAAAGGGCCGTCACGCTCCAAGCCGATCTCCTGGACGAGGCGCAGGTGGCAGGGCTGATGGACCGCGCCGCAGAGGCGCTGGGCGGGCCGATCACGGTGCTCGTCAACAACGCCTCGATCTTTGAATACGACAACATCACCACGGCCACCCGCGACAGCTGGGACCGCCACGTGGAATCAAACCTCCGCGCGCCGTTTGTGCTGACCCAAGCGCTCGCCGCCCAAGCGCCAGCGACGGACAGCGACGGCGAACCGCGCGCCTCGGGCCTCGTCATCAACATGATCGACCAGCGCGTCCGCAAACTCACGCCGGAGTTCATGAGCTACACCATCGCCAAAATGGGCCTCTGGGCGCTGACCCAGACCGCCGCCCAAGCGCTCGCGCCGCAAATCCGCGTCAACGCCATTGGGCCGGGCCCCACGATGCAAGGCGCACGCCAAAGCGCCGACCACTTCGCCCGGCAACGGGCCGCGACCGTGCTCGAACGCGGCGCGCACCCGTCCGATATCACCGCGGCGCTGGGCTATTTCCTCGACGCGCCCGCGGTCACCGGCCAGCTCCTGTGCGTCGATGGGGGCCAGCACCTGGCCTGGAAAACGCCCGACGTGCTCGGCGTCGAATGACGCGCCCCGCGCAAGTTATGCATCCCCGGCCCGCCCGTTACAAAACTGTTAGGATTTTGTTAGGGATTTCAGGTATTTGCCAGGATCACGAAAAAGTATCCAATGAAATCAATGGCCTGAAAAGGCGCGCAAATTTTAGGCAGACTGATCAAGCCTGCCGGAACAAAGAAAAAATTCACCATGCCCGCAGCTTATCCGGCAACTTATCCCCAGCTTTCGTGGATAGGAAAACGGTTGCATACTCACGTGTACTGTAGCAGCGGCAAAAGAATCTATGTCCGAAAGTATAGCACCAGAGCCTGAGCGCGGCGCGGCCGTCATCGCCCGCTACCTGAAGACCCTCGACGGGTCGCCGGGCGTCTACCGGATGCTCGATGCACAGTCGCGCGTGCTCTACGTCGGCAAGGCCAAGAACCTGAAAAACCGCGTGTCGAACTATGCCCGCGGTCAGGCCCACGCGCCCCACATCTACCGCGTCATCGCCGAGACCGCGTCGATGATGTTCCTGACGACGCGCACGGAAACCGAGGCGCTGCTGCTCGAACAAAACCTGATCAAGCAGCTCAAACCAAAATACAACGTCCTTCTCCGGGACGACAAATCCTTCCCCTATATCTTCATCAGTTCCGAACACGACTTCCCAAAGCTTGAAAAGCACCGCGGCGCCAAAACCCGCAAGGGCCGCTACTACGGCCCCTTCGCCTCTGCCGGGGCCGTGAACCGCACGCTCAACACCCTGCAAAAGGTGTTCCTGCTGCGCACATGCTCGGATCGGGAGGTCGAGGCCGGGAACCGCCCGTGCCTCAACTACCACATGAAACGCTGCGCTGGCCCCTGCGGCGGCAAAATCACGCCCGAGGACTACGCCAAACTCGTCCGCGAGGCTGACGATTTCCTCCAGGGCAAAACCACCAAGGTCCAATCGACCCTCGCCGCCCAAATGGACGAGGCCAGCCAAGCCATGGAATTCGAACGCGCCGCCGCGCTCCGCGACCGCATCCGCGCGCTCACCCAGGTCCAATCGGCCCAAGGCATCAATCCCCAAGGCGTGAAAGAAGCCGACGTGATCGCACTCCATGTCGAAGGCGGCCAAGCCTGCGTTCAGGTCTTCTTCATCCGTGCCAACCAGAACTGGGGCAACCGCGACTACTACCCCCGCGTCACCGGCTCAAACACCGAGGCCGAGATCATGCAGGCCTTCCTCGGCCAGTTCTACGCCGACCGCGAACCGCCACGACAAGTGATCCTGAGCCACGATGTCGAAGACCGCCCCCTCGTCACCGATGCGCTGGGCGAAAAGGCGGGCCGCAAGGTCGAAATCCTGATCCCCCAACGCGGGGAAAAGGCGGAACTCGTCTCCGGCGCGGCACGCAATGCGCGCGAAAGCCTCGCCCGGAAAATGAGCGAGAGCGCCACGCAGATGAAGCTGCTCAAAGGCATCGCAGAGGCGTTCGACATGGACGCCCCGCCAAAGAGGATTGAGGTCTACGATAACTCACACATCCAGGGCACCAACGCCGTGGGTGGCATGATCGTGGCAGGCCCCGACGGGTTCCTCAAATCCCAATACCGCAAGTTCAACATCAAGGGGGAGGAGCTCACCCCCGGCGACGATTTCGGCATGATGAAGGAGGTGCTCAGCCGCCGCTTCAAGCGCCTCCTGAAAGAAGACCCCGACCGCGAAACCGAGATGTGGCCAGACCTGCTGCTGATCGACGGCGGGCAGGGGCAGGTGAGCGCGGTGCACGAAATCATGACCGAGCTCGGCGTCACCGACATCACCATGGTCGGCGTCGCCAAGGGGATCGACCGCGATCTGGGCAAGGAGGAGTTCCACCGCATGGGCCGCAGCGTCAAAGCGCTCCGCCACAATGACCCGGTGCTCTACTTCATCCAGCGGATGCGGGACGAGGCGCACCGCTTTGCCATCGGCACCCACCGCTCCAAACGCGCCAAAGCCATGTCCAAAAACCCGCTCGACGATATCCCCGGCGTGGGCGCCACCCGCAAACGCGCGCTGCTCGCGCATTTCGGATCCGCCAAGGCCGTGAGCCGCGCGAACCTTGCAGACCTCAAGGCGGTGGATGGCGTGAGCGAAGGCCTCGCCGAGACAATCTACGGCTTCTTTCACGAGCAGTGAGTTTGACTACGCGCTGAGGGCTGGCCACGTCCGCGGGTGGGGGCAGTTGCCCCCGCCCGGGGGGGCGGACGGGGGCTGCCCGGTGGTTCCCACCGGGCGGAACAGTTCACAAGCGCCGAGACTGTTCAGCCCATCCCTTGTACAAGTTGATTTTCACCCCCCGAAATTCTGTACAAACCGAGTCAAACGCGCTCCGCGCTTGCCCCGCACGGCTCGGGTGGTATGAACCGCCATGGCTCTGAATCTCCCCAATATCCTGACGATACTGCGGCTCCTCGCGGCACCGGGGATCGTGGTGGCCTTTCTCTTTCTGGCCCGCCCCTATGCCGATTGGGTGGCGCTGATCCTCTTTATCGGCGCCTCGATCACGGACTATGTCGACGGCCAGCTCGCCCGCGCCTGGAAGCAGGAAACAAAGCTCGGCGCGATGCTCGATCCCATCGCGGATAAAGCCATTGTTCTCAGCGCCTTACTGGCTATTGCCGCGATCTGGCAGCCCATCGCCTGGATCCTCCTGCCTGCCGCGCTCATCGTCTTTCGCGAGGTGTTTGTGAGCGGCCTGAGGGAGTTCCTTGGCGACACCGCAGGCACGCTCAAGGTCACGCAGCTCGCCAAATGGAAAACCACCATCCAGATGGTCGCTATCGCCGTGCTTTTGTCCAAAGGTATCGTGCAACACGGGCTTTTCGAGCGTCTCGTCGGCATGGACCAAGCCACCTACACAGCCATCCTTACCGGGCTCGAGCCCGACACCATTGGCCTTTTGTGGCGCGAACAAGCTGTCAACATCTTGCGGTATGGTGGGGCCGCACTGCTATGGATAGCGGCCGCTCTCACGGTGGTCACGGGCTACGACTATTTCCGCAAAGCGCTGCCTTACCTGCAGGGGCCGAAATGAAACGCGATGTGCTCTACTTTGCTTGGGTCCGCGAGCGCATCGGCGTAGGGCGCGAAACGGTCGAGTCCGACGCGCACACCGCCGCCGACCTGATCGCCGAGCTTACCCAGCGCAGCGACCAACACGCCGCGGCCTTTGCCGACATCACCGCGCTCCGCGTGGCCTATGATCAAGAGCTCACCACGCTCGACGCGACACTCGGCGATACCCGCGAAGTGGCATTTTTCCCTCCAATGACAGGCGGTTAGCCGTGGACATCCGCGTTCAAGCCGCACCGTTTGACCCCGGCGCCATCCTGACCGAATTTACCGCGCGCCAGACCGCGGCGGGGGCAGTGGTCAGCTTCACCGGGCTCACCCGAGACCTCGACGGCACCCTCACCGCGTTGGAGATTGAGCATTATCCAGGCATGACCGAAACCGCGCTCCGCTCCATCGCGCAAGAGGCGCTAAACCGTTGGAACCTCTCGGATATTTTGGTGCTCCACCGCTACGGCGCCATCGCCCCCCAAGCGCCGATCATGATGGTGGCCACGGCTTCCCCCCACCGCAAAGCCGCGTTCGAGGCCGCCGATTTCCTGATGGACTACCTGAAATCCCGCGCGCCGTTCTGGAAAAAGGAACGCACGGCCAGCGGTGCAACCTGGGTGGCGGCGACCGACGCGGACGAGGCCGCGCTAAACGCCTGGAAATCCTAGCAGAGCGCCGGTTTGGCATTCTTTGCGTGGCGCATAACCAGTTGTTTTTGCTGGGCTCCCCGCGGGATCAGATGCTCACTCCGGCGCCGGTGGTGATGCCGCGCGAGGTCTGGAAAGATCGCCCGCAGCTCCCGCTGCGCGGCAAGGCTCATCGCCTCAAGCGCACTTTCCCCGAGATATAGGCTCTCTGCCGGGGCGCCCTCGGCCACGATCACTTCGTGATCGGCGAGCAGCAGATGGAAATACTCCACCGATGTCACCGTATCATCGACCATAATCCCCGGAAGCTCCGTGAGCCGGATTGCTGAAACGAGCACCTCCGCCGCGCCAAACATCCGCTCGCAGATCGGCGAGGCCACGCACAGCCTATGCTGCCGCGACACGTAAAGGTCCCGCTGCGGCAACCCCCGCCCCAAGGCTCCCGCCATGATCCGCACGGGCAACAGCTTGGGGTTCGCGCGCAGCTCCGCCGGGCCGATATGGCGCGCGCAGGCCAAAAGCACCCGTTCCTCCCGGCCATCTTGGGTGATGACGGTGTCGCCGTCGCGGATGGTTTCCACAGCGCGGGTGCCGCCGGGCACGGCGATCTGCGTGCCGCGGGCAAAGCAGGTCACGAAATCCGCGTAGGGCCGCGACGACCCGCCTGTCGGATTGATCTCGCTCGTGACCGTCAGCACCGTACCAGGCGGGGGAATGCTGCCTTCCCAAAAGAACGCGTCGGGGATTTCGTTGTTCGTGTTGCCCGAAAAGTTGAAGCTGGTGAACGTGTAGGGCCCACCGGTCCCGCTAAAGACAATCGTATAGGTCGGCGTCACCGGGATGCCTGCCGAATACGAAACCCCGTCGAACGTGACGGGATCGCGCAGAAACTGGTTGCTCAGCGCCTCGTCAAACACCGCGTCGACGTTGTCCTCGATATAGATCAGCGCCGATTCCCCACCCCCAAGCCAAGTGATCGTGTCGCCATTCACAAGATCTGACCGAAAGGTACCGTCTTCGGCCGGGAGAAACCCCGGGTTCTGCGGATTAACAATATTGTCCGCAGCAAAAAGGAGGACGGGAAAATCCGCCATGATCAGATGCGTACCTGTGTGTTGGCGCCAACGTTTGCGCCGTCAAAACCTGCCAAGCCGCAGATCTTTTCTGCCTGCGTGCTCTAAACTCCGACAATAGTTTATTTGCGGTGAAAATCTAAACGAAATTCGCAGATTTGGCGCTGGTTACGCTTTCTCGCCGATGCGCGACTCAGTCCCCGCGCGCAGGCGCCTGATGTTTTCGGCGTGGCGCCAGTAGATCAGCACGGTGAGCGCTATGCCCATGGCCACCCCCATGCCGTAGCCCGTAAAGATCATCCAAATCGGCGCCATCGCCGCCGACACGAGCGCTGCGAGCGATGAATACCGAAAGATCGCCGCAATCACGAGCCAGGTCGCGCAGGTCGCGAGCCCAGCAGGCCAGTGCAGCGCGAGCATCAGCCCGATAAAGGTCGCAACCCCCTTGCCGCCGCGAAATCGCAGCCAGATCGGAAAGCAATGCCCGAAAAAGGCTGCAAGACCAGCAGCTTGCGCGGCGTCCTCCCCCGCGAGGAGGCGCGCCGCCAGCACGGCCATCCCAGCCTTTCCAGCGTCAAACAGCAGCGTCAGCGCCGCCGCGGGTTTGGACCCTGTGCGCAGCACATTCGTGGCGCCGATATTGCCAGACCCGATCGCGCGCAGATCGCCCAGGCCAAACAGGCGAGCGAACACGATCCCAAAGGGGATCGATCCGAACAGGTACCCGAATGCCGTGGCAAGCGCCAAAAGCGGCAACGCAGTGTCAAAGGGGGGCATCATCGGCTCCGTATACGCGGGTCCCGCCGACCCAGGTGCCCAGCACACGGCCTTGCAGTTCCGTGCCGTCATAGGGCGTGTTCTTGGATTTCGACAAAAGCGTCGTGCGGTCGAGCATCTGCCGCGCATTAGCGTCAAACAGCACCAGGTCCGCAGGCGCGCCCGGACCGATCCGCCCCGCGTCGAGCCCCAGACGCTGCGCCGGCGCGCGCGCGCCCACGCGGAACACGTCGACCAGGCTCAGCGCCCCGTCCTGCACCAAGCCGAGCATGGCGCTCAAAAACGTCTCAAGCCCCACAGCACCTGACGCGGCCTCCTCGAAGGGCAGCCGCTTTGATTCCTCGTCCTGCGGCGTGTGCATGGACGACACGACATCGATCAGCCCCGATTTCAGCGCCTCCAGCACCGCGTGACGGTCCGCTTCGGTCCTGAGCGGTGGTTTGACCTTAAAAAAGGTCCGGTAGTCCTCAATATGGGCCTCGCTCAGGGTCAGATGGTGGATCGACACCCCCGCCGTGATGTTGAGCCCATTGCCCTTAGCGCGCTCCAACGCGGGCAGCGCACGGGCCGTCGTCACCTGATCGGCATGGTAGGCGGCGCCCGTCATCTCAATCAGCGCGATATCGCGGTCGAGCGCCATACGCTCCGCCATGGCCGTCACCGCTGGCAACCCCATGCGCGAGGCGCGCGCGCCCGACGTGGCCGCAGCCCCGCTCGACAGGCCAGGCTCCTGGACATGGGCCATCACCAGCGCCCCGAGCGAACGGGCATAGGCCAGCGCCCGAGAAAATACTTTGGTATTTTCGACCACGCGGTCGCAATCGGTAAAGGCCACGGCGCCTGCGTCTTGCAGGAACCCGATCTCCGTCATCTCCTTGCCCGCGCGGCCCTTCGTGAGCGCGGCCATGGCCGCAACGCGCACAGGCGCGGCTTCGGCGGCGCGGCGGATCTGAAATTCGAGCGCTTCGGGCGTGTCGATGGCGGGCAGCGTATCGGGGCGCGTGACGATCGTCGTCACGCCGCCCGCGGCCGCCGCATGCCCGGCGGAGCTAAAGCTTTCTTTGTGGCGTTCCCCCGGCTCGCAGACTTTCACGCCCAGATCGACGAGCCCCGGCCCCAAGCACGCACCGCCGCAGTCGATGACATCGGCGCCCTGGGCGTCAATCGCGCTGTCGTAGGCGATCTCGACGACCAACCCGTTCTGAATCCGCAGCGACCCAAGCCGCGCCGTGCCCGCATCCGGGTCAATGATCTGAGCGTTTCGGAATAAGATCGCCACCGTCAGCCCCCGATCCAAACAAAGATCACGACAAACAGCGCCAAAAACGCGAGCACAGCCGTCGCCACCATGCCGGAGATGCGCGCATCCGACATCGGCTTCTTGGGCCGCGCCTCCGCGCTATAGGGTGCAGCCGATGACGCGCTGACCGGGGCAGGGGCCCAATCGACGCCCTCCTGCGCATAGATCCCGATGAGCGTCAGCCGCGGATCAGGGCTCAGCTGCATCGCTTGGCGCTGAAACGCGGGTGACATCACGACCATCACCGACCCACCCAGCGCGCCGAGCTTGGCCTTGTCCTGCGCCACATCCGCAGGCTCCGCCCCGTGCCCCTCAATGAGGTAGTCAACGAGCCCCACCCCTTCGAGCGACTTGAGCGACACGACCTCCACGTACGCGTGGTCGAGCTTTGTCGCGCCCAGCATCTCCTCCTGGTAGCTCGGCCCGCCCTCGGGCGATGGGTTGGCGGCGAGCGCTTTCGCCTCGGCTTCCGTCATGGACAGCGCAAAGACGCGGATGCGCCCGGCCTCTCCCGCTTGCACCGTGAGCGCGCTCATACCATCACCCCGGCGGGCGCGGCGCGGCGCGCTTGCATCAAAAGGTCCATCGCCGCCATGCGCACAGCCACGCCCATCTCCACCTGCTCTTGGATCACGGATCGGTTGATGTCATCGGCAAGTTCGCCGTCAATCTCCACCCCGCGGTTCATTGGCCCGGGGTGCATCACGATGGCATCGTCCGCCGCATGGGCCAGCTTTTCGGCGTTGAGCCCGTAGCGGTGGTAATACTCCCGCTCCGACGGGATAAACCCGCCATCCATCCGCTCGCGCTGGAGCCGCAGCATCATCACCACATCCGCCCCGGCAAGGCCCGTGGCCATGTCGCCATGGACCTCCACGCCCCAATCCGCCGCGCCTGACGGGATTAGCGTTGGCGGCCCGATTAGGCGCACGCGGTTGCCCATCTTGTTCAGAAGCAGCGTGTTCGACCGCGCCACGCGGCTATGGGCGATATCGCCGCAGATCGCGACGGTCAGCCCCTCGATCCGCCCTACGGTACGCCGGATCGTCAACGCATCCAGCAGCGCTTGCGTCGGATGCTCGTGGCGCCCGTCGCCCGCATTGAGCACGGCGCAATTCACCTTCTGCGCGAGCAGGTCCACCGCGCCCGAATGCGGGTGGCGCACGACCAGTAGGTCCGGGTGCATCGCGTTCAGCGTCAGCGCGGTATCAATCAGCGTCTCGCCCTTTTTGATCGACGACGCTTGCATGGCCATCGACATCACATCCGCGCCCAGCCGCTTGCCGGCGAGCTCGAACGACGCCTGCGTGCGGGTCGAGTTTTCAAAGAACATGTTGATCTGCGTCAGCCCTGCCAACGCGTCCGTGTGCTTTTGCGCAGAGCGGTTCAGGCGCACATAGCTGTCAGAAAGGTCAAGAATGGCCGTGATATCGGCGGGCGAGAGCGGTTCTATCCCAAGCAGATGTCGCATCACCGCCCCTTTAGGCGGCTCCTGCCGGGCGGGCAAGCCCTGGCGTATCCGCGCACCCTACACCTTCCATCGCGCCAGGAATCGGTGGTAACTGGCGCCATGGACGCATTGGACTGGCATAAAGCGGCCGCGGAGCTTGCCTGGCAGGTGGACTGCGGCGTGACAGAGGCCATCGGCGAAGAGCCCATCAATCGCTACGCGCTTGATCCCGCGCCCAAAAAGGCGGCGCCAGCGCCCGCCACACCCGCCGCCGCCGTGCCTATTACCCCCGCCGCGGCGCCCGCCACGGACCCTGTGGCAGAGGCTGAAACGCGCGCCGCCGCCGCTGGAACGTTAGAGGCGCTCGCCCAGGCTCAATCCGCTTACACCCATTGCGAGCTCAAAAAAGGCGCGCGCAACTTTGTCTTTGCCGACGGCGTGCCCGGCGCCCCGGTGATGATCATAGGCGAGGCCCCCGGACGCGATGAGGACAGGGAGGGACGTCCGTTTGTCGGGCGCGCGGGGCAGCTCCTGGATAAAATGCTCGCGGCGATCGGTATGAGCCGTCAACGCGATGTCTATATCACCAACGTGCTGCCCTGGCGCCCGCCCCAGAACCGCGACCCAAAGGCCGACGAAATCGCGATGATGCTGCCCTTTGTCAGGCGCCACATCGCGCTCGCCCAGCCCAAGGTGCTGATCGCTATGGGCAACCATTCCTGCCAGGCGCTCTTGTCCAAAAAGGGCATCACGCGCCTGCGCGGCCACTGGCACGCGCTCGACGACCGGCCCGTGCTGCCCATGCTCCACCCCGCGTATCTGCTGCGCCAGCCATCCGCCAAACGTCACGCTTGGGAGGACCTTTTGAGCCTGCAAGCCAAGTTGAAAGCCCTATGAGCACCATCGACGACAGCCGCCCCTTCATCCCCGTTCGGATCGCGATCCTGACGGTCAGCGACACCCGGACCGAAGCCGACGACCGCTCCGGCGACACGCTCGTCGCGCGGCTCGAAGCGACGGGGCACCACCTGGCCTCCCGCGCGATCATCCGCGACGACCGCGACGCCATCGCGCTCCACCTGCGCAACTGGGTGGCCGCCGACGACATTGACGTGATCATCTCCACCGGGGGCACGGGGCTCACCGGGCGCGACGTCACCGTGGAGGCCCACCGGGACGTCTATGAGAAGGAAATCGACGCCTTCGGGACCATCTTCACGCATATTTCAATGGAAAAGATCGGCACATCCGCTGTGCAATCGCGCGCGACCGGCGGCGTGGCGGGGGGCACGTACCTCTTTGCGCTGCCGGGATCGACAGGTGCCTGCAAGGATGCGTGGGACGGTATCTTACTGAAACAACTCGATTATCGTCACCGGCCCTGCAACTTCGTGGAAATAATGCCGCGATTGGA
This sequence comes from Pseudomonadota bacterium, assembly GCA_039815465.1. GTDB lineage: Bacteria > Pseudomonadota > Alphaproteobacteria > Rhodobacterales > Rhodobacteraceae > Shimia_B. The sequence goes on from JBCBZG010000024.1 coordinate 56,525, forward strand.
TGAACATCTGCGACGGAAATAGCGGCGCGGCGCGTGTAAGGTCTAGGTCAGCGTGCGTTGCTTCGCGTGCGCGCGGCCCTAACTTTATGTGGCTCCACACAGAAACGGAACACAGCCATGCGTTTCCTCCGCAAAAGCCTGACCGGGCTGCTCCTCCTGGCGATCACTGTTGGTCTCTTTGCTTACGGCATCGGCAACATCCGCCAAGCCGCCGAAGAGAGCGCCGAAAACGAGCGTCCCCGCTTTTCCGCCCGGGAACGCAGCTTTGCGGTGAACACGGTCCTATTCGACCCGCAAGAAATCGCACCCACGCTAGAGGCATTCGGTGAGGTCCGCTCGCGGCGCTCGCTCGACATCCGCGCCGATCTCGCTGGGCGGGTGGTGGAGCTGTCAGAGGATTTCGTCGATGGCGGACGGGTCCGTGCGGGCGATGTACTGGTCCAGGTGGACCGGGCAGAGACCGAGACGCGCTTGGCCCTGGCCCAGGCGGAGCTGGCAGAGGCCCGCAGTGAGGTGCTGGAGGCGGAGCGCGCGCTTCAGCTGACACTCGATGAGCTCACCGCGGCTTTGGCCACCCAATCCCTACAAGAGCGCGCACTGACCCGGCAGCGGGACCTCGTCACGCGCGGCGTGGGCACTGAATCAGCGCTCGAAAGCGCGGAGCTTGCCGCCAATTCCGCCGCCTCCACAGCCCTATCGCGCCAGCAATCCGTCCAAGCCGCAGAGCAGCGCGTGACGACGACCAAAGCCCGTGTGGAGCGGGCCCAGATCAACCTCGCCGAGGCCAAGCGCGACCTGGCCAACACCACGCTGATCGCGGGGTTTGACGGCGTGCTCAGCGACGTGACCATCGTTGAAGGCGGGCTCGTGAGCGCCAATGAGCGGATCGCGACCCTGATCGACGACACCGCGCTTGAGGTTGCCGTGCGCGTGTCCACCGAACAGTATTCGCGGCTGATCGACGACACGGGCCGTCTGCGCCCGGCGCCGGTTACCGTGACGCTCGACGTCTTTGGCGCCGACATCTTGTCCACCGGCACGCTGAGCCGGGTGAGCGGGTCCGTGGGGGATGGCCTCACCGGGCGGCTCCTGTTTGCGACGCTCGACACCGCACCAGGCTTTCGGCCCGGGGACTTTGTGACAGCCGCGATTGCCGAACCGGCTGTGCGCGGCGTGGCGCGCCTGCCGTCCACGGCGCTGTCTGCGGCGGGCCGCGTCCTTGTCGTGGGGGAGGGTAACCGCCTGCGCGAGGTAGATGTGCAGCTCGTGCGCCGCCAGGGCGACGACGTGCTGGTGCGCGCCCGCGGGATCGCGGGGCTCAGCGTGGTGGCAGAACGCTCGCCCCTGCTGGGGCCGGGCATCCTGGTGAACCCGATCGCACCGGAAGGCGCGGCAGCGCAGATGGCGGCCGCGCCCGCCATGATCGCGCTGGATGAGGCCCGCCGCGCGCGGCTCATCGCCTTTGTGGAGGCCAATCAACGCATGCCCGCCCAGGCCAAGGAACGCGTGCTGGCCCAATTGCAACAGCCGGAGGTGCCCGCCGCGGTGGTGGAGCGCCTCGAAGGCCGCATGGGGGGCTAAGCGATGGCATCCGCGTCAGGTATCCTGAGCTACTTCACCCGCCACGGCACCGCCGCCAACTTGCTTTTGGTGATCATGCTCGCCGCGGGCATCGTGTCTTATCCGCAGATGCGCGCACAGTTTTTTCCCGATGTCGTCGTCGATGACATCACCGTCGTGGCCACCTGGGACGGGGCAGGGGCCGAGGATGCCGACCGCGGCATCGTGCAGGTGATGGAACCCGCGCTCTTGGGCGTCGAAGGCGTTACCGGCACCACAGGGACCTCTCGCGAGGGGTCAGGCTCGGTGCGGCTCGAATTTGAGCCCGGCTGGGACATGGCGCGCGCCGCCGATGACGTTCAAACCGCCGTGGACGCCATCGCAGGCGACCTACCCGACGGCGCCGAGGACCCGGAGGTGCGCCGCGGCACCTGGCGCGACCGCGTCACCGATGTGGTGATCCGCGGGCCGGTGGGGCCCGATCAGCTCGGTCTCTTTGCCGATGAATTCGTTGTCCGGCTTTATAGCGAGGGCGTCACGCGCACCACGATCCGGGGCATCGCGGCGCCCTCGACCTTGATCGAGGTCACGTCGCTGTCGCTCATCCAAAACGACCTGACCATGCGCGACATCGCCAACGCCATCCGCGAGGAGGCCGTGGCAGACCCCGCGGGCGACGTCTCCGGCGCGTCGCGCGTGCGCACGGGCGTCGAAAAGCGCTCCGCCGACCAGATCGGCGCTATCGTGCTGCGCTCAAACCCCGATGGCTCAAAGCTCACCGTCTCAGACGTGGCCACCGTGTTGGTGGAGGCCATCGACCGCGACCGCGCCTATTTCGTGGGGGAGGCGCCCGCGATCTCCATCCGCGTGGACCGCTCGCCCTCTGGCGACGCGATTGAGATGCAGCGCATCGTGGAGCGTGTGGCAGCAGAGCAGCAAGCCTCCCTGCCCGAAGGCGTCGCGATCGAGCTGATCCGCACCCGGGCGGAGGCGATCACAGGGCGCCTGAATATCCTGATGGAAAACGGGCTCATGGGGCTCGCGCTTGTGGTTGCACTGCTCTTTTTGTTCCTAAACGCCCGGGTGGCGTTTTGGGTGGCGGCGGGCATCCCCGTGGCGATGTCGGCGGCGATTGCGCTGATGTATGCCTCGGGCCTCACTATCAACATGATCTCGCTCTTTGCGCTCATCATCACGCTGGGCATCGTGGTCGATGACGCCATCGTCGTGGGCGAACACGCCGATTACCGTAGACGGGTGCTCAAAGAACCCGCGCCCGTGGCCGCTGAGAACGCCGCCAAGCGCATGTTCACGCCGGTCTTTTCGGCCACGATCACCACCATCATTGCGTTCTACGGTCTCATGGCCATCGGCGGTCGCTTTGGCGATCTGATCGCCGCGATCCCCTATACGGTAATCGTGGTGCTCATCGCTTCGCTCATCGAGTGTTTCCTGATCCTGCCCAACCACATGAACCACGCGCTCAAGCATTCCGATAAGGAACACTGGTATGACTGGCCGTCCCGCCAGGTGAACCGTGGCTTTAACTGGCTCAAGGAACGGGCCTTCCGGCCGTTCATGCATTTCGTGATCTGGGCCCGCTACCCTGTGGTGGCGCTGGCCTTTGTGCTCCTGGCGTCGCAAATCACCTCCTTCATGCGCGGCGACGTGCAGTGGCGCTTCTTTAACGCGCCCGAACAAGGCTCTGTCACCGGCAACTTTGCCATGGCGCCGGGCGCCACGCGCGAGGACACGATGCTGATGATGCGCGAGATGCAGCGCGCGGCAGAAGAGCTTGGCGCCGAATACGAAGAGCGGTTCGGCATGAACCCCATCACCTACGCCATAGCAGAGGTCGGCGGGAACTCCGGCCGCGCCATCGCGGGTTCGGAGACAAAGGAAAGCTATCAGCTAGGGTCGCTGGCCATCGAGCTTATCGATGCAGACCTGCGCCCCTATTCCTCCTTCGCGTTTGTGGGTGAGCTCCAGGAACGCGTGCGCCGCCACCCGCTTGTGGAAACGATCAGCTTCCGCCGCTGGGGCTCCGGCCCCGGCGGGTCGAGCCTGTCGGTCGATTTCCAAGGCGCCGATGCCGAGACGCTGAAAGCGGCCTCGCTCATGCTCCAGACCGAGCTGGCGCAGTTCCCCGAAGTCTCCGCCGTCGAAGACAACCTGGCCTATGACAAAGAGGAACTGATCCTGGAGCTCACCGCCCAAGGGTCCTACCTCGGCTTTTCGATCGACGACCTCGGCGGATCGCTCCGCGATCGGCTGAGCGGGGTGGAGGCCGCGACCTTCCCCGATGGCACGCGCTCGGCGACCATCCGCGTGGAATTGCCGGAGGGGGAGCTGACGGCAGATTTCCTCGAACGGATGCAGCTGCGTTCCCCGTCGGGCCAATATGTCCCGCTCGCCGATATCGTCAGCGTCGAAAGCCGCACCGGGTTCAGCACCGTCCGCCGCGTCAACGGCATCCAGCAGATCACGGTATCCGGCGACTTGTCCGAAGACGACCCCGCCCGCGCGACCGAAATTCAGGAGCTGATGAGCACCGACATCCTGCCCCGCGTGGCCGAGCGGCACGGCATCACCTACGACCTAAGCGGTCTGGCAGAACAGGAGCGTGACTTCCTGTCCGACGCGCGCACGGGGCTGATCATGGTGCTGGGCGGGATTTTCCTGACCCTGTCCTGGATCTTCTCCAGCTGGACGCGCCCGTTGGTGGTGATGTTCATCATCCCCTTCGGCCTCATTGGGGCGGTCTATGGGCACTACGTTTGGGGCGTGCCGTTTTCCATGTTCTCGGTCATCGGGCTGCTGGGGATGGTGGGGATCATCATCAATGATTCCATCGTGCTCGTGACGACCATCGACGAATACGCCGAGGATCGCGGGTTGGTGCCTGCCATCGTGGATGGCGCCTGCGACAGGCTGCGACCCGTGTTGCTGACCACGCTCACGACGGTCCTGGGCCTCCTGCCGCTCCTCTACGAGGGGTCGAGCCAGGCGGAGTTCTTGAAGCCCACGGTCATCACGCTTGTCTACGGGCTCGGCGCGGGGATGTTCCTTGTGCTGCTTGTGGTGCCCGCAATAATGGCGATGCAGCAGGACTTTGGCGCGCAGATCACGGCCGCCAAGCGCGCGCTGCGCATGGGCGGGCGGGCACCGCAGGCCAGCGTCCCTGCGCAGCTCACCGCCGCCGCCATGGCCGCGGTGTTCGCGGCCACCTTGGCCCCCGCAGCGCTCACCGGCGCAATGTGGGCCCCCGTGGCGGAGACACTGGGTCGCGATGGTCTGACCGTTGCCCTGGGCGCCTTTGTGGCGGGCAGCGCTGTGATTGCGCTGACGATGTGGGTGATGAGCGCGCTGCTCCTCGTCGGGCGCCGGGCCGTCCGCTAGCGGGCGCGCCTATGCGCCTACACGTCTACGCGCCTACTCGCCGACGCAGCCGCGGATATCCACTGCGCGGCCCGCGCCAAACACCGTCATCCGAACGCCGGACCGGTCCAAGGCAAAGGGCATAGCGTCATAGCGCACCAGTTCCGTGCGTGCGGTCAGCATATCACCATCGCGTGTCACGCGCGGCTCGGCGACCCAGACGGTGGGGTCCGCGGTCTCAATGGCTGCCGCCTCGCCCCGCGCGATGGGGGGCATCGTGGCCCGCACCGTTAGGCTTAAACCGTCGCTGATCGGTTCCACCGCACAGGTCACGTGGCTCACGGCGGCCTCACGTTCGGTCAGCGGACGGTCCGCGAGGGCCGCGGCGATGTCAGGGTCATGGGTGCCCCGGGCGGGCAGCTTGGCATCGACAAAGACAAAAGCCGGGATGCAGATTTCCTCGCATACGCCGAGCTCGATATCGCCCACGAGCCGCGTGGCCGCGCCGCTCGATGCCAGTTCGAGGTTCAGCGGGATAATCACCTCGTTCTCATATCCAATGGACCGCATCCCGTTTTGCACAAAGATCGCGGGGACGGGCCAATGTGTTTTGACCCCGGCCAAGTTGGTCGACATCTGCCAGTCGAACGCCGCCGGGATGCCCGCATCGCCCGGCGCGCGCCAATACGTCTTCCACCCGTGTGCGAGCGTGATGCGCAGCGCAGCCACATGGGTGTCGGGCCCCGTGCGCCAGCCTGGCAGCACTTCCACGGCGACCACATCGCCGTTCTCGCCGGTCGGGCGCGCCTCGGGCGCCGTTGCTAGCGCCGTTGCCATCGCTGTCGCCAGCGCCGCCGTGCCTGCTATAACTGCCTGTCTCACCATCATTGGGCGTGTGTAGGGTGCCGCGCGGAAGGGCGGAAGTCACAAATGCGGCAGGTGTCGTGAAGGCGGTGCGCCTGGGGGCCGTTAGGGGTTGCCCGAGCGCTGCGGGAGGCGCATGTAAGTGGGGTGCAAGATGATGTGACGTTTCCTCCCCCCACAGCGCTTGCCGGTCACATGCTGATCGCCATGCCAGGAATGGGTGACCCAAGGTTTGAAAAGGCCTTGATCTACATGTGTGCGCATTCCGACGAGGGTGCGATGGGGCTCATCGTCAACAAACCCGCCGCCGACGTACGGTTCAAAGACCTGCTCGATCAGCTCAGCATCGAGGTCGAGGAGACGCCGGGCGAGACCCGCGTGATGTTTGGCGGCCCCGTGGAACACGGGCGCGGCTTCGTGCTGCATTCGGGCGAATACGCGCAAAACGATAGCACGCTCCAGGTGGATGAGACCGTGGGCATGACTGCCACGCTCGATATCCTGGAGGACATGGCGCGCGGCACAGGTCCAAAGACAGCGATGCTGGCGCTGGGCTATTCCGGCTGGGGCCCGGGCCAGCTAGAGGGGGAGATCGCCGCCAATGGCTGGCTGACCTGCGCGGCCACGTCCGAGCTCGTGTTTGGGGATGGTGGGGACGCCAAGTGGCTCGACGCGATTAAGAGCCTGGGCATTGATCCGCTGCTTTTGTCTGCCGTGGGCGGGCGCGCCTAAGACTTGCCAAAGGCCCCGCCGCGCGCCACCTATCGCCTATGGATGATCAAACCCGCCTCGAGCTTGAAGCCGCCGCCTTTCGCCGCCTCCGCCAGCACTTGA
>JBCBZG010000039.1:0-30082 GCA_039815465.1 Pseudomonadota bacterium
CCCCCCCCCCCCCCCCCCCCCCCCCCCCCCCCCCCCCCCCCCCCCCCCCCCCCCCCCCCCCCCCCCCCCCCCCCCCCCCCCCCCCCCCCCCCCCCCCCCCCCAAGGCTCTACTCCAACGAAACGGGCACCGCATGGCTCAGCGTGATCTCCGACGGCGACACCGCGCAGCGATAGGCCAGCATCTCCACCCCCGCCGCGGCGGCCTCCCGAAAGGTGGCGGCGTAGACGGGGTCGAGGTCGGGCGCGGTGCGAAACCGCGCGCAGCCCTCATGCTGGATGACGTAGAGCATCACCGCCCGCGCCCCGGCCGCGCGCACCTCCATCAGCTCCCGCAGGTGCTTTGCCCCGCGGTCTGTCACGCAATCGGGGAACTCCGCCCAGTCGTCTTGGCGCAAAAGATGGACATTCTTGATCTCCACATACGCGTCGGGGAGGCCGTGTTCGGTCAACAAGAAATCCACCCGGCTGCGCGTGCCATACGCCACCTCAGCGCGCACACCGCTGTAACGCGCGAGCTCGGCCACACGACCGGCCAGCAGCGCTTCCTTCGCCACGCGGTTTGGCACGGCGGTGTCGATGCCCACCATCACCCCATCCGGCAGCTCGGCCACACGCCACGCGTATTTCAGCTTCTTCTTGGGATCATCATTGGGCTCCACCCACACGCGCAGGCCCGGCTCCTTGAGGCCCAGCATCGCGCCGGGGTTGGGGCAGTGGGCCACGACCTCCTCCCCGGTATCGAGCATGATATCCGCGAGGAACCGTTTATATCGGCGTAGAAGCCGCCCGGGGATGAGAGCTGTTTGAAACCGCATGTGCCTAGGCCTAAGACAAGGGCACACCATCTGAAACAGGCGCCCAAAACTTTTCGAAAAAAGTTTTGGGCCCCGGGGAGGAGAGACTGATGCCCAATTCCAGTGCCGCGATGCTCGTGATCGGGGATGAAATCCTGTCGGGCCGCACGCGTGATGCCAATATGCACTACCTCGCCGGGCAGCTCACCGAGAAGGGCATCGATCTGAAGGAGGTCCGCGTGGTCAGCGACGACCGCGAGGCCATCATCGCCGCCGTCAACGCACTGCGCGGAGCGTTTGACCATGTCTTCACCTCCGGCGGGATCGGTCCCACCCATGATGATATCACCGCCGATTGCGTGGCGGCGGCCTTTGGTGACGCAATCGACGTGCGCGCCGATGCGGCCAAGCTCCTGGGCGACTACTACGCCTCCAACGGGCGGGAGTTTAACGCCGCACGCCAGCGCATGGCACGGATCCCGGACAGTGCGACGCTGATCGACAACCCGGTGTCCGTCGCGCCGGGGTTCACCATCGGCAATGTCCACGTCATGGCGGGCGTCCCGTCCGTGTTCAAAGCCATGGTCGCGAGCGTCCTGCCTACGCTCACGGGCGGCGCGCCGCTCTTGTCGGAAACCGTGCGCATCGACCGGGGGGAGGGCGACATCGCCGGGCCTTTGGGCGAGGTGGCAGAGGCTTTCGCCGACGTCTCCTTCGGGTCCTACCCGTTTCAGGAGAACGGACGGTACGGGTCGAACATCGTCATGCGCTCCCCCGATGCGGCCCGGCTGGCAGAGGCCGCAGGCGCGGTGCGGGAGCGGCTCGCGTGACGCCCCCCACCATAGCGGAGCTGGGTGCCGCCGTTTGGACCACTTGGCCGGGCGAGGCCGTCACAGATACACCGGCATTCGCGCTCCGCCGCTCAGGCGATGACAGCCGCCGCTCGCGGGCGGCCACGGCCAACCGCGCCGTCACCGACACCGAAATCGCTGAAGCCGCCGCGACAATGCGCAGTTGGGGTCAGCCTGCCATGTTCTGGGTCCCGAGCGACGCGCCGGAGTTCGAGGCGCAGCTCGACGCGTTGGGCTACCGGGGGCATGACCATTCCGACTACCTCGCCGGGTCGGTTCCCCAGATGGCCGCGCGCACCCCGCCCCGTGTCACGACATTCGAGATTTGGGAGCCGCTGGCGATCATGGCGGACATGTGGGCCGGGCACGGGATATCCCACGCCCGGCAGCAGGTGATGCACCGCGCCACGTGTCCAAAGACCGCGATTCTGGGCCGGGTGGATGCGAAACCTGCGGCGACGGCCTATGTGGGCGCCGCGGGGCGGCTCGCTATGCTGCACTCGCTCGTCACGCTGCCCAACCACCGACGCAAGGGGCTTGGCGCTCATGTCATGGCGCAGGCGGCGATCTGGGCGGCACGGCAGGGCTGCGACTGGCTCACGCTGGCTGTGGGGTCCGACAATGCCGCTGCGCAGGCGCTCTATGCTTCCCTCGGGATGGAGGCTGTGGGACAGTATCACTACCGCACGCTGGATATCTCTGGGGAGTCTCCATGACAGACAAAGTCACCGCACTCGACCTTGCGCCGGTCGACCCGCTCCCAACGGAGACGCAGACCTATTTCGATATCTGTCAGGACAAACTCGGGCTCGTCCCAAATGTGCTCAAGGCCTACGCCTTTGACATCGATAAGCTGAACGCCTTCACCACCCTTTACAACGACCTCATGCTGGCGGGATCGGGTCTGACCAAGCTGGAGCGGGAGATGATTGCCGTCACGGTGAGCGCCATCAATCGCTGCGTGTACTGCCTCACCGCTCATGGCCAAGCCGTGCGGGAGCTGTCGGGTGATCCCGTCCTCGGCGAACATCTGGTCATGAATTACCGCGTGGCCAACATCACGCCCAAACAACGCGCCATGCTCGACTTCGTGGTGAAAGTGACGGAGGCGTCTGCCACCATCGAAGAACCTGACCGCCAAGCGCTGCGCGACGCGGGGTGGAGCGACCGGGACATCTGGGACATCGCCAATGTGGCGGGCTTTTTCAACATGACGAACCGGGTGGCGTCGGCCACCGACATGCAGCCCAACCCTGACTATCACGCGCTCAACAGATGATACGCGCGGCGCTCCTGGCCTGTTTTGCTGCCGGAAGCGCCCACGCGCTGACGTTGGAGCTGCCCGCAGGGGCGGAGCTGACGCGGGACGTCACCCGTGACGGCGGCTCCCGCGTGATCCCCACCGCGCCCACCCGCGATGGGTTTACGGCGACGCGGCTGGCCCAGGGCAATGTCACGATCCAGTCCTACCGTGCGCCGGACCGGCGCGACACCGCAGGGCTGATGGCGCCGTTGGCCACGCAGCTTGGGCAAGCGGGATACGCAACGATCTTGTCCTGCGCGGGCGTCACCTGCGGCGGCTTCGACTTTCGCTTTGCGCTCAACCTCATCCCGCCGCCGGATATGTTCGTGGACCTCAGCGACTATCACTACCTGTCGGCCGAGCACGCCGATGGCAGCTATGCCACGGTGCTCACCAGCCGCAGCCACAGCGACGGCTATATCCATATCGTGCAGGTCGCCGCGCCAAACAGCGCGCCGCCCGTGATTGCTGCGCCCACGCCGGACCCAGCGCGCGCGATCCGGTCCTTTGCCGATGAACTGATGGAGCTCGGCCATGTGGCGCTCGATGATCTGGAGTTTCAGAGCGGATCAAGCGAGCTCGCCGATCAGGGCTACACGTCGCTCACGGCTCTTGCTGAGTTTTTAGCGGCCAACCCGACGCTGCGGGTGGTGCTGGTGGGGCACACCGATGCCTCCGGTGCGCTCGACGTCAATGTGCGCATCTCGCGGGAACGGGCAGGCTCCGCCCGCGCGCAGCTTCTGGCGCTTTACAAAATACGACCCGAGCAAGTGACTGCCGAGGGGATGGGGTATCTTGCCCCGCGGGACACAAACCTGACGCCCGAGGGGCGCGACCGAAACCGGCGGGTGGAGGTGATTTTGCTGCCGGGGGATCGGTAGGGCACCAGCTCTAGCCGCAAAGTACCCGCCCGACGGCAACGTTGGGCCGCGCCGTTCAGCTCCCGTTTTGCCAAAGGCAAACCCTTGGTTTGACGGGCGGCGCGAACGCCACCCCTCGGAACGGCGCTATAGCGCGAAACGTTGTTTCTAAAGGCTGCGTGTCTTTGCCCTTACCAGGCGTTGGAGCCCTTATCCGCGAAGGCGTGCACGAGGAAGTCGATGAACGCACGCACCTTGGGCTGCGTGAAGCGGCCCGGTGGGTAAACGGCGTAGATACCCTGGCGGTCCTCGGGCAGCGATGGGATCGCTTCTTCCACAAGACCCTGTTCCAGCGCATCGGCGTACAGGAAATCTGGAAGGTAGGCGATGCCAAGCCCGCTGATCGCGGCGTTGAGCAGCGATTGCCCGTCATTGACTGTCAGCCAGCCCGCTGTGCGCACCTGCCGCTTCTCGCCAGAGGGCGCGGTCAGCTTCCACACGCCCGCGCCACCGGCGTTGGAGTAGTGAAGAAGCTTGTGTTCATTCAGATCGTCGATCTTATCAGGGCGCCCATAGGTCTCAAAATAGCCCGGGCTCGCAACCATGCGGCGCGACATCTCTGCAAGCTTGCGGGCGCGCAGCGAGCTGTCTTCGAGCTCGCCCATGCGGATGGCCATGTCGAAGCCTTCGGAAATGAGCTCCACATAGCGGTTGTTCAGCACCATATTGACGGTGATGTCCGGGAAATCCTGCATGAAGTCACCGAGGATCGGGCTCAGGTGATTGACCCCGAAATCCGTAGCGACGCTGATGCGCAACAGACCCGATGGCGCGGACTGCATGGATGTCACCAGCGCGTCAGCCTCGCCCGCATCGTTGAGAACCCGGCGGGCGCGGTCATAGTAGGCCAACCCGATATCGGTGGGCGACACCCGGCGCGTGGTGCGGTTGAGCAGTCTCGCGCCCAGCCGCGCCTCAAGCGAGGAGACGTGCTTGGACACGGCTGACTTTGAAATGCCCATTTTGCGCGCGGCATCGGTGAAGCCACCTTGGTCCACGACCGTGGCGAAAGCTTCCATTTCGGTTAGGCGATCCATAACGCACCTCTGCTACTGCGACGATGCCGGTATCGCGGCACTCTGCGGCGCAACTTGGGCGCTGGCGCGGAATTACTACGGTGTTTGGGGCGTTTTCGCAGGGCTGGACCCCACATCGTGGCGCGCGCGGGGCTAGTCGGCCCCAGTTTCACCACAATGGCGACGAAAGGCGCGCTTGAGCATGTCGAGCTCGGCGCGCAGCAGGGCCACTTCTGCGCGCAGGTCCTCGGCCAAAGGCTCCCCCGCGCAGAGCGCGAAGGAGGTCAGCGCCGTGCTCTTGCCGCGCTCCACAACGAGAAAGGTCTGCACCCCGTCCGAGATCGCCTCCACCGGGATTGGGACGCGCAAACGCCAAGTGCTGTCTGCGTCTTCGGCCAGCGTCACGCCCGCGACCACGTCCCCGTGCCAGGTCACCTGCAGCTCGGGCGGGGGGCCGCTGGGGCTGTCCAGGATCCCTTCCCACACGCCGTGGTGCATCTTTGATGTGCTCACAGTGAGCGTCGACATCGCGGCCTGGCCCTTTTCTAGATATCTGCGCGCGGCGCGCGGGAGACATTGACGTCTCGGACAGTGACTTGGTTCATTTCGGGCCCGTCAAAGATAAGATCAAGCCAAAGTGCCTCCACCCGGTGCTCGTTGATGTCCGTGTCGGCAAGATCAAACTCCACCGCCACATCCTCGGTGTCGAGGGGCAGCTTAGAGTTCATTTGTTCCGTGTTGGGGCCGGAGCGGATGTTGAGCCGCGCATAGATGTCCACGGGCTTTTCATATTCCACAACCGTGTTCACACGGATCAGGTGCCGCTTGCGCAAGCCGTCCATTGCAGCGGGGGGAAAGTCGATGGCCACCGACAGAAACGTGCCGTCAAAACGGAACAGGTCCATGCGCACGCCATAGGGCGCCAAATCATCGGGGCGCAGGTTGCGCACTTGCCGAAAGCTCAGCTCGCTCACATCGCAATCGTGGAAAATCGTGGCCTCCGACCCAAGCGGCGTGCGGTTTTCGACGGCCACAAGCCCGACGGAGTGTAGCGGCCCGCGCCACAGCTTGGGGCGCCAGGTCCAATCCGCGTTCTCGGCCCGGGGGACGCCGACCATACCCAGCTGCGGGCTGCATAGACGCTTGTCGGCTTGGTAGATTACCTCGTCGAGCTGGGCGCGCAGGGCCTTGGCGGCCTCGGCCTGGCGGCGTAAGTCGGTCGTGCGCGCCGACGGCGCAGCCATCGCTTGGCGCGACCACCGCTTTAACGCCCGCTTTTCCAGATATCTCGAAATCACGCTGTGCCCGTTCAGCTACCTTTGGGTCTCCCTACACGCCCAAACATTTGCCTTCTGTTAACTACGATCAAAAAGCCCGCGCAGCACCCCAAAATCGAAGCCCGTCGCCGTTTCCCCGACTTCCGGTCCCGGCGGCGCTTGCAAGATGGGCGCGCCCGCGATGAGCGGGGCGGTTTGACCGTTGTTGTCGATCATGGACTGCGCGACCGCACGCGCAAGCGCTTCACCGCCCGCCTCGGGCACAGGGCCGTTCGTTTCGCCAAAGACCGAGATCACAATCGCGCGTCCCGCAAGGTCGAGCGTGGCTTTCCAATGCTGGGCGCTCACGCCGCGCGGCCCGCCGGGGGACCTGTCGATCAGATTGACGTAGAGCGCCACGTCGCTGGCATCGAGGGAAATCAGCGTAACATCCGCATCCTGCCCCGACCGCGCAATGAGCCCCGGTGCATCTGCAAAGCGCCGCCCTAGCGCGAGCGGTTCCCCATGGCTGCCGGGCACGACCGTCAGAAAGATCAGGCCTGGCTCCGGCAGGCCAACATTGGCGTTGCCGCCCACATTGCTGCAATTTGCCATCACGACCGTGGCGCGCCCATCCTCCTGCCGGGTGCGGCCCGTGTCGATGCACTTGCCATCGGGCGCCCGTACCCGCAGCCCATCGGCCAGCAGGATTTCCTGGGTGGCGATCACGCTCGTCAGGTGCGGTGGTCCAAAGAACGCGTCCATAGTCCCACCCTCGCAGCCCGCAAGGGCCACGACCAAGGCTGGGAGCGCGGCCCAGCGGAGCTTAGAGGTCAGGATAGGAATGTTTCTCTTCCGCACCGCCGGGATGGGTCACAGCCCCGCGATACGTCTCCCCCACGAGTTGGGCGTATTTCCAAAGCGCGCCGGAGGCGTAGATCGTCTCCCGCGCACCGGTCCAGTCTTTGCGCCGCTCTTCAAAATCGGCCTCCGTCAGATCGACGGAGATTTCGCCCTTGATCGCGTCGAGCGTGATAATGTCCCCGTCTTTGAGCAGCGCGATGGGTCCGCCATGGGCGGCCTCTGGCCCCACGTGGCCCACGCAGAACCCGCGTGTGGCCCCCGAAAAGCGGCCATCGGTGATCAGCGCGACCTTCTTGCCCATGCCTTGCCCGCTCAGCGCGGCTGTCGTCGCCAGCATCTCCCGCATGCCCGGCCCGCCGGAGGGGCCTTCGTTACGGATCACGAGCACTTCGCCTTCCTCGTAGCCGCGCGCTTTTACGGCTTCGAACGCGTCTTCTTCGCATTCGAAGACGCGCGCGGGCCCGACAAAGCGCTGGTGCTGGGTGGACATGCCCGCGACCTTCACGATGGCGCCTTCGGGCGCAAGGTTGCCTTTGAGGCCCACAACGCCGCCGGTTTTCGTGAGCGGGTTTTCGATGGGATAGATCACGCGACCGTCCGCTTCACGCTCGACGATGTCGAGCTCCTCCCCGAGGGTTATGCCCGTCGCGGTCATGCAATCCTCGTGGATAAGGCCCTGCTTGCGCAGCTCCTTCATCACCACCGGCACGCCGCCGACCTCGTACATATCCTTGGCCACGTATTTGCCACCGGGCTTGAGGTCCACGAAGTAGGGCGTGTCGCGGAAGATGTCGCACACATCGTCGAGGAAGAATTCGATCCCTGCCTCATGGGCGATGGCTGGCAGGTGGAGCCCCGCATTGGTGGAACCCCCGGTGCAGGCCACAACGCGCGCCGCGTTCTCAAGCGACTTGCGCGTGACGACGTCACGGGCGCGGATGTTCTTTTCCAGAAGCGCCATAACCGCCTCGCCTGACGCCACGGCGTAGGCGTCGCGGCTTTCATATGCGGCGGGTGCGCCTGCGGAGTTTGGCAGGGCGAGGCCGATCGCCTCGGACACACACGCCATGGTGTTGGCCGTAAACTGGCCACCGCAAGCGCCCATGGTGGGGCAGGCCACGCGTTCGAGCACGGCGAGTTCCTCGTCCGAGTAGTTGCCGGCCTGGTGCTGGCCCACGGCCTCGAACACGTCCTGAACCGTGACGTCCTCGCCATTCAGGCGGCCCGGCAGGATCGACCCGCCGTAGATGAACACCGATGGCACGTTCAGGCGCACCATGGCCATCATCATCCCCGGCAGGGATTTGTCGCAGCCCGCAAGGCCCACGATGGCGTCATAGCAGTGGCCGCGCATGGTGAGCTCGACGGTGTCGGCGATGGCTTCGCGCGACGCGAGCGAGCTCTTCATCCCTTCGTGGCCCATGGCGATGCCGTCGGTCACGGTGATGGTCGTGAACTCCCGCGGGGTCCCGGCAGCCGCTTTCACACCAAGCTTCACCGCTTGCGCTTGACGGTTCAGCGCGATGTTACACG
This sequence comes from Pseudomonadota bacterium, assembly GCA_039815465.1. Lineage (GTDB taxonomy): Bacteria > Pseudomonadota > Alphaproteobacteria > Rhodobacterales > Rhodobacteraceae > Shimia_B. Next base: position 8,539 of record JBCBZG010000039.1, read on the forward strand.
GCGCGGCCTCGTTCCAGCAGGTGGCGACGCCAATCAGCGGCTGGGCGATCTGCTCATCCGTGAGCCCCATGGCATAAAGATACGACCGGTGCGGCGCCCGAGAAGGGCCCACGGTCACATGCCGGGAGGGCAGGTTGGATTTGTCGAATGTTTTCTTGAGCATTGGGAGCCTCGTTGCCACCTGGCGCGTCGCTGGGAACCTAGTCTCGTCGGAGTAAAGGGCCAGCGCCGCCCGCGCAAGCCCGTGCAATGGCCTGCCGCGCTTGCGCCGACCCCGAGACCGCCCTAGGTGCGCCTCATGTCTTATGCCGGTTTCGAACGTTTCACCGCCCCCGCCAAGCTAAAGTCCGAGCTGTGGCGCAGCCTGACCGGGCTGCTGCTGATCCTGGTGCTCTATGCGGTGGGGGCCGTCGTGGCGATCCAGGGGGCAGTGACGATCTTTGCCGGGCAGATCGGGCCGGGAGACGTTGCCGAGGGGCGCACGCCGCTCGGGGTGGCGATATTGCTCTTTCACTTCGCGTTCATGGCGGGGGCCGTCTTTGTCGTGACCAAGTACCTGCATCGGCGGAGCATTTGGACGCTGTTTGGCGATTGGCGCCAGATGCAGCGGGATTTCACGCAGATGGCGCTCGTTGCCATCGCAGTCGCTGTGGTGGCCAATGTCGCCGCCCACGCCTTGTTTGATGTTACCGACCGAATGCCGGTCACGGACTGGCTCATCTGGCTGCCCGTCGCGCTGCCGCTGGTGCTGCTGCAAACCGGCGCGGAGGAGCTGCTGTTTCGCGGCTACCTCCTCCAGCAGTTCGGGGCGCGGTTTGGGGTAGGGGCGCGGGTGGCGTGGATGATCCTACCTGCGGTGATATTTGCCGTGCTCCATGTCGATCCGGCGAGCCAGGGCGGCAATATCTACGGCGTGCTGCTTGTGATCACGATCTTTGCGCTCATCACAGCCGATGTCACCGCGCGGAGCGGGACGCTAGGCGCCGCTTGGGCGCTGCATTTCGTCAACAACGTCCAGGTGATCTTGCTCATGTCACTCGACGGGCCGCTGACTGGCCTCAGCCTCAGCTCCATCGGGATCGCCGCCGACGACCCCGCGGCGCTTTGGCTTTTTGCGGCGGATGCGGTGGCGCTGATCGTAATCTACGCGCTCTGGCGGCGGCGCTATGGATAGACGCTACCGCGCGCTAGAGCGCATGAGCGCGGGCGCTGCGGGCACGACGGCGCGGGACCTCTTTTTCGCGGCAGGGCTCATCTATGTGGGCTGGTGGGTCATCAATTCCGCCCTGTTCGCTCTGTTCGGGGCAGGGCTCGCTCAAGGCGACACGCGGCTGGGCTTTGTGCTGAACATGGCGACCTTCGCGATCCTGATTGGCCTCACCGCCCGTGTCGCCCGCGCACTGCATAGCCGCCCCTGGCCGGAGCTTTTGGGCGACTGGTCGCGGCTTAGGTCCGACTTTCTCGGCGTCCTTATCGCCTGCGGGCTGGTTTACGCGGTGCTGATCGGGATGGGCTTTCAGCCGTCCCAGGCCCAGATGCGCCCGCTCTCGGCTTGGCTCGCCTTTCTGCCCATCGCGCTTTTGGGCATTGTGATCCAAACCGGCGCGGAGGAGCTGTTTTTCCGCGGCTACTTGCAGCAATACTGCGCGCGTGCGCTGAAATCGCCCTATGCCTGGATGGTGGTCCCCTCGCTGATCTTTGGCGTGTCCCACGCGCTCAGCGATACCTCCACAGCGGGGGCGAGCCTGGCCTATATCGTCTGGACGACCTGCTTTGGCCTGGCAGCGGCGGACCTAACGGCGCGGACCGGGTCGCTCGGGGCGGCTTGGGGTCTGCATATGGCCGTAAACATCGCCGCGCTGTTGATTGCCAACCAGGACGGCGCGCCGATGTCGGCGGCGGCGCTTTATATCTTTCCCGCACGCGCCGAAGACTACGTGCCGAGCGCCACGATCATCGTCATCCAGACGCTCTTTGAGCTCGCGTTTCTCGCCATTCTTTGGCTGGCGGCCCGCAACGTTATTCGCCGTTGATTGCGTTTCGCGCGCGCCTTGCCTATCTGACCCGAGCAGCATCAGGTCAGGCCCATGAACTGGATTTCGAACTACGTCCGCCCCACGATCAACTCGCTCTTCTCCCGCCGGGAAGTGCCAGAGAACCTGTGGACCAAATGCGATGCCTGCGGAACGATGCTGTTCCACCGGGAGCTGCGCGATAACCTGAATGTCTGCCCGACCTGCGGCAACCACATGGCCATCAGCCCCCGCGCGCGGTTCGAGGCTCTGTTTGATGGTGGGATCTTCACCGAGGTCGCGGTGCCGGAACCCATCGACGACCCGCTCAAGTTCCGCGACCAAAAGAAATACCCCGACCGCCTAAAGGCCGCTCAGAAAGCAACAGCAGAACGCGAAGCGATGCTGGTCGCCGAGGGCGAGATGGGCCGCACGCCCATCGTCGCTGCTTGCCAGAACTTTAGCTTCATGGCTGGCTCCATGGGCATGTATGTGGGCAACGCGATCGTCGCCGCCGCCGAACGCGCGGTGGAGCTTAAGCGCCCGCTGATCCTCTTCTCCGCCGCCGGTGGCGCGCGAATGCAAGAAGGCATCCTGAGCCTCATGCAGATGCCGCGCACGACCGTCGCGGTGGAAATGCTCAAGGAAGCAGGCCTACCCTACATCGTCGTCCTGACGCACCCGACGACGGGCGGGGTCACGGCCTCCTACGCGATGCTGGGCGATGTCCAGATTGCGGAGCCTAATGCGCTCATCTGCTTTGCCGGGCCGCGGGTGATTGAGCAAACCATCCGGGAGACCCTGCCCGAAGGGTTCCAACGCGCCGAATACCTGCTCGACCACGGGATGCTCGACCGTGTGACCAAGCGTACCGAGATGCGTGATGAACTGATCCAGATCGTGCGGCTCCTGATGAAGGACACCCCACCGGTCAAAGGCGACCTGCCGCCGCCCGTGGTCCCCGAACCCACGCAAGAAACGGAGACACCGCCACTCGCACCCGAAGACGGTGCCAAGTGATTTGGGGTCTGGTGCTGGCGGGCGTCGCGCTTGGCCTTGCGGCATATGCTTGCATTGTGAAACTTGATGTCCTGCTCGACCCGGTCGCCAATGGGGTGATCGTGGTGCTCGCGCTGGGCGTGATGCCGCTTTTGGCGCTAACGACGGGACAGGTCCCGCAGGCGTTTTGGCACCTGGCGATCCTCGGTAGCGTGATCGGGATATTCTGGCTCTATACCCCGCAGCCTGTCTTTGGCCCTGCGCTGGTGATCCTGCTCTACGCCAATTCCATGCACTTTTTTGACCGCATCGACGCGCTCGCGCTTGCGCAGACCGACCTTATGCTGATGTGGCGCGCAGCCATGGGGACCCTGGCTGCGGGACTGATGGTTTCCGCCTGGAGAGGAGGGCACATCCATTGACCGAGGCTATGGTTCAACTCGAGGCCTCAGCGCCCAACCAAGGCTCTGACGCTGTCCTAGCGCGGATGATGGCCCTGCACCCCAGGATCATCGATCTGACGCTCGACCGCGTGTGGCGGCTGCTCGATCTGCTGGGGAACCCGCAAAATGACCTGCCGCCAGTGATCCATATCGCGGGCACCAACGGCAAGGGCTCCACCCAAGCCATGATCCGCGCGGGGCTGGAGGCCGCGGGCCAGCGTGTGCACGCCTATACCTCCCCCCATTTGGCGCGCTTCCACGAGCGCATCCGCCTGGCGGGGGAGCTGATAACAGAGGACGCGCTGACTGCCGTGCTCGACGAATGCTACGCAGCCAATGACGGTGCGCCGATCACCTATTTCGAGATCACGACAGTGGCCGCGCTTTTGGCCTTTGCGCGCACGCCCGCGGACGCAACGCTGTTGGAGGTTGGGCTGGGCGGGCGCCTTGATGCCACGAACGTGGTGGCGCACCCCGCGCTCACCATCATCACGCCCGTGGACATGGACCACCAGCAGTTCCTCGGCGACACGCTGCCCGAGATCGCAGGCGAAAAGGCAGGTATCCTCAAGCGCGGGGTGCCCTGCGTTGTCGCCCGCCAGCACGAAGCGGCGATGGACGTGATCGAGGCCCAGGCCGCGCGGCTCGGCGCACCGCTCATCGCCCACGGCCAGCACTGGCACGTAACGGAGGAGCGGGGGCGCCTCGTCTTCCAAGACGACAGCGGGCTCTTGGACCTGCCGCCCCCGAACCTCCCGGGGCCACACCAGTTCGACAACGCAGGCACCACGCTCGCAGCCCTGCGCGCGCTCGGGCACGAGGAGACCGCCTGCGAAGCGGCTGTGACGCGCGCAGTCTGGCCCGCGCGAATGCAGCGCCTGCGCACCGGCCCGCTGGTCGATGCCGCACCGGAGGCGGAGCTCTGGCTCGATGGTGGGCACAACCCCGCGGCAGGGGCGGCCATCGCTGCAACACTCGCGCGGCTGCCAGATCGCCCGACGCACCTGATCTGCGGGATGCTCAAGACCAAGGACGTGACGGGTTACATGCAGCCCCTCGCACCGATGGCGGCGAGCCTCACGTGCGTCAGCATTCCGGGTGAACAGGCGACGCTGGCCGCCGACGAAACGGCGCAGTTCGCCCGCGCGGCGGGGCACGATGTGGTGACGAGTGCCGATAGCGTGGAGGCCGCTGTGGCACGCATCACCGAATCAACGCCCGAGGCGCGCATCCTGATTTGCGGATCGCTCTACCTCGCGGGGCACATCTTGCGGTCCCATGGCTAGTCTCACAATGTGAGACGTCATTCCAAATATCGACACTTTTTTGACCCGGGGAACCGGATTTTCGCACCCGTGTCTGGCGTCAGGTCCCACGCCGCCCTATCTGAGCGCTCATGAAAATCACAAAGCTCACAACCTATATCGTCCCGCCACGGTGGTGTTTCCTCAAGATTGAAACCGATGAGGGCATCCACGGCTGGGGGGAACCCGTGCTCGAAGGCCGCGCCCACGCGCTCGAAGCGCTGGTGCATGAGCTCAGCGATTACCTGATCGGGCGCGACCCGCTGCTGATCGAGGACCACTGGAATGTGATGTATCGCGGCGGCTTCTACCGTGGCGGCGGCATCCACATGTCGGCCATCGCGGGCATCGACCAGGCGCTCTGGGACATTAAGGGCAAGGCCGCTGGCCTGCCGATCCACGCGCTACTGGGTGGGCGCTGCCGCGACAAGATCAAGGTCTATAGCTGGATCGGCGGCGACCGCCCCGCCGATGTTGCCGCCAACGCGCGCGAGGTCATGGCGCGCGGCTTCCAAGCCATCAAGCTCAATGGCTGCGAAGAAATGCAAATCGTCGACACCAACGCAAAAATCGACGCAGCCGTGGCCACCGTGGCCACCATCCGCGACGCGGTAGGCTACGACCTGGGCATCGGCGTGGATTTCCACGGGCGCGTGCAAAAACCCATGGCCAAAACGCTCGCCAAGGAGCTGGAGCCCTATCGGCTGATGTTCATCGAAGAGCCGGTGCTGAGCGAAAACAAAGAAGCGCTGCGCGATATCGTGGCCCATGTGAGCACGCCTATCGCGCTGGGCGAACGGCTGTTTTCGCGCTGGGACTTTAAGCAAGTGCTCGCAGACGGCTACGTGGACGTGATCCAACCAGACCTGAGCCACGCGGGCGGCATCACCGAATGCCGCAAAATCGCCGCTATGGCGGAGGCCTACGACATCGCACTCGCGCCTCACTGCCCGCTGGGCCCCATCGCGCTGGCCGCGTGCCTCCACGTCGATGCGGTCAGTCACAACGCGTTCATCCAGGAACAGTCGCTGGGGATCCACTACAACAAATCCAACGACATCCTCGATTACCTCGTGAACAAGGACGTGTTCGAATACGAAAACGGCCACGTCAAAATCCCCGAAGGTCCGGGCCTCGGCGTCGAAATCGACGAGGAATACGTCAAAGAACGCGCCGCAGAAGGCCACCGGTGGCGTAACCCGATCTGGCGGCACGAGGACGGCTCCGTCGCGGAGTGGTGAGCACAAAACTCTTTCAAAGAGTTTTGCCAAGACTTTTTGAAAAAGTCTTCTTGCTCTAAGCTCGCAGGATGAAGCTTGAATTTCACCATATCAACTATGTGTCCGAGGACGTCGGGCGCATGCATGATTTCTACACCCGGGTCCTGGGTCTTAGCGATATCCCCGCCGACCAGTTTCCGCGCACAGAAGCCAAGGGTGACAAGGGCTTTGACGGGCAGATCATGTTTGCCACCGACGGGGCCATGCAGATGCATCTGGCCCAGCGTGATCTGAAGGTGCATTTCAAGAACGGGCAAGTGATCAATCCAATCGACAAGGGTCACATCGCCTTTCGCACCGATGATTTGGCCGCGTTCCTTGCGATCCTTGATGCCGAAGATGTGCCCTATTCGGACTACGGCACGACTTTTTCAAAGGAATGGCACCAAGTGTTCTTTCTCGATCCCGAGGGCAACGTGATCGAGGTTCATCAGCAGGTCGCGTGACCGCCTAGGCTGACACGTTCACCGCCGCGGTAAGGTCAGCAAAGGCGCGCTCGAAGCAGCGCGAAAAGAGCGTGAAGCACGCATTGGCCCCGCGCACCGCCGCCATCGCCTGGGGCCCGTGATCGGGCAGCGCGTCAAGCTCGAGCTGCACATCACGCCAAAGCGCCATGAGCGCATCGTCCCCCACAAAGCGGTGGGCACGGCGCACATCCGGGTCCGTGGCCCGCCCATGGCGGCGCGCCAGCAAACGGCTGCCCATGGCAGAGCCTGCGAGCACGTAGCGGTATCCCACCGCCTCATCCCAATCGAGCGGCGCTAGCGCGGGCCCCGCCGCAGGCAGCGCCAATCCGATCTCGCGCGCATCCGCGGCGAGCACGGTCAGCCGCCGGTCGATATGCCCCGCAAATGCGTCGTCAAAGGGCTGCAGCGCCCGATGCGCACCCGCATTGCCCAGCAGGTAACAGCTCAGACCGTGCCGCGTGGCGATATCGACTTGGGAGATAAAGTCATCGAGCCGCTGATGCGCGACCTCGGTCTCCGCACGCAAGGTCCAGCGCAGCCCCTCTTTCGTCGCTTTCATCGCAGGCCCTATGCTTGGTTCAAACAGCTTGCCATTGTTTAAACACGCTGGGTGCGAATATGTCTAGTTAAGTTGACAGTCGGCGTCCGGGGCGCCTACGCGTCCACGCCCCAATCGGCCGCCTGCATCTCCCGCAGGCGCGACGCGGTGCGCTCGAATTCAAAGGTGCCTTCGCCCTCGATATACAGCATCTCCGGCGCGGCAGCGGCGCTGGCGATCAGCCGGACGCGGGCCTCGTAGAGCGCGTCGATAAGCGTCACAAACCGCTTGGCCTCGTTGAAGTTGTGCCGCCCGAGCGCGGGAATATCCTCCAGGATCAGCACTTTGACCGAGTCTGCCACGGCAAGGTAATCCGCAGGCCCCAACGCCTGGCCGCAAAGCCCGTGAAAGCCCGCCCGCGCCACGCCGTTGCGGAACGCGGGCAACGTCACAGTCCGCCCTTTGACCGTCAGGTCGAGCGGCTCGGTCCCGCCTGCAAGGTCGTTCCAAATCGCGTCGATGCGCGCACGCGCCTCTGGCCCGATGGGGGTGAAATAGACGGGCTCCCCCGCCAAACGGTCCTGCCGGTAATCGGTGTCGGAGGCCATCTCCCAGACTGTCAGCCGCTCCTTGATCAACGCGATAAACGGCAAAAACAGCTGCCGGTTCAGCCCGTCTTTGTAGAGGTCATCCGGCACCCGGTTCGACGTCGTCACCACCGTCACCCCGGCCTCGAAAAGCTTCTCAAATAGCCTGCCCACGATCAAAGCGTCCGTGATGTCGGTGATCTGCATCTCGTCAAAGGCCAGTACCCGGACCGAAGCCGCAACATCGGCAGCCACGGGGGCCACCGCATCCTCCACCCCGCGCTGGCGGGCGGCGTGCATGGCGGCGTGGATTTCCTGCATGAAGGCATGGAAATGAACGCGGCGCGCGGCCACCGTCAGTTCGTCGACAAACAGGTCCATGACCATCGACTTCCCGCGCCCGACCCCACCCCAAAGGTAGAGCCCCTTCACCGCCTCGAGCTTGGGCTTGCCGAACCAGCCGGACTTCTTTGGCGGCGCAGACAGCTCCCGCGCCATGCGGTCGAACTCCGGCAAGACTGCGCGCTGGGCGGCGTCGGGCTTGAGCGCTCCGGACGCCACACGCGCCTCATATGCTTGGGAGATGATCACGTCCCTGCTCTAACGGTTAACAGATGCTGATACGAGATATGAAAATTGCTGAATTGACGCGCAAGCCGTGACAGCGCACCAAATGACTATGCAAAAGTCAGCCCCCCTCGTCACGCCCGTCCTCGTCGCGGGCTGCATCATCATGATGATCAGCTTCGCGGTGCGCGCGTCCTTTGGCGTGTTCCAGATTCCCATCGCGGAGGAGTTCGGCTGGCTGCGCGCCGAGTTTTCGCTCGCCATCGCGATCCAGAACCTGGCGTGGGGGATCGGTCAGCCGATCTTTGGCGCGATTGCGGAGAAGCTGACGGATCGCAAGGCCATCATCATGGGCGCGGTCCTGTATTCCATTGGGCTCGTAGCCTCCGCCCTGTCGACCACGCCCGAGGCGCATCAGTGGCTGAACTGGATGATCGGGTTCGGGATCGCGGGCACAGGGTTCGGCGTGATCCTCGCCGTCGTCGGGCGTGCGGCCTCTGACGAAAACCGGTCCATGGCGCTCGCCATCGCCACCGCCGCAGGATCCGCAGGGCAGGTCATCGGTGCGCCTATCGCTGAGGGGCTCTTGACCATCCTGCCCTGGCAGGGGGTCTTTGTCGTATTTGCGGCGGGCATTATCGCCTCGCTCCTGATCCTTCCGCTCATGAAAGCGCCCGCAACTGCGACCCGCGCCGAGCTGGAGGAGACATTTGGTGAAGTCCTGCTTAAGGCCCTCAAGGACCCGAGCTACACTCTCATTTTCCTTGGCTTTTTCTCCTGCGGGTATCAGCTCGCGTTTATCTCTGCGCATTTCCCCGCTTTCGTGACCGAGCTGTGCGGGCCGATCCTGCCGGGCGGGGCGCTCTATTCCATCGGGATCACGTCAACGTCTGCGTTAGGGGCGGCTGCGATCTCCCTCATCGGGCTCGCCAATATCGCAGGCACGCTGGCGGCAGGCTGGGCCGGAAAGCGGTATTCGAAGAAATGCCTGCTTGCAGGCATCTACCTGGGCCGGACGATCGTCGCGGCGCTCTTTATCATGTTCCCGATCACGCCGACCTCCGTCCTGCTGTTTTCAGTCGCTATGGGGTCGCTCTGGCTGGCAACCGTCCCGCTGACGAGCGGCCTCGTCGCGCATATCTACGGGCTGCGCTACATGGGCACGCTCTATGGGATCGTCTTCTTCTCCCACCAGCTTGGCAGCTTCCTGGGCGTGTGGCTGGGTGGGCGGATGTATGACATCTACGGCGACTACACCGCCGTCTGGTGGGTGGGCGTGGCCGTAGGCGCATTCAGTGCCGTCGTGCACCTCCCGATTAAGGAACGCACGCTAGAGACCCGCGCCGCCGCATGATCCGGGGGATGATCGCGATCTTGCCCCTGGCGCTGGGCGTGGCGACCTACGGTTTTGCGTTTGGTCTGCTCGCCGCAGAGGCTGGGTTTTCGCCTGCGGCCATCGGGACCATGGCCGTGGTGGTCTTTGCCGGGTCCTCGCAGATCGCGGCGGTGGATCAATTCCTGACAACCGGCACAGTGGTGGGAGCAGCCCTCGCCGGAGCCGCGCTGAACCTGCGCTATATCGGCATCGTGGCCTCCGTCGTGCCGGTCCTGCGGGAGCTTCCCTGGCCCACGCGCCTCGTGGCCATGCAATTCGCCACGGATGAGAATTTCGGCTTCACCCTCGCCGAGCGCGCCAAGGACCCAAGCGTGGGCGGCGCGTTTCTGTTGGGCTCGGGCCTCGCGTTGGTGGCGGCTTGGGCCGCTTCGACCGTCGCGGGTGCGGTGCTCGGTGCCGTGCTCCCCGATCTCGACGGGATGGGCATCGGCTTTGCCTTCACCGCCGCCTTTATCGCCATGGCGCGGAGCCTTTGGCCCGGCGCGCAAGCCGCGCTGCCCTGGGGGATATCCTTTGTGCTGACCATCGCGCTGGTGTGGTTGGGCCTGCCCACGGCAGCGGCGCTGATCCTCGGCGCGCTGGCAGGCGTGGGCACGGACTTCGCGGTGAACCGCCCATGACACCCGATCACTGGACCCTTATCGCGCTCCTCTCCGCCTCCACCATTGCGCTTCGGGTGCTGGGCTACGTGGCCGGCGGTGCATTCATGGCGAACCCGAGGCTCAAACGCGCGCTCGACGTCTTTCCCGGTTGCCTGGTGACGGCGCTTGTCGCAAGCGCGCTCGCCCAAGGCGGCATCCCACACTACACGGCCGCTGGCATTGCCCTGCTGACGGCGATCTCGACACGCAACATCATCGCTACGATGGCAGCAGGCATGGCCGCCTTCGCACTCACGTCATACCTTTTATAATCGCCGGGGATGGCGGGCGGGGCGACTTTGCCCAACGGGCAAACAGCGCCGTCCCACCATCACCGTCGCGCCCGCGGCAGGTCCACCATATCCTCCGACGCCCGCGCTTCGCGCCAGATGATAAAGAGCCCCGACCCCAGGATCAGCGCGATCCCGATCCAGGTGGTAGGCGCAGGCACCTCGCCAAAAACGACATATCCCGCCAAGATCGCGATAGGCAGCGCGAGGTACTCGAACGGCGCGACCACCGCCGCTTCCGCCACGCGGTAGGCCTGGGAAATCAGGAACCCGCCCACGCCCGTCGCGAATCCGATCAGAACCAAAAACCCCCAATCCCCCGGATCAGGCCAGACCCAGGCGCGAAAAAGGAACGCAAGCGACGCGTTCTCCTGCTGAGCATAACGGCCATCTCCCACGGCCAAACCAAAGAGCACACAGACCGCAATGAACGTGAGCTGAATGTAGACCGTCATCGTCGCCGCACTCTCCGTGCGCCCAATGAACCGCGTCATCATGTGCAGCCCGGCATAGCTCGCCGCCGCCAAGAGCGGCAGGAGGGAGGCAAGCTGGAACGCCTCCGTCCCCGGGCGCTGCACGATCAGCACGCCAACAAATCCCACGCATACCGCAGCCCAGCGCCGCGGGCCCACCTGCTCCCTCAAGAACACGACGGAAAACACCGTGATCAACAGCGGCGCGATGAAAAAGATCGCCACCCCCTCCGCCAGGTCCAGCGTCGCCAGCCCCAGAAAAAAGGTGATATTGGCAAAGACCACGAGCAGCCCCCGCAGGATATGCAGGCCGAGCCGCTGCGTGCGCACCACGCGCCATCCTCCCGCAAAGGGAAAGATCAACACGCTCGCGACCAAAAGGCCAAACAGCGACCGCATCAGCACCACCAGGTGCAGCGCGTAGTCCCCGCTGAGGAACTTGATCGTGGTGTCATTAAGCGAAAACGCCGTCACCGCCAGGGCCGCACAGAGCGCGCCGAGCCGGGCCGGGCTGTCAAAAAGGGACCGGAACATACCCCCGCGTTAGCGCAGCGGCTGCGACCCCGCTCGCCCAGAAACGACCCCAGACGCGACATCGCGCGCCGCCTGTCGCACGAGCCGTTCCAGCGTGTCGAGAAACCGCGCGCGGTCCGCCTTCGAAAACGGTCGTCCACCGCCTTGGCGGAACGGGTCAGCGGCGCGCAGATCCGTCATCAAGTCCCGTGTGGCCAAAGCTTGGGAGACATTGGCCGATGTCAGCGCCTCCCCGTTGGGCTTTATCACAAGCGCCCCGCGCTCCACCGCGCGCGCAGCCAGGGGGATGTCGCCGGTGACGACCACGTCCCCACCAGCGGCACGATCCGCGATCCATTTGTCCGCCTCGTCGGGTCCATCGGGCACCACCACCATCTCAATGAGCGGATTGGGGGAGGGGCGGATGCCCCCGTTCGACACCATAGCAACACGGAGCTTGTGGCGCGTGGCCACCCGCTCCACCTCCGCTTTTACGGGGCAGGCATCGGCGTCGACATAGATCATCGCGCGGGTCTCACAGGCCCATCGCTTCGGCGTGGAAGGCCACGTGATCGGCCATGAAGCTCGACACAAAGAAATAGGAATGATCGTAGCCCGGCTGCATCCGCACCACGGCCTCCTGCCGCCGCGCGGCGATGGCATGGGCCAAGGCTTCGGGCTTTAGCAGGTCCACGAATTGGTCCTTGGTGCCCGTGTCGATCAGGAGCGGCGCATCACAGCCCACAGCCTCCATCTGACGAGTCGCGTCATGCTTGGCCCAGCTGCCTTCGTCATCGCCGAGATAGGCGCCCAGCTGCTTGCGGCCCCAGTCGCTCGCCGACGGGTTGGAAATGGGGGCAAAAGCCGACACAGACGCAAAGCGCCCCGGATGGGCCATAGCAATCGTCAACGCGCCGTGCCCGCCCATGGAATGCCCGGTGATCCCCTGCCGACCCAGATCGCAGCCCATATCGCTCACGACGCCGGGAAGCTCGTCGGTCACATAGCTCCACATCTTATAGTGCGGGGCCCACGGGTCCTGCGTCGCGTCGACATAGAACCCGGCCCCTTTGCCCAGATCATAGGCATCATCATCGGCCACACCGTCCCCGCGCGGAGAGGTATCGGGAAAGACCAGCGCCATCCCCGCCTGCGCGGCCCAGGCCTGCGCACCAGCTTTCACCATCGCGTTCTCATGCGTGCAGGTCAGCCCGCTCAGATACCACAGCACCGGCACCGGCCCAGCCTGAGCCTCCGCCGGGAGGAACAGACCAAAGGTCATATCGCAGCCGCAAGCCTCCGACGCGTGGGTGTAGACCCCCTGTACCCCGCCAAAACACGCATTCTCGGATTGAGTTTCCATGGTCGCGCCCTCCCTAAGCGCCGAGCCCGCTCACCCAGCCAATGACCAGGGAGACAGTGACGACCGAAATGGCCGTGGTGATTAGAATGGTGGCCGACACGCGCGTGGGGGCCACGCCGTAATGCTGAGCCAGAATGAACACGTTCCCCGCCACCGGCAGCGCCGCCGCGGCGATCATCACGCCGGCCGCATAAGGCTCCACCGGGAACATAAAGAGCGCGGCATATGCCACCGCCGCCGGGTGGATCACGAGCTTCATGACACTCAGATAGCCCGTGATCGACACCTTGTTCACAGCCTTCGTCGCCAGCGACGCCCCAATCGCAAAAAGCGCACCAGGCGTGGCCGCGGACCCCAGGATCTCCAAAAACTCGTTCATCGGTGCAGGGATCGGAAAACCGGTGGCGGCCCACAGCAACCCGAGCGAGATTGACACGATCATAGGGTTCTTAATCAGCCCCATCCCGACGGAGCCTAAGATCCGCACCGACATCCGCCCATCCCGCGCGCCCGTGATTAAAATCACAATAATCGAGCCAAAGACGATGAGATCCACTGCCAGAACCATCATCACCGGCCCAATCGCAGCCTCCCCCAGTAGCAGCACCAGCATAGGGATGCCGAGGAACCCGACATTGCCGATAACGGCGCACTGGCTTTCTACCGCGATCTCCTCCACCGAAATCCTGCGGATCAGCCCCACGAATGTCGCGATGAGATAGACGAGCATCGTCCCCCAGAGATAGGCCCAAACGAAGGGCCAGCTGAATATCTCCGTCACCGACAGGTTCGCGGAAAAGCGAAACAGCATCGCCGACAGCGCAAAATAAAAGACAAATTTGGTCAGATAGGCCGTGGCCTCCTCCGTGAAAAAGCGCGTCCGGCCAGCCAGATAGCCCAGCGCGATCAGCGCAAAGAACGGCAGAGTTTTCAGGAAGATTTCGACCATGCGCCATCGGTAAAGCGCTCTGCACGACGCGGCAAGGGCGGGGTCTGGACTGTGCCTGAGAAAAAATGAACCAAAGAGTTCATTTTGTTCTTGCAAACTGAACCGATGAGTCTATTTGTAATGCGAACCAAACAGTTCAGTTCGAAAAATGGAGACTGATATGAAACCGCTCGCAACCGCACTCGTCCTGTCGCTGACCCTCGCCGCGAGCTCTGCCTCGGCGCTCATCGACCCGTTCTTTCCCGTGCTGACCTTCCCGACCGTGGAAACGGACAGCTCGACCCAGGTGCCGCTTCTCCCGGTGCTTCCGGAGGGCGACCAGTAAGGCGCCTTCCTATGCCCGGGCGCTCCCCCGCTCGGGCCCCGGCGGCGGCCGCGCTCCCACCCGTTTCGGCCGCCGCCGATAGCCTGACCCTTGCCGGACTTGAACCGACCGGTTTATACCCATCCAGCAGGGGAGACTGAATGCCAGACGGAAACACCGAAATTCGCCGCGGCCGCAAGTTCGATCAAGTCGTCGAAGGCGCGAGCGAAATCTTTATGACCGCAGGCTTCGAACGCGCGTCTGTTGACGACATCGCCCGCCAAGCTGGGGTGTCTAAGGCTACGCTCTACTCCTACTTCCCAGACAAACGCCTGCTCTTTGTCGAAGTGATGAAGCGCGAATGCGAACGCCGCGCTGAGGAGGCGGAGGCCTTTATCGACATGTCCGACCCGCCAGAGGTGGTGCTCCCCCTCGCCGGGCGCGTGATGCTCGACATCTTTCTCAGCGACTTCGGCCAACAAATCTTTCGCATCTGCGTGGCCGAAAGCCCAAAGTTCCGCGAACTGGGCCAAGGGTTCTATGATTGTGGCCCGGGCCTGATCGAGCGGGAGCTGATCCCCTACTTCGAACAGGCCGAGGAACGCGGGCAGCTCAAGATCGACGACAAACGGCTCGCCTCCCACCAATTCGCAGAGCTCTGCAAAAGTTGGATCTTCCCCCTAGTGGTCAACAACGTCCGGGACGACTTCACCATTGAAGAGAAAAATCACGTCGTGTCCGAGGCCGTGAAGATGTTCCTAGCGCGCTACGGGACAGCGAATTAGCGACGCCTTTATCTGAATATTGCAACAGAGTTGGGTTCGCCCTACCTTTTACCCAGGATGAGGGCGCATATGTCGTGCGCCTGACCGAAGACGTTGCCGAAAGAACGAGTGGATGCCAGCCATGATGAAATCTGTCGACCGACACCGCACGGCCAATAATACACTCTCAGAGGCGCGAAAGCTCTACAGCCTTGCCGAGCAACTCAATGAGATCTCCAATGGCCTCGACGATGAGCGCAAACGAGATGAGCTTAAGCGGGTGGTGAAAGAGGTCCTGGGATCGTCGCGCAGCCTGTCATCCCTGTCGTCTGAACTGTCGAGCTAGATCGGGGTAACCCCATGGCGCCCGTCGATGATCTTGAAGCTGAATTTGAACGGTCATCTCAGTCGATTGCCGCCGCAAATGAAAAGTTTCAGAACGTCGCCGCCGTCAATCAAGCCCGCATGGGTCGAGATCGCAGTTGGATCGCCATCATCATTATCGCGACCTATACCGTCGCGATCTTTCTGGTGATTGGCTACGTGCTGTGGCGGGGGCCAAGCTGTGAGGCGGCCGACTGTAGCGCAGCGTCTGCCCTTTGGGAAAGCCAATCGGAGTATCTGCTCAATCTGATCTTTACGGCCGTCGTGCCGGTGGTGACGTTGATGATCGGCTTCTATTTTGGCAGCGAGAAATCGGCCCAACCGCCGAATTGAAGGATCAGCGCGTGCCGCTCCTGCACGTTTAGCCCCCCAACAGCTCCAACTGTAGATGTTGCAATAGGATGACCGTTTTCGCGTCGCGAATCTCGCCGCGGGTGATCATGCGCATCGCCTCCGCGCGCGGGACCTCGAGCACCTCGATGTCTTCGCCCTCCTCATAGGACCCGCCGCCATCCGCACGGCGGTCGCGTGATCGGTACTCCCCCCGGAAGAAGGCCAGGTACTCGGTCACGGACCCCGGGCTCATGTAAATGTCGAACAGGTGATGGAGCGTGCCGACCTCGAACCCCGTCTCCTCCATCAGTTCGGCGCGCATCCGGTCCTCCGCCGCCGCCCCGTCGAGCAGCCCAGCAGGCGTTTCCACCAGAGCCGTATGGCCGCCGTTCAAAAACACCGGCAGCCGGAACTGGCAGGTCAGCAAGACGTGCTCCGTGTCAGGGTTATGGAGCAGGCATGTCGCACCGTTGCCGCGATCGTAAACCTCCCGGGCCTGGGGCTGCCACTCCCCTGACCGACGTTGCAGGGCAAACTCATAACGGGTGAGCTGGCCCCAATCCTTGGACAGCACGGTCTTGCCGTCGATGCGCGGCTGCTGAGCGTTCTGCATTTCACTTGCTCCTCTGTTGCTCGGGCGGTATCGTGCAAAAACGTGCAGAGTCAAGAAAATATGTGCAAATCAAAACGCGACCTCAGATGCTGACCCAAGACCGCCACACCCACCTCCTCACCCTGTTACGCCAAGATGGGAGCATCGTGGCCAAGACCGTCAGTCAGGACCTTGGCGTGTCGGAGGATACAATCCGCCGTGACCTGCGCGCCCTTGCGCAGGCGGGGCAGCTCAAACGGGTCCATGGCGGCGCGGTCCCGCTCGCTGCCGCCAATGCGCCCTTTGACGCGCGCACGAGCATCGCGACGCCGGAAAAGGCCGCCATCGGGCGCGTGGCGGCGGGGCTCATTGAACCGGGGCAGACCGTGTTTTTGGACGGCGGAACGACGGCGGTCCAGGTCGTGGCACATTTGCCGCCGGGGCTGCGCGCGACAGTCATAACCCACAGCCCCAACGTTGCCGTGGCGCTCATGGCGCATGAGGGCGTGCAGGTCGAAATCGTGGGCGGGCGCCTGCTGCGCCATTCGGTGGTCACGAGCGGCGCGGCCACCGTGGCCTGGCTCGCCCGCTACCGGCCCGACCTGTGCCTGATCGGGGCGACCGGCCTCCACCCTGGGCAGGGCATCACCACCGGCGAAAGTGAGGAGGCGGAGGTGAAGCGCGCCATCATCGCCCGCTCCGGCGCGGCGATGATCCTAGCCTCCTCGGAAAAGCTCGGCGCCGTCGCGGCCTTTGAAATCGCCACCTGGCGCGACATCGACGGCGTTGTCACCGCGCCCGAAACTGCCGCCCACGCGCGCGCGCTGCTATCCGCGACCGGCTGCGCGATCCACGCCTGACCCATAGAAAAAGGGCGGGCCCCAGGCCCGCCCCCTTGCGCATTCCCCCAGTGATTAGGCGAGCGCTTTGATGTTCTTGAGCCCCAGCTCATAGGTCTTGCCCAACATCCCATCCATAAAGAGCCCGAAGACACGGAAGATCGGGTTGAGCCCCAGATCAGAGGTCACCGTCCAGGTCACGCGGGTCCCAGCGCTCGTCGGCTCAGCCTCGATCACCTGCACCGGCTTACCCATGGCGCCCAGGTCGATAAGATGCGTCACGCTGCGCTCGGTCACGGCGGTCACAGTCTGCGTGCCCTTGCCTTCCTTACCCGCGAACCGAAAGCCGGAGCCCACGCCCGCAGCGGGACCAAAGGGCGTGATCTGAAGCTCAGGGTCGGTGGTGCAGTAGGGGTTAAAGGTCTGGAAGCCCTCTGTGCTCGCCACGCGGGCAATCACGTCCTCTGGGGACAGCGCGACATGGGCGTGGCGGGTCACGACTGCTTTGCGCGGCAACAAAAGCGCGAGCAGGGCAAGAGCGGCGATAACGGCGAGAACGGTGAACAGAATGGTCATGGTTTTGGGTCCTTTTGGTCTGTTGGGGCAGAACCGTTTCTGCCCCCTATGCCCACACGACGGACGAACCCGCCGCCAATCGACACCTCACGACATTTTTTTTCGCAGATCGGTGATTTTTTCTTCGAGCCAGCGCCGCGACGGTGCATCCGTGCAAAGCTCAACGGCCTTTGCATAGGCCTCCGCCGCGTCCGCATGGCGGTTCATAGCGGCCAGGCAATGGGCGCGCACCGCATGATAGGGCTGGTAGGTGTCAAGCCCGGGATAATCGATCAGCGCGAGGATCTTGAGCCCCTCGGCGGGGCCCGCGTCCTCGGCCACCACGGCGGCTTGGCTGACCGCGCCACCAATGGACGGGTAGGCGCGCATCAGCCCGAAATAAAGCTGCGACAGCGCCCGCCAATCGGTGCGTCCGGTGACAGATCGCGCTGCGTGGACGGCTTGGATGGCGGCCTCCAACTGGAAGCGTCCGGGGATGCCGCCCGGCGTGTTGGCGGCCGTGGCTTTGAGCGACGCCTGGGTGAGCAGGCTCACCGACCGATCAATGAGCGCCTCATCCCACAGCGCAGTGTCTTGGTCCGGCACTGGCACGAGCACGCCGTTTGACACGCGCGCATCGCGTCGCGCCTCGATCAGGCCGATGAGGGCCGTGAGCCCCAGCGCCTCCGGGTTGTTGGGGGCGAGCTCGGCCAGGATGGTCGACAGGAAAAACGCCTCATGGCTCAGGTCCCCGTCTCCTTCGAGCCAGTCAATGGCATAGGCGCCATAAACCGCTTCGAGCACCGCCCCCATCCGTTCTGGATAGGCCTCGGGCTCGGGCACGACAAAGGGGATGCCCGCGGCTTTAATCTTTTTCTTAGCGCGCACGAGGCGCTGGGCCATGGCGGTGGGCGATACCAGAAACGCGGCCGCGATCTGGTCAGCTTCGAGCCCCAGCACCGTTTGCAGCATTAGCGGCGTGCGGATCCCTGGGTCAATTGCTGGGTGAGCGCAGACGAACAGCAGCTTGAGCCGATCATCCAGCGGAGCCTCCTCAGGCTCGATCTGGCGGGCATCGGCGATCTCGCCAGCCTCGTCGGTGATCACAAGCCGCGCGTCCTTGCGCGCCTGATCGGTGCGTCTGTTTTTGGCGACGGTCAACAGCCAAGCCTCCGGTTTGTCTGGAATGCCCCGTTCGGGCCAGGTTTTCAAAGCTGCCACAAATGCATCGGCGAGCGCGTCCTCGGCGGCGATGATATCGCCGGAGCGGCTCGCCAGCATGGCGATGAGTTTGCCGTAAGCGGCGCGGGCGACATCCTCCGCCCGCGCCTGGGTAGACCCCCGAGTAGAACCCTGGGGAGAGGTGCCCGTCACACGCTGTCCATGGCGGAGGATCGGATTTCGATCTTACCGTAATGCACGGCTGGGCATTTCTCCGCCCATTTCAGCGCCTCATCGAGATCGGCCACCTCGATGGCGAAAAAGCCGCCCAGCGTCTCCTTCGTGTCGGCAAAGGGGCCGTCCTGGACCCGCTTTTCCCCACCCGCGAGCGTGATCGTCGTGGCCGTGTTGGCTGGGTGCAGCCAGTCTGTGTCGATAAAGACACCGGCCTCCTGCAAGGCACCGATATAGGCGCCAAAGGCTTGTTTGGATTCAGCCCAATCCTCCGGCGTCATGTCGGTGAAGTCGGCGGGGTTGGAGTAGAGAAGAAATGTATAACGCATCTGTTTGGTTCCCTGTTGGCGTTTCGATTAAGCGGTGACGTCGGCGATGTTGGCAAGGCCCTGCTCGAATGAGGGGCCGACCATGCCATCCATAAAGAGCCCCATGACCCGGGCGACCGGGTTCAGGCCCAGGTCCATATCCATGGTCCAGGTGACCTGAGCACCGTTGCCCGCGGGCACGGCTGAGATCGCTTGGACCGGCTGACCCATGGGCCCCAGATCAAGGTCAAATGTGACGCGGTCATCGGCAACGGCCGCAACCACCTGCTGGCCGGTGCCGTCCTTACCGTCGAACGTGAAGCCCGATCCCACGCCCGAGGCAGGCCCAAACATCTCCAACCGCAGCTCGGGGTCGAAATCGATGTAGGGGTTGAAGCGCTGATAGCCCTCGTTGGAGGCCGCCATCGCGATCACCGCCGCCGGCGCGGCCTCGATGGTGGCCGTGCGTTCGACCGTGATGTGGCGTGGCAGCGCTTGGGTCGCGGCGGCCAGAATGGCCAGTGTTCCAACGCCGTAGGCTGCGAGTTTCGTGAGTTTCATGTGTCTGTCCTCTCGTTATGTGAACGAAGGGCATTTTTGCCTCTTCACCCCCACGACGAATGGAAGACGCGTCAATCGACAGCCGCGCAAAAATTTTTCGAATAAAATTTTGCAGCAGGCTTCTGCGTGCTGCACCAAATCAATTCTGCTCTGGGCAGGTCCCATTTCCAGTAGAGAACGACAGCAGCGTGGGCGATTGCTGACAGGGAGACCTTCAGGCAGCGATCATAGCGGGTTGCCACATGACGCCAATCCTTCAACCTGCTCAATATGGTCTCAATCCGGCTGTTACCTATGTAGCGGGGTTTGTCGTACTTGACTGGCGTCTTGCGTTGCGTTCGGTCAGAGGTGAAGGCTCGTATCCCATCATTTTGCAACGATTCTCAAAACCAATCGACGTCATATCCACCGTCACCGAGCAGCCATCCGACCAACCGTGGGCTGCCGAGCGAGACCCGCGCTCCTATATAAACGCTGACTTGTCCTGCCGTGACGAACAGGTCGAGCGGACGTGTTTGGCTGTCGCAGATGGCATACAGCTTTGTGTTCATGTGCCCTTTGGTTCGACCACTCTCGGGATATTTGCTTTGCAACGTACTTCCGGGAAGTGGTCAGCCAGAAAAGGTCAGACATGTTCACCGCTGAGTTTTCGAAACTCGGGTCACGATGCGAAGCAGAAGTAATTGGGGCCTGACCCTAGTTGCAGATGCTTTGCCTGGTGCTTTTAGAAGCAAAGCGTGGCACATATGTTAGAGTAAACTCGCTATATGAAGGAGTTTAGATCGACGCAGTAACGCAAGTCTCGCAGCGTGGTTATTCAGTCAGAGAAGCGTCTGAACGGGTTGGATCAGCCCTAAACCACTCTGCGCTTGAAGGGCGCAAGTCTCAAAGCCACAACGCGTGGCTGATCAGAAGGCTGAGGCCGGGCGTAGCAAGACGAGCGGGCCCGCGTCATCGAGGAGCGTGGCGTCCTAAGAATAAGCGAGCCTTGTGCGCCTTTGGTCCGAGGGCGACGGCGGGTGCGTGCGTCGCGAAGGATGCAAGGTAAACTGCGCCTTCATTGCGGCCAACCGGGATAATTTCAAAACGCGGGCCGTGTGCCGAATGCTGGGCCTCCGTCCCAGCGGTCTTTTATGCATGGATTGAAGAACCGTTGAGCCTGCGTGCGTCGGAAGTTGCGCGTCAAACAGAGTGGCTAAAGGACGCATTGAAAAGCAGCGGTAAGGTTTGTGGCTATCGCAAAAATCTATGACGACCTGATCGACATTGGTGAGACCGGTTCAGAGAACCCCTTTGCACGTCTGGCTCGGATCACAGGCACTCAAGCGCAGATTGGGTACAGGAAGAAGCAGGGCGTTTGGGGCGATAAAGGTTATACTGTAGTGGACAACACGCTGAAATGCCAGTTCACGGTCGATGCTCTTGATAGCACACGGGTGATGGGCTGTATCTATCTACGTACATTTGTTTTGACCTGAGACCTGACTTCCCTCGACTTATCGGGATAATCCGTCGGAACATTTTGACCTCGCGCGGCCTTCATTTCCAGTCTCGTCTTCATGGCAAATTCCTTGGGCGTGAGGTTGCCGAGGGATGAATGGGGTCTTATCGGGTTGTAGTCCATCTTCCATGCAGTGATCTTGGTGCGGGCCTCGGCGAGCGTCGAGAATAGCATCTCGTTCAAGAG
>JBCBZG010000022.1:0-69356 GCA_039815465.1 Pseudomonadota bacterium
CCGCGCCTCGAACCCGCACCACATCAGCGTCATGCGATTGATCTGCGCCAGATGCCCGGCCGTCTCATTCCCCGAACCGGTGAGATTGCGCCAGACAATCCGGTTGGGGCCCAGCACGCGCAGGCTGTCCATCCCCTTGGGCGAGATGTTGACGCGACCGCCCTGGCCCGCGCTGCCCACGAAAAACATGTGCTGTGCTTCGATGAAACGCTGGTGATCGTCGCCGATCTGATCGAACTGCTTGGCCATCTATTCCACCGTGACGGATTTGGCGAGGTTGCGCGGCTGGTCCACATCCGTTGATCCAGTAGAAGCCAGACTTCTTCGGATCGAAAGCATACACCACAGTGTACTTCGACTTGGATCTGATGGTTTAACGAGTTTCTTTCTCGGTTTGGTGATCATAGCGCGAGTGAAACACCCAGTTCCATCCCGAACCTGGCCGTTAAGCACCGTAGCGCCGATGGTACTGCATCTTAAGGTGTGGGAGAGTAGGTCATCGCCAAACCTAGTAAGAAACTCTAGTATCTCTCTAACGATGTCCCATGCAAAGCCGCCCAGTTGGGCGGCTTTTGCGTTTCCCTAATCATGCGTTGCACCACCTCCTTTGAGCAATGGCACAATTGCAATACATCGGGCCAGGATCTGCGCCGAGGCGCGCTTTTTAACACGCTCCGATTGATCGCGGCTCTTCTCATATACTAATTTATGGCGTGTGTAATACAGATACCCCGCCCGGAGCTCCCCATGTTGAAACGCCTTTCAGTTGCCGCAGTATTGGTTGCGCTGTCCACAGCCGCCCATGCGTCGACTTTCACCACCATCACAAATTTCACCAAGAATATGGATAACGTCGACAACCCCGGCGCTCTGAACGCGCCTGTTGGTCTGTCGACCGGCAACCAGGGCACGGGAATCGAGTTCGATATCGTCAACGACATCAACGGCAACGACGTCTGGCACAGCGATCCGGGCGGGGCAGGGACAAAGACGCTGACGATCAATGTGAACCAGTTCGGGGTCACGACAGTCCACACGCTGATGAACACGTGGTGGGGAACGACGGCGACGGGGCTCGCCTCCATCGAGTTTTCGGGCACCAATGGTGCATCGGTTCTCTATGACATCGTGGGCGGAACGCATGTGCGGGATCTGCTCAATGGCTTTTACACGAACACAATTACGAGCCCTGACTCGCAAGTCTGGTGGTCGAATGGGCTGACCGGGCTCGACCAGCGCCGCATTGATGTGCAGAGTTGGGATTTGGGCGCCGCATTCGCAAATGAAACCCTGCAAACCATAACCCTAACGGACATGGGCGCTGCAGAGCTACAGCGTGTGTACCTTGCTGGCCTGACGCTTGAAACTGATGCAGCGCCGGTACCGCTGCCAGCGGCTGGGTGGATGCTGCTCGCCGCGCTTGGTGGCCTCGCTTATGCCAAGCGGCGCGCCGCCTGAAGGCGCTTGCCTGACATCCGCGCCCAAGGGCGCGGATTTCGATGCAGCTTAGCAACTCTACATTCACTTTGCGCCCATATGCTGTGGGAGCGTTGATCTTGAGCCGCCGATATGGTTCCAGAGAGCTAACGGTATTTTGGTAGGGGTAGAGCAGCACATGGCCAAGACGACAGACCCGCTTGAGACGGCATTGGATGCCTATTGTGATCTCATGGTGCGGACGCTGACCAATCTGGTTTATCTCGACCCTGAACAGACGCGCCGCCCGCGCATGGCGCATGATTTGTACCGCAACATCGTCAATGAAACGCCCGGGGCGCGTTTGCGCCGGGAACGGCGCCGGGCCCAGGGCCGCGACTGGCCTGTCTTTGCCCATTCCATGGCGGGTTACTACCGGCTCACCAACCTATCGCGCTGCGTGCGGCAGGTGATCAAAGACGACGTGCCTGGCGATTTCATCGAAACCGGTGTGTGGCGCGGCGGTGCCTCGATCCTGATGCGCGGCGTGTCGAACCTGGCAGGCGGTGCGGACCGTAAGGTTTATCTCGCGGACAGTTTCGAAGGGCTCCCGCCCCCCGATCTTGAAAACTTTCCGCAGGATGAGGGCGACAAGCTCTACCTCTTTAAGGAGCAGCTCGGCATCTCTGAGGAGAAGGTTAGAAAGAATTTCGAGACCTACAACCTGTTGGATGACAACGTTGTTTTCGTCAAAGGCTGGTTCAAGGACACGCTGCCAACGCTGGAGGCGGATCAGTTCGCGATCGTGCGTCTGGATGGGGATATGTATGAATCCACGATCCAGGCCATTGAGGCGCTCTACCCCAAGCTTTCGCCTGGTGGGTATCTGATCGTCGACGATTACGGCGCGATTGCGCAGTGCCGACAGGCGATTGGTGAATACCGCGAAAAGCACGGCATCACGGAGCCGCTGACAAAGATCGACTGGACGGGCATGTATTGGCGCAAGGCCTTTGACTAGGGGTTGAGCGTCAGCCCAGCCCAGAGCCCGAGCGCGCCCACGCCGATCAAGCTGAGCGCCCAGATGATATCCAGGTTAAACCAGGTGCGACGCAAGGCGTTGAGGCCAAGGTAGCGGTGAACCGCCCAGGCTAGCACGCCGCCCGATCCGATCATGGCGCCCGTGTGCAAAAGTCCCACGAGGAACGCCATTCCTGCATTGGCGCCCATCAGCGACAGCGCCGCGCGGTGCCCCATGTCGAGCTCGTCGAGGCCGCAAAGGCCCAGGAAGATCGGCACCAGCATCAGCCCCGCCCCGTGGGCCATGGCCACGAGAAATGACCAAAGCGCCAGCTGCGAGGGGCGCACACGGGACAAAAAGCGCGGGTGTTTGCGGTAGATCAGGAGGAAGACCCCCATGCAGATCACTACGCAGGCCGCGCCGATCTGAATCTCGCGCTGATACTCCACTAGCATGAACATCACGGCAAAGGGCAGCAAAATCCCTACCATGGCGAGGAAATGCCCCACGCCAAGCATCCCCAGCGCGCGCCAAAGCGCCTCCCGCCGCCCCTCAAACAGCGCGGCAGACACAGCGAGCGGCCAGCCCATACCGGGGTTCAGCCCGTGATACAGGCCGGAGATAACAACGGCGAGCCAGAGGCCCGCCGTTGTGCCGAGAAGTTCCACTTAAACGCCCGCGTCAGACGGATGGGTAGCAGAAGCTGTCGGTCGAGCAGTCCCCGCCTTCCAGCCGGATCTGGTGCGATCGGTAGCCTTCGGGGAATTCGACCCAGAAATCGGGATCGAGCGCGAAGGAGCCGTCTTCGACCTTGGCCATGACCATCGCCGCGCCGCGTTCGCCCGGGTAGAACTGGTCGTCCCACGTGGAATAGAGCGAGTTCGTCCAGTAGACCCGCTTCCCGTCGCGGCTGATCTCCACCATCTGGGGCCCGTAGCCGAACTCCTGCCCGTTGGGGTGCTTGGTCTTTTTGACGATGCCGCCAATTTCGACCTTACCTGCGAGCACTGGGTTCATGGGGTCGGAGACGTCGTACTGGTGCATCTCCCCCTGACCCCAGCACGCGACGTAGAGGTATTTGTCGTCCATGCTCAGGTCGATATCGGTGACGAGCGCGGGGACGGCGCCGAAGCCCTTCAGCAGGTCCGGCAGGTCATCGGCATCGGCGGGCTGCGGCGGAATGGTGATCGTTTTCTTGGCCTCGAACGTGCCGTCATCGTTTTGCCACCAGGTAAAGATCGCGCCCTCAAGGTTCGTGGTATCGACCACCACGCCCACAAAGCCGTGCTTTTTGATCGGGTCATGGGCGGGGCGGATCTCCAGCGCCATTTGGTAGTTTTCGCCCAGATCGATGGTCTGCGTGACTTTGCGCCCGCGCAGGTCCCAGAAGTGGATCTTGTGGCCGTACTTGTTCGACAGCAGGTCCTCGGCCACGACGCCGTTTTCGAACTGCGGCGGCAGGCCCCATTCAGAGCTCACCATGTAGTCGCGCGGCAGGTTCCACCAGAAATCATAGTGCTTGTCCTGCACGCCGCGCTCGATCTCGTAGCGGCCGATGATGTCGAACGTCTCGCAATCGAGGATAAAGATTCCGGGAGGGCCATCGGTCCCGTCCTCGCCCGCGCCGCCGAGGGTGGAGACATAGATGCCCTCGGGCCCGCAATGGATCGTGTGGGGGCGGGAATAGCCGGTTTTGGCGAACACTTCCTCAGGCTCTATGATCTTGTGAATCTTCGCCTTCAGCGGCTCTTTGACGTCAAAGATATAGATGCGCGAGGACCGGATGCCCGGCACGATCAGGTAGCGGCGTTCGACAAAGGCGTGCCCGGTGAGCGGCGACAGCGCGGAGGAACACGCATTCCATCCGAAATGATGAAACTCGTCGCCCTTATGGGGCACGATCACCTGATGAACGATCTTGCCGTAATCCGCGCTCGTGGGGTCGACATTCACGATGGCCAAACCATCGGGCTGCGAGAAGTCTGGCGACAGCATCAGCGTAAAGGCGAGCGTCTCTGCCGGGGCCTCCATGGCGTCTTTGGGCGATGGGTAAAATGTACTATCTGGGCGTACGTTCATCTGTAGTCCTCCCTAAATGATGCGGTTTTTTGGTCCGCTTATCCTATTGATAGGAGGCGCCGCGCCGTTCGCGCAATGATTCGACATGCTGCGTGTGCAGCATATCCGCCGCTCGCTCTGCCCTCTCACGCCCTTGTTTCGCCCACTGCGTGCCATCTGTGCACCACAGTTGCGCAAAGTGACGTTGCGTCGGCCCTCTATCGCCGCCATTTTCTGGCGCCGGTCTTGTGACGTTAAGGTCACGGGACTAAGTGATGGTGCAGCGCAACCAAGCAAGAGCGCAAGTGAGGTTAACATGTTACGGTTCTTTATGGCTGCCTGTGCAGCTCTGTTCGTCGCGAGTTCTGCGACAGCCACGACACTTTCGGCAAATCTCCAAGGGGACAACGAATACACCATCTACATGTCGACCGATGACGGTACGGCAGGGACGGAATTCGGGTCTGGCATAAATTGGAGCATTATGGGGTCCCATGCGATTGCGCTGACCCCGGGTGTCACAAACTATCTCCATGTCTATGTCTACGATGTGGGCCCGCCGCTCGCGGGTCTGTTGGGCGAATTCACCCTGTCTTCGACAGACTTTGAGTTCGCCAATGGCAGCCAAACGCTCCTGACCGGGGATAGCGCCCTGCGGGTGAGCCAGACTGGCTGGGAAAACTACGTTGCGACCAACAATGTCGCTCCCCACGGTGGCCATCTTTGGGGCTGGCGCGCGGATGATGAGATTTCCGACGATGCCTTTTGGGTGTGGAATGGCGGGTCCGCCAGCGGTGCAGAAAACTTCTTCAGCGCCGAAATCGCCTATGTCGGGGACACGCAGCTTCTGCCGGACAGTCCGGCTGCCGTGCCGCTCCCTGCGAGCGTATTGCTCCTTGGCGGTGGGCTCGGCGCGCTTGTCGTCGCGCGGCGTCGCCGGCGGGCTGTCTAACACAGCGTCCCGCGCTACCTAGTCCTGCATGACAGTGACAACATATCGTGCGCGCAGCCCCCTGCGCGCGCGTTCCTTTTAAAACCCCGTGCCCGAGGGGCATACGATCCACCGCGCTGCGCGCGATCACGCCGCCTTGCTGCGCGGGCAGCGTGTCGCAGCGCTGTCACCCCAGGGCCGCTTTGCCGACGGTGCTGCCGCAATCGATGGCCAGCACTGCACAGGCACGGGGGCCGTGGGCAAGCACCTGTTCTACCACTTTGAGCACGGGCTCAGCGTTCACATCCACCTGGGCCTCGGCGGCTACTTCACGCGGCACGCTCAACCCGTCGACCCGCCCCGCGATGTGGTGCGCCTGCGGATGGAGGTCGCCGCAGGGGCGCTCGATATCATCGGCCCGAACACCTGCGAAATCCTAACCGCGGAGGAAGTCGCGGCCTTTCCTCTGCGCTACGGGCCCGACCTGTTGGCCGATCCGCCCGACCCCGACCGCGCGATCGCGCGTATCCTCAAAAGCCGCGCGCCCATCGCCACGCTCCTTATGGATCAAAAGGTGATCTCGGGCATCGGCAACATCTACCGGGCCGAAATCCTTTGGCTCCGCCGCATCCACCCCCGCCGTCGCGGCGTTGACATGACCGAGCCCGAGCTGCGCCAGCTGTGGGACGAGATGCGCGCGCTGCTCCAAATCGGGGTCACTCATAACGCCATCATCACCAACGTCGCGCTGCCCCAAGCGGGGGAGGTGATCGCCGAGCGCACCAATATCTTTGCCCAGGACACCTGTCCGCGCTGCGAAACTCCCATTGAAAAGGTCAAACACGCCGCACGTACGCTGTATTTCTGCCCCGGCTGCCAGGTCTAGGGCTAGACAGGCGCGACCATGGCCCGACATCATCGCATATGTTTGCCCTAACGCCCCTCAACTCCGACACGATCTACGCCCTGACCTCTGCCGAGGACGCGGAGGCCGCCGCGACGCTGGTTCCGCGCTTGGCATCGCTCGGCATCGAAGCGATCTTTGCCAGTGCGGAGCCGCAGGCCCAGGCCACCGTCGCCCCCTTTGCGGCTCAGGCGGGCCTGCCGGTCACGACGCTCCCGGACCTGCGCGACCACCGGCTGTCGCTCCAGGGTAATGCTCCGGACGATCCCTATATCGCGCTGCGGTTCACCCAGCGCGGCAAAGCCCGCCCAGGGGCGGAGACGTTTAACGCCGCCCAAGCGCGGCTCAAGACCGCCGTGCGCGCGATCTCGCGCCGCCCGGTTGTGGCGCCGCTCATGGTGCTCGCGCCTGGCCTATTGGCCGCGCTCATTTCGGGACGGGACAAAACCTTTGGCTATGACGCGTTTCGCGCCATGGCGGCGCCCGGCCTGTGGCAGATCACCCATCGCAAGGGTATGCCCGTTAAGATCGTGCCGCTTGAGGACACCCCATAATGCCCCACCCGATGGACGTGATCACGGCCCTGCCGCGATACGCAGATGACCCCGCCGCCTGTAACCGGCTCCGCCGCCGCTACGACCACATCATCGGCCCGTTCGCAGACGACATCGCAGGCGCGCGCGTGCTCGACCTCGCCAGCCATGACGGGCGCTGGTGCTATGCACTCGCCGCGACCGGGGCGACATCGGTCCTAGGGATCGAGGGCCGGGCAGAAACCATGGCGGAGTTTTCGGCCTATCCCGACGATGCCGATAAAGCCAAAGTAACGCTTCGCCAGAACGACATCTTTGAGGAGCTCGAAGCGCTCAAAGCCGCGGGGGAGACATTCGATGTCATCACCATCTACGGCATCTTTTATCACATCACCGAACACTACCGCCTGCTGCTGCTGGTCCAAGCGCTCAAGCCCAAGCTGATCATCATTGATAGCGAATTTTTGGCCCGGGCGCGGGGCGGGATGGTGCGGTTTCTCAAAAACGACACGTCCCACCCGCTCAACAGCATCCCCCGCCGTGACGGCGCCAAAGTGGAGCTTGTGGGCACGACGTCGCGCCCCTTCGTCGACATTGTGGGCGACATCACGGGGTATCAGACGCAGTGGGTCGACTGGACCAAACTGCCCCTCGCGCAGCGTGACGGGCTCGACGATTACTACCGCCGCGGCAAACCCCGCATCCGCGGGACCGTTGCCATGCGACCCCGCGCGGATAAGGCCTAATGGCTCCAACGTCCAAACCTCTCGCGCCACATGCTCCCCCTCTCCCGCGGAAGAGGGGGCCGGGGGGTGAGGGGGACAAAGCCCAGGCAAAAAACCTGCACATCACGGGCGCTTAGGGGTTGCGACTCGCAAACGCTCAGCATACCTACGCTCCACTTGGCGCGGGATGGAGCAGCCCGGTAGCTCGTCAGGCTCATAACCTGAAGGTCGTAGGTTCAAATCCTACTCCCGCAACCACCGACAGAGAACGCCCAGACCCTAATCGGTCTGGGCTTCTTTCATTTTGGGGTATGTCTCGGTGTGTGCGGGCCCCCGCAACCACTGAATGCGAATGCCCCGACACAGATGTGCCGGGGCTTTTGCTTTTCTGGTCAATGAGATCGAGGATAGCCCCCAGTTCGCCATGCAACTCGATGTCAAACCCGTCTGGAAGTGGCGTTACGGTGATATGATCTATCATTGAGTGAAGCAGTTCGATGGCTTGTTGCCTGAGCACCGTGTCCGTTAACCCATCCATCATCATGTTCACGCGGTCCGCGTAGAGGCGACCCATTGTCGGTAGCGGGATCACATCGTCATCCGCGTCCTGGCATTCGGTGAGTAGCTGTTCACGCTCTGTGTCCAAGTCCTTCAAACGCTGATTGCTTGATGGCGTATCCGTGCCGTCTTCGATGGCGTCCAAGAGACGGTCGATCTTGAGGGTAAGTTCGCCCAGCCGTTTTTGGCGCTGCTTATGCAAACGTTGCGACTGTGCTCGCGCCGCATTTAGCTCTTCTTGGTATGCCACCAAGAACTCATCTACGAGGTTTTGGTCCAGGAGATAGGTCTTCAAACCGGCAAGAACGCGGTTTTCAACCTCTTCTCGCCTAATCGTGCGAGAGTTCTTGCAAGTGCGAGAGCCGCGATAATTTGAACAGCCGTATCGGTCCTTCGCTACGATGGCCATTGGCCCGCCACAGCAACCGCATTTCAGCAGTCCGGAGAAGATATGCTTCTTCCGGTGGGCTCGGTTGAGTGCGTTTCCGTCACCATCTCTGGGCATCACCGTTTCAACGTCAGTCTGCCATTTCTTTACTGCTTCCCAAAGCTCGTCATCGACAATCCGCAGCGAAGGGACCTCGACGATCTCCCACTCCTCTTCGGGCTTCGGGATGGCTACCCTCTTCCGGGTAACGGGATCGGTTTTGTATTGCGTGCGCCCATAAACCAACTGCCCGATGTAAGCGCGGTTGTTGAGCAGCCCGGTGCCCCGAGCACGTTGGCCACGGAGTGTGGTGTCCTTCCACGTGTGACCTCGTGGACCGGATATGCCTTCCTCGTTAAGCCGCTTTGCGATTTCTCGCGGGCTGAGGCCGGAGGCATATTCATGCAGCACTCGCCGGACAATCTCAGCCTCTTCCTCAACAATGACTCGCTCACCTACATCGCCGACACTGTATCCGTATCCTAGCCCACCAGCAGTCTTGCCTTGAAGGACTCGCCCGCGCTGGCCACGCTTGGTCTTTTCGCGAAGGTCTGCAATAAATTGGTCTGCCATCAGCCCAACCAACGCCACGTGCATTTTTGTGATCTCTTGCTCGTTCTTCGTGAAGATACGAACACCGTGGAATGAAAGCTGATCAAAGACCTTTGCGGAGTCCGAGAGGCGGCGGGATATCCGATCCAAAGCCTCAGCGACCACGAATTCGAAACGACCACGAGCGGCATCTTCAAGCATCTGTTGATACTCAGGGCGCTGGTCTGAACCTCCGCTGATGGCGGCGTCGGTGTAGACCCCCACCACCTCCCAGCCCTGACGCTGGGCAAGCTCACGGCACTCGCGCACTTGGTCGTCTAATGACGCCTCGCTTTGCATGTCGGTGGAATAGCGGGCGTAAATTGCACAACGGTTCATTGAACGACTCCTTCGCCCTTGGCGTCCTGCCGACGAGCATCGTCGATGGCGGCCTGCTTGGCCAGGATGCGGATCAATTCCTTTGATATGGAGTTTAGCTTACCGTCTTCGGTGAGCGATGTTCTGACGCAAGCGTCATGACTTTTAGTGGGAGTATGCGTTTCCAAGTTGAAACCCTCGATAAGGGTTCAGGTTCTCCACCCCTGACACCGATAAGAGCGCACACGACCAACCCGATGACTCCTTAATCACCGTTGCAGTTTGCTGGTTGGACGTATCGCGGCTCCAGCCGGTGGCCTAAGCAAATGGAACGTCTCCGTATGGTTCTAAAGTCCAAGCATGTGGGGTTGGTTTCAAGTCCTAAAACCAAAGTTTCCGCCCGAGGCGCACAATTCGGTTGGAAATTACCGACCATTCTTCAATCGAGGACGGAGAGAGACCCCTCTAACATGTTGCTAGTGCCACTGTTTTCTGCGGCTCTTTCTGTTTAGGCTGCTGGAAAAGAACAGGGCGGATATGTCTGGGAAGTATGATGATCTGAGCCGGGAGCGGCTTATCGAGCTTCTGGAGAAGCGCGACCGGGAGCGGAAGCTGGGGTTGGTCTGGGAACGCGATGAAATCGCGGCGGATAAGGCCATCGACCATGACTTCGTGGTCGCCCGGATCGACGCGGCCCTCAGCGACAAGCCCGCTCCATGGGACAACCTGATCATCGAAGGGGATAACTACGATGCTCTCCGCTGGTTGAGGATGACACACCGGGGCCGGGTGAAGTGCATCTACATCGACCCGCCCTACAATACCGGGAACAAGGATTGGGTCTACAACGACAGGTATATGAGCGCCGATGACCGGTTCCGTCAGTCTACCTGGTTGGAATTTTTGTTCCGCCGCTTGACGCTCGCACGGGACTTGTTGTCGGACGATGGGGTCATCCTCGTTTCGATCAATGATGACCAGCGGGCGTTGCTTGAACTGATGATGGATCAGGCGTTGCCGGGGATGCGGCTCGGATCACTGCCCTGGCGAACTCGCCAAGGTTCAAATGCTGACCAAGGTAGTTTCTTGAGTGTCGATCACGAGCACATTCTAGTATACGGCAACGAAGGCTTCCGGTTTTCGGGAACCGAGAAATCGTTTGCGCACTACTCCAATCCTGACAATCACCCTGACGGCGATTGGACGAAAGACAACTTGACTTTGGGTTTTGACCGACACGAACGCCCAAATCTCTTTTATCCAATACATGATCCAAAAACTGATACCTGGTATCCGCCAAATCCTGATCGTGTCTGGGTATACGCCTCGCGTAAGAACCTTAAGCCGGGCCAGCGACTCCAAACGGCTCCAATTGAGCAAATGATAGAGGAAGATCGAATTTGGTTTCCGGACGATCAGCGAGTAGAGGTTTGGGAGACCCTTGAGGAATTACATGCCGCAATTGACGCAAGAGAAGTTCCGATGCGAAGTGGGACACCTCTAATCACGAAGGAACTCCCCGACTTGGAGTTCTGGGTTGGAAAAAGAGTTGCTTTTGGTGCGGCCCGTTTCAAACGGTTCAAAAAAGACCTTCGAAATCCAACCCAGCCACTTTCGTCTTGGATCGTTACGAATAGTGATGCCCCAACCGTAGCCGAGGACGAGAACACGATTATCTCTGGAACAAATGACGAAGGTTCCAAGGCCGTCCGAAGTGTGTTTGGGTCTAAGGCGTTCAACTACGCCAAGCCCGTCTCCCTCATCCGCGAACTGGTCCGCCAATCAACTGCCCCGAGCGATATCGTCCTCGACTTCTTCGCTGGCTCCGCCACCACCGCCCAAGCCGTTATGGAACTCAATGCCGAGGACGGCGGGGATCGGCGGTTTGTCATGGTCTCTTCGACCGAGGCGACGGAGGATGAGCGGGGCAAGAACCTCTGTCGGGATGTGACGGCGGAGCGGGTGCGGCGGCTCAATGCGTCGGATGACAAGAAATATGCGGACCTCGCCGCCGGGTTTGCTTACCTAACCACCCATCAGATCGACTTCGAGGACATCGATTACGATCTTGAACCTGCCGATGCCTGGGCGGCTTTGGAGGCGTTTCACGGGCTTCCGTTGACGCTCTATGACGCCGATCAGCCGTGGAACATCCATGAGGGTGAGGACGCGACGCTGGTGCTTGTGGATCGGTTTGAACCCGCGCTGCTCGATTGGCTTCGGCCCAGACAGATGCAGAATATCCACGTCTATGCCTGGGCCCCCGGTCAGATCACCACGGCTATGGACGGTATGCATATCCATGTCGCGCCGGTGCGAGAAACCCTGGTGCGGGCGTTTCGGGCATGACAGCCCAGCGACACGGCCTCGCCCGGTATCAGCAGAATGCGGTCGAGGCGCTCACTGGCGTGGTGCAGAAGGTGGCCCGCCTGCATGAACAGAACGCGGCGGATCGCCTCCAAGTGTCGCTCAAGAGCGGCGTGACGCTACTGCAAAGCCCCACAGGCTCGGGAAAGACCCTGGTGCTAGCCCGTGTGCTGGAAGGGCTGAAGGGCAGCCTGGATCGCCCCACGGTGTGGCTCTGGTTCGCACCGTTCGCCGGGCTGATCGCTCAGACCCGGGAGGCTTTGAGCGAGCAGGCCAGTGGGCTGAGGCTACGGGATATCAGCACGGACCGGGAAGCCGCCGGGACCCATGACGGTGATGTGTTTGTCCAGACCTGGGCGGCTGTCGTTGCCACGAAGAAGGAAGGCAAGAAAGTCCGGCGAACGTCCGAGGATGTGATGTCGCTCGATGACCTGATCGCGGAATGGCGGTCGAACGGGTTCTTCATCGGCGTGGTGATCGACGAGGCGCACATCAACTTTGGCAAGGACGCTAAGGCTGCGGCGGCGTTCTTCCTCGATGTCTTGCGGCCCGATTTCACGCTGCTCGCCACCGCCACGCCCAACGATGAAAAGCTGGCGACGTTTGAGAAGAAGGCTGGGATCGAGATTGCGAGCCGGGTCGTCGTCCCGCGTGGTGATGTCGTTGACGCGGGGCTGAACAAGGTCGGGCTCAGGCTTGGGGTGATCAAGTTCGATGCGGAGTTCGCAGGGCTCGTGGATCACGAGACGGCCACTCTGACTGCCGCCTGGACGCAACATCAGACTGTCCGAGACCGGCTGGATGAACGTGGCCTTGCTCTTACGCCTTTGATGCTCGTGCAGGTCGAAGATCAGGAAAAGGGTGCGGAGGACCCGGTTGTGCGGGTGCGGGAAAAGTTGGTCGAGGTCGGCGTGCCTCCTGAGGCGATCCGGGAACACACCTCCGGCCAGCCCGATCCGGAATTTCACACGTTGGCCTATGACCCGGACGTTGAGGTGCTCATCTTCAAGGTGGCGGTGGCCACGGGCTTTGATGCGCCCCGTGCCTGGACCTTGGTATCGGTGAGGCCCAACCGTGGGAAGGATTTCGGCCTCCAGATCGTGGGCCGCATCATGCGAGTTCACCCGAAGGTTCGACCGTCGCATCGGAAGGATGCGCTTTTGGACAACGGGTATGTGTTCCTGAGCGACCCGTCGATGCAGGTCGGGCTTCAAGCCGCCGTAGACGAGATCAAAGCGGTGTCAGAAAGCATCGCACTGATTACCGACCACTTCGATTTTGTGGATGTCGTCCCCACAGAGCCAGCCCAAGCCGATGACCCTGCCGCGACGTTCGTTCCAGCAAAGCCCAAAGATGCAGAGGAGCGTCAGACCCGCCTAGATGCTTTGCTTGCAAAAGGCATCGTTCACACCTCGGTCAAAGACATGTCGGACGAGGTAAAGGACGCGGCGATCCAGAAGGGTGAAAGCTATGCCTTCGCTGTGGAGAGGCCGCTTTTCACGGGATTGCCGGAGGCACATGCTCCTGCGGCCAAGACTGCTGCGCCTGGGTTCAAGCCCTATCCGTTGCGAACAGACCTATCCCTACCGAAGGCGTTATGGCGGGAGATGGCCCCGGACCCGACCACCATCAACGCGATGATCGACGACATTGCCCGGGCTTTTTGTAAACGCTCCGATGCCTTTCGGTTTCTCCAGCGCCGAAAGACCATGGCGCATCTGTCTTTCGAGGACTTGTTTCAGCAGATCGCTACGGAGGAGCAGGGCAGCATCGATTTCGGAGTTCGTTTGTCAAACGCCAAAATCGCGGAGCGGGCACAGGCGGCGTTCGAGTTCAATGACACCCTAGACACCCGATCATTGAAGAAGGCGATGGTGAGAGAGCTTCGTCGGATCGTTGATAGCGAAGGGGCTGATGCGACAGAAACGGACCTCCGCAGAGCTATTGATCTTGCCGGGATGATGCGCCCGGATGCGCTCCGCGATGCGATCAAGGATGCGAATGCCAAGAACACCCGGCTTGATGATGGGGAGGCGATCCCGCTCCAGTTCTTTGGGCCTGAAGGGCTGCCACCAGCAAACCGAAGCGCCTATGGCGTGTATCCGGTTCACCGCATGAACGGTGAGGAACGGGCGTTTGCTGAACTTCTGGACCAGGACAACACTGGCACTGTGAAGTGGTGGATCAGAAATCCCGAGAACGAAACCTGGGCAACGCGGCTACTGCTGCCATCAGGAAAACGCTTCTTCCCGGACTTCGTGGTTGGCGTTTCGGGTCGCACATCCCGTGATGAGATTGCGCTGATCGAGATCAAGGACGATGGCTCAACGGGTCGCTTACAGTCAGACAATAACCTTGAAAAAATCCGAGTGCAGCACCGGGAGTATCGGAATGTCTTCTGGTCTTACCGAGACGATGGCACTTGGGTTAGGGCTGAATATGAAGGCAGCCTGAACCGCATACTTCCTCGTGGACGGTTCGACATTGGCGAGATCGTCTTCATTACCTAGGGCAGGAAATATGCACCTGGTTTAGCTGCGAAAGATCAGTTCTACCGTTTTTCGGTGATGGTCAGGATCAAAGTCCATCGATCCGTCAGTCTCGGATAGCAGCCGATCAATCTCGGCCTGGTAGATCATCGCGGTCACCTCGCCGACCTTCTCGGGTGAGGGCCTAGCATCCAAAGAAGCGATCACTGATTGGATCAGGGTCACCACAGCCTTCATTCGATCAAGATCAATGGAAGTTGGCATCCTTACGAACCGACCATCCAACAGGCTCGACGGTGTGATCCCATAGAGCTTGGCCAGGGTCTCAAGTCGTTCCACCGACATCGCCGACTGGCCGTCCTCCATCCGGAACAATGAGACGGTGGAGAACTTGAGGTGCTTCGCAACTTGAGCCGCAGACAAGCCCGCTTCTTTACGGGCTCGTTTGAGTTGTTCAGCGATCTGCTTGTTGCGCGAAGCCTCATTCATACCCTCAGACTACGACTCTCGTAATCGGATTCCACCCGAAATATTACTCACATCGTAATAAAGATTCGACGAATCACTACTTTCTACGTATAAGTTTACTAATGCAGCTAAAAGAGTTCTTGAAGAAGAACGGACTTCAGATGTCCGAGTTCGGCGCGATGGTTGGAACCACTGGGGCCACCATCTGTCGGATCGCCAACGGCCAGGTTCCTCGCAAAGCTCTGATGGCGAAAATCCACGAAGCAACCGGTGGGCAGGTCTCTCCCAACGACCTTGTTGGCGTGTCGGATACTCAGAGAGACGATCATCGAGGCGAAGATAACCTTGATGGTGACGTGACGCAGAGCCGGACACCCTCGATCCCCACAAGAGATGCGGGCGGGAATGCGAAGTAGCGGCTGCCAAAGCCCACCAACGTCGCAACGCTCAGTTCCCGATCAAAGATGAAGCCTGAATACAAAATCGCAAAGGAGACCCAATGACCCCAGAAGTTCTGACCCTCATCGCCACGTTCTTCGTCTGCTCCGAAGCCGCCGACCAGCGGATGCTGACCCACGCTGAACTGACGTTCTGCAACCAGACCTTCGAGGAGGTGAAGGCGTCGTTCGTCCCCGGCGTCGAAGTGGAAGACTACCCGGCGATGAGCCCGGCTGAGCGCCGCGAAGCCAACGACATGGGGTATGCGGGCTACCTACAGTGGCGTGCTGACAATACGACCTTGGTGGAAACGATGGAGGCGGAAGCCCGAGACGTATTGGAGCGGCAAGATGGCAAGCTTCTATAGCTCCAATCGATCAACGTTGGGGTTCACGGTGTTGTCGGCTGTCGGTGACCCCAACGGTGAAGCTGGGCTGTCGAGCAAGGTCCAAACGGGGCGAATGACCATGCTTGGACAATTCAAGCCCAGCAACTTTTGGATATCAGTGGCTATCTATTGGTTGGATGGGTCCTGCCTCGCCGACCGTTGAGAAGACGTGCACTCTATGCATGGGGCCCTGGTTCAGCGATCCCTACCTGAGCTAAAGCCGTGGCTAGTCCATCCATGAAACGTTCAAGCTCCAAATGATCATACTGCTCTAAGGGGTGGATGGCTAACCGCTTCACTCCAGTGGCGGTGTTCGCATAGAGTGCCCGAGCAGCATACTGTATGTGGCTTGTGGCAAGGTCCCAGATCGTGATGACCCACATCGTCTGGCCAAAGTCGTTTCCTGACCACCGGTGCTTGAGCCAGTCACCAATGAGTTCTTCTCGATCAATTCCCTCGGGCAGATATGTAACGAGATAGGTAAAGCCGGTTGGAAGGGCGTTTGAGGCTGATTGTGTGGATCGTTTTTCAAGAAGTTCGATCAATTCTGTTCCCTTTCGTAGGTTGTCCTTTTGCTCGCACATTGAAAGCCGGACGCAGGAGAATGGGTTCTTTTGGCATTGCGCTACCACCGTCCCCTCACTCTAGGTATTTACCCATCTAGTTGTTTGCCCGGCATAGGTTTGCACGGACGACTACGGGCTAACGCGCATATCTCCGTCAGATGAGGTATTTGCTCCGGCCAAGCAGTTACCGACAGGGGGGGGGACGAACTGAGGTCGCTAATGTAGTTCTATTAGTGAGGCCAGTTCGTTCCCCTAAACCGATTTGTTAATTGGCGAAGCCAATTACCCGTCCACCGCGAAGCGGGACAACGGGACCGTCATCGGGTCTGATGCGCCGAAGGCGCTCAGAACCGATCATGGTCACCCCTGGAAAGCAAAACTATACAAGTTGGAACTGATATCGATCATAGGCCGCACCAGGAATGTTCTGGCTTGGCCGGTCGGGATCAATGGCGTTTAAGCGACCCAGATCGCGAAACAGATCATCCTTAATGAATACGCAGTGGTCCTCGATACTTTGGCCGGTTTTGCGTCTGAAGCCGAGGTTTCTGCCAAGGTCCTGGTAGATCATATCTCGATACGCGACCTTCACGACCGAAGGCAGGTCGATATAGGTGCCCAAAGCAATCAGACCGGCAAACTGCTCCACCGACGGGTATGTCACGATAGTGCCAATCCGTTGTCCTGCGAGATCGTTCCGTCCTCTTACACCGGCATGGGAACTGGTCTGTTGATCGAATGATGGGTCAATTCCTTGAAGGTGGTTGCTGATCACAAAGTCGAATCCGGCGTTCCGCAGGAGATCATCTGCCAGCGTGACCACATTCGGCTTCTCGTCGGAGTATGGATCAGGACCCCGGGGGCTCCTTGATTCCTCAGTAAACATCAGCGGAACGATGTCTTGGCTAAGGTATGGAGCCACCGACAGGTTGATGATCCTTGTGCCGGACATCGTTGCTTCACTTCGTTTGAGATGCTCCATCACAAGACGTGGTAGGTCTTCGGCAGTTATCACCACCATGGGGCACTGCCGCTTTGTTAACCACCGACGGGGGATACAGAAATAGGCTTCGCCGTGGCAGCCATTGTAGATATTTTTGTCGGCAGAACCTTTACCAAAGTGGAATACGTCCGTGTTCAGGACAACTCGATGTTGCTGGCCTGGATTAGATCGGATCAAGCCGTCAACGGATTCAAAATCGACCGATCCGGCCCGAGACTGGGCGGATACTTCAGCGT
The DNA here is from genome assembly GCA_039815465.1 of Pseudomonadota bacterium. Taxonomy (GTDB): domain Bacteria; phylum Pseudomonadota; class Alphaproteobacteria; order Rhodobacterales; family Rhodobacteraceae; genus Shimia_B. The sequence continues at coordinate 17,438 of JBCBZG010000022.1, forward strand.
CGAAAGCCGCAACACGACCCGCTAGGGGTGCCTCCGTCCATTCCTTGCCGGTATCGGCCCTTACACGGCTGGCCACTTTCTGGGCAAATACGACCTGCCATTCCTTAACAACATCGATCAAGTCGTTGGCAGTAACTTCATCGTAGACACAGCGCCACGGAGCCATTTGGTTGCGATATATCTGGACCGTATCTGGATCGAATGCGTCCGAGAACTCTGGGTGAAGGAACGCTCGATTAAAAAAGGATGTGTCCCAGTTCTGGAATAGTGCGTGAACCATAAAGACTGTTGCATTGGGATTAAAGGCCACTGCACCCGTGCTTGGAAGCCGCCACGCATCATCGCGGTATACTCTCATCTTCGCATAAACGTCGGGCTGGAGATGCATCACGGCTTCGAGGCGACATCGATATCCACGCCGACCGGCCTCTTCCGTAGAAATTCTTTGGGTGATCCCCAAGTCCGCGCAGGCTGCGGAGTAAAGGTCGGAGACGGACCTCAGAACCACGGCGGAGTTCGGTTTCTCGGCGATGTCGTCGAGTTCAACGCGCTTATCTTTGATCGCCGCATAATCAGCAAAAGTGTAGACCAGCAAGCCTCTCACCCACGCGGGCTCGACCCCAGCCATTCTAGCAGAATCATAACGGGCAGCGTCTTCGTCCCTACGTTCATCTGGGGTCCATTCGAACAGTGCATGTGTTTTGCCGCTACCCTCGGGTGCCTGCACAAATGACAATCCATCCTTCCAGACTGACTCTCTAAACACCTGCCGGGCACGAGCCTGGGTTGTTTTGGTATTGGACGCCCGCGTCATAAACCGACCTACAGGCCCCCTTAGCCGGTGGCGGAAGTCGAAGCCTCGTTCAACCTGAACATTGGAGTCCTCGGGCACGATCAGTTGCAGGGTCTCATCGAGTGTTAGATCACCGGGCAGGAAGAGCGCCGATTTTGGTGCTCCACGACCTGCGGGGAGCAAGCGCCTGTAATCACCACGCATGTAGGAATTCGGGTGAGTATCAGCCGCGTCGTTCTTGAAGAAAACTTCGTTGTGCTCCCCGTTGTAGGATAACGAAACTGGCTTCGGATACTCGCCCCACGCACCACGAAGGTAGTCTGCCAGGCTAGCAAGCAACTCTGGCTCGCCGTCTTTCGCAATCCTGGAATTGCTTGGCTTGCTTCGGCCCTTTGGTGTTGCTTTGTAAAGCTCATTCGCTGCTTCGACGGTCGCGAACGTTCTTACGGAAGCCCTAGGAAATGCTCGGCGTGAGACGTGTTCCTGAACGACGATTTGAGGGAAGCTGTCGCCTGTTTTGAAGCCATGCAGGTTTGGTTCGCCTTGGTAGTAGCGAGTTCCGTTAGGCATACGACGCTTCTGAACGTAGCTGCTAAGGCGAGCGTCAAACACAAGCGTTGTGCCCAAAGCAGCGTTGATAACTTTGGCGGCCTCGGCCCAAAGATGCCTATGCAGCGGTCCGAGCGCAGCCGGTATCACATCTCCTTGGTAGAGTTCCGGGTGGTGGCGCGTCTTTGCACTCCATTGTGCCTTGTCTAAGTGCTCAATGCTCCAGAGCGTGTGGATGTGGAGGCTCTTGTTTCCGCTGAAAACTGCACAATACCCACGGTAGTCAGCATACCGTGAGAAGTGCTCGTGAACTGAACCAAATTCACAGTTCTCAGGTTTCCCAGAAAACCAGTCCAACTGAGCTTCGAGTTCCGCTTGGCTCTCAGCATCGACTTCGAAGGTAAGAACCCACCAGCCGTCATTGGCAATGCGTTGCGAGGGAGGGGTGCCTCCCGAATGCTGCCCGGGTATCCTTTTGCCTTGATCGACCTTTGCCAGCCCCAAAGGGTTGGTGAACAGCCCGGCAGCAAGCTGAGCCAGAAGCACGTCGTCGTCATGGTCGTCTAGAATTCGATCAGTTTGTTTCTCAAGAAAACTGCTTTCAGCGGTTCTGAAGATATGCGGAAGATGCTTGGCGGAGCCATCGAGATAAGCCTCAAGCGCCGGTAGGATGTAGCACTCCGCGAATTTATTGCTTTCTCGCTCAAGGGCTCGTTGAAGTTGGCGCTTGTGTTTGGAGCTAAGCGAAAGCTCTTGGACTGTTTTGCTGACCATCTTCATCTCCAACCAGCTTTTCCACTATTTACGCTGTCAGACAATTTGGCGGACATACTCGGGTTTTGCCCGCTCTCGGTAAATATGGGTGAACAACGAGGCAGACCCAAATGACCTACAATCGGACAACCATTCGCAACATCGATCCCCGTGTGCTGAGGGAAGTTAAACAGATCGTGCAGGCAACACCTGGCGACACAATGGGCGCGTTCTTTACCGATGCCCTCGACCACTACATGAGCGCTCTTCCGGAATCGAACAAAGGTGAAAACTACTCTTTGTGTGAGCGCGTCGCATAAAGACGAGTTGAACTGCCTTCGTTTGAAAAAACCGGTTGAACTGTTTTGGATTTGAATAGGCCCAGCGGAGCCTTCGCTTCTAGATTCCCGAAGTCAAGACAAGGCTCACATTGAAACCTATTCAGAACCCTCTGGTGGAGTATGAACTCTACGTCTCGTATGGACCCAACCATCCCACCCGTGCCCTTCCATCGTAGCCCCGCTTCAAATGAACTGCCACGATCTGGAAGCCACCTTGGGGCCACTCCATTGGTGTTTCCAACATCAAGAGTTCTCGCAGTCCAAACCCTGCGTCGCGAACGTCGCGGACCCGTGCTTTGCCGCTAAAGTGGACAAGTGGGATCACCCAGACGATGTTGATAGCGAGGCCCATGGCGTGAATGTTGAACGCACGGAACTCGCTCCACGGCGGGTTGCTGATGATCCAGTCTACCGGCTTAGCCCAGTCGAAGAAGTCTCGCCCTTCACTGATCTCGCACCATTTGGCGTCTGAGCCCTCGGGGAAGGCGTCCAGGAAACTGCCGCCACCTTTGCAGGGCTCCAGAATAGTTCCTTTAGGCGCGAAGTGCTCGACTACTCGTCGGGCCATTTCCTGGGGCGTGTAAACAACATCAAGCCCGGGTGAACTGCGGGTCGGAACGGCTCGTCTGTTCTTGGGAACGACCTTTGGTCTTACCCGAAGTTCCTCCAGCACAGCGTCAAGCGTGAGCATTCGTCCCCGGCTTTGGTTCTCAAGTGCGATGATTGTTCGTGATGAACATCCGACACGGGCAGCCAACGACTGCTGTGTGAGTTGCCGATGCAGCCGCCTTTCCCTGATCATGGTTCCGAGGGATTGCCCGAGTTGGAACTGCGGCCAGGTCAATCTGCATCGTAGCGCCGTTAGAACCTTGTCCATGGTGGCGAGCGTGGCTGTGCCTCCCTCGACGCTCGCGATGCTATCCGGATTGATCGCCGCTAACCGTGCAGTCTCCACCGCTAATCGTCCCTGACGGATGCGTTCGTTTCGCAGCAGTTCGCCGATTGTCATATGAGAGCTTCTGGGTCAAGCATTCCCAAAAAGTTGCACTCAAAGCATGTCCACGGTCAACAGCGGGCACGCCTTCTGTGTCAACAAGGGTATACCGTTGTTGACCGATCACGGACTCGGAAATTGATACTTACCAAGGTAATCTAGGGTGGCAATTTGCTCAAATTACCAATACTCAGATTACAGGGCCTTTAATCACATAGGAGAGTGTCATCACATCCATCTTCTACGGCAGGACTTCTACCGCCGAGCAGTCCATTGACCACCAAGTTGAACAAGCTCGTAAAGCTGGTTTCGACATCGATGAAGTTCTGTGTGACCCCGGAGTGTCCGGCGTCCAGCATAAGCTAAGCGAGCGGCCTCAAGGCAAACGGCTCTTCGACAAGCTCAGGCGTGGCGACCAATTGACAGTTCGATGGCTAGATCGACTTGGACGTGACTACCAGGACGTTACCGACACTGTGCGGACGTTCATTAGAATGGGCGTGAAGGTGAGGACGGTCATAAATCAGATGGAGTTTGACGGCTCCACAACCGATCCGGTTCAGATGGCTGTGCGAGACGCCTTGATCGGGTTTCTAGCAGCAACCGCCCAGGCGCAGGCCGAGGCGACAAAGTTTGCCCAACGGGCTGGCATCGATGCTGCTAAGCAGAACCCACAAAAATACCTCGGGAGAAAACCGAGCTTTAGCCGGGATCAAGTTGAGCAGATCACGGGAATGTTTTCCCAGGGTTTAAGTGCCGCAGAGATTGCACGTAGTGTAGGGGTGAACCGGCATGTTGTAATGCGGGTCCGAAACAGCCCTTCGAGTGTTGAGACTGCCTTGTTGCGCTGGGGGATGTAAGCCCGCTCCGGGTCACCGCCTACTATTCGTCAAAGTAGGCGCGATGCGTGGTGTAAATTGCCTCGATAGTGGGCGTGAGCCGACTAAGGTGCAGCCGCAAAGTTTTGTCAGCATTAGTCGCGTCGCCCCCCATAATCGCTTCAAGCAGGCGTTTGTGGTCGTTGTAGAGGACTTCCATTGCCTCCTTGCTGGTGAGCGCCAGCATGCAGAGCCGATCAACCTGCGCTTTGTTGGCGGCAATCAGATCAAACGCAAACCCTTGCTTCGCGGAATGACAGAGCAATCTGTGAAACTCGTAGTCCAACTCGTGGAACCGGTCTGCTTCACTTGATGAAATCGCATCGGTCTGCGCTTTCATGTTCGCCTTGAGCATGGGATCAACTGACGTGTCGCGATCTGCGGAGGCTGCCCGCACAACCTCAAGTTCGATGGCGGAACGCACGAAACGGGCGTTCGCGATCAACTCTCTTGAAAATGGACGGACCACCGTCGCCCGTTGTGGGCGAACTAACAAGAGGTTGAGCCCGGCCAGCCGCGTGAACGCTTCACGCACCGGTTGCCGCGAATAGCCGAATGCCTTTGCGATCTCTGACTCGGAAATCTTGGTGCCGGGAAGAAGCTCTAGCTTCGTAATCTGGTCAAAGAGTTGCTCAAAGACCAGATCGCTGCCGGTTGTCCGCTCCAGTGTGCCAATTTCTGCCATGACGTGTGTAATGCCCTTCTATGGTTTGCGAGTTTGGCAGACCGACAACTAGCGTAACAGAAGACAGTTTGGGTTACTAGGCCGCCAAATTTATTCAATGATCTCAATGAAAAGCTCCCGAATTTGGAGATTTCATTCAGATTAACTGTTGACTAGTATCCAAGTTAGGGTGTTCATTCCAGACATCAACCAGAGAGTCGCAACTGCGGCTGGCGTCATCAAGAACGGACCCAAGCGGCAGCGCGGGCAAGCTTTCTGGGGATAACAGTTGGTCGCCAAAGGCCGACACAAAGAATGAAAAAAGCTGATCAGGGAGGACTCGATGATCAACTACACACTCAAGGCTCTGGCCACGTCCGCAATCGTGCTGGCGGGCGTTTCGGTGGCGCAAGCCGACGTGACGCTGCGCGGTGCGAGCATGTTCGACGAGGACCATTCCTTCACCAAAACCTTGCGTGAATTCGAACGCCTGGTTGCTGAGAAATATGACGGCGACGTGGAGTTTGATCTGCGCCTGAACGGCGAACTGGGGGTCGAGTCGGACTATGTGACCTACCTCAACCAGGGCGTCGCGGTGGACTACACAATCCTGGCCCCGTCCAATATGGCGGTGTTCTCCGAGAGCATCCCGTTGATGGACATGCCGTTCCTGTTCCGTGATCTGGAGCACTGGGACGCAGTGTTGTCTTCTGACGCCTTCGCCCCGCTGGAGGCGGACCTGCGCGAAGCGGCGGGCATCGTGATCGTGGGCTATCACGGTGGCGGTGTTCGTAACCTGGCCTCCGCCGAGCCGATCACCAGCATGGAAGAGCTTGCTGGTCACCGGATGCGTGTGATGGGCGCACCGATCCAGGCGCAAACGTTTGACGCCGTGGGCGCGGCTCCGTCGGCCATCGCCTACAACGAGGTCTACAACGCCATCCAGACCGGGGTCATCGCAGGCTTCGAGAACGAGGCGGCCTCGATCCAAAACCTGAAGTTCTACGAAGTGGCACCGCACATTTCCCTGACCCAGCACACCATTACGGTGCGCCCCATCGTGATGTCGGCCAAAACGTTCGACGGGTTGTCCGCCGGTCTTCAGGCCGCGATCATGGAAGCCGGGGCAGAAGCGGGTGCCTTTGGCCGTGCGCTGGAAAGCGGTGCCGACGGCGAAATCCTGAAGGAAATGGAAGCCGCTGGTCAGATCGTCATCTCCGACTTTGAAGGCCGTGAACAGATGCTGGAACTGGTGCAACCGGTCCAGGATGCCTACGCGGAAAGCCTGGGCGCGACCGAGCTTCTGATGAACGTGCGCGGCATGTAAGCTCCTCCCGGCTGGTGGGCGGCAGCGGGATACCGCGCCGCCCATTAGCACACTGAAGACTATCGCGGCACAACGACCTGCCGCATCTGGGGGGTTCCATGTTTGGCCGACTACTCGACGGGTTCTGCAAGGGCCTGCGCATTCTTCTGGGCGTTTTGATGGGCGCTCTCGCAATCCCTGTCGCGATGCAGGTTCTCTCCCGCTACACCGGCATCATTCCGTCATACTTATGGACCGAAGAACTCGCGACGTTCCTTTTTGTTTGGATCGTTATGATCGGATCGGTGGTCGCGGTCTGGGATGGAACCCATTTCGATGTCCGCGTTACCCGAGACGCTACCTCGCCTGTCTTGAAGCTCCTACAGAATGGCGTTGTCCATTTTGCAATCATGCTCTTCGGCGCATTGTTTCTGATTTACGGCTTTGAATACGCTGAATTTGGCGGCAAGCAGCGGTCGGTGATGATGCGGGCCAATCTGATGATCACGCATATCTCTGTGCCGATTGCGGGCGGGTTCTGGATGCTGCTGTCGGGGTATCGGTTGGCCCAGGAAGTTGCCCTGTTTCGGGGCCGCGAGGGGGCCGTCTGATGATCCTCGATACCGCGACCGCAACCCTTATTCTGATCGCCGCCTTTGTTGTGCTGATCTTTATCCGCATCCCGGTGGCTTTCGCCCTCGGTTTGGCCACGGTGCCGGTGGTGCTGCTAGAGCTTCGGCTGACACCCTTCATCGTGCTGGACCGGATGTTCCAGTCCTACAACTCCTTCATCCTGCTGGCTGTGCCCTTTTTCCTGCTGGCCGCGAACTTGATGAACTCCGGAAAGGTCACCGACCGATTGATCGAACTTGCTCGCGTGCTGACTGGCTGGATGCCCGGCGGCTTGGGTCACGTGAATGTCGCGGTTTCGATGCTGTTTGCAGGCATTTCCGGCTCCTCAACCGCCGACGCGGCAGGGATCGGCAAAATCCTGATCCCAGCGATGCAGAAAGAGGGCTATGACACACGTTTCGCCGTGGCGATCACGGCCTGCTCGTCGGTGATGGGCGTAATCATCCCACCGTCGATCCTGATGATCGTCTGGGGCGGGGTGATGCAGGTGTCGGTCGGGGCGCTGTTTCTTGGCGGAGCTATTCCGGGCCTCATGATCGGCCTGACGCTGATGGGCACGGTCTATTGCTTCGCCAAGGTGCGGAATTATCCAATTAATGCGACCCCCAGCTTGTGGGAGTTCGTTGATGCCTGGAAAGGGGCCGCGTTGGCGCTGATGACGCCCATCTTCGTGATTGGAGGTATCGTGGGCGGCATCGTCACCCCGACAGAAAGCGCCATCATCGCGGCGGCCTATGCGCTAATCCTCGGGATGTTTGTCTACCGCACGGTCACGGTCCGCGACCTGGGCGGCATCCTCTACGATACAGCCCGCTTCGCGGCGATCTCGCTCTTTGCCATCGGGACGGCTTCGGCCTTTGGATGGCTTCTGTCCTTCTACAACGCGCCCCGAATGATTGTCGGTATCCTGACAGCGTGGGAGTTCGGCCCCTTTGGAACCGCGATGGTCATCGCGGCACTCTTCCTGCTCTTTGGCCTCTTCATCGATGCGATCCCCACGATCATCATCTTGGGCACTGTCCTGATGCCGGTCGCCCAAGCCGGAGGCGTTGATCCCATTGCCTTTGCCATCATCGGGATCGTCTCACTGGCCTTTGGCCTCGTGACGCCGCCTTACGGGCTTTGTCTACTGATATCAGCGGCCATAGGCGGGCTGAACGTGGTCCAGGTGCTCCGCGAGGTGGTGATCATCCTGGCCCCCATGCTGGTAATCCTCGTCCTGCTCGCCGCGTTCCCCGCGATCATCCTTTGGCTTCCGAAACTGCTTATGCCCGGCGCGTTCTGACCCGGCACCAAACCCACTCATTTACAGAAAGGCCCGCAATGAAACTCCAAGGAAAAACCGCCATCGTCACCGGAGGGGGCCGCGACATTGGGCGGGCCGTCGCCGAAAAGCTGGCTTCAGAAGGCGCGAGCGTCGCGATCAACTACTTCTCAAGCTCGAAGGGCGCAGATGAAGCAGTTGAGGCCATCGAAGCACATGGCGGACGTGCCATCGCCGTCCAGGGGGACTTGAACAAGAAGTCCGACGCAGATGCCCTTGTGCAGGCTGCGGTGGATGCGTTTGGCGGCGTGGATATCCTCGTAAATAACGCAGGTGGTCTGATCGCGCGCAAGACCGTCGCCGAGATGCCGCTAGAGCATTGGGATGCGGTGATGCGTCTCAACCTGACAAGCACCTTCTTGATGACGCAAGCGTGCCTTGCCCACATGAAAAGCGGCGCAATCGTGAACCTTGCAAGCCAAGCGGGCCGCGATGGTGGAGGTCCTGGTGCCGTGGCCTACGCAACCTCGAAAGGGGCGGTGATGACCCTGACGAGAGGCCTCGCCAAGGAGGTTGGTCCCCATATTCGGGTCAACGCGCTGTGCCCCGGCATGATCGACACCGATTTCCACAATGTGCATACCCCGGATGCCGGGCGACGCGGCTACGAGGCAAACGCCCCGATGAAACGCCAGGGCCACGTTGAAGACGCAGCCAACCTTGTTCTGTTTCTCGCTAGTGACGACAGCGCTTTCATCACGGGAACGAATATCGACATCAACGGCGGCATGCTTTTCTCGTAGGTCGCAAGGATACCAAGATGTCAGATTTCCCTATTGTCCCGACCGGACCCGACGTGACCCGGCAGGTCTTGTCGGATCATGAAAAACTGATGGTTGTCGCGTTTCGTTTTGGCGCTGCGGGGGCGATTGGTGCCCTGCACAACCATCCGCACGTGCAATCAACCTACGTCGAAAGCGGGCGCTTTCGCTTCACGCTTGGCAAAGAAGAGCGTGAGGTTGGTCCGGGCGACAGCTTCGTGATCCCGTCCGAGCAGATGCACGGTTGCGTCTGCCTCGTGCCTGGCGTGCTCATCGACACTTTTACGCCGCGTCGTGATGATTTTCTCTGAAGGCAGCAGCCCAAGGCGCGTCTTGTCGATTGGGGAGTGTATGGCGGAACTCGCCCCTACCGGGGACGCTAGGACGTTTCGCATGGGCTTTGCTGGCGATACCTTCAACACGGCGTGGTATCTCGCCCAGATTTCGACCCAGACCGAGGTCGCCTACTTCACCGCCGTCGGTGATGATGACCTGTCCGCCGAGATGCTGGCGTTCATGCGGGCCAGCGGAATTTCGGACGCCCATATCCAGGTGGTGCCGAAGAAGACGGTTGGGCTCTATCGGATACATGTGAAGGAGGGGGAGCGCAGCTTCACCTATTGGAGGGAGGCATCAGCAGCCCGTGAGCTTGCCGCGAACGAAGATGCACTGAACTCGGCCCTTGATCAGGCGGACCTGATCTACTTCTCGGGGATCACACTCGCGATCCTCGAAGACGAACCCCGGAGCACTCTTCTGCGAGCCGTAGAAGCGGCACGGGTAAAGGGCAAAACCATCGCCTTCGACCCAAATCTGCGCCCCCGACTTTGGCAATCAGTTGAGGAAATGAAATCCAAAGTCATGCAGGCTGCGAGCCTTGCAGACCTAGTTTTACCCTCTTTCGAAGACGAAGCCGATTGGTTCGGCGATAGTGATCCCAAGGCAACTCTGGACCGATATGCGGAACTCGGCGCTTCACATGTCGTAGTCAAAGACGGAGACAACCCGGTGATCTTTCAGTCCGACGCCAATCAAACCGAAGTGTTGGTTCCACCGATTGGCGTCCCAGAAGACACCACCGCTGCGGGTGACAGTTTCAATGCTGGCGTATTGAATGGCTTGATAGAGGGGCGGGACCTCCACACCAGCATCCAGGAAGGATGTGCGCTCGCAGGGCGCGTCGTTCAGCAATCCGGGGCGTTGGTTCCGGTTGGTCGGACCTGATCGACCTAGCTTCCGGCCACCCAGATTGAGGGGACGGTTCCTCGATACACCTCAGTCTTCGTTCGGAAAGAGTTCGGCCCCCAACCTCGCCATAACGCATTCACAAAAGCGACCAGGTTCAAGATTGAACCAAAGCCCGCAAGTCATTCGCGGGGAATCTTGGCAGGGTTAGTGTAATCACGACAGCAATTGCCAAAAGACACGCGGCCCCTAGAAAGGCTGCGCCATAGCTTCCCGTTGCGTCCCAGATGAAACCTGCGGCCAGCGGGCTGATGGCGCACCCGGCGCTAAAGCAGCTATACAAAATCCCAAACAACGCGCCGTAGTTTCGGGTCCCGAAATATCGGGCCGTATAGTAGCCGATCAGATCAACTTCGGCCCCAATCGCAAAGCCGAGCGCAATCGCACCAATGATGGCGAAGGACGCGCCGCCGAGCGCCATGACGGCCAAACCCAGGGCGGCGGCGGAAAACAGAACCGCTGTGACATAGGGTGCGAAGATGCGATCAACGAGGAACCCGGCGCTGAGACGCCCGACGATGACCGAGACGCCGATGATCGCCGTATAGCCTCCGGCTGTTTCGGGGCTGAACCCCGCATCCAGCAACATCGGTATGAAACTTGGGATCAAGCCGCAGACTCCGAATGCGATAAGGAAGAATACAAGGGCGAGCTTCCTGAACTCGGCCCGCTTTATGTCCGACTTCACGAGGGGCGTCTCCACGCCTTCAGTGCTGGCTGCATCATCTTCCGGACCTCGATCTTTTATCCAGAGCCAGACAATCGGTATCGGCGCTATAATAATGAGGCTGAGGAGGGCCATGGCTGCCCGCCAGCCATGTTCGGCGACGTAAGGTGTAAAGATCGCTGGCAGCGCGGCTCCGGCAAAGCCGGTGGACATAAGACCAAGCCCCAGTGCCAGCCCCCGGTTGCGAGCAAACCAGCCGTTGATCGCCCGCGTAAAGGACACCGGTGTCGCCCCGGCCCCTGCCAGGGCGAACAGCGCCACGATGCCGTATAGCCCCAGGAGGCTGCCGTTCAGAAAGGTCGCGAAATAGGTGCTGACACCAAAGAGAAACATCGACGGGATTGCCACCTTGCGGATGCCGAACATGTCGATGGCCCGCCCAGCCAAAGGCACCGCCGCGATCAATATGATGGTCGCTGCTGTTTGAGCCCCACCAATCTGCGCACGGCTCCAGCCGAACTCGTCCTGCCAAGGAACAATCCAAAGGCCGAATGTATAAAAGAGAACGGAGTTGATGGCGACGCCGATGCCAAAGAATGACGCAACCAACACACCCCATCCGCGTTTGAATTCGTTGACTTGGCTCGCCATTGGGCACCTCAATCGAAACTTGAAAATGGGAAAGAGTTAGCTGTCGAGGATCGCGATAACCCTTGCGGGTGCGGCAGACGCCCCGGCCAGCTTGAGCGGCATCACATGCACCGTGAAGCCCTGGGGCGGGAGCGCTGACAGGTTCGTCAACTGCTCCATATGCCAATAGGTGCGTTCGATGCCAACGCGGTGCGCCTCCCAGAAAAGATCGTCCCGGTTGTCAGCTTTGGCGCGAGCGATATGGACGTGGAACGGCAGGTCCCATCCCCATTGATCTATGCCCATCACCCGCGACCCTTGGTCGATCAGCCACTCTGTGGCCTCCGCGCTCATACCGGTGCCGCGCTTCCAGAAATCAGGCTCGCCGTGGAATTTATCCCTGTCCGTTCGGATCAGGGTTATGGTGCCCTCTGTGATCTGTGCGCCGATCCTGTCCAACTCCGCCTTTAAGTCGGCCACGGTGATGGCCTCGCCATCGGGTTTGGCCGACATATCGAGCACGACGCCGGGTCCGATGCACCGCTGAAGCGGGAGCGCCTCGATGCCTTCGGCAGGCTTGCCTTCCGATGTCAGCGCGTAGTGGATCGGCGCGTCGATGTGGGTTGTGGAATGCACCCCCAATTTGCGGATCGTGTCATCGGCCCATCCGTCGAAGTTCTTGGGCATCAGTCGGAAGGGAAGTCCCAGGGCCCGCAGCAACAGCTTGGAGGCAAAGCGGCTTTTCGGTTTGACCTTGATCCGGAGGAAGAAGGGGGCCGACGGGTTGTCCTGGATCGTGTGGGACAGATCGATGATCTTCATGCCCTTTTACCCGGGGCAGAGATGGTGTTCGTCAAATTACCCACACCGTCAATCGTCAATGATAGCGTATCGCCTGGCTTGATCAGGGCGTCGTTTTCCATTCCTGCCCCGCCGGGAAGCGTCCCCGATCCGAACAGTTCGCCCGGCACAAGTTGCTCGTCGCGAGAGGCATAGGCGATGGCTTCGGGCAGCGTAAACTGAGCGTTCGCATCGCTGACTTCAGCGACCTTCTTGCCATTGATCGCCACCGCCCCAGTGAGTGATCCCAGTTTGGGCAGAACTTCATCGGCGGTCACGATCTCGGCGGACATGGCGGCTGCGAAGTGCTTGGCCTTCTGCGGACCGAAGCCAGACTGCATCTCGTCGATTTGAACGTCCCGGGCGCTCAGGTCGTTGAGGACGACAAAACCACCAATCGCGGCGGCGGCCTCGTCGGGCGACGCATTCAACAACGGTTTGGCAAGGATTGCTCCCAATTCAAGCTCGTAGTCCAACAGGTTTGAGTATGACGGCCATGGTAGGGCGTCGCCCTCGGTCAGCATCGTGTTGTGGTTGCTGAGGTAATAGATCGGTTGCTGATACCAGAGCCTGTGCGGTTTGAATTTCGGGAACGGCTTCTTCGTCACTGCCTCGAAGACCCGGGTGATGGGGAAAGCGCGTGGCATAAGGCGGCGCACCATACCCCGTGACGCATTGATGACGTGGGCTTCGAACAGCATGAAATCACGAAATGACTTTAAGGCAACGGGCACGCAGGGCTGACAGGCTTCGCGGGCAGCGTCGGGCAGGTTCGGGGCTAGGGCAAGGAGGGAGTCTCGGCCCGATGCATTTATTTGGAGGAAGGGCATCACATCGTCGTCGGGTGTGATGCCCTGTTGATCCAGCAGCGCCAGAACCTCTAAACTACCGCTTAGCCGTTTCCAGCCGGACGGAAGTGAAACCTCCGCCACCCGCCGTCCCTGTATTTGGCGTAGCCGTAACCTCATTGATCCGTGTCCTCTGTGTGCTTGGTCGGTAGGAGCTTTGAACCGACCCAGTTGCGCAAACGTGCGTATTGGAATTCCGTGCGCTCACTCAGGCGCGTGTTCTTGTAGAAGGCTTCCGCATAGGCGGGGCGGGTCTGAAGCCGGTCCATCCAGGCCAGGGTTTTTTCGGCCTTTTGAAATGGGGCGTCGCAGCCAAGGTCCAGCATGCGGTCGATCAGGGGGGCCAGAGTCAGGTCCGCGAGGGTGAGTTGGGTTCCCATGATCCAAGGCCCGTTTTGCAGCGCCGCTTCGATCCGTTCGACAGTAAGGCTCAGATGTTGGTCGGCCTCGCGGATGTCTTCTACTGAGAACCCCTTGCCTTGGTTCATTTTGCCGTAGAAACCCTGGCGCACGGTCCGCATATCCGTGTCCTTTTGGAACGCCTTCGTTCCCTTGATCAGCCGCAACGACGGAAGAAACACTTTCTCGAACGATGGCACCCGCACCGCTTTGGTCGGAACCTCTTCCATGAAACGGAGCCAGGCGCGCATGTGGGCGCGCTCTACCGGGTCCGCCGGAGTCAGCGGCACTTCCGGGAACACCTCATCAAGGTATTCGACGATGGCCGAGCTTTCCGTGATGATCGCGCCGTCGTGGACGAGGGTTGGAACAACACCGTTCGGATTGATCGCCAGATATTCGGGATCAAGCTGCTCTTGCCGCGCAAAGCTGATCTCACGAGATGTGAAAGTGATCCGCTTTTCCGCAAGCGTCAGCCGCACCTTTTGCGAACAGGTCGAGTAGGCCGCGTGATACAGCGTCAGGCCCGATGCCATGTCGTTTCCTCCCGTAAACACCAATTTGGTATAAGCGCTTCATTTTTGAGTCAATAAAAATGGAGCGCTTGCTTCAAAATGTGAGTTTGGTATGCATTCGACATGGCGGGATCGCGTTACAAAAAATCTGCACAAACCCAGGAACGGTTGTTGGATGCTGCTGAAGAACTCTTTGCTTTGCAGGGGTTTGATGTGACGACAACTCGACAGATCACTGAGAAGGCAGGCGTCCGAAACGCGAGTGTGAACTACTACTTCGAGACGAAGCATGCTTTGGGTGTTGCCGTCCTGGCGCGTCGTTTCGATGTGTTGAGAGTTCAGAGGGAGGCGCGTCTAGCCGAGGTAGAGCCCGGTCAGGGGGCCGCGACGCTTCGGGCTATCGTCAATGCATTTGTGCTCCCACTTGCTGAGTTGACCCGTAGCGGGGGACAGGGCTGGGCCAACTACAACCGGATCGTTGCACAACTATCGGCAAGCGGTGCATGGCCAAAAGATGACTACGTTGAGAAGGTCAATTCCTCGGCGGCCAAGTTCGTATCCGCTCTGCACATGGCCTTCCCCGAGGCCACGCTTCCCGACATCATTCGTGGATATCAGTTTATGCTCGGGGCGGTCTTGCTTTCCTTCGCGGAGACTCGGCGCTTCGCAGAAATGAGCAGCGGCCTGATTGCGCCAGAGGATGTCTATGAGCGCCCAGAGATGCTTGTGGAATTCCTGGTCGGCGGTCTATCCCGAATGCTTGGCGAAACCAAAGAATCCTAGAAGGCTGCGCAATCCAGAGATGGACATGTCATACGACTTCGACCGTCTGCATCATGCCCAGGTCTTCGTGCCGCAAGATGTGGCAGTGGATGACGAATTTGCCTGTGAACGTCTCGAACCGCGTTTTGTATGTCACCGACCCATCAGCGCCGTTCTGGCGGTAGGGAAGGCCAATCGTGTCTTGCCACCTGCGTAGAGGGTCGTCTTCGCTCAGCTTTTCGCCGTTGATATGCGTGACGAAGAACGGATTGACGTGGATGTGGAAGGCGTGAACGCCCCCCGTCGAATTGGTCACGGTCCACTCTTCGGAGGTCCCGCGCTCCATGACGTGGGTAATTTCTCCGTCGTAAGGGCTGCCATCCACTGTGAAGCCCGGCGTGAAGTCCACTATACGCTTGGGCAGGTCTTCGTCGCCAAATGGCTTCAGGCCCGGGCCGGGCAATTTATCATCGTCAGACCAAAGAGCGCCGACAGGCTCGCCTTCAATCGAGATGTTGAGCGTCGCAGCCTCTGTATTCGTCCCGAACGCCAAGAGGTCGGTCAATCCGGTGGTAATCCCAACGGGCACGAGCCCAGGGCGCGCATCGACCGGCACGCGAACCATCAAATCCATTCGGTTGCCCGGTGCCAAGGCTGCCGGGTTGCGCCAGGGTTCGGAATTGTCGGACGGGTCCACCGGTATGCGACGTGGTAATGTCAGCCCGTCGAAGGCGATCTGAAACATCTCCAGATCGGGCACGTTCGTGGCGAAGTAAGCGAAGGAGTTACCCGCTGCCTGGGCATTGATGATGCGCCACCTTTGAACCTCGCCCGGACGCATGCGCAGGGTTGGGTTCGCCTCGCCACCACCGCCTGGGTCCACCAGCACAACGCCCTGGTTCATGATCATCAGGATGCGTTCTGGAGCCTCGGCGATGTAGCTGGGCATAGACCCTGGCCGGTCAGGGATGATCAAAGGCCCCGCCAGCCCGGCACCGACTTGCTGGAACGTCGAGCCGTGTTTGTGTGCGTGATACCAGAATGTGCCAGTTGGGTGGGTGTCACCGATCTCGAACCGGAACGTATTCTTATGCCACCTGAAGTGCGTCGCCACCTCGGCCCCGCAGATTTCCTCGCAAGGCACGATTTGTCCTTCGGGCACGACACTCACAAACACATTGTCGGCGTCGTAGGTGGCGGTGCTGTCCGTTGTGGGGGACACGTGTAGGCCATGGGTATGAAGGTTCGTCGTGTTGCGCCCGTGGAAGCTGTTCACATCGTTGGTGCAATCATCATGAAGCGGCGGAAGCGCGTTCACCAACTCGATATCCAACGTGCCGCCAGGCTCTAGCGTCAATGTCGGACCTGGTGATTTCCCGTTATAGGCTGGTTGGCCGTTCACTTCTGATACTGTCAGCGTCACCGGCCCAGATTGCGCAAGTGCCTTCGATGCCACCCACGTCGCGCCTGCGCCCAGGGCCAAAGCACTGCCCCCCAGTTTCAGGGCCCGGCGACGGGTCAATTTAGGCCGAAGATCGATAGGCGATGGATGGGTCGAATTACTCGGCAATGATCCACTCCCGAAGTTCAGCAGGTGTGTTCGCGCAGGATGTCAAAAGCAGATCACGGGACATGAAGGGGCCCGCAGAACGGCTTTGCTCCCCCACGCTGACGCACAAGGCGTCCTGCCCCATGGGCGAGAACGACTGATCCGCCCGCGCATAGACAAAAATCTGTTCTTCGGCACCCCCGTCACATTCGACAAGGCCGAATGTTGTGGTGCCATCCGGGTCCAACGTCATGCAAAACTCTGGGTAGGCGACAGACCGGATATGCCCGGTTTCCGACATAAACGAGAACTGAACATCGCCGCCTCTGGGTTTGCAGGAATGGGCCTGCAATCGTTCCGCAAAGTTGCGGCCAAGCGTGTCGACGCACCACCCAAGCTGGTCGCGCTCATCAAGGTTGTCGGCGAGGTAAATGACCGGGGTGGGGGTCCGAATGTCCGGTGGCCCGGCCAGCACCTGCGTTAGCGCAACGGCGGCGAGCAGCAGCCCGCCTGAGACAGCTCGATTGATCACCTCGGCTCTCCTTCAACGGCATGGGGGCGCAGGTCTTCCAAAAGTTCAGCCAGGTCCTTGCGAGGCCGCCCTTTGCCTGGAACAGACCCCCCAAGTGCAGTCTTCAATTCGTGTGTCAGGGCATGAAGTTGGTCCGCTTTTTCCTGCCCGATGGCTGTGGCGATCATGTCCTCTACATCACGCCAAACACTGCGCACCTCATCCAGCATCGCTGTTCCCTTTGGGGTGAGCCCAACAAGATCACCGCGCCTGTCTTTCGGATTCTTATGGCGCACGATGAGGTCGAGGTTCTCCAGACGATCAGTCATCGTGCTCATGCTTCCGGCGGTCACATCCATGGCATCGGCAAGATCAATCTGAGACGCCGCCCCAAGCCGGTGCAACACGTTAAGAACCCGTGCCTGGCGCGGACGAATGCCAAGTGATGACAGCAACGTGCCGACCCGCTTCTCCACCAAGTCAGCACTGTGAAGGAGAGCATGAAGCTTTACCGGTTCGCGGCGCATGTAGATTGTCCATTACTTTGGATACAAAGTAAATTGCTTGGGCACAGAGATGCAAGCACCGACTAGCCTGCTGTGGCGCTACCCACATCGCCAACTGTCGCGTGAGGTATCAGAGTCAGCATTTACTTCTGATAGGACCGCGACTTCAAACTCATGGTTCTACGCTCATCCGGACAAGAACCCCGGACCTGGAAACAACCTTGCCCGGCTATTCAGAATTTGCTGCCGTTGGACGGTCCACGGCTCCCAAGAACATATCGGCAATTTGGTGACCGGCACCCTCTACCAAAGTCCGCGCTATGGGTGGCATTTCCTTGATGGCTCTGCCCACGTCATCCATGGCGATCCGGTTTGGCACGTCCTGAGGATCGAGGCGGATTAGGTTTGGTCGTCCTATCATGAGTCCAGTCTGGCCGATGGCGTTGTGGGACTGAGCGCGCATCGCTGATGAGACAAAGTGCTTTGCCCAAATCAAACTACCACCAACCCGATGCCACCAACGCATCCTGTAGGCCTCTTGCCCACACCCCAGGCTAAGCACCCTGATTTGGGTCCTGTCGATGTCGTAACAGGTCAATGCATCAACCACGCCGATCATGGCGGGGTTGTTTGCCCAAATCCCACCATCCGCAAACACATAGCCATTCCTCTTGACCGCTGCGAAGAACGTGGGTGCCGCCGCCGTAGACAACCCAACGTCCACTAGCCGCTCAAACTGGTCCTTCTTGTAATCCGGATGATGCGGCGTCTTGAACACATAGGGTTCACCATATCGACCATCGAAAGACGGGATGCAGAGTGGCATCACAGAGGAACCGAAGAGCCCGTCACCGAATTCTCGACGAAGTTCATTCTCAAGGTTGCCGCGTTTGTATGGTGTGAAAAACATTCCAGCCCAACTACGGAACCAGCGCATTATGCGATTTCCGGGGAAGATCATTCGACCTCGCTCGATATAGAGCCTGGAGATTTCCTGAGCCGATTTTCCTTGGCCCAATCCCAACGCGATGATTCCACCGGTTGATGTTCCGACGATCATGTCGAAGTGCTTCCCGATGGGTTCGCCATCCAGGAAACGCTTTTCAACCTCGGCCAAGATCATGCAGGGCAAGATTCCGAGTATGCCGCCTCCATCGATTGAGAGAATTTTGAAGGGCTTGTCCGAGGGCCACGGCTGGACAGGGCGGAGTGTTTGCCTTGTCCCATCCGAACGGCGCGGAACCGTGTGGTCATAGTTTTCATCACGCGGCATTTTGTTCACCTTTCTCGGTTCCAGACTCGTCATGGCGGCCACCACCGACCCATCGCCCGGTGGCTTCCCAAAACTCGTAGGCAGCGAGCCATCGAGAGGCCCAGCCGACGGTGGTTCTGCTGATGAGCATTGTGTGATCCCACTCCCGTGCCGCTGGATCGAAGAGGCACAGTGGTGAAAGTCGTAAGTCGGGCGCTTCGAAATAAACGTGCGGCAGAGGCGCTTCCTCTTCGGCGTCCCAGTTCAGGACCAAAGACGGGCGCAAAACCCTCACAACCGGCATCAACCTGAACATCTGTCGCTGGCCAGGAAGCGGGGTGCCATACTCGATGCTCAAGCGGAAAGGCCGCTCTAGACCCTTCAAGTCACCGAACCAGATCACGGATTGGGGAGCCAGTCCAAGCGATGGTTCAAATTGAGGCCAATCTCGGCGCATGGCCTCGACCTGGGCGATCAGCGATTTTGCTTTCGGTGCC
The DNA here is from genome assembly GCA_039815465.1 of Pseudomonadota bacterium. Taxonomy (GTDB): domain Bacteria; phylum Pseudomonadota; class Alphaproteobacteria; order Rhodobacterales; family Rhodobacteraceae; genus Shimia_B. The sequence goes on from JBCBZG010000022.1 coordinate 36,655, forward strand.
ATTTGGTGCCGTAGAATGTGTTTTGCGGTGTCTTGGGCTGGGGCTTTGCAACGGCTGGAGCGCCCAAGACCCCGCCGCCAGCGCCAAGCAGGTGTGCCCCAGTTCGGATAGCAGCGCCGCGTTCTTCCATGATTTCATCGAAGACCTCCTTGCCAAGGTCTTCCCCGAACATCGCTTTCAGGGCATCTCGTCGGTCTTTCATCGAGCGGCGGTCATCCATAAGCACAGCCAACTGGTGCAAGAAGAGCTTCATGTCTTGGATCAGGATGTCTTGGGCCGCCGGGCTTTCTGGCCATCGATCCGTGAATACATCGCCTTCACAACACGGGTTCTCGACGTGGATAAGACGCCCAACGCTCTTTGCACGTTCAAGCCGGTTCAGGATGTGCTCAGCGATGATCCTCAGGTTCTGGCCGATGGTTCGCCCTGCTTCAGCCACCTCAAGGCTGAGACAGCTATACATCACCGATGCAGGCAAGCGGCGGTCTCGTTTTCCCCACCTGATGTTGCGGTTCCGTTTTAGAAGCTGGAGCGCAACAGTTACTGCCGACTTGCCTCCCACAACCGTTGAATGGGCGGGAACCGGTTCTGAGTCAGCATCCTTCATCAAGACACGATAGTCGGCATCCCTGGCCAAAACCTGCCGCGAGTATCGGTCTTGGAAGAGCTTATCGACCGGACACCGCTCATTGTATACTTGGACAAAGGAATAACTGTTCGAAAGGACCCGCTTGTCCATAGAGCGCGGCTCTTCAGGCTTCGAATGGAAGATGTAGCTTCGACGTGGATCGCCGGGATCAATCAGTTCTGACGGTGAAAGATCAAGGTGCATGCCATCCGAGTAATGGACTGTGACGCATCGCGTTTGCCTTTCGGTCATCTTGTAATAGCGCGAACCCGGTTCGCCCGTCATAGCGACGTAGAGTAGGTTCAGGGCATCAAAGGGCGTCAGACCCTGATCCAAGAGTTCGACGATGATGTCGATATCAAACCCCTCAAACCGAAACTTCGCACGGATCGTGGCTCCGATGGCGACCGAGCCCTGTTGGTAGAAGAGACGGACTCTGCCCTTGAGAGGGCTTCCATCACGCTCCAGGTGCTTTTCAATCGCCTCTTTTCTCTCTCGCAGTAGCGCGTGTTTGCTGGGTGGAAGTTCAATCTTGATTGCGACGGCGGTGAGCATCTGCTCACCAATGCTGTCTCAGGGGCCGGTGTTGATACCTAGCTGCTTGTTCATGCTCGATTCCTCGCTCTGCCGGTCGCCGCAGTTGACCTGCGAGCCCCAGCGTGATTCAAGTGTTTCACAGACTGGTATAGCGCAGCGTCACAGTTAAAGAAACACTAATCACAGTTTGCGCACCACAAACTAGGAGGGTCGATGAATATCAAAGAGTTAGCGCCCCTTGTCCTTCGAAGACGGGGTAACATGGGTGTCAGGGCCGCCGCTCAAGAGATCGGGATTAGCCCAACTACACTAACCAGAATCGAAAAGGGACACGTCCCAGACGTAGCCACCCTTGACAAGCTAAGCGCCTGGCTCGGCGAAGAGGCGACCAAGTTCACCGGTGTTGGTGATTTGCAGATTGCCTTCAAGAACCGGAAAGCGGTTCCCCAACAGACAGCCCACGCGCTCGCCGAATTAATAACGAAAGCCGCCCAACAATTCGAAGAAGAGGTGGAGGCGAGAGGTCACTAGTGCCGTTCAAACGTGGGTTCAAATCTCAATGCGAGCGGAGATCAGTGGAGCTTCGCAAAAGACTGGGCATTCCAGAACACGGTCCACTTCTGGCCGACCAGTTGGCCGAGGAGTTAGGTGTCACCGTATGGTCCGTGGACCAGGTGGCCGGGATGTCGAGCACTTCCTTGCAGGTCTTGGAAGATCAACAAGACGACTCTTGGCTCGCACTAACCATGCGTATCGGGCCGAAGCACTTGGTGATCCACAAAACGGTTTCGAGCGAAGGTCACAGAAACAGCATCGTTATGCATGAACTGTCGCACATAATCCTCGGCCATCAACTGGCCGAGGCGTGCATGCTAGAGGACGGCTCCTTGGTTCCCGGAAACTTCGATCAGGATCAGGAATATGAAGCCGATTGGCTAGCTGGCACGCTGCTCTTGCCACGGCCCTCTGTGGTCTCGATCCGACGCCGCAGACTGCCCAATGCAGTAGCGTGCCAAGAGTATTCGGTGACCCAAGACATGCTGAATTGGCGGGTTAAAATGACAGGCGTTGATAGGCAGTTCTCAAGGAGACGAGCCTGTTAGAGATAAGGAATGTTCTTACACAACAATACTAAAAGAAGTTCGCTCTCGGTGCCTAGGGGCTCCCGCAACCAACACCAGAAAGCCCGGGCAGTGCCCGGGCTTTTGGCATTCGGGGCATTGGCCGCTAATCCAGCGGCGCGCTCAGCACCGTGTGCTTGGTGATAATCCCACCGCGATTGCCCACCTCAATGGACCCGTATCGCTGCTTGAACACCTCCGGCAGCGGCCGGTCTCCCTCGGGCGACAGCCACAGTCGCATTAGGTGGCGGCGTTTGTCCCGCTCCGGCCAATCCAGAAACCCCGTCCGGTCATGCAGCTGCGCGTGGTTGTAGACGAACTGCATATCCCCAGGCTCAAGCTGCATGGAAAAGCAAAGCTCCGGGTCATTTGCCAACGCGTCAAACAGATCGAGCGCCTCCACATGCGCCTGCGTCAGCCGCATCGCGCCGGGAAAGCGCTGGGCACTGTCGATATACTGCCGCTGGTAGAACACCGTCAAAAAGCCTTCGTGCCAGCTAAAGACCGGGATCGTCATATAGGGCTCCATCCCCTCCGGCACTTCGCCTCGGCGGTCCGTGGCGATGGGGTCGAAAAGGAGCGCCAGCAGATCAGGCCGCGCCTCCCGCATCCGGTTATAGATACTCTCCGCACTGACCAGCAGCGACTTGCCGCCTTCCTTGGCCTCCCGAATGCAAAGAAGGCCCACCACATCTGCGCTGTCTGTGTGGAAGGTCTGGCGCTGGTTGGTCTGGTAAATCCGGCTGTTTGGGTCGTCTGGATCGGCCCCGATATCCCGCACATGGCCCAGAATATGCCCCTGCGCATTCTGCGACCGCGCCGACCCGATATGCGCGCCAATCCCGCAGAAAATCGTGGCCGCAAACTCCTGCGAATACGCCGCGATGGGCAGCCCGCGCATCACCTCGACACCCACACCGCGCAAGAGCTTCTCCTTCAACGCCGCCACATGAGCCCCGAAATGGGGCAGGGGGAAGTCCGCCTTCGTGATCTCCCCCACATCGCGGCCAAGGTTCAGGAAGTGCCGCGCCGCCGCCTCCAGATCCGCGATGTCCTCCGCCGTCAGGTGATACAGCCACCGCTCTGGCGCTGCGGCCATATCCCGCCCCAGCCACGCGGCAGGGCCGTCAAGAGCCTCCGGCAGATCGCCTAGATCCACACTCACGCCCTGAGCCGCGCGCCAGTGGGATCAAATGGTGCCGCGTCCAAAATCCGTGCGCGGTGCGGCTTGCCCAGAAGGAACACCTCTACCGCATCCCCCGGACCCGCCACTGCCGGGTTGGCGTAGCCGATGGCGAGCGACGCCCCCACGTGATAGCCATAGGCCCCCGAGGTCACGCGTCCCACGGGGCGGCCATCGGGCGCAAAAATCGGCTCGCCACCCGCGGCATCGGCATCCTCCGCCTCGATCTCGAACACCCGCAGCACCTCCCGCGGGGCGTTATCCTTGATCGCCAGATACGCGTCCTTGTGCAGGAAATCCTTGTCGAGCTTGATGAGGCCAGCCAGCCCCACCTCCTGCGGCCAGTATTCCTGAGAATACTCCCGGCCCCAGGACCCATAGCCCTTCTCGATCCTGAGACTGCCCAAAGCCCGCGACCCCACAGGCCCCCCGCCGAGCTCGCGCGCAGCCTCCACCACAGCACTGTACAAAGCCACCTGATCGCCTGCGTCGCAATGCAGCTCCCACCCCAGGTCGCCCGTAAACGAAACACGCAGCGCTAGCGCATCAACCCCCGCCACCACGATCTTGCGCGAGCGCATAAATCGGAAGGCCTCATTCGTCAGATCCGCATTGGTCAGCCGCTGGAGCAGCTCCCGCGACTTCGGCCCCGCCACATTCACGCCCGCAACCTTGTCGGTGAGGTTCGCGAATGTCGTCCCCTCCGGCAGCGGCACCATGTCAAAGAAGCGCCGGTGGTAATGCTCCGCCATACCGGAGCCTACCATCATATAGGCATCCTCGCCCGTCTTCGTGATCGTGAAGTCGCCCGCCACGCCGCCGCGCACGGAAATGAGCGGCGTCAGGCACGACCGCCCCACCTCCGTCGGCACCCGGTTCGCGACCAGCGCCTCAAGCCACTCAAACGCCCCCGGCCCGGTGATCTCGTAATTCGCGAAGTTGGAGATATCGATGACCCCCACGCTCTGCCGCAGCATGGTCACTTCACGGCCCACAGGCTCCCACCAGTTCTGGCGGGTGAACCCGTTCGTCTCCGCGACGCCGGGCACGTCGGCAAACCACAGCGGATGCTCCCACCCGCAATTCAGCCCAAACACCGCCCCCATGTCGCGCTGCATCTCATAGGCGGGGCGCACGCGGGCAGGGCGGCCTGCGCTGTGCTCCTCATTGGGGAAATGGATCGCGAAGCGGTGGGTGTATTGGTCTTCGACGCGCGCCTTGGTGAAGGCTTTGTCGGCCCAGTCCCCAAACCGCGCCACGTCCCAGGCGAACATGTCGTATTGCGGCTCGCCCTCGATCATCCACTGCGCACTGAGCAGCCCCAGCCCACCGGATTGCGAGAACCCCGGAATGATCCCACCGCAGAGGAAGTAATTGCGCATCCCCGGCACCGGCCCCCAAAGCGCGCTCGAATCCGGCGACCAGATCATCGGGCCGTTGATCACCCGCTTGATCCCCGCCGTTTCCGCCGCTGGGATCCGCTCCATCGCGCGCATCACGTTCTCCATGATCCGGTCGAGGTCATCGGGGAAGAGGTCATGCGCGAAATCGAGCGGCGTGCCGTCTTCGGCCCAGAACCGCATGTCGCGCTCATAGGCGCCGATGAGGAGGCCCTGACCCTCTTGCCGCAGGTAATATTCCCCGTCGCGGTCGGCGATGGACGGCAGGCGGGTCCCATGGGCCTCCACCTCCGCAATCGTCTCCGTGACGAAATACTGGTGCTCGGTAGGTTGCAGTGGCAGCGTCAGCCCTGCCATCGCGGCCACCTCGCGGCCCCAGAGCCCCGCGGCATTCACCACCCACTGCGTATGAATATCGCCCTTCTCCGTCCGCACGATCCAGCTGCCATCGGGCTGCGGGTCGGTGCCGATGACGGGGCAGAACCGCTCAATCTCCGCCCCCATGGCGCGGGCCCCGGCGGCGTAGGCGTGGGTGACGCCCGACGGGTCTACATTCCCGCCCGAGGGCTCGAACATGATGCAGCGGATGTCATCGAACTGAGCGAGCGGGTGCAGCTCCTTCGCGCGCTCCCGGCTGATCTCGTAGAATTCCAGCCCGTAGAACCGCGCCTTGGCCTCTTGCAATCGCAGCTGATGCTCCCGCGCCTCCGTCTGGGCGAGGTAAAGCGACCCCGGCTGAAACACCCCGCAGCCCTGGCCGGTCTCGGCCTCCAGCTGCCTATAAAGGTCCATCGTGTAATGCTGGATCCGCGTGATGTTGTTGTTGTCATGAAGCCCATGGATCCCCGCCGCCGCGTGCCAGGTGGAGCCCGACGTCAGCTCATCACGTTCCAGCAGCACCACATCGCGCCAGCCGAGCTTCGCCAGATGATAGAGGATCGAACAGCCCACGAGCCCCCCGCCAATCACCACCGCCTGTGCATGTGTTTTCATCTTTGCCCTCATCACCCCACGCGCGCATCGCGCACAGTCTGTGCAGAAAACGCGCGGAAATCCCGTGGACAATGCGCGGCCTATGCCCCAATAAACCTGGGGTCATGGGGCGCGCCATGACCCAGTCTTGTTGGGGTTCGGACCATGGCACTGCCACCGCTGCACTACCTAAGCTCGTTCGAGGCCGCCGCCCGGTCGCTCAGCTTCACAGCCGCCGCGGGGGAGCTCAACCTGTCGCAAGCCGCCGTCAGCGGCCATGTCCGCGCGTTAGAGCAGTTCGTGGGCGGCCCGCTCTTTGAACGCCATGCGCGGTCGCTGTCGCTGACGACACTGGGCACGGCTTACCTGCCGTCGGTGCAGCAAGCGCTGGCGCTCGTGGCCATCGGCACCGATTCCATCATCAAGCGGCGCGACGGGCGCAAGGTCGTGATCTCCTGCCCCGTGACCCTGGCAGAGGGGTGGCTGGCGGGCGTCATCACCCGCTTTTCCGCGATCCATCCGGAGATCGCCATCACCATCCACGCCCGCGTCTGGCAAGATGAACCGCCGGAGATCGCCGACCTGATCCTGGCCAGCGCCCATCAAGACGCCATCGCCACAGGCAGCGCGGTGCTGTGGCGCGACCGCTTGGTGCTCTGCGCGGCGCCGGGCTATGCGGCGGGGGATCTGTCCCAAGCGCGTTGGATCCAGGTGCTCAGCCACACAGATTTCTGGCCTGTGGCCACCGCCGCGCTGGGCCTAACGAGCGGCGATATCGACACTGAGCCGACATTCACGAGCTCCTTTTCCACGGCGCTCGCGCTCGCGCGGGACGGTCACGGGATCGCGGTCGTGCCGCTGTGCTATGCCGAGCGTGCGCTGAGCGCGGGTCACGTCGTATCGGTCCTGGATCGCGATCTGCCCATTCCCTACGCGATGACCCTCACCCAGCCAGAGGCAAAGGCGACGGCGAGCATCACCGCCGCCCGCGACCACATCATCGCTGCCGCGAAAGAGGCGCCGCACGCGCGCTAGGTCAGCAGGGAAAGAGCCCGGGGCAGCGCACCGGGATCACCCGGCGCGCGATGGGCTCAAAGGCCGCGCGGAAATGGGTGGTGCTTTTGACCGCTACGATGTCAGCCGCACAGGGGTCGAGCCCAAAGGACGTGAAATGCGCGAGGTCGAGGCATTGGTTGCGAATGCTGGTCACGACGATGCGGATATCGGCGCCCGCGTCGGGCAAGGACAGCACCGCTGAGGGGCCGAGAGTCGCGACGCCACCCCCATACATTTCGCCCGAATAGCGGCAGGTTCCGTCGCTGAGCGCGTCCACGCGGAACCGACCTTCGTATGGCGCGTCGCCTAGGACACCAGACCGCCCGCCGAGCGCGGCGTTGAAAGACGCGCCTGGCCCCGCCCTATGGGCGCGCGCCGCGACGTCTGGATCGTGCATGAGACCAAGCAAGGCGCGCTCCACCTCCGCGGCGACCAAGGCCCGCAGCAGACCTGTGGTATCCGACGACGCGCCCGCGCCGGGATTGTCTTGCACATCGGCGAGTACGACAGGCCCTGACCCTATCCCTGGCCCTGCCTGCGCCGTGCGGATCGCGTCCTCCGCCGTCCAAAGCGTGGTGTCAAATGCGCCGTGCGCGGCGTTGAATGCGGCCATGGCCTGATCCGCACGGCGCGCAGCCTCCGCGTCCGTAGGCGCATAGGCCACGACCGATGTGCCACGGTCAGGGCTCTGGCCCGCGGTAAAGCCGAGCGCCATCTCCACCAACGTGTCTCTCTCATCGGGCAGCGCAGCATAGAGCGCCCGCGCCGGATCGACGCCCGTGTTCTGCGCGTGGACCGGGATGATCTTGGCCGTGTGGCGCAAGGCCTTGGCCGGGCGCGGCCCGTCGATGCAGGCCATCAGCCGTGCAAATGCCCGCGCGCCCGTCTGCCCCATATCGAGATGCGGATAGGTGCGAAAGATGCAGATCACATCGCTCAGCCCCACCATCGCGGGGGAGATATTGGCATGCAGATCAAGGCTCACCGCGATGCGCACATCCGCCCCAACGCAGTCCCGCACCAGCGCAAGCAGCGCGCCTTCCCCGTCGGGGCTGTCATCGGTGATCATCGCACCGTGGAGGTCGAGATACACAGCGTCGAGCGGCCCCGCGGCGCGGAGACCTGCGATGATATCGGCTGCGATGGACGTGAATGCCTCCGCGGTGACGTGGCCCCCCGGCTCTGCGGCGCACCACAGGATGGGGATCACCGTGGCGCCGCCCGCCTCGGCGGCCGCTGCAAACCCCGCGATGGGCAGGTTCATGCCCCGCGTGCCCGCCACGACATCTGCGCCGCGCAAGAGCCCCGGCCACGAATCCGCCATCTCAAAATCGGCGCGTGTCGTGGGGCGGGGCGACAGGCTGTTGGTTTCGTGCTGAAACCCGGCAATCGCGATCCGTGGCATGGCCGCGTCAGTCGTGGAGCGCCTGAAGAATGTCAATCAGCAGCGCCGCGACCTCCCCCGGTTTGTGGCGCACCATCGAGACATGGCCGAGCCCTGCAAGTTCGTAAAAATGTCCCTCTGGGGCCAGGTCAGACACGACTTTGCACATCGACGGCGCCGTCTGGACGTCCTCGGAAAAGGAGATGACGTGGAACGGCACCGGGCAGGTTTTGAGGCCCTCGCGGCAGTCGAAATCCAGGCACGCCTGCCACTGGTCAATCGTGTCCTTGGGGTCGCGGTCGCGGAAACGGGCGGTGTAGCTGTCCTTCACCGCTGCCCAAAGCGTGGGATCATGGAGTGCTTTGGCCGGGAACGCGTAGGCCGCGTAGTGGGGCGCGAGGAAGTAATCGGGCAGTGTGATGCCCGCGCGGCGGATGTCGATTTCAGCCTGCATCCAGTCCCGCGTGAACCCGTCGATATAGGCCGCTGTGCCCATGGGCACCGCCAGGCGCACCTTATCCGGGTGCGCGATGGCCGCGGCCTGGGTGATGAGCCCCCCCATGGACAGCCCGGTGACCGCCGCGCCCTTTGGGCAGAACGCGGCCAAGACAGCGGCGCAGTCCTCCGCCATATCCTCGATCGTCCAGGGGGCCGGGGGGGCTTTGGTGTCGCCTGCACCGCGCGGGTCGTAGGCGATGCAGCGAAACTGGTCTGATAGGCGCGCGAATTGCTGGGAATAGGCCTCTGCCACTTGGTCGCCACCGGGGACAAAGACGACGTCGGGCCCGGTGCCCTGGACCACGACGCGCATGGTGACACCGGCGTCGGTGGTGAGGGTATGAGTCTCTGCGCTGTCGGAAAAGCTTGGGAAAACGCTCATGGCCTGTCCTTATACGTGGTCGCGGGGGATGTCCTCGGCCCAGCTGCGGGTCGTGACGATGCCGTCTGCGTCGCGCGCCTCCAGCGTGGCGGTCACCCGCCAGACGTCGCGGCGCGCCTCAAGCGTGATCCGGCTGTCCACCGTCGCGCGCCAGTCGCCGCGGGCATAGCTTTTGACCCAGTGGCAGTCCCCACGGGCGCTCGCGGGGTCGTCCGGGTGGATGCTCAAGCGTTCCTGGGTGCGGTAGCGTACGGTTATGCCGGTATGCAGATGCTCGACCTCGCCGGTGTCGCTGAACCGCTCTAGCGTTTCGCGCCCCGTGGCGTGGTCGAGCGTGGTGTGCCGATGCGCGGCGCCCTCGCTGACCACCCGGGTACGAAGCGGGGCGGCGGCCTCAGGCGGTCCAAACGGGGGGAGCGGCACCGCATCGGCCCTATCGGCTACCAGCGGCAGCACAAGCCGCGCATTAGTTAGCGTCAGTGCGGCGGCCTCGGGTGCGGGAAAGGCTATGGGCCAATAGGCCTGCGACAGCTGCAGCCGCAGCCGGTGCCCCGCCGGGACCCGCTGCCCGATGACGTTGAGCTGGACCGCAACCTCCACCGCCGCGCCCGCGGGCATCGGTGTGGGCGCGGCATGGCTCTTGCGGTGCGACAGGTTCAGCAGGCCAAAGCTCGCCAGCGTCGCCGCCCCATCGGGCGCCACGACCGACAGCACCGCGGCGAGCGTCGCCTGGGGCACGCTGCTTTCGACCCGGGCGTGGAGCATCGGCAGGCCCAAAATCTCCAGATCCTCCTTCAGCGGCGCGGTTTCGAGGCAGACCATCCGCCCGGCTTCCAAGCGCTGATCGAGGGGTCCGTCGGCGCCATACATGCACCAGTTCTGCGCCGCGATCCCCGCCGTTTCGGGGCAAGCGACGCGCAGCGGCGCGGGGTTAGGGGCAGGGTCGGGAGCGGGGCCGAGCCCCCCGGGCGTGACGTGAAACTGCCGCGCCCCGGCACCCGGTGCCGGCCAGGCGGGCGCGCTGACCCAGCGGCCTGGCCGCTCGGCGGGGTTCGGGTTGGGGGCGCTTGGCTCCTGCACCCAGGCGCGGATCATCGGCTCCTCCATGATGCCGGTGTCGATGCCTTTGAGGTGCTGATCCCACCACCGCAAACACTCCTGCAGGAACCCGATCCGGGGGCCCGGTGTCGCAAAATGCGGGTATTTGTGGGCCCAAGGTCCGACCAGCGCCTTTCGCGGGCAGCTGAGATGTTCCATCATCCGAAAGATCGGGTTGGTGTAGCCATCTGCGTAGCCGCCCACGGCGTAAACCGGCACCTCGACGGCGCTGTAGTCCTCGCAGATCGACCCATGCGCGTAAAAGCCATCGCGCCGCTGGTGGCGCACCCAGTCCAGGAACCAGAGCCCGTTGGCGCCAAGCCGTTCGAGCCACATGTCGCGCCAGCGGTCGCCGACGATGGCCGGGTCGGGCGGCGTGTTGGCGATGGCAAACGCCGTGGCCCCCCATGCGAGCTTATCGGTTAGCATCGCGCCACCCATAAAGTGGATGTCGTCGGCGTAGCGGTCATCGGTGGAACACAGCGTGATCACCGCGCCGAGCGCCGCAGGCTGCCGCGCCGCGACTTGCAGCCCGTTGAACCCGCCCCAGCTGATCCCGATCATCCCCACCGTGCCAGAACACCAGGGCTGAGCGGCCAGCCAGTCGATGACGGCCACCGCGTCGTCTTGTTCCTGGAGCAGATACTCCCCCAGGCACACCCCCTCCCTATCGCCCGTCCCGCGCATATCCACCCGCACGCCGGCATAGCCGTGCCCGGCGAAATAGGGGTGGGTGAGGTGGTCACGCTCCACAGTGCCGTCGCGCTTGCGATAGGGCAGGTACTCAAGGATCGCGGGAACCGGGTCCGCCTCCGCATCCGCGGGCAACCAAATCCGTGCGGCAAGCCGCGTGCCATCGGGCATGGGGATCCACGTATTCTCGATCTCCCGCACGGGGCGGGGAAAGTCGGTGCGCGTGACGAGGTCGGGTGTCACATGCCGTTCCTTGGGATGGTGACGTGCTCTTCCTCGGCAAAGACCTCCTCCTCCCCCGACCAGCAGGTGATACGGGCGGTGAGGTGGAACGCCTCTGCGGTTGCGGTCTGTTCGGCGAAACAGGTGATTTTGGCGTGCCAATCGTCGCGGGTGAAACTTGCGGTTTGCTCCATCACCGCGCGGGCGCTCAGCGGATCGTCGGCGTGGATCATGTAGCGCCGGTCCGAGACGTCGGAGAGCACGGTGCCGATCTCGTCCAGGCGCAGATCACCGACCGGGCCAAAGACCCCCCCGTCGAGAAAGAACCGATGCGTCGTCTCCCCGGTGGTGAGGTCGGTGTGAAACGAGCGCTCCATCGACCCGTCCCGCACGCGCGTCACACGGCGCTTAAAGGGGCGGTCTGGCACCTCAGGCAGCGCGCGCTGCGGTGCGTCGTCCACGGCCGCACGGACCGGAAGCGACAGCGCAGAGCTGCCCGCCGCGACCGTCAGTGTAACCGGCGCGGGCGCAGGCCACAGGATCGGCCAATAGGCGGAGGCAAGGCGCAGCACCACCCGGTGCCCGGCCAGCACCCGGTAGCCTATTCCGTGGAGCGGGACGGTGATCTCCATCTCCTCCCCCGGGACTACGGGGGTGGGTGCGGTGTCGCTGTGCCGGTGGGTGAGGTTCGCAAAGCCCCGCGTGATCAGCGTCTGCGCCCCGTTGGGCGCCTCATCGATCAAAAGCGCGGCGACAAAGCCCTGGGTTTGATCGGCGGACACGCCCAGCGCGACACTGGGTTGCCCCAAGATATCGAGCGGCGCGTCGAGCGCATCGCCCCGGAACGACATAGCGCCGCCAGCCTCCGCCCGCTGGTCGGTGGGCATATCCCCCGGGATCGCGAAGGAGCACATATCCCCCCCCGCCGCGCCATAAGTCTGGGGCGAACACACCGACATCGGTGCCCCCGCGACAGGCGCGGCCCCAAGCGCCCCGTCATTGAGCCAAAGCTGCTGCGCCGTCACATGGGGGGAGGGCCAGGAGGCCTCCTCCACCCAGGTGCCAGTGCGCGCCTTGATCGTGCCCGAGGGCGCGACGCTGTCTTGCAAGAAAAACCGCAGCGGCGGCTCGTCCATCAACCCGGTGTCGATGCCCTTGAGCCAGTGGTCCCAGAACCGGATCGCCTCCGCCACGAAATCGACCTTGGGGCCGGGGACGCCCTCGTGGGGGTACAGATGCGCCCATGGGCCCATGAGCACCTTGACCGGGCCGCTCAGATGCTCGGCAATGCGAAAGGGCGTGTCGCGAAAGAGGTCGGCCCAGCCGCCAAAGAAATACACAGGCACGTCGACGTCGCCATAGGCCTCGCAGATCGAACCGCGCCGCCACATGGCGTCATGGGTCTGATGTTCGAGCCACATGGCGGGCCAAAAGCGCGCGCCCTCGAGCCGCTGCTTCCACATGGGCAGCCACTGGTCGGCGCCCACGATCGCGGGGTCCGGCGGCATGGCGTTGTAGAGCTGCATGATCGCGCCCCACCAGAAGTTGTCGTTGGCCAAACAGCCGCCGTAGAAATGGATGTCCTCGCGCCAGCGATCATCGCAGCCCATGACGGGGATGATCGCCTTGAGCGCGGGCGGGCGCGTGGCGGCGACTTGGAAGGCGTTGTAGGCGCCCCAGCTCTTGCCAAACATCCCCACATTGCCGTCGCACCAATCTTGGGCTGCGATCCAGGCGATGACGTCATGGCCGTCCTGGGTTTCCTGATCGGAATATTCATCCTCGGCCAGACCATCGCTGTCACCATAGCCGCGGATATCGACGCGGATGGCGGCATAGCCTGCCTCCGCAAAGAGCGGGTGCATGCTTTCGTCGCGCATCCGCGTGCGGTCGCGGCGGCGGTAGGGGATGTATTCCAGGATGCAGGGCACGGGCGTGTCGCGCGCGCCCTCGGGCAGCCAGAGCCGCGCCGCCAGCCGTGTGCCGTCGGGCATGGGGACCCAGACGGTTTCGATCACTTCTGTCATGTCACGGGCTCCGTTACTTGCGTTGCTACGGGGGCGCGCGCGCCGGGCGCGAGCGGGTAGTGGCAAGCGACGTCGCCCCCCGGCGGCGCATCGCGGCTGCATCTGTCCTGCGCCCAAGGGCAGCGCGTGTGGAACTCACACCCCGGCGGCCGCGCGAGCAGCGACGGCACCTCTGCGGGGAGCGTGATGCGGTCATGCGTCTTGTCGGGGTCAGGCTCCGGGTTCGCGGACAAAAGGGCGGCGGTGTAGGGGTGGCGCGGATTGGCGAACATCGTCTCCGTCTCCCCCATCTCGACGAAGCGGCCCAGATACATGACCGCTGTGCGGTCAGCCACGTGATGGACCACATGCAGGTTGTGGGTGATGATCACCATGGCGAGCCCCAGCCGCTCGCGCAGGTCATTGAGCAGGTTCAACACCTCCCCCTGCACCGACACATCGAGCCCCGCGGTCGGCTCATCAGCGATGATCAGCGCGGGGTCGAGCGCGATCGCCCGCGCCACGCCCACCCGCCGCGCCTGGCCGCCCGACAGCTGATGCGGATAGCGGGCGGCAAAGTCCGCGGGCAGCCCCACCAGCGTCAAAAGCCGCGCGGCCTCGTCCCGCAGATTGCGCCCCTCCGTGCCGTGGATGCGGAAGGGTTCGGTGACCAGATCGCCCACCGTCATGCGAGGCGACAGCGATCCGACCGGGTCCTGAAACATCATCGACATGCGCTTGCGGATGGGCTTCATCTGCCGCTTGCCCAGCCCATCAATGCGCCCTCCGTCAAAGGTGATGGCGCCCTCAGATATCTCTTGCAGCCCGTTGATCGCGCGCGCGAGCGTGGTCTTACCCGATCCGCTTTCCCCCACGAGCGCGAATGTCTCCCCCCGTTGGACGGAGAAGCTGACGCCAGCAACGCCGAGGATCGCGCCGCGATTGAGCATCCCGCCCACGGGAAAGGCGACTTGGACGTCATCGACGGATAGGATTGGTGCCTCGCTCATGCTGGAACCTCCACCGCCGCCAGATTGCACCGCGCCGCGTGCCCGGCGCCTAACATGACCTCCCCCTGGGGCCCGTCGCACCCGCCGTGGTGTTGCAGGCACCGCGCCGCAAAGACGCAGCCCGGCGGGCGCGCGCGCAGGTCGGGGATTTCGCCCGGGATCGTGGGCAGCACGCGGGTGCGTTCCGTCTGCCGCGCGGGGTCACATTCCAGCAGACGCCGCGTGTAGGGGTGAGCGGGCGCGTGAAAGACATCGCGCACACTGCCACGCTCCACCACCTCGCCCGCATACATCACAGCCACCTCGTCACAGAGCTCCGCGATGACGCCCAAATGGTGGGAGATAAACATGACCGAGCACCCGATGGACTGCTGCAAGTCCTTGAGAAGCTCGATGGTCGTGACTTCCAGCGTTGCATCAAGCGCGGTCGTGGGCTCGTCCGCGATCAGCAGCGCAGGCTCCATCATCAGCGCCATGGCGATGGCGATCCGCTGTTTCATCCCGCCGGAGAACTGGTGCGGGTAGCGGTGCAGCGCGCTACCCGCGTCAGGAATGCGCACGAGCTTTAGCATCTCCACCGCGCGCGCGGCCTTCTGCGCTTTGGAGACCCGGTCGCGGTACTGGATGTTGATCATCTGCTGACCCACCGACAGGACCGGGTTCAGCGCGCCCATGGGGTCCTGAAACACCGTCGCAATCCGCGGCCCGCGCAGATCCTGCATTTGGGCGGCGGAAAGCTGGGGGAGGTCATGGACCCCCTCAAAGAGGATCTGCCCGCTCCGCACTTCGCCGTTGTCGGCCAAAAGCCCCAGGATCGCGTTGATCAGCGTCGACTTCCCGCAGCCGCTTTCGCCGACGATCCCCACAATCTTGCGTTCGGGCACGTCAAAGGACACATCCTTGAGCGCATGAAGCGGCCCGTCCTCGGTGCTGAAATAGACGTTGAGGCCAGTGATCGACAGCGTGCTCATCAGCGTCCTTTCAGGCGGGGGTCAAAGACGTCGCGCAGCGTTTCCCCCAAAAAGGTGAAGCCCAGCGTTGTCACGATGATCGGCACCCCGCCCGCGATGGCGATCCAGGGCGTCTCGCGGATCTGCGCGAACCCGTCATTGAGGATCGAGCCCCAGCTTGGCGTGGGCGGGCGCACGCCCAGGCCCAGAAAGCTCATCCCCGCCTCGATGGCGATGACGACGGGGATGTCCATGGACGCCAGGATCACCAGCGGCCCGATCACATTGGGCATGATATGGACGCGCAGGATACGCGCGGTGGAGGCGCCCGCGCTTTGCGCGGCGGTCACAAACTCCGACGATTTGATGGCGATGGTCTGGGTGCGCACAATCCGCGCGTAGCCGGGCACGTTCACCAGCACGACGACGATCATCACCGCCGTCAGGGACGGCCCCACGATGGTCACAAGCGCGAGCGCGAGCATGACGGTTGGAAAGCTCTTCATCGCGTCAAACAAGAGGATCATCAGGTTATCGAGCCACCGCGGCCCGTATCCCGCGATCAGGCCCAGCACGATCCCGATGGCCAGCGACACCGCCGTCGACACCAGCGCCACATAAAGCGCAATCCGCCCACCATGGAGCACCCGCGCAAAGAGGTCGCGCCCAAGCTGATCGGTGCCCAACAGGTGCTCCCCACTCGGCCCCTCGAACCGCACGCGCGGGTTGATGCGGGTGGGGTCCCATTGGCTGAGAAGGTCAGCAAAGACCGCTCCAAAGATCACCAGCAGCACGAGCGCCAGCCCCAAGACCCCCAAAGGTTCCCGCAAGAGGCGCTTGAGCGAGCGGATGAACTCCGACTGCGGCCGTGGGGCGGCGGGGGCGTTAGAAGTTGCTTCTGACACGGGGGTCCAAGGCTCCGACAATGAGGTCCGCGAGGAGGTTGAGCAGCACAAAGATGACAGTGGTGACGAGCACCGCGCCCGTCACAACCGGGAAATTGCGGGTCAGGATTGCGTCATAGACGAGCTTGCCGACACCGGGGCGGGCAAACACGATCTCTGCAAAGACCGCCGATGACAGCATCTGCCCGATCCCCACGCCGAGCAGCGTGATGGTGGGCAAAATCGCGATGGTCAGCGCGTAGCGATAGGTGATCTGACGGTCCGGCAGCCCGAAGGCGCGCGCCGTGCGGATATGCGACGCCTCTAGCACTTCGAGCATGGAGGCCCGCACCATCCGCGCGATGTAGCCCACCCAGCCCAGACCCACGGCGAGCGAGGGCAAGATCAGGTGGATGAGCTGGTCGCCGATATCGCCCGGCTCCCCCGCGCCAATGGCGGGAAGCCACTTGAGCGTGACCGCAAAGATGAGCAGTGCATAGATCGCGATGACAAAGGACGGCACCGCGATGACGGCCACTGACAAGACGCCGACAAGACGGTCCGCAAAGCTGCCGCGGTTGATCGCGGCCCAGCAGCCCAAAGGGATGCCCAACGCCACCGACCAGGACACACCGCCGAAAATCAGCACCAGCGTGTAGGGCAACTGCTCGAAGACCACGTCGAGGACCGGACGCCCGGAGAGGACCTCCTCCCCCAAGTCGCCGGTCCAGGCGCCGATAAAGAAGTTCCAGAACTGCACCCAGATCGGCTGGTCGAGCCCCATCTTGATGCGCAGCGCCTCGCGCATGGCGTCTGTGGCCCGCGGCCCCAGCGCCACCGAGGCCGGGTCGCCCGGCACCAGGTAGATCATGCAAAAGAGCAAGAACATCGCCAAGGACACGATGGCGACGGCAAGCCCAAGCCGTTTGATGGCGTAATTCAGCATGGTGCGCCTCTTGGTAAATGGGCGGGCCCCAAAGAACTGGGAGAGCGAGTTGGGGCCCGCCAGGTCGGCCGCGTCTTAGGCCGAGGTAAACTGAGCGTAGAGCGACTCGCCGTTCGGCTTCAGGCCCGGCGCGATGTCATCCTTGTGGATCGCGCCCACGACCTCGTGGGTGAGAAAGACATAAGAGCCGCTCTCATCCATCAGCGCCTGCATGGCCTTGTAGATACGGTCGCGCTCTGCGGGGTCAGACGTTACCAGCCCCTCTTCGTGGAGCGCTTTATACTCCGCATTGTCGAACCGCTCCCAGTTCCAGACGCCCACCTGTTCCGGTGTGAACCAGACCGTGGCCCAGCTGGGATCGGGCTGCATGGAAAAGCGGCTGAGCACGAGCTGCAGGTTCATGAAGTAGTCGCCATCCTTGGACCCCAAGGACCAGAAGGTGCCGCTGTCGTTCTGCTTGATCTCGCAGGCGATGCCGACGTCGCCCAAATAGGCCTGGATAACCTGCGCGGCGGTGAGACGCTCCGACTGGTTGAGGATGTCGAGCGTCACGCTCAGCCCCTCTGCGCCAGCCTCTGCCAAAAGCGCGCGTGCTTTGTCGGGGTCGTAGTCATAGGTCACACCGTCCCGCGCGCCCGGCAGGCCCGGCGCCACGATGCCGTTGCCGACGGAGGCCGCCCCGAAATAGGCCGCGTCCACCACGACCTCCCGGTCGATGGCGTGCTGGATCGCACGGCGGATGCGCACGTCTTGCAGCGCCTCATTGTCCTGGTTGATGCCCAACCACACATAGGCCAGCGACGGCTTTTCAACGACCGTGGCCCCGGCAGGCGGGTTTTCCTTAAGACGGGGCAGGGAGGACACAGAGGTCCACGTGTAGTCCAGATCGCCCGCCTCGAACCCACGCTCCGCGGTGGCGGGATCCTCGATGGGGATGATATGGATTTCTTCGAACCCGCCAGGCTCTCCCGGCCAGTCGGGGTTGCGCGTCAGCACGGTGCGCTGCTTTGGCACCCACTCGGTCAGCATGTAGCGCCCGAATTGCGCGACCGGGTCGGTGCCGATCTTGCCGCCCGCCTCTTCGACGGCTTTCTTTGACACGATGCAGCCCGCAGGCGTGGGCAGCGTTGTGGTCCAAAGCGGCACGAACGCGTTCTTCAACTTGATCGTCCCGGTATACGTGCCCGTGACCTCCACGCTGTCGAGCGCCGCCCAGTCGCCCGCATAGGGGCTCTCATTGGCTGGGTCCGCGATCCGCTCGATCGAGAATTTGACATCCTCGGCCGTGACCTCGCCATAGCCGCCGGAAAACATCATCCCCTCGATGAGGGTGAAGTTGATGGTCGTGTCATCCACCTGCTCGATGGACGAGACAGCCACCGGGCGCCAGCCCCATTCATCGCCTGCCACAGGCTCGATCAAGGGCGCATAGATCTCCCGGATGATGTCATCCTCGGGCAGCGCCAGGCGGAACGCCGGGTCCAGGATCTGAAGGTCGGAATAGGAGCGCACCGTGAGGATGCGGCCATCCTGGCTCACAGCCATGCTCGGGAACGCCATGCTGGCGGCCCCAAAGGCGCCTGCGCTGGCCAATAGGCTGCGACGGGACAAGCCGCCTGATTGCGTGGGTTTCATGGTCGTCTCCCTGGTTTGGTTTTGGGGGTGCCGGGCGCGTTGGCCGGGCGGGTGCGGTCAGCGTCAGGTTTCTGGCCCGTGGGACCGGTCCTGCTCGCGTCTTTGGACGTGTCGTAGATGACGTCCTTTGGGATGATGACGGGCGAGTTCGCCCATAGCAGCCGCGCCGGGCGGTCGCTGAGGTTGCGCGTGGAATGGAGCACATCGCCGGGAAAGCTAAAGCTGTCGCCCGCGCGCACGGTGATCACCTCGTCTTCCAGCCGCAGCGTCAGTTCGCCTTCGAGCACAAGCGCGTGCTGTTCCCCGTCGCGGACAAAAACCTCATCCGGGACAGCGTCGGAATAGGGCGGGTAGTCAGAGATGCCCATGTGGAATGTCCCACCGAGCGAGGACGACAAAAGCGCGTCGGAATACCCAGCCTCTTCCACCGATTTGCCGTAGAGCACGTTCAAATTCCGGCGTTTGTCCTTGCGCACCACGTAGCAGCGTTCCAGCGGCCCTCGCCCAGAGCGGGACGCAAGGAGCCAATCCGTCGGCACCCCGAGCGCCGAGGCCACTTGCCCCAGCTTACCCAAGCTCGGGTTCACAGCGCCGCGCTCAATCGCGCTGAGATGTGACACCGACACCCCGCTCGCGGTCGCAAGCTCCACCAGCGTAAAGCGGCGCGCCTTGCGCAGCTCGCGGACCTCCGCCCCCAAGGCAGAAAGACCGAGGTCCGAGGCGTCGTCGAGATGTCTGTTGGTGTCGGCCATGCGGGCCCCCGGTGTCGTAGCGTTAAGAAAGCGTACCCGCAAAATCGATTCGAGAAAGAAAAAATCTTAGAAATTCTTTTCTGCATGGAATCACTGCGATTTTTTGTGGCGCTGGCGGCGCGAAGCTGCTCGGATACGGCAGGTGCGGTGGGAAAAGGCCAGGCGAATGGAGGCGTCACACGATAAGGTCGAGGTGGTAGAGACGGAGCATCTCTGGATCCCTATGGCGGACGGAACGCGGCTCGCAGCGCGGATGTGGCAGCCCGTGGACGCCGCCCAACGACCCGGCCCCGCGCTCTTTGAATACATCCCCTACCGCAAAGCCGACATGGTCCGCGCCCGCGATGCGCGCAATCACCCGTTCTTTGCCGCCCACGGCTACACCTGCTTGCGGGTGGATATGCGCGGGTCCGGCGACAGTGACGGCGTCATGGCTGACATGTATGCCCCAGCGGAATTGGACGACGCGCGCCAGGTCATCGCCTGGATCGCTGCGCAGCCCTGGTGCGACGGCGCGGTGGGGATGTTCGGGACCTCCTGGGGCGGCACGGCGGCGCTTCAGGCCAATGTCGGCGCGCCCGCAGCGCTTAAGGCAGTGATCGCCGTCTGCGCCACCCATGATCGCTATGCCGATGACATCCACCACATGGGCGGCTGCCTGTTGACGGACACGTTCGAATGGGGCGCGACGTTGCCCGCGATCCTGGCCGCGCCGCCCACACCCGCCATCGGCCCCGATTGGGAAACACGCTGGCGCGCACGGCTCGCGCAGTTGACCTCCCCCGTGGAGCACTGGGTGCGGGAGGAGGCCCCAGCCCCCTACTGGCACCACGGCTCAGTGACCCACGCCGCAGAGCGCCTGTCGCGCCCGGTGCTGGCCATCGGTGGCTGGTCGGATCGCTACAGCAACTCCGTCATGGGGCTCACCGCCGCGCGCCCCGACCTTGTCACCGGGATCGTCGGGCCTTGGGGGCACCATTACCCCGACCAGGGGCACCCGAGGCCGGGCATGAGCTTCCAAGACGTGGCGCTTGGCTGGTGGGACCGCTGGCTGCGCGGCGATGATGCCGCCTGGGACCGCCCCGCGCTGACCACCTGGGTCCGGGCATTCGACGCCCCCGCCGATGCCATTGACACCCGCGCTGGGCAGTGGATGGAGGTCGCAGACCCTGCCAGCGCCACCCAGCCCCTAAATCTCTACGCCACCGACAAAGGGCTGGCGCCCGCCCCAGGCGCCTATACCGCGGCAGGGCTTCCAGCCGACCTCCTCGGCGCGGCGGCCGCAGGCGACACAGGCTATTTCGGCCGCTTCGGTGGACTGCCACTAGACCAAGCCGCCAAAGACGCCGTCGCGCTAACCTACGACTCTGACCCGCTCGACACTGAGTTTACGGTCTACGGCAGCGCTACCGCGACGCTTGACTTTGGGCCGCAGGCGCGACGGGGCCAAGTCTTCCTACGGCTCTGCGATGTCGCGCCTGACGGGCGCTCCGCCCTGATCTGCCACACGCCTTACAACCTCGCGCTTACCAGAGGTGCCGGGCCACATAAGGTGGCGTTTCCGACCACCGCCTACCGCCTGCAACCGGGCCACCGTCTGCGTATCGCGTTGGCCGCCGGGGGTTGGCCGCTCATCTGGCCCGCCGCATCCGCCACACCGCTCAGGCTCACAGCGCTGAGCCTCACCCTGCCACACGCAACTGCGCTTTGCACCTTGGACCAGCCCCTGCCAGCCCCGCGCGACCTGCCCGCGGTCAAAACCTGGACCGTGCTTTCCAGCCCCGCGCTCACACGCGTTGAAACCACCGCACCGGGGGGCACCGTCACAAGCGGGTGGGAGCAACCCTTGAGCGCGCTTCACCACACCGACACCGATCACGGCTTTGCCTTCACCACCCGGGCCGAGCACGCGATCACGCCTGGCGACCCCGAAAGCGCGCGCAGCACCTTCACCCACTGCGCCACCTACACCCGCCCCGAGGGCCGGGCGGAGATCCGCTCCACCCTCACCGCGCGCGCGAGCGCTGCCAGCTACGAGATCGACCACCGCCTCACTGTTCACTGGAACGGTGAGGAGATCGCCGCCCACCACTGGACCCACAGCATTCCCCGTCAGTTCGGCTAAGCCTGCGCGAAGAGAGCGGCGACTGCCCTTGATATATGTTATTTTATAACATACCAAGTTGCGGCATTCGCCCCAGCCGCCCCAAATAGGAAAAGCCAGATGCCCGACACCCATCGCCCCACCTCCAAGAGCGCCGACCCCCGCTTGCCCGTTACCGTCCTCTCCGGCTTCCTCGGCGCAGGGAAAACCACGCTCCTCAACCGGGTGCTTAACAACCGTGAGGGGCGGCGCGTCGCGGTCATCGTCAATGACATGTCCGAGGTGAATATCGACGCCGACCTCGTGCGCGCTGACACTGAACTGTCCCGCACCGACGAGACGCTGGTGGAGATGTCGAACGGCTGCATCTGCTGCACCCTGCGCGACGACCTGCTGCAGGAGGTCCGCAAGCTGGCCGAAGAAGACCGCTTTGACTACCTGCTGATCGAATCCACCGGCATCTCCGAACCGCTTCCCGTGGCCGCCACATTCGACTTCCGCGATGAGGACGGCGAAAGCCTCTCCGACGTCTCGCGCCTCGACACCATGGTCACGGTCGTCGACGCCGTGAACCTGCTGCAAGATTATTCCAGCCACGACTTCCTCAAGGACCGTGGCGAGACGATGGGCGAGGAGGATGAGCGCACGCTCGTCGATCTCCTCGTCGAACAGATCGAATTCGCCGACGTGGTGATCCTGAATAAAGTCGCCGATGCCGGGCCCGAGCGCGTAGACGCGGCCAAAAAAATCATCCGTTCCCTGAACGCCGACGCCAAGATCATCGAGGCGGACTATTCCGAAGTCGCCGCTGACGCGATCCTCGACACTGGGCTTTTTGATTTCGACAAGGCCCACGAGCACCCGATGTGGGCGAAGGAGCTCTATGGCTTTGCCGACCATGTGCCGGAGACCGAGGAATACGGTGTGGTCAGCTTCGTCTACCGCGCGCGGTTGCCGTTCGTGCCAGAGAAAATCCTGACGCTGCTGAACGGCGACCTCCCCGGCGTCATCCGGGCCAAGGGGCATTTCTGGATCGCCACACGCCCCGACTGGGTGGCGGAGTTTTCGCTGGCCGGTGCGCTGTCATCGGTCAAACCGCTCGGCACCTGGTGGGCGTCCGTGCCCAAGGAGCGTCACCCCGATCACCCCAGCGCCCAGGCCTATATGCGCGAGCACTGGCAGGAGCCGTGGGGCGACCGCCGTCAGGAGATCGTTTTTATAGGCGCAGGGATCGACTGGCCCACGCTCAAAGCGCGGCTTGACGCGGCGCTTGTGCCTGCCGTGGCGGCCTTGGGTCCCGATAGCTTGCCAGATTTGCCGGATCCGTTCCCGGTCTGGCGCCGTGCGGATGAGGCGGCATAAGGCCGAACAGAAAGCGAAATACCACTTAGCCGAGATGTACGAGCCCGAACGCAACGTCGGGCCGCGCCGTTCCGCCCCCACGGGGCGGCGCGAACGCCACCCCTCGGACCGGCGCTATAGCTCGGGACGTTTGAGTTCAGGTAGTTAGAGCACAAACTCCAAAACATCCCCGCCAAGCCGCCGGATCACGCCGCCCCAGTAGATCATGCTCGTGTGGTTATGCACGATAGCCGCGCCCAACAGCGCAAAGATCGGCACCAGCGCCACCGATGGCTTCTCCCGCAGCTTAACGCGGCCTTTCCCCAGCGTTGCCGCAAAAAGGATGAAGGACGCAAAGATATGGAAGCTGATCCACCGCCCGTAATCGAGCGAAAAGATGTAAAGCGGCAAGAAAAGCAACGCAGGCAAAAGCGCCAAAAGCATCGCCATCCGCCCCGTGCTGAGCTGCGCGACATAAACCAGCGGCACAAGCGCCAGCACATAGCCAATCGCCAACTGCAACAGGCTCATAAAGGTCGTGGCGGCCATCACCTCGCCCACGCCATGGGCCAAATCTTCTTCAAGCCACTGGATGGCCGCGCTGCACATGACCTCTGGCACGTTGCGTTCCAAGAGCGGGGTGCAGACGACCATGTGATCCACGATCTCTGCCGTCAGAAGCGCCTCACCCAGGATCGCAAAACATGCGAAGGCGGACCCCCAGGCGAACACGTCAAAGATGCGCCGCCGCCGCCGCACCTTTTGCCGGTGGACGAGGTATACGATCCCCATGATCGGCAAAAAGAGGATCATCGCCTCGTGCGAGGCCACTGCCATAGGCATCAGCACAGCGCCCAGGAGCGCCATCCACAACCGCCGCTCCGCCAGCCCAAGGGTGAACAGCCCCAAGGACGCAAAGGCCAAAAGCTCCTTGCGACCGGCGCCTTGCGCGTCCGCCATCCAGAAAAAGACGAAAAACGACCCCGAAAGTGTGATCAGCATCAGCGACCCGCTGCCGTCCCGCAGCGCGAGCCGCGTGACAGTGAAATACACCACCGCTGCCAGCACCACCTGCGCCACGCAGACGAGCAAAACCAAACCGATCCCCGTGGCGTCCGACACCCAGATCAGCACATCGCCCGAAAAGCTCCGCCGTACCGGCACGTTGACCGAGTTGATCAGCCAATCCCCCTGCTTCCACGGGTTCCCCCCGCGGGAGAAATCCTTGGCGATTTGCAGCACGAAATAGATGAACGACACCGCCATGAGCCCGATAAACGGCAGCCTATAGCGGGTGTGGAACGGGCTGGCCGCTGTTGGTGTGCTCATAGCTTTAGTCCTTTGAATATACCCTCTGGGATCGCACAGATGATCGCCATGATGAGCTGCCAGATCGGGCGCACATAGATCACGTTCTTGCGCTTGCCCACAGCACGCACGATGGCCGCGCCCACCTCCTGCGGTTGGGCGGTAAGCTTTGCGGGCAGGTCCAGGTCCTCGGTCATTTGCGTGGCCACAAAGCCGGGCAGAACCGTGACCACGTGCACGCCTTGCTTGGCCAACCGGTTGCGCAGGCCCGATAGGTAGGCCGTGAACCCGGCCTTGGCCGAGCCATAGATGTAATTCGTCGCCCGCCCGCGGTTCCCCGCGACAGAGCTGATGCCGACAAGCGTCCCGCTCCCACGCGCCTCGAACCGGTTGGCGAGCTCGGCCAGGATGCTTGCTGGGCCCTCATAGTTCGACCGCATCACCCGCGCGGCGCGCGCGACGTCGGCGGCGTTTTCGTCCTGCTCCCCCATGAGGCCCACAGCCGTGATCGCCACACGCGGCAGCTCTGGCAGGGCGTCGACAAAGGCGCCGTGGCCCTCGATGGCGAGCGCATCAAACTCGTGCAGCGTCACCTCCACGTTGTGGCGCAGCGCCATGTCGGTGCGGTCGGTCTCCAGCGTCTGCACATTGCGCGCGGCCAGTTGGATGGGATGGCCCTGCGCGGCAAAGGCGTGGGCAACCGCCTGTCCGATGTCGGAACGCGCGCCGAGGATAAGAACGGGGGGCTTCGTCATAATGCGAGCCTTTCTGATTGGGCGGAACGGAAGCGCTCCTGCCAGGTGTTGTCCGTGCGCTGGGCCTGAAACGCCGCGATCCGGTCGTCAGAGGCCGCGAAGGTCGCCGCCGACATGCGACTGTCTTTGGCCAGGTAGAACCGTCCGCCATGGTCCAGCGTGATCCGGTCGAGCGCCTCAAGCAGCCGCAAAGTCCGCGCATTCACGGGAAAATCGAGCGCCAGCGTGTAGCCCTCCATGGGAAAGGAAAACGCGCTCTCCTGCGCGCCAAAGCGTTTGAGCACCGCCAGAAACGACCCTGCCCCCGCCCGCGAAATCTGCTTGAGCAGCGCCGTCAGCCCCGCCTCGGAGCTCGCAAGCGGCAGCACGCATTGAAACTGCGCAAACCCCTTGTGCCCATAGATGCGGTTCCAATCCAAGATCGCGTCGAGCGGGTAGAAATAGCTGTCCCAATCCACGATCTGGGTGCCCGTCTTGCGGCGCCCCATGCGGTAGTAGAGCTCGTTGAACGCCCGCACGCTCAGCCGGTTGAGCGCGATCGCGGGAAAGTCGACCGGAACCCGGCGTTTGGACTTTTGGGGCCAAACCAAAGGCGCGCGCTTGGCCTTACCCCGAAGCTCCCCCGGGGTGGCGTGTTCGCCCAGCATCACCAGCGACCGTCCCAGCTTTGGCCCGGTGGCCAGACAGTCGATCCAAGCGACGGAATAGGTCGCGTCGTGATTGTCTTCGAATATGTCGATGGCCGCTTTGAGGTTCGGGGCAGGGTGGGTCACTTGGCTGATCCAGGCGGACCCTACCGGCTGCAACCGGATCGCCAGCCGTGTGATCACCCCGGTGAGCCCCATGCCGCCAAGGGTGTGGTCAAACAGGGTGGCGTTGTCCGTGGCGCTCGCCCGCGTCACCGCGCCGGTTTGGTCCATCACCTCGATCCATTCCACACAGGCGCGGAAACTGCCATCCTTGTGGTGGTTCTTGCCGTGAACATCCGCCGCCGCCGCCCCGCCGAGCGTCACGAACTTGGTTCCGGGCGACACCAGCGGGAACCAACCGCGGGGCAGGAATGCGGTGATCACATCGCCCAAGAGGACGCCAGGTTCGGCGGTGAGGACGCCCCGCTCCGCATCAAAGTCGAGCATCCGATTGAGATGCCGGGTCGATACCGTCGCGCGCGCGTTGACGGCGCTGTCACCATAGGCGCGCCCATTCCCGCGGGCGATCAGCGTTGGCTCTGCACACACGATGGCGCGCAGCGCGTCCAGGTCCCGCGGGGCGTGGCGCTTGGCCTCCACCACGGGGAAACGCCCCCATCCTGCTGTTTTCATGAGGCCGGTCCGCAGGCAAATGTCTCCAACCGGGCGCCGTCTGGCAGGGCTTCCGCGAACTTGGGAAGTGCGGCGTCCATCTCCGCCACGCGGTCGAGGTCGATCAGGTAAAACGACACCGTCGCCGAGGCAGATGTGACATGGGACGTGATCAGATACGCCGCCAAGCACCAGGTGTCAGGGATATCGTCGAACCAGTCGTCATAGATCATCGCGTAGGCGATCCCATGGCGCGCGGTGATCTCGTCCAGCTTCTGCGCCGTCCAGCCACCCGCTGCGGTCAGCTGCCGCGCTTCTTCTGAGCCGAGACCCCATAGGTCGAGCACGTAATTGTCGTTCTGATACGCCACCCAGCCAAGGTCATTGACCGCCACCGGCGCGGGAAAGAACGTCTCCGTAAAGCGGTGCATCTGGTACTGCTGTTGGTAGATATTGGCCGTCGCCGCGGGCGTTTTGGCGATCATGATGCCAAAGGGCATGGCGTAGATCCCCATCGATAGCGCCAGACCCAGGGCCAGCCCCGCCATCCGCCCGCCATGGGCCACCATCAGCGCCACGACCCCGATGACCATGGCCGCGACCGAATACGCCTCGTACCGGCTGTAATAGTTGAATTGCCCGCCCACGACCTGCCCGGCCAACACGGCGCTCACCAGGCCGAAAAACACCCGCTCCCGGGCCGAAAACCGGCTGTCGACGCACATGGCCAGCAGCACCGCGGCCGCCAGCGCCATCGTCAGCCCGCGCCCCGAGCGGATGGAGGACTGGAAGTTCTCCAAGATACCCGCGAGCAGGCCAAACACGCTCCCTTCGGAGGCTTCCGCGGCCACATTCGACTTTGTCATCACCGAACTGGGGAAAAACGGCAGACCCATGGAGCTCATGGTGACCGCGTAGACCCCAAGCGCCACCGCCACCAGCAGCGCGAGCCCCGCCGCCGCGCCCCAGTGCCGCGCCCAGGCCAACACGGCGATTGCGCCGCCCGCCAAAACGAGCCCCTCAAACCGGATCGTCGCGCAGATCAGAACACCGACAAAGACAACCCAGATCGACCCGCGGTCTTCCTCCACCAGCACGGCGTAGAGCCCCACCAGCGCCAACGCGGTGCCAAAGACATGGACGGTATGTTCCATCCCGTTGAGCGGCAAAATCAGGATGCTCAGCACCAGCAGCAGACCTACGGCCATGGCCACAAAGACGACCGCCGCCAAAACGCTGTCGTCATCGAGCAACAGCCGCGCCACAAACCGCGCCACGACCCAGACCCCCATCAGCCCAAAGCTCGCAGCGACGATGAACGGCCCCAGCGTTCCCAGCCCAAGCGCCAAACTGCCCGCCATCAGCCAAGGATACAGGATCGATGAGGAGGGGGAGGCGAACTCCCCGTCATTGATCCCGTAGCCGCCCTCCAGGATCGATTCCGCCAGCGCCAGATGGATGTAGGGGTCATCGAGCGTGTAGAAAAACGCGCCTTCTGTGAGGCTGAGCGACGCCGCGACCATTACAGCCAGCCCCAGCGCGCTCAGCGCGGTGGTGAACAGCGCAAAACGCTCCGGCCGGAAAAAGGACCGCCCGCTCATGCCGCGCTCCCTGGCTCCAAGACGCGGTTGAACACGAACCGCCGGTCGAGCTGGTATTTGACCACATAGCCGATGGATAGCCCGATCACGGCGCCAAGCTCGCGCATCAGGTCGGTCTCCCACACGAGCCAAAACGCGGTCTCGGTGCCCCAAAAGATCGCCGTCGTGATCACGCCCATGAGGGTATAGAGCGAAAACTTCTGCCCATGGGCCTTCACGCCTGTGTCGAGGTCGTAAAAGATCCAGCGCTTATCGAGCGCGTATTTGATGATGAGCCCGACAAGCGTGCCCGCCGCCACCGCCACGGCAAAAATGGCCCCACCGTCGCCCCATGTTAGCACCACACGCTGCATGGCCAGGTTCGCAATCGTCGCCACCACCGCAAACGCCGCGTAGCGAAAAACCAACATGCGCAAGCTCACAGCAGCGCCCCACCCACAACAAAGAGCAAGATGGCCAGGAAACAAAAGCGGCTCATCTGGTCTTTGACCGCGTAGACGACGGGGTCGTCATGCATCTCCCCCCGGTGGGTGATGAGGATCGTGCGCGTGATCCAGTAGAGCAGGATGCCGCACACCCCCCAAAGCGCGCTGGGCCGGTCGTAGAGCACCACCACCGCGGGGGAGGAGATATAAAGCGCCAAGATCAGCACCGCCGCATAGCCTGCCGTAAACGAGATCATGGGGATGATCGGCAAATCATCCACGTGATAGCCGCGCCCGCGGGCTTTGATCTTGCCCTGCTTGGCGTTGTCGACCAGCTCCGCTTGGCGCTTGACGGCGGCCAGTGACAGGAAAAAGAACATCGAAAAGGCAAAGAACCAGACAGTGAGCGGGATTTGCGTCGCCGTGCTGCCGGCCAGGATGCGCAGCGTGTAAAGCAGTGCCAGAACGCAGATATCGATGACCACTTGCCGCTTGAGGTAAAGCGAATAGGCCAGGGTCAGCGCATAATAGATCGCCATGACCGCAATGAACTGCCAACTGACAAAGGCCGCAAAGATCGTCCCCGCGATAAGCAGCGCCGCCGCCATCCAGGTGCCCGACGCAATGGGAATGGCGCCGGAGGCAAATGGGCGGTGCTTCTTGCTCGCATGCGCCCGGTCCGCGTTCAGGTCCAAAAGGTCGTTGAGCACATAGACGCTCACGCCACCAAACTGAAGGAGATGAAGGCAAGAAGCGACATCACAAATGTCGTGCCTTCAAGCACATGCGAGGTCAGCATGGGCAAAAAGACCAAGATGTTTTTCATCCACTGATGCGGCCGCAGCGCCTTGAGATAGCTGCGCGCGGTCGGGCTGTGGGTGGCGAGATGCTCTGTCTCCTCAGCGGCGCTTTCGGCGGCATTGCGCAGCGCAGCGTCTGCATTGACGGTGATGGCGCGCTTGGCATGGGCCCACACCGCGACATCGGCGGTGGAATCGCCCATGTAGGAATAGGCCCGCTCCCCGTACCGCTTGATCAAGAACGCCGCCTTGCGCTGCCCTTTGAGGTTTTCTGTCCCGTCAGAGCCATGGATGTCGTCAAAGATGCCCAGATGCGCCCCTATGGCGTCCGCGATGGCCTGATCGCTCGCCGTCACGAGCGCGGTCTTGCCGCCCTCGGCGCGCCAACGCTCGATATAGGCGATGACCTCCGGGTCGTAGGGCAGGGTGGTTACATCAATCCGCGCGGCCCCAGCCAGGTAGCGCTTCAGCGCCGCCTTCCCCTGCGCCAAGGCCAGCGCAGAGCGCACAGGGCTGCGCCAATCGCGGCCCGCTGCTGACCAAAAGCTTTCGTAAAGCATGTCGCTGCGCAGCAACGTGCCATCAAGATCAACAACGAGAATGTCGCCCATATGCTCGCCCAAGATGCGGGTCCTGCTGTGTTCTGTTTCGTTCCCGGTTACACAATGACATCTGCGCTGTCGCCCCTCGCGCAAAAATTTGTCGCAGGATGGCTTTTTCGCACCGCTGGTGCGGCGCCAACTCCACTGCGGTTTTGCGCGCACATAAAGCGGCCCAAGCGAGGTGTTGCACGCGCACCCAAATAATGCGCGCGGGCGGTTGAACTCCGCTTAACCCTGCACTACCTCAAAGCTTCCGCAGGGGGCGATTGATTCGCGCCCTGTTTTTTGCGTCGCAACAGTTTGAGGAGCTTTTCACCACCGCCAAACCGCTGACGCCTTTCAAAAAAAGCTGCCACACCTTTCGCTACCTGGCAAGCCTGACAGTTTTTTTGGAAAGACGACGGGACGCACGCATTGGGCTCGCGTGCAGGGATAGACGTCTTTTCAATAGGTCTTTGAGCGCTGTCATCCGGCCGCCCCACGGTATGAGAGCAGCAAAGATGGAGTGCGATCGCGCATGGGACAGACATTTCTCGGTCAGAAACGTCTTCGTAAATACTATGGCAAAATCCGGGAAGTCCTGGAAATGCCGAACCTCATCGAGGTTCAGAAATCTTCTTATGATCTCTTCCTGAACTCGGGTGACCAGCTCATGCCGATGGACGGTGAGGGCATCATGGGTGTCTTCCAGTCGGTTTTCCCGATCAAAGACTTCAATGAAACAGCGGTGCTTGAGTTCGTGAAGTACGAGCTCGAAAAGCCGAAATACGACGTTGAGGAATGCCAGCAGCGCGACATGACGTATAGCGCACCGCTCAAGGTGACGCTGCGCCTGATCGTGTTCGATATCGACGAAGACACCGGCGCGAAATCCGTCAAAGACATCAAAGAACAAGACGTGTTCATGGGCGATATGCCCCTGATGACGCCCAACGGCACGTTCGTTGTGAACGGCACCGAGCGTGTGATCGTGTCCCAGATGCACCGCTCGCCGGGCGTGTTCTTTGACCACGACAAAGGCAAAACGCACTCCTCCGGCAAGCTGCTCTTCGCATGCCGTATCATTCCATACCGTGGCTCCTGGCTCGATTTCGAATTCGATGCCAAGGACATCGTGCACGCCCGCATCGACCGCCGCCGCAAGCTGCCGGTGACCACGCTGCTTTACGCGCTGGGCCTCGACCAAGAAGGCATCATGGATGCCTACTACGACACGGTCGACTACACCTACGAAAAGGGCAAGGGCTGGGTCACGAAGTTCTTCCCCGAACGCGTCCGCGGCACCCGCCCGCTTTACGACCTCGTCGACGCGGCCTCTGGCGAGGTGATCGCCGAAGCCGGTAAGAAAGTCACACCGCGCGCTGTCAAAAAGCTCATCGACGAAGGGGCAGTGACCGAGCTCCTCGTTCCGTTCGAGCAAATCGTTGGCAAGTTCGCGGCCAAGGACATGATCAACGAAGAAAACGGCGCGATCTATGTCGAAGCCGGTGACGAGCTGACATGGGAAGTCGACGCGAAAACGGGCGAAGTGATCGGCGGCACCGTGAAGGAGCTGATCGACGCAGGCATCAACACCATCGAAGTGCTCGACATCGATAACGTCAATGTCGGCGCCTACATGCGCAACACCATGGCGCTGGACAAAAACATGTCCCGCGAAACCGCGCTCATGGACATCTACCGCGTCATGCGCCCGGGCGAGCCGCCCACCGTCGACGCAGCCTCTGCGCTCTTTGACACGCTGTTCTTTGACGGGGAGCGCTACGACCTCTCTGCCGTGGGCCGCGTGAAAATGAACATGCGCCTCGCGCTCGACGCCGAGGACACGGTTCGCACGCTCCGCAAGGAAGACATCGTCAGCTGCATTAAGGCGCTCGTGGACCTGCGCGATGGCCGCGGCGACATCGACGACATCGACCACCTGGGCAACCGCCGCGTCCGCTCTGTGGGCGAGCTGATGGAAAACCAGTACCGCGTGGGCCTGCTCCGGATGGAGCGCGCGATCAAGGAACGCATGTCATCGGTCGAAATCGACACGGTGATGCCGCAGGACCTGATCAACGCGAAACCAGCCGCGGCAGCCGTGCGCGAATTCTTCGGCTCCTCGCAGCTGTCTCAGTTCATGGACCAAACGAACCCGCTCTCCGAAGTGACGCATAAGCGTCGCCTCTCCGCGCTCGGGCCCGGCGGTCTGACACGCGAACGCGCGGGCTTTGAGGTCCGCGACGTGCATGCCACGCACTATGGCCGCATGTGTCCGATTGAGACGCCGGAAGGCCCGAACATCGGCCTCATCAACTCGCTGGCGACATTTGCCCGTGTGAACAAGTATGGCTTCATCGAGACCCCGTATCGCCGCGTCGATAACGGCCAAGTCACCGATGACGTGAAATATATGTCCGCAACGGAGGAGATGCGCCACGTGGTCGCCCAGGCCAACGCGCGCCTGTCCGACGACGGCAAGTTCGAGGCGGAGTTCGTATCGACCCGTCAGAACGGCGAATATACGCTCGCGCAATCCACCGACGTGGACCTGATCGACGTGTCGCCCAAACAGCTCGTCTCCGTTGCGGCCTCGCTCATTCCGTTCCTGGAAAACGACGACGCCAACCGCGCGCTCATGGGCTCCAACATGCAACGTCAGGCTGTGCCATTGCTCAAAGCAGAAGCACCGCTCGTCGGCACGGGGATCGAGGAAAAGGTCGCCATCGACTCCGGCGCGGCCATCCAGGCCAAGCGTGCGGGCATCATCGACCAAGTCGACGCCCAGCGGATCGTTGTGCGCGCCACCGAGGATCTCGAACTCGGCGACGCAGGCGTGGACATCTACCGCATGCGCAAGTTCCAGCGCTCCAACCAGAACACCTGCATCAACCAGCGTCCGCTGGTGAAGGTGGGCGACACGGTCACCAAGGGGGAAGTCATCGCAGACGGCCCTTCCACCGATATTGGGGAACTGGCGCTCGGCAAAAACGTGGTCGTCGCGTTCATGCCTTGGAACGGCTACAACTACGAGGACTCCATCCTCATATCCGAGCGTATCGTGCGCGATGACGTCTTCACCTCGATCCACATCGAGGAATTCGAAGTCGCCGCCCGTGACACCAA
>JBCBZG010000018.1:0-87561 GCA_039815465.1 Pseudomonadota bacterium
CTTGGAGGACAGATAGAGCGGACGTTCCTGACCGGTGTTCAGGCCGCCAAGAAAACCCCGCAGTTCGCCGGTGCTTGCTTCGAGGAGACGCGGGGACATGTCCGCGAAGGTCGAGCCAAAGGAAATAAGGACATGGGACAGGTTGCGGCAATCATAGGCGGTGGTGTCATCGGAGGCGGTTGGGCGGCGCGGTTCCTGCTCAATGGCTGGGATGTGCGGGTGTTCGATCCCGACCCGGAGGCTGAGCGCAAGATCGGGGAGGTTCTGGCCAATGCGCGGGCGTCGCTGCCGGGGCTGTATGATCGGGCCTTGCCGGCTGAGGGCGAGCTGACGTTCTGCGAGACCATGTCGGAGGCTGTGGCGGGCGCAGCCTGGGTGCAAGAGAGCGTGCCAGAGCGGCTGGAGCTTAAGCAGAAAGTCTATCAGGCGCTGCAGGCGGCCTGTGAGGCCGAGGCGATCATCGGGTCGTCCACGTCGGGCTTTAAGCCATCCGAGCTCCAGGGCTGTGCCACGCGGCCCGAGCAGATCCTGGTCACCCATCCGTTCAACCCGGTTTACCTGTTGCCGCTCGTCGAGCTTGTGCCGTCGCCCACCAATCCGCCCGAGATGGTGGAGCGGGCGGCGGCGCTGCTGCGCGATATCGGCATGTACCCGCTCCATGTCCGCAAGGAAATCGATGCCCATATCGCGGACCGCTTCCTGGAGGCCGTGTGGCGGGAGGCGCTTTGGCTCGTCAAAGACGGGGTCGCGACAACCGAGGAAATCGATGAGGCGATCCGCATGGGCTTTGGCCTGCGCTGGGGACAAATGGGTCTTTTCGAGACCTACCGTGTCGCGGGGGGCGAGGCGGGTATGAAGCATTTCATGGCGCAGTTTGGCCCGGCGCTAAAATGGCCTTGGACCAAGCTCATGGATGTGCCGGAGTTCACCGATGAGCTGGTCGATCTGATTGCGGGCCAGTCGGACGCGCAATCCGGCGCGCTGAGCATTCGGGAGCTTGAGCGCGCGCGCGACGGCAATCTGGTGGCCATGATGCGGGCGCTCAAGGCGCGCGGCTGGGGGGCAGGCGCCGTCATCGCAGCCCATGAGCAGAGCTTTCCCGCCCACGATCCGGCCACGGACGCGCTGGTCGAAACGCTGCACCGTGTCGTGCCGCTCGATTGGGTGGACTACAACGGCCACATGAATGAGGCCCGCTACCTCGACGCGTTCGGGGCGGCCACGGACCGGTTCATGGAAATGATAGGCTGCGACGCGGCCTATATCGCCACCGGTGGCAGCTACTTTACCGCCGAAACCCATATCCGGCACTTGGATGAGGTCCACGCGGGCACCGACATCCGCGTAGACACCCAAGTGCTCGCCGGGGCGGGCAAGAAGATGCATCTTTTCCACCGGATGTGGGCGGCGGAGCGTCTGCTGGCCACCGGTGAGCACATGCTGATCCATGTGAGCTTGGACACACGGCGCGCGTCGGTCCCGTCCGATGCTGTGGCCGCGCGGCTCGCGGCGTTTGCGGACGGGCACGCCGCGATGCCGGTGCCGGAGGGGGCTGGCCGGGCTGTCGGGGTGCGCTAATGCGGGTCCTCATCACCGCGGGTGCCTCTGGCATCGGGCGCGCCATGGGGGCAGCGTTTGACGCGGCGGGTTGGGAGGTCTGCGTCACAGATATCGACGCCGCAGCCTTGGCACACTGCCCAAGCCATTGGTCGCAGGCGTGTTGCGACGTCACCGACGAGGACGCGCTCGTGGCGTTTATGGCGGGGCTTGGACCGCTCGATGCGCTTTGTGCCAATGCTGGGATTGCGGGGCCCACAGCCGCTATCGAAGACGTCTCTCTCGACGACTGGCGCCGCTGCGTGTCTGTGAACCTGGAGGGCGCGTTTCTTGCGGCTAAGCACGCTGCGCCGCCCATGCGGGCGGCGGGGCAGGGTGCGATGGTCCTGACAAGCTCCACCGCCGGGCTCTACGGCTATCCCAACCGCGCGCCGTACGCGGCGGCGAAGTGGGCGGTGATCGGGCTGATGAAAACCCTGGCGATGGAGCTTGGACCCCATGGCATCCGCGCCAACGCCATCTGCCCCGGCGCCGTCGAAGGCCCACGGATGGAGGGCGTGATGACGCGGGAGGCCGAGGCCAAAGGCACCACGCGCGACGCGATTTATGCAGGATACGCCAGCGGGACATCTATGCGCAGCCTCGTGACTGCCGATGACATCGCGTCCATGGCGCTCTTTCTCTGCTCGGAGGGCGCCCGCCTGGTGTCGGGCCAGGTCATTGCCGTCGACGGGCATACGGAGAACCCGGATCCGAAAGTATAAGGCCGCTTAGGCGTTTGCGCGCCGCAAATCCTCGATGAAGTCTGGGAAATCCCGGTCGCCAATGACGGCTTCGCGGACCAAACGGTCAAAGTGGCGCGTGATCAGGTCGACCCGGCTGACATCGCGAAAGGCCAGGTAGTTAGAGCCCAAGTAGATCACCGCCAAAAGCGGGCCAAAGATCGTGATGGGCGCGCTAAAGATGCGCCGCGCGTCAAAGAGGTGCAGGCGCAGACTGGGGTACAGCTGGTCGTAGAGCTCCGATAGGCGGTCGAGCTGGCCCAGCCGGACCTCCCGTGGGAGGCGGCTGTAATAGCCCTCCGCCCGGGCCATGGCGACGACGTCATGGATGGGGATGGCGATCTCGTAGTCTGAGCGGGCGCCGCGCATCCAGTCGAGCCGGTCTTGGCTCGCCCCAATGGCCTGGTCGGTCGTGCGCCCGAGGGACGGTTGGTATTCCCAGCGCAGCATCTCGGTGGATTTCAGGATGTCCGGCAGGCCCGCGGGCACATGGCGGATCTTGTAGCCTTGAGCCTCCCGATGCCACTCAAAGATGCGCTCATCGACGAGGGCGCGGGGGGCTTCGGTCACGGTCATGGCAGCAGCAACGAGGTCGCTTGCCTGTTCGGGCCGCTCCGACAGGCCAAGAAGCCAATCAGTGCTCACCCCCAACGCCACAGCGCAGGCGGCGACGAGCTGGCCATTCGGCAAGCGCGGCCCGTCATCGCGCAAGAGCTGCGAAATCGTGGACCGGTCTACCCCTGCGGCGCGCGCCAGCGCGCTTTGGGTCGTGCCCGTCTGCTCCAGCGCTTGGGACAGCCGCTGTCGAAAGAGGCTCGCGAGGGCATTCTTGTCGAGTTGAAACACCATTGGTGATCTAAATCACAGATGCGAGAATTTGTGAACTATTCACAGAATTGTGTCATCAGGGCCCGGTCTGCCATGCAGCATCTATGGACTCCGCACTCCGCAGCTTTGTGAAATCAGTTCTTTGGGCCGCCATAGGCTTTGTCGTCATGACAATCGTGGGCTTTGTGGCCACCGGGTCACTCTCCGTTGGCGGCGCTATGGCCGCCGTAAATACGGTCGTCGGGCTGGCCACCTACCTGCTCTACGAGCGGGTCTGGGCGCGCATTTCCTGGGGACGGATATGAGCCGGTGGGAATGGCCCACGCTCGCACTGATCGCAGGCTGTTACGCGGGTATCGCCCTGGCGCTTTGGGCGCCTCTGGCCCTGGCGCTGCCGCTTTTGGCGGTGCTTATGGCGCTCCATGCCTCGCTCCAGCACGAGGCGATCCATGGGCATCCGTTCCGCTCCCCCTGGGTCAACGCCGCGCTGGTCTGGCCGCCGCTTGTGCTCACCATCCCGTACCTGCGCTTTTACGACACGCACCTGGCGCACCATATGGATGCGCGGCTCACCGACCCGTTTGACGACCCGGAGTCGAACTTTTTCGACGAAGGCGTGTGGGAGACGTTGCCGCCATGGGCGCAGGCTGTGCTCCGCATCAATAACACGCTCCTCGGGCGGCTCCTGATCGGGCCCATCGTGGGCCAGGTGCTCTTTATGAGCGGGGAGCTGCGCAATTTCAGCGGGCGCGTGGCCCTGGGCTGGGCGCTGCATATCCCGGCTGTGGGCGCGGTGCTCTGGGCCGTGTCGCTCACACCGCTGCCGCTTTGGGCCTTTGTCATCGCGGCCTATTTGGCGCAGTCGATCCTGAAAATCCGCACCTTTTGCGAGCATCAGGCCCATGAGCAGACGGGGGGGCGGTCTGTGATTATCGAGGACCGCGGGCCGCTGGCGTTGATCTTTCTCAACAACAACCTCCACGTCGTCCACCACATGCATCCCACCGTGGCCTGGTACGATCTTCCCGCCCGTTTCCGCACGAACCGTGCCAAATACCTAAGGCTCAATAACGACTACCGCTTTTCGTCCTACGCGGAGATCTTTCGCCGCTACCTCGTCCGGGCCAAGGACCCTGTCGCGCACCCACTCTGGCGGCGCTGAGGCTGGCGGCGTAAGGCGGTCCCATGTGGATCGTCATCACGCTCTTTGCCGCTTTTATCCAGTCGCTGCGCTTTGCGCTGCAAAAGCGGCTGCGGATGGGCACGCTAGGGACGGCGGCGGCGACGCTGGCGCGGTTCTTTTTCGCCTGGCCGCTCCTCCTTGCGTTAGCGCTTTCCTACGCGGCGCTCGCTGGGCTCGACCTGCCGCGGCTGAACGTGCAGTTTTGGGTCTATGGCCTCGCCGGAGCCCTAGGCCAGATTTTGGGCACGGTTTGCACAGTCGCGCTCTTTCAACACCGAAACTTTGCCGTGGGCGCGACTTTCAAACAGACCGAGGTGATCCAAACCGTCTTTATCGGCCTGCTGCTTTTGGGGGAGGGGGTGCCGCCCGCAGCCTTTGCAGCGATCCTGATCGGCGTTGTGGGCGTCATCGCACTGTCTGACAGCCCAGGGGTCGCAGGCCCCTGGCGCGCCCGGGTGTTCAACCAAGCGACCGCGCTCGGGCTTGCGTCCGGTGCGCTCTTTGGGCTGGCCTCTGTGGGCTACCGCGGCGCCGCGCTGGCGATGGACGGGGGCGATGTCGCGCTGCGCTCCGCCTTTGGGCTGGCGCTGCTGACGCTGGCGCAGACGGTGGCCTTGCTGATCTGGCTCGCGCTCCGCGAACCCGGTCAAATCCGCGCCATGCTGCGCGCTTGGCGTGTGGCGGGGCTCGTGGGGCTCACATCCATGCTGGGCTCGCTCGGCTGGTTTGCTGCGTTTAGCCTGCAAACCGCGGCGCTCGTCAAAGCACTGGGGCAGGTGGAGCTGCTCTTTTCCTTCCTCGCGTCCACGTTTCTCTTCCGCGAACGCTCCACTGCGCGGGAGCTTTTTGGCATCGCCGCGCTCACGCTCAGCGTCGTGCTGGTGATCCTACTCAGCTAGCCGTGTAGGCGCAGAAACAGGCTCTCTTCGTCGTTGTTCTTGAAAAACGGGACGGAGGCTGGCGGCACGCCAGGCTCCGCCTGGGCAAGTTCGGCCAGCACGACCTCTGTGATGAATGGCAGATCGAGCGCGCGCGCCTCCGCCAAGGCCACCCACTGCAAATGCGACAGCTCATCCGAGGCCGCGGAAAAATCATCGAGATCGCCGTGGATCGCCGCAGCATCCACCATCAAAAACCGCGCATCAAAGCGCCGTGGGCGCCCGGGTGGCGTGATCGCGCGGAACACGAACCGCAGCGCGCCTGCGTCCGGGCGCAACCCGCGCGCGGCAAAAGCACCCCAGTCCGCAGGCGCATCGGGCCAAGTGCCCAGCGCGCCGAGCGCCAGCCCGGTCTCCTCCCACAACTCGCGGATTGCTGCGACGGCGAGCGCGTGCCCGACATCGCCGTCGCAATCCGCGCGCAGCCGGGTCACGCAGGGTTCAGGCATCGGCGCGGCAAGCGCCACATCACGGTCGGCCGCATCCACAGCGCCGCCCGGAAAGACGAATTTCGACGGCATAAACGCAGCCTTTGCGCCGCGCTGGCCCATGAGCACATGGCGCACGCCCGCAATGTCGCGCAGCACAATCACAGTTGCCGCGTCTCGAATAGGTGTGTCTGTCATGGATGCAGCTTAGCCGCTGTGGCCAAAGCCGTACATGCGCCGTGACCACTGAAATGCAATCAAAAGCCCCTTGAGCCGCGGCAACAGGTAAAGCGACAGCCCCACACAACCCACCGCGAACACCGCAA
Source organism: Pseudomonadota bacterium (assembly GCA_039815465.1). GTDB lineage: Bacteria > Pseudomonadota > Alphaproteobacteria > Rhodobacterales > Rhodobacteraceae > Shimia_B. Next base: position 6,043 of record JBCBZG010000018.1, read on the forward strand.
ACAGCGTGAGCGGCGCTGGCCGAAACTGCACAAAGACGATGTGCAGTAGCGGTGCCATCAGGTGGCCCACGATCAGCATCGTCAGCCAGGGCGGACCGTCATCGGCGCGGTGGTGGTGAAACTCCTGCCCGCAAGCCTCGCAACGCTCCGCGACCGTCAGATAGCCAGTAAACAGCGCCCCTTGCCCGCAATTCGGGCAGCAGCGGCGAAAGCCGCGCAGCATGGCGGGGCGGGACGGGCGGTCGTCTAGGATCGTCTGCGTGGTCATAGAAATCGCCTACGCCTGCGCCTGTCCGAAAGAAAGTGAAAAAACTGCGACGGAAACGCCCGGGGGCTCCGTTTATGTCAGTGTCTACGGCGGAGTTGAGGCCGACGCAGACGCAACATGACAACCTCGTATCGGATCAAAAAGGAACCGACCAAAATGAAAACGACATACATCATCGCAGGCATCCTGGCAGTCACCATGGGCGTCACCGCCATCAGCGCACAGGCCCAGCACCGCGGTGGCGGCGGCGAGCGCCCCGCCTTCTCCGACCTTGATCTCGATGGCAGCGGCGAAGTGACTCTGGCAGAGCTCGAAGCTTTCGGGGTCTCCCGCTTCAACGAGGCCGACACCAATGGCGACGGCGCGCTGTCGCTCGACGAAATCATCGCCCAGCGCGACGTCGAAAACCAGGAACGCCTGCAACGCCGCGTGGAACGCTTCATCGAGCGCGCTGACGACAATGGCAACGGCGCCATCGAACTCGAAGAGTTCGGCCAAACCGCCGAGCGCATGGAGCGTCGCTTTGAGCGCATGGACGCGGATAGCTCCGGCGGTATCTCCGAGGAGGAGATGGCGGATGCCCGCGACCACCGTGGCGGCGGCGACCGCGGCGGCAAAAAGGACAAGCGCGGCGGCGGTGAGCGCAAAGACGGCTAAGCCCCCACGCTGGACGGGTCTGGACCCATGGTCTAGGCCCGTCCCCACACAGGGACGGAGTGATGGCGCTGGATGCAATGTCGGACCTAAGCGATGACGCGCTCTTGGTGCTTTATGCCAATGGCGATCCAGACGCCGCGCGCACGCTGACCTTGCGGCTGGCTCCGCGGGTGATGGCCCACGCTTACCGGCTGCTCCATGACCGTGCGGAGGCAGAAGACGTCACCCAAGACGCGCTGCTCAGGCTCTGGAAAATCGCGCCGGACTGGCGTCAGGGCGAGGCGCAGGTGACGACGTGGCTCTACCGTGTGACGGCCAATTTGTGCACGGACCGCCTCCGCAAAGTGCGCCACAGCGATATCGACGCGGCACCCGAAATCGCCGATGGCGCGCCCAGTGCGGCGGACACGATGCAGGCCACAACGCGCGCCGAGGCGCTGACGCAGGCCCTGGCCGACTTGCCCGATCGGCAACGCCAGGCAGTGGTGCTGCGCCATATCGACGGGCTACAAAACCCGGAGATCGCCCAGATCATGGACATCTCCGTTGAAGCTGTTGAAAGTTTAACCGCGCGAGGAAAGCGGGCCCTAGCGGCCAGCCTGGGCTCGCGCCGCGCAGAACTGGGGTTCTATGATGGATAAGCGTAAACCAGACGGCCCGCTGAGCGAGGCAGAGCTTGACGCGCTCTTTGGCGCGGCCACGCAGGAGGCCCAGTTGCCCTCAGCGGATATGATGGCGCGTATCCTGGCCGATGCGGCCACCGAACAGTCGCGCCAAGCAGCGCAGCGTGCGGCGCCCGCGCCCCAAGCCACGCCGCCTACGCTCTTTGCGCGCATCCACGACACGCTGGGCGGCTGGGCGGGCCTCTCGGGCCTCGCAGGCGCGGTGGCCACGGGGCTCGTGATCGGCGTGGCAACACCAGACACCTTGTCGACCTATGCCAGCGCCGTGCTCGGCGGCGATGCGCTGCTCACAGACTATGTGCCCGGCCTTGATGGAGTTGCATTTGATGGCTGACCCAAACACCACCCCCTCTGCGCCTTCCAAGGGTCGCGGTCTCGGGCGCTGGGGGCGCATCGCGCTCTTTGTCTCGCTCGCGCTGAACCTGGTGATTGTGGGCGTCGTTGTGGGCTCGCTCGCCATCGACGGGCCGCGCAATTCAGACAAGCGTCCGGCGCGCGCCCAGGAAACCGGGCTTGGTCCGGTGCTCATGGCGCTCAGCCGTGAGGATCGGCGCGCGCTCGGGCGCGATATGCGCCAGTTCTTGAGAGGGGAGCAGCGAACACGGGCCGAGGCCCGCGCGCTGATGGAAAACGTGGTCACTGCCGTGCGCGCCGACCCGTTCGACCCCGCCGCGGTCGATAGCCTCATCGACGTGCAGGTCCAGGACGTCGAACTGCGCCTTTCCGTCGCCCGCGGGCTGTTCTTGGAGCGCCTGACCGACATGAGCGACGCCGAACGCGCGGCTTTTGCCGACCGGCTCGAAACCCTGCTCAACACCCCGCCCGGCGACAAACGCGGCCCCGACGGCGACCGCCCGCCGAGAGACCGCAGCGGGGGGCAAGGTCAAGCAGGCAAATAGCGTCAGCCCGTCGCAGTGGCGCGAAGGAGCGGCTTCAGTGCGGGCGCCAAGCAACGCCCAGATACATAAACCCACGCTTTGACCGGCAAGCGCCGATCAGCAATCTGCGCTGGTTGTGGGCGTCGCCCGTTGGGATCGTAGAGTGTCCGCAAGGTCGTTTGGCTGTTCATTTGACGCCTCGAAAGGCCCTGCATAAACGAGGACTTCGGCCCGTGATGGCCTTGGGCACCGCCCGACCCGTGGCAATGGGCCCAGTCTTGTGGTCAATAGGGCCCCGCGCAAAACAGCACTTTCAACCTAGGCGGATCCGCAAGCCCTCGACGCCTGCCCACTAAGCCAGAGACACTGATCGTCAGGCCTCACCGCTACTAAGCCGCCGAGGCGCCGATCATAACCGTGTCGCGCCCCGCGTGCTTGGCGTCATAAAGAGCACGGTCGGCCTCCTCGAGCAACTCATTGATGCTGCGGGCGGCGCCTGCGCGACGATCGTCGTCAATGAAAACCCCTGCCGCCCCACGGGCCCGCGTGTCCCGCTCCGTCGGAGCTGCGCCGCCCAGCGCAAGACCAACGGACACCGACACATGGACCCCTTGCGCCGTGCTGTCCGTGGCAAAGCGGGCCGCGCGCGTCAGTTCGCACAACCGGGCCGCGGCGCCCTTGGCGCGGTCTAGGGTGGTGTCAGGCATGGCGACCAAAAACTCCTCCCCCCCCAGCCGGGCGACGAGGTCCATGGACCGCAAGTTGCCCCGCAAGCGGTGCGCGAACTCACAAAGCACTTGGTCGCCCACGGGGTGGCCATGGGTGTCATTGATGCTTTTGAAGTAGTCGAGGTCGAGCAGCATGATCGCAAAGGACCGCCCGCTGCGCGTGGCGGCGCGCTGCATTCGGTCCAGATAGGGCATCGCGTATCTGCGATTGTAGAGCCCGGTCAGCGGGTCCGTCACCGCCGCCTCCAACCCCTTTTCCATGGACCGCCGCAGCTGCGTCTCCTGCTGGCGCCGTTTCAGCAGCCTGTCGATGCGCATCGCGGCCTCCCGCGCCTCAAACCCGCTCGACATCGCGTCGCCCGCCCCGGTGTCGAGCGCTGTGGCCGTGCACACGCTATCCCCCGGCGGGCTCACCGCCAGGATGGCCGTGTGCCGCGTCTGCGGATGGGCGCGCAGGGAGGACAGAAAGTTCAGCTCCTGCTCGGCGGAGGCGCCACCGACAGCCACGATCATCGCGTCATAGCGCGTCCGGTCGCAGGTCTGCGCCACAAGGTCTTGGGGCGTCAGCACATCAATGCGATGGGCCACGAGCCCCGACAGGTCCCGGTGCCAGCCCGCCGCCTCACGCCGGTTCCCGGACACAATCGCCACATGGGCCGGCCGCAAGAACGGCGCCGCGGGCTCCTCCAACCCGAAGGAGGCGGAGGTGTCCTTGCGCAAGCGAAGCTCCTCCCGCGCGGTGCTGGCGCGCATCAGGTTGCGCACACGCGCCAAAAGCTTGCGATCCTCATAGGGGCGCGAGATGACGTCACCGATCCCGGCGGCCAGCGCGGCAACCCGTTCCTCTGCCGCGTCCTCGGGCAGCACGGCCACGACCGGGACGTTATGCGCGGCCAACTGCGCCTGCAGGGCAATGGCGTCGCCATCGGGCAGCTGCATCTCGCTGATGACAATGTCGGGGGCCGAACTCTGCACGACCTCCACCGCTTCTGCCGCCGTCGCCGCGTGGGCCACAGAAAAATACGCTGCTGCAAGTTTCACTTTCAGCATGATCCGCGTTGTAACCACCGGATCCACAATCAATACACGCCCCGCCATATTACCCTCTTGGTAGGATTGGTTGATGGAACTCTTGCGCGGGAAACGTTAACAAACCCTTTCGAATTTGAGGGGAAATTGCTGGGACAGGCGGGGTTTTGCGCAGAAAATGGCCCCTCTGGTCTCATTAATTGGGGATATTTCTGTGGAGAGGCCTAAATGAACGTAAATCACGCCGAAACCGTCGCGTTAACATCTTTGGGCTGGCTTGCGTCAAATGATGACCTGCTGCCGGTCTTTCTAAGCTCGACCGGGGCCAGCCTGGCCGATCTTCGCAGCCGGGTCTCAGATGCGGAGTTTCTGGGCTCCGTCCTTGATTTCCTGCTCATGGATGATGCGTGGGTCATCGCGCTATGCGACGCACAGGGGTGGCGCTATAGCGACTTGGCGGAGGCGCGCGCCGCGTTGCCGGGCGGGGGACAAGTGAACTGGACATGACACCAACGATTGCAGGCGTGCTGTTCGACAAGGACGGAACGCTTTTCGACTTCGACGCCACCTGGACCGCGTGGGCGGGCGAAACGATCCGCCGCTATGCCGGGGGGGACGACGCGCTCGCGCAGGCCTTTGCCGAGGCTCTGGGCTATGACCTCCACCGTTCGGCGTTCTTTCCCACAAGCTCGGTCATCGCAGGAACGGTGGATGAACAGGCCGAAGCGATTGCGCCGCTTCTGCCCGGGCGGGCGCGGGCCGACATCGCGCGCGAGCTCAACACGCTCGCTGCGAATGCCATCCAGCAGGAGGTCGTTCCACTGCCCGCCTTTCTGGCCGGTCTGAAAGCGCGCGGGCTCAAGCTTGGCGTGGCGACCAATGACGCCGAAAGCTCCGCGATTGCGCATCTCAGCAGCGTGCAGGCGCTTGACCCGCTCGATTTCGTGGCGGGCTATGACAGCGGGTTCGGCCACAAGCCCGGGCCGGGGCCGCTTTTGGCGTTTTGCGATCACGTGGGGCTCGCGGCGGCGGCCTGCGTGATGGTGGGGGATTCGACCCACGACCTCCTCGCCGGACGCGCGGCGGGTATGCGGACTGTGGCCGTGCTTACCGGCCCCGCAACAGCTGACACGCTCGCTCCGCACGCCGATGTGGTCCTGCCCTCTATCGCGGCGCTGCCCGATTGGCTCAGCGCGCAAGCGCCGCAAAGCTTTGGGTAAGAAACGACACAATCGGTCGCCTTCTGCCACGTAACCCGCCTGCGCTAGCGTCACGGTATGGGCGGCAGGAGGAATGAGAATGACAGTCACCGAGGCCCCCACACGCCGCCGACGCTCCGGCGGGCGCGCAGCCAACAAGCGCGGCTCAGGCCCCGCAATCGCGCAAATGCCCTGGCGGCTGACCAAGAACACCGACCGCCCCACAGAGCCGCTCACACCCGAGGGGGTGGAGGCCGTTCACAACGGCGCCATGCGCATCCTCGAAGAGATCGGGATCGAGTTCCTGAACACCGAAGGCCGTGAGATCCTGCGGAAGGCGGGCTGCACCATCGATGGCGACAACGTCCGCATGGACCGCGACTTTGTGATGGAGATGGTGGCCCGCTGCCCATCCGAGTTCACGATTACCCCGCGTAACCCCGACCGCGAAATCCACATCGGCGGGCAAACCCTGCTCTTTGGCAATGTGTCCTCGCCACCCAATTACTGGGATCTGGAGACCGGCAAGACACCCGGCACGCGCAAACAGTGCCAGGCCCTGCTCAAGCTTACGCAATACTTCAACTGCATCCACTTCGCAGGCGGCTACCCGGTAGAACCGGTGGATATCCACGCCAGCGTCCGCCACCTCGACGTGCTCTACGATAAGCTCACGCTCACCGACAAAACCATGCACGCCTATTCGCTCGGCAAAGAGCGGGTGGAGGACGTGATGGAAATGGTGCGCATCGCAGGCGGCATGACGCAGGAGGAATTCGCGTCCCGCCCGCATATGTACACCAACATCAACTCCACCTCGCCGCTCAAACATGACGAGCCGATGATCGACGGCTGCCTGCGGCTCGCACGCGCAGGCCAGGCCCTGGTGATCACGCCCTTCACCTTGGCGGGCGCCATGGCGCCGGTCACCATGGCGGGCGCCGTGGCGCAATCCATCGCCGAAGCTTTGGCGGCCATCGCGCTTTTTCAATATGACAGCCCAGGCGTGCCCTGCGTGATCGGCACCTTTACCTCCAACGTCGACATGAAAAGCGGCGCGCCTGCCTTTGGCACACCCGAATACATGCGGGCCACCCAGATGACGGGCCAGATGGGCCGTTTCTACGGCATCCCAATCCGATCCTCCGGCGTTTGCGCCGCAAACGTCCCCGACGGCCAAGCCATGTGGGAGACGTCAAATTCGCTCTGGGCCGCCGTCCAGTCGGGCACCAACATCGTCTACCACGCGGCGGGCTGGCTCGAAGGGGGGCTCATCGCCAGCCCCGAAAAGTTCATCATGGATTGCGAAGTGCTCCAGATGATCCAGCGCTATTTCGAGCCCGCGATCACCGCCACCGGGGCCGACGACATCGCCATCGACGCGATCAAGGATGTGGGCAGCGCCGGGCACTTCTTTGGAATCGAACACACGCAAGAGCGCTACGAGACCGCATTCTACCAACCCTTCCTCGCCGACTGGCGCAATTACGAAGGCTGGGACATTGCGGGCGGTGTCTGGACGGCCCAACGCGCCAACAAGCTCTTTAAGGAGATCGTGGGAAGCTTCGAGGCGCCGCCCATGGACATCGCTATCCGCGACGAGCTCGCCGATTTCGTGGCCCGGCGGAAAGCCGAAGGCGGGGCGCCCACAGACTTCTGAGCAAGTTTAAGCGCCCCACTTGGCCGCGTCAGGGATTTGTTAACGCGGCCATGCGACCACAACGCAAGGCCAAAAACGGCCCGAGTTCGGAGGTTCGGCTCATGCACGGGCTTATCAATCGCGCGCTCCAGTGTTTTTTGCGCGACACCTACGGTCCCGCCATGTGGGACGACATCATGCAACGCGCCGATCTCGGCTATAGCTCTTTTGAGAGCATGCTGACCTATGAACGCGAGGACACGCAGGTCGTGCTCGACGTGGCCATGGACAAGCTGGGCAAGACCCGCGAGGACCTTCTTGAGGACCTGGGCACCTACCTTGTGAGCCATGAAAACACCCAGGCGCTCAGGCGCCTCTTGCGCTTTGGCGGGGACGATTTTCTGGCCTTCCTGCATTCCCTCGATGATCTGCCAGGCCGTGCGCGGCTGGCTGTGCCCGACCTCAAGCTCCCCACGGTTGAGCTGCGCGAAGAAGGCGACGCGACATTTTCCATCCGCTGTGGCCCCGATATACCGGGCTTTAGCCGCGTCATGATGGGCGTGCTGCGCGCAATGGCCGACGATTACGGCGCGCTGGCCTTTCTCGACCTCGCGGAAGAGGGCGAGGAGGGCGGCGTTGTGAGCGTCATCCTCCTAGACGAAGCATTTGCAGAGGGCCGCTCGTTCGAGCTCGCCCGGAAAGCAGGGTAGGGCCATGCTAGACACCGGGGTCACCGACACCACACTCGACATTCTGTGCCCGATGCATGTGCGCCTCGACGCGGGGGGCCGCATCACGCATCTGGCCCCGACAGTCGCCAAACTGATCGACAGCGCCGCACAGGACAGCGGTTTTTTCGACGCGTTCGAGCTGCTGCGCCCACAATCCATCGGGTCCGTTGACGACCTGCGGCGCCAAGCGGGGGTCGCGCTGCACCTGCGGTTGCGCAACGCCCATCGCACGACGCTCAAAGGGGTGGCCGTGCCCCATGGCGACGGGGCCTGCGTGAACCTGTCCTTTGGTATCTCCATCGTGGACGCGGTGGGCGACTATAGCCTCACAAGCCGCGATTTCGCGCCCACCGATCTCACCATCGAAATGCTCTACTTGGTGGAGGCGAAATCGGCGGCCATGGATGAAAGCCGCAACCTCAATACCCGGCTCCAAGGCGCCAAAATCGCCGCGGAGGAACAAGCCTTTACCGACACGCTGACGGGCCTCAAAAACCGCCGGGCGCTCGATCATATCATGGGCCGCTACATCGCCCTGGGCGAACGCTTTGCGTGCATGCATGTCGATCTCGATTACTTCAAATCCATCAACGACACGCTGGGCCACGCCGCGGGCGACCTGGTGTTGCAGAAAGTGGCGCGCATCTTGGTGGACGAAACCCGGGCCCAAGACACCGTGGCGCGCGTGGGCGGGGATGAGTTCGTGCTGCTTATCCGCGATATCGAAGACCCCGCAAAGCTCGAAGCAATCGCAAACCGCATCATCGCAGGCCTTGAGGAACCGATCCCCTTCAACGGCAATATGTGCCGCATCTCCGGCTCTGCTGGCACCAGCCGATCTTCGCAATACGCCAAACCAGAGCTTGAGGAGATGCTGCACCACGCCGACCTGGCGCTCTACGCCTCGAAACGTGGCGGGCGCGGGCAGCACACCCATTTCAGTGCGGAGCTTTTAGGTCTCGATACCTCGGTGCCGACAGGGGAACGCGGAGCCGCGCATCCGGGCGCCTAACGGCTTTCATACGCACCTTTAGGTCCAAACGCGGAGGTCCGATGTTCCCATCGGGCCAGCGCAAGGCGTCCGAGTTGACCGCACGCTAAGCGTGATAGTGGGCTCTAGAACGGAATCTCATCATCCAGATCGGGTGACGGGGCAGGGGCACCGCCCCCGTAGCCGCCGCCACCACCACCACCACCACCGCCGCCGCGCTGGTCACTGACATAGCCGCCACCGCCGCCGCTGCCCGAGGAATAGCCACCGCCACCCCCGTAACCACCGCCGCCACCGTCGCTATTGCGGCCATCAAGCATCGTCAGTTCTGACCGGTAAGGCCGCAGCACAACCTCGGTGGAATAGCGATCCTGCCCGCTTTGGTCCTGCCACTTGCGCGTCTCAAGCTGGCCCTCGACGTAAATCTTGGACCCTTTGCGCAGATATTGCTCGGCCACCCGCACCAGGGGCTCGGAGAAAATGGCAACCGTGTGCCACTCTGTGCGTTCGCGGCGTTCGCCGGTGTTGCGGTCTTTCCAGTTTTCAGAAGTCGCGATCCGCAGATTGCAGACCTTTCCGCCGTTCTGAAAGTTACGCACCTCTGGGTCCGCACCCAGATTGCCGATCAAAATCACCTTGTTCACAGAGCCAGCCATGGCATCCCCCTCGAATCCTATCTGGCCGCGCGGCCGTTGCGACAGTGTTCGGCCAAGCACGCGGAAATGTCCATTGACCGTGGCCAAGAATGCGCCGGGCGGTCTATGGTCCCGCCATGGGCAAGGGCTGGGTGATTTCGGGATTTGTAGCTCTTGCGGCGGCCTCTGGCGCGGCGGCGCAAGGGGGCGGGGCAGGGCTGCTCGACAGCCAGTTGAGCATCTTGGACAATCGCGCCTCCCAGCAATATGCGGGGTCGACGAGGCTTACGCCGCAGGCGCAACCGGGCTCGCAATTGGCTGGAATTCCACGCTTCGATGGCAGCTATGCGGGGCCGTTCCTGCCGATGGCGCGTCAAGCAGCGCGGCGTCACGGCATCCCTGAGGAGCTGTTTTTGCGGCTCGTCCAGCAGGAAAGCGGTTGGAACCCGGCGGCTGTTTCGCCGAAAGGGGCGATTGGGTTGGCTCAGCTCATGCCTGCAACCGCCGCCTATCTGTCCGTTGACCCCACGGATCCCCGCCAGAACTTAGACGGAGGCGCGCGCTACCTGCGCGAACAGTTCCTGCGCTTCCGCTCCTGGCGCTTGGCGCTGGCCGCGTACAACGCCGGGCCAGAGGCTGTGGCCCAGCATGATGGCGTTCCGCCCTTTGCCGAAACAGAAACCTACATCCGCATTATTCTGGGGCGCTAACACACGCCATCCCGCGGGACGCCAAAATTTTTCGAATAAAATTTTGGGCCGCAAACGGAAAACGCCCCGCAATGGCGCGCGGCCAGCGGGGCGTTTTGAGGGGTGCGTGGGCCCTAGTCCTTCAAGCTCTCCTCGCGGAGGCCATCGGCCAAGAGGTTGAGCCCCAGCACCAGCGTCACCAGCGCCACGGCGGGCACGATGGCAGGGTGGGGGAAGGCACTTAGCAACCGGCGACCCGCGTTGATCGTCGTGCCCCAATCCGGGCTCTCCGGCGGGAGGCCCAGGCCAAAGAAGCCTAACGTTCCGAGCAAGATAGTCGTGTAGCCAATGCGCAAGCAGAAATCGACGATGAGCGGCCCGCGCGCGTTGGGCAAGATCTCCCACAGCATGATGTACCAGGGCCCTTCACCCCGTGTCGTCGCCGCCGCCACATAGTCCCGCGTCTGGATGTCGAGCACGAGCCCCCGCACGATACGGAACACCGTGGGCGAGTTCACGAACACCACCGACACAAACACGATCAAAATGCCGCCCGGGATGTCAAAGAGATCGAGCGCCCCCATGAAATCGAGCGGCGTGTTGAACTGCGAAATCATCGACAGGTAAAGCCACCCACCGATGATCAGCGTCCCCGCCACCAGCACGTTGCGTTTGCCCGGCGTCGTGAAGTAGCGCGAATTGAACAGCACCAGCAAAAACACGATGGGAAAGAGGAACAGGATCATCGCCATATAGCTCGGTAGACCCGTCGCCACGATCTCCGGCGTGACCAGAAGGTAAAAGAGCAAGATCACCGGGAACGCCAGGATCAGGTTCGCAAAAAAGCTCAACACCGTGTCCAGCACGCCGCCGAAATAGCCCGCGGGCAGCCCCAGCGTGATCCCCACCATGAACGCAAAGAGTGTCGCCAGCGGCGCAATCGTGATCACGATCTGTGACCCGGCCACCATCCGGCTGAACACGTCGCGCGCCAGTGAGTCGCCCCCAAAGAGGTAGTGCGTATACATCCCTTCATCCCCGCCGATAAACGGCGAGCCCGGCTTGTCGTTCTTCATCGCCACTTCTTGCATCAGCGGGTCATAGGTCATGATCAGCGGTGAAAAGAGCGCTGTGAACACCCAAAACAGCACGAGCCCAAGACCCGCCATGCCGATGGGGCTGTCGAAGAGCTTGCCATATAGGCCGAGCTTTTTCTTAAAGCGGATCGACACGCCAAAGGTCGCGATGAGCGCGATCCAGACGGGCAGGAACCGCACGCCCACCTCGCCGATGATGCCTGTGATGCCGAAGGGCCCCACAATGGCCGCGAGCATGTAGAACACGATGATCGCAATGACGCCCAGCGCGCAATACATCGCGATCATCGCCGCGTAATCCGCCGGTCCCTTTTGCAGTGCCAAAAGGCCCGAGCGGTTCGTCGTGATAAAGATCGGCGCGATGAACTGGAACGCAAAGCTGATCAATCCGACGACCGCCAGCGCGTACATCACGGGGTTCAAGAATGGCCCAAGAGAGCCGGTCCAGGTGAGTGCTTCCATGATACCTCTCCCTTGTGCTTATGCGACGCGGATGCGTGGGTTTAGATAGACATATCCGATGTCGGATATGAGCTGGGTGACAAGCACCACGACCACCGCGACGACCGAACAGGCCAAAAGCAGATCAATGTCGTTATTGCCCGCCGCCTGGACGAGCAGCCACCCGAAGCCCTTGTAGTTGAACAAGGTCTCCACGATGACGACGCCGTTCAGAAGCCACGGGAACTGGAGCATGATGACCGTGAACGGCGCAATGAGCGCGTTGCGCAGCGCGTGCTTCATCACGATGTTGCCGAAACTCACACCCTTGAGGCGCGCCGTTCGAATGTATTGTGCCGTCATCACCTCCGCCATGGAGGCGCGCGTCATTCGCGCGATGTAGCCCAGCCCATAGAGCGCGATGGTGATCACGGGCAGGAAGAAGTTTTCGAAATTCGCGTTCTCCATCGCCGACGCGGCGGAGCCTTTGAAATAGCGGCCGAACCCGGCTGAGCTCGCAAAGAGCGCGATAAAGATAACGCCAGACACGTATTCGGGCGTGGCTGTAAAGGCGATCGATGTGGTCGACAGCGTCCGGTCGGTGCGCGACCCCTCGCGCATGCCCGCAAGCACGCCCACGAGCAGTGACCCCGGCACCATCACGATCATCACCCAAAGCATTAAGAACCCGGTGAGGCCTAATCGCTCAAAGGTGATGCCGCCCACATTGTCCTTAAAGACCGTGGAAAAGCCCCAGTTGCCCTGCAAAATGCCGCAATAGGTGGGCGTGTCCTCCGGGGCGACGCCCGGGCGCACACAGCGGCCCACAAGGCGGCCATCCTCAAGCTCTGTGACGTAGCCAGGCAGCACGCCGACCCATTCGAGATACTTGACCGGCATGGGCTGCAAATAGCCCCGTGGCTCCAGCCAGGACTGCACCTCCGTCTCCGTCATGCGGAAATTGCCCTGCGTCTTGGCGAGCTTTTCCAGGTTCGGGTAGAGGTTTGTCAGAAAGAAAACGATGTAGGTCAGGCAGACCGCCGTGATCAGCATAACGCCTGCGCGGCGGAGGATAAATTTGCCCATTGTGGCCCCTGTTGGCTACGGCACGTCCAGCTTGTCGCCGGTTAGATGCGCCTTTGGCATGTGAAAAGGGCCGCCGGATGTCCGGCGGCCCTTGGAGTGGTAAGCGATTAGGCCGCGAAGCCCCACTTATAGACCTGTGGGAGGTATGCGATGTGCATATCTACGCCCACGAGGCCCTCAACGTGGTGGCGCGTGATCGTGCGCCAGTAGGGCTGAATGGTCACGCCTTCTTCGATCATGATCGCCTGGATCTTGCCCATCACCACGCGGCGCTTGTCGGCATCCGCGATGGAGTTGGCCTCAGCCAGAAGCGCGTCGAACTCAGCATTGGCAAAGCCCGATTCGTTCCACGCTTCGCCGGACCGATACGCGAGACCCAGCACCTGCGTGCCCAGCGGGCGGTGGTTCCAGTTCGTGGAGCTGAACGGGTACTTGGCCCAGTCATTCCAGAAAGTGGAGCCTGGCAGAACCGTGCGCTTTACCGGGATGCCTGCGTCGCGCAGCTGGGCTGCGACGGCGTCGGTGGTGGACTTGCGCCATTCGTCGTCGATGGACAACAGCTCGTGCTCGTAGTCACCCATGCCCGCTTCTTCCATAAGCGCTTTTGCGCCCGCTGGATCGAAGGGGATGCGTGTGACGGTTGGGTCCCACTCAGGGTGGACAGGGCCCACGTGGCTGTTGTCGGCTGGGATACCGTTGCCTGCGACGCCAAGTTCAAGGCAAACCGCGTTGTCGACTGCCATAGCGAGCGCCTGACGGACGCGCTTGTCTGCGTAGGGCTGGATGCCATCGACTTCGGCGAGCTGGTTGGGACGGATCACGATGGTCGCGCCGGACACAACGTCAGACTGCACGAGGCCCAGACCGGTAAAGATATCGACAAATTCACCGGAGGTTTCCCAGTTCATGTCGATTTCTTCGGACTCGAATGCTGCGAGCCATGCGGACGGGTCCTGACCGTAGTCGATGAACTCGATCCGGTCGAGATACGCGCCTTTGCCAGCGGCATAGCCCCACCAGTCGTGGCCTTCGTTGCGCACGACGACAGCTTTCACGCCCACATCCAGGCTTTCTGGCATGTAAGGGCCGGTGCCCACGGCGGTGCCCAGCATGTCCTCGGGGTTGTGGGAGGCGTGCACGATGGCCGCAGGGTAGTCTGCCATGCCAGCGATCAGCGTGATGTCTGGGTTTGGCAGCTTGAGCACAACCGTGTTGCCCTCGACCGAAACGGCACCGTCGAGCGCGTTGTTGGTGTTGGCGTCGATCAGTGTGGAAAAACGACCGGCCATGGAGTTGCCTTCGACGTCCTTTTCACACCAGCCCAGGATGTTGCGCGCAACATCGTCTGCGGTGAAGTCGTCGCCGTTGTTCCACTTCACACCCTGCCGGACGTTCAGGCGATACTCGGTCGCGTCGTCATTCACTTCCCAGGACTCAAGCAGCATTGGCTCAAACGACCCGTCGGAGTTGTACTCCACCAGGTATTCTAGCCAGCCCGCTGTCACGGTCGCGATCTGGGTCCAGTCATAGGTGCGTGGGTCTTTCAGCGCGCGCACTTCCATTTCCATGCGCAGCGTGCCGCCCTGGGCGGCGTGGCCGGCCGCAGCGGCTGGCGTGGCACTGATCATCGCATAGGCTGCGGTCGTCGCCACACCCAGCGCGGTTGCGCGTGCCAGGAACTCCCGACGGTCCATCTTACCCGCCAGGTGCTCCTCAGCATACATCACCGCTGCTGGATGCACCTTGCTATTCAATTGCGTCATCATTTTCTCCCTGCGACACAGTCACTCTTATTCGTCTGGGGACATACATCTGAACTGGGCGAACCCAGCCGCGAGCATACTCGCCTCCCCTAGCGCCTGCTCATTCCGCACCATTAAATCCCATAGGTCAACGGTCGCTTCCGCCGCATAATGTAAATTTTACGACACACTGACGTCGCGTATGGGCGATCTGCTTGGATTTCACGCACACGAATGCAATGCGCGGCTGAGTCTACGGCGCGCCCAGGTCCCAGGCATTGCGCCAGGTCCAATCGCCCAGCCTTGCGCGAAACCAGGTGCGCTGGCGCTTGGCGTACTGCCGCGTTGCGATCACGGCCCGCTCCCGGGCGGTGGCCAGCGTCATCTCCCCGCGCGCAACGGCGAGGAGCTCTGCGGCCCCAATCGCTTTGGACGCCGGAAACGTTGCGTCCCAGTGGGGCGCAATCGCGCGGACCTCCTCCATCGCCCCGCCTGCGAGCATCGCATCAAAGCGCCCCGCGATTCGCGGCCCAAGCCAATCGGGCGGCGCATGGAGCACGATCCCATGCGCCCTGTGTAGCGGCAGGAGCGGCGCGGGTGTCGCCGCCTGCCAGGATGCCAGCCCGCGCCCAGTGGACCTCAAGACCTCCCAGGCGCGCTGAACACGGGCCGGGTTTTGCGTGTCGATCTGCGCCCGCGTCTCTGGATCAAGCTCTGCAATAAGCCGCGCCAACGCACCCGCGGCAAGCGCCGCATCCGCCTTCTCTCGCACTTTGGCAGCTATGGGCGGAATATCGGCCAACCCTTCTGTTAGCGCCCGGAAATAGAGCCCTGTGCCCCCCACGATCACCGGCGCAGGGTCTTGGCCCAGCAAGGGCGCGACCTCCCGCAACCAATCCCCCACGGAATAGCTCTGCGCGTAGCCGACATGACCATAAAGCTGATGCGGCGCCGCGCGCAGATCGTCCTCCGGCGGGCGGGCGGTGAGCACGTTCCAACAGTCAAAGACCTGCAACGCATCCGCGTTCACAACCGCCCGTCCATCCGCCTGCGCAATCGCCAGCGCCAGCGCCGACTTGCCAGAGGCCGTGGGCCCCGCGATCAAAACGGGTCGAGAGCGGTCGAAAGTCTCCATCGCCGCCAGTTACCGACCGCCGCTGCCACCCGTCAACGCACGCAGCCGCGAAAGCGGGCCCCGAGGCGCTCTTGTCCGTTGATGATCCAACGATTTTCAGACATGGTGCCGCGAAACAACACAGGGCAGGCGACTCGTGACACCATCTGATCCAACGACCGCAGCAGACCCCCGGTTTGAACGCGTTCTTCTTAAAATCTCGGGCGAGGCGCTCATGGGCGATCAGGGCTACGGCCTGCACCCGCCCACCGTCGAACGCATCGCGCGGGAGGTCAAAGGCGTCCACGATCTGGGCGTGGAAATCTGCATGGTCATCGGCGGCGGCAACATCTTCCGCGGGCTCCAGGGCTCCGCCCAGGGGATGGAGCGCACGACGGCCGATTACATGGGCATGCTCGCCACGGTCATGAACGCGCTCGCCATGCAAAGCGCGCTCGAAGGGCAGGGGCTGCACACGCGCGTCATCTCCGCCATTCCGATGGATCAAGTGTGTGAGCCCTATATCCGCCGCCGCGCCGTGCGCCACCTGGAGAAAAAGCGCGTCTGTATCTTTGCCGCGGGCACCGGCAACCCGTATTTCACCACCGACACCGCCGCCACGCTGCGCGCCAATGAAATGAGCTGCGAGGCGATCTTTAAAGGCACCAAGGTCGACGGGGTCTATGACAAAGACCCAATGAAACACGACGACGCCACGCGCTACGACAAAGTCACCTATGACGAGGTGCTGCAAAAACGCCTGAACGTCATGGATGCCTCCGCCATTGCGCTCGCGCGCGACAACAATCTGCCCATCATCGTGTTCTCCCTGGACGAGCCCGGCGGCTTCCGCGGGATCCTCGCCGGGCAAGGCACGTTTACGCGGGTGCAAGACTAACCTGTCAGCATCCCAGCAGCCCGAAACCCTTCACCCCTCTCACAAATCGCTCTTTCTCTATACATCCACCGCTTTGCCGGGATATACGGCTCCGAAGAGTGACAAAGACAACGACGAGCAGCCATGTCAGACGAGATTGTCGAACCAGATACAGACGACCTTCAACGTCGTATGGACGGCGCCATCGCCGCGCTCCGCACTGAATTTGCATCCCTTCGCACGGGCCGCGCATCGGCCTCGATGCTGGAACCCGTGATGGTCGACGCCTACGGCGCCATGACCCCGATCAACCAGGTGGGGACGGTCAATGTGCCCGAGCCGCGGATGGTGACGGTCAACATTTGGGACAAAAGCCTGGTGGGTAAGGCCGAAAAAGCGATCCGCGAAAGTGGGCTGGGCATCAACCCGCAGCTCAACGGCACCATCATCATGCTGCCCATCCCGGAGCTGAACGAGGAACGGCGCCGCGAGCTGACCAAGGTCGCCGCGCAATACGCCGAAAACGCCCGCGTCGCGATCCGCAACTTGCGCCGCGACGGCAATGATCAGATCAAAAAGGCCAAGGCCGCGGGCATGTCCGAGGATGACCAAAAGCTCTGGGAAGGCGAGGTTCAGGAAATGACCGACGCCATGATCAAGCAGGTCGATGCCGCGCTCGAGACCAAACAAGCCGAAATTATGCAGGTGTGAGTGTAAACGTATGAGAGACGTCCCCTGTGAGAGCCCCTTCCACGTCGCCTGCATCATGGACGGCAATGGCCGCTGGGCTCAAACCCGTGGGCGTCCGCGCCTTGTGGGCCACCATGTCGGCGCCCGCCGCGTGCGCGAGATTGTGGAGGCCTGCCCAGAGGCAGGGGTGACGCATCTCACCATCTTCGCCTTCTCGACCGAGAATTGGAAACGCACCCAGACCGAGGTTGCGGGCCTCATGCGGCTTTTCCGCCGCTACATCCTGCACGAAGCCAAGGCCCTGCTAGAGGCCGGCGTGCGCGTCCGCTTCATCGGCGACCGCGTCCGGCTAGAGGATTCGCTCGTCAGCCTGATGGATGACCTGGAGATGATGACGTCCCACAATGACGTGCTTCACCTTACGATCGCCATCAACTACGGGGGCCGCGACGAGGTCACGCGCGCCGCGCGCCGCCTCGCCTTCGAGATCGAACAAGGCCGCCTGACCCACAAAGACGTGGACGCAGAATGTCTCGCCGGGTTCCTCGACACCCGCTTTTTGCCCGACCCCGACCTCGTCATCCGCACCAGCGGTGAGGCGCGGATTTCGAACTTTTTGCTCTGGCAGTCCGCCTATTCGGAATACGAATTTGTGGACACGCTCTGGCCCGACTTCCGGGCGGAGGAGTTTCAAAAGATCGTCGCACGCTTTGGCACGCGCGAGCGTCGCTACGGTGGCGTGACGGCGTGAGCCCGCGCCCATGACGCCCTCCCATTGGGAAGACCTCGCGCCGCGCCTGATCTCGGGCGCGGTGATGGCGGCGATTGGTGTCGCAGGTGTGATCCTGGGCGGCGTGTGGTTTCAGATGCTCACCGTCTTTGTCACCGCCGTGATGGTGTGGGAACTTTGGACGATGATCAGCCCCGATGCGCCGGTGCCGGGGATGCTGCTCGCGGCGGGTACGGCCTCCGTGCTGTCGGGGCTCTTTGCCGACTCTGTCGTGGCGATCTTTGTGCTCGTGCCGCCAGCGCTCGGGCTTCTCGTCCTCAAGCGGGAGCGTCTAACATTCGGCGCCTTTGCCGTGGCGATCACTCTCGCTGGGTGGGGGCTCGTCACGTTTCGCGAAACCTATGGGATGGGGTGGATCCTTTGGTTGATCCTCGTCGTCGTTGTTACTGATATCGCAGGATATTTCGCAGGTCGCGCCTTTGGTGGGCCGAAGTTTTGGCCCGCCGTATCACCCAAAAAAACCTGGTCTGGCACCGTGGCGGGCTGGGTCGGGGCCGCCATTGTCGGCGTGGCCTTCATGGGCGTGTCGCCCACCGGATGGGGGCTCGTGTGGATATCGGTGTTAGTGAGCTTTGCCAGCCAAATGGGCGACATCGCCGAATCCGCGCTCAAACGCCGGATGAAGGTGAAAGACAGCTCCACACTCATCCCCGGCCACGGCGGTCTCTTTGACCGCTTCGACGGGCTGCTCGGCGCGTCGCTCGCGCTGTTGGTGGCCGCCTATGTGCTCGATATCCCGCAGATCATGCTCTGGACGGTGCCGTGACCTTGGCCCTGGTGTGAAAACGCGCGTGAAACGACGGTGAACCGGGGTTGAAGCGCGGCGCAAATGGCCTCACATCCCACCAAGAGCAGCTGAAAGGGGCGTAAATGGACCTCACCGGTATCATCTCCGCGTTTGGCGGGGTCACGTGGGTGGTTGTGACGTTCATCGTCGCGCTCTCGGTGATCGTCGCGGTCCATGAATACGGCCACTACATCGTGGGCCGCTGGTGCGGGATTAAGGCGGATGTGTTCTCCGTGGGCTTCGGCAAGCCGCTTTACCAACGCACCGACCGCCACGGGACGGTCTGGCAAATCGCGCTTTTGCCCTTTGGCGGCTACGTCAAATTCCGCGGCGACGCCAATGCCGCCTCCGCAGGGGCCGATGGCGCTGTCATGTCGTCGCTCAGCAACGAGGAACGACGCGCGACCATGGCCGGGGCCCCGCTTTGGGCACGGTCGGCCACGGTTGCCGCAGGCCCCGTGTTCAACTTCGTCCTTTCCGCCCTCATCTTTGCCGCGTTCTTTCTGGTGAATGGGGAGGCCAAGGACCCTCCAACCATCCGCACCCTCGTGCCCATGCCCGTCGTGACGGAGCTTGCGCCAGGCGATGAAATCGTTGCCGTTGAGGGGCTTGAGGTCACAACGACCGACGATCTCACCGCGCTGCGCGATGAGCTGCCGCGCCAGGCGACGCTGCGCTACACGGTCCGCCGCGATGGCGCGCAGATCAACGTCACCGGGCCCCATGTCTCCCCGCCGTTGGTGCGGGCCGTGTCGCTCGACAGCGCCGCCCAAGACGCCGGTATTGAGGAGGGCGACGTCGTCACCGCCATCGATGGGGAGGCTGTCGCGGTCTTCGACGACATGATCGCAATCGTCCAACGCACCCAAGGCAAACCGCTGTCCATCGACGTCTGGCGGGCAGGGGAGACGCTGACCTTTACCCTTGAACCCCGCGCCACCGACGAACGCCAGGCTGGCGGCGGGTTCGAGACGAACTACCGCATCGGCCTGCGCGGCGGGACGTTCTTTGACCCCGTCACCCAGGCTGTGGGCCCGGTGCAGGCCGTCACGACCGCCGTGTCCCAAGTGTGGCTGATCATCGTGGCCTCGCTCGACGGGCTTTGGAACATCGTCACGGGCGTCATCGGCACCTGCAACCTGTCAGGCCCCGTGGGCATCGCCACCACCGCGGGCACCATGGCCGCACTTGGGATCGATGATTTCATCTGGTTCATCGCCTTTATCTCCACCGCGGTGGGGCTCGTGAACCTCTTTCCCATCCCCGTGCTCGATGGCGGGCACCTCGTGCTCCACGCCTATGAGGCGATCGCGCGCCGCCCACCGTCGGACCGCGTGATGAGCAGCCTGACGATGGTGGGGCTCTTTTTCGTGCTCTTTGTGATGATATTTGGCCTGACCAACGACATCTGGTGCCGATTTATCTTGCCCTAGCGAACCGCGTGGTGGGGACTGACGTTCGAGGGCTCTCTCGTCACCCCAATCGGCCGCGCCAAACGAACTCCCCACCTGTGCCCCATTTCGGCCCCATTCCACCGCGATAGGAGGGCGCAGAGAGAAGGAGCATGTGCCATGCAGACGATTCACAACAGCGCAAAGGGCCTCGGGCTTTTGGTCAACATCGCCTGGGATCGCCTTTTCTTCGTGGGCGCCATCGCCGCAGCGCTCGTCGCGTCAAGCCAGCTTGGCAATATCGCGATCCTTGCGGCGTATTAAGCACCGCAATCAGCGACCCTGAGCCGAACTCAGAAAAGCGGCCATCGCCGCTTTGACAGGTTCCGCAATACCCGATAACACCAAAGAAAAATCGGGTAGGGGACGCCGTTATGATACGGGTATTGTCCGGGCTAACATATCAGCCCTTGGCGTGGGCACGCCGTTCAGCAGCACTTATCGCGTTGGGCCTGTCGCTCACCCTGGTGACGGAGGCGTATGCCCAGTCCCAGATCACGCGCGTGGCCATCGACGGCAACCGCCGGATCGAAACCTCCACCATCTTGTCGTTCGGCGGCATCGAAGTGGGCCGCCCGATGAGCGCCGCCGACGTCAACGACGCCGTCCAGCGCATCCGCGGCACAGGGCTGTTTGAAAGCGTCGACGCGATCCCATCCGGCAACAGCCTGACCATCGTCGTGGTCGAATTCCCAACCGTGAACCGCATCGCGTTCGAGGGGAACCGCCGCCTGGCTGATGAGGACCTCGAACGCATCGTGCGCTCCCAGCCGCGGCGCGTCTTTAACCCGGCCATCGCCGAACAGGACGCCGAATCCATCACCCAAGCCTATGCCGACCAGGGCCGTCTGGCCGCGACCGTCGACGCCAAGATCATCCGTCGCTCCGACAACCGCGTCGACCTCGTTTATGAGATCACCGAAGGCGGCATTGTGGAGATTGAGCGGATCAGCTTTGTCGGCAACCGATCCTTCTCCGACCGGCGCCTGCGCGGGATCCTGGAAACCAAGCAGGCGGGCCTTTTACGCGCTATCGTGCGCCGCGATACATTCGTCGAAGACCGCATCGAATTCGACAAACAGGTGCTGCGCGACTTCTACAACTCCCGCGGCTATGTGGATTTCGAAACCGTCAGCGTGGCCTCCGAACTGGCACCTGAACGCGACGGGTTCTTTATCACGTTCAACGTCGTCGAAGGGCAGCAATTCCGCTTTGGAGAGATCACGGCATCGACGCTTCTTGGCGATGTGGACGCGGACGAATTCCTCGACGCGCTGCAAATCCGTTCCGGCTCTGTCTATACCCCGTTCGAGGTGGAGCGGAACATCGACCGGTTGGAGACTTTGGCGCTCAACAACGGGCTTAACTTTATCAGCGTTGTGCCGCGCGTGACCCGCAACGACCGCGACCTGACGCTCGATGTGGATTTTGAGATCACCCGCGGCCCCCGCGTCTTCGTCGAACGCATCGATATCGAGGGCAACACGACGACGCTCGACCGCGTCATCCGCCGCCAATTCCGCGTGGCCGAAGGTGACCCGTTCAACCCGCGCGAAATCCGCCGCAGCGCCGAACGCATCCGCGCCCTTGGCTTTTTCGGCGTGGCCGACGTCAACGCGCGCGAGGGCTCCCGCCCAGACCGTGTGATTGTGGATGTGGATGTCACCGAACAGCCCACGGGATCGCTGTCTTTCGGCGGTAACTACTCGTCCGAGAACGGCTTTGGCGTCGTGGCAGAGTTCAACGAACGCAACTTTCTGGGCCGAGGTCAGCGCCTCAGCTTCCGGCTGTCCACAAGTGCCGAAAACTCCATCTTTTCGGTCCGCTTTACCGAACCCGGGATGTTTGACCGCGACCTCCAGGGGTCCTTCAATTTCTCCTACCAGCGCACGGATCTCGACGACGCTCAGTACGACACGTCCGAGCTGCGCATCGCGCCTGCGCTCACCTTCCCCGTGTCTGAAAACGGGCGCCTGCAGGTGGGCGGCTTCGGGGCCAACAATGACCTCTTTGACGTGTCTTCTCCGTCCTCCGGCATCCTCACGGCTGAGGGCGGGCGCGATGACGCCACGAATTACGGACTGTTTTACAACTACAGCTTCGACAACCGCCGCACGGGTCTCGACCCGCAATCGGGCTTTGTGCTGCGCTTCGGGCAGGAGTTCGGCTTTGGCGACACCACTTATATCCGCACGACCGCCCTTGCAGCCGCCGAAACCCGCGTTTTGGGTGAGGATTTGACGCTGCGCGCCACGCTCGAAGGCGGGGCGCTCAACTACTCCTCCGGCGACAGCCGCGTCACCGACCGCTTCTTCCTATCTTCGTCACGTATGCGCGGCTTCACCTCCCAGGGCATCGGCCCGCGTGAGGTCGACACCGGCGGCAACACCTTCAACGACGCGCTCGGCGGCGAACTCTTTGCCGTGGCTCGGCTCGAAGCGGAATTCCCCATCGGCCTGCCGGAGGAATACGGCATCTCCGGCGGGGTGTTCTATGACTACGGCTCTGTCTGGCAGATCGGCAATACGTCCGGGAGCACTGGCACGGTGTTCTATGATGACTTCACACCACGCTCCGTGGTCGGGTTTTCGCTCTTTTGGACCTCGCCCATCGGTCCGCTGCGGTTCAACTTCACCGACACGCTCAGCAAAGAAGAGTTCGACGTCGACACCAACTTTGACCTGACGATCTCGACGCGGTTCTGATGCTGCGGTCCCTGGCAGGCGCGGTTTGGCTGGCGGTAACGTTGGCCACGACGCTGCCCGCCTGGGCGCAGGAGGCGACAGGGCTCCCACGCACCCAAGTGCTTACCATCGATTCGTCACGGCTCTATCCCGGGACGTTGCTGGGCCAAGCGTTCATCCAAGTCACGCAGGAGGAACAGCGCCGCCACGCCC
Source organism: Pseudomonadota bacterium (assembly GCA_039815465.1). Lineage (GTDB taxonomy): Bacteria > Pseudomonadota > Alphaproteobacteria > Rhodobacterales > Rhodobacteraceae > Shimia_B. Next base: position 29,142 of record JBCBZG010000018.1, read on the forward strand.
AGGGCAACCAAGCGCTCGCCGCCGAACTCCGCGCCGAAGAGCTTGCCCTAACCGAGCTGCGCGAGACGCTCCCGCGCGAAGACTTCGCCCGCCTCGCCGAGGAATTCGACACACGGGTGGAGGCCGCCCGGCGGGAACGCGACGAGCTCTTGACCGACATCACCACCCGCGCCGAACAGCAGGAACGCGCCTTTCTCCAGCAGGTGCGCCCCATCCTGGGCCAGATCATGGCCGAAGCGGGCGCCGTCGTGTTGATGGAGGCGCAGTCCGTGGTGCTCGCAGCGAGCGCCATCGACATCACGGACCTGGCCATCACCCGCATCAACGAGGCCACCCAACCCATCGCCCCGCTCGATGACGTCCCGCTCGAAGATGACGCCGACACCGACACCGACACCGACACAGACGCAGACGCCGGCGACAGCGAACCCAACCCCCCGGCGGAGTAACGCGCGCTGCCCTGCGCTGCCGCTTGCCAGCACCGCGGCCCCTTGATACGCCCCATAGACCATTGCACGACGGACGAAACCGATGACAGACGGCCTCAAAAGCGCGGACATTCAGCTGATCCAGCGCCTCATTCCCCACCGCTACCCGTTTTTGCTCGTCGACCGTGTCACCGATATCGACGGCACGGCCTCCGCCACGGGCTGGAAAAACGTGACAATGAACGAGCCGCATTTTCAGGGACATTTCCCCGGCACGCCCATCATGCCCGGCGTCACGATTGTGGAGGCGATGGCCCAAACAGCCGCCGTCATGGTCGGCGTCGCGCTCGATCTCGCGGACAAAGACCTGCTGATTTACTTTATGGCCATCGACGGCTGCAAATTTCGGCGCAAGGTCATCCCCGGCGACGTCCTGCGGATGGAGCTTGAGACGCTGCGCGGCAAGGCCGGCGCCAAGGTCTGGAAATTCAAAGGCCGCGCGACCGTGGATGGGGAGCTCGCCTGCGAGGCGGAGTTCACAGCCATGATGGACCTCACGGCCTAATCGTGGCGGGCATCCATCCCTCCGCTATCGTCGAAGACGGCGCCGTCATCGACCCAAGCGCCACCGTGGGCCCGTTTTGCATCATCGGCCCCCATGTCACGCTGGGCGCGGGCGTGGTGCTCAAATCCCACGTGGTCGTCACCGGCCTGACCGAGATTGGGGAGGACACGACCGTCTTTCCCTTCACCGTGCTGGGCGAAATTCCCCAAGACCTCAAGTTCAAGGGCGAGGATAGCCGCCTCGTCATCGGCGCGCGCAATCGCATCCGCGAGCATGTGACGATGAACACCGGGACCGAGGGCGGCGGCGGCGTCACACGCATCGGCGACGATGGGCTCTATATGGCCGGGTGCCACATCGCCCATGATGCGCATGTGGGCGACAACGTGATTATCGTGAACTCTGCCGCTGTGGCCGGTCACTGCGTGATCGAAGACGACGTGATCGTGGGCGGGCTCTGCGGCATCCACCAATGGGTGCGCATCGGGCGCGGCGCGATCATCGGCGCGCTATCTATGGTGACCGCTGACGTCATGCCCCACGGCCTCGTCCAAGGCGCACGGGGGGAGCTTGACGGCCTCAACCTCGTGGGTCTCAAACGCCGCGGCGTGGCCCGGGCCGACATCACCGCGCTGCGCGCTGCGTTCCAGATGCTCGCCCAGGGCGAAGGCGCCTTTGTCGACCGCGCCCGACGGCTGGGTGAGGAAAGCGACAGCGCCTATGTCCAGGACATGGTGCGCTTTATCACCGGCGACAGCGACCGCGGCTTTCTGACCCCAAAATGACGCTCGCGCTTATTGCCGGGGCAGGGGAGCTCCCTGCGCTGATCGCGGAACGGCAGGAGCGTCCGCCTGTGGTGGCCGCGTTGGCGGGCTTTGCGCCGGACGGCCTGACCCCCGACATCACCTTTCGGATCGAACATCTGGGGTCGACCCTGGCAGAGCTCAAATCGCGCGGCATCACTCAGATTTGCATGGTGGGCCGCGTCGCACGCCCCGCCGTTGATCCCACCGCCATCGACGCGGCCACCCGCCCTCTGATCCCGAAACTCATGGCGGCCATGGCCCAGGGGGATGACGGCGCGCTCCGCGGCCTGATCGCGGTGATCGAGGGGGCAGGGTTTGCCGTGCTGGGCGCCCACAGCCTCGCTGGCGACCTGCTGCCCGCGCCAGGCGTCTTGGCTGGAACCCTGACCGATGGGGCGCAGGCTGACGCCGCCCGCGGCGCGCAAATCGTGACCGCTATGGGCGCTGCCGATATCGGCCAGGCCTGCGTCGTGGCCCGCGGCCAAGCGCTGGCGGTGGAGGCGCTTCCCGGCACCGATTGGATGCTGCGCTCGCTCCTCGTTTCAGGCGGGCCTGCACCTTCTGACCTATCGGATCCGCTCGGCATGGTCTCCGATTGGCTCAGCGGCCCGGCTGCCCCCCAGACTAAGCCGACCCGCGACCCGGCTCTGCCGCCGGGCGGTATCCTCTATAAGGCGCCGAAACCGGGGCAGGAGCTGCGCGTCGACATGCCCACCATCGGCCCCGACACGCTCGCCCGCGCGGCGGAGGCTGGGTTGGACGGCGTCGTCGTCGCCGCGGGCGGCGTGCTCGTGCTCAACGCCCCGCGCTGCGCGGAGATTGCGGAACGCCACGGCATGCTCCTTTGGGTGCGCCCGTGAAGGTCTTTATCACCGCGGGGGAGCCCTCCGGCGATGCGCTCGGCGCCGCGCTTATCGCGGGGCTGAAAGCCCGCGTGCCGGGGGTGGAGCTTCGCGGTGTCGCGGGCCCGCGGATGCAAGCCGCTGGGATGGAGAGCCTCTTTCCTATGGAGGAGCTCTCCGTTATGGGCATCGCGGAGGTGTTGCCAAAGTACTTTGAGCTCAAGCGCCGCATCGCTCAAAGCGCCCAGGCCGCGCTGGATTGGCAGCCCGATGTGATGGTCACCATCGACAGCCCCGACTTTTCGCTGCGCGTGGCGCGGATTGTCAAAGACGCCAGCCGCATCCGCACCGTTCACTACGTGGCCCCCACAGTCTGGGCCTGGCGGCCAGAGCGCGCGGTAAAGATGGCGCGCGTGATCGACCATGTGCTCGCGCTGTTTCCGTTCGAGCCGCGCTATATGCAGGATGCGGGCATGGAGTGTGACTTTGTGGGTCACCCCGTGGCCGCGCTGCCGCGGGTCGCGGCGGCGGACGTCGCGCAGATGCGCGCCGAGCTTGCCGGGGATGGCGAGCAGCTCATCGCGCTTTTGCCTGGGTCGCGTCGGTCCGAGGTCACGCGGCTCCTTCCTACCTTTGCCGCCGCGCTCGCACGCTCCGACCTCGCGCAGGCGGCCGTTGTGCTGCCGACGCTGCCGCATCTGGCGGAAACGGTTGAAAGGCTGGCGCAAGCGCTGCCAAGACGGCCTCACGTGCTCGTCACCGATGGGGAGAGTGGCGCTCATCAGCGCCGCGTGGCCTACCACGCCTCAGATCTCGCCCTCGCGGCCTCGGGCACGGTGTCGCTCGAGCTCGCGGAGGCGCGCACGCCCATGGTCATCGCCTATGACATGAATTGGCTCACCCGCCAGATCGTGGAGCGTAAGCTCCTGATCGATACCGTGACGCTCGTGAACCTGGTGAGCGAAACCCGCGCCGTGCCTGAGTTCATCGGCAAAGACTGCCGCGCACCACGCATCGCGCCCGCCCTCGGCGCCGTCGCGGCCGACCCCGGCGCCCAGCTGGCGGCCATGGACGACACCATGGCCAAGCTTGGTGCAGGTGGGCTGGCCCCCGGCCAACGCGCCGCGGACGCCATCCTGGCCCGCCTCGCGCCCTGACCTGATCATCGCGCGTTCTGCGATGGCGGGCCCGCCCGCCTCCCTTCTGCGCCTTTCAGGCTTGAACCTAAGGGGGCGCGCTGCGCGCGGTCTGCCTTCGGCAGAGGGTGTTTCGGGGCGGGGGCGGTTTTCTTGGCCCAGCCTACGGTCTCGCACTGACGAATGCGTCCGCGCGCGATATGGGACGGGTGTCGCCCAGGGAGGACTTGAAATGACGCTGCACCGCCGCCTGGTGGCCGAAGGGCTCGGCACCTGTCTATTGCTCGCCACCGTCATTGGATCGGGCATCATGGCCGAGCGATTGGCGGACGGGAATGGTGCGATCGCGCTTCTTGGGAATACGATCCCGACAGGGGCTATCCTCGTGGTGCTTATCACGATCTTTGGACCGATCTCTGGCGCGCATTTTAACCCCGCGGTCACGCTGTCCTTTGCGCTAACCCGTCAGATCTCACCGTCTGTGGGCCTGCTGTATGTCATAGCTCAGGTCAGTGGCGGCATTTTTGGCGTGGTACTGGCCCATGTGATGTTCGGCCTGGCGCTGATTGACCTGTCCACGACGCAGCGCAGTGGCGTGGGGCAATGGGCGGGCGAATGCGTGGCGACCTTTGGCTTAGTGGGCACCATCCTGGCCTGTCTCAAAGCGCGGGCGGACGCGGTGCCGATGGCGGTTGGGCTCTATATCACGGCGGCTTATTGGTTCACGTCATCCACATCCTTTGCAAACCCCGCCGTCACACTCGCGCGGAGCTTGTCGGACACGTTTGCAGGCATCGCCCCCGGGGATGTGCTGCCCTTTATTGCCGTGCAATGTGGTGCCGCAGCGTTTGCGACATGGGTCTTCCGGTGGTTGCTCGCGGACGCGTAAAGGGCAGGCGCATCAGCCTCGCGTGATCCAACCGCCGCCAAACACACGGCTGCCACCAGAATCGACGGCGGGGTCGTAAAACACGCAGGCCTGACCCGGGCTGATGCCGCGTTCCGGCGCGATGAGTTCTACCGTGGCGGTGCGTGGTCCGGTTGGGCGTATGATCGCCTCCCGCGGGGGGCGGGTGGAGCGGACTTTGGCGCTCAGGTGCCAGGCCTCGCGGCTCTCGAACGGCTCATCACCCAGCCAGTTCACCTCCGCCACGGGCACGTGGCGCGTCGCGAGCAGCTCCTTTGGCCCCACGATCACGCGGCGCGTGTCCACGTCGAGTTTGACCACATAAATCGGCTCGCTCAGGCCACCGATGCCCAGCCCCTTGCGCTGACCGATTGTGTAGTGGATTACCCCCCGATGCTCGCCCAGGACGCGCCCGTCCACATGGACGATCTCGCCGGGCTCCGCCGCGCCCGGGCGCAGCTTTTCGATCACCGCAGCGTAGTTGCCATCGGGCACGAAACAGATGTCCTGACTGTCGGGCTTATCGGCCACCGGCAGCCCATGGCGCAGAGCAAGCGCGCGGGTGTCACCCTTGGACGGCAGGTGCCCCAACGGGAACCGCAAGTAATCGAGCTGTTCTGGCGTCGTCGAAAACAAAAAGTAACTCTGATCGCGCACCGGATCGGCGGCCATGTGCAGCTCCGCACCCGCAGCGCCCATCTTGCGCTGGATGTAGTGGCCCGTGGCCATGCAATCGGCCTCCAGATCCTTGGCGGTCTCCAGCAGGTCTTTGAACTTTACGCGTTCGTTACAGCGGATACAGGGCACAGGCGTGGCACCCGCCAAGTAGCTGTCCGCGAATTCGTCGATCACCGCCTCTTTGAACATGTTTTCATAGTCGAGCACGTAATGCGGGAACCCCATCCGTTCTGCCACGCGCCGGGCATCGTGGATGTCGCGTCCCGCGCAACACGCGCCCTTTTTCGCCAGCGCCGCCCCATGGTCATAAAGCTGGAGCGTCACGCCCACCACGTCGTAACCTTGCGCGGCGAGCTCAGCGGCAACAGCGGAACTGTCCACGCCGCCCGACATCGCCACCACCACCCGCGTCTCGGCAGGCGGCTTTGCAAAGCCCAGCGAATTCAGCTCTGTGATCTGATCCAGTGACATCGGTGCCCTCATACCCCAAGAGTCTGAAAATATAGGAAAATGCGAAACAGTCTCAAGGGCGTGTTTCATGGAGCGTTAAGCCCGTTTGCCACAGATGTCACCCCGTAACGATCGAAGGGTGAGAGTTCCATGTTTTTGAAAAAGGTCGACGGGCCGCGCACAGTGATGCTGCCGGATGGCTCGTCCATGAGCCGGGCCGATTTGCCCCCCGTCACAACCACACGCTGGGTGGCCAGTCGCAAAGCCGCGGTGATCAAAGGGGTGGCCGCTGGGCTGATCACCCGCGAAGAAGCCTGTGAAATGTATGATCTCAGCGTAGAGGAGCTGGAAAGCTGGATGCGCGCCGCGGCCGCCCATGGCGAAAAGGCGCTAAAGTCGACACAAATTCAACGGTATCGACAACCTTAAGTTGTGGTAATTGTTTTCGACATGTGGTAACGTCGCATTAACCATTGCCTGCGATTGTTCTGGGTGAAGACATTCGGAAGGGATGATTCATGCGCGTTTTGCTAGTCGAAGACGATCCAACCACCGCAAAGAGCATCGAACTGATGCTCACTCATGCGAGCTTGAATGTGTACTCCACCGACATGGGGGAGGAGGGCATCGATCTCGCAAAGCTCTACGACTACGACTTAATTCTCCTCGACATCAACCTGCCCGACATGAACGGGTTAGAGGTGCTGCGCCAGCTTAGGCTCAGCCGGATCGAGACACCGATCCTGATTCTGTCCGGGGATGGCGATACGGAAAGCAAGATTAAGGGGTTCGGCTTCGGGGCCGACGATTACCTCACAAAGCCCTTCCATCGGGAGGAGTTGGTGGCGCGCATCCACGCCATCATCCGCCGCTCCAAAGGGCACGCTCAGTCGATCATTAAGACAGGTCGCGTGGCTGTGAACCTCGACGCCAAAACCGTGGAGGTGGAGGGCAAGTCCGTGCACCTAACCGGCAAAGAATACCAAATGCTGGAACTGTTGTCGCTGCGCAAAGGCACGACGCTCACAAAGGAGATGTTCCTCAACCACCTCTATGGCGGGATGGATGAGCCGGAGCTCAAGATCATCGACGTGTTCATCTGTAAGCTCCGTAAAAAGCTTTCGACAGCCACCGATGGCGAGAACCATATCGAAACTGTCTGGGGCCGCGGCTACGTGCTGCGCGACCCAGAACCGGCTGTCGTGGACACGGCCCTGCCCATGCGCGCCTAAGCGCAGCGATACCGCGCGAGACACCTATCTGAGCAGACCCAACCCGGGCCAGACGTGACACACGCTGGGCCGGGTTCCTTATTTTAAGCCTCCCCAAACAACAGGCGCCCGATTCAGGCGGGTCCTTCGCGCCGTGGGCCGTAATATCGTTCGTTCACAGCGTGACGGCTCGGCCCGTGAGGCTGCTTAAACTCCCGTTAAAAGACCCGGTGGGGAGCGCCGTGCCGTGCCATGCCAGCACCATTCACAAGGGGCAGGCCTCCCACCTCACAAGCTCCAGATCAGCGCAGGGCGTTACGGAAACGGACGGTCCATATCGCGCGAGTTATCCACCCAAATCGATCACAATTTTTTCTTACATTTGATCTGTTGATTTAGGGTTTTATTAACCCGGCGACCTGTAGTGAGATTGAAAAAAAGAAAGTACAAATCATCAAGAACTACGGGGTAATTGATGTGTCAAATGGTAATTCATTCAACGAGGGTGGCCTCGTTATCAACCTGTCTCGAAACGCGGACGGGTCGGTGCTGACAAAGGGCGTTGTTTTGACGCTCAGCGCGGGCATCATCCGCTATAAACTGCGAGATGACCCATTTCTCAGCGAGGTCTTCGAAACGGGATTCCTGCACAAGCTGGAGGAGCTCATCCACCGCGCCGGGCCTGCTGGCCGCGTGTTCTCTGCACCCGATGAAATCATCCGCGCGGGATCGGTGGTCTTGTCAGGCGCGCGCATCATCTTTGACGGGGCCGATAACGGGCTCGAACTGATCATGATCCGCTTCAAACGCGTCTTGGGGGAGGTGGGCGACCTTTTCACCGGGCAGGCCGCGCCCAACCTCCACGCCCCTCAGGCCGCGCCTGCGTCTCAGGCGCTCACATACGAACATCTTTGCCTGCCGATCCTTAATTTCGCGGCCTATCTCGAAACCGAGCTCGCGGATAATTCCGACACGCTGCCGCCGGAAACGCGCACCGTCATCCGCCGCCTGCACCAGGCGATTGACCTTGCGCGTCACGACTTCGACCGCCTCGATTACGAGATAAAGCGCAGCGCGATCTCGAGCGCCGCCTAGCTCTGCGCTGGACGACGCGGCGCGGCGAACCTATCACCTATCCTGACGCCCGATCGGTCCCCGCGGGCCCTACGCACCGGCCCCCCGCTGCGCAGAGCCTGAGGGCCCCGATCCGCGCAAAAAGACAGGGAGGAGGGAGCGTCGCCATGAGCGCCAACACAGTCGAGCCAACCGCGCCAGAGACCCCAGTCGACAGCCTGACGGCACAGGACGCACAGCGCGAACTCGACGCGTTGGCGGCGCAAATCGACAGCGCCAACCGCGCCTATCACACCGACGACGCGCCCGAGCTCTCCGACGCCGCCTACGACCGCCTCAAAGCCCGCAACGCCGCGATCGAGGCCGCGTTCCCGGACCTCAAACGCGCCGATAGCCCCAGCGACCAAGTCGGCGCCCCCGTCAGCGACGCCTTTACCAAAATCACCCACGCCGTGCGGATGATGTCGCTCGCCAATGCCTTTGACGACGCCGATGTCATCGACTTCGACGCCCGCGCGCGCAAATATCTGGGCCTTACCGACGACGCACCGCTCGCCTACACAGCGGAGCCAAAAATCGACGGCCTATCGCTATCCCTGCGCTACGAAAACGGCACGCTCATCAGCGCCGCCACCCGCGGCGATGGCACCACCGGCGAAGACGTCACCGCCAACGCCCGCACCATCGCCGACATCCCCACCACGCTGACAGACGCCCCCGAAATCCTAGAAATCCGGGGGGAGGTCTACATGTCCCACGCCGATTTCGAGGCGCTCAACGCGCGCCAAGCCCAAGAAGGGGCCAAGACCTTCGCCAACCCTCGCAACGCCGCGGCAGGCTCGCTGCGCCAGCTCGACAGCGCCATCACCGCCGCGCGCCCGCTGCGCTTTTTCGCCTATGCCTGGGGCGCCCTGTCCGCGCCGCTCGCCGACACCCAATCGGGCGCAATTGCCCGCATGGCCGCGCTTGGATTCTCGACCAACCCGCTCACGCGGCGCTGCACGTCCCCTGCGGAGCTTATCGCCCACTACACCAAAATCGAACAGCAGCGCGCCACGCTGGGCTACGACATCGACGGCGTCGTCTATAAGCTCGACGACCTGGCGCTGCAGGCGCGCATGGGCTTCCGGTCCACCACGCCCCGCTGGGCCATCGCCCACAAGTTTCCCGCCGAACTGGCCTGGACGCGGCTCGACGCCATAGACATCCAAGTGGGCCGCACCGGCGCGCTCAGCCCTGTGGCGCGCCTGCAACCTGTAACCGTGGGCGGCGTCGTCGTCTCCAACGCGACCTTGCATAACGAGGACTATATCCGCGGCCTCGACAACTCCGGCGCCCCCATCCGCGACGGCCGCGATATCCGCGTGGGCGACTGGGTCCAAGTCTATCGCGCGGGCGATGTGATCCCCAAGATCGCCGATGTCGACCTCTCCAAACGCCGCGCGGATGCCGCCCCCTTTGACTTCCCCACCGCCTGCCCGGAATGCGCCTCACCGGTGGTGCGCGAACCCGGCGACGCCATCCACCGCTGCACCGGGGGCCTCATCTGCCCCGCCCAAGCCGTCGAAAAGCTCAAACACCTGGTGAGCCGTGGCGCCTTTGACATCGACGGGCTCGGCGCCAAACAGATCGAGATGTTCTACGCCGACGACCAGCTCCCCATCCGGGAGCCCGCCGATATCTTTACGCTCCAGACCCGCGACGCGGGCAACATGACCAAACTCGCTAACCGCCTGGGCTACGGCCCAAAAAGCGCCGAAAACCTGTTCGCCGGGATCGAGGCCGCGCGCGAGATGGGCTTTGCCCGCGTGCTCTTTGGGCTCGGTATCCGGCACGTGGGCGAAGCCGCCGCCCGCCTCATCGCGCGCCACTATGGCGACTGGGACAGCTTTACGACGGCGATGGACAACGCCGCGGCAGAGCCAGCCATGGCGGCGCAAGACAAAGCCGCGCTCGCTGAAAGCCCCGCCTGGTCCGACCTCCTCGCCATTGACGGGGTGGGGGGCGTCATGGCGGCCTCCCTTGTGGGCGCATTTGCCCAGCCGCGCGAACGCAAATCTATCGATGACCTCGCCACTGAGCTCACCATCGTGCCCGAGGACGCGCCCGCGTCCGAAAGCCCTGTCGCAGGCAAAACCGTCGTCTTCACCGGCACGCTCGAAAAAATGACCCGGGCGGAGGCCAAGGCCCGCGCCGAGGCACTCGGTGCCAAAGTCTCCGGTTCTGTGAGCGCCAAGACCGACATCGTCGTCGCGGGCCCCGGCGCGGGTTCAAAGGCCAAAAAAGCCGCCGAGCTCGGCCTCGACATCATGGATGAGGACGCCTGGCTCGCCCTCATCGAGGCGGGCTAAATGGCCAACCGGCCCGAGATCCTGTTTCCGCTCTTTAGCGGGCTCGAAACCCTGCCGGGCATCGGGCCCAAGACCGCGCAAAACATGGCGACGCTGGGGATCGAGAAACCGCGCGATCTGCTCTTTCACCTGCCGCATTCCGTCATCGACCGCCGCCCCGTGAAAACGGTCAAAGGCGTGGACTTGCCCGCGACCCTGACGGTCGAAGTCACCGCCACCCGCCACCGCGCCCCCAGCCGCAAGGGCGCGCCTCACCGCATCTTTGTCGAGGACGCAGAGACAGCCTTCCAGATCGTCTATTTCAGTGCCAGCGGGCGCTACCTCGAAAACCTGCTGCCCGTGGGCGAACCGCGCGTGGTGTCCGGTAAGTTCGAGCTCTTTGACGGGGAGGCGAACCTGGCCCACCCCGACTACGTCGTGACGCCCGCGGAACTCAGCGATATCCCGGTGTTCGAACCCGTCTACCCGCTCACCGCAGGGGTGACCCAAAAACAGCTGGCCAAAGGCGCCAAAGCCGCGCTCACACGGGTGCCGGAGCTCCCCGAATGGGCCGACGCCGAGCTCGTCAAGCGGGAGGGGTGGCCCACTACGGCAGACGCCCTTCAATCCGCCCACGCGCCGGAAAACCTGGGCGACGTCAGCCCCACCGCCAAGGCGCGGCAGCGGCTGGCCTATGACGAGCTCTTTGCCCACCAGCTCACGCTCGCGCTGGCCCGCGCCCGCGACCGCCACGCACCGGGCCGCGTGAGCCAAGGCGACGGAACGCTTCGCCAACGCATCCTGGACGGCCTGCCATTCGTGCCCACAGCCGCCCAGCTGCGCGCCGCCACCGACATCGCCGCCGACATGGCCCAGCCCAAACGTATGAACCGCCTGCTCCAGGGCGACGTGGGCGCAGGCAAAACGCTCGTCGCCTTCCTCGCGCTGCTCACCGCGGTGGAGGCAGGCGGGCAGGGCGTCATGATGGCCCCGACGGAGATCCTGGCTCGACAGCATCTGGCATCGCTCGCGCCCATGGCGGCAGAGGTCGGCGTGCGGCTCGAACTGCTGACAGGCCGCGACAAAGGCGCAGCACGGCAGGAAAAACTCCGCGCGCTCGCGGAAGGCGATATCGGCATCCTCGTGGGCACCCACGCCGTGTTCCAGAAGGACGTTGAATTCGCCGACCTACGGCTCGCTATCGTGGACGAACAGCACCGCTTTGGCGTCCGCCAACGCCTGCTGCTCGGTGAAAAAGGGGCCGCCGCGGACGTGCTGGTGATGACAGCAACACCCATCCCGCGCTCGCTCGCCCTGGCGCAATACGGCGATATGGAGGTCTCGATCCTCGACGAAAAACCACCGGGCCGCACGCCCATCCAAACCGCCACAGTGCCCATGGGCCGCCTCGACGACGTCGTGGCCAAACTCCGCACCGCCGTGGCCGAGGGCAAACAGGCCTATTGGGTCTGCCCCCTGGTGGAAGAAAGCGAAACGCTCGACATGACAGCGGCGGAGGAACGGTTCAAACGCCTCCGCGCCGCACTGGGCGAGGGGAACGTGGACCTCGTCCACGGCCAAATGCCGCCCGCCGACAAAGACGCCGCCATGGCCCGTTTCATCGCGGGCGAAACGGCGGTGCTCGTGGCCACGACCGTGATCGAGGTCGGCGTGAACGTCCCAAACGCCACGATCATGGTCATCGAGCGCGCCGAAAGCTTTGGCCTGGCCCAGCTCCACCAGCTGCGCGGACGGGTGGGGCGCGGCAGCCTAACCTCCACCTGTTTGCTGATGTACCAAGCTCCGCTGACAGAAAGCGGCGAACGGCGTCTGCGCATCCTCCGCGATACCGAAGACGGGTTCCGCATCGCCGAAGAGGACCTCGCCATCCGCGGCGCAGGCGACATGATCGGCACCGCGCAGTCGGGCCTTCCACGGTTTCAGGTGGCCAATCTCGAACGACAGGCGGGGCTCATGGCGCTGGCGCAAAGCGACGCGCGCAAGCTGCTCGCCGATGACCCCACGCTCGACAGCCCGCGCGGCAAGGCGGCCCGTGTTCTGCTTTGGTTCATGGAGCAAGACCGTGCAATCCGTTTGATTTCCGTAGGTTAGCGCCGAACTGCGCAAAATGTTCCGATTTGTTCGCAAAAAGTTCTTTACGTACTGCGGTGGATGTGAGAACAAAAGGTTAACAAATCGTTCACGGCCCGGAAGGGAGCCCGCCATGATCACCGCCTTCAAGCGCACCCAGACCCGTAAATTTGCCCAAGACCTCGTGGGCGCTGCCGCGCTGCTCGTCATGCTTTACGGGGGGCTTTTGCTGCCCTCGATCCTGTAAGTTTCTGCCTGCGGTCCATCTGACGCCCCTGCGCCAGTCCCTCGCGCAGCGCTGCCCCCAGCAGCGACCCATTGGCCCCGTGAGTGCTGCCTCGCTCACCGGTGCCCGCGTCACCCCACTTGGATTGCACACCTAGCGCCGCGTGTTCCTGCCAGAACACGCGGCCTTTTTTTGCCCGCGCAGCGGCCACCGCCGCGCATGGAAGAGTTTTTGGAAAACTCTTGGCCCCACCCAGAAATCCAACGATGGCGTGTGCCGTGACCGCGAGCCCACCCGCCTCCCTTCTGCGCCAGCGTGCGCTGGCTTGAACCTCAAGGGGGCGCGCTGCGCGCGTTCCGCCTGCGGCGGCCCTCCGGGGGAAGTATTTTTGGACGAAAGAAAGGGAGGGAGCGAAAACGTATGGCGCGCCTTTGTGACCTATGCCTAAGCCGCTTGGGCGGCTGCGTCTTCGACGGCGCCGATGGTGGCGTCTAGGGCGAGGAGGATAGACGCGTGGCGGTTTTTGAACGGGGCCGCGGCGCGCAGCACATCGAGCCCGTCGAAGGGTGCCGAAGGGGCCGGCCCTTGTGTTTGCAGCATCGTTCGAAGGGCGTCTCGGGCTTGGATGAGCTCCGGCAGAGTTCGACCGATCGCGTTGGCTCCCACGACGGCTGCGGCCGCTTGGCCCAGGGCGCAAGCTTTCACATCCTGCCCAAATGCGGCGATGCGCCCGTCCTTGATCACCACATCTACGGCCACCACCGATCCGCATTGTGGGGAGCGCGCGCGGTGAGTGCCCATGGGCGTTGCGAGGCGTTCCAGATGCGGGATCTGGGTCGTGAGCGCCAGGATGCGCGTGGAGTAGAGTTGCATCAGGTCCTGATCCATGGTGCCCCGTCCCGTATGCCCCGTGGCATATGTCTTGTGCCCTTGCCGTGTGTCTTAGATAAGCGCAGCCGCTGCAAAAGGAAATTCACATGTTCGACCCCGCGACGCTCAAATACGACGACCGTGGCCTCATCCCCGCGATTGCGCAGGCAGAGGATGGGACCGTGCTCATGATGGCCTGGATGAATGCGGAGGCCGTGGCGCGGACGTTGGAGACGGGGCGGGTGACCTATTGGTCCCGCTCGCGGCAGAGTTTCTGGGTCAAGGGGGAGACGTCGGGCAATGTTCAGGAACTCGTAGATCTGCGGGTGGATTGTGACCGCGACACGCTTCTGGCCGTGGTGCGGCAGACGGGGCCAGCGTGTCACACGGGGCGTCTGTCGTGTTTTTACACCGCTGTCCGGGGTGCGGCTGAGGTGGAGATCATGGCGCCCCTAGAGCCCCACTAGGGCGCGGATGTCGGCGGGGGTGGCGCCCTTTGCCCGGTAGGTGTCGATTGCGCGGGCGTCGTCGCGTTTGGCGAGCCGCTTGCCCGCCGCGTCGCGGATCAGGCGGTGGTGGTGGTAGCGCGGTGGGGCGTGGCCGAGGAGCGCTAGGATCAGGACTTGGATGGGGGTGAAGTCAAAAAGGTCGTCGCCCCGGATCACGTCTGTGATTTCCTCGTGGATGTCGTCGAGGGCGGAGGCGAGGAAGTAGGCCACGACCCCATCCTTGCGGCCCACCACGACGTCGCCGGATATCTGAGCAAGTGCGGTCGGGTCCGTCTGGTGGCGGCCTCGATGCGTGGGACCTGTCTCGTCGAAGGTGGGCAGGCCGATGTGATCTATGGCGCGGGCGAGGTCGAGGCGGAGCGCGTCGCCGGCTTGGCGGTCGGCCATGGCTCGGCCGCGGCAGGTGCCAGGGTAGGCGCCGGGCAGGTGGCCTTCTTGCGGGGCGGAGAGGGCCGCGCGGATGTCGGCGCGTGAGCAGGAGCAGGGGTAGAGGAGGTTCATGGCCTCCAGCTGCTCAAGCGCAGCTTGGTAGCGGGGCAGGTGCTGGGACTGGCGGAGCGGGGGCTCTGGCCAAGTGAGGCCAAGCCATTCTAGGTCGTCTTCGACCTGCTGTATCCAGTGATCCTTGGAGCGTTCGAAATCGGTGTCCTCGTGGCGCAACAGGAACGTGCCGCCCGCGTCGCGGGCCATGTCGTGGGCGAGAATCGCGGAGTAGGCGTGACCGAGGTGCAGCGGCCCCGTGGGGGACGGCGCGAAGCGGGTGATCATTGGCGGCGCAGGACGATGACGTCGGAGCCGGTGACTTTCTCGCTCAGATGCGGGCCGTGCTCGCGGGAGATCAGGGTGGCGGTGCCGGAGGCCAGGACCGCGTCGAGGGCGGCGATGTAGCTGGCGTCTTCGAGCGTTGGGTCGTTGTAGCTGAAGGCGAGGATGCCAGTGGGGAGGAGGGCGGAGAGGAGCGTGCCCAGCATCTCCGGCGTGGCGGCGCCGAGGGAGACGACGCCGGTGGCGATGATGATCCCGTAGGTGCCGGGGATGATGCCAACCTCTCCTGGGGTGCCGACCCAGAGGTCGCGGTAGCAGCCTTTGCCGTGGGCCTGAGCGAGCATGGGCTCGGAGATGTCGGTGCCGTCGATGACCGTGAACCCTTCATGGGCCATGGCCTGACCTGAGAGCCCGGTGCCGCAGCCGAAATCGAGCACGGGGACGGAGCGGTCGGGGACGGCGGCGGCCACGGCGGCGGCGATGCGGGCCGGGGTGGCGTAGTTCATGGCCAGCACGTCGGCCTCGTAGGTGGCGGCCCAGTCGGCGTAGACGGCCTGGGTGTCTTTCACCGATCTGGGGGTCCAGAGTTTGGGCTGAAATGTCTCGTGTACCATAGCCTCGAGCCTAGACGGGCCGGTTAGGCGGCGTCTAGGGCCTCCGCTCCGAGCCAGCCCAGAAAATCGGCCTTCGCCCGGTCGGTATAGGCCTTGTAACGGGCCGGGCGGTTCTTGCGTCCGCCCCTCACATCGATGGGGGGGAAGAGGCCGAAATTGACGTTCATCGGCTGAAAGGTTTTCGCCTCCGCTCCGCCAGTGATGTGGGTGATCAAAGCGCCCATGGCGGTGGTTGGCGGGGGGGCGGAAATGGTTTCGCCGCGAAACGCTGCGCACGCTAAGCGCCCGGCGAGGAGGCCCATGGCCGCGCTTTCGACGTAGCCTTCGACGCCCGTGATCTGGCCTGCGAAGCGGATATTCGGGCGTGATTTCAGGCGCATGGAGCCGTCAAGTAAAGTCGGCGAATTGAGGAATGTGTTGCGGTGGATGCCGCCCAGGCGCGCAAATTCGGCATGTTGCAGGCCGGGGATCAAACGCAACACCTCTTTTTGCGCTTTGTACTTCATTTTTGTCTGAAAGCCGACAATATTATACAGCGTTCCCAGGGCGTTATCCCGACGAAGTTGAACCACTGCGTGAGCTTTAACGTCTGGTTCATGGGGGTTTGTGAGACCCACTGGTTTCATCGGTCCGTGGCGGAGCGTTTCGCGGCCCCGTTCGGCCATCACCTCGATGGGCAAGCAGCCGTCGAAATAGCCTGCGGTTTCGCCCGGTTTGAACTCCGTTTTCTCCGCGGCGAGCAGGGCGTCGATGAAGGCCTCGTACTGGTCCTTTGTCATCGGGCAGTTGAGGTAGGCGCGGCGTTCTTCCTCCGTCTCGCCCTTGTCGTAGCGGGACTGCATCCACGCCTGATCCATATCGATAGACTCGGCATAGATGATGGGCGCGATGGCGTCGAAGAAAGCGAGTGCCTCGGTGCCTGTTTCGGCGCGGATCGCTTGGGCCAGTTTGTCGGACGTCAGCGGGCCTGTGGCGATGATCCATTCGCCTGTGTCGGGGAGGGTGTCGATTTCCTCGTATGACACGGACACGTTGGGCAGCGATTTGAGCCGTGCGGTGACGCTTTCGGCGAAAGGCTCGCGATCCACGGCCAGCGCGCCGCCAGCGGGGAGGCGGTGTTTATCGGCCATCTCCATGATCAGCCCGCCTGCCTGGCGCATTTCCCAGTGGAGAAGACCCACGGCGTTTTGTTCGTCATCGTCAGAGCGGAAGGAGTTGGAGCAGACCATTTCGCCTAGATTGCCGGTCTGGTGGGCAAATGTGCCGACCTTTGGCCGCATTTCGTGGATCACGACATCGACGCCTGCGCGCGCGGCTTGCCAGGCGGCCTCGGACCCGGCCATGCCGCCGCCTACGATATGGAGTTTGTCTGTCATGGGCGCGATTTAGGGTCCATCGAGGCGAAAGGAAAGCTCACTGGTCCCATTCCGGCGGGCGTTTTTCGAGGAAGGCTTGCACGCCTTCGGCAGTGTCGGCCTGGGCCATGTTTTCGACCATGACGGCGCCAGTGTAGTCGTAGGCGTCCGCGAGGGGCATTTCGATCTGGCGGTAGAACGCCTCCTTGCCGATTTTAACGGCGCTGCCGAGTTTGGACGCGATCTGGGCGGCGAGGGCGGCGGTTTCTGCGTCGAGCCGTTCAGGGGCCACGACGCGGTTGATGAGCCCTGCGTCGCGGGCCTGGTCCGCGGTGAGGAAGTCGCCCGTCGTCAGCATTTCGAACGCGTGTTTGCGGGGGATATTGCGGCTAAGCGCCACCATGGGGGTGGAGCAGAAGAGGCCGATATTGACGCCGTTGACGCCGAACCGGGTGCCTGCGGCGGCCACGGCGAGGTCGGCGGAAGCGACGAGCTGGCAGCCCGCGGCGGTGGCGATGCCGTGGGCCTGGGCGATGACCGGTTGGGGCAGGGTGGGGATCGTCTGCATCATGGTGGCGCAGCGATCGAACAGGTCCTTCCACGCGGCGCGCCCGCCATCGGGCCCTTGCCGGGCGGCCTGCATTTCGCGGAGGTCGTGGCCCGCGCAGAATGCTTTGCCCGTGCCGCGCAGCACGATGACGCGGGCGCTGCGGTCGCCCTTGAGCTCATCAAACGCGTCTTGCAGCGCGGCCAACATCGCGTCGGACAGCGCGTTGAGCCGTTCGGGCGCGTTCATGGTTAATGTGACGACAGCGCCGTCCTGTGTGCGGTCGAGAATTGACATAGGCTCCTCCGTTGCTCACCTACCTAGTGCGAGAGGCAGGAGGCGCGCAATGGACCCCGTGATGGACCCCGTGATGACGATCCCCGAGTTGGAGCGCTTTTTGGACGAGGCCTTTCCCCAGGTGGCCGATCAGTTCGGGGTGGAGGAGATCACCGGCGACGGCATCGTGATCCGCCTGAAGGTGGGGGAGCAGCATTTGCGTCCGGGCGGGACGGTGAGCGGGCCGTCGATGTTTGGGCTCGCCGATGTGGCGGTGTATTTGGCCGTGCTGAGCCGGATCGGGCCAAAGGCGTTGGCGGTGACGACGAATTGTTCGATTGATTTCATGCGAAAGCCAGCAGCGGCCACGGATTTGATCGCTGAGTGTCGTTTGCTCAAGCTCGGGCGGGTGCTCGCGGTGGGGGATGCGCTGCTGTTTTCGGAGGGGATGGCGGCGCCGGTGGCGCGGGCGACGCTGACCTATTCGATCCCGCCGAAGTAAGCGTTCTACAAATTATGAAGGTGTCTCAGTTGTAGGCTTAGGGATGTCCCCGTCCGAGGGGGGCATTTCGGCCGCGTCGCGTCTAATCTCAGATTTCAAGATCACAAAAAAGGACGGGGCCGAAGCCCCGCCAGGTCAGGAAGATCGTTTAGCGTTGCCAGAAGGGCTTATACGCCTCTTTGTTCGCAGCCTCTTGGGAGAGCCCGACATCGCGGAGGAGGTAGGGGGGCAGCTCCTTGAGCGTTGTGCGGGTGCGGCTGCGCACAGTCCAATGGGTTACAATGAGCGCGGCGACGATGAGCACGCCAGCCAGCGGGGGAATGCGGCCGGAATCCAAGCGCTTAAGCGCGGTCTGGGTGAGGGTAAGCGTGGTCATTTTCGGACCCTCCTTTGCAACTTTGTATTGATACAATGCCATCCTCTGTGGCATATGTATGAGTACATTGAGTCTTTGTACCGCTCCAGGAGAATATTGTAATGGATACAAAATGGGTCGAAGGCCTCACATTCCGCGAGGGGCCGAAATACATGGTCGTGCGGGATGCGATCGCGCGGGCGGTGGAGTTGGGGCACCTGGATACGGGCGCGAAGCTGCCCCCGGTGCGGGATCTGGCCTACCGGCTGTCGATCACGCCGGGCACTGTGGCGCGGGCCTATTCGATCCTGACGGACCAGGGCGTGCTGCGCGGCGAGGTCGGGCGCGGGACGTTCGTGGCCGACACAAAGACCGCCTTTTTGCCCGAGGTGCCGAGCGAGGGGCGACCGGCGACCTATTACGACCCGGTGCCCCACGGTACGGCGCTCGACGATGGGCCGGTGTCGCTGATGTCGCCGGGGATCGCGAATAGGGGGCAGGCGGAGTATCTGCGCAAGCTCCTGACGGAGGTCGCGCAAGACCCGCCGTCTGGGCTCATGCATTACCCCACCCGCGAGAGCTTTCGCGCGGTGCGGGAGGCCGCCAAACACTGGTTGCGTCATGCGAACCTTGGGACACTCGATGAGATTGATATCGTGATGGCTCATGGCGGGCAGAATGCGATCCTACTGGTGATGCAAGCTGTGCTGCGGGGGCGGCGCCCTACCGTGCTGGTGGAGGAGCTGTCCTATGCCGGGTTCCGCCGGGCGGCGCAGCTTTTGCGCGCCGATGTGGTGCCCGTGGCCATGGACGCCCACGGCATCATCCCCAGCGCGCTGGAGGCCGCGGCGGGCCCTGAGGCGCAGCTGTTGTGCATGACACCGAACCTGCACAATCCCACCTGCCTGTTTACGCCCGAGTGGCGGCGCAGGGAGATCGCGGCGGTGGCGCGGCGGTGCAATTTCCACATTCTGGAGGATGACTGGTATCAGGTGCCGGGCCTGCCTGCGCCGAGCTACCGGCAGCTTGCGCCGGAGCGGTCGTGGTATGTCTCCTCCATTTCCAAACTCGTGACGCCGTCGCTTCGGATTGGATTTGCGGTGTCGCCGCCTGGGGGCGGGCGGCATTTGCGGCGCGCGGCGGAGGATGGGTTTTTCGGGCTGGCGACGGTGCTCGCGGATGTGGCGGCCAAGATGATGACCGACCCGGTTGTGGAGGCGCTCGTGGACGATGTGCGCGCCACCTACCGGGAGCGCATTCAGGTGCTACTGAACCATCTGGGCGGTTACGACATCACCTGGCAGACGGACGCGCCGATTTGCTGGCTGAGACTGCCGGAAGGGTGGCGGACCACGGCGTTTTGCACGGCTGCGGAGGCGCAGGGGGTGCGGGTGCGCAGTGGGGAGGATTTTGCCCCGCGGGAAGCGAACACGCCGCAAGCGGTGCGGATCGCGCTCAATGCGTCGATCCCGTTGGAGCGGTTTGAGGCCGCAGCGCGGAGCTTGCGGGACCTGCTCGATACGCCGCCGGAGCGGGTGGGGGTTTAGGATTGGGACTGCACGGTGACGTCCATCAGGCACGCGACCCAGATCGCACGTTTAGGGCAACCCAAGCGCACCCCACGCGATGCCCACACCGATAGCCATCGCCGACAGCGTTGCGGCGTAGCCAAAAAGCTTGGCCGTTGAAAACGGACGCTCCCCAAAGGTTGTGCCGTGGAGCCCGCAGGCCACGACTTTGTAGGGCGTGCCTTTGTAGGTGTAATGCACGATCCAAACGGGCAGCAGGATGCGGCGGTAGCGGATGCCTGTGGTGTCGGTTTCAAACCGGATATTGCTGAGCCGCTCTGCCGTGGCCTGCTGGATGCGGTTTTTGATCAACACGGCTTTGTCGGCCTCATTGGCGGTTAGCCCGTCGGCCACGGACATATGGTGACGCTCGGCGGCAAAGCCCGCGATGTAGCCCGGGTGGTAGGGGCGCAGCTTTGACGGGTCAAAATCGTGCAAGACCCCGTCGCGGATCAAGGGCGTGATATGGGGCGAGGCGGGCGCGAGCAGGTCGTCGAAGGCAAGGCGCAGGTTCCCGCGTTTCGTGCGGTGGTGTTTGCCGGACTTGTAACGCCCGGTGTACCGGACGAACTCCTTGCAATCGAAGGTAAAGAACGGCGCGTAAAGGCCCACCAATTTGCCGCTTTCAAGGGCTTGGGGTAGGTCTGCGGGGGCGGCGTGGCGGCCTGCGATCCAGGCCCGGGCGTTGTGCCACCCTGTGTCTTCGACCTGCTCAAAAGGGATCAGGGCCATGGTCCCATATTCGGCGGCGCCTGTGGTCACGACGGCCGGTCCATCGCAATAGGGGCAGCGTTGGGCGAGGGATTGACCGGGAAAGATCACTTCGCCGCCGCAGGTTGCGCAGCCATGGATCAGGTCAGTGGGCGGATGTGGTGCGTCGGGGGCTGCGGGGTCGTGGGCAAAGTCGTCTGTCGCGTCAATGGCGGGGTCGCGGGGAATGGGGTGGACGCTGCCACAGCTGTCGCAGGTCAGGGCGCCTGCGTCGGGCGCATAGCGACGCTGGCCACCGCAGTCGGGGCATTGCAATTCCCCTTGGGCGATATCGGGGGACACAGACATCAGTCGGCGGCGGCCCCGATAAGCTCAATGAGCAGCCAAAGCCGCAGTTCAGAGCGGTTAATCGCGCCCTCAAGATCACCCGTGGCGCCCCAATTGCCGATGATCGTCCCGCCAAACCAAAGCACCGCGAGCCAAAGCAGGACCCAAAACCACCCTGCCAGGGCGCGCAACTGCGAGGCGGAGCCTTGTTTGAGGCCATGGCGGGCCTCCCCCATGGTGATGAGCTTTTTGGAGGCGCCGTAGCCAACAAGCGTGCCCCCCGCCAAAAGCGCGAGCGCCGCGAGCGCGGGAAGGAGGAGGTCGGCGAGGGGTGTCATGATTGGGGTAAATTGATACCTATTTTCTAAAGTGCTGTTTCAGCGACGTTTTTCCTGGGTAAATGCGCTTGCACTGTGTCACCCGGCCTATATAACCGCGCAATCCGAAATCACCACTTCGATGGGTCGACATATGAAAACCTATACCGCGACGCCTGCGGATATCGACAAGAAATGGATCATCATTGACGCCGAAGGCGTCGTGCTGGGCCGTCTTGCCTCGATCATCGCGATGCGTCTGAGGGGCAAGCACAAGCCCACATTCACGCCGCACATGGACATGGGCGACAACGTCATCGTCATCAACGCCGAAAAGGTGCAGCTGACGGGTAAGAAGCGCGAAGAGCGTCATTACTGGCACACGGGCCATCCCGGCGGCATCAAGTCGCGCACGAAGGACCAGATGCTGACGGGCGCGCATCCTGAACGGGTTCTGGAGCTGGCTGTGAAGCGTATGCTCCCCGGCAACCGCCTGAGCCGCAAGCAGATGACGAACCTGCGCATTTACGCGGGCACCGAGCACCCCCATGAGGCGCAAGCGCCTGAAGTGCTCGATGTCAAAGCGATGAACAAGAAAAACACGCGGGTTTAAGACATGGCTGATCAAATCTCTTCGCTCGATGAGCTGAACACCATCGCCGAAGGCGCCGAAGCGCCAGAGGTCGAAGTCTCCATCACCCGTGAGCCCGTTCGTGACGAGCTGGGCCGCTCCTACGCCACCGGTAAGCGCAAGGACGCGGTCGCCCGTGTCTGGATCAAGCCGGGCTCCGGCAAGGTCATCGTAAACGGCAAGGACCAGGACGCCTATTTCGCGCGTCCGGTTCTGCAGCTGATCCTGCGCCAGCCGTTCCAGGTTGCGGGCGTCGAGGGTGAGTTCGACGTGATGGCCACCGTCAAGGGCGGCGGTCTGACGGGGCAGGCGGGGGCCGTGAAGCACGGTATCTCCAAAGCGCTCCAGCTTTATGACCCCGCGCTGCGTGCCCCGCTGAAAGCCGCAGGCTTCCTGACCCGCGACAGCCGCGTGGTGGAACGTAAGAAGTTCGGTAAGGCGAAAGCACGTAAGAGCTTCCAGTTCTCCAAGCGTTAAACGCTGCAACAGTTTGGAAAGGCCGCGGGGCGTGTTGCGTCCGGCGGCCTTTTCTTTTGTGCGCATGCCGCGGTTCGACAGAAAAAAGGCGGCCATTCGAAAATGGCCGCCAGTCTCCTGATCCGGACGTCGAGTGGCTATGGTGGTGTTTGCCCGGACCAGAATTTGAACCCTGACCAGCCTTTGCGGTAGGCGGCGCCCGCGCCACCGCCGACAAGCATAAGGAGAACGAGGGGGATGAGCATAAGCGCGACGAGCAGCTCGATCATCTGAAATGACTGCGCGCCGCGGTCGCAGAAGAACAAGTTCGACGCAAAGAAAACGGCCCCAAAGCCTGCTACGACCCGGGTGCGGATGCCCACCATGATGTAGACCCCCGCCATGATGATCAGCCCTACCTGCGCATAGTGCAGCGCCGAGGGCCGATGCGAACATAGGCAAAACGGGTCCCCTTGGATACCGTGGATGGGAAGCCCGCCCAGCGTGTGGCTGAGCGCAAAAATGACGAGCGCGTTGCCTGTCACAATGCGAAAGGTGTTGTGCGCAACATAGGTGAAGGTCGGCATGTAAGTTCCTGTTTTATTTATTGTTGACGGAAACGTTTGACCGATACGAGACACTGCCGTGAGCGCGATTGGCGCCTGTTCAGGGTGGACCAGCGGGGGCGCATGCGTCGATAGGGAATGCTGCAACGATGGCTTTGCGGAATTGAGTGAGGCACCAGGTTGTGTGACCGCCCGCGCATGACGCCCCTAGGCTGAACGGCGCAATGGCGTTGCCCTAGGGTGTGCCTGAGCCGCCGAGGAGCGCCTTCCCCATGCAGTCCTGCACCATGTCGATACCCACACGCACGAGCGGGTCGAGTTTTCGGCTGACATGGTAGCTGATCCAAATGGGGAGCGTCACACGGTCGGTGATCTCCGGGACCGGGACGAGGTCCGCGTCGGCTTCCCCCATGCTGATGGGCAGCATCATGGCGACGGGCAGCTGCTTGGCCAGGGACATGGCAAGCGCCAAGCTTTCGATCCAAATCCGCGGGCTGTCTTCGAAATGGTCGCGTAGGGGGCGCTCGGCGGTGTGTTTGCTGGCGCCGTAGCCGATGGACACCCAGCTGCTGGCGGTCTCGGCATAGGAGCTATGCGCATAGGCGCCGAGGTTGAGCGCGCCAATGCGCTGGCGTACCAGGCGTCCCTCCTCGGGTTCGTTGAAGCCGACGACGAGGTCGGTTTCGGCATAGGCCAAGCTGCGGGGTTTCACCGAGAGGTCAAATCGTAATTCTGGGTGCGCCTGGGCAAAGCATGGCAGGGTTTTTAGGCCGCTAATCTCCATCAGGCTGTGGTCGCAGGTCAGCCGCAGCACGGAGCCGGGCACGGGCCCTTGGTTGGAGCTTGCCTCCAAGCCCGTCAGTTGCCGTTCGGTCCGTTCGGCGATGGAGATCAGATTGCGGCACGTCTCCGTAGGTTCCCACGCTTTATCGAGGCGCAAAAATAGGGTTTCCCCCATGGTTTCGGTCAACCGCTCGATCCGCCGGGAGACCGTCGCGACGTTCGTGCGCAGCGCGTGCGCCGCGCCGCTCATGGTGGAATGCCGATACAAGGCTAAACAAAAACGCAGATCGTCCCAGTGTTGCATATCCTGCCCCTACATGTGTCTGCCGGGGGTCAACATGCCCCCAATACAACGGGAACGCCCAGCACCTTGTCGCGAAAAAGCAGGTTTGCACAAATGTTGATAGGTCACCGACCGGTAGATGCCGCTTTCATAGGAGGGGGTGGACTCGCCTTTCGCATAGCGGGTGATTTTGGTTGCATTTGGAGGGTGCAGTTGGTTCGATCTGCGTCATGGGTGTGGCGCAAAAGTTTGATCGGTCGGCGCGCAGCGGCGCGTTGCTTGTGGCGCCGCCGTTCCTTTATGCCATTGCCCTGCTTGCCGTTCCGCTGGCGGCCATCGTCATGTTCAGTTTTTGGACGCAGAACTATCTGACGCTGGAAACAGACCCGACGCTCGCCAATTATCGGGAGGCTTGGACGGAGCCGCTTTATGGGTTGCTGCTCCAGCGGTCGCTCATCATCTCGGGCGCGGTGACGTTTGCGACGGTCGTGTTGGCCTTTCCCATGGCCTATTACGTGAGCTTTTATGTGAAGCCGGAGCGGAAGTCGCTGTGGCTGTTTTTGATCACGATCCCGTTTTGGACGAGCTACTTGATCCGCGTGTTCCTGTGGAAGGTGATTTTGGGCTTTAACGGGGTGCTCAATAGCGGGCTCTTGGGCCTTGGGCTGATCGATGAGCCGCTGACGTTTATCCTCTATAACGCCAATGCCGTCGTGATCACGCTGGCCCACGCGTTCGCGCCATTTGCTATCTTGCCGATCTTTGTCGCGCTGGAGCGCATAGATCGCTCGCTGATCGAGGCTGCGCGCGACCTCGGCGAAAGCCGTCTGATGACGTTCTGGCGGGTGACGCTGCCGCTGGCGATGCCCGGTGTGGTGGCGGCAGTGCTGATCGTCTTTATCCCCACCATTGGCGATTACGTCACACCGCGCCTGGTGGGCGGGCCCAACGGGCTGATGATTGCCAATATGATCCAGACGCAGTTCCTCAAGCTCAACAACGCGCCCATGGGGGCGGCGCTCGCTGTGATTGCGATGCTGAGCGTGTCGGTGATCGCGCTGCTTTTTGTGTGGGCCAACCGCAAGTTCCTGAGGGTCAAGCAATGAGCCTGCGTGTCTATGCCATTGCGTATCTCGTGTTCCTTTACGCGCCGATCCTTTTGCTGCCGCTCTTTGCGTTCAACGATTCCACAATCATCGCCTTCCCGCTCAAGGGGTTCACGTTTGGCTGGTTTGTGGAGCTGTGGGAGACGCAAGCGCTGCATGATGCGGTGAAGAATTCGCTGACGATTGCGGTGCTGACGGCTGTGTTTTCGACCCTTTTGGGGATTTGCGCGGCGCGGGCGTCGGCGAAGTATCAGTTCCCATTCAAGGGCGCGATCATGGGGTTGATCATGGTGCCGCTTGTCCTGCCGGAGATCATCGTGGGGGTCTCTCTGCTGGTTGTCGTGGTGCAGATCCTGGACTGGAACCTGAGCATGTGGACGGTTGTGTTTGCCCATGTATTGATCTGCACGCCCTTTTCCATCGCGATCCTGAACGGGGCGTTTCAGAACATGGACACGTCGTTGGAGGAGGCCGCGCAGGATCTGGGGGAGACGCCCCTGTCGACGTTTCGGCTGGTGACGCTGCCGCTGGTGGCGCCGGGCATCATCTCCTCCCTCCTGATTTCGTTCACGATCAGTTTGGATGAGTTCATCATCGCGTTCTTTTTGACGGGCTCGGAGCCTACGATGCCGGTCTATATCTGGGGGCTCCTGCGGTTCCCGCAAAAGCTGCCGGCGGTGATGGCGCTGGGGACAATCCTGGTGGTGTTGTCGATCGTGCTCTTGGTCGTCGCTGAATACTTCCGCCGCCGCGGCCTCGCGCGGGCGGGGCTGAAAGACAAAGGAGGCTTTCTGTGACAAAGCCCATTATCGAGCTCTCAGGCGTTGAGAAGTATTACGGCGATTACCATGCGCTGCGGGACATCTCTTTGAACATCGCGGAGGGGGAGTTTTTCTCGCTTCTGGGACCGTCGGGCTGCGGGAAGACGACGCTGCTCCGCGCGATTGCGGGGTTTGAGGATGTAAGCGCAGGGGGGCTGCACCTGGGCGGGGCCGATATGGCGGGGGTGCCGCCCAATAAGCGGCCCACGAATATGGTGTTCCAGAGCTATGCAATCTTCCCCCATCTCAATGTGGCAGAAAATGTGGCCTTTGGCCTACGCAAGCGCGGCCTGAGCGCGGCGGAGCGGGACGCAAAGGTCGTGGAGGCGCTGGAGATGGTGGGGCTCGGCGGGTATGGCGCGCGGGCGGCCCATGCGCTGTCGGGCGGGCAACGCCAGCGGGTGGCGCTGGCGCGGGCGCTGGTGCTCCAACCTAAGGTGCTGTTGCTCGATGAGCCGCTCTCGGCGCTGGACAAAAAGATGCGCGAGCAGATGCAGGGGGAGCTGCGGCGGCTGCAGCGGCAGGTGGGGATCACGTTTATCCTGGTGACCCATGATCAGGAGGAAGCGCTGATCATGTCCGACCGCATCGCGGTGATGTTTGAGGGGCGGATTGCGCAGGTGGCCGCGCCGCAAGAGCTCTACCGGCGACCAAAGACCCGGCAGGTGGCCGATTTTATCGGGGTGATGAACTTTTTGCCCGCCCAGGCGCGGGTGGTGGGCGACGCCACGGAGGTGGAGATCGCCGGGCTGGGGGCAGCCACGCTGCAACCCGATCAGTGCCCCGGCGGGCCAGTGTCCGGGGCCGCGCAGGTGGGGATCAGGCCCGAGCTTTTGACACTGCTCTACGACGCGCCCGCGCCGGGGATGAGCGTGGCGGAGGGCGAGGTGGTGGAGCAGTCCTACTACGGCGACATGACCTATTACGACGTGGCGCTGCCGGGCGTGCCCGAGCCGCTGACGCTATCGATGAAAAACACCGTTGGCCGCCCGGTGCTGGACCGTGGCGCCAAGGCGCAGGTCGCCTGGGACGCCCGGGCCTTGGTGCTACTCTCGGACTAGGGCGCCGATTTCTTTCAAAGAAATCGGTCCGAAATCTTTGTAAGATTTCGGCTCACCGGTCCTGATCGGCGGGGATGAGACCGAGGCCGCGCAGGTAGATGCCGATCCCAGTTTCCAACAGGTCCTCGGGCGGGAACGGGCTTTTGGTGCCGGGCGAACCGCGGGCGTAAAGTTCCACCACGCCGTGGCTCATAGCCCACACATGGGCCGAAAACATCTGCGGCGGTGGGCGTTTTTCGGGTGGGATATGTTGCGACAGCTCAGCCGCGGAGCGTTCGAGGACGCCCGTTGCCCGCGCGGACGCCGCGGCGAGTTCGGGCGTGCGCTGCATCGAGATCCCGCTTTCAAACATGGCCACGTAGTGGCCCGGGAACTTGCGCGCAAAGGCCAGGTAGGCGCGGCCTACCGTCTCGAACGACGCAAGCGCGGACGGCTGCCCCTTTTCATAGGCGTGTTCCATCAGGTCGGCAAAGATCACAAAGCCCTGGCGTGCGGCTTCTGCAATGAGGTCATCGCGGCCTTCGAAGTGGCGATAGACGGCCGCGGGCGTCACGCCCGCGCTTTTGGCGGCCTCCGACAGGGTAAAGCCGGTGGGACCTTTTTCCTCCGTCAGGCGCAGGGCTGCGTCGACGAGGGCCTGGCGCAGGTTGCCGTGGTGATAGCCGCGTTTAGGCATGCCAGAGGTCGATCCCTCCGGCGACTTGAGCGTCGGCGGTCCCAAGAGCCGCGTCATCGCGCCCGGCGTAGTCGAAGCGCGTCAGCACGGACCGGATCGCTGCCAGCCGCGCGCGGCGTTTGTCGTCGGAGCGGACGATGGTCCAGGGGCAGGGGCTGTCGGTGCGCGTGAGTGTCTCGCCAATGGCGTCGGTATACGCGTCCCAGCGGTTCAGCCCCTCCACATCGATCCAGCTGAGTTTCCACTGTTTGAGCGGGTCAGCCTCCCGGTCGAGGAAGCGTTTGAGCTGTGTGGCGCGCCCGACGTTGAGCCAAAGTTTGATCAGGTGGAGCCCGTCGCCGGTGAGCATGTCCTCGAACGGGCCCACCTGCGAAAACCACTGTGCGCGTTGGGCGGGCGTGCAGAACTCAAACACGTGTTCGACGACGCCGCGGTTGTACCAGGAGCGGTCGAAGAACACGATTTCGCCCGCGGCGGGGAGCTGGGCGATGTAGCGCTGGAAGTACCAGCTAGCGGCCTCCCGGTCTGAGGGTTTCGACAGGGCCACCACGCGCGCGGATCGCGGATTCAGGTTCTCGCGGAAGCGTTTGATCGCGCCGCCCTTACCCGCGGCGTCGCGGCCTTCGAACACGATGGCCACGCGTTGACCGGTGTCTTTGACCCAGGCCAGGAATTTGACGAGCTCGATCTGGAGCGCGCTGTAGGCGGCCTCGTACTCCTTGCGGCCCATGCGTTTGGCGTAGGGGTAGCTGGGTTCCAGGATCGCGCCTTTGCGGGCGTCCTGGATCGCCGCGCGCACAGACTGCGGGGCGTGATCCTCGAAATAGCGTGTGATGCCTGCGTCGAACGGTTTTGCCATGTGATTTTCTCCCGCCGTTTGCGGAATATGGGCGCGCGGGGCGCTTAGCGCAATCCGGCGCGGGTCGCAGCGCGATCAATGGCGGCGAGTGTGGCGTCTGGGTCCACGTGGTGGGGCATATGGCCCACGCCTTCGAGCACGGTCAGGTTTGCGCCCGGCACCTGGGTCGACAGCGGGACGGAGTGGACCGTGAGCGGCACGATCGTGTCCGCGTCCCCGTGGATAATTTCGAGCGGCACATCGATGGCGCCATAGCCCGGGACCATGTCGATGATGTGGGGTTTGAGCCCGTGGACCTGTCGCCCATTGGCGCGCAGCGGTTCGCGCCGCGCGGTCATGCGGGGGCCGAAGTGGTCGGCGTAGCCCGCGGGCGGGTCTTGCGGGGCAAAGGTGCCTGCCACGCTCGCGTCGATATAGCTTTGGGGCACAAAGGCCACCGCGAGCGCATTGAGCAGCGCGCCACCGATGGGAGAGGCTGTGATGTTGTAAAACTGGCCGACGCCGCCCTCCCATTCATTGGACACGCCTGCGAGCATCACGATGCCGCTTAGGTTTTCGGGTCGCTCCAGGGCCCAGGCCATGGCGACGGCGCCGCCGAAGGAATGGCCCACGACGATCGGGGCGTCGGCGCCAAGCGCGGCGGCGGTTGCTTGTAACAGGCGCGCCTGGTCCTGCGGGCTTTCGGCGTCGCGCGACCAGATGGAATAGCCTGGCTTGCGGCCTGACCATCCCTGGCCGGGGCGGTCGATGGCGATGACGCGGTAGGTCGGGGCGAGTTGGTCCATGAGCGCAAAGGTGAAATCCCGGCTCGACCCGCCTGCGCCGTGGATCAGCACCACGTCGGGCCCGTCGCCGCGCACCACGGCGTGCATGCGCACGCCGTCTGCCATGACGAATTGCCCTTCTGGCGGGTAGGCGGCTTCGGCCGCGCGCTCATTGGCGGCGGCGATGGCGCGCACGCCGAGCACACCGGCACCGGCGAGAAGCGCGAGGAGGATCAGTGTCTTAACGGCCAATTTTGCTCATATCGAATGGCGTGGTCTGGTAGATTTGGTTCAACCAGTTGCCATATAGGAGATGTGCGTGGCTGCGCCAGCGGTTCTGGGGATGTGCCGTTGGGTCATCCCCGGGATAATAGTTCCCGGGCACGTTGATCGGCTTACCCGAGGCCACGTCGCGGTCATATTCCTGCTTGAGCGTCCCGCTGTCGTATTCAAAGTGGTTGAGGATATAGAGCGCGTTGTGCGCGGCATCCTCGATCAGGCAGGGGCCAGTTTCGTCGGAGCCGAGGAGCACGGTCAGACCCGCGTCTTCGACCTCATGGGTGCGGTTTTCGGTCCAGCGGCTCACGGGTACGACACAGTCATCTGAGAACCCCCGCAGAAACGGAGAGGCGGGCGCGAGGTTGGCATGGCGGAAGCAGCCGAATGCCTTTTTCGGCAGGATATGCTTTGGGACCCGGTGGAAATGCCACATCATCGCCATCCCCCCCCAGCAGACGCCAAAGGTGGACTGCACGTTGGTCTGGGTCCAATCCATCACCTCGCGCAGCTCGTCCCAATAGGTCACATCCTCGAAATCGAGATGCTCGATCGGGGCGCCGGTGATGATGAGCCCATCGAACCGCTCGCCTTTGAC
Organism: Pseudomonadota bacterium; assembly: GCA_039815465.1. Classification (GTDB taxonomy): domain Bacteria; phylum Pseudomonadota; class Alphaproteobacteria; order Rhodobacterales; family Rhodobacteraceae; genus Shimia_B. The sequence goes on from JBCBZG010000018.1 coordinate 59,482, forward strand.
CTCCTGAAAGGGGCGGTAGAACGCCTCCATATGTTCGGCGGCGGTGTTCTTGGTCTTGTGCTCGCTCATGCGGATCAGGTGGAATTCGATCTGGAGCGGCGTGGCGCCAATGAGACGGGCGAACTGCGTTTCCGTCTGGATCTTTTTCGGCATGAGGTTGAGGAGCGCGATGCGCAGCGGGCGGATGTCCTGACGCGCGGCTTCGCCTTCGTCCATGACCATGACGCCCTCGTTGGTGAGGACGTTATAAGCGGGCAGGTCGGACGGCAGCTTGATCGGCATGGGGGCTCTCGCTGTGGTGGAGCGACGGTTTAGGCCGCTTTGATGCGGGCTTCAATGGCGTCGGCCACGGCCTGGACGAAGTCCGCCTCGGAGGAGATCGTCTCGAACACCTCGCCGGGGATGGTGACACCCCAGTCGGCCATGGCCGCGTAGCGTGGCTGGCGGTGGGCGAGCGCGCGGGCATAGGTCCAGCGGACGAAGGCGTCGGGGTCGACCTGCGCTTCTGTTTCGCCGGTCTCTGCGAGGTAGGTTTGCCAGGCGTTGGTGAGGAACTCTGGCTGGTAGCACATCGGCTTTGGGTCGCGGTCGAAGCGCTCGATGAGGGCTGCTGTGTGGGCGTCGCTTCCCTTAATCCAGATTGGGAGCATCGACTTGGAAAGCTCTGATAATACGGGGTCATTGGGGTTCGTGGCGTCCACGATCTCGCAGAGGGACCCGCTCGAGTCACAGATGAAGTTGGGGTAGCCGTACAGCCCTTTCGCTTTGTCGGAAAACCAGATCGCATCGAGCGTCGCGTCGCGTTCGGCCCCGTGGTGGAGCGTTTGGCGGCGTTCATATTCCGCGAGCGTCAGGCCGCCCTTGGCCGGGTCGCCGGGTTTCCCCAGATAGGTGCTGAGCGGTGCCAAGTTTTCGAAGGTGATGTTGGAGGCGACGTAGATTGAGTCCGACAGCAAAAGCTCGGCGAGGAACGGGTTCTTCATCGCCTCCGCCTTAAAGTTATCTGCGATGTGTTCGCCCATGTAGCGCGTGCCGATGCGGTAATCGACGGAGTAGTGGAACCAGTTCCCGCCCGCGCGCAGGATGCGGGAGACATAGGTTTTCCCAAGGCCCGACATCGCAAAAAGGCACACACGCTTTTCGGGGGCGTCGCGCCAGGCGCTGGCTGAGGGGTAGAGCATGGGGGCCTCCGTTGTCGCTGCGCTGTGATAGCGGCGCGCGCGGCGGCGGGAAAGAGCTAACGGCGTAGCGGGAGGCGCCCTGACAGGATCAAAAGTCCGAGTGCGAGCACGCCAAACCCTAGGAGCGCGCGGGAGGCGAGTGTCTCCCCCAGAAAGAGGGTGCCGAGCACGATGGCCACGGGCGCCACGAGCAGCGTGCAGAGCATCACGTTGCCCGAGCCCGCCGCCGCAAGGACCCGGTAGTAGAGCGCGTAGGCGAGCGCAGTGGCGAGCAGCGTGAGGTAAGCCAGCGCCAGCACCGTGTGCAGATCGAGGGCGAGCTGGATAGGCCCCTCGACCGTCCAGGCCACGGGCACCATGAGCGCCGTGGAGGCCGTGAGCATCCCCGCCGCTGCTACAAGCGGGTGCACGCCCGCGAGGAACCGCCGCGCCCAGACGCCTGCGAGGGCGTATGAGATCGTGGAAGCCACCACTGCGAGTTGCGCGATATTGCGCGGGTCAAAGGCCGTGAGGCTTTGGAGCCCGATGGCCGTGGCCACGCCCAAAAAGCCCAGCATGACCCCGACAAGCCGCGGCAGCGTCAGTCGTTCATCGGCCATAAAGAGCGCGGCGATCAGCACCCCCCACACCGCCGTGCCCGCGTTCAGGATCGCCGTGAGCCCACTTTCGATATGGAGCTGCCCCCAGGCTTGGAGCGTGAACGGGATGGCGTTGTTGAGGATGCCCATGCCGATGAACCCGATCAGCACCCGCCGCCCGCGCGGGATTGGCAGGCGCGCGACCAGCACGACGAGCCAAAGCGCGAGCGCGGCCCAAAACACGCGGTGGGCTACAATGGTGAGCGGCCCAAGCGCGTCGAGCGCCACGCGAACATTGAGAAACGTCCCACCCCAAAGCAGGCTGAGCGCGGCAAGCTGGCCCCAAGCAGAGGCGGTCATGGTCTGTTGCTGTGTCATGAAACGCGCTTAGCAGAGCGGGCAGGGCGAGCCAGCCCGAAACCTGCGCAAAGAAAGACCCCGGCCGCGAGGGGCCGGGGTTTTGAGTGCGGGTTTGCGCGACGTTTAGAAGCTCCACTGAGCCTGGAAGCCGACCCCTACAACGCTGTTGTCGGTGGAACGCGCAAAGGTGTTACCACCTGCTGTCAAATCAGCGTCGCCTGGGATCGTATAGTTGACGCCGCCGGAAAGGATCGCATCATCGGTCTCGTAACGCAGGCCAACGGTCAAGCCGATCAAGCCATCCGTTGGCCCGAGCGGGGAGACACCGCTGTTGCTGGCGTCTTCATAAGACAGCGTCACTGATCCCGCGAGCTCGTCGCTGAAGCGGCGTGCAACGCCCAAACGGTAGGAGTACGAGTCACCCAGGTCAGCAAGGTCCGTGTTGATCCGGGCCGGTGTGACGTCAAAAGCGCCCCATTCAGCCCAGCGAACGCTCGCTGTCAGGAGCGTGTCGGCTGCGATCCCAGTCTGGAAATCCAGATTGATCGATTGAGGCGTCTCGAATTCGATGTCGTTCGTTGATGCGGCGCCAGAAGTGATGATCGCATTCTGCTCCGTTGCGGATGTGTCATGGGTGATCCCGCTATGATACGTGATCGCCGCACGCAGGGCGATATCTGGAATCTCATACGCGGCGCCGATGGAGTACCCGACCCCGTAGCTGCTTTCGATGTCCACAGTGTAGCCACCGCCCGCAATTGAAGCGCCAGCGAGGGTTTGAACATCAGCGGCTGTATCAACATTCAGGCCTGCTGGATTTGCGCCGCCGAGGAACGCTGCAAGAGCGGCGTTCCCCGCGATTGTACCGTCATATGCCGCGACTGCTGCCGCGTTGCCAGCGGCCGCTCCTTGCACAACCTGTTCCGATAGAGTTGCAGGACGACCGCCCCCGGCAAAGAAGCCTGCGATCAGCTGTTCGGCAGCACCAGCCGCAAAACCAGCGTTGTAGGATTGTCCGCCCAGTGCAACATCGCCTTGCGCCTGCTGAAGCCGCAGCCCACCAAACACGCTCACGTTGCCGTTCACCTTGTAACGACCATACATGCTGATGGCGTTGGTGCTGATGTCGGCCTTGGTTCCGCCAAACGAACTGGTCGCCTGTGGAGCGTCATAGTTCACGGCAGCGCCGAATGGCTGGTCGAACACCAGGGTCATGCTGAGCTGATCATTGACCTCGCGCGTATAGGTTGCGCCGATCTGTGTATAGGATTCCGCCGGGGAATATGTCGTCGCCGTCCCGGTGTCCGCAGCGTTGATGGACGGATTGACCACCCCAAAGCTGAACGACGTGGCGCCGTTCTCATTGAAGATCGCCCCGGTGCCCTGGCCTGAGCGGTCAAGCCCGCCGGCCATGGCTCCGCTTGTCATCCCTACAAGCGCAACGGTCGATAAAAGCAACTTTTTCATGGTACAGTCCTCCCTGCCACGCTCCCTAGTGGCTGTTGGTAACTTTATTGCGGCAAAAGCTTATTTTTGGTCAAACCATGACGCCGCGTCAGTCGGAGGTCGTCACGTACCGTCACATTTTGGCCATACGGGCTTGGTGCAGGATATTTGCATAATTCGCGGCGAAAATGATCGCGGCGCCGAGGAAGACGAGGGGGTCGAGGGTCTCCCCGTAGACGGCCATACCGACGAGCGCGATGACGGGTAGGCGGGCGAAGTCGACGGGCATAACCACGCTGGCGGGCGCGAGTGTCAGCGCCTTTGTCAGGCAGAAATGGGCCACGAGCCCGGCGAGGCCGATGAGCACCAGCCAGGGCACGGAGGCCGCTGACGGCAGCGCGATGTCGCCGTCATAGCCCGCGCAGATCACGCCGAAGACGGCCTGCATGACGGTCAGGTAAAAGAGGATGCAGGTGATCGTTTCGGTGCGCGTGAGCATCTTTGTAAAGATGGCAGACCCTGCAAAGCCCAGCGCGGCGGCGGCGGCGATGAGGATGCCGGGCTCTGGCGCGGAAAAGTCTGGGCGCGCGACGATCCAGACGCCAAAGAACCCCAGGGCCGCGAAAGCGATTTTCACGAGCGTCAGCCGTTCGCCCAGAAAGATCGGCGCCAGGAGCAGCACCCAGATGGGGGACGTAAACTCCAACGCGAAAAGCTGGGCGAGGGGGATGACGGTGAGCGCGTAGAACCAGCAATTCTGGCCAAAGAAATGCGCGAGGTTGCGCGCGGCATGCAGGCCCAGGCTGCGGGTTGTGACCTGGCCCAATGTGCCCGCCATGCGCGCCACGCTGACCACCACGACGATCCCGATAAAGCTGCGGTACATCATGATTTCGAACGTATCGAGCTCGAAACTCACAGCGCGGCCTGCGATGGCCATGGAGGTGAAGGCCACGATCGCGCCAATCATCCAGATCGCGCCTTGGACGGTGGGGCTAAAGCGGGGCGCGGCGGCGGTCATGGGCGCACCGCACAGCAGCCGTGGAGCAGGATCGGGGATTGGCCGCGCTGGGTCAGGACCTGCGCCTCGTGCGTGCCGCCGGGGCAGGCACGATCATGGAGGATCACGATGGCGGTGTCGCGGTCCCCGATGAGCGACAAGGCGCGGGGCCATTCGGCGCCCTCGGCGAAGGCGGTGTGGGGGATGTCCATGCGTGTGGCGGCGGGAAAAAAGAACTCCGCCTGCGTGTCCAAAAGCTCCAGCCGCCAGCCCGCATCCGCACCGAGACCGGTGCAGGTCGCCGTCACCTGTGCACTTACGGGCAGCGCGAGGAGCATCAACGCTCCGGTCAGGTGTGGCGACATGGGGTGTCCTTTGGCCGGTTAGGTGCGCTGTTCGGGCGGCAAGAGGGAGGTCGTCACGACCTGGCGCAGACCCTGGGGCCGCTTTTCGAACACGATCATGGAATCGTAGAAGGCCATGGAATCCGTGGCGCGTGTGAAGTCTGAGATCGCCAGCCGCCCGCGGGTGTGGACCGCGTTCATCGCGTCGATCAGGCCCTTGGAGTATTCGATGAACGTCCCAGGCCGCCCGAGGCCCCCGCCATAGCGGCGCCAGTAGCAGGTGTGGGCGTCTTCGACCATGTACACGCCATCCTCGGCGATGCGGTAGTAAAGCATCTCGAAGCTCGCGATGAGGTGTTTCATCACGTGGCTACCATCGTCGAGCACGATGTCGATGTCGGGGTATTTCTCAAAGATCTTTTCGATGACCTCTGGGTCGTCTTGGGAGCCGATAAAGACCTCGATCCCCTCGGCCTCGTGCGCTTTGCATTCGGGGTTGATGTCGAGCCCCACGATCTTGGCCTGATCACCGAAATACCATTTCCACATGGCCAACGATCCGCCGTCAAACACGCCGATTTCCAGCATGGTAATGGGTTTGCCGCGGAAGCGTTCAAAGTGGCGCTCGTAGACGTCGAAATAGTGCACCCATTTCGACACGGGCTTGTTGAAGTTATTGAGAAAATACCTGTGAAGGTCTCCTGACGCCATGGGTCGTCCTTCCTGCTCTACGGCCCGGGCGCGTACGGATGCGCGGCGGGCTTATTCCCACTCGATCGTGCCGGGCGGTTTTGAGGTGATGTCGTATGTCACCCGATTGATACCACGCACTTCGTTAATGATCCGCGTGGCTGTTTCCCCGAGGAATTCATGGGTGAATGGGTAGTAATCCGCGGTCATGCCGTCAACGCTTGTGACGGCGCGCAGCGCGCAGGCGTAGTCGTAGGTGCGTCCGTCGCCCATGACGCCCACCGTGCGCACCGGCAGGATCGCCGCGTAGGCTTGCCAGATCTCGTCATAGAGCCCGTGTTTGCGGATTTGGTCGATATAGACGGCGTCCGCTTCGCGCAGGATGTCGAGCTTGGCGCGCGTGATCTCCCCCGGGCAGCGGATGGCGAGGCCTGGACCGGGGAAGGGGTGGCGCGCGATGAAATGGGCGGGCAGGCCTAACTCGCGGCCCAGCGCGCGCACCTCGTCCTTGAAGAGTTCGCGGAGCGGTTCGACCAGCGTGAGCCCCATCTTTTCGGGGAGCCCGCCCACGTTGTGGTGGCTTTTGATCGTCACCGACGGGCCACCGCTGAAGCTGACGCTTTCGATGACGTCGGGGTAAAGCGTGCCCTGGGCCAGAAAACGGGCGCCGTCGATCTGGTCGGCGTATTTCTGGAAGACGTCGATAAAGAGCCGCCCGATGATTTTGCGCTTTGTCTCCGGGTCGGATTGGCCTTCGAGCTCGCCGAGGAACAGGTCCTGTTCCTCGGCGTGGATGACTTGCAGGTTCATGTGATCGCGGAACATGCCCACGACCTCCTTTGCCTCATCCTTGCGCAGCAGCCCGTGGTCCACAAAGACGCAGGTCAGTTGGTCGCCCACGGCCTCATGGATCAGCGCCGCGGCGACAGAGGAATCCACGCCGCCAGACAGCGCGCAGATCACCTGGGCGTCGCCCACTTGGTCGCGGATCGCGGCAACAGCTTGCTCGCGGTAGGCACCCATGGTCCAGTCACCGCTAAAGCCTGCGAGGCGCACGAAGTTTTCGTAGAGCGTTGCGCCGCGCGGGGTGTGGTGCACCTCCGGATGGAACTGCACAGCAAAAAAGCGGCGCGAGAGGTCGGCTGTGATCGCGTAGGGCGCGTTGGGGGAGGTTCCGTAGACCTCGAACCCCGGGGCGATGGCGCTGACATGGTCGCCATGGGACATCCAAACTTGTTCGTCGCCCTCGGTGAACCAGCCCTCTAGCAGGGGCAAGCCAGGGCCTGGCGCCACGTAGGCGCGCCCAAATTCGGCCGTGCCGTGCCCGCGCTCCACGCGCCCGCCGAGCATTTGCATCATCACTTGCTGCCCGTAGCAGATGCCCAGGATCGGCACGCCGAGATCGAACACGGCTGCAGGCGGGCGGGGGGAGCCGTCGTCGATGACCGATGCGGGTCCGCCGGAGAAAATCACCGCCTTGGGCGCAAAGTCCGCCAGGAACGCCTCCGTCACGTTTTGGAAGGGGTGGATTTCGCAGTAAACGCTGAGCTCCCGCAGGCGGCGCGCGATGAGCTGCGTGACCTGGGAGCCAAAATCGATGATCAGAAGCTTTTCGGTACTGTCCATGGGCTGCGCTTTAGGCTCAGTCACGCCGTTCTGCAATTGGCTTGATGTCAAATGCCGCCGGGCAGGTCGGTGTAGGGGCGCCAAATCCTTCGCCATGGGATGTAAGAGGTCGTTTTCTGGCGCAGCATTGCGGGGGGAAGTGCTTAGAACCGCCCCGAGGACAAAGGGGGAGCCTGACCATGACTGACGCACCAGTACGTTCGCGCCGGGCCCGTGGCGGCGGTGGGGCTGCGCGCCGGGCGGCGCGCACAGGCATCAAGATCGAGGCGGCCAAGTTCATTGAGCGCAATATCCCAGTGACGGATTTGTTGAGCTCTGAAGCGTTGGATTTGATCGAGGACCGCGCCGAGCAGGTGTTGGAAGAGATCGGGGTGGCCTTTGTCGACAACCCGGAGGCGCTCGCACGCTGGAAAGACGCAGGCGCCGATGTCGATGGCGAACGCGTGCGGTTGCCCCGCGGGCTCGCCCGGACGCTGTGTGCGACGGCGCCGGGCCGGTTCACCCAGCACGCGCGCAACGCGGAGCGTAACGTGGAGATCGGGGGAAACAGCCTAGTCTGTGCGCCGGTCTACGGCCCGCCCTTTGTGCGCGACGCCACGGGCGGTCGCCGCTACGCGACGATGGCGGATTTCGAAAAATTCGTGAAGCTGGGGTACATGTCCAAGTGGCTGCACCATTCCGGCGGCACGGTCTGTGAGCCCACGGATGTGGCCGTCAACAAGCGTCACCTGGATATGTTGCGCGCCCATATGGTGTTGAGCGACAAGCCATTCATGGGCTCCGTCACAGAGCCGTCGCGCGCCCAAGACAGTGTCGAGATGTGCGAGATCCTGTTTGGTAAGGACTTCGTGCAGCAGAACACGGTGATGACCTCGCTTATCAACATCAACTCTCCCCTGACATTCGACAGCGTGATGATGGGCGCGTTGGAGGTTTACGCCAAGAACAATCAGGCTTGCATCGTGTCGCCCTTTATCGTCGGCGGCGCGATGGCGCCGGTGTCTGTGGCGGGTACGCTTGTGCAGGTTCTGGCAGAGGTGTTGGCGGGCATTGCCTATAGCCAGCTTGTGCGGCCTGGGGCGCCGGTGATCTTTGGGACCTTTGTGACATCAATCGATATGAACAGCGGCGCGCCGACCTTTGGCACGCCGGAAGCCTCCCAGATCCTCTACGGCGCGGGGCAGCTTGCGCGGCGGATGGGGCTGCCGTTCCGGTCGGGCGGGGGGCTGTGTGGATCAAAGCTGCCTGATGCGCAGCGGGGTACGAGACGGCCCATACGCTCAACGCCGCGCTCATGGGCGGTGTGAATTTCATGCTGCATTCTTGCGGGTGGCTCGAAGGCGGGCTGGTGTCGTCGTTTGAGAAATTCGTGATGGATGCCGACCAGCTCGGTACCCTGCACAAGATGGCCGCGGGCGTGGCCCATGACGAAAATGCGCTCGCCATGGACGCGCTGCGCGAGGTAGGGCCGGGGGGGCACTATTTAGACGCCGCCCACACCCATGCCAATTACAAGGACGCGTTCTGGCGGTCCGAGGTGTTGGACTACAAACCGTTTGAGACCTGGGCCGATGAGGGCGCGCGGGACACCCAAGCGCTCGCTGCGGCCCGGGTGGAGCAGATGCTCGCCGCCTATCAGCAGCCGCAGCTTGATCCCGCGATCATGGGCGCCATCGACGCCTATGTGGCGGAGAAAAAGGCGTCGATGCCGGACGCCTTCGTTTAGGCTGCGTTTCCTACAGCGCTTGGGCGCGGTCTTGCAGCAGCCGGGCCTCGCCCATGAGCGCGATCAGCACCTCCACATGGCGCGCGACAGAGTACGATCCGCTGTGTTCGCGGCGCGCTGAGTCGTGCATCGCCTCAAGCTCCATCAGCTTGAGCGCGGCTGGGCCCGGGGACGGGAGCGCGGCGTGGGGCAGGAGGCGCCCAAGCGCGCGGTTGCGGTCATATTGGGCCAGCCCGTGCCGTGCGGCAGAGATCAGCAAGCGGGGGCGGCGCAGTGTGGACAGCATTGTGTAGATATCTTGCATGGGAGGATGCCTTTCTGGTACCTGAATACCGTGCCACAACCCAAGCGTGTGTTGCGCATCCCCCAAAATAGCGAGCGGTTCCTTCAGAACTGTTTATAATTTAGCGACAATTGTTGCTTTATCAGCGATTGTTAACCTTCCGGTAATAAATGCACGCCAAGGTTGTGTCGCGCCTGGATAAGTCTGTGGATAAGTCTGGGTATACGATGTGGACACAGGTGAGAGAGGTGCAGTCCCATGCACGCCGCACCCCAAATTGGATCAGGCCAAGGATTGCCGGGCTGGCTGCCCAGACCGGTAAAACACTACCTCATTCATACCGAGGGGGGGCTGTCGATCCGCGCTGTGGCGCGATTGTCGGGCTGCAACCCATCGACCGTGTCCCGCCAGGTGCGCAAGTTAGAGCTGCGCCGGGACGATCCGCTGGTGGACGAAGGGCTACGCCATATCGGCAGCGCTCATTTTCACAGGGCCGCGCGCCCCAAAGTCTCACAGGATCCTGCGATGAAATACACAGCCATCTCCGCCCCCGACGCGCCCGACATGCCTGAGACCGATGCCCCGAGCGAGGCAGAGATTGCCCGCCAGGGGGAGCGTATCCTGCGCAGGCTCTGCGAGGCGGGCGCGGTTCTGGCAGTGGCGCGCGACATGGATAAGGCCGTGATCGTGCGCGACGGGCCAGAGAACGCCGCCACAAAGACCGCCGTCGTCGATCGCCAGATCGCACAAGCGCTCGCGATCAAGGACTGGATCGCGTGTGATAACCCCGAGGCCCGCATCGCGCGCTACCGGATCACGAGCGTGGGGCGCAGCGCGCTCAAGCGGCTGCTGGCGCAGGCCGAAAGCCGCGCGGCGGGGTTTAACGAGAGCCAAAGCGCCTTTGCCGGTCAGCACCAGGACTGGGCTGAACGCGCGGTGATGGATGACGGCGAGGCGCGCCCGCGCCGGGTGCGCTACAATCTGGGCGAAAGCCCCCTGACGGCGCTGGCGCGGCGCAAGGACAAAGCGGGGCAGCCCTTTCTCAGCGAGGAGCTTGTGGTGGCCGGTGAACGCCTCCGCGAGGACTTCGAGTTGGCACAGATGGGCCCGCGCGTGGCGCAGAACTGGGAACGGTTCCTGACAGGGGGGCAAAGCGGCGGGTTCACGAGCACCGATGGGCTCGGCGGGCCGGAGGCTGCGCGCACCCGCGTGCAGGATGCGCTGGCCGATTTGGGGCCGGGCCTGGGCGATGTGGTGTTGCGCTGCTGCTGTTTTTTGGAAGGGCTTGAGACCGCCGAAAAGCGGATGGGGTGGTCAGCGCGCTCTGGCAAGATAGTTCTTCGCATAGCTTTGAGCCATCTCAAGCAGCACTACGACGCCAGACACGGTCGGTTTGGTCCGATGATTGGATAGGCTTCTCGTGGTGGTGTGGGTCCCCCAGGTCCCATGCCGCCGCGAAGAGGACGGCGCGCGGGAGCGCTCTCTTCCCGCGTGCCACTCCTGCTTTGTAACACGCTTATTCGGCGAGGCGGATTTCTGGCCCAGAGCGCAGGTTGACGCCGGGGCGTTCGAGTTCGAGGCCCAAGAGCCGCTCCCCCCCCACAATGACGGCCGCGCAGCCCACGACGGTGAGCACGATCAGAACCATCTTTTTAGACGGCGGGTTGCGCGCCATGCGGGCCGCGCGCACGAGCCACATGGGCCCCATCAGAGAAACCTCACCTTGCCGATATGGTCGAGATTGCGGTCGCGCTGCGCATAATCGATGCCGTAGCCTACGACGAACTCGTCGGGGATCTCAAAGCCGGTGTAGTCGGCCTTGAACGGCACTTTGCGGCGCGACGGCTTGTCGAGAAGCGCGATGGTGCGCAGTTTGGCGGGTTTGCGGCTGCTGAGGTGCGCCACGATCGCCTCCATCGTGTAGCCGGTGTCGACGATGTCTTCGACGACGAGCACATCGCGCCCCTCGATAGCGCCGCGCAGGTCCTTGAGGATGCGCACCTCGCCAGAACTTTCCATGCCCATGCCGTAGCTTGAGACCTCGATGAAATCGACTTCGATGGGCAGCGCGAGCTCCCGCACGAGGTCGGCGATAAAGATAAACGAGCCGCGCAGGATGCCCACGACGACGACTTTGTCGGTGTCGGCAAAGGCGCCCTCGATTTCGCGCGCGAGTGCTTCGATGCGGGCGGCGATGCTTTTGGCGCTGATCATCTTGTCGATGACATACGCGGGCGGGGTGGTTTCGGTGCTTGTTTCTGGCTCTGCCATGGACGTCCTCGGGATTGCCCTAGATCATGGCCCCCGTGTAAACGCATCCCGCGAGCGACGCAGCAGGAAAGACATGCCTACCCATTCGGAAACGCGACAGCTGCCTTATACGGCGGATCAGATGTATGCTTTGGTTGCTGATGTGGCCGATTACCCCAAGTTCATCCCCTGGTGTGCTGCGGCGCGGATCCGCTCGCGGGAGCCCTTTGGCGAGGGGGAGCTGATGCTGGCGGATTTGGTGATCTCTTTCAAAGTGTTTCGGGAGCGGTTTGGCAGCCGGGTGGAGCTGTTTCCCGGGGATCGTCAGATCAACACCGAATATATCGACGGGCCGTTCCGCTACATGAAATCAACCTGGTCGTTTGAAGACGCCGACGGCGGCTGTTCGGTGTCGTTCTTTGTGGATTTCGAGTTTAAGAACGCGGTGCTGCAGGGGCTGATCGGGATGGTGTTTAACGATGCGATGCAGCGGATCGTGCGCGCCTTTGAGCGGCGCGCGGCGGAGCTTTATGGTTGAGCGGCGTCTAAGAGCAGCTTGAGCGCGTGGTCACGGGCGGCGGCGCGCACCTGGGCGCGGCCTAAGGCGCCGAACTCAACCGTTTCCGTTGTCACGCCCTGCGCAGTGGCGAGGCCAAAGCACACGCGCCCTTCGGGTTTGTGATCGGACCCGCCGGGGCCCGCAATGCCGGTGATCGCAACGGAGAGGTCCGCGCCCGCGCGGCTGCGGGCACCCTGCGCCATCTGATGCGCGACGGCCTCTGACACGGCGCCGTGGGTTGCGAGCGTTGCGGTCGTAACGCCGAGGAGATCGGTTTTGGCGCTGTTGGAATAGGTGATGTAGCCGCGCTCAAAGACGGCGGAGGAGCCCGCGACATCGGTTATGGCGGCGGCCACAAGGCCCCCGGTGCAGCTTTCGGCCGTCGTTACAGTCAGGCCCTTGCGGGTCAGGAGCGTGACAAGGGCGGCGCTCATAGCGCGCTGCCAAAGACGGCGAGCCCCGCGGCCACGACGATGGCGATCCAGGCCAGGGCGGCCAGCACCCCGGCAAGGATATCGTCCAACATCACCCCGAGCGCGTCATCGCGGCGATCGGCCCAGCTCACTGGCCAGGGCTTCCAAATGTCAAAGAGCCGAAAAAGCCCAAAACCCAGCGCGAGCAGCGCCCCAAACACCGTGGGGGAGGCCGCGGGGATCATCACGGCCAGCGGCACCAGTGTCACCCATTGGCCTGCAACCTCGTCGATGACGATGCGGGACGGGTCGTGATCGTCTGGCCCTGCCTCCCGCTTTGTGGCCCAGACGCCCAGGGCAAAGGCCACGGCTGCGCCCAGCATCAACGCCGTCGGCCCGCCATAGGCAATGATCGGCCAGGCAAGGAGCGCACCCGCGAGCGAACCCCAGGTCCCCGGCGCCGGGCGCAGGTAGCCCACATAGAAAAAGGTTGCGATCAGCCGAGCCATGGCGCGTATCTACGGGGCCGCGCGGAATGGGGCAAGGGAGTGCGCTTGAGCCGCAGTGTGTGCACAAAATTTAGGCACCGCCAGAATTCTCCCGCCTGCGATGCCCCTGAATCTTGCGGCTTTCGCGCCATCGGAGCTACATCCGGTGAAACGCCTAAGGAATTAGCATCGGTGACATTTCTGGCACAAGTTGACGGGGCAAGCGCTACGCCGCCCGTCATGCTCGCCCCACTTGCAGGGATCACGGACCTGCCTTTTCGCAACTTGGTCGCGTCCTTTGGGGCGGACCTGGTGGTGAGCGAGATGATTGCCTCCCAAGAGATGGTGGAAGCCAAGGGGTCAACCCGCGACCGGGCGGAGCTTGGCACCAATGTCGAAGGCACGGCCGTGCAGATCGCAGGCCGCGATGCGCGCTGGATGGCGGAGGCCGCAAAGCTTTTGGCCGGGCAGGGCGCGCGCGTCATCGACATCAATATGGGCTGCCCCGCGAAAAAGGTGACAAACGGGTATTCGGGCTCCGCGCTGCTCAAGGACCTCGACCATGCGCTTGGGTTGATCGAGGCGGTGGTGGCAGCCGTTGATGTGCCGGTGACGCTCAAGACCCGGCTGGGCTGGGACGACGCCACGCTCAACGCGCCAGAGCTTGCGGTGCGGGCGGAGGCGGCGGGCGTTGCGCGGATCACGATCCACGGGCGCACGCGCTGCCAGTTCTATCAGGGCGCGGCAGATTGGGCCGCGGTGCGTCGGGTCGTGGACGCGGTGTCGATCCCTGTGATTGTGAATGGTGATATTTGCACGCTTGCTGACGCGCGTCGCGCTTTGGCGGAAAGCGGGGCCGCTGGTGTTATGGTCGGTCGTGGTAGCCAGGGCGCGCCCTGGCGGCTGAGCCAGATTCGCGACGGGCTGGCCGGGCGGCGCCCAAGGCCGGAACCGGAGGCCCCCGAGCTCGCGGAGATTGCCTGCGGCCACTATGAGGCCACGGTGGCGTTTTACGGCGCGCCGCTCGGTGTGCGCGTCGCACGCAAACATTTGGGCTGGTACATGGACCGCGCGGGGACCCCGCCTGCGCTGCGTCGTGACATCCTGACCGCACCGGACCCGGCTCAGGTTCTACGCGCGCTCCCCGCGGCGCTCGGTGCAGGAGCGCTGGCGGCATGAGAAGCTTTGATGATCTCTGGTCATCGCTGCCGGTGCCTGCGATCACGGTATCAAAGGACGATCTGATCAGCGATGTGAACCCAGCGGCAGAGGCGTTTTTGAACCAATCGGCGCGCGCGCTGCGCAACCAGCCGGTTTGGGACCGGGTGATGGTGGACGCGCCGATGGATGCCGCGCTCGTCCGTGCGCGGGCTGACCACGTGCCGCTGTTTGTTAATGACGTCGATGTGGGCTCGGGGGAGCGGCCGCCGCTTCAGTGCAATATCCAGATCGCGCCGCTGCAAAACAGCGACGGGGAGATGCTTTTTCTGATCGAGCCGCGGGAATATGCGGGCCGTGTGAACCGCAATTCCAAGTCCAAGACGGCCGCGAAATCAGCCATCGGCATGTCGGAGATGTTGGCCCACGAGATCAAGAACCCGCTCGCAGGGATCACGGGAGCCGCGCAGCTTTTGAGTATGAACCTGTCGAATGGCGACCGGGAGATGACGGACCTGATCGTCGAAGAAACGCGCCGGATCCTCAAGCTGTTGGAACAGGTGGAGGAGTTTGGGAACGTCTCCCCCCCCCAGCTCAAGGCGGTGAATATCCACGACGTGCTCGACCGGGCGCGGCGATCTGCGCTGTTGGGCTATGCCGGTCATATGCAGATCAAGGAGGCGTATGACCCGTCGTTGCCGCCGACGCTGGGCGATGCGGATCAGCTGCTTCAGGTGCTGCTCAACCTCATCAAGAACGCGTCAGAGGCTGCAGACCCCGCGGGGGGTACGATCACGCTGCGCACGTATTACCAGCCTAGCTTGCGCCTGCGGCGCAGCGACGGCACGGGCCGCACGCTGCCGCTCCAGATTGAGGTGATTGATGACGGTCCGGGGCTGCCCGATGACATCGCGTCTGACATCTGGGAGCCGTTTGTGTCGGGGCGCGAGAATGGCACTGGGCTTGGCCTGGCGCTGGTGTCGAAAATCATTGCTGACCACGACGGGTGGATCAATGTCGAAAGCGTGCCTGGGCGCACGTGCTTTCGCCTGTCCCTCCCTGTGGCGCCGAAGGAGGAGCAGTAGCCGCCATGGACGGAACGGTACTTATTGCAGACGACGACCGCACCATTCGTACGGTGCTGACTCAGGCGCTGACGCGCGCGGGGTGCAAGGTCCATGCGACGTCCTCGCTCATGACGCTGTTGCGCTGGGTGGAGGAAGGCAAGGGCGATCTTGTGATCTCGGACGTCATTATGCCCGACGGCAACGGGCTCGACGCTTTGCCGCGGATTGGGGAGGTGCGCCCGGGGCTGCCCGTGATCGTGATTTCGGCGCAGAACACCATCGTGACAGCGATCCAGGCGACCGAAAAGGACGCCTATGATTACCTGCCCAAGCCTTTCGACCTGCCCGATCTGATGAAGCGCGCGAACCGCGCGCTGGAGCTCAAACGGCGCGCGCCGGGCACCGCCCAGGGCGATGCAGAGGAGACCGATGATCTGCCGCTGGTGGGCCGCACGCCTGCCATGCAGGCGCTCTACCGGCTCGTGGCGCGGGTGATGAATGCGGAGCTACCGGTGCTGATCACGGGCGAAAGCGGCACCGGCAAGAGCTTGATTGCGCGCGCGATCCACGATTTCTCCGACAGGCGCACCTCGCCGTTTATCACCGTGTCCGCTGAGGACCTTGAGGGGATGGACGGCCCATCAGCGATGCTGGCGCGGGCGCGCAGTGGGTCGCTTTTGTTTGATGAGGTGGGCGATCTGCCCGAGGACGCGCAGACGCGGGTGGTGCGGATGCTCGACAGTCTGACCGATGCGTCCCCACGGATCATGGCCACCAGCCAGGTCGATCTGACGGCCAAGATGGAAGCGGGGGAGTTTCGCCAGGACCTGTTCTACCGCTTGAGCGGCGTGACCATGAGCGTGCCCGCCCTGCGCGAACGCGTCGATGACATCCCGCTTTTGGCGGAGCATTTCCTGGCCCGTGCCGCGCGCGAGGGCGCCCCCCAGCGGCGGTTGAGCGAGGACGCGACCGAGCTTGTGCGCACCTATTCCTGGCCGGGCAATGTGCGGCAGCTTGAAAACGCGATCCGGCGGCTCGTCGTCACCGCGGCAGAAGAAGACGTATCGCGCACGGATGTGGAGATGGTGCTGGGCAACCAGCCCGCGCTCGACCCCGTGGTGGGGTCCGTCGATACGGAGAAGCTGTCGACATCAGTGGGTAAGCATCTGCGGCGGTACTTTGACCTACATGGTGGGGCGTTGCCTGCGCCGGGGCTCTACCAGCGGATCCTACGCGAAATCGAGTTGCCCCTGATTGAGATCGCGCTCGACGCCACGGCGGGGAACCAAGCGAAATGCGCGGATTTGCTCGGCATCAACCGCAATACGCTGCGCAAAAAGATCACCGACCTCGATATTCGCGTGACACGTCGTCGAAAACTGATGTAAACTTGCCACAAAGCGTGGCGTGGCTGCCGCACATGGTGCGGGCCAAAAGACTGCGCAGGTAGCAGAGCGCGGCCCAATGTGGCTGCGGCAGTCAGGTGGGCTTTGTGGACATTGCGGGCCAAAGCGGGATCTTAGCGCGTCTGTCACGGCTGCGCAGGGACCGGTCTGTGCAATCGGCGACGACGGCGGTGCTGGTGGCCCTTGGGCCGGTTTTGGCGTTCATGACGTTTGTGGCGCTCGGGCCGCTCGATCAGGGGGCAGGGGCGGTGCCGCTGCGTTTTGTCCTGACGCTTGATTTTATCTATGTGCTCGTGATCGCGGCCCTGGTGCTGAACCGTGTGGCGCATATGATCACGGCGCGCCGGGCGCGGTCGGCCGGGTCGCGGCTGCACTTGCGGCTCACGGGTGTGTTCACAATCCTCGCGCTTATTCCCACGATCCTGGTCGCCGTCTTTGCGGTGCTCACGGTGAACACGGGGCTTGAGGGTTGGTTTTCAGAGCGGGTGCGCAGCGTTATCGGCGCCTCGCTCGCCGCCGCCGAAGCCTATGCAGAAGAGGAGCGGGAGGGGCTGCGCAACGACACGCTCGTTGTGTCCCGCGTGCTCAACGGCGAGCGGACCGCGCTCCCGCTGATGTCTGACGCGGGCTTTGACGGGGAGGTGCGTCAGATCCTGGCACGTGTGCAGCCGCGCATCCAGCGGGGCCTCAAGGAAGCGTTCGTGATCAACAGTCTGGGGGAGATCAAGTCGCGCGGCACGGCGTCCTACGAGTTTGACTATGACGCGCCCAAGGCGGCTGATTTCGAAGCTCTCGCAGAAAGTGAGGTTTTGCTCATAGAAGATTGGGCGCAAAACGAATTTCGGGCGCTTGTGCGCCTCTCGTCCTTTACCGATCGCTATCTGTACCTGAGCCGCGAGGTGGATGGGGACATCCTGACGCTGCTTGATGAGACGCAGGAATCTGCGCTGCTCTATCAACAGCTGGAAAACGAGCGCGGGACGCTGCTTTATCAGTTTGGGCTGCTCTACCTTGGCTTTGCGGTGATCCTGATCCTTGCCGCAACCTGGGCGGGGCTGTGGTTTGCGGAGCGGTTGGCGCGGCCGGTGGGGCGGCTTGCCGGCGCGGCGCAGCGGGTGGGCGCTGGTGACATGGATGTTCGCGTTCCCGACGAGGCCGGCGATGACGAGATCGCAATGCTGGGGCGCTATTTCAACCAGATGACCGAGCAGTTGAAAGCGCAGCGCGACGTGCTGATCGCCAATACCGAGCAGATTGAGCGACGGCGACGGCTTTTTGACTCGGTCCTTGGGTCAGTGACGTCTGGGGTGGTGGGCTTGGATGCTGAGGGACGCATCACGCTCATCAACCGCGCGGCGGGGGATGTACTGGGGCTGAAACACGATGTGGAAGGGATGACGCTCGCAGACGCAATCCCCGAGTTCGCCGCCCTGTTTGAGGAGCTGCGCGCGTCGCGCAAAAGCGTGACGGAGCGGGAGATCCGGTTGAGCCGCCGAGGCGCGCAGGAAATCCTGTTGGTGCGTATGGCCACGCGCCGGTCCGAGGGCGACGGGTCGGAGGGCTACGTGGTAGCGTTCGAGGATGTCACAGGCCTCGTCAGTGCCCAGCGCATGGCCGCGTGGGGCGATGTCGCGCGCCGGATCGCGCACGAGATCAAGAACCCGCTCACACCGATCCAGCTGAGCGCGGAGCGCATCAAGCGCAAGTTCAGCCCGCGCCTGGGCGAGGACTCTGAGACGCTCGATCAGATGACGGATGTGATTGTGCGCCAGACCAATGACCTGCGCCGGATCGTGGATGAGTTTTCAAAATTCGCGCGGATGCCGGAACCGCAGCGTCGCCCTGCCGACCTGGGGGAGCTGCTGCGGGCGGCGGTGTTGTTGCAGGAGAATGGCAATCCGGGGGTGCGTTACCGGGCGGATGTGGCGAAGGGGCCGACTACGACGGTGATCGATGAAACCATGATCTCCCAAGCGCTCACCAATGTGTTGAAGAATGCGGCGGAAGCCATTGAAAGCCGTAAGGAAAGTGGTGCGGATTTTGAGCCTGAGATTCGCGTCTCACTGGAGCGGCACGGGCAGGATTGCCGGGTGCGCGTCTCCGACAATGGCATTGGGCTGCCCGTGGATCGGATGCGCCTTTTTGAGCCCTATGTCACGAGCCGCGCGCAGGGGACGGGCCTTGGCCTGCCGATCGTGCTGAAGATCATCGAAGAACACGCAGGGACGCTCACGCTCCATGATGCGGAGCCGTTTGAGCCGACCTCGGACCACGTGGGGGCGCGCGTTGATATCACGCTGCCCCTCGCCACCAACGACACACTCGAGCCAGTAGAAGAAGCGGTAGTATAGCCATGTCAGACATCCTGATCGTAGACGACGAAAAAGACATTCGCGAGCTTATCTCGGACATCTTGGAGGACGAGGGGTTCACAACGCGCCTTGCGGCCAACTCCGACGAGGCGATGGCCCAGATCACGAGCGAACCACCCGCGCTTTTGATCCTTGATATCTGGCTCAAAGACAGTCGGATGGACGGGATCGACATTCTTAAGGCCGTTAAGCGCGACAACCCGGATGTGCCCGTGGTGATCATCTCCGGCCATGGGAATATCGAGATCGCGGTGGCTGCGATCCGCCAGGGGGCCTACGATTTCATCGAAAAGCCTTTCAATATCGACCAGTTGCTCGTCGTGATCCGCCGCGCGATGGAGACATCAAGCCTGCGCCGCGAGAACCAAAAGCTTAAGCAGCTTGAAAGCGGGCCGGTGATGATGGTGGGCGAGGGCGCGACGTTCCGTGCGATGATGTCCCAGCTCGACAAGGTAACGAAATCCAATGGCCGCGTGATGCTCACCGGCGCGCCAGGGTCCGGTAAGGAGGCCGCGGCGCGTTACATCCATGCGCATTCGAACCGGGCGCGGGCGCCGTTTGTCGTTGTCAATTCCGCTGCGATTGAACCCGACCGGATGGAGGAGGTCTTGTTTGGCCGCGAAACGCCCGATCGCGGGGTGGAGAAAGGGCTGCTTGAGCAAGCCCATGGCGGTGTGATCTTTTTCGACGAGGTCGCGGATATGCCGCTGGGCACGCAGTCAAAGATCCTGCGCGTGCTCGTCGATCAGCAGTTCCAGCGTGTCGGCGGCGTCGACAAGGTGCGCGTGGACTTGCGCGTGATATCGAGCACGAACAGAGACTTGCGCGCCGCTGTTGATGCAGGAACCTTCCGGCCAGAGCTCTTTCACCGGCTCAGCGTTGTGCCGATCCAGGTGCCATCGCTTGAGGACCGGCGGGAGGACATCCCGCTGCTCGCGCAGCATTTCATCACCGAGTTTAACGCGAGCCAGGGCCTGCCCAACCGCGAGATTTCCGAGGACGCTGAGGCGCTGATGCAGACGATGGTGTGGCCGGGCAATGTGCGGCAGCTCAAAAACGTTATGGAACGCGTGCTGATCCTGGGTTCGGAAACTGGGCCTGTGACGGCCCATGAACTGCCCCAAGGTGAGGGCGCAGAGGCGGAGAACCGCGTGGTGCTGTCGGGCGCGCTGGCCTCGCTCAGCCTGCGGGAGGCGCGGGAGCTCTTTGAGCGCGAATATCTTCTGACCCAGATCAACCGTTTTGGCGGCAACATTTCCCGCACGGCGTCTTTCGTGGGGATGGAACGGTCGGCGCTGCACCGAAAGCTCAAGAGCCTGGGCGTTGTCACGACCAACAAATCCGGCGCCCGCGTGGCGGAGTTCGAAGGTCAGGACGCGGCTGAGTAGGCACCCAGCCTCATGTCCCATGGTTGACGGGCAAAGGCTCCCATGCCAAGTCTTTGCGACTGAGAGCCGTCACAACGGGACAGCGCGACCGAATGAAGGTAATCATTTGCGGGGCCGGACAGGTCGGGTGGCAGATTGCGCGCCACCTGTCGGGCGAAAAGAACGACGTCACTGTCGTTGACCTCGACTCCGATCTTGTGCGCCGCGCGACCGATACGCTCGACGTCCAAGGCATCACGGGGCATGCCAGCTATCCGGACGTGCTGGAGCGTGCGGGGGCGCAGGACGCCGATATGGTGATCGCGGCCACCCATTCCGACGAGGTCAATATGGTGACCTGCCAGGTCGCTCATTCGATCTTTGAGGTGCCGCGCAAGATCGCGCGGCTGCGGGCGCAAAGCTACCTCGACGCGATTTACGCCGACATTTACCGCCGCGATCACCTGCCGATTGACGTGGTGATTTCACCAGAGCTTGAGGTGGCGGAGGCCGCGTTGCGCCGCCTGAACGCGCCTGCGGCGTTTGACACAGAGCTCTTTTTTGGCGGGCGGGCGCAGCTCCTCGGGATTATGATCGGGGAGGCGTGCCCGGTCATGAACACGCCGCTGCGCCAGTTGACGGAGCTGTTTTCGACGCTGCGCGCGCGGATTTTGGGGATCCGACGCGGTGAAAAGCTTTTTGTGCCCACGGCTGACGACCACCTCGAAGACGGCGACGCCTGCTACGTCATGGCCCATATCGAGGACGTGCCGCGCACCATCGAAGTGTTCGGCAAGCAGTCCAAAAAGCAGGAGCGCATCGTGATCCTGGGCGGCGGCAATGTGGGGCTGAAAGTCGCGCAGAGCCTGGAAAGCCGTACGGAGCGCATCCGCGCGCGCATCATCGAAAAGAACCGCAGTTGCGCCGAACGGGCCGCCGATGCGCTGGAGCGGACGATTGTGCTCCACGGTGACGGGCTAGACCGTGCGCTGATGGAAGAGGCCGGGATCGCCCGCGCCGATGCGATCCTGGCGGTGACTGATGATGACAAAACCAACCTGCTCGCCGCTGTACGCGCCAAGCAGGCGGGCGCGCAGATGGCAATTTGTCTGATCAACGATCCCACGCTTTTGCCGCTGCTTGATGCGCTTGATGTCGATGCGCATATTAACCCGCGCTCCACCACGGTGAGCTCGATCCTGCGCCATATCCGCCATGGTCGCGTGAAAGGTGTATACTCCATCGGTGATGCGGAGGCCGAGGTGATCGAGGCGCAGGTTCTGTCGACCTCCCCCATTGCGGGCCGCAAGATCGAAGAGATCGATTTCCCCAAGGGCGTGCTCGTCGGTGCGATCCAGTCGGGCGGCGATATCATCGCGCCCTTGGCCCATACTGTGATCAAAGAGGGCGATGTGGTCGCCATTTTCGCCATGAGCGGCGACGTGAGCGAGGTGGAACGCT
The DNA here is from genome assembly GCA_039815465.1 of Pseudomonadota bacterium. GTDB lineage: Bacteria > Pseudomonadota > Alphaproteobacteria > Rhodobacterales > Rhodobacteraceae > Shimia_B. The sequence goes on from JBCBZG010000018.1 coordinate 81,257, forward strand.
TACTGCAAGTGTCCATCGACTTTTTCTAGAAACCCATGCGCGCGTTTTTCTACTCGCTCCCGATCCTGGTCATCATGGCGGGCCTGTCGGCGCTGTTGATGCTGGTGCCCGCCAGTGTGGCGCTCGACGCGCGCGATTATGAGAGCGCGCAGGCGTTTTTCTGGTCTGCGGTCTTTATCCTGATCGTGACAGGCATGGTCGCCATCGTGACCCAAGGGCGCCGGGGCCCGTCTGTCGTGCGCTCGCAGCTTTGGGCGCTGCTCGGTGCGTTTGTGGCGCTGCCGCTTATGCTGGCGCTGCCGTTTCACGGATCGCTTGGGGATACGTCCTGGACGAACGCCTATTTCGAGATGGTGTCGGCCATGACCACTACGGGCGCCACCGTCTATCCCGCACCCGGGCGCCTGACAGCGGCGGAGGAACTGTGGCGCGCGCTTGTCGCTTGGGGCGGTGGGCTGTTCATGTGGTCGGCCGCGGTGTCGGTGCTCGCGCCCATGGGGCTCGGGGGGTATGAGGTTGCGCAAAAGCGCGGCCCGGCCACTGGGCTTGGCGCGCAACAGGGACAGGAGCGGCTCACAACGGAGCGGTTTTTGCGCGCGGCCTCCCAACTGACACCGATCTATGTGGGCCTCACGCTCGCGCTTTTCATCGCGCTACTTGTGGCGGGCGACGCGCCTTTGACGGCGGGCGTGCACGCGATGTCGACGCTCGCCACCGCGGGCCTCTCGCCGGTGGGGGGCCTCGAAAACAGTGCCTCGGGCCGCGTGGGGGAGGCGATCATTGTCCTCTTTTTCGTCTTTGCGCTGTCGCGGCGGACCTTCACAGAAGGCGTGCTGGCCGAACAAAGCCGCGATCTGCGCGAGGACCCGGAGCTGCGCATCGCGCTGGCGATTGTGGCCGCCATCGCGCTTGGCCTGTTTCTGCGTCACTATCTGGCGGCGAGCCAGATTGACGGGGCGGCGGGCGTCGTGTCGGCCTTTCGTGCGCTTTGGGGGTCGCTTTTCACCGCGCTTTCGTTCCTGACGACGACGGGCTATGCCTCCACCGATTGGATCACGGCGCGGTCCTGGTCGGGGATCGAGGCGCCGGGGCTCTTGCTCATGGGGCTTGCGTTGGTGGGGGGCGGCGTGGCCACGACCGCGGGTGGGGTGAAGCTCTTGCGCATTTACGCGCTCCTGAAACACGGCGAGCGGGAGATCGGGCGCCTCGTCTTCCCAAACTCCGTCGCGGGGGCGGGCCGCTTTGCGCGCCATGTGCGCCGCGAGGGGGCGTTTATCGCGTGGATCGTGTTTATGCTGCTTGCCGTGTCGCTGTGCGTCATCATGCTTGCGCTGTCGGCGGCGGGCACCGATTTCGAGGCCGCATTGGTGCTGACGGTGGCGTCGCTGTCCAATACCGGGCCCCTCGCCAATTTCGCCTCGGACCAACCTATTGACATCGCGAGCCTTTCAGCCGCCGCCAAATACATCCTCGCCGCCGCCATGGTCGTCGGACGGCTGGAGACATTGGTGATCGTGGCGCTGCTCAATCCAGCGTTTTGGCGAGCCTAATGCCGCACTCGCAGCATTTTTGCATCACTGGCAAGCACAGGGGCTTGTATTCCGCGCGGAATCCAATTCCATTACACGAGTTACGAGAACAAGACGTCACGATACACGCGCAACGCGCGGGACATAGGCGTCGGGAATGAGGTGGAGCCGGACCAATGGCATCAGATCGACAGAACCTGCAGGACGCATTTCTAAATCACGTCCGAAAGACAAAGGTGCCGGTGACGATCTTTCTGATCAACGGCGTCAAACTGCAGGGCGTGATTACGTGGTTCGATAATTTCTGCGTTCTCTTGCGCCGCGATGGGCAATCGCAACTGGTCTACAAACACGCGATCTCGACGATCATGCCCTCGCAACCCATTTCTTTGTACGACGGGGAAGAATGATTTCCCCATAAGGGGCATCATGGCTGACCTGACAACAACCGAAACAAAAGCAACCCGCGCTTGGGTGCTGCATCCTGACATCCGCACGGAGAGCCAGCGGCGCTTGCCCGAGCATGCCCTGGCCGAAGCGGTGTCGCTTGCCGTGGCGCTCCCTGACCTCAGCGTGGAGGGGTCTGACATCGTGCGTCTGCCCAAGGCGCATCCGGGTATGCTCTTTGGCACTGGTAAGATCGCGGAGCTTGGCGCGGTCTTTAAGGCGCAGGAGATTGAGCTGGTGCTGATTGACGGGCCGGTGACGCCCGTTCAGCAGCGCAACTTGGAACGGGAATGGAAGGTTAAGCTGCTCGACCGGACGGGGCTTATTCTGGAAATCTTCTCGGACCGAGCGGCCACGCGTGAAGGCGTGTTGCAGGTGGAAATGGCGCATCTCAGCTACCAGCGCACGCGGCTTGTGCGTGCCTGGACCCACTTGGAACGCCAGCGGGGCGGGCTCGGGTTCGTGGGGGGGCCCGGCGAGACCCAGATCGAGGCGGACCGCCGCGCCATCGACACGCAGCTCACGCGCCTTAAGCGGCAGTTGGGCAAAGTGGTGCAAACCCGCGGTCTCCACCGGATGTCGCGGGCCAAGGTGCCCTATCCCGTGGTTGCGCTTGTGGGCTACACGAACGCGGGCAAGTCCACGCTCTTTAACCGCCTCACGGGGGCAAAGGTGATGGCCAAAGACATGCTTTTTGCCACGCTCGACCCGACCATGCGCGCGGTGGCGCTGCCGGACGGCACGGATGTGATCATGTCTGATACGGTGGGCTTTATCTCTGACCTGCCAACAGAACTCGTCGCGGCCTTCCGCGCCACGCTGGAGGAGGTCACCGCCGCCGACATCATCCTCCATGTCCGCGATATCGCCCACCCGGAGACGGAGCAACAATGCGCCGATGTGGCCGATATCCTAGCCGGGCTTGGCATCCCAGAGGACACCCCGCGGCTGGAGGTCTGGAACAAGATGGACGGGCTCGACCCAGAAACGTTGGAGACACGCCAGAACCAGGCCGCCCGCGACGACGCGATCTTCATGACCTCCGCGCTCACAGGGCAGGGGATGGAACCGCTCCTCGCCGATATCTCCGCCCGGCTGAAACCCAAGACACGGGTGGAAACCCTGACGCTCACCCATGCAGACGGCCGCAAACGCGCCTGGCTTTATGATCAGGGCGTCGTCACGGGAGAGGCGCAGTCAGACACAGGCGCCGAGCTCACCGTAGACTGGTCCACCACCCAGGCCGCGCGGTACGAAAAGCTCTGATCTGCCTTTCTTTCGTCCAAAAATACTTCCGCCGGAGGCAACCCGGCGGCGCCATTCGCGTTATGTCTGGACCAGAGCGCGCCCCGCGCCACACACCCCATCGAAGGAGCGCCCATGCTCGAAGACAAACGCAAAGACCTCGATGCGGAGCGCCGCAAGGTCCTGCTCCAGCGGCTGGTGACGGAATTGAGCCAGGAAAGCCCAGATGTGTACTACTTGCCCACCGCGCAGATCGCGATGATGATCCATGGCGATGTGGAATCGGGTCGGGGGCTCAACGGGGATGAACGCGCGTTGCTGCGCCCGCTCAGCGCCCGCGACATCGAGGTGATCTTGAGCCTGCGGTGACGGACTTACCGCGGTTCGAGCACCGTCACGCCAATCGCGGCCGCCCGCGCGAGCTCGGGGTCGAGCGACATGGTTACGTATTCGCCGCGCCGCCACAGCTCCCCCAGGTCGTCATAGTGGCGCGACAAGAGATGCCCCGACTGCCCCGTGGAGATGATGAAGACTGACGAGTCCGGGTCCGCGAAATCATAGACGCCGCGATAGCCCGCGCCGTGCACGTTGCGGAACGGCTGGGGCCCTGTGCCGCGCGTCTTGGCCCGTTGCAGCGTGTGATCGCCGCCTGACGTCGACTGCCTAATGTTCACAAACCAACGCAGGCCCCGGATGTCGCCCAGCACCGGATGATCATGGGTGGCCTCATGGGCGTCCCCCCAACGGAGGGAGGAGATGCGGGCATTCCCATAAGTCTCCTCAATCCACAGGATCGCGTCGTCGAGCGCGAGGCGCGCGATGTCCGTGCAGCTTTCGACCACAGCCGACTGCACCACGTCGCACCAGGCCGCCGCGCCGTCTACGTCCCGGTAGACTCGCTCCAAAAACAGCGGCTCCACATGGGTGAACTCCGCCGCTAGGGGGCCGAGCTCATCGCGGATCAGCCGGTCTTGCAGCGCGCGCATCCAAGCGGCGTAGAGCAGGGGTTCGGGCAGATGCTCATTCATTTCCCCGTTCCATTCGGCGAGGAGCTCCAGCGCCTCGTTGCGCTTTCCCTCGCGACTGTCCGAGGCCGCGGGCGCGCCTGTGAACCACAGATCGCCGCCAATGAGCGGCAAGAGCGTCCGGGCCGCCGGGCTCACGGTGTCGAGCTGCGCCTCGATAAAGCTGTCGCGGGTATGGACCTGGCGCGCTTGCATGAGCCGCTCCCACCGGCCCACGCGTTGGCTGTCGCCCCAGGCAAAGCTCATATGCCCAGGAAAGGGCGCGTCCGTGACTTTGTTGTTTGTGTTGCCAAGGATACCGCCCGCGGGCGCGATGAATTCCGGGTTATCCGCGTAGGGGCGGCGGCCTTGCCAACGGTTTTCCTCCCGCCAGCCCGGTGTGGGTAGGCGGCCTTGGGATTGGTGGCGGATGTCGCGGGCGGGGAAGTATCCGATCGTCTTCATCGCTACGGTCTCACGGTCCACGAGCGTTAAGTTCTGCGCGGGGGAGATATAGGCCTCCCCCGCGGCGATGGCGGCGTCGACGGTTTGGGCGCGGGCGATCTCCATCGCGGCGGTGATGCTGGTGTCCGGGGCTATGGATTCCGTCCAGGCCAAGGACGCGACATGGCCTGGCGGGGTCACAGTGCCGAAGTCGAACTGATCCGGGTCGAGCACGGGGCCATTTTGCGTCCAGCGCAGTGTGATGGACACGGGAGCTGCGTCTTTGACATTGATCAGCGTGTCGCGCGTGCGGAACGGGGCCCACCCATCCGCGGTCCGGTAGAGGCTCGGGTCCTCTGGGTTCACCTCCTCAATATAGACGTCCTGGTCATCGAGATAGGCGGAGGTCAAACCCCATCCCAGCACCTCGCTGCGGCCCACAAGGATAAGCGGCAGGCCCGGTACCGTGCCGCCGATTTGCCCGCCCCCGGCCAGTTGAAGCCGCGCGAGGTACCAAAACGAGGGCGCCGTAAAGCCCAGATGCGGGTCATTGGCTAAGAGCGTCCCGCCCGCCACGGACCGGCTGGGATCGGCGGCCCAAGCGTTTGAGGCCCCACCCATGCCCCGCGGTGCCGCGGGCATCAGCGGCCCCGCCGCCACGCGCGTGGACGGCAGAAACGGGGCCACGCCTGGCACGATGCTCGCAAAATCAGGAAGCTCCACGACGCCAGCCCCGGGGATGTCGGGCAGGATATCGCGCATGCGGCCCTCGTCGATGGCCAACGACACGCGCGCGCGCAGCACCTCTTCCTCCAGATGTCCGGCGAGTTGGAGCCCGAGCAGTTTCTGGATCGCCACGCTATCGGCGGGGGTCCAGGGAGAGATTTCGGGGGCAAAGAGAAAGAATTCTGGCGCGCCACGCCCGAGCGCGCCTTCGTTGATTTCGGCCAGGCGCGCGTTCACCCCGGAGGAGTAGGCATCAAGCAGCGCCAGCGTTTCCGCGCTTTGCGCGGGCACAGACTGCACCGCCAGGGTGTAGAGGTCGAGCCGCCGGAGCAGGATGTCGACGGGCAGCGTCGCCTCCCCAAAAAGCTCCGAGAGGCGGCCTTGCGCGGTGCGGCGCAGCATCGTCATTTGCCACAGGCGGTCTTGAGCGTGGGCGTAGCCCAGCCCGAAATAGCTCGCTTCGTCTGTTTCGCCAAAGATATGGGGAATGCTGGAGACATCGCGCAAAATCTCCACCCGCGCGTCGAGCCCGGCCACCTGGCGCGTGCCGTCATAGTCGGGCAGGGAGCGCGAGAGCACGTAATAGGCGAAGCCAACGATCAAAACGCCGAGCACCACGAGCGCCGTCGCCGCGCGCAAAAGCCACTTGAACACCATCCCTGTTCTCCCGCTCCGTTGACGCCGCTGGCGTGACCTTTACCTATCCATGAGCAAAAGCACACGCGCCAAGAAGGGAAAAGACCATGGCCAAAATCGCATTTCTTGGGTTGGGAGTCATGGGCTACCCGATGGCGGGGCATCTGCAAGCGGCCGGCCATGACGTGACGGTCTATAACCGGACGGCGGCCAAGGCGGAGGCGTGGGTGGCCCAGCACGGGGGGGCCATGGCGGCTACCCCGGCGGAGGCCGC
>JBCBZG010000007.1:0-189444 GCA_039815465.1 Pseudomonadota bacterium
CCCCCCCCGCGGCCCCCCGCTGGCGGTGTATTCAACCCCGGGGGCCGCGGGCGGCCCCCCCGGGCCCGCGGCAACCCTTGCCCGCTGGCAAAGGCCGCCTCGCTATGGGGCCGCCTGGGAGCAAGGGAGCGGGCAGGCGCCGTATCCCCTTTCTTTCGTCCAAAAATACTTCGGGGAGTGTGAGGGGCTGGCCCCTCACGTTGGGGCCGCGCAACCCGCGCGCCGCGGCCGGGGCTTTGGGGCCTGACCCTAGTGTTCCCGCAGGAGCCGGGCCTTTTGGCGCTGCCAGTCGCGCTTGGCCTCGGTGGCGCGTTTGTCGACGTTCTTTTTGCCCTTTGCCACGCCGATCTTGAGCTTCACGAGCCCGCGGTGGTTGAAATACATCACCATCGGCACGAGCGTCATGCCCTTGCGCTGGGTGGCGTTCCAGAGATCGGAGAGCTCCTTGCGGGAGGCCAGCAACTTGCGGCGGCGGCGCTGCTCGTGGCGAAACATCTTAGCCTGCTCGTAGGGCGCGATGTAGGAATTGACGAGCCAGAGCTCGGCACCGTCGACCTCTGCATAGGACTCCGCGATGTTGGAGCCGCCTTGGCGCAGCGACTTCACCTCGGACCCTTCTAGGATGATGCCCACCTCTAGGTCTTGCTCAATCGCATAGTCGTAGCGCGCGCGCCGGTTTTCGGCGATCACCTTGTAGTTTGCGTTGTCGTCGGTCTTGGCCATGGCGGGCATATAGAGTGCGGGTGAGGCGGGCGCTAGGGGTGCCCCACCCGCAGCGCAGCGGGCCTACAGGGCGGCCCGGCTGCGCAGGCCGTCGATCTCCACCCGGGTGGCGGCGTCGATGGCGCATGGGATATCGGCGCGGGTGACGCCGATATCGTTGAGCATGTGATCGTTGAGCCGGCTCAGTTCCTGCGTGCTGCGCCGCGCCTCACGGCGGAGCGCAAGGGTGTGGAGCGCTTCGGCCACGCGGACATAAAGCGGGGCGTGACGTTGGGCGGACTCGGAATAGTAGGCCATGGTCTGGTCCTTTCGGGGAGATTTTGGGGGAAGGCGCGGCGCGGGTTAGCGCCACTTGCCCAGCGATTGCAGGTGGAGCGCGGTGGCTGCGTCTTGGGACAGCGGATCGCCGTTTGGGGCGCCGTCGGGCGGGCCGGGCAGGTCCGTGACCTGAAATGCCACGGCGGCCAAGAGCGACAGGCCCGCGCCGATCAGGGCGGCGCCTGCGGCTTTGGTGGCGTCGGCGGCCCGCGATGGCCGCGTCGGGGTGATCTGGAGATGGGTCATTGGGTCGTCCTTTCGCTTGATGAGACTGAGATAGCCGCTGGCCTCTTGTCAGAAAAACGAAAAGGTTTTACAGGTTCTGTCAGATAATCTGATAGGTGCGCCATGCAGACACTCGACCTCGACCTCCTCCGCACGTTTGTGGCGATCGCGGAGACGGGCAATTTCTCCGCCGCGGCGGCGCGGGTGTTTCGGACGCCCTCGGCGGTGTCGATGCAGGTGAAAAAGATGGAAGACGCGTTAGAGCGGCCTTTGTTCCTGCGCGACAGCCGGTCGGTGCGGCTCACCGAGGATGGGGAGCGGGTGCTGGCCCATGCGCGGCGGATGGTGGCGCTCGACCACGAGTTTCGCGCGGAATTTGACCCCAAAGCGCTGCGCGGGGAGGTGCGGATTGGCGTGCCTGACGATGTGGCAGAGCGGTTTTTGCCCGATATGCTGCGGCGGTTCTGCTGCTCCTACCCCGGGGTGCAGATCCACGCCGTCGTCGCCAATACCGGGCCGATGATCGATATGGTCGCGGAGCGGCGGCTCGATGCGGCGATCATCACGCGCCTGCCCAGCCAGCGGGACCAGCGCCCGGGGGAGGTGCTGTTTCGCGAACGCCTTGTCTGGGCGGGGGCGAAATGCGGGGTGGCCCATGAGCAGGACCCCATGCCCGTGTCCGTCTGGGACACGACCTGCGCGTGGCGCAAGGCGGGGCTTGAGGGGCTCGAAGCGCAGGGGCGCGATTACCACATCGTGCTCGAATCAGGGCATCTGAGCGGGCAGAAGGCGGCGGTGCTAGCCGATCTCGCGGTGGCACCGATCCCCCGGAGCGCGCTCGGCGGTGACGTGGTGGAGGTGCCCCCGTCGCGCGGTCTGCCGCTCTTGTGCCATTACGAGCTGTGCTTGATCACCGCCGATGACCTGCCCGAACATGCCGCCACGGCGGTGGAGCATCTGCGAGCAAGCTTCGTGCAGGAGCGGACGGCGGCCTGAGGTCCGGATCTCGGATGCTTGTTCCAAGAACAACTTAGCCCCAAAGTACCTGCCCGACGGTAACGTCGGGCCGCGCCGGTCCGCCCCCGTTCTGTCAAAGGCAAACCTTTGGTTTGACGGGCGGCGCGAACGCCACCCCTCGGACCGGCGCTATAGCTCGCAACCTTTAGGTAGGTTTCAGACCAACCCCGCGTGGGCCATGGCGGCGTCCATCTTGGCTTTGGTCTCATCACTCAGCGTCACGAGCGGGGAGCGGACCTCGTCCGAGCAGAGGCCGAGTTTTGCTGCGCCGTATTTTGCGCCGCACAGGCCTGGTTCGGTGAACACCGCTTGGTGTAGCGGCATGAGCTTGTCCTGGATCTCCACCGCTTTGGCGTAGTCCCCCACCAGGCAGGCGGTTTGCATGGCCGAACACAGGGCGGGCGCGACATTGGCGGTCACAGAGATACAGCCCACCCCGCCCATGGCGTTATAGCCCACGGCGGTGGGGTCCTCGCCCGAGAGCTGGATAAAGTCGGTCCCGCAGCTCAGCCGTGTGGCGGGCACGCGGGACAGGTCGGCGGTGGCGTCTTTGACGCCGACGATCTCTGGCAGTTTGGACAGCGCGCCCATCGTGGCGTCGGACATGTCGATGACGGACCGCGGCGGGATGTTGTAGATGATGATGGGCAGGCCCACGCCCGCACAGGCCTCGAAATGGGCCATGAGCCCGCGCTGGGTAGGCTTGTTGTAATAGGGCGTCACGACAAGCGCGCCGTCCGCGCCTGCGGCCTTCGCGGCCTCCACCAGGCGCACCGATTCGGCGGTGTTGTTCGATCCGGCCCCGGCGAGCACCGGCACGCGGCCTGCGGCCTGGGCGACCACCGTTTCCACCACCGCGTCATGTTCCGCATGGCTAAGCGTTGGGCTTTCGCCCGTCGTCCCAACGGGCACAAGGCCGTGGGTGCCCTGGTCGATATGCCAGTCCACAAGGCGTTTGAGCGCCTCAAAATCCACCGCACCATCTGAAAACGGGGTGATGAGGGCCACCATTGAGCCTTTGAACATGCCGGGTCTCCTAGCTGGGGGCGGTTGCCCCATCGGCGAAAGTGCGCGGACGGTAGTGCGCTCGGGCAGGAATTCCAAGATTGCCCGTTGCCCTAGGGCGCTTCTGTGCCCATTTTTATGGCAACTGAGCAGCAGGTGAGGGCCTCCCAATGCGCCCCGTATTCGTTTTGTCTCTAATCTTGGTGTTGAGCCCGGTCTTGGCCTGGGCCCAGCAGGCCGACGCGTTGCGGCGCGCGCTCGATGCGCGGGCGGCGGGCGACTGGCCGCGCGCGGTGGCGGAGGCGCGCGGTGCGGGCGCCGTAGGGCGCGACATCATCGAGTGGCACCGGCTGCGCGCCAAGGAGGGCACCTTTGCGGAGGCGCGTGCGTTCCTCGACCGCCGCCCGGACTGGCCGGGGCTGCCCTATCTGCGAGAGCGCTCAGAACACGCGATTGCGCCGGGGACGTCGCCTGCGGCGGTGCTAAACTTCTTTGCGCCGCAACTGCCGCGCACCGGCAACGGGTCGCTGAGGCTGGCCGAAGCCTTAGGCGCCGCAGGGCAGGCGGGAGCGGCGCGCCAGGAGGTTCTTCGCGGCTGGGTTACGCACTCCCTAACGCCGGAGGAGGAGGCCGCCTTTCTACGCGACCACGGCACCACCCTGGCAGGCGCCCATGCGGAGCGGGCGAATATGCTGCTGTGGCGTGGATTGACGGGGGAGGCGCTGCGAATGCTTCCCTTACTCACCGCCGCCGATCAGGCGCTCACGCGCGCCCGGGCAGGGCTGAGAGACCAGCGAAGCGGGGTGAATGCGCTCATTGATGCGGTGCCTGCGTCGCGGGCCGGCGACCCTGGGCTCGCCTATGAGCGGTTCTTGTGGCGCGTCCGCGCGGGGCGCACGGCGGGGGCGATTGAGATCCTCGAAGCCCAGCGCGCGCTGGGCCAGCCAGAAAGCTGGGGCAACCTGCGCCGCCGGTATGCGCGGCAGTTGATGCGGGAGGGGCAGTATCGGCGGGCCTATGCCCTCGCGGCACGGCATGGGCTGAGCGAGGGGCGCCACTATGCCGATCTGGAATGGCTGGCGGGCTTCATCGCGCTCACAAAGCGGGGCGATGCGGACACAGCTTTGGGTCACTTTGAGCGGTTCGAGCGGGCGGTGGACACACCGATTTCGCTATCGCGCGCCATGTATTGGCAGGGCCGGGCGCATGCGCGTGTGGGCAACCGCTCCGCCGCGATGGCCGACTACCGCCGCGCGGCGGAGCATCAAACAGCGTTCTACGGCCAGCTTGCAGCGGTGGAGGCGGGCGTGCCCATGGACCCGGCGCTGACGGGGCGGGAGACTTTTCCGAACTGGCGGAACGCCAGCTTCACGCGGAATTCAAATTACGAGGCCGCGCGGCTTCTGCTTGCGGCGGGGGACCTGAACCTCGGCGAGCGGTTCCTGACCCATCTGGCGGAAAGCCAGGACCGCCAAGGCGTGGGCCAGATGGCGGCGATGGCCCGCGATATCGGCATCCCGCATCTGGAGGTGATGATCGCCAAGCGCGGCGTGCAGTACGGCCATGTCATCGAGGGTCCGTATTACGCGCTCCACCCCCTGGCGGAGCGTACGGGATCGGTGGCGCCCGAGCTCGCGCTCGCCATTGCGCGGCGCGAGAGTGAGTTTGACCCGACCGTTGTGTCACCCGTGGGCGCGCGCGGGCTCATGCAGCTCATGCCAGGCACGGCGCAGGAGATGGCGGGGGATTTGGGCGAAGGCTACTCCGCCCGCCGGCTCCTGACCGATGCGAATTACAACGCGCGGCTCGGCCTCGCGTACCTTGTGGAGCTGGAAGAGATGTATGGCGAAAGCCCGGTCCTGATTGCCGCGGCCTATAACGCGGGGCCGAGCCGGGCGGACACCTGGATGCGCTTGCGTGGCGATCCGCGGGGTGGGCGCGTGGATCTGGTGGATTGGATCGAACACATCCCGTTCCGCGAAACCCGGAACTACGTGATGCGGGTGGTCGAAAGCCTCGCCGTGTATCGTGCGCGGCTGTCGGGAGAGGTCGGGCCCTGGCAGATCGCGCAGGACCTGCGCGGGGCACGGGCAACGGGCGCGCAGCTTGCGCCGCCGCCGTCCTCAACGCGGCTCAATGAGAGCCTCAGGCCCCAAGCGCGGCCTTTCGTTCCCGCCACCAGGTAAAGAGCCCGGCGGCCACGACGATCACGGCGCCGATGGCGACGTTTTGTTCGATGACCTCGCCGAACACCGCGACGCCGAGCGCGGAGCCGAAGACGAGTTGCAGGTAGGCAAAGGGCTGCACCGCGCTCGCCTCCGCCACCTCGTAGCATTTGATCAGCAGGTAGTGGCCGAGTGCCCCGGTGACGCAGAGCACCGCCATCCAGGCCCAGTCGCGGGGGATCATCGGCTCCCAAAACCAGGCGCCCACGACGGTCATCGCGACGGCGCCCGCGGTGCCCGTCCAGAAGAAGGATGTCGCCGCGCTGTCCTTGCGCGCAGCAAAGCGGGTCAGCAGGCCGTAGAGTGCGAACATCAGCGAGGAGATTACAGCCACAAAAGCGTAGGGCGAAAAGACCCCGAAGCCGGGTTTGAGGATGATAATGACCCCCACGCAGCCGATGCCAATGGCCGCCCAGCGGTAGGGGCCCACGCGTTCGCCTAGAATAGGCCCGCTCAGCGCGGCGATGATGAGCGGGTAGCAGGTGAAAATGGCCAGGCTTTCGACCAGCCCCAGCAGGGTAAAGGCGTAGACCATCACGCAGATTTCCGCCGCGAGCAGCAGGCCCCGCCCGATTTGCAGCGCGGGTTGATCCGTGCGCGCGGCGTTGGCGATGCTGCCTGCCATGCGCGCCGACACGGTCAGCACGAAGGCCGCAAAGAACCAGTAGCGGATCATTACGATCATAAAGACGTTGTATTCACCCGCGAGGTGCCGACTGATCCCGTCCTGCATGGCAAAGACGAAGGTGGTCATCACCATCAAGATGATGCCGAGCCTGTTATTTGTCACCGAAGGACCCCGCGCGTCATGTGCCGCTTCCGCCCGTATCCGGGGATGCGCGTGACGTCAAAGCCTGCGGTGTCGAGCGCACGGCGGACGGCTCCGGCGGCGGAGTAGGTGGCGCAGGTGCCTTGCGTGTTTGTGTGCTGGGCGACAGTGGTGAGGAGCGGGGGTTCCCATAGCTCCGGGTTGCGCGCGGGGGAGAAGCCGTCGAGGAACCAGGCGTCGGCTTTGGCGCGCCAGAGGGGGAGCGTTTCGCGCGCGTCGCCTTCGATGATGGTGACGTTGAGCCAGTCGAGCGTGAGCGATGTGGCTCCGTCCCAGAGGGGGGTGAGTTCGGCGGCGAGGTCGGTGAGTTCGGGGAAGGCTCTGTGCGCCGCTTGGCTGACATCGGGTGGCAGGCGGTAGAGTTCGAAGCTAGTGAAGTGGAGGCGGCCTGCGGTGCCGCTCTCCCGCCAAGCCAAAGCAGCGGTGAGCAAGTTCAGGCCCGTCCCAAACCCAAGCTCCGCGATGTGAAACCCGTCCGAGAACCGCGCGGGCAGGTCGTTGCCCGCGAGGAACACATGCCGCGTCTCCGCCAGACCATTTTCCAGCGAATAGTACGGGTCGTCAAAGCGGGCGGAGACCGGGACGCTTTCGCGCCAAGTGATCTCGCTCTGGTCTGTTGGCAGGTTGCGGTCTAGGTCAGCCATGGCGGGAGCTAAGGGAGGATCGCGGGTCTTGGCAAGCTATGACGTCACCATTCGCGGGGCGGGGATTTTTGGGCTCTCCGTCGCCTATGCTTGCCAATCCCGCGGGGCGCGTGTGCAGGTGGTGGACCCGGGCGGCGTGGCGGCGGGGGCCTCTGGCGGGATCGTGGGGGCGCTGGCGCCGCACATGCCGGAGAATTGGAACCCTAAGAAGGCGTTTCAGTTCGACAGCCTCATCATGGCGCGCGAGCTCTGGCCGGAGGTGGAGGCGCTGACAGGCCTGCCCACGGGCTACGCGCGGTCGGGCCGTTTGCAGCCTATCGCCGATGACCGCGCATTGGCTCTGGCCCGGGCGCGGGCATTGGGCGCCGCAGAGCTTTGGCAGGGCAAGGCGTCGTGGGAGATCGTGGACGCCGCGGGCGATTGGGCGCCGCTCAGCGCCACGGGCAAGCTGATCCACGATACGCTGAGTGCCCACATTCACCCGCGTGCCGCGACCGGCGCCTTGGCCAAGGCGGTGGAGATGCGCGGAGGGCTGATCGCGACCGAAGCCCCCGACGCTGGCGCGGTCGTTTGGGCCACCGGCGCGGCGGGGCTTGCAGCGTTGAGCGAAGATTTTGGCAGCCCCGTGGGCATGGGGATCAAGGGGCAGGCGGCGCTCTTTGCGCTCGACCGCGTGGGGCTGCCGCAGCTCTTTGCCGATACGCTCCACCTTATCCCGCATTGGGATGGGACGGTGGCCGTGGGGTCCACGACGGAGCGGGAGTTTGCGGACCCCACCGCCACCGATGCGCTGCTTGAGGATGTGATCGCCCGGGCGCGTCGCGCTGTGCCCGCCTTAGCCGAAGCCCCGGTGACCGCGCGCTGGGCAGGGCTGCGCCCCCGCGCCAAATCACGCGCGCCGCTCCTTGGCCCCTGGCCGGGGCGTCCCGGCCATTACGTGGCCAATGGCGGGTTCAAGATCGGGTTTGGCATGGCCCCCAAAGTGGGGGCGGTTATGGCCGATCTCGTGCTTTCAGGTATCGATCACATCCCTGCCGATTTTGCGGTGTCGGCTCTGGCCTGAACCTCCGCTTTCAGCGCGTCCATGAGCTCGGCCAGGGTTTTCTGGTAGAGCTCGCTCGTCAGGTGGCCGTCGTCATCGAACTCCTTAGAGCTCGCGGCCAGGTGAAACTCCGGCCCCGGGATCACGCGCGGCTGGAACGGGTTGAGCGCGAGGCGCAGCGTCCACTGCCCCCGCTCCCCGCCCGCGCGGCCCGCGGCGGCGGACATGACGGCGACGGGCTTGCCCTTCCACGGGCCGCCTTTGGTGCGGCTCACCCAGTCGAGCGCGTTCTTCAAAGCGCCGGACATCAGCTTGTTGTATTCGGGGGTGGAGATGATCACCGCATCCGCTGCCGCGATCTGGTCGGCGAGGGTCTGGACGGAGGCGGGGATGCCCTCCGCCTCCTCCACGTCGCCATTGTAGAGCGGCAGGTCGATGGAGCCCATCGTGAACTCCGCCGGGTCAAAGGCCGCTTTGGCGGCGTGGATGAGTTTCGTGTTCGTCGATCCCGCACGCAGCGAGCCGCTGATGCCGAGGAGGTGGTACATGCCCATGGGTGGTGCCTTTCAGTCTGCTTGGGATGGCAGATAGGCCTCCACCGCTGCTGTGGCCACTACAATGCCATGTGCGCTGGCGGGGGTTCGGATGTGCAAGCCACCCTCGACCGCCGTGACGGTGGCGCGGCCCCGGGGTAGCGCGGCCTTGAGCGCCTCGCAATCCACGGACGCGGGGTCGGGTACCCCCACGGTTACCTGCACGCGCATCTCGTCGTGGGGCAGGCCCAGCACGTCAAACATGGGGATCGACGAATGCCGGATCGCGTCTTCAATCGCCCGCGCCGCCGCCTTGGTCTGATCGCCGCCATACTGGTCGTTGCCGGTGCCCATTTCGATGATGAAGCGTTGGTCGCTCATGCCACGCCCTCCAGGCTCACTTTGATGGCGACATTGGCGATGACGGTGGGTGTCCCGCCGCCGGGCCGGGGCACGTCGAGCCCGCCCTTTTCCACGTGAAAGGTCGGCTGGCCGTAGGGGAAGACCTCCGCCAGCTTGCTCGTATCGACCCGGTCGGGCGCCTGCACGCCCACCACCACGCAGAGCCGCATGTCGGACTTATCCTTTCCAAAGAGTTCCGCGAGGTTGATGGAATTGTGCCAGAGCGCGTCTTTCAACGCCCGCGTCGCGGCCTCGGTGTAGTCCTGCCGTCTGAGCGATGTGCCCATGCCAAATTCGATGAGAAGTGGTCGACCCATGCTCTGCCCCCTGTTGCGCCGTCCCACCATGCCAGGGCGCCGGGCTCGGGGCAATTCGTCACCGGGCTGCGGCTTGGGGGCAGGACCCTAGGGCACGGCGCAGGCAGCACCAAAGCCACAGGTGCGGGGCGAGTGTTGGGCGCTGGCAAGCGATCTATGGTGCCGTGGCGCGTGATCCGCTAGTCCACCGGCACAGTGCTAGAATTTGACCCAAACATACCCCTTGCCGCTGGCATCCGTGTTGTGGAAAACGCCATCGTCGTCCCCTGGGGCCGCGGGAAAAAGCGTGCGATGGCGCGGCCAGCGGGCGTGTTTACCGCCGATGGGGCGTTTTGCGCTGACGCGATGACCTACCGCGCAGCGACGCGCCCGACAACGGTGGAGCCTGAGTGCCCAAAGCCTGAGGAGATCACCCAGACCCTACCGGGAACGCTGCTTTTTGGCGGGCTGGCCTATGGGCATTTCGGCCATGCGCTGTGTGAAAGCACGGGGCGGCTCTGGGCGGCGGACGTGTTTGGTGAGCCGATCGATCACATCCTCTACTTCCCCAAAAAGCCGCTGCGCCACCCCAACCGCAGCCTGCCGCTGGTCAATGCGATCCTGGGCAGCTTGGGCCCACTGCCCCCGGCGCTGGCAATCAATGACCCCACCCGGGTGGAGCGGCTCGTGATCGCGCCCCAGGGCTTTGGGGTCGATGGCATGGCCGCCGGCGCGCCGGAGTTCCGCGCCTTTATCCACCGCCGCTGGCGCGACCGTGTCACGGCTGACGGGCCAGACAAGATCTATATCTCTCGCAGCAAGGTGTTCAAAAAGCGCGGGCGGCTTTTGCTCGAGGAGCGCATCGAGGCAGAGCTGGAGCGGGAGGGGTTCACGATTTTCCACCCCCAGCAGCACAGCCTCGACAGCCAGCTGGCCCATTACAAGGCCGCAAAGGTCATCGTGTCCACCGACAACTCCGCCTTGCATCTGGCGGCGTGCGTGGTGCAGCCGGACTGCAAAGTGGCGATCCTGGTGCGGCGGCCGGGTCGGATTTTCCGCGACTTTGAGCGACAGTTCGACAGCTTTGCGGGGATCACGGCAGTCATCAGCAACACCTGCGACCGCTTCTGGTTCCGCGCGGGCGAGGCGGTGCGCTTTAACGAGACCTTTGCCCTGATCGATTTCGAAGACACCGGCCGCGCGCTCGCCGAGGCGGGGATCGTGTCAAACACCCCCTGGGTGGAGCCCACGGAGGCCGAGATCCAAGAGGCCGTCGCCCAGCTCGAAGCCCGCGGCGAGCTGCCCCTGGAAGAGGTCGAGGTGTAGGGTGGGTATCGGGCGCTCAAAGACTATTCCGCTCGGGTCAAAGCCACCGCACCCATTTAAAAAACGCATAAAGGCCCAAACCGATTGCGGCACTGGCGATTGATACGATCGCAAAGCCGGACGCGTTTTCAACCCACGGCATCCCGCCCACGTTCACCCCGAAAAGCCCCGTCAGGAACCCCAACGGGAGAAAGATCGCGGCCATTACGCCCAGGATGTAAGAGTTTCGTCCTTGCCGCGCGGCCTCCTGTGCGAGGAGGTGGTCGCCGAGGATCACCAGACGCTCTTTTGCAGCATCGAGCGCCTCTAGCGTGCGGGCCATGCGTTGGGCCGTTTCGTGAAACGCTGTCTCCAGCGGCGTACCGCGGTGGTAAGACCAGAGCGTGTCTAGCGCCTCGCGTTGGGGACCGAGGAACCGACGTAGTTTCACGAGCGTCCGGCGCAGGTCAAGGAGCGTGCTCGTGTCAGTGTGGCCGTGCTCCAAATGCGAATCTTCGAGCGTATCAACATGCTCTTCGAGCTCGAGTGCGACGGTCTCGATCCGATGTACTAGGCCCTGGGTCAGTCGCTCGATCAAGTCATCTGTGCTGTCCAACGGGGTGGTATCGAGAGCGTCCTTGGTGGCTGTGACGGTCATAACGCGGCGTTTGCGTACGGTTATGACCGTGTCGGTCCGCGCCCAAAGCCGGAGCGCGACCATATCCTCTGGGTCGGCCCCGGGGTTCAGGTTCACGCCGCGCAAATTCAGAATCAACCCGCCCTGGTGCGCAGTGCATCTGGGGCGTGTCTCTGGAGCGGTGAGCGCGGCCGCCACGTCGCTGTCGACCTGG
Source organism: Pseudomonadota bacterium (assembly GCA_039815465.1). Lineage (GTDB taxonomy): Bacteria > Pseudomonadota > Alphaproteobacteria > Rhodobacterales > Rhodobacteraceae > Shimia_B. Next base: position 11,416 of record JBCBZG010000007.1, read on the forward strand.
CTGTCGATCCAATCCCGCAGGCCTGGGGTGGTAAGGTCGAAGTGCCACCAGGTCACGCTGCCACTGGTGACACGCCAGAGAGGCGCTGCAGTGCTCAGAACTCCACCCCAATCTGCGCCTTGATCCCTGACCGGAACGGGTGCTTCACGAGCTCCATTTCTGTCACCAGGTCGGCCACTTCGATCAGTTCGTCCTTGGCGTTGCGACCCGTTAGGACCACGTGGGTCATCTCCGGCTTCTCATCGGTCAGGAACTGCACCACCTCGGCCACGTCGATGTAGTCGTAGCGGAGCGCGATGTTGATTTCGTCGAGCAGCACCATGTGGTTCGACGGGTCGCGGATCAGCTCTTTGGCTTTCTCCCACGCTGCCTGGGCCATTTCGATGTCGCGGGATTTGTCTTGGGTCTCCCACGTAAATCCCTCGCCCATGGTGTGGAAGGCGCACAGGTCGGTGAAGCGGCCCAGGATCAGGTCGCGTTCGCCGGTGCTCATCCCGCCCTTGATGAACTGGACGACGGCGCATTTGCGGCCATGGGCGATGTGGCGGAAGATCATGCCGAAGGCGGCGGAGCTTTTGCCCTTGCCCCGGCCCGTGTGGACGATGACGAGGCCCTTTTCCTCGGTCTTTGTGGCCATGATCTTATCCCGGGCGGCCTTTTTCTTGGCCATCTTGGTGGCGTGGCGGGCGGCGTCTTCGGGGGTTGGGTCAGTGGTCATGGCGTGTCCGTGTTCTTTGGTTTTAGGGGAGTTTGGGGTGCAGCGGCGCACGGCGCAAGAGGGCTCTCTAATACATAGCCTCAGAGTACTCGCCCGATGGGAACCATCGGGCCGCGCCGTTCCGCCCCCACGGGGCGGCGCGAACGCCACCCCTCGGACCGGCGCTATAGCCGAACCGCAGTTGCGCTAGTTTAGGATTTCGACCAACCGCGCGCGGGCTGAATTTGAGCGGGGGGTCCAGAGGCCGCGGTCGATGGCTTCTTGGAAGCGTTCGGCCATCTCCTTCAGCGCAGGTGCATTATGCGTCTCGATGAACTCCCGCACCTCATCATCTTCCAGATACGCCTCGTGGATCAGGTCGAAATGGTGGTTCTGGACCGCCCCCGTGGTGGCGGCAAAGGCAAAGAGGTAGTCGGTCGTCGCGGCCATTTCGAAGGCGCCTTTGTAGCCGTGGCGCATGACGCCCGCGATCCACTTCGGGTTCGCCGCGCGGGAGCGGACGACGCGGCCGATTTCGTCCTGCAGGGTGCGGATGCGCGGCGTTTCGGGGCGGGAGTGGTCGTTGTGGTAGATCGGGACTTGCGCGCCGGTGAGTGCGGTGATCGCCGCTGCCGCGCCGCCTTCGAACTGGTAGTAGTCGTCGCTGTCGAGGATGTCGTGTTCCCGGTTGTCCTGATTTTGGACGATGGCCTGCGCGGAGGTCAGGCGCTGGGCGAACCCGTCCGCGTCCCGCGCGCCCTCCTGCCCCTTGCCGTATGCGTATGAGGACCATTCGAGGTAGGCGCGGCCCAGATCGGCGGTGTCGGACCAGATGCGCTCGTCGATGAGCGCCTGCAGGCCTGCTCCGTAAGCGCCTGGTTTTGAGCCATAAACGCGGGGGCCTGCGGCGGCGCGTGCCGGGTTTTGGTCGGCGGGCTCATCCAGCTCTTGGATCGCACGGGCGGCGGCGTCCACGAGGTCGATGAGACCGGGGAAGGCGTCGCGGAAGAAGCCGGAGACACGCAGCGTGACGTCCACGCGGGGGCGGCCCAGGACGCCGAGCGGCAGGATTTCGAACCCCGTGACGCGGCGACCGGCGGCGTCCCATGTGGGCTTTGCGCCCATGAGCGCCAGCGCCTGCGCGATGTCATCGCCGCCGGTGCGCATATTGGCCGTGCCCCAAGCTGTCAGCACAAGGGATCGCAGCCAGTCGCCATGGTCCTGGAGGTGCTTGTCGATCAGCATCGACGCGCTTTTCCAACCCAGCGCCCAGGCGGTCTGCGTCGGCACGGCGCGGGTGTCGACGGAGAAGAAGTTGCGCCCGGTGGGGAGCACGTCGAGCCGCCCGCGGGTGGGGGCGCCTGAGGGGCCTGCCGGGATCGCGCGGCCATCGAGGCCGGTGATCATGGCGTCGAGCTCTGATGGTCCGCAGGCGTCAATGGTTGGAAGGACGTCGGATTTGATGCCATCTAGCACCCCAGCGGAGGCTGCGCCGGGCGCGTCTGATGTGCCTTCGAGGAGTTCGATGGCGAGGAGTTCGAGCCGCTCGATCGTGTCCCCTGTGCTGCGCCAGGGGTCACTGGTCAGTTCGAGCGCCGCGGGGCGCGGGCCGTTCCATGGGTCCGAAGGGGTTGCTGACAGCGGCTCGAAATCGAGGCTGAGGTCGTTTGCCAGCGCGCCGATGAGCGACGCATTTGCGCCATCGCCGTCCCCCCGCGCCATGCGCGTGAGCGCGATGGCGAGGTCGCGGCGTTGGGTGCCTGCTGGGCTCGTGCCGAAGATATGGAGGCCGTCGCGGATTTGCGCTTCCTTCAGCTCGCAGAGGTATGCGTCGATTTTGGCAAGATCGGTGTCTGTATCACTGCCATCCATGCCGACATCGGCGTCGAGCCCGGTGGCGGAGGCGAGGGTCACGATCTCCTTCCTCAGATGGGTGACGCGGCGGGCGTCGACGCCTGCGGCTTCGTAGTATTCGTCCACCAGTGTTTCGAGGTCGCGGAGCGGGCCGTAGGTTTCGGCGCGGGTGAGCGGGGGTGTGAGATGGTCGAGGATCACTGCCTGTGCGCGGCGCTTGGCCTGGGTGCCCTCGCCCGGGTCGTTGACGATAAAGGGGTAGAGGTGCGGTGTGGGGCCTAAGATCGCCTCCGGCGCGCAAGCCGCGCTCAGCGCGAGCGCCTTGCCGGGCAGCCATTCGAGGTTGCCGTGTTTGCCCATGTGGACGACGGCCTGCGCCTGCTGGACGTGGCGCAGCCAGATGTAGAACGCGATGTAGTTGTGCGGCGGGGCGAGGTCGGGGGCGTGATACGTCTCCTCCGGGTCGATATTGTAGCCGCGGGCGGGTTGGACGCCCACGGTGACGTTCCCGAATTGGAGAATGCTGAGTTTGAAGGCACCGTTTGGGCCGCCCTCCGGGGGAAGTATTTTTGGACGAAAGAAAGGGTCATCCGTCGGAGCGCCCCAGCGGTCCTCGACGGTTTGGCGGAAGTCGTAGGGGAGGGATTTGTAGTGGTCGAGATAGGTGGCGAGGGGGAGTTCGGAGCCGCCGTCCTTTTGCGCGCGGTCGGTGAGCCAGTTGGTGGGGCCCGCGAGGATCTGGGCCATGAGGGCGTCGGTGTCTGACGGGGAGTTTTCGACGGCGTAGCCTGCTGACGTGAGGCGGTTCAGGACGTTTATGGTCGCGGCGGGGGTGTCGAGACCCACGCCGTTGGCGAGGCGGCCATCCTTGTTGGGGTAGTTGGCGAGGATCAGCGCGACTTGGCGGTCTTCGGGCGCGGTTTCGCGGAGGGTGGCCCAGTTTCGGGCGAGGTCGGCCACGAATTCCACCCGCGTGCCTTCGGCGCGGTAGGTGGCGATGGCGCATTCGGTGGCCTCGTCGAAATAGGCCTCGTCTTTGAACGAAATCGCGCGAGACAGGATGCGGCCGTCGACCTCTGGCAGGGCCACGTTCATGGCGATGTCGCGGGCGGGGAGGCCGGTGAGGCCCTCGGCCCAGGTCTCCTCGGACGAGGCGGAGAGGACGACCTGGAACACTGGCGCGTCATTGGCGAGCAGTGGGTTTTGGCCTGCGGCCTCTGGCGTGCCGGTGGCGAAGCTCGTGCAGTTGAGGATGACGGCTGGGGGGGCCTCCGCGAAGAGGTAGGCGAGGGTGGCGGCGGAGACGGGGTCCTTCAGGCTCGCCGCGAAGATTGGCAGCGGGTTCAGGCCGCGGCGGGCGAGGCTCTTGGTTAGTCGGTTGATGGGGTTGAGGCCTGCGCCCTGAACGAGGGCGCGGTAGAAGATGATGGGGACGACCGGGGCGTCATTGGTCCATGTGGCGCGGATGGTGGCGAGGTCGCATTGGCCGTGGCCGGGCCAGTAGGTGCCGGCCTTAAGCAGGGGTTCGGCGGCGGGCGGTCTGGGTGTGCCGTCCAGCATGTGACGGCAGAGGTCGAGGGCGTAGGTGGCGTTTTGCGGACCGCCTTCGACGAAATAGGACCAGAGTGCGTCGTAATCGATGTCGGTGACCGTGCTGAAGGTGCGCAGTTCGTCGTCTGGTTTGTCGTCGCCGGGGAGGAAGGCCACGGGCACGCCGGCCTCCCGCAGCCGCGCGGCGCATTGTTCGAAGCCGTAGCGCCAGTAGCCTGCGCCGCCGAGCATGCGGATGACGACGAGGCGGCATTTGGTGAGGCAGCTGTCGATATGCATGTCGACGCTCAGCGGGTGGCTGAGATGGGTGAGATTGGCGAGGCGCAGGGTGGGCGGCTCCGCCATCTCGCTGCGGGCTTGGGACAGCGCGGCGAGCTCGGTGTCAGCGGCGGAGATGAAGGCGACATCGGCGGGGCTTTGGCCCAGCTCCACGGGCTCTGACCCGTCGCTGACCTGGCCGGGCGTCGCGGCGAGGAGGTGCATCAGAGCGTCTTTTCCATGAAAACGGAGGATCCGTTTTCTGTATAGGCGCCGAAGGGGCCAATCTGGGTGTAGCCCATACGGGTGTAAAACGCGATTGCCGCAGGGGAGGCGAGGCCAGTCTCGAGTCGCATCAGCGGGAGCGCTTCGGCGCGGGCGGTTGTTTCGCAAGCGGTGACGAGCGCATCGGCCCATCCTTGGCCGCGGTGGTTTTTCGCCACGAAAATGCGTTTGAGTTCGCCATAGCCGTCGCAGACCGCATAGCCGCCGCAGACGATGGGAGTGGGGCCGTCACGTCCCACGAAAAAGCGCACGTCGCCGTCCACGAGTTGCTGGGGCGAAAAGGCATAACGCAAATGGGGCGGGTAGAGCGCTGATTGCTCCCGCTCGGACCCGTCGATGAGCGCAAGTGCATCGGGGTGCATGGGGTCTGTGCGCGTGATCTCCAACGTGGTCATGCCTTGGTCAGTGCGGCGGTGATGGCCGCGCGGTCGAGCCCGGCCTGGCCGATGACGACGAGGCGGGAGGCGCGGTCGGCGAGCGGCTGGTCGTAGTAGGTGTCGATCCGCGGGCCCACGGCTTGCAGCGTCAGGCGCATGGGTTTGCCTGTGATGGCTAGGAATCCCTTGAGCCGCAGGATGTCGTGGGTGCGGATGACGTCGGCGACCTGTTGGGCGTAGGCGGTGGGGTCGGCGATTTCGCCTAATTCGACGGTGAAACTTTCGAATTCGTCATGGCCGTGTTCGTGATGGTGGTCGTCGTCGTGATCATCGTGGTCGTCATCATCATGGTGGTGGTGATGGTGGACCTCGTGGCGGGCGTCGAGGTCGGCCTCGGCGCCGATCCCTTGGCCCAGCAGCACACCCACAGGCAGCGCGCCTTTGACGGCGGGGATGACCTGGACGCCGTCGCGGCTGTCGGATTTGAGCTGGGTGACGAGGCCTTGCGCCTCCTCCGTTTCCAGCAGGTCGGATTTGTTGACCACGATCATGTCGGCGCAGGCGACCTGGTCCTCGAAAAGCTCAGAAAGCGGCGTTTCGTGATCTAGCCCGTCATCGGCGGCGCGCTGGGCGTCGACGGCGGCGGTGTCGTGGGCAAAGCGGCCTTCGGTCACGGCTTTGCCGTCCACGACGGTCACGACGCCGTCCACGGTGACTTTCGTGGCGATGCCGGGCCAGTTGAAGGCGCGCACGAGCGGTTGGGGGAGGGCGAGGCCAGAGGTTTCGATGACGATGTGGTCGGGGGGCGTGTCGCGGGCCAGCAGCGTTTCCATGGTGGGAATGAAGTCATCGGCCACGGTGCAGCAGATGCAGCCGTTGGAGAGCTCCATAATGTCATCCTCGGTGCAGGTTTCGTCTCCGCAGCCTTTGAGGATGTCGCCGTCCACGCCGAGATCGCCGAACTCGTTGATGATGAGCGCGATGCGGCGGTTTTCGCTGTTTTCGAGCAGGTGGCGGATGAGTGTCGTTTTGCCAGCGCCGAGGAAGCCGGTGACGATGGTCGCGGGAATTTTTGCTGGCATTTCCGCCTCCTTAAGACATTGGAAAGGGCCTGGTCGGCCCTTTGCGACATGCTGGTTCTGTGTGGCGGGCGCCACGGCCTATGGGACGTGTGTCGCGCTGGTTGCGGGGGGCGTCAAGGGGGCAGATGGATCGGTGTAGGGGCTATATGTTGTGGATAAGCTTGGGGTGGTGGCCACATAATGTTGACTTGGCGCGGATTCCTGCGGAACCTGACGGGAGCGGCGGAATCGGAGGCGCGTGTGAAGTTTTCCAAGCTCAGATTGAACGGGTTCAAGAGCTTTGTTGACCCCACGGATTTGATTGTGGCTCCGGGCCTGACCGGCGTTGTGGGGCCCAATGGTTGCGGGAAGTCGAACCTGCTGGAGGCCTTGCGCTGGGTGATGGGGGAGAACCGCCCGACGGCCATGCGCGGCGGCGGGATGGAGGATGTGATTTTCGCCGGTGCCTCCTCGCGGCCTGCGCGGAATTTCGCGGAAGTGTCTCTCTTTATCGACAATGCGGAGCGACTGGCGCCTGCGGGGTTCAACGATGCTGATGGGCTGGAAGTGTCGCGGCGGATCACGCGGGATATTGGGTCGGCCTACCGTGCGAATGGGAAAGAGGTGCGGGCGCGGGATGTGCAGATGCTGTTCGCCGATGCCTCCACCGGGTCGCATTCGCCGTCACTGGTGCGGCAGGGGCAGATTGCGGAGCTGATCAACGCCAAGCCGCGCGCGCGGCGGCGGATCCTGGAGGAAGCGGCGGGGATCAGCGGGCTTTATCAGCGGCGTCACGAGGCGGAGCTGAAGCTGAAGGGCGCGGAGGCGAATATGGCCCGCGTCGATGATGTGTTGGAGCAGTTGGCGTCGCAGTTGGCGTCGTTGGCCCGACAGGCCCGGCAAGCGGCGCGGTATCGGGAGATTGGTGCGGAGCTGAGGCTGGCGGAGGGGATGTACCTTTACCGTCGTTGGCTAGAGGCGGCGGAGGCGCGGGCAGCGGCGGAGGCGACCCTGCGGGAGGCGTTGGCGGGGTCTGCGTCGGCTGAGACGGCGGCGCGGCAGGCAGCGAAGGCGCGGGAAGTGGCAGAGGGCGCGGTGCCGCCACTGCGCGAGGAAGATGCGATTGCCGCGGCGGTCTTGCAGCGGCTTACCTTGGAACGCCAGGGGCTTGAACGCCAGCGGTCGGAGGCTGCGGGTCGGATCGAGGCGCTGGGCAAACGCAAGGCGCAGCTGGAGCGTGATATCGAGCGGGAGGCGGGGCTGTCCACCGATGCCGTGGACAGTGTGGCGGCGCTGGAGGCGGAGGCGGAGGAGCTGACGCAGCTCCTAGATGGCCATGACGCGGCTTTGGCGGCGGCTGAGGTGCGCGCGAGTGAGGCGGCGGAGGTGCTGCACACCCGCGAGGCGGACCTGTCGGCGGCCAATGAGCATGCAGCGCGGCTTGCGGCGCAGCACCAGTCGGCGGCGCGGATGCTGAGCGAGGCGGAGACCGCCATGGAGCGGATCGTGGCACGCTCGTCCGAGGCGGTGACGGCGCTCGATACTGCGCGGGGCACTGTGCGCGGGTCCGAGGACGCTGTGGTTGCCGCGCAGGCGGCGGAGGCGGAGGCGGCGGCCCATGTGGAGCGGGTCGAGGCCGAGCTATTAGATGTTGAGGCGGCTTGCGACGCGGCGCAGGGGCGCGAAGGCGAGGCGCGTGCCGCGCGGGCGGAGGCTGAGGGCGAGGCCGGCGCGCTCAAGGCGGAGATGGACGCCGTGGCGCGGCTTGTGGCGCGGGAAGCGGGCGGCGGGGCGCAGATCCTTGATGAGTTGCGCGTCGAAGACGGGTTTGAGAAGGCGCTCGGTGCGGCGCTGTCGGATGATCTGAAACTGCCGCGTCAGGCTGCGGCGGGGCAGTCCGGGTGGCGCGGGTTGCCAGCCTATGATGACGCGTTGGCGTTGCCTGCGGGTGCGGTGCCTTTGGCCGGGCATGTGACGTTGCCGGATGTGCTGGCGCGCCGGATGGCCTGCGTGGGCGTCGTAGACCCCGCCGACGGGCCGCGTTTGCAGGCCGACCTGCGGCCTGGCCAGCGGCTCGTGAGCCGGGCAGGGGATTTGTGGCGCTGGGATGGGTATACGCTCGCGGCGGCGGATGCGCCGTCGGCTGCGGCCTTGCGATTGGAGCAGGAGAACCGGCTCAAGCGGCTCACGGCGGAGGAGGCCGTGGCGCGGGCCAAGGCGGAGGCCGCGCGGGCGGCCCATGAGGCGCTTGTGGCTGAGGCAGCTGAGCTGACAGCGGCGCTCACGTCAGCGCGGCAGGCCCGGCGGGCAGCAGATCAGGCCAGCGCAGAGGCGGCCAAGCGGCTGTCGCGGGTGGAGGCCGATCGCAACGTGGCGGAGGGCAAGGTGCAGACGCTGGAGCTCGCCGTGGCGCGGTTCCGGGAGGAAGAGGGCGACATCGCGCTGAGGCGGACGGAGGCGGAGCGGGCAAAGGCCGCGTTGGCAGATCTCGATCACGCGAAGGCGGCGCTGGAAGATGTGAAGCTGACGGTGGAGGCCGCGCGGGTGACGATGCTGGCCCATCGCGCGAGCTTTGACGAGCTGCGCCGCACGGGCGAGGCGCGGGAGACGCGGCGCGCGACTGTGCGGCGGGAGATTGAAAGTTGGCGCAAGCGGCTGGAGACGGCGGATACACGCTCCGGCGAGTTGCGCGCGCGGCGGGACACGACAGAGGCGGAGCTCAAGGCTGCCATGGATGCGCCTGCGCAGGTCGAGGCCGCGGTTGAGGCGCTTTTGGTGGAGCTTGAGCGCGCGGAGACGCGGCGCAAAGCGGCCTCTGACGCGTTGGCGGAGGGCGAGACCGCGCTCAGGCAGGCTGTGGAGGCCGAGCGCGCGCGGGAACGGGACGCGGGCACCACGCGGGAGACGCGGGCGGCGGCCCAGGCGCGGTTTGATGCGTCCCAGGACGCGGTCGCCGCGGCGGAAGAGCGTATTGTCGAGGGGGGCTCTGACGGGCCCGAAGCGTTGTTGGAGGCTTTGGCCTGTGAGGCGACACAGATCCCGGGGATCAGCAAGCTGGAGGCCGATATCGCGCGGCTCAAGCGCCAGCGCGATGCGCTCGGGGCGGTGAACCTGCGGGCCGAGGAGGATGCGAAGACGATTGAGGAAGAGCGGTCGGAGCTTGCGCGCGAAAAGGATGATTTGGAGGCTGCGATTGCCACGCTGCGGTCAGGCATTGCGGGGCTGAACAAGGAGGGGCGCGAGCGGTTGCTTGCGGCCTTTGAGGAGGTGAACCGCAACTTTTCCCGCCTCTTTACGCACCTATTCAACGGCGGCGAGGCGAAGCTCGTGTTGGTGGAAAGCGATGATCCGCTGGAGGCGGGGCTCGAGATCATGTGTCAGCCGCCGGGCAAGAAGCTATCGACACTGTCGCTACTGTCCGGTGGGGAGCAGACGCTGACGGCCCTTGCGCTGATCTTTGCGGTGTTCCTGGCGAACCCGGCACCGATCTGTGTGCTCGACGAGGTGGACGCGCCTTTGGACGACGCCAACGTAACCCGGTTCTGCAACCTGCTCGATGAGATGACGCGGGTGACGGAGACGCGGTTCCTGATCATCACCCACCATGCGGTGACGATGAGCCGGATGGACCGGCTGTTCGGGGTGACGATGCAGGAGCAGGGGGTGAGCCAGCTTGTGTCGGTGGACCTGACCGGGGCCGAAAAGCTCGTCGCGTAGACGGCGGAACGGCGCTGTTTCTGCGCTGCGCTTGAAAGGCGCCCCGCCCGCCGTCCCCTGGGGGCCACAAGTCTTAACTTCTGCGCGAGCATAGACACTGATACACGCTTAAGTGGGTTTGGCGGGCAAATAGCATGCCTGCGCATCAAAAATGGGGACGAACCAATGCGGACTATAGCAATCGCAACACTGCTTGTTGCAGGAGTGACAGGGACCGCAGACGCGGCATCCATCCTACTTTACGATCAGGACTTCGAGACCCCGACAGGATTCGTCGCTGAAACCGCACCAAACAGCTTTCGCGACGTGTCACGTGATCCGGTAAACCAGTTCTATGGCAATCAGCCCGTAGGGTTCGATTTCGTTCAATCAAATACCGTTGAGACGGTGAACATCACGGGTGGGACGGCCTTTGGCAACGGCTACAGTGACCCAACCGGGATTGGCGGCAACTACGCGCTCGGCATGTTGTCGAGCGCCAACGATGACCGATTGAGCTTGAACTTCGACACCTAGGGCTTCGATTTCCTGAATTTCAAGATTGATATTTCCGGGCTGGGCCTGGATCTGAACACTGGGAACTTGAGCTTTTATTCGGGCGCGCCGACGTTTGGGTTTACGGTTTTTGACAACCCGGGCGGGGTGCCTTCGCAAACTGGCAACGGCGTGGTGCTCGACAGCGCCAGCCTGAGCGGCACTGATTCCGCGCTCGATATCTTGGATTGGACCCAAGGGGAGTTCAGCTTCGATACGTCTGGCAGCAGCACTGATTTTATCACGCTTGAGATCGATTTGCTGTCTGGCGGCTACGCCGTCCTAGACAACCTCCAGATCGCAGCTGCGGATTCTGCAGGCGAAGGTTTCTCAGGCACCGGTGGTCCTGCGCCTGTCCCTGTGCCCGCGGGCTTTGTGTTGGCGCTGAGCGGACTTTCTTCGTTGCTTTTGATCCGTCGCGGGCAACGCGCACAGGCTTTCGGCGTGTGGGGTCGTTAGGCGTCTGGCTTGAACGAGGGCGCAGCATGCGCCCCCGGCTTCGGTCGCTTCATTGTGAGCGGTGCGTGATGGGGTTTGCGGTAGGGTCAGCCCATGAAATATGTTTTGGCTTTTCTCCTCATGGCGGGAGCGGCGTCGGCGCAGGGGATGCGCGACGGGGATGTTGCGCTCAGCGATGCGGATATGCAGGCGCAGGTGGTTGGCACGACGCATACGTTTTTCGACGGGGGCCGGTCGTTTTTCTCGATCACCGATGACTACTCCTACACCTATCCTGATGGCGGGATCGCCTATGGGCGTTACGAGCTGCGGGGCGGTGGGGTGGTTTGCACGTTCTTCATTCACGGGTTCGAGCGCTGCGATACTTATGTGCGCAGCGGGGACCGGCTGGTGCTGATCAACGGAGAGGGGGTCCGCTTTCCAGTGAAGGACGTGTTGGGCGGCGGCGCGATCTAAGCCTAGGCAGAGAAGCTGACGACCAAGCGGAGGAGCGCCACCTGGCTGCTCACGCCGGTTTTCTCGTACACGCGTCTGAGATGCGTGCGGGCGGTGTTGCGGGTGATGCCTAACGTGTCTGCGGCGCCGTCGATGGCCTGGCCATAGGTTAGAAGTCGGACCAGAGCGGTTTGCGCGTCCGAGAGGCCATAGATGGCCTTTAAGACGTCGATCTGTCGCCAAAGGTCCTTGCGTGTGCCGAAAAGGACGTAAACGCGGCCGTCGGCGACCTTGACCCAGCAAAGCAGGGGGGCCGTTTCCTCGTCCTCGCCGAGGACAACGGGGAAGCGGACGTCGCCGCCGCTGTCGCTTTTGGCGCGGTTGTAGGCGCCGAAGCCCGTCAGCCCGTGGGCGCGCGCGATCACGTCCTTGAAGCGCGCGTTCAGTGCGGGATTTGCGGGTCTCAGGATGCCGTTGCTGACAGTCAGTCCTGCGAAATCGGTAAGGCTCGCTTGCGCCGCACCGCTCATCCACAGAACCCGGCCGTCTTTTGCTACCTCGATGATCGGGACGTCGGCGTTGCGCTCTGCCTCGGCCCAGCATCCGTGGAAGAGGATGCGCCAGTGCCCGCTGACTTTCTCAAGAAGGCGGAAATTGTGGGAATGTGTGGGCGTTGCGTGCGGGTTCGAGGGGGATGAGACGATTTCCTCGTAGGTTGCCCAGGCGGTGTTGCCAGAGACGTCGATGCTGAGATTGTCGAAGCGGACATCGGCCTGGACCGGGTCAGGCTCGGCATCCATCGCGGCGAATACGTTACGCGCGAAGGTCTCGAAGGAGCGGGCGATCTGCATCGTGCCGCATTCCATGATGCTCTGAAAGCGTGCGTCCCTGGCCCAGCAGTCCAGCCAGGCGTCCCGGTCGCGCGCGAGGTAGCTCGTGATGTCGCGCTCCAGGACGGCTCTTATGGCGGCCTCCTCCGATGGGGGCGTGTCGATGCGCGTCTTCGTTGGCATGGCGGTTTCTAAGTCTGGCCTTTTGGTGAGGCTACCCCGGGACCGCGCCAGCGCAAAGAGGAGAGGGTTAGCGAGATCACGGCGTGGAGGGCGTGGGTCGCTGCGTGGGGCTTGAGAGGCTCTGTGTCACCGGCGAAGAAGGCGAAATAGGCGTCCTGCTCCTGAACCGTGCGTCCGGCGAAGTCCCCATGCGTGCGCGCGTTGCGCGTGATCGTGGTCAGATCTTGCATTGCTCTCTCCTTGCTGTGTCGTGTGGAGAGAGGCGTAGCAGGGGCGCGCAGGGACCCGTGTCACCCGCGCGGACGACAGGGGCGAAGTTTCTTAGAGCCGGTTCAGAAGCTCCACCGTGGGCCAGGCGTCGGCGGGGAGGCCTAGGCGCGCTTGTTCGGCTTGCACGGCGGCGCGGGTGTTGCGGCCCAGGATGCCGTCGATATCGCCCACATCATGGCCGCGACGGGCGAGTTTCGTTTGAAGTTGGATCATCTGGTCGCCGGTGAGCCCGCCGCTCGGCGTGCCCGCGTTGTACACCGGTGCGCCCTCGAGCCGGGTCGCGAAATAAGCGGCGGTTATGACGTAGGTGAAGCTTTGGTTCCATTCAAAGAGGATGGAGAAGTTGGGGTAGGCGAGGAAGGCGGGGCCGTCTTTGCCCTGTGGGACCAGCAGGGATGCGTTGAGGTTTGGGAGGCTGCCTTGCCGCGGGGTCACGCCGAGGCGCACCCAGTCACGCGTGCTTAGCACGGTGTCGAGGCCCGTGCGCGACCAGTCGAAGCTGCGGGGGACGGTGACCTCCTGAATCCAGGGTTGGCCGGGTGCCCAGCCAAAGCCCGCGAGCAGGTCTGCGCCGGACAGAAGCGCGTCTTGGGGGGAGGTTTTTAGGCTCACCCGCCCGTCGCCATCGCCGTCCCGGCCATGGGCGAGAATGTCACCGGGCAGCATCTGGACCATCCCGATCTCCCCCGCCCAAGCGCCGGTGGTCGTGGCGGGGTCCATGCCGCCGCGGCGCATAAGCTCGATGGCGGCGAGGACCTGGGGTCGGAAGAGCTCCGGCCTGCGGCAGTCATGGGCGAGCGTGACGAGCGCGTCGCGGGTGTTGAAGTTGCCCTGGAAGCCGCCGTAGTCGGTTTCGAACGCCCAGAACGCCGTCAGGATCCCGCGGGGGACGCCGTAGCGGCGTTCGATCTCGTTGAACGTGGCCGCGTGGCGGTCGAGATTGCGGCGCCCGTTGACCATGCGGTTTTCGCTGATGAGCGCGCGGGAGAAGTCGAGGAACGGCTTTTGGAATACGCCCTGGGCACGGTCGGCGCGCAGGACGGCCTGGCTTTGTTGTGTGCCAGCGAAGAAGCGGTCGACCGTGGCGCGGGATTGGCCGTTCTGCATGGCCTCGCGTTTGAGGCCGTCGATGAAGCCTGAGAAGCTGCCGCCACATTGGGCGGAGCCGGTGGTGGCGGTGAGGATCAGGGCGGCGGCAAGGCGGAACATGGTGTGGTCCTTTAGATCAGGGCGGTAAGCGCGGCGAGCACGAGGATGGCCCACCAGGTGCGCCAGAGCGCTTTTGTGGCGATTTCGATATCTTTGGGGCCTAGGGTGCGGCGTCCGGCGGGGTGAACAAAGGGGAAATCGCGCAACGCGCCGTCATAGGCGCGGGGACCCGCAAGGGCGATGTCGAGTGAACGGGCGAGCGCGCTTTCCGGCCAGCCTGCATTGGGGGATCGGTGTTTGGGGGCCTCCCGGCGGACGTCCGCCCATTTGGCGAGCGTGCCATGGGTGGCGAGGATGAGGAGCGCGGTGAGGCGGGCGGGGATCCAGTTGAGGACGTCGTCGAGGCGGGCTGAGGCCCAGCCGAAGTCTTCGTGGCGCGGGGTGCGGTAGCCGATCATGGAATCGGCGGTGTTGATGGCCTTGTAGGCAAGCATCGCGGGCAGGCCGCCGATGGCGAACCAGAAGGCGGGGGCGGTGACCCCGTCGGAGAGGTTTTCGGCAGCGCTTTCGATGGCGGCGCGGGCGACGGCGGGCTCATCCATCTGCGCGGTGTCGCGGCCGACGATCATGGCGACGGATGTGCGGCCTTCTTTGAGGGAGTTGCGGAGTGCGTCCGCGACGGCCTGGACGTGCTCGACGAGCGATTTTTGGGCGAGCAGGATGGCGGCGACGATGGCCTCGATGGGCCAGCCTAAGGCGGCGATGGCTGTACCGATGGTGAGGCTCGCCATGAGGAGGGCTGCGGTGACCAGGACGCCTTTGGCGCGTTTGTGGTTGCCTGTGTTGAATGCTTTGTCGGCCCAGCCAATGGCACGCCCCATGAGGACAGCGGGGTGGGGGGCGCGGTCCCAGAGCCATTTCGGCTCCCCCAGCACCGCATCGAGGATCAGGGCAAGCGTGAGCGTCATGATGGCAGGTCGGCGTTCCCGCGGCTGGCTGCGCCAGCGCGGATCACCCCGCCCGCCATCCCCAGTGCGGTTTCGAGTTGCGGCCAGCGGTCTTGGGGCGGCAAGCCTAGGCGGAGCCAGGTGCTTGAGTAGGGGAAGATGCGGGACCAGATGTGGTGTTGGGCCAGGTGCTCTTGCGCGGCGGATGCATCGGCGGTGTCGTAGAGGCGGAAGAGAGTCGTGCCGCCGAGTGCTTTTGCGCCTGCGGCGGCCATGAGGCGGTCGAGTTTTGTGGCCTCTGCCGCCAGGGTGTCGCGGGTGGCTGCGGCCCAGGCGTGGTCTTCAAGGGCGGCGGTGCCCACCGCTTGCGCGACGCCGGAGACGGCCCAGGGGCCCAGGCGGTCGGTGAGGGTGGGCTGTGTGCTCAGAGTTTCGGGGTGGGCGATGGCGAAGCCGAGGCGCAGGCCAGCGAGGCCCCAGAATTTGCCAAAGCTCTTCAGAACCACGGTCCCTGGTGTGGCGGTGCGGGCGATCTGGCTCGCCTCTGGCATCACGTCGCAGAAGCTTTCGTCGATGATGGTGAGGGTGCCGCCCGGCGCATCGTCCCAGCGGCGCCCGTCGGGATTGTTGGGGTGAACGTAGACATGGACCGGCGCGCTTGGGTCGCTCTCGCTCACCTCCCGCCCGTGGGCGCGGAAGGCGGCGGCGTGTTCGTTATAGGTGGGGCCGGGGATATAGGCCGCGCCACCCGCCAGCGTCGGCATCTGCGCGATGAGGGCGGAGGCGCCGGGGGCGGCGATGACCTCTGCCACGTCAGGCACCCCCCAAAATTCGCGGGCGGCTGAGATGAGCGCATTGGCCGCCCCACTGTCTGGGAGCGCGGTCCAGGCGTCCCCTCCCAAGATTGGGAGGGGGTAGGGGGAGGGGTTGATGCCGGTGGACAGGTCAATCCAATCCGCGCGGGTGCCGCCGTAGCGTGCAATCGCGGCGTCCAAGCCGCCGCCGTGGTCTCTGCCGGTCCCAATCATGGGGCGGACAGGTGCATAGGTTTAGGCGGCTTGCAAGACCTCGCGGCCATGGGGCGCCCACCAGTCGATTTCTGGGTTCACGGGAATGATCCGGTGGGGGTTAATGCTCTCGTGGCTGTAGTGGTAGTGGCGCACGATATGGGCCATGTTCACCGTCTGAGCCACGCCGGGCCATTGGTAGAGCTCTCGCGTGTAGGCCCAGAGTGAGGGGTAATCCATCAGCCGCCGTTTGTTGCACTTGAAATGCAGGTGGTAGACGGGGTCAAACCGCACGAGCGTGGTGAAGAGCCGCCAATCGGCCTCTGTCATCCGGTCGCCCATGAGGTAGCGGTGGGCGGTCAGGCGCTCCTCCAGCCAGTCGAGCGTATCAAAGAGCGGGCCCACGGCGGCGTCATAGGCCGCTTGCGTGGTGGCAAAGCCTGACTTGTAGACCCCGTTGTTGAGCGTATCGTAGATGCGCGCGTTCACGGGCTCGATCTCCGCCCGCAGGTCTGCGGGCCAGAGGTCGAGCGTGTTGCCCGTGATGCCGTCGAAGGCGGCATTGAACATGCGGATGATCTCGGAGCTTTCGTTCGACACGATCGTCTCCGTCGCTTTGTCCCAGAGGATCGGCACGGTGACCCGCGTCGTCACACCCGGCTGCGCCTTTACATAAATGTCGCGCGCATGGGTGGAGCCGTAGAGCGTGTCGCCCGTGGCGCCGTCCTCATCGGTCTCGAATGTCCAGCCGTCGGCCATCATGTCGGGGTGGACGGCATCGACGGTGATGAGGTCCTCTAACCCTTTGAGTTTCCGAAAGATCAAGGCGCGGTGCGCCCAAGGGCAAGCGTAGGAGACGTAGAGGTGGTAGCGTCCGGCCTCCGCCTTATATCCGGCAACCCCAGACGGTCCTGCGCTGCCGTCGGCGGTGATCCAGTTGCGGAACGTTGCTTCCTGCCGCTTGAACGCGCCGCCGGTGGATTTGGTGTCGTACCAGCGGTCGACCCACTGGCCGTCTACGAGCAGTCCCATCTGTGATCTCCTTGTTCTCGCACCAACATGCGCAGTCCGGCGCGTGAGAAAAGCCCGACTGCCGCGCGGGAGGGCTGCGCGCGTGCACAGGTCGGCGTCGCTGGTGCTTTCCGGGCGGTGTGGTAGAGCCGTCCCATGTCCAGGCCCCCCCATCTCGCGACGCTCATGATCTGCTCTGCCGTGACTGTGCTGTCGCTCAACATGTTTTTGCCGTCGCTCGCGCAGATCGCGCGGGAGTTTGGGGTGAGCTTTGCCACCGTCACTTGGGCTGTGTCGGGGTATTTGGGCGTGACTGCGGCGTTGCAGCTGTTCATCGGGCCGATCTCCGACCGGGTGGGGCGGCGGCCGGTGGTGCTGTGCGCGTTCACCGCGTTTACGCTTTTGTCGGTGGTTTGCGCGATGGCAGAGAGCTTTGCGCTCTTTCTCACGGCGCGGCTTTTGCAGGGTGCCGTGATCGCGGGGGCGACCATGGCGCTTGCGACGGTGCGCGACACCGCGGACGCGGAGCGTGCGGCGAGCCAGATCTCCTGGGTGAGTATGGGGATGGCTGTGGGGCCGATGATTGCGCCGGTGATTGGCGGGGCGCTCGATGCGGCCTTTGGCTGGCGGTCCGTCTTTTGGTTTTTGGCCCTGGGCGGCGCGACGGCGAGCGTGCTTGCAGCCGTGGATTGGGGGGAGACGAACAGGGCCAAGAGCGCGAGCTTTGGCGCGCAGTTCCGCGCTTATCCCGCGCTGCTTGCGGCGCCGGCGTTCTGGGCCTTTTCGGGCGTCGTGATCATGGGGGTGGGCTGCTTTTACATCTTTATCAGCGGCGCGCCTTTGGTGGCGGACCGGGTGCTCGATATCTCCAGCACGGAGCTTGGGTTGGCCATTGGGATCATCACCATGGGCTTTTTCCTGGGCAATGGGGTTTCTGGAACGGTGGCGACGCGCGTGGGTCTGGGCGGGATGGTCGTGGCAGGCCGCGCTTTGCAGGTCGCGGCGATCTCGGTGAACCTGGGGCTGCTGTGGGCCGGGCTTTTTGAGCCGATCAGCTTTTTTGGCCTCATGGCGCTTGTGGGGTTTGGCAATGGTATCGCGAGCCCGTCGGCCAATGCGGGGCTTATGTCAGTGAACCCGGCGCTCGCGGGCAGTGCGGCGGGGCTGTCGGGGTCGTTGACGCTGGGGCTCGGGGCGGTGTTTACGGCGCTGTCTGCCCGGTTGATGGAGGCCGGGCCGCCCGCAGCGATGCTGCTGATCACCATGCTTGTGGTGGCGTGTCTTGGGCTTGGGTGCGCTGTCGCGGCCTATAGGCTGACGGCGGGCTCGGCGAGGGCCTCGCGCACGTAGTCTGCGATCCGCGCGGGGGCTTCCTCGTGGGCGAGGTGGCCGAGGTCGGGCATCGCGATGAGCTCCGCATTGGGCATGCGCGCGGCGGCCTTTTCGGACACGGATGGCGGGACGGTGCGGTCCCCTGCGGCGGTGATCAGCACGGTGCGGGCTGCGTTGCGGGGCAGGCGGGCGAGCAGGGGGTCGAGCGTCCAGCCCGCCATCATCCGGAGCGTGCCGTCCACGTGCTGCGCGCTGGAGGCCAGGTGGCGGTAGAGCGTGCGGCCCTCGGCGTCGATCTGTGACCCCGTGCCATCGAGGAGCCGGTTCACCACCGATTGCGAGCCGCTCAGGTTCGACACCGCCAGTGCCGTCAGCGGGTTCAGCGCCATCATCCGCGCGGCCAGCGGGAAGGCCCATCCGGCGACGCCTTCGAACTTTCCCAGGGCGGCGTTGATGCCGATGACGGGGCCTTTCGTCACCTCCGCCTCCGCCAGGCGAAGCGCGAGGGCTGCGCCTGCGGAGTGGCCGATGATGGCTTCGGGCCGCCAGCCTTCGGTCCAGAGCAGCGATCCGATATCGGCGGCCATGGCGTCGATCCCATAGCGGCCCGCGATGCCGGGACGCGAAAAGCCCTGGCCGGGCAGGTCGATGGCGATGCAGCGGTGGTGTTCGGCGAGGAGCGGCAGGAGGCCCCGAAAGCTCTGCGTGGCGCCGCCTGCGCCGTGGATCAAAAGCAGGTCCGGGCCGTCGCCTAGGATCTGCACATGCCAGCGTCCGCGCCCCTTTGCGGTGGGCAGAAAGTGGCTATGGGCCGCGTGCGGCCAGATGGGTTTGAGCCGGGCCCAGTTCATGGCGCAAGCGCGCTGCTCACGGCGGTGCTGAGCTTGTCTGCATTGGCGCGGGGCAGCGGCAGGTAGGCGCCGTCCATCGTTTCCGCCAGGGTCCTAAGCGCGCGTTCGGGGCGGCGCCCGGTGTCGATCACCAGCGCTTCCACGCCCTGCGCGAGCGCTGCGCGCGCCATGCGGGTGCTGTCGCTGGCGGCGCGCTTGCGGTCGGCCTCCCCATCGAGTGCGACATTGGCGCGGCCGTCGGTGAGCAGGATCAGCGTCGGCGTCATGCCGCGCGCGCGGGCTTGGAGCGCGATGTCGGTCCCGGCTTGCAGCCCCGCCGCCAGCGGCGTGCCGCCCCCGCCGGGCAGCCCCGCGAGGCGGCGTTTGGTTTGCACGAGCGACCGGGTGGGGGGTAGCAGGACCTCCGCCTGGGCGCCGCGAAAGGCCACGAGCGCTACGTGGTCGCGCCGTGCGTAGGCTTCTGCGAGGAGGAGCTCGATGGCGCCTTTCGCCTCCGCCAGGCGCGCCAAGGCTGCGGAGCCGGAGGCGTCGACGGTAAAGACGAGCAGGCGGTCGGATTTCTCCTCGAACCGTTTGAGGCGGATGTCGCTGGCGCGAACTTCCACGGGGCGGGTGAGCTTGCTTTGCGCCTTGCGGATGGCTTGCCAAGGCGCTGCGGCGCGGAGCGTTGCCACCAGGTCGAGCCGCGATTGCCCGTCGAGCCGCCCGGGGCGGGAGGGAAGCGGCCGCCCGCGGCGGTTCGACACTTTCTTTGACCCTGCGCCGCTGCCCTTGGCGCCGCGATGGGCGCGCTTGGCGGCGACTTGGGCCAGGATGTCCACGGGCAGAACGGCGCGCACAGCCTCCAGCAGCATCTCTTGGGGGATGTCGAAGCTCTGATCTTCGTCACTGTCGTTGAACGCGGGGTCATCGCCCTCGGGCGGTGGCGGTGGCGGGTCGCTGGTGTCGGCCTGCTGCGGCAGGCGCGTGGCGCGGGGGGCGAGGGTGAGGATCGCGGCGGCCTCGATATCCTCGCCCGTGAGCGCGCGGCGCCGGTGGAGCGCGGCGTGGGCGCGGGCGGCCCACAGGCAAAAGAGCGCGGCGCGGGGGCTGGCGACGCCCAACGCCTCGGACAGTTCGGCGATTTGGGCCACGTCCGCCTCGCTGGCGGTAACGTCTGACGGTTCGGGCAGGGTGCCCAGGCTCACCAGCGCGTCGCCGCAGGCGATCCCGTCGAGGTCGATGTGAAAGGCCAGCCGGTCGCGGAGCGCGGCGGCGAGGTGTTCGTCGTCGCCTGCGCCTTCGTCCATCGCGATGAGCCGGTGCCCGGTGTCGAGCGCCTGGCTGAGCCGCGCGGCGAGCCCCGGTTCGGCGCGTTCGGCCATGGGCAGGATCAAGAGCGCGGGCTGGGCCAGGAGCCCCGCCGCGCGCACTTCGCGCCCTGCGGCCAGGGTCGCGGCGAGGTCGAGCCCGCCGAAGAGCTGTTCATCACTGATGGTGAGCGGCACCTTGCGGGGGGTGAGCGGCAGGCGCGCGAGGCAGTCCATCCAGCGGTCCCGCACGGGGCCTGCGCGCGCGCGCAGCGCCACACCGCCCAGACGCGGTTCCAGCGCCAAAAGCTTGAGCGCCAGGAGCGCTTGCGCCCAACGCCGCGTGGGGTCCATCACGCGCCCAGCACCTCTTCGACGACGCGCGTGACGCGGGTGCCGGAGCCTGCCTCGTCCAGCGGGTCGCGGCGGAGCCGGTGGCGCAGCGCAGACGGCGCGACGATGCCGATGTGATCGGCGTTCAGCTTGCGCTGACCTTCCCACGCGGCGAGCGCGCGGCCCGCTTTGAGCAGTGTCAGCTCCCCCCGGAGCCCGTCGGAGCCGAGCGCCAGGCAGAGCTCCGCGCAGGTTTCGAGCATGGCGGGCGGGGTCACGACAGAGGGTAGGAGTTCGCGCGCCGACAGGATGCGGTCACGGATACGCGTGTCTTCGGGCGCCCAGAGTGCGCAGAATTTGTCGGGGTTCTGTTCAAAGTCATCGCGCCGCTGGATCACTTCGATCCGGGTTTGGATATCCTTGGGGGAGGCCACGTCGACCGAGAGGCCGAAGCGGTCGAGGAGCTGGGGCCTGAGCTCGCCTTCCTCCGGGTTGCCGGAGCCCACGAGCACGAAGCGCGCGGGGTGGCGGATCGACATGCCTTCTCGCTCCACCACGTTTTCGCCCGTTTGGGCCACGTCGAGCAGGAGGTCCACGATGTGGTCTTCGAGCAAGTTCACCTCGTCGATATAGAGGTATCCGCGGTTTGCGCGCGCCAGGAGTCCGGCCTGGAACGCCTTTTTGCCCTGGGTCAGCGCCTTTTCGATGTCGAGCGCGCCGGTCACGCGGTCCTCCGTCGCGCCGAGCGGGAGGTCCACGACCGGGGTGGGGACTTCAGCTGGGGCGGCCTCTGGCACCTCGGCCCAGTCGGGGCAGGCGTCGTGGGTGGCGCTGTTGACCGGGCAGCCGGGTACGGCGGTGATCGGCGGCAGGAGCGAGGCCAGACCGCGCACAGCCGTGGATTTGCCCGTGCCG
Source organism: Pseudomonadota bacterium (assembly GCA_039815465.1). GTDB lineage: Bacteria > Pseudomonadota > Alphaproteobacteria > Rhodobacterales > Rhodobacteraceae > Shimia_B. The sequence goes on from JBCBZG010000007.1 coordinate 32,761, forward strand.
CGGTCGCCAAAGACCAGCACGCCGCCGATGGACGGGTCGATGGCCGTCAGGATCATCGCGCGTTTCATCTCGTCCTGGCCCACGATGGCGGAGAATGGGAAAGCGGTCATGGCGCGTCATCCTTTAGTCTTGCGAGCGGGCTTTGCCCGTTCCACGCCCCGTGATCGCCGGTGACGGCGAAGCGGGCGTATAGTTCCTCACTGAACCAGTTGCCCTCGCGCACGGCCTTGATCGCGCGGGCGTGGGGCCCGTCCTTGCGCGCAAAAAGCGCCATGGATCGTGCGGAGGGCCAGATGGAGAAGGTCACTTGGTGGAGCCACGGGACCTCCCCGATGCCGATCTTAAAGGCCACGTTTTCATCGAGCCCGATCCGTTCGGAGATGTCGGGGACACGGCCCCAGAATTTCATCATCACACTGGGTTTGATCGTGGCCCGGGTGAGCGCGGCGAGCGGTCCCTGGGGCGGTTCATCCGATGTTTGGAACGGTTGTTCGCCCGACCAGTTCCCGCGCGCCTGCGTCGGTGTCAGATAAACAGTCCAGCTTTCTTGTGCACGGTGGCGGTAGCGGGAGAAAAAGCGTTCCCCTTCGACCCGGGTGCGGGCGGTGTCGGCGTCGGGCCAGGTGCACAGGATCGCGTAGACGGCGGTATTGGGGATGGGGGTAAAGCCTTCGCCCGTGCCAGACCCGCAGAGCTTCCAAAAGCCAACATCGGGCACGCGTGGCAGGAGCATGCGGGACACACCCATCATGCCAAAGGCCCAAAGCTTGGGCCCGGCTCCGGCAAAGCGGAAAAAGCTCAAAGAGACGGTTTGGGTCATGCGGATTCCCCGATATGTAAATCTATCCTGACACATATATGAAAATATGGGAAGACATCTCCGCCATTCGCCCCCTATATATGTAAATCAAAGCTGACAGCTGGGAATCGTATGACATGACAGCTCAAACGGGACAGGGGCCAAGCCAGGCGATTGTGGTCGGTGCGGGTCTTGGCGGGCTCGCGGCGGCCATGCGGCTGGGGGCAAAGGGCTACGCCGTGACCGTCATCGACAGGCTCGACCGCGTGGGCGGGCGGGGCTCGTCGATCTCGCAAGATGGCTACCGCTTTGACCTGGGCCCGACGATTGTCACCGTGCCGCAGGTTTACGAGGCGCTATGGGCCGCATGCGGGCGTGATTTTCACGCCGATGTCGATTTGCGCTCTATCGATCCGTTTTACGAGATGCGCTGGCAAGATGGGGCGAACCTCTATGCCACGGGCGACACCAACATCATGAAGACGGAGGTCGCGCGCCTGAACCCGGACGATGTGCCGGGCTACGAGCGGTTCCTGCGCGATGCCCATAAGCGCTACAAAGTGGGGTTCGAGGGGCTGCTGACGAAGCCTATGCACAAGCTGTGGGAGACGATCAAGGTTCTGCCAGAGTTCGCGCTTTTGCGGGCAGATCAGTCGATTTTGAAGCTCGCGCAGAAGCGGGTAAAGGATGACCGTCTGCGCCAGGCGCTGTCGTTCCACCCGCTCTTTATCGGTGGCGACCCGATGCACGTGACGTCGATGTACGCGCTTGTCAGCTATCTCGAAAAAGAGTTCGGCGTCCACTACGCCATGGGCGGCGTGCAGGCGATTGCGGACGCCATGGCCCGGGTGATCGAGGATCAGGGCGGGACGCTCCGGCTGGGTGTGGAGGCCGATGAGATCCTCATCGAGCGCGGCCAGGCCCGCGGTGTGCGGCTGGCCAGCGGCGAAGCGCTGCAGAGCGACATCGTCGTTTCTAACGCTGATGCGGGCCACACCTATGCGCGGCTTTTGCGCAATCACAATGTGCCCGGCTGGACGCGCGCGGGGTTCAAGCGGCGCTGGTCGATGTCGCTCTTTGTTTGGTACTTCGGGACCGAGGGGACGCGCGACCTGTGGCCCGATGTGGGCCACCACACGATCCTCATGGGCCCCCGCTACGAGGGGCTGCTGCGCGACATCTTTATCCGCGGAAAGCTATCGGATGACATGAGCATCTACCTGCACCGCCCGGCGGTCACGGATGGCTCTGTCGCGCCTGCGGGTGGCGATGCGTTCTACGCGCTGTCGCCCGTGCCGCATCTGGGCCACGACAATGGCGTCGACTGGTCCGAGGAGCTCGCGCCCTACAAACGCAAGATGGCGCGTGTCCTGAGTGACACGCTGCCGGGCTTCCAAGACCGTATCGCGAGTGAGGTGGTGTTCACGCCCGAAACCTTCCGCGACCGATATCTGTCGCCCTTTGGCTCCGGTTTCAGCCTGGAGCCGCGTATCCTGCAATCCGCCTGGTTCCGGCCCCATAACGTGACGCGCGCGGCGCGGGGGCTCTACCTCGCGGGGGCGGGTACGCATCCCGGTGCGGGTGTGCCGGGGGTGATCTCCGGCGCGGAGGTGATTGACAAGATGGTCCCGCGGGCGCCGCGCCCGGTGCAGGGGGCCGAGTTACAGATGGCCGCAGAATGATTGATCCCAAAGACCTGGACCACTGTCGCGAGGCGATCCGCCATGGGTCGCTATCCTTTCACGCGGCCTCCAAGCTGTTGCCGGCGCGGATGCGGGACCCGGCGCTGGCGCTCTATGCGTTTTGCCGGTTGGCCGATGACGCCGTGGACCTGGGCGATGACGAACGCGCGGCGGTGTTGAGCCTGCAAGAGCGGCTCGATCTGGTCTATCAGGGCCGCCCGCGCAACACGCCCACCGACCGGGCCTTTGCGGCGATGGTCGAGGATCACGAGATGCCCCGCGCGTTGCCCGATGCGCTGCTCGAAGGGCTGGCCTGGGACGCGCTGGGCAAGGAATACCGCACGCTGTCGGGCGTCTTCGCCTATTCCGCCCGGGTGGCGGCGGCGGTGGGGGCGATGATGACGGTGCTCATGGGCGTCCGCGACCGCCACGCGCTGGCGCGGGCCTGTGATCTCGGTGTCGCGATGCAGCTGACCAATATTGCCCGCGATGTGGGCGAGGATGCCCGCATGGGCCGGATTTATCTGCCGCTCGACTGGTTTGACGCGGCAGGTCTCGACCCCGAGGCCTGGTTGGCGGAGCCTTTGCCCGTCCCCGAACTCCGCCGTATGACCCGGCGTCTCCTGGCGGAGGCGGACCGGCTGTATCTGCGGGCAGAGGCGGGCATTCCGAAGCTTCCTGTGGCGGCGCGCCCGGGCATCGCGGCGGCGCGCCATATCTATGCGGGCATCGGGGGGGAAGTCCGCCGGAATGGCTATGACAGCATTTCCACGCGGGCGGTGACGTCTAAGGGGCAGAAGCTGGGCTGGCTGATGCGGGCTGGGGCCCATGCCGCGACAAGCGCGGTCTTTCCGCAGCCGGCCACGGTGTTCGCCGCGCCGCTGCCCGAGGTTGCGTTCCTCGTGGAGGCGGCGTGCGACCCGCTGCCGCCCAAGACGCGGGCTGCTGCGGTGCTAGAGGCGCTGGCGGAGCTGCGCGCGCGCGACGTGGGGCGGCTGGCCCCCGGGGAATGACGCGCTAGCTCCTAACACGGAGCGGGTGTGAAGTAGGAAGCGGTTCATGGACCCTGTGGTCTTTCTTGTGTATCTCGCCGCCTGCTGCGCGGCTGCCGCGACGGGGAGCCTGTTCCCGCCCGATAAGTGGTATTTTGAGGAGCTCCGCAAACCCAGCTGGACCCCGCCGCCCTGGCTGTTTCCCCTGGCGTGGAGCGCGCTTTACATCGCCTCTGCCGTGGCGGCCGCCCGCGTGGCAGGGGCCGAGGGCGCCGCACTCGCCACCGCGTTCTGGGCGCTGCAGATCGCGCTGAATACGCTTTGGACGCCGGTATTCTTTGGGCTTAAGCGGCTCGGCGCTGGCATGGTGTCGCTGAGCGCGCTTTGGGTGGCGGTGCTGGCCACAACGGTGAGCTTTGCGGGCATCGACACCGTAGCCGGGCTGCTCATGGCGCCTTACGTGGTGTGGGTGAGCTATGCAGGCGCGCTCAACTGGTGGATCTGGCGCAAGAACGGGTAGGGGCGCCGAATTCTTTCGAAGAATTCGGTCCGAAATCTTTTAAAGATTTCGGGGCCAGGTGGGACGTCTGGGCACCCTGACGGCAAGCATGGGTTTTATCAGCGGCGAGCGGAAGCGGCGCAGGTCGAGCGCCTCGTGCACCCCGGTTGTTTCATACCCGTTGAGCTGTGTTTTGACCGCACTGCGCGAATAGAACGGCGCATCCAGCATGTTTTGCATCTGCCGCGGCACATACCCCGCATCGGCGCGCGTCTCCCGCCGGACGGCCCAGAGCGACCGGGCAAAGCGGGTCTGCGGGGGGCAATCCTCCATCACCCGCGGCGTCCCATCGGCGTCGAACCGGATTCCGAGGCCGAGCGTGCTGCCGTCGAGCCGTTCGGCATCGTAAAAGCACGCCGATCCGTCCTCCAGCGGATACCGCCCCCAGGTCCAGAAGCTGAAATCCTGTTCCAGGGCGCGGGTCCCGAAATTGGCGTCGAAATAGCCGTGGCCGTCCCAGGTCCAGCCTGGCGCGTCGAGCTCTACGGAGATTTTGGCGGTGGGTGAAAACGGTCGCCAGACATGGGCGCCATCGTCGGTCAACGGCAGTTCGACCTCGGTCAGCGCACTGGGCCGCACCCGCACCTGGCCGCGCACGCGGCTGATCACCGGCGGCCCCGACACCTCGTCGATGTCAATGACCAGCTCCTCGCCCGTCCAGGTCATGGAGCTTGGGCCCACCTCGAACCGGTCTGGTGACACGCGCAGCGCGGACGCCCCCCGATCCGTCATCGTGAACCGCCCGCCCGGCCCGTAGGTCGCCACATTGATACAGCAGTGGTTTTGCGGGCTGCGCCGCCCGGCCCAGGCGTACCAGGGCGAAAACACCGAGCCGATAAAGCCGATGATCGAGATCGCCCGACCGCCGCCGTCCTTTATGCCGTCGACATACCACCATGCGTAGCCGTTGGGCGGGACGTGGAGGTCGAAATTCGGTCCTGCGCGATCGCCTCGGCCACATGCAACGCGGAGAGGGTGGCCATCGGCACGCCCGCCCCCGGATGCGCCCCGCCCCCCACGAGGTAGAGCCCCGGCACCGCCGTCCGCGCCGTCGGGCGCTGAAATGCCGCCATCATCCCATGTGGGGACTGCCCGTAGAGGGATCCGTCCGATCCGGGAAAGAGGCTCTCCCACCCCTGGGGTGTGGTCAGGGCGTGGTCCGGTGGGGCGGTCTGAAACGTCAAACCGAATCGTTTCAGCGTGGCGAAGGTGAGGGAGCGGCATGTGTCGATCTCCTGGCTTTGGGGCGTGGCCGCGCTCAGCGGCGCGGCGTTCATGATGATTTCAAAGCGCTCGACTTGCGGCGGGGTCACCCCCGTCCCGCGATCCTCGGCGCAGATGTAGAGCGTGGGGTCGGTGGGCATCTCGCCCCGTGCGATAGGGTCGAATTCCGCCCGCGGGTCGGCCCCGAAAAAGACGTTGTGGTAGACGAGCTCTGGCCCCGCCACGGCGGAGGCAAAGGCCCAGACCCGCGCCGATAGGCTGCGCGCGTTGAGCGGTTTGGCCGCTGTCGCCCCCTCTGCCGCGCGCCCGAGGAGGCCGGTGGCCAGGGCGCGGGGGTCGCCGTTGAACACGAGCTGCGCGCAAGCGTGGCGTGTGGGCCCGCAATGGGCGGCCACGACGCGGCCGTCTTGGGTTTCGATCCGCGTCACCTCTGCCCCGGTTTCGAACACCACGCCGCGAGCATCGGCCAGCGCCCGCAGCGCCCGCGCCAACGCGTGCATCCCGCCCTTGGGCCGCCAGACGCCCGCGGCCTCCGAATGGGAAATGAGCGACAGGATGGCGGGGGATTTATAGGGGCTGCCGCCGACATAGGTGGCGTAGCGGCCAAAGAGTTGGCGCAGGTGCGGGTCGCGGAAGCTTTTGGAGAGCTTTTGGGCCAAGCTGCGCAGCGGGGCTATGGCGGGGATGAGGGAGGGCTCCCGCAGGACCCGCGCTGTGAGTGCTGTGGGCGATGGGGCCGCGGTGCGCATCATGGGCGCGTCGAAGGCGGTGAAGAGCCGCTCTGCCTCTGCCGCGAAGCGTTCATAGTCGGCGCGCGCGCCCGGGCCGAACACACCCCCGATCTCTGCCGCCGACTTCGCGCGATCCTGCCAGAGGTCGAGCATCGCGCCATCGGGCCACCAGTGGCGTGCCAGATGCGGTTCAGCGATGAGCGTCAGGTGGTCGTCTAACCGGGCGCCGATGGCGGCAAAGAGGTCGTCAAAGACCCACTTCATTGTCAAAACTGTCGGTCCGGTGTCCACCGCGAGACCCTTGGACGGCACCGTCCGCATCTTGCCCCCGACCTCAGCCGCGCGTTCGAGCACCAGCACATCCTCGCCCGCCGCGCGCAGGCGCAAAGCGGCCGCGAGGCCGCCAATGCCGGCGCCCACGATGATTGTCCGAGCGGAGAGTGATGCGTCTGCGGTCATGATCCTTCCCACCGGTAGTGTTGACTTGGACAGGCAAAGTGTCCAGTGTAATTTACAGTCAGGCCGTCCGTTCTGGCTGACACTCTCATTCCAAAGGCGGGAGATGGACGTATGGAAACGCGAATCGAGGCGGCGATTTCAGACGCCATCCGGCTAGGGCAGGGGCGGCTCCATGGGCCCGGCGCTGTGCCTGGAAAGCTGGCAGATGCATTGAATTACGCGGTCACGCCCGGTGGCGCGCGCATCCGGCCCACGATCCTCACATCTGTGGCCATGGCCTGTGGCGACGACCAGCCGCTCGTCACAGATGCCGCTGCGGCGGCGCTGGAGCTCATTCACTGCGCGTCGCTCGTCCATGATGACATGCCGTGCTTTGACGACGCCGACACGCGGCGCGGTAAGCCTGCGGTGCATCTGGCCTATTCAGAGCCGCTGGCGCTGCTGACAGGCGACAGCCTGATTGTGCTGGCCTTCGAACTGCTCGGGCGCGCGGCGGAACAGGACCCGGTGCGCGCGGCGCATCTGACTGTGGTGCTCGCGCAGCGCACGGGCATGCCCGGCGGCATTTGTGCGGGGCAGGGCTGGGAAAGTGAGGATCAGATCGACCTCGACGCCTATCACCGGGCTAAGACCGGCGCGCTCTTCATCGCGGCGACGCAGATGGGGGCCATCGCCTCCGGCCAGGATCCCGAACCCTGGGAAGAGCTCGGCGCGCGCATCGGGCAAAGCTTTCAGATCGCCGACGACCTGCGCGATGCGCTTTATGACGAGGCGGCGCTGGGCAAACCGGCGGGGCAAGATGACCTGCATGGGCGCCCGAACGCGGTGACGCATCTGGGCGTCAAAGGCGCGATAGCAAAGCTCGACGACACGCTGGCGGGTGCGATTTCGTGCATCCCGTCCTGCAAGGGCGAGGCGATGCTGGCCGAAATGGTGCGCCGCTACGCCGAACGCCTCACGCCGCTCTATGCCGCGGCGCAACACGCCGCAGAATGAACGACACGCGCCAGATCCCATTGGCCGCGCCTGCTGTGCGGCCGCGCCGCTTTGGCCGCGGGCCGCGGGCCTGGGTGCATCGTCTAGTGGCCTCCCCCCGGTTCCAGTCCTTTGCGGCGCGTGCGCCGTTCCTGTCCCGCCGCGTCCGCCGCGAGGGGGAGGATATGTTCGACCTCATCGCGGGGTTCGTGAAATCGCAGGCGCTCTTTGCTTTGGTGGAGCTTGATGTGCTTGACCAACTGGCGGAGCGTCCGGCGCGGGCAGAGGTGCTGCTGCCGGACCTGCCGCCCCAGAACGCGGAGCTGCTTTTGAACGCGGGCTGCGCGATTGGGCTTCTGGCGCAGCGGCGTGGGACCTACCGGCTGACGACCCGGGGTGCGGCGCTGCTGGCGGTGCCGGGGCTGATGCAAATGATTCGCCACCACGCGGTGATGTATCGCGACATGGCGGACCCCGTGCCCGTGTTGCGGGGCGAGGCCCCCACCGAGCTCGCGGATTTCTGGCCCTATGTCTTTGGCGCCTCCGCCGCGGGGGACCCCGACACCGCCCGGGATTATTCGGAGCTGATGGCCGACACCCAGCGCATGGTTGCCGAAGACACGCTGCGCCAGGTGGACCTGTCGGATGTGACGGAGCTCCTCGATGTGGGGGGCGGCACTGGCGCGTTTTTGGAGGCTGTGGGGCGGCGGTGGAGCGGGCCAAAGCTCCACCTCTTTGATCTGCCCGCCGTGGCGCCTGGGGCGGAGAGCCGGTTTCGCGCCGCCGCGCTGAGCGAGCGGGCGCAGATCACTGCGGGGTCGTTTCGCGATGATGCGCTGCCGGGTGGCGCGGATGCGATTTCGTTGGTGCGTGTGCTCTACGATCACGCCGATGACACGGTCGCGGCGCTGTTGGCCAAGGTCTATGACGCGCTGCCCCCGGGCGGGCGCATCCTGATCACGGAGCCTATGACCGGCGGGGCGCGGCCCCATGTGCCCGGCGACGTCTATTTCGCGTTTTACACCCTGTGCATGCGCACGGGGCGGGCCAGGTCCCAGGCGCAGATCGCCGATCTTCTGCGCGCAGCGGGGTTTGAGGACGTGCAGACACCCCGCGCGGCGCGGCCCTTCGTGACCTCTGTTGTGACGGGCGTAAAGCAAACTGGACAAAATGATGTCTCAACTAATTGACATCCAAGAGTGTCAGGTTATCCTGACACTCGTAGCCAAGCCCGCCGTGCGAGTCACTCAGCTGACCCGGCGGTCATAAGATAGGGAGAGTTCTCAGGTGCAAACGACAGCGGTCCTACTTTCCGAGCCGAAGCGGCTTGGGCTGGAGACTGTGACGCTCACGGACCCATCCGTGCGCGATGTCGTTGTTGAGATCCGCCATTCCGGCGTCTCCACCGGGACCGAAAAACTGTTTTACTCTGGTGAGATGCCGCCGTTCCCCGGGTCGGGCTACCCGCTGATCCCTGGCTACGAGGCCACGGGCGAGGTGGTAGAGGCCGGTCGCGAGAGCGGGTTTGCCGTGGGCGACACGGTCTTTGTGCCCGGTGCGAACTGTTATGACGGGGCGTTCGGGCTCTTTGGTGGCGCGACGCGCCGCTTGGTGAGCGCGCCTGAACGTGTAACGCGCGTTGATTCTGGGATGGGTGCCTCTGGCGCGCTTCTCGCGTTGGCGGCCACGGCGCGCCACGCGCTGGCGGCGCGCAATGCAGCGGCGCCGGACCTCATCGTCGGTCACGGCGTGCTCGGCCGCCTGTTGGCCCGCATCGCCATCGCCAAGGGCGCGCCTGCCCCCACCGTGTGGGAAATCGACCCGGCGCGCTCGGGCTCAGACGACTATCCGGTCATCCACCCCGATGACGACCCGCGCCGCGACTACGGCGCCATCTATGACGCCTCCGGCAACGGTGCGCTGCTCAATGAGCTCATCGGACGCCTCACCAAAGGCGGGGAAATCGTGCTCGCTGGGTTCTACACCGCGCCGCTCAGCTTTGCCTTCCCGCCCGCCTTTATGAAGGAGGCCCGCCTGCGCATCGCCGCAGAATGGGACGCAAGCGACCTCGCCGCCACGCGTGCGCTTATCGAGAGCGGCAAGCTACGGCTCGACGATCTGATCACCCATCGCGCGCCTGCCGCCGATGCCGCAACGGCCTACGCGACCGCCTTTGGCGATCCTGCGTGCCTCAAAATGATTTTGGACTGGGAGGGCATCGCGTGAAAGACGAGATCCCAAATCTCAAGGATTTCTCAGATCGACTTCGGGAAGAGGCCCATGAGGACCTTGCCGACATCGTGACCGAAGAGCCCACAAAGCAAACGCAGATCATCGCGATCTACGGCAAGGGCGGCATCGGCAAATCCTTCACGCTCGCCAATCTCAGCCACATGATGGCGGAGCAGGGCAAGCGCGTGCTGCTGATTGGCTGCGACCCGAAATCTGACACGACCTCGCTCCTCTTCGGCGGCAAGGCGTGCCCCACGATCATCGAAACCTCCACCCGCAAGAAGCTCGCGGGCGAGGAGGTCAGCGTGGGCGATGTTTGCTTCAAGCGTGGCGGCGTCTTTGCCATGGAGCTTGGCGGTCCCGAGGTCGGTCGCGGATGCGGCGGCCGCGGGATCATCCACGGCTTTGAGACGCTTGAAAAGCTGGGCTTCCACGACTGGGACTTCGACTATGTGCTGCTCGACTTCCTGGGCGACGTGGTCTGCGGCGGCTTTGGCCTGCCCATCGCGCGGGACATGGCGCAAAAGGTGATCCTGGTTGGGTCGAACGACCTGCAGTCGCTTTATGTGGCCAATAATGTCTGCTCCGCTGTCGAATATTTCCGAAAGCTGGGCGGCAATGTCGGCGTCGCGGGGCTCGTGATCAACAAGGATGACGGCACGGGCGAGGCGCAAGCCTTTGCCAACGCTGTCGATATCCCGGTGCTGGCCTCCATCCCTCAGGACGAGGATCTGCGCCGCAAATCCGCGAATTACCAGATCGTTGGCACCAGCGAAGGGCAATGGGGCGGCCTGTTTGCCGAGCTCGGTCTCAACGTGGCCGAAGCCCCTCCCGTTCGGCCGAAACCGCTGTCGCAGGACGGTCTGCTTGGCCTCTTTGACGGCAAGGAAACCGGTGCGGGGATCGAACTGGTCCCCGCCACCGACACCGACATGCGCGGAAAGTTTTCGAAGCCCAAGGAAAGCCTCGAAGTGGTCTACGACGATGCTTGATCTTGCGGCGCTGAAAGACGCCGAGCGTGCGCTCGGCAACACGGGAACGAAACGGAACTGATGTCGTTCGAGATCAAATATGACCTGGCCGAAGATGCCAAGGTGGATGCGGTGCAGGACCGTGATGCCCCCGTTTTGGGCGGCGCACCGGTGCTGGGCCAGCCGCCTGCCGCGCTTGCGCCACGGGTCCACGGCAAGCGCCGTGAGTTGATCTCTGACCCGACAGCCCCTGTGGGCTGTCATTCCTCTGCCGCCTCGATGGAGGCGCAGGCGCGCCAGGCGGGTAACTCTGAGCTGCTCGACCAGTTCGCTGCTGATTACCCGCAAGGGCCCCATGACAAACCGCAAAGCATGTGCCCGGCCTTCGGCTCGCTGCGCGTGGGTCTGCGGATGCGACGCGTGGCAACTGTGCTGAGCGGATCGGCCTGCTGCGTCTACGGCCTGACCTTTATCAGCCACTTTTACGGCGCGCGCCGCTCGGTCGGCTATGTGCCGTTCAATTCCGAGACTTTGGTGACCGGTAAACTGTTCGAGGACATCCGCGACAGCGTCTACGAGATGGCTGATCCTGAGAAGTACGACGCCATCGTGGTGACGAATCTCTGCGTGCCGACCGCCTCCGGCGTGCCGCTGCGGCTGTTGCCGAACGAGATCAACGGCGTGCGCATCGTGGGCATCGACGTGCCGGGCTTCGGCGTGCCGACCCATGCGGAGGCCAAGGATGTACTCGCCGGTGCGATGCTGAACTTTGCGCGCCAAGAGATTGAGGCAGGCCCCGTGCCCGCGCCTGAAAAGGGCCGCGACAGCCGCCCGACTGTGACGCTTCTGGGCGAAATGTTCCCGGCAGATCCCATGATGATCGGCGCGATGCTGGCTCCCTTGGGCCTTGCCGCTGGACCGACGGTCCCCTGCCGCGAATGGCGCGAACTCTACGCCGCGCTCGACTGCGGCGCGGTCGCTGCCATCCATCCGTTCTACGCAGCCGCGAACCGGGAGTTCGAGGCTGCGGGCAAGCCCATCATCGGCTCCGCCCCTGTGGGGTATGACGGGACCGAGGCGTGGCTGACGAATATCGGCGACGCCTTTGGGCTGCCCGCCGCGCAGGTCGATGCGGCGAAAAACGCATTCCTCCCGGCGATTAAAGGTGCATTGTCGGCGACCCCGATCAAAGGGCGCATCACGATGTCCGGTTATGAGGGTTCCGAGCTGCTCGTCGCGCGGCTGTTGATCGAAAGCGGTGCGGACGTGGCCTATGTCGGGTCCGCCTGTGCCAAGACGCCCTACAGCGCCGCCGACGCGGCCTGGCTGGAGGACAAAGGCGTGCGGGTGAAATTCCGCGCCTCGCTCGAAGACGACTGCCAAGGGATGGAGGCGTTCCGCCCCGACCTCGCCATCGGCACGACGCCTGTTGTGCAAAAGGCCAAGGAACTGGCGATCCCCGCGCTTTACTACACCAACCTTATCTCCGCGCGTCCGCTCATGGGACCTGCTGGCGCAGGCTCGCTCGCCACGGTCATCAACGCCGCGATGAAGAATAAGGACCGCATGGAACACATGCGCGACTTCTTCGAGGGCGTCGGCGGCCATGACACGGCGGGCGTCTGGGAAGGCACGCCAAACCTGCGCCCAGAGTTCCGCGCGCAGCAGGAAAAGAAACTGGCCAAGAAGGCCGCAGAAACAGTGGAGGTCGGCGTCTGATGCTTGTGCAAGATCACGACCGCGCGGGCGGCTACTGGGGCGCTGTTTACGCATTTTGCGCCGTCAAAGGGCTGCAATGCGTCATCGACGGGCCTGTGGGTTGCGAGAACCTGCCCGTGACGTCCGTCCTGCATTACACCGACGGCCTGCCGCCGCATGAGCTGCCCATCGTGGTGACAGGTCTCGGCGAAGAGGAACTGGGCCGCGACGGCACCGAGGGCGCAATGAAGCGCGCCTGGGGCACGCTTGACCCCGTGCTGCCTGCGGTAGTCGTCACAGGCTCCATCGCCGAAATGATCGGCGGCGGCGTCACGCCTCAGGGCACAAACATTCAGCGGTTCCTGCCGCGTACAATCGACGAAGATCAGTGGGAATGCGCCGACCGCGCGATGACCTGGATCTTCACCGAATTTGGCATGACGCGGGGCCAGCTCCCGCGCGAAGCAAAACGCAAGCCTGACCAAAAGCCCCGGGTGAACATCCTCGGGCCGATGTACGGCACCTTTAACATGCCAAGCGATCTCGCTGAAATCCGGCGCCTCATTGAGGGCATCGGGGCAGAGATCAACATGGTTCATCCGCTCGGCGCGCATGTCGCGGAGATGCGGAACCTCGTCAATGCGGACGTCAATGTTGTGATGTACCGCGAGTTTGGGCGCGGGTTGGCGGAGCTTCTCGGGAAGCCCTTCCTTCAAGCGCCCATCGGGGTCGAGTCCACCACCAAGTTTTTGCGGACCCTTGGTGAACTCCTCGGACTCGACCCCGAACCTTTTATCGAGCGCGAAAAGCACTCCACGATCAAACCGGTCTGGGATCTGTGGCGCTCGGTCACGCAGGACTTCTTCGCGACGGCCTCCTTCGGGATTGTCGCGAACGAGACCTATGCGCGTGGGGTTCGAAACTTTCTGGAAACCGATCTCGGCTTTCCCTGTGACTTCGCGGTGGCGCGGTGCCGGGGTAAGAAGACCGACAATGACGAAGTGCGTGCACTGATGGCGGAGAAAAAACCGCTGATCGTCATGGGGTCCATCAACGAGAAAATGTACATGGCGGAATTGAAGGGTGGCCACGGTCCGCAGCCAGCCTTCATCCCGGCGAGCTTCCCAGGGGCTGCCATCAGGCGGCACGTGGGTACCCCATTCATGGGGTACGCCGGGGCAACCTATATGTTGCAGGAAATCTGCAACGGGCTCTTTGACGCGCTCTTCCACATACTGCCCTTGGGCACGGAGATGGACGCCGCAGAGGCCACCCCCACCAACCTGCGCAGCGATTTTCCTTGGGACGACGACGCCCAAGCGGAGCTCGACCGGGTGGTGGAAACCTACCCCATTCTCACCCGTATCTCGGCGGCCAAAGGGCTCCGCGATACGGCAGAGAAAGCCGCGCTCGATTCCGGCGCCACCCGTGTGGTGCTGGAGACGGTGCAGGCGATCACGTCCGCGCAAGAAGACCAAAAAACCAACAGTGAGATTGCGGGTTCACCCGCGAACCAAGAGGTGTCCGCATGACGGATTTTACCAACGATTTTGACGTCGACGCCGGCCATGAGAGCCCGGTGGAGGCTGCTGTTCGCCGCATCAAGCGCGGCGCGCCCAAGCGCGAGTACTACGCGTATTTCGCGATCATCTTTTTGGCCGTGCTGCCCGTGTCGATCCTGACATGGGCGCTCAGCGCCGCCCGGCAGCTCGCGTTGCCGGAAAAGGGCCCGATCAAACGGGCCTGGAGCCAGGCGGGGATCATCACACCGATGATTTTCCACCCCTAGGCGCAACCTGTTCCGGGTCTGACCCGGAACCTCTTGTCGCCCCATCGAGGAGGCTCCGGATCAACCCGGAGTGAGGGGGAGGCAAAAGGCACCAGTTTGATGGCTGCTGGTCCGCCAGCCGTCATCATCCAAACCCGGGAGCCGCAACGAACGGGTGTCACTGATCTTCCCTTCCCCGTGACTGGGGGAGGGAAGGCACCTGTTGGGGCCATTCTGGTCTCGGCGGAACCCGGCCGCGGGGTGCGCGGCGTCAGTCACCTCCTGGAGGAATTCCTATGGCTGATAAATCCGACCTGTCCTTCACGGGTCTCACAGACGAGCAAGCGCAAGAGCTGCACTCGGTGTATATGAGCGGGCTGACGGTGTTCACCATCGTGGCCGTGGTTGCTCATTTCCTGACGTACATCCGTCTTCCCTGGTTCGCCTGGTAATAGGAGCAATACATCATGGCACAGTTCTACAAGATCTGGCTCGTTTTTGATCCACGGCGTGTGTTCGTGGCTCAGGGCGTGTTCCTGTTCCTGCTCGCAGCGATGATTCACCTCGTGCTGCTCAGCAACCCAACGACCAACTGGTTCACGCTCGCCTTTGGCGGCTAGACCGGCGCGTTGCCCAAACTAGCTGCGGGCAGGGTCAGCCCTGCCCGCGGCAAACCTTAATCACGGTCGCCCCCGGCTCTAGGGTCCGCAAACCTTAAGAGACTGGACGCCACATGGGACGCCACAAAGCGGAGACTTGAGAAGATGGCGATGCTGTCCTTCGAAAGAAAATATCGCGTCCGCGGAGGGACGCTTGTCGGCGGCGATCTGTTCGACTTCTGGGTGGGGCCTTATTACGTGGGCTTCTTCGGAGTCACGACGATCTTTTTCGCCGCTCTCGGCACGCTGTTGATCTTTATCAGCACGGCCCAGTCAGGGGTCTGGAACCCTTGGCTTATTTCCATCGAACCCCCTGCGCTCGAATACGGGCTGGGCTTTGCGCCCTTACAAGAGGGCGGGTTCTGGCTGCTCATAACCTTCTGTGCGATCGGGGCGTTTGTGTCCTGGGCCCTGAGGGAGGTGGAGATCTGCCGCAAGCTCGGGATGGGCTATCACGTACCCTTTGCGTTTGGTGTGGCGATTTTCGCCTACGTGACGCTGGTGGTGATCCGCCCTGTCCTCATGGGCGCTTGGGGACATGGCTTCCCTACGGCATCTTTAGCCACCTGAACTGGGTGAACAACGTGGGCTATGCCTATGGCAATTTCCACTACAACCCGGCCCATATGGTCGCGATCACGTTCTTCTTTACGACGTGTCTGGCGCTCGCGCTGCACGGCGCGCTGATCTTGTCGGCGGCAAACCCGGGCAAGGACCTGGAGTCCAAGACGCCCGATCACGAAGACACGTTTTTCCGCGATTTCATCGGCTACTCGGTCGGTACGCTGGGCATTCACCGCCTAGGCCTGCTGCTCGCGCTCAATGCCGGGTTCTGGTCTGCGGTCTGCATCGTGATCTCGGGGACGATCTGGTTCGACGCCTGGATTGTCTGGTGGGATTGGTATCTGGAACTGCCCTGGTGGGCCGACCTGTAAGGAGAGGATAGAAGCATGGCTGAATATCAGAACATCTTCACCCAGGTCCAAGTTCGGGGCGAACCCGAATGGGGCATGGATAACGAACTCAACCTCATGGAAGAGCGCGCGGGGAGCCCTGGGTTCTCCACCCTGCTCGGCTGGTTCGGCAACGCACAGCTTGGCCCCGTCTATCTCGGGCCGTTCGGTGTGGTGTCGCTCGCCACGGGCTTTGCCTGGTTCTTTATCGTGGGCATGAGCTTTTGGGCGCAGGTGGACTACTCGCCGGGTCTGTTCTTCCGCGAGTTGTTCTACCTGGCGCTTGAGCCGCCATTCCCGGAGTATGGCCTTGGCTTTGCGCCCCTCGATGAAGGGGGATGGTGGCTGATTGCTTCGTTCTTCCTCCTGGTCAGCGTGATCAGCTGGTTCATCCGCTCCTGGGTGCTGGCCGAACAGCTGGGGATGGGTAAGCACGTGTGCTACGCCTTTGCGTCGGCGATCTGGCTCTTCCTCGTGCTCGGGCTCATCCGCCCGATCCTGATGGGCAGCTGGTCCGAAGCAGTGCCTTACGGCATCTTCCCGCACTTGGATTGGACGAACCTGTTCTCCATCACCTGGGGCAACCTGTTCTACAATCCGTTCCACGCGCTTTCGATCGTGTTCCTCTATGGCTCGGCCCTGCTGTTTGCCATGCACGGTGCGACGATCCTGGCGGTGGCCCGCTACGGCGGCGACCGGGAGCTGGAGCAGATCTATGACCGCGGGACGGCGTCCGAGCGTGCGGGTCTTTTCTGGCGCTGGACCATGGGCTTTAACGCCACCATGGAAGGTATTCACCGCTGGGCTTGGTGGTTCGCGGTTCTGACGACGCTCACGGGCGGCATCGGGATCCTGATCACGGGTACGGTTGTGGACGACTGGTTCGCTTGGGCTGTGGCACACGGCTACGGCTTTGAAACCTACTAAGGAGGGCGAGAGATATGTCTGACTCACACGACAACCTGCTCAACATGACCGAGACGCAGCGCCTGCGCTACGACATCCTCGGGCTCATGATGAAGGGCGCCGCGTATGCCGCACTCCTGGTGGTGGCAGTCTGGGCCTTTGTCTACGTCATCTACCTCGTCGGGCTGCTGTTGCCGCCTGAGAGCAAGGAAGCCGTAGACCCCACCCCGCTGAGCTTCTGGCTCGACGCAGTGCAGGCGTTGCCCTTCGCCTAAGTTAGGCTTTGCTTGGGCCGCGCCATGCGCTGCGGCCCGGGCGCCCCGTTCAGGCGCGTGGTTATTCGGCTTTCGATGCGCTTGTTCCCTGGGGTGGTTCCACCCCAATTCCCTTCCTGTTGGCTACAGGAGACTGGCGCCGCGGAGCATGCTCTCGCGGCGCTTTTTTGTGGCAGAGCACCCGGAGATCAGCCCCATCGTCGGGCCGCGGTGCGTCGATCCGACCCTGGTACTGGGCACTTTATGGTTCGGATTTGCCTAGAAAGCCCAAGCGGTGCGGCGACTTTGATCTATCGACGTGCCGTGGGGGCGGCCCGTCGATGGGGCGGCGGGCTTACGCCCTTGATTCCGCCCCGGGTGCACAGCTCATACAAAACGGCTCACATAATTCTCCAGCCGCTCCTGACGGCCAGACCGCGGCTCGGGCCCGGCCTCTGCCCCACGCACCCGCGCATGCAAAGTCTCCAGGTCCATCCCGCTCGGATCAAAGCTGTCCCACCCGGAATACCGCTCCGCCCGCATGGCCTCCAAACCGCCATCCTCGATCATCGCAGCCGCGGCCTTCAGCCCCCGCGCGCAGACATCCATGCCGCCCACATGGGCGAGCAACAGATCCTCCGGATCCAGCGACTGCCGCCGGAGCTTGGCGTCAAAGTTCGTGCCCCCGGTGGTGAACCCGCCAGCGCGCAACACCTCGTAATAGGCCAACGCGACCTCGCGCGGGTTGTCCGGGAACTGATCCGTGTCCCAGCCCGACTGGTAGTCATTGCGGTTCATATCGATGGACCCAAAGATGCCCAAAGACGCCGCTAGGGCCAGCTCATGCTCGAATGAATGCCCAGCCAGGATCGCATGCCCCTGCTCGATATTCACCTGCACCTCACCCTCAACCCCGAACTCTTTCAGGAACCCGTAGACCGTGGCCACGTCGAAATCATACTGATGCTTGGTGGGTTCCTGCGGCTTGGGCTCGATCAGGATCGCTCCTTTGAACCCGATCTTGTGCTTATATTCCACAACACGTTGCAAGAACGCCCCGGCATGGGCGCGCTCGGCCTTCAGATCGGTGTTGAGCAGCGTTTCATACCCCTCGCGCCCACCCCAGAGCACGTAATTTTCCCCGCCGAGCTGATGCGTGGCATCCATGCAGGATTTCACCGTCGCCGCCGCATAGGCGTAGAGCTCCGGGTCCGGGTTCGTCGCCGCCCCCGCCATGAAGCGCCGATTGGAAAACAGGTTCGCCGTCCCCCAAAGGAGCTTCACCCCCGTCTCCTGCATCTTTGCGGCGAAGACATCGCAGATTTCCTTCAACCGATCCTCGGACTCCGCGAACGTGGCCCCCTCGGGCCGCACATCAGCATCGTGGAAACAGAAATACGGCGCCCCAAGCCGGGTGAAGAGGTCAAACGCCACCTCCGCCTTCATCCGCGCCCCGTCCATATCGTCGCTGAACCAGGGACGCTCAAAAGTCTGCCCCCCAAACGGGTCGCCGCCGGGCCACGCAAAGGAGTGCCAGTACGCCACCGCGAAGCGCAGATGGTCCTTCATCCGCTTGCCGAGCACGAGCGCGTCGGGGTCGTAATGGCGGAACGCGAACTCGTTTTCTGTGTCCGGGCCTTCATAGCTCACGGGCGGGCAGGCGGCGAAAAAGTCAGTCATGGGATGTCCTTGAAGTGCTGGGCATGGCGGCGGTAGCGCGCATGGGCGTCTGTGAAGGCGCTGGAAAGCGCTGGGTTCGGGTCGATCACGCGGGCGATTGTGGGCGGGGTGGCGAGGCTCGTGTCGCCAGTCGCAGCCATCATGCCGAGCCGTGCGGCGCCAAAGGCCGCGCCAACGCTGGCATCCTCAGGCAAGTGCAATGGCAGGTCGAGTGCGGTCGCCAAAGCTTCGAGCCAGTAGTCCGAGGCCGTGCCGCCCCCTGTGGCCAACAGATGGGTGATCTCCGTCCCGGTGGCGGCCAACGCGTCCCGGCAATCGGTGAGCGCAAAGGTCACGCCCTCCAGCACCGCTCGCGCCAGCGCAGCCCGGTCGCTCGCGTGCTCAATCCCGATCCAGGCCCCGCGGATCGCCGCATCGGCGAGCGGCGTCCGCTCCCCGCCGAGATAGGGCAGGAACATCCCCCGCCCCGGCGCCTGGAGCGGGCCCAACCCGCTCGTGAGCGCCGCCGCATCTGTTCCGAGCAACCCTGCCGCCCAGTTCAGCGCATCCGTGCAGGCCAGGATCACGCCCATCTGGTGCCAGGTCTCCGGTAAGGCGTGGCAAAACGTGTGGACGGCAGTCTCGGCATCCGGGCTGTAGCGCCCCGTGGCCGCAAAAAGCACGCCGGATGTGCCGAGCGACACGAAGCCTTGCCCAGGCTCCGTCACGCCGAGCCCCACGGCAGAGGCCGCATTGTCGCCCCCGCCACCCGCCACGGGCACGTGCGCCATGCCAAACCGCGTGGCCAGATCGGCGCGCAGCGTCCCAGACACCGCTGCACCCTCCACTAGTCGGGGCATGTGTTCCCGGCTGAGGCCGGACTTGGCCAGCAACCCATCGCTCCAATCCCGCGCCCCGGTGTCGAGCCAGCTTGTCCCCGCAGCATCCGACATCTCCGCCACATGCTCACCCGTCAGCCACAGACGCAGATAATCCTTCGGCAGCAGAACCTTGTGCACGCGCTCAAACAACTCCGGCGACGTGTCGCGCAGCCAGGCGAGCTTAGGCGCGGTGAAGCCGGGAAACACGATGTTGCCGGTGATGCGCCGCCAATCGGGATCGGCGTCCATCGCGGCCGCCTGCGCGGCGCTGCGGGTGTCGTTCCATAGGATGCAGGGTGCTAGCGGGCGATCATCGGCCCCAAGCATCGTCGCCCCGTGCATCTGACCAGACAGCCCAATGGCCTGCACCTGCGCACGGATGTCCGCGGGCAGCTCAGCCATCGCTGCCTCCGCCGCGCGAATCCAGCTATCGGCATCCTGCTCTGACCAGCCAGAGTGAGGACGCGTGACTGTCAGCGCCGCAGTGGCCTGCGCCACAACAGTCTGCGCTGCGTCAATGACGACAGCCTTCAACCCCGACGTCCCGAGATCGAGCCCCAAATACATAGCAGTCCTCCCACCCCGCAGCATCGCGATGATGAGCCGCTTGTAAAGCGTCAGGATACGTAAGTGCCCCGCGCGCGAAGCGCGCGCCCCCTCAAGCCCAAGCCAGCGCATGCTGGCGCAGGGGGGGTGAGCGGTCGAACGCCATGCGTTCGAGAGAGACCGCGAACGGCGGGCCCGCCATTGCCAAAAGTGCTAGGCTTTGATCAGAGCGCCAAAAATCGCCTCGGAATGCTCAGCAAGGTAGATGCGGATCCACGGCGTGAACCGCTCGGGCCACCGCTCCACCTCCGCGCGCAGCTCATAGAGGTCGACCCAGCGTACCTCGGCCACCTCTTCGGGATTCAGATCCATCCGCAAATCCTGCGTCGCGGGCGCGATATAGATCTCGGCCACCTCATGCTCGATGAGGCCATTGCCCACCTCAGCCCGATACTCCACCCGATCACGGTGCGCGGGGAAGAGCCCGGTGATCCCCAGCTCATCATAAAGCCGGCGCACCGCGCAATCCGCGGGGTCTTCATCCCACATCGGATGGGTGCAGCACGTATTCGCCCAAAGCCCAGGCGTATGGTACTTCGACAAAGCGCGCCGCTGCATCAGCACATTCATGCCGTCCATGACAAAGACGCTGACGGCTTTGTGCTTCAGCCCACGCTGATGCACCTCAAGCTTTTCGACAGGCGTCAACACGCCGTCCACCCAGGCCGGGATCATCTGCATCACACGTGCTCCGGTTTCACGAGACCAAGAAGATGGGTCATATTCTTAAAGCCGATCTTAATATGGGCGAGCGGGCGGGCCGCCACGAGCTTTTTGTTCATATAGGCCTCAAAGGTCAGGCGCTGCACGTCGACATCATGACACAGGGACACGAACCGCTCCCGCCGCTCGTCGGACTTGTAGTAGGCATCCTGCATCGCGCCGAGCACTTTGAAGACGTTTTTGTGCTCTTTCATAAAGAGCTTGCGCGCCATGGCCAGATCCGCAGCCCGCCCCGTGGCCAGCACGGCTTCCACGGCGAGCGCCGCCACGCGGCCCCCCATCATGGCGTAATAAATCCCCTCGCCCGAGGATGGCGCGACAACGCCCGCAGCATCGCCCGCCAGCACAACATCGCGCCCATTGTCCCACTTATCCAAAGGTTTCAGGGGGATAGGCGCGCCCTCCTTCCGGATCGTCTCGCAATCGGTCAGGCCAGAGGCCGCGCGCAGATCGGCGGTCTTTTCCTTCAGATCAACCGACATATCCTCGGTCCCCATACCCACGCTGGCTGAATGCCCGTGGGGAAAGACCCAACCATAGAAGTCGGGCGAGATCGCCCCGTCATAGATCACATCGCAGCGCTCGGGATCGTATGAACCGATCTTACCCGGCGCCTTGATGATCTCATGATATGCGACAACATAGCGCCCTTTTCCGCCGTCCTTGACCTCCGCCGCTGCCACGCGGGACTTCGCGCCGTCCGCCCCGATGATCATCTTGGTTTCCAGCGCCACTTCCTGCTTTTGCCGGTCGCGGAAAATCACGCGTGTCGTGTCCCCACGCTCCACCCGCAAGAAGGTGCCGGTGAACCGCTCCGCCCCATGCTCTACCGCGCGGCAGCGCAGGAACTCGTCAAAATGCTCCCGGTCGACCATACCGACAAAGCCATTCTCGATTGGAATATCCACCGCCCGCTGCGTGGGGGAGATCATGCGCGCCGTGTTGATCTTGGCCACGAGCTGCGCGTCGGGGATATCAAAATCCTCGATCAGCCGCGGCGGGATTGCCCCACCGCAGGGCTTGATCCGTCCCGCGCGGTCGATCATCGCAACCTTGTGCCCTGCCCGTGCCAGATCATCGGCTGCCGTCGCACCGGAGGGCCCGCCGCCCACAACCACAACATCAAACTTTGTCAAAGACATCTCTTACTCTCCGGGTTGAAGCATCGGATCAGGGTTTGCTGTGGGGGTCGTGCGCAAAATGCGCAGCGCCACCAGCGCCGCCGCGCAAAACAGCGCGGCCTCTAAGGTGAACACAGTGGCGTAGGCGGCCGCGTCGGGCAGCACGAGCCGGATAAGGTCGAGCATCCCAGTGGCAATCAGCCCCGCCGCGCCCGCGGCCACGGCCTGCGCCGCGCCAAAGACGCCCATGCGCGTGCCGGTCGCGCCCTCGCGTTCTGAGCTCAGCACCATCATGGACCCCACAGCGCCCACGACGAAGAGCCCGTTGCCGAACCCGAGCGCCACGGAGGCGGGGATAAGCGGCATCTGAAGCCCGAGCGCCATGAGCCCCGCGCTCGATATCACGCAACCCGCCACGGCCCAGGCGCGCAGCGTCCCGATCTTGAACGCGGAGAGCACGCCAGCCAGGATCATCCCAACGAGCGCTGCGCCGTCCTTGCCGCCCGACAGTTTGGTGGAATCCTCGGGGCTTAGCCCGTGAACATGGCCGGCGAAGGGCTCGAAAATCAGCTCGCTCAGGTAGAAGGCGAGGATGGACAGGAAGACAAACCCGGTGAACCGACGCGCGGCCCGGTCGGCCCAAGTCGCGCGCAGCGCGGGCCACAGCTCCGTATGTTCCGGGGCAGGGGCCGCGCCCAGTCTCCGTTCGACGCCCCAGGTCGCCACCACGCAAAGCAGCACCGCAATCGCGCCCACGACGCTGACCACCATGACGAGCCGCGGCGCGGAATAGGGTTCCAGCGCGACGCCCGTCCCGATGGAGGCGATGATCGCCCCGGCGATGAGGAACAGCCACGCAACGGTGGCCGCCGCGCCCTTGCCATGGCCGCTTGTGACCGTGGCGAGCAGCGCTAGGAACGATGTGCCTGCGGCCCCGATGCCGAGCCCCAGCGCCGCATAGGCTAAAATCCAGACGCTCAGCGCGAGCGCCGTGCTCGTTGCAGCAAGGTGGATCGCCCAAGCCGCTGCGACCATGGACAGCGCGACGAGCGCTATGCCACCCAGAATGAAGGGCGTCCGCCCCCCGCGCGCGTCCGACCGGTGCCCCCAAAAAGGCCGCGTCATCTGCACGCCGTAGTGCAGCGCGACCAGCAGCCCAGGCAGGATCGCTGGCAGCGCAAGCTCCACCGTCATCAGGCGGTTGAACAGGTTCACCGGCAGCGCAGCCATCCCGCCGATGGCCATGTTCACGAGGCAGAGCCGCGCAATCGTGCCCCAACCGACCGTCATGCTCCCATACCTCGCAGGGCCACGGCTGCGATCATCATGCCGGTGACGTAAGCGCCCACGCCCGGGCCATTGTACCAGGGCGCTTTTTCCTTTGGGTCCTTGAGCATGACGCCCATCGCCCAGACCTGAACGCCCAGCAGCGCTGCAACCGCTACCGCCTGCCAGACCTGTCCCCAGATCAGCAGCAGCCCAATCACCGCAATCTGTGTCACCAGCATCACCGCGCAGGCCGTCAACGCCGCGCGGCGCGGGCCCAAAGTAACGGGGAGGGAGTTAACGCCCATCTGGCGATCCCCTTCCAACGCTTTGAAATCGTTGAGTGTCATGATGCCGTGGGCGCCCAGGCCATAGAGGATCGCGACCAGCACGACCTCCCACCGTGGCAGGCCCGCAACCATCACAGCTGCGCCCGTGAACCAGGGCAGCGTCTCATAGCTGAGCCCCACGAGCCCCGGCCCCCACCAACCCGACCGCTTCATGCGGATGGGTTCAACGGAATAGGCCCAGGCCGCGAGCACGGCGAGCACGGTCGCGCCAAAGCCCCAGGGACCCAACTGCCAGCCGAGAGCGAGCGACAAGACCGACATCGCCAGGGCGATCCACAGGCCCCAACGGCCCGGGATGCGCCCGGACGGGATGGGGCGGTCTGGTTCGTTGATGGCGTCGACGTGGCGGTCGCACCAGTCATTGGCCGCCTGGCTCATGCCGCAGGTGATTGGACCGGCCAAAACGATGCCCAAAAGCGCAAGTGCCCAGGCCTCCGACAGGCCCACACCCGAGGAGACAACCCCGCAGAGATAGGCCCACATCGGTGGGAACCAGGTGATCGGCTTTATCAACCGGAGCGCCGCCGAAGGCTCCGGGAATCGCCGTGAGTGTACAGCGGATGCAACGGACATACTGTAAACTATACTGGACAGTTTCAGCCTGACAAGCCCTGCAATGTCGCAGGGCTCACGCCGGATAGGGCGCGGCCCAAGACTTTCTCAAAAAGTCTTGGCAAATTCCTTTGCAAGGAATTTCAGCACGTTGCGGGGCGCGTAGGGTAAACCTGACGGTCCGGTCTAGCTTTCACGGGTAAGCAGGCCGTATTTCCGCAGTTTCACGTAAAGCGACTGGCGCGACAGGCCGAGCATTTCTGCTGCCGCAACACGGTTGTTGCGTGTCAGCTCGACGGCGGTCTCGATGCACATCTTTTCGACCACATCGGTGGTCTCCGACACGATGTCTTTGAGAGATGCGGACCCCACAAGCTCCATGATGGAGCGCATGGCGTCCTCGCCCACGGCCACGCCGGGTTTGCGCACGGCCTCCACCCGCGACGCATCGCGGATCACAAAGACGTAGGACGGGTGCGCGCGGTCATCGAGGTAGGTGACCGAAATCTCTACACTGACCGAGGTGCCGTATTCGCCCGCCAGCTTTGTCGCGTACATGCGCATCTGCCCCGCGCGGGCGGCATTTTCGAGCAGGACTTTCAGATCCACCGCGCCCCGTGCCAGGAATTCCCCGAGCGAACGGTTTTTGACGTTCGTCAGATGCGACGCGTCGGCGAGGTTGAGGAAGCTTTCATTGGCGGATCGCACGATGCCGCTGGCATCCGTGAACACAATGGCGTCCACACCTTCCTGATAGAGCGCCGACAGGTTCTCGCCCAGCTCATCGCTGATGGGTTCGCCCTTGGCGGCGTCATCGAGCCGGCACAGGAGCAACCGTTCCCCAGAGGCGCGGAAAAGCGTTGGGAGCACCGAAAGCTCCTTACCCGACCGCCGCCCTTGCAGCGTCACGGGTCTGCGGTCGCTGGCGATGGCCGCGTTCATCAGGCTTTCGAGGAATTCGCCGCGGCGACGCCCCTCAAACTCCTGCGCGAAGGCGTGGCCAGTGATGTCATCACGCTTTCCGCCGAGCATTTTTGCAGCAGATGCGTTGAGATCGACGACCCGTCCATTGCCCACTTGGACAAAAACCAGTGCCTCCGACGAGCTGTCCATGAGCACGCGGTAGCGTGTGTCAAATTCACGCTGCGCCTCGTAATCCCGTTCGAGCGCAATTTGCGCTTTCACCAGCTGTTGTTGCATTTCCGCGATCGGACGCAGGTCGCGCCCCAGCATCAAAAGCGCCCCATCGGGAGCGATTCGGTGGAATGTGTAGCGAATGGGGAATTCCCAGATGCCGCCATCCTCGTGGTTCAGCTCCACCGGGCGGCCGGGTTTTCCGCTTTCAAGCTGCGTGAGCTTGGCGTCGAGTTTTGGCACGCTTTCTGGTGTCAGGAAGTCGCGCAGATTGCGGCCCTCCCAGTGCTCCAGCCCGCCAAAGGCCTTGCTTTCGGGATTGACCAAAACCGTGAGGATTGCGCCGTCGTCAGAGATCACCAGCGACAAATCGGAGGCGGATGAAATGATGCTGCCCAAGATTTCTGGAGCGATCAAAGGGATCGCGCCGGTGGACCAGTATTTCATCCCACGCGACGTCACGGGTCCGAACTCCACACCACTTTCGTCTTCATCGCCGTCTAGCCCCTGTAACCGGGCGGCTCTACGGCGAGCATTGGGATCGTCAATCCGCATGCGCGCAACGCCTCTTCTGGGTTATTCGATACGTAGTCTGCACCGGTGAGCGTTCTGATATCCGTGTCTTTGTCTGTCACCGTCCCGCCAACAATGACGGGCACATCAGCATGGGAAGCCGTTTTGACACAGTTCACCAAGTCCCGGAGCTTTTCAAGCCTTTCGCTTGCCGCAGCTGAGATCATTACGGCATTAAAGTCGTGGCTTTCCAACAGCTCAGCCAATTCGACTAAGCTTAGGCCGAGCGCCATTTTGGGGGCGACCCCCAGCCTGCGCAGCTGGTCGGCCACCACGCTGGCGCCCAGCGTGTGGTATGCGTCCTTTGGGACAACGATCAGCACATGGGCTGCAGTGCTGTCTGTCACTTGGGGCGCACGCAGGTCGCGGATGCACGCTTGCAGCCGCGAGGAGCCGATGGTCACATCGGCAAAGCTCATCTCGTCCTCGCACCAAGCAGCGCCGAGGCGCCGGGCTACTTCGGGCAGGTACAGGTCCACGACATCGGCGTTGGAAATACCGGCGTTCGAAAAGAGCGCGTAGATGCGTTCCTGGGCGGCGTTTTCCATGGTCAACGCCGCAGCCATCAAAGCTTCGATAAGATCTTCACGGGGGGTAGGAGCAGGCGCCTGAGCATTGGCCGCAACAAGAGTAAGCACTTGCGATGCAAATGCCTCCACCGCGCTTTTCGCGCGAGGGCCCTCGTGCGTGGTGGAGCCGGTCGTCTGGTCCGCCCCCCTCGCGTCGCTCGAGCGGCCCTCTGTCGGGCCTTTGGTCATCTCCTCAATCCTCCTGGTGAGCGCCTCGGGAACCGGCCCGTTCGTCTGGCTTTCCCGATGGGCATTCACCCCCGCTGACGAAGTGTCCCGCACGGGGCGGGAAATGTCAAAAAGAATTGACATAGGTCGTTCCAACTCGGACCTCCATCCAGCTTGTCTCGTAGAGCGCTTGCGCAGCCCGGGAGAGTGTGACGGGCCGTGAGTTCGCAAGGATATGAGTTCTCATGTAGCGCATCTGTAAACTTATCAAGTGTAAGCTTTGCTTGACACTCTGCTGGGGCCGCCCTAGCGTCGACCTGCACGGCCTGTCAGGGAGTCGGAGCATGTCAATCCAAGAGCAGGGCGCCGCTGCGCGTCTTGAATTCGGCGCTGAGCGTCGCAAACCACTTTACACCGCCGCAGAGCGGGCCCGTCGTGACGCCACCGTCTGGACGTTCATCCAGGGCGTGCTCGCGCCGGTGCAGTTTCTGGTGTTTTTGGTGTCTCTGGCGCTGGTGGTGCGCTACCTTATGACGGGCGCGGGCTACGAGATCGCGACGCAGTCCATCCTCGCCAAAACCGCGTTTCTTTACCTGATCATGGTCACCGGTGCGATCTGGGAAAAGGTCGTGTTTGGCCAGTATCTTTTTGCCGATGCGTTCTTTTGGGAAGACGTTTTTTCCTTTGCGGTCATCGCGCTCCATACCGCCTACCTTTGGGCGCTTTACTCCGCCGCGCTTGGCCCCACGGGGGAGATGTTGATCGCCCTCGCGGCCTACGCATTCTACGTGGTCAATGCAGGTCAGTTCATCTGGAAGCTGCGCCAGGCGCGGCTCGATGCCGGGCGTGCCGCAGTTGAGGCGCCGAGTGCCACTGCGGCCGCGCCCAAGCCCGTCGCTGAGCAGGCCACCATTATCCTGACTGCCCATGCAGCGCCGAGCGCGAGCGGGGCCGCAGAATGAAGGACTTCACCACAACCGGCGGGACCCCCGCCCGCGGCGGGTGCCGGGACGTTCCCGTGCTCAAGCAGCGCGGCCAGCGCGAGGTCTTTTGCGGCCTGACCGGCATCATCTGGTTGCACCGCAAAATGCAGGACGCGTTTTTCCTGGTCGTCGGCTCGCGCACCTGCGCCCATTTGCTGCAATCCGCTGCGGGCGTCATGATCTTTGCCGAGCCGCGCTTTGGTACCGCGATCCTGGAGGAACAGGACCTCGCCGGGATGGCCGACGCCCAAGACGAGCTCGACCGTGAAGTGGACCGTCTACTGTCAAGGCGGCCTGACATTCGCCAGCTGTTCCTCGTGGGCTCCTGCCCGTCGGAGGTCATCAAGCTCGACCTCGCGCGGGCCGCTGAACGGCTGAGCCAAGTTTACGCCCCGACTGTCCAGGTGGTGAACTTCACGGGGTCGGGGATCGAGACGACATTCACCCAGGGCGAGGATAGCTGCCTTGCGGCCCTGGCGCGGGAATTGCCGGAAACCCAGGACGATGGGCTCGTCGTTGTGGGCGCACTGCCCGACGTGGTCGAAGATCAGATGCGTGGCCTTTTGGGCGGGCTTGGCATCGAAAATGTCGCTGTCCTGCCCGCCGCGCGGGCGGGCGATCACCCCGCCGTAGGGCCAAAGACCCGCTTTATCCTGACCCAGCCCTTCCTGGGGGAAACCCACGCCACCCTGGTGCAGCGTGGGGCAAAACACCTGAGCGCACCTTTCCCCTTTGGGGAGGCTGGCACGACCGCCTGGCTCCAGGTGATCGCGGATGAATACGGGGTGCCGGCAGATCGCTTTGCCGCGGTAACGGACGCCCCGCGCGCGCGCGCCCGCAAGGCTGTCGCCGCCGCGGCCAAGGACCTGAGCGGGCGGTCGATCTTTTTCTTCCCCGACAGCCAGCTCGAAATCCCGCTGGCGCGGTTTTTGACCACCGAATGCGGGATGGAGGCGCTGGAGATCGGCCAGCCTTACATCACCAAGGAGATTGTCGGCCCCGACCTCGACCTGATTCCCGCGGGGCCTGTGATCTCCGAAGGGCAGGATGTGGACCTGCAGCTCGACCGTGCCCGCGAAGCGCGTGCCGACATCACCGTCTGCGGTCTGGGCCTCGCAAATCCGCTGGAGGCCGAGGGGCTGACGACGAAATGGGCGATCGAGCTCGTCTTCACGCCGGTCCATTTCTACGAGCAGGCGGGCGACCTCGCCGCGCTCTTTGCGCGCCCGCTGCGGCGCCGCGCGCTCATCCGCACCATGCATCCCAACCGCATGGAGGCCGCCGAATGAAGCTCTCCGTCTGGACATATGAGGGCCCGCCCCATGTGGGCGCGATGCGCGTGGCCACGGGGATGAAGGGGCTGCACTACGTTCTGCACGCGCCGCAGGGCGACACCTATGCCGATCTGCTGTTCACCATGATCGAGCGGCGCAACCACCGCCCGCCGGTGAGCTACACGACCTTTCAGGCGCGCGATCTGGGCGCGGACACCGCGCATCTGTTCAAAGATGCCTGCCGCGATGCGGTGGAGCGGTTCCAGCCCGAGGCGATCATCGTGGGCGCGTCCTGCACGGCAGAGCTCATTCAGGATGACCCCGGCGGGCTGGCAGAGACGATGGATCTGGGCATCCCCGTCATCCCGCTGGAACTGCCGTCTTATTCCCGCAAGGAAAACTTTGGCGCGGATGAAACGTTTTTCCAGATCGTCCGCGCGCTGGCCGGGCCGGTGGAAAAGACGGACCAGATCACCTGCAACCTGATCGGCCCCACGGCGCTGGGCTTCCGCCATCGTGACGACGTGGAAGAACTCACGCGGCTGCTCTGGGAGATGGGCATTCAGACCAATGTGGTCGCGCCGCTCAATGCGACGCCCACCGACCTGACCTGGCTCGGCGCCGCGCACTTCAATGTGCTGATGTATCCCGAAACCGGTGAGGCCGCCTGCCGCTATATGGAGCGGGAGCTGGGCATGCCCTACACCAAGACCGTGCCCATCGGCGTCGGCGCGACCCGCGATTTCATTGCGGAGGTGCAGGCGATCACGGGGATCACTGACACGCCCGACGCCAGCCGGTTGCGGTTGCCATGGTGGTCGGCATCCGTGGACTCCAACTACCTGACCGGTAAGCGCGTGTTCATCTTTGGCGACGGCACCCACGTCCGCGCCGCCACCCGCATCGCGCGGGAGGAGATGGGCTTCGAAGTCGTGGGCATCGGCTGCTACAACCGCGAAATGGCGCGCGACATCCGCGAGCTCGCCCGCGAGATCGATGTGCCCTGCTACGTCACCGAGGACTATCTGGAGGTGGAGCAAGCGTGCATGGAGCTTGCCCCCGAGATGATCCTCGGCACCCAGATGGAGCGGCATATCGGCAAGCGTCTGGGCATCCCCTGCGCCGTGATTTCTGCCCCCGTCCACGTGCAAGACTTCCCCGCGCGCTTCTCCCCCCAGATGGGGTTCGAGGGTGCCAATGTGATCTTTGACACCTGGGTTCATCCGCTGGTGATGGGGCTCGAAGAGCATCTGCTGCACATGTTCCGCGAGGATTTCGAGTTCCACGATGACAATGGCGCGAGCCATCACGGTGGGAAAATTGATCTGAAACCTGTGGAGGCTGAAGCCCCGGATGCCTCCGGCGGAGGTATTGAGGGCCAAAGGAACGAGGGGGTGTCGCTCCCGGAAGTTCAGACGGACGGGTCCATTGTCTGGGCGGCGGCTGCTGAGAAGGAGCTCAAGAAGATCCCGTTTTTCGTACGGGGGAAGGCCAAGCGGAACACGGAAGCCTACGCTGAAATGCAGGGCGTGACCGAGATCAGCGTCGATACGCTCTACGAGGCGAAGGCTCACTATGCGCGATAGTTTCGAGCCAGCCCCCTACCGCGTTTGCATCGTGACGCTGGACCACCATGCGGCGGGTCCGGCGGCGCGGGCGATGCCTGCGCTGGCGACGGAGTTTCCGGGGCTCGACGTGACGATCCACGCGGCAGCGACCTGGGGCGAGGACCCGGAGGCGCTGGCAGAGGCAAAGGCGGCTGTGGCCGAGGCCAATATCGTGGTCGCGAACCTACTCTTCCTCGAAGAGCATGTGCGCCCCATTCAGGGCGACATCGCCGCGCGGCGGCCTGCGCTTGATGCCTGTCTGGGTCTTGTGAGTGACGAGGCCATCGTGAACCTGACGAAGATCGGCGATCTGGATATGTCCGCGCCGTCATCTCTTGCCATGGATCTGCTGAAGAAGCTTAGACCCAAAAAATCCGCGCGCTCCAATGGCGAAAGCCAGATGAAGGTGCTGCGGCGGTTGCCTAAAATCCTGCGGTTCATCCCTGGCAAGGCGCAGGACCTGCGCGCCTATTTTCTGTCGATGCAATACTGGCTGGGCGGCTCCGACGACAACGTGCGGGAGATGATCCGGTTCCTCGTGGGCCGCTATGCCGGGGACCGGTTCGAGGCGGGTGAGGCTGCGGCCCCCGTCGATTACCCGGATGTGGCGCTATACCACCCGGATCTGCCCGGGCTTGGGATCACCACTGAGCTTTCCGATTTGCCCGCGCCCGCAGCGCCTGTGGCGACCGTGGGGCTGCTGATGCTGCGGTCCTATGTGCTGGCCTCGGACACCGCGCATTATGCCGCCGTGATTCGTGCGTTCGAGGCGCGCGGGATGCGGGTCATCCCGGCCTTTGCCGGGGGGCTCGACGGGCGTCCGGCGATGGATGCCTATTTCGACGGGATCGATGCGCTGGTGTCCCTGACCGGCTTCAGCCTGGTGGGCGGGCCTGCCTACAACGACAGCGATGCGGCTGTTGCGGCGCTCAAGGCGCTAGACGTGCCCTATATCGCGGCTCATCCCTTGGAATTTCAGACGTTGGAACAATGGGATGCCTCCCCCCAGGGGTTGGGTCCGGTTGAGACGACGATGCTGATCGCCCTGCCCGAAATTGACGGGGCCACGAACCCGACCGTGTTTGCCGGGCGCCACGACAGCCACAGTGGCCGCGCCGAAGACCGCGCCATGGCACCCTGTGAGGAGCGGATCGATGTCCTCGCCGAGAAGGTCGCACGCCTTGCGCGGCTGCGGCGGCTGGGCAATGCCGACAAGAAGGTGGGGATCGTGCTCTTTGGTTTTCCGCCGAACGCGGGCGCGGTGGGCACTGCGGCCTATCTGAGCGTGTTCGAGAGCCTGCATAACACGCTCCACCGGCTCAAGGCCGAAGGGTACCAGATCGATCCGCCCGAAAGCGTCGATGCGCTGCGCGAGGCCGTGTTGCGCGGGAATGCTGGGCTCTATGGGCAAGAGGCCAATGTCGCCGACAAGGTAAGCGCGGATCACATTGTGCGCCACACGCCGACGCTGAATGCCATCGAGAGCGTGTGGGGCCCCGCGCCGGGCAAGGTGCAGTCGGATGGGCAGGGTGTGTTCATCTTGGGTGCCAATTTCGGGAACGTCTTTGTCGGGGTGCAGCCGAGCTTTGGCTATGAGGGGGATCCGATGCGGCTCCTCTTCGAAAAAGGGTTCGCGCCGACGCACGCGTTCACGCAGTTCTATCTGTGGCTGCGGAATACGCATCAGGCGGATGTGCTGCTGCATTTCGGGATGCATGGCGCGTTGGAGTTCATGCCGGGCAAGCAGGCCGGGCTGGGGCGCTGGGATTGGCCGGACCGGCTGATTGGCGAGGTGCCGAATGTGTACCTCTATGCCTCCAACAATCCGTCGGAGGCCACGCTGGCGAAGCGGCGCTCGAACGCGGTCACGATCACCCATGTGACGCCGCCACTGGCGACGTCGGGGCTTTATAAAGGGCTCTCCGAGCTCAAGGACAGCCTGACGCGCTGGCGCGGGATGGAAGATGGGGCCGAGCGTGACGGTCTCGCGGAGCTGATCGCCGATCAGGCCGGGGCCGTGGATATGACCGGCGCGCCGGAGGATCTGTGGCTGGCGCTGCTGGAGACCGAGGATGCGCTGATCCCCGATGGGCTGCATGTTCTGGGCCGTGCGCCGACCGAGGCCGAGCTTGAGGATTACGCGCAGGTCTGCCCGGAGTACACGGAGGAGACGCGCGCGCTGCTCGCCGGTGACCACGAGATGGCGGGGCTGATGCGGGCGCTGTCGGCGCGGTTCATTGCGCCGGTGCCCGGGGGGGACCTGATCCGGTCGCCCGAGGTGCTGCCTGCAGGCCGCAACATTCATGCCTTTGATCCGTTCCGGATGCCCACTGCCTTTGCCGTGCGTGATGGCTGGGCGCAGGCGGAGCTGCTCTTGGACGCGCAGGAGGTGTTGCCGAAATCGGTGGCGCTGGTGCTCTGGGGCTCCGACAATATCAAGAGCGACGGTGGCCCGATTGCCCAGGCGCTGGCGCTGATGGGCGCGAAGCCGCGGTTTGATGCGTTTGGGCGGCTCTCGGGCGCGGATCTCATCCCGCTGGCCGAGCTTGGGCGGCCCCGGATTGATGTCGTGATGACGCTGTCGGGCATCTTCCGCGACCTCCTGCCTTTGCAGACGCGGATGCTGGCGGAGGCGGCGTTCAAATGTGCCACGGCCGATGAGCCCGAGGATCAGAATTACGTCCGCGCCCATGCGCTGGCCTATGCGGCGAAGACCGGCTGCGCCATGGAAGAGGCGGCCTTGCGTGTCTTCTCCAATGCCGAGGGCGCCTATGGGTCGAACGTCAATATCCTCGTCGATCAGGGCGGTTTTGATGACGAGGATGAGCTCGCGGACGCCTATCAGGCGCGGAAATCCTTTGCCTACGGCATGGACGGAAAAGCGGCGTCGAAGCGCGAATTGCTCGATGATGCGCTGAGCGACGTCGATGTGGCCTATCAGAATCTGGAGAGTGTCGAGCTCGGCGTCACCACGGTGGACCATTATTTCGACACGCTGGGCGGGATCGCCCGCGCGGTGAAGCGCGCGAAGGGGGGCGAAGGGCCTGCGGTCTATATCGGCGACCAGACGACGGGGGCCGCCAAGGTGCGCACGTTGAAAGATCAGGTGGCACTGGAGACGCGGACGCGGTCGCTCAATCCGAAGTGGTTCGAGGGGCTTTTGAAGCATGGCCACGAGGGCGTGCGCCAGATCGAGGCGCAGGTGACGAACACGCTGGGCTGGTCGGCCACGACGGGTGAGGTGGACCCGTGGGTCTATAAGCGGATCTCGGAGACCTTCGTGCTCGATGACGAGATGCGCGAGCGGCTCTCAAAGCTCAATCCGCAGGCGTCGGTGCGCATGGCGCAGCGGCTGCTGGAAGCGTCCGACCGTGAGTATTGGCAGCCGGACGCCGCCACCTTGGAGGCGCTCCAGGATGCTGCTGACGCATTGGAAGACCGGCTCGAAGGGATCGCGGCAGAATGATCGACCGATGCACATATCGCGCCGACGGGAGTGAGGGGCCAGCCCCTCACACTCCCCGAAGTATTTTTGGACGAAAGAAAGGTGGGGTCATGGCCCTGCCGGAGGTGGCCCAATGAGCCCGTATGATGACCACAAGTTGCCCCCCGCGGCGCGCGCAAATATGCGCGAGCAGCGCGGCCTGAAAGCGCGGGAGGCGGCCCCCGGGTCGCTCCTGCGGAAGGCCGCGGGGGTAAAGGCGCCGGTCCTTGGTGCGCCCCCTGTGTTGCGGGGCGAGGATGGCGAGGGCTCCGTTCAGGTGCATCAGGACATGTCCACCGTGATCGAGGGCGCGAAGGTGTTTTCGGTCTATGGCAAGGGCGGGATCGGGAAATCGACGACCTCATCGAACCTGAGTGCCGCGTTTTCGATGCTGGGCAAGCGGGTGCTGCAGATCGGGTGTGATCCCAAGCATGATTCGACGTTCACGCTCACGGGGCATCTACAGCCTACGGTGATCGATATCCTCAAAGACGTGGATTTCCACGCGGAGGAGTTGCGGCCCGAGGATTTCGTGACCGAAGGTTTCAACGGCGTGAAATGTGTGGAAGCTGGCGGCCCGCCTGCGGGCACGGGCTGTGGCGGCTATGTCGTGGGGCAGACGGTGAAGCTGCTCAAGCAGCACCACATGCTGGAAGACACCGATGTCGTGCTGTTCGACGTCTTGGGCGACGTGGTGTGCGGTGGCTTTGCGGCGCCTTTGCAGCACGCGGACCGGGCGGTGATCGTCACCGCCAATGATTTCGACAGCATTTACGCCATGAATCGCATCATTGCCGCCGTTCAGGCGAAGTCGAAGAACTATTCGGTGCGGCTCGCAGGGTGCGTGGCGAACCGGTCGGAGACGACCGAGGAGGTCGACCGCTTCTGCGACAAGGTGGGCTTTAAGCGCATCGCGCATATGCCCGCCTTAGATGCCATCCGGCGCTCGCGTCTGAAGAAGAAGACGCTGTTCGAGATGCCCGACGAGGAAGACATCGTGATGTGCCGTGCGGAATATATCCGGCTGGCGCAGTCGCTTTGGGACGGGACGGAGGCGCTCGCGCCTGCGCCGCTGCCCGACCGCGAAATCTTTGAGCTGCTTGGGTTCGACTGATGTCGCGCGCGCCCACATACGCGTCCACCCTAACCCGGGTTGAAGACTACTTCGACCGCACCGCGACCAAAGCGTGGGAGCAGCTGACGTCCGACGCGCCGGTCAGCCGGGTGCGCGCGACCGTGCGCGCGGGGCGGGATGAGATGCGCGCGACGATGATTGCCCAACTTGGTGATTTGCGCGGCAAGCGGGTGCTTGATGCGGGTTGCGGCACGGGCCTCGCGACGGAGGCCCTGGCGGAGGCAGGGGCGGAGGTTGTGGCCGTCGATATCTCGCCATCGCTTATCAAGATCGCGGAGGATCGGTTACCTGCCCATCTGCGGGACCGTGTGACCTTTGCAGCGGGCGATATGTTGGCGGATCGCGGGGCGTTTGACGCGGTCTTCGCCATGGATAGTCTGATTTACTACACGCCGACGGACCTAGCGCGCGCGCTGGGCTCGCTTGGGCAGATAGCACCGCAAATCGTATACACCGTCGCGCCGCGTTCCGCGTTTCTGATGGCGTTCTGGTATGCGGGGAAGCTTTTCCCGCGCCGCGACCGTAGCCCTGTGATGATCCCGCAGAACATCGCACGGCTGGAAGGCGCCACCGGCAGCCGCGCCATCCACACGGTGCGCAGCGGCTTTTACACATCGACCTGCATGGAGTGGCGCAATGGCTAAAGAGCGTCACCCCCTGACCAAGTTCACCATCGGGATGCTGCCGTTCTCCGACGCGGTGTCGGACGAGTTGCCGCTCAAGCAGCTCTTGCGCCTGTCGCTGTTCCAGGTGTCGGTGGGGATGGCGGCGGTGATGCTGCTGGGGACGCTCAATCGCGTGATGATCGTGGAGCTCAGCGTCGCGGCCTGGATCGTGGCGGTGATGATTGCGCTGCCCGTTGTCTCTGCGCCGTTCCGCGCGCTGCTGGGGTTCCGGTCGGATACCTACCGGTCGTCGCTCGGGTGGAAGCGCATTCCGTTCCTGTGGTTCGGCACTCTCTATCAGTTTGGCGGCTTGGCGATTATGCCCATGGCGCTCTTGATCCTCGGCGAAGGTAAGCAGGAGATCGGGCCGGAATGGGCGGGGGAAGTGGGTGCCGCGCTTGCGTTCCTGCTCACCGGGCTCGGAATGCACATGACGCAGACGGCGGGGCTCGCGCTCGCAGCTGACCGCGCGACGGAGGAGACGCGCCCGCGGGTCGTGGCGCTGCTCTACGTCATGTTCCTCATTGGCATGGCGTTGAGCGCTGTTGTCGTGGGGTGGCTGCTGCGGGACTTTAGCGAGTTGCGCCTGGTGCAGGTGGTCCAAGGGGCCGCCGTCGTCACCATGGTGCTCAATGTCATCGCGCTTTGGAAACAAGAGCGCGTGACGCCCATGAGCAAAGAGGAACGCGAGGCGCCGCGACCGAAATTCCGCGACGCCTGGGCCGATTTTGCCAGCGGTGGCGCGGCCGGGCGGCTGCTCGTGGTCGTGTTCCTTGGGACCATGGCGTTTAACATGCAGGACGTGCTGCTGGAGCCTTATGGCGGTGAAGTTCTGGGGCTCAGCGTGTCGTCCACGACGCTCTTGACGGCCATGTGGGCGGCTGGGGCTCTCGCGGGTTTCGCGCTTGCCGCGCGGCGCTTGGCGCAGGGGCGCAACCCCTACCGCATGGCGGGCTGGGCGCTGGTGGCGGGGCTTGCCGCATTTAGCGCTGTGATCTTTGCCGCGCCTCTTAATTCCGGGCTCCTGTTCTTCATCGGTGCAGGGCTCATCGGCTTTGGCGGCGGCCTCTTTGCTGTCGCCACGCTCACGGCGGCCATGACCATGCCTGCGGAGGGCCTCGCAGGGCGCGGCCTCGCGCTTGGTGCCTGGGGCGCCGCGCAGGCCACGGCGGCGGGCCTTGCCATCGCTATCGGAGGGACCCTGAGGGACCTCGTCAATTCTGTCAGCGCTTCGGGCTATCTAGGCGAAGCGCTGGCCGATCCCGCAACCGGCTACTCTGTGGTCTACCACATTGAAATCGGTCTGATGTTCGCAACCCTGATCGCTCTGGGTCCGCTCACGCGGCACCGGGGCATCTCCTCACCTTCATCAACAACCTCTGGGGATAGCGGCGGCCGTATTGGCCTGGCCGATTTCCCCACCTGACCACGAAAGGAATACACCATGGTCGGAGTTGAATTCTGGGGGAACGTCGATCTCGCCTCTGTGTCCATTTGGGCGTTTTGGGGCTTCTTCGCCTTCCTGATCTACTACCTGCAAACGGAAAACATGCGCGAAGGGTATCCGCTGGAAAATGACGACGGGTCGCCGTCGAACCAGGGGCCATTCCCGCTGCCATCGCCAAAGACGTTCAAGCTGCCCCATGGCCGCGGTGAAGTCACGGTGCCGAGCCAGGAACAAGAAGACAGCCACCGCCGCGAGAACCTCGCGATGGAGCAGGAATACCCGTCCAAAGGCTCGCCCTTTGTGCCAACCGGCGACCCGATGGCCGATGGTGTTGGGCCAGCCTCCTGGGCGCCGCGCCGCGATGTGCCCGAGCTTGACGGCAAGGGGCACCCAAAGATCGTGCCCATGGCAAAGCTTGACGCATTCGTCGTCTCTGCTGGCCGTGACCCGCGCGGGTTGACGGTCCAATCCGGCGACGGTGAGCCCGTGGGTGTCATCACCGACATGTGGATCGATGAGCCTGAACAGCTCGTCCGTTACTTGGAGATCGAGCTCACCACCGAGCTGGGTGGCGGCAAGCGGCTGGTGCCGATGACATTCGCCGTCATCAAGCGCGACCGCGTGGTCGTTCGGTCGCTCTTTGAGGCGAATTTTGCAGGCGTGCCTACGACGGCCTCCCCCACGCAAGTGACGCTCCTCGAGGAGGAAAAGATCTCCGCCTACTACGGTGGCGGCACGCTTTACGCCTCCCCCAAACGGCTTGAGCCACAGCTCTAAGCCCTCGCCCCTCAGTCCGCACACGGAGGAAAGACGATGCAAGTGAAGGTCGCGAAAGATTTCGCATTCGAGCACGCCCCAGGGCTGCCCGAGGCGCTGCCAGAGGGAGAGGAGATCCTCTGGCAGGGGCGCCCCAAAGTGCTGCCGTTCGCACGGCAGGCATTCTGGCTCGATTGGGTGCTGATCTATTTCGCGGTCGTCACGGTCTGGCGCATCTTGGCGTCCTCTGCTGACAATTCCATGGCCGTCGCACTCGGCCATGGGCTCCCGCTGGTGGTGCTTGCCGTCGCTGCGGCCCTGGTGATCCTGGGTCTGGCGTGGCTGCAGGTGCGCGGCACGGTCTATACCCTGACAAACCGCCGTGTCGTGATGCGGATCGGAGCAGCGCTCCCGATCACGCTGAACTTGCCCTACCAGTGGATTGAAAACGCCAGTGTCGAAACCCGCAAGGACGGGACCGGCACCATCGCCATTGAGCTTGGGGGCGACAACAAAGTCTCCAGTCTTATGGTCTGGCCCCACAAGCGCCCCCGGCGCTGGGCCAGACCGGAACCCGCGCTCCGCTGCATTCCTGACGCCGCCAAAGTCGCCCAGATTCTGGCAACTGCAGCGGAAGCGCGGGTTTCTGAACCCTCCTCCATAAAAGTCACCTCCAACGCGCCCGCCCAAGGCGGCGGCGGTGAGGCGGCGGTCCCAGCGGAGTAAGACGAATGACTGATCTCAACCACCACACGACGCTCGCCCAGGAGCAGCGCAAGCTTGCCAAGCGCGACCGGGAGATGATCCCGCTCGTGCTCGTGCGGGCGATGTTTGGCCTGGCGCTGGTGTCTGTCGCGCTCGTGGCCTTTGCCCGCTTCACCGACCGCCCGCTCGTGGGCGTGCCCACCCAGCCGCCGGTTGTGGCAGAGCGCGTGATTTACCTGAGCCCCGGCGCGGATCGCGGCAGCTACATCGTCTCGGGCGAGGGTGGCGAACAGCTGGTCGCGTCGAGCGACTACAAGGCTGGCTTTGTCGGCGCGATCGGCCAAGCCGTGGAACGCCGCCGCATCGTGACACGCACGGATATGAGCGCACCGCTGACGCTCGTGCGCCGCGACACGGGCCGCATCGACATCATCGACGACG
The DNA here is from genome assembly GCA_039815465.1 of Pseudomonadota bacterium. Lineage (GTDB taxonomy): Bacteria > Pseudomonadota > Alphaproteobacteria > Rhodobacterales > Rhodobacteraceae > Shimia_B. The sequence goes on from JBCBZG010000007.1 coordinate 71,722, forward strand.
CATCCGGGCTCGCCATCGAGCTTCATGGTTATGGCCGGGACAACGTCGCCGTCTTCGCCGGGCTTTTGCCCAACTAACCACCTGATCCAAGAGGAGTTGGAAAAATGGGACTATTCACACGCGACAGGGAAACCGCCCCCTGCACCGTGACCGTGAGCCACCGGTTCGAAGAACTGAGCGCCCATGTCCGGTTTAACAACGGCGCCGTCGTCCACCCGGGCGACAGCGTGCTCGTCCATGGCGACGAGATCATGGCCGCCTATGGCGAGGTGGTCGAAGAAACCCGCACCGCCACGATCACACGCGCCTCCTGGCTCGAACGTCTGTGGACGCGCTCCACCGGCGATCTGGAGTTCATGGAGCTCTGCGAGTTTTCGTTCAGCGAGGAGGTGATGTCATGAACGTCCAGAACCCAAAGGGCCTGAACGGCAATCACTCTGATACGTCGCTGCATGGCACAAACGAGGTGCCTGAAGTTAGCGAGATCGCCAAGCGCGGTGCGGCGAAGACAAACGAGGAAGCGACCGAGATCGCGATGCAGGACACGCTGCTCACGCCGCGGTTCTACACCACCGATTTCGACGAGATGGACGCGATCAACGTCGAAGGTATCCGCGACGAGTGGGACCCGCTCATCGCTGAGATGAAGGCCGACCCAAACCGCGGGCATTTCAAGAAGAATGCCGATTGGGACGAGATCGACTGGGACGGTATGGAGCCCAAGCTGAAGGCGGAGTTCATCGACTTCCTGATTTCGTCGTGCACGGCAGAGTTTTCGGGCTGTGTGCTGTATAAAGAGATGAAGCGCCGGGGCTCGAATGCGGAGATCACGAAGCTCTTTCAGCTGATGGCGCGGGACGAGGCGCGCCATGCGGGCTTTATCAATGACGCGCTGCGCGAGGCGGGGATCAAGGTGAACCTGGGCTTCCTGACCCAGCAGAAGAAATACACCTATTTCCGGCCGAAGTTCATCTACTACGCCACTTATCTTTCCGAAAAGATCGGCTATGCGCGGTATATCACTATTTATCGCCACCTGCAGGCGAACCCCGACAAGCGGTTCCACCCGATCTTCAAGTGGTTCGAGGAATGGTGCAATGACGAGTTCCGCCACGGCGAGGCCTTCGCGCTGCTCATGAAGACGGACCCAAAGCTGACCTCGGGCGTCAATCGCTGGTGGATCAAGTTCTTCCTTACCGCGGTCTATTCCACGATGTGGGTGCGCGATCATCAGCGGCCTGCGTTCCACGCGGCACTGGGTGTCGATGAGGAATGGTACGGCCAGGAGGTGTTCAAGAAGACCTCGGAGCTGACCAAGCAGATCTTCCCATTTACGCTCGATATCGAGCATCCACGCTGGAAGCCTGCGCTGCGGCGCATGGAAGCGGCGTCGCGTCAGGTTGCAGCGGCCAAGAAGCGCGGCGGCGTGGCAGGTTTCTTTGGAAACCTGGCGGGGTCTGCGAAAGCGGCCTCGGCGTTCCTGTCGCTCTACACCATTCCGGTTGTGCACCACGACGTGCCTGCGACCACGCGTTTGGAGCCGTGCTACTGATGGGTGATGCGATTTCAGGGGGCGCGCGCGGCGCGCGCGGTTGGGGGGCTTTGCCCCCCTCGCCCCCCCAAAGTATTTGTGGACGAAAGAAAGGGACGCGGTGGGGCAGGCTGTGATCTCTGTCTTTGTGGCGTTGATGGCGTGGTGGATTGGTACCGGCGTCATTTTGTTGGCCGTCCGGCGGGCGGATTTGGCGGGGCCGCGGGCGCAGCTGTCGCTTGTGTTTTGGGGATTGCCATTCTTGGCCTTTGGGCTCGTGGGCGTGGCCGTGGCTGCGCAGGATGCAAGCCTTTGGGGGCTTTATGGCGGGTTCTTTGCGGCTTTGGCGCTGTGGGGCTGGATTGAGCTGTCGTTCATGTCTGGCGTGATCACGGGGCCGAACCGGGGCCCGTTGCGTGCCGGGGCTGAGGGGGCAGAGCGGCTTTGGGCGGCGTGGTGGGCGGTGGCCTGGCACGAGCTATTGCTACTAGCGGCGTTGATTTATGTGATCTGGGCCGGGACAGGGGCGGTGAATGCCATGGCGCCCTGGACCTTTGGGATCCTTTACGGCGCGCGGGTGCTCGCGAAGTTGAACCTGTTTCTCGGCGTGCCCGGCATCAATCTTGAGGCCGTGCCGCGGACGCTCGCGCATATCCCGTCTTACTTTCGGCAGGGCGATCCGTCCTGGCTGTTTCCACTCACCATCATCATCTTGTCCATCGCAACCGCGCTCTGGGTCTCCCGGTTGGCTGCTGCCGCCAGCATGGAGGAGGTGGTGACGTTTGGACTGTTGTCCGCGCTCACGGGGCTCGCGCTCATCGAGCACTGGATGATGCTCCTTCCGCTGGCAGATACGAAGCTTTGGCGCTGGCTCATGCCCGACCGCGATGACCCGCGCCCGGCCCTCAACGGGCCCAGACCCACCCCGCAACGACAAGGATAAGCCATGACCTTTGACGCACTATTCAAGGCAGAGCTGGACACACTTAAGGCGGAGGGGAACTACCGCTATTTCGCAGAGCTTGAACGCTGCTGCGAGAAATTTCCGAAGGCGGCCAACCATGGCCCCGACGGCATTCGCGACGTCACCGTGTGGTGTTCGAACGACTATCTGGGGATGGGTCAAAACGCGCAGGTGATCGCGGCCATGCAGGAGGCCGTTGCGCGCTGCGGCACCGGCGCGGGCGGGACGCGCAATATCTCCGGCACGAACCATGACCACCTGCTCTTGGAACGCGAAGTGGCGGACCTGCACGGGAAAGAAGCGGGGCTGCTCTTTACCTCCGGCTATATCTCCAACTGGGCGACGCTCAGCACGCTGGGCTCCAAGATCAAGGATGTCGTGATCTTTTCCGACAGCCAGAACCACGCGTCGATGATCGAAGGCATCCGGCATTCGAAGGCCGACAAGGTTATCTGGAACCACAACGACCCTGAGGACCTGGATCGCAAGCTCGCCGCAGTCGGCGACCGGCCCAAGCTCGTGGCGTTCGAGAGCGTCTATTCCATGGATGGCGATATCTGCCCCATGGAAGAGATCGTCGAAGTCGCCGAAAAGCACGGCGCACTCACCTACCTCGACGAGGTGCACGCGGTGGGCATGTATGGCCCGCGCGGTGGCGGCGTGAGCGAAGAACGCGGGCTCGCGCATCGGATCGACATCATCGAAGGCACGCTGGGTAAGGCATTTGGCTGCGTCGGCGGCTATATCACCGGGTCTGCGGCCATGTGTGACTTCATCCGGTCCTTTGCGTCGGGCTTCATCTTTACCACGGCTCTGCCACCTGCAGTGGCGGCAGCCGCGCGGACATCCATCGCTCACCTGAAAGTGAGCCCATTTGAACGCGAGGGCCAAAAGCGCCAAGTTGCCCGTCTTCGCGCAGGGTTAGACCGCGCAGGCATCCCGCATATGTGGAACGAAAGCCACATCGTGCCCGTCATCATCGGAGACCCGGTTAAAACCCGCATGCTCAGTGACTACCTGATGGAGCAGTTCGCGATCTACGTGCAGCCGATCAACTACCCGACGGTGCCCAAGGGAACGGAGCGTTTGCGCTTTACCCCCTCACCGCTGCATTCGGATGACGAGATCGACCGGCTTGTCGGTGCGCTCAGCCATCTGTGGCAACAATGCGCCCTTGCGCATGCTGTCGCTTAGGACGCTGCGGAAAAAAAGCAAGCTCGGGGGTTTACGAATGGGCCAGCACACCTAGCTCGCCTAACGGAATACAAAGGAGTACGAAATGAAACTCACACGTCGTGAACAGCTCGCCCTGATGGGTGGCGCACTGACCGCAACAGCTGTGCCCGCGCTCGTGAGCGCTGAGAGCCACGCAGAGGGTCCGATGACCCACGAAGTTCAGATGCTCAACCAAGATCCGGAAAGCTCCAGAGAGCGCCAGGTCTTCTACCCTGCCGTCGTGCGCGCAATGCCAGGCGACACGATCAAGTTCGTTGCGACCGACCGTGGCCACAATGCCCAGTCCAACGACAAGTGGATGCCAGATGGCGGGACCGAGTGGAAAGGCACGATCAACGAAGAGGTCGAAGTGACCATCGACGTCGAAGGCGCCTATATGTACGAGTGCCAGCCGCACTCCTCCGCTGGGATGATCGGCCTGATCCTCGTGGGTGACGTGTCCGCCAACTACGAGGACCTGAAAAAGGAACGCTTCCGCGGTAAAGCCCGCCAGCGCGCCCAGGCTTACTTTGAGCTGGCCGACAAGATGCTGGCCGACGAAAGCGCCTAAGCACTGTCAGATACCTAAAGAAGCGGGGGCCAGTTGCCCCCGTTTTTCGTTTCAGTTGCGTTTCGGAAGCGGTAGCGCGAGCGACGCGGGTTTTACCAAAAGCGCCACTTTTCCCAGGATGTCACAGCGTCAAGCGTCAGCGGCGCGTCCGGCCCAGCCACCACCGTGGCGTGGGAGATTTCGCGGCCTTCCAAGAACTCCGTCACCTCAATCTCCGCCTCGGTGGGAAAGTCGATCTCCACCGTGCCGTGGCCTTCGACCTCCCACGCGATGAAGCCCGCGTAGGTGGACAAGACGCCCAGATCAAAGCGCGCGTTGGGGTCGGTGACATTGCAAACCGCCATGGCGATCCAGCCGTCGATGGGGTCGTTGAAATCGACGGGGATGCTGTCGGGATGGACCATCATCGACATCGCCTCCACCAAGGCGCTGTGGCCTGCCACGCGCATCTCCACCTCCGACCAAAGCTCGTCTCCGTGATGGAACGTGCCAGCCTGAAAGGGCGCAATGTCGACGCGCCCGTCAGCGTCGAGGAACCCGGTGGGGAAGGGTGCGAGCAGGGATTCGGTATCCGCGGTCGCGAATCTTACAAAAAGCTCCACCCCGCGGTCGCTGCGATCCACGATCAGCGACAGGTCCGCGGCAGTGGCGGGAAGGGCCATGAGGGCGGCCAGGCAGGTGGCGGCGACACGCATGGGGCAAAGATAGACAGTTTCCCCCGCGCGACAATGTCTGGGTGCGCACCTCTCGCGCCGCTGTGATACGCGAACTTGCGATTGCCCGCGCCCGCGAACGCGCCTAAGAGCGCGGAGACGAGGTTTTACACCCGAACGGAGAGCCCGCGCCGCGCTGACCCAGACCGGGGGCACGGCAGGCTGCGTCACAGCGCGCCCGGTGACCCGGGCCTGCGACGGGTATGGAAAGGACGAGCCAGACGCCCATGCCCCCACCCATGCGGCCATATGAAAAAGACCCTGCCGCGATCTACGCGCAGAGCTTTGGCATCGTGCGCGCCGAGGCGCGGCTGGGGCGGTTCCCGGACGGGATGGACACGCTCGTGACGCGGCTGATCCACGCCTGCGGCATGGTGGAAATCGCGGACCGTCTGGATTTTTCGGCGGATGCCTATGCGGCGGGGCAGGCGGCCATGGCTGCGGGCGCGCCGGTGCTGTGTGACTGCGAGATGGTCCGCGCGGGCATCATCCGCCGCAGCCTGCCCGCGGATAACCCGCTGATCGTGACGCTGAATGATCCGTCCGTGCCTGATCTGGCCCGGGAGCTTGGCACGACGCGGAGCGCTGCGGCGGTGGAGCTGTGGCGGCCCCACATGGACGGCGCCGTGGTGGCGATTGGCAATGCGCCCACGGCGCTCTTTCACCTGCTAGAAGCGCTCGACGCTGGTGCACCGCGCCCGGCAGTGATCCTGGGCCTGCCGGTGGGATTTGTAGGCGCCGCAGAAGCAAAGGCGGAGCTCGCCGCGAACCCCCGTGGTGTGCCGTTCCTTGCGCTGCGCGGGCGGCGGGGCGGCTCGGCCATGGCCTCTGCGGCGGTGAACGCCCTGTCTGCGGGCCTCGGGGGTGGTGTCGCATGAGCGCGGCCTGGCTCCACGTCGTGGGCATTGGGGAGGACGGCATGGCCGGTCTGACGCCCGCCACCCGCGCCGTGGTGGAGGCTGCGGAGGTGATCATCGGCGGCGACCGCCACCATTCGCTGAGCGCCGCCGTGACGGCGGAGCGGATCGCCTGGCCCTCCCCCTTTGACGCGCTGATTTCGACGCTGGACGGGCTGCGCGGGCGACGTGTGGTCGTGCTGGCCACCGGTGACCCGCTCTGGTTCTCGGTGGGCGCGCGGATCGGGCGGGAGATGGACCCGGCCCAGATCGTCTACCACCCGCAGGTGTCGGCCTTTCAGTTGGCGGCAGCGCGGATGGGGTGGTCGATGGCCGATGTCGAACAGCTCACCGTCCACGGCCGCCCGGTGGAGCAGATGATCGCCTTTATCCAGCCGGGGCAGAAGCTGCTGATCCTGACGACGGGTGCTGAGACGCCCGGGCAGATCGCCGCCTTCCTAACCGAGCGTGGCTTTGGCGCCTCCGCCATGACCGTATTCGCGGCCATGGGCGGCGAGGGCGAGGCGCGGTTTGATGGGACGGCGGCGGGTTGGGACCACACCGTGCCCGACTTCAATACGCTGGCCGTGGACTGCCAGGCCGACCCCGATGCTGCGCTCTTGCCGCGGGTGCCGGGCCTGCCGGACGAGATGTTCGTGAGCGACGGCACGATGACAAAGCAGGAGGTCCGTGCGGCGACGCTGGCCAAGCTCATGCCCATGCGCGGCGCGCTTCTGTGGGATATCGGCAGCGGGTGCGGGTCGGTGGCGATCGAATGGATGCGCGCGGCGCGCTATGCCCGCGCCGTAGGGATCGAACCCCGCGCCGATCGCCGCGCCATGGCCGCCCAAAACGCGCTCGCCCTGGGCGCGCCGCGGTTGGAGCTGATCGACGGTGCGGTGCCCGCAGCGCTCGACGGTCTGCCTGCGCCGGACGCCGTGTTTATTGGCGGCGGGCTGAGCGAGGCGGTGTTTGAGGCGGCCTATGACGCCCTGCGCCCCCTTGGCCGCATCGTGGCCAATGCGGTGACGCTTGAAAGCGAGGCGGTTCTGATCGCGCTCCATGCCAAGCACGGCGGCACGCTCTGCAAGCTCAGCGTCCACCGGGCCGAAGCTGTTGGGCCTTACAAGGGCTGGCGCCCGCTGATGCCGGTGACGCAATGGGGGATGATCAAGCGATGAGAGCGCGGCGCGTTAGGACAGGGTGTCTTGGCGGCGATGGCGGGCCCGCCCACCTCCCCCTCATGCTCGCGCATTCGGCCAAAGGGGGCGCGCGCCTTCGGCGCGCGGGGCGCCGGTTGTGAGCGGTGTACTGTATGGCGTGGGGCTGGGCCCGGGGGATCCCGAGCTTGTGACGCTCAAAGCCGCGCGGCTGATCGCGGCGGCGCCTGTGATCGCGTACCCAACGCTGGCCGGCGCGGCGAGCTTTGCGCGTTCCATCGCGGCGGAGCTTATCCCCGCGGGCGCGCAGGAGATCGTGATGGATGTGCCCATGTCCGTCGACCGCGCCCCAGCGCAGCGGGCCTATGACGCGGGCGCCGCGCAGATCGCGGATGCGCTCGCCGCGGGTCAGGATGTGGTCTGCCTGTGCGAAGGGGACCCGTTCTTTTACGGCTCTTTCATGTATATCTTTGCCCGCCTCGCGGACCGGTTCGAGGTCGAGATTGTCCCGGGCGTCACCAGCGTCACCGCCTGCGCGGCGCGCGCGCGTATGCCGCTCGCCGCCCGCAATGAGCGGGTCACTGTCCTGCCCGGTCCCTTACCCGAGGCCGAGCTGCGCGAGCGCATCGAGGGGGCCGAAAGCGTGGCGATCATGAAGGTCGGGCGCCACCTGGCCAAAATCCGCGGCATCATCGACGCGCTGGGCTACCTCAGCGACGCGGTCTATGTGGAGCGTGCGACGCTCCCGCAGGAGGTCGTGTGCCCGCTGTCCGAGGCGCCGGAGACTGCGCCCTATTTCTCTATGATCCTCCTCACGAAAGGGGCTGACCCATGGCTGTAGCGCCAGTTGTTATTGCCGTCTCAGGCTCCGGCGCGGGTACGGCGCGGCGGGTGGCCGATGCGCTGGGCGTGGCGTTCCATGGCCGCGCGGGACGGGTGCCTGGCGCTGATGTGGCGTTCGACAACGCGCTGGATCATGCCCGCGACCTCTTTGCGGCGGGTGTGCCAGTCATCGGGGTATGCGCCGCGGGCATCCTGATCCGCGCGGTGGCGCCGCTTTTGGTCGACAAAACGACGGAGCCACCGGTTGTCTGCGTCTCTGACGATGGTGCCCATGTGATCCCGCTTTTGGGCGGGCACCGCGGCGCGAACCGCCTCGCGCGGGAGGTTGCCACGATCCTGGGCGCTGCGGCGGCTGTGACGACCGCGGGCGACGTGTCGCTTGGCATCGCGCTGGACGAGCCGCCCTCGGGCTGGCGTCTGGCCAATCCGCAGCTGGCGAAGTCTGTGATGGCTCAGCTCCTGACCGGGGCTGGTGCCACGCTCACGGGCAATGCAGCGGCCCAGGCGGCCTGGTTGGCCGATCTGCCGCAGGGTGACGCGCTGACCATCCACTGTGGCACCGATCCTGCGCCCGAGGGTGTTCTCCACTTTGCGCCGCAGACCGTGACCATCGGCGTAGGGTGCGCGCGCGATTGCCCGGCTGAGGAGCTCAGCACCCTCGTGCACGCCGCGCTTGCCGACCATGGGATTGCGCCTGCGGCTGTGCAGTCCGTCAACACGATCGAGCTCAAGGCGGACGAGCCCGCGATCCTCAATCTCGCGCGGGGGCTCGACGCACCACTGCGGCTCTTTTCTGCGCAGCAACTCTCAGAGGTGTCGGATCGGGTTCCTAATCCGTCGGATGTTGTGCGGTCAGAGGTCGGCACGCCTTCGGTGTCCGAGGCATCCGCGTTGAGCCAAGCGCCCGGTGCCACGCTTATCTGCCCCAAGCGCAAGACGGCCCAAGCGACCGTTGCTATCGCCCACGCGCCCGCGCCGCTCACGGATCTGAACGGGCGGGCGCGGGGGCGGCTGTCTGTGGTGGGCATCGGCCCTGGCCAAGCTAGCTGGCGCACGCCAGAGGTGTCGCGCCTCGTCACCGACGCGGAAGAACTCGTGGGCTACGGGCTCTATATCGACCTACTCGGTCCCCTCGCCGCAGGCAAAGCCCGCTCCGACTTCCCGCTCGGCGGGGAGGAGGCGCGCTGCCGCTACGCGCTCGAACGCGCAGGCGAAGGCCGCAACGTCGCGCTCGTCTGTTCGGGCGACGCGGGCATCTACGCCATGGGCGCGTTGGTGTTCGAACTGCTCGACCGCGGGCCCGAGGATCAGGGGGTCACGGACGCAGCACGGCGTGTTGACGTCATTTGCTCCCCCGGGGTGTCGGCGCTGCAAGGGGCCGCCGCACGGGCGGGGGCGCCGCTTGGTCACGACTTTTGTGCCATCTCGCTCAGCGACCTTCTGACCCCGCGCGCGGACATCGTGCGACGCCTGCATGCCGCTGCCGAGGGCGACTTTGTCATTGCGTTCTACAACCCGGTCTCTCGTCGCCGCCGCACGCTGTTGGCGGAGGCCCGCGATATCCTGCTGGCCCATCGCCCGCCCGAAACTCCGGTGATGCTGGCAAGCTCGCTGGGGCGCCCAGAGGAGGACATCCGATACCGGCGTTTGGATCAGCTCGATGTCGATGAGGTCGACATGCTCACCACCGTTATCGTCGGGTCCTCGAATTCCAAGCTGGCACACCTGGGCGAAGGGCCGCGCATGTACACGCCGCGCGGCTATGCGCGTAAAATCGACGGGGATTTATCTCAAAGCGCCACAGAGCGCAGCAAGTCAGGAGTGAGTTCGTGAAGGTCTGGTTCATCGGTGCGGGTCCCGGCGACCCTGATCTGCTCACGCTCAAGGCCGCAAAGCGAATCGCTGCTTGCCCGGTCTGCCTTTATGCAGGCTCGCTCGTTCCGGCAGAGGTTGTGGCCGGCGCGCCACAGGGGGCCCGGGTGCTCGACACCGCACCCATGACCTTGGAGGAGACCCACGCAGAGGTGCTCGCCGCCCGCGACAGGGGGGAGGACGTGGCGCGCGTGCACTCCGGCGACCCATCGCTTTACGGCGCGATTGCGGAACAGATCAGGCTGCTCAAACGCGACGGCATCGACTACGAAATCATCCCCGGCGTCCCCGCCTACACGGCCGCTGCCGCCGCGCTGGGGCAGGAGCTGACAGTGCCCGAGATCGCGCAGTCTATCGTGCTCACACGCATGTCCATGCAGTCCACAGGCATGCCTGAGGGGGAGACCCTCAGTAATTTCGCCATTTCCAAAACAACTATCGCCATTCACCTGGCCATTCGAAACCTGCGGGAGATCGAACGTCAGCTCATCCCGCACTATGGGGCCGACTGCCCGGTGGCCGTGGTGTACCGCGCCTCGTGGCCGGACGAGCTCGTTCTACGCGGCACGCTCAGCGATATCCGCAGCAAGGTGCGCGCGGCCAAAATCACGCGGACAGCGCTCATCATCGTGGGGCCCGCACTGGCCGATCACACCGACTTCAAGGACAGCGCGCTTTACGACCCCAAGGAGGAGCACATTCTGCGTGTGAAGAAATCCACTGCCTAGGCAAAGATTTAACCGTCTCTTGTTGCAACTACACACTTGACGGAATCGCTCTAATTCCCAGAAGTAACAGTCCGGTGGGGATGGAGACGACGACATGACATACCTGTCTGATGAAGTGCGGCAAGGCCTCGAAGAGGCGCGGACCAAGCAAGCCAAGCGGCGCTCGCGCGTGCGCGTGGAAACGGGGGACAAATACTTCCCCGTGCTGCGGCTCTGGGAGACTGGGTTTTCGCTCGCCAGCGACGAGGCCGAGAATTTGCGCGGGCTCGTGGATCTGTATGACGGCCCACGGCATATCTGCCAGGCCCTGATCGTGACGTCATCAGACGCAGAGGGTGAGCGACGTTACGAATTTAAGCGCAATACTGTCGCAAATACTGCGGCTCCGCTCGATTTCGCGCGCGAGGAGCCGCAGCCCATCGCGCTCATCCAGGGTTGGACGTCACTGTAGATCGCCAAATGCCTCGGCAAGCCGCTGCACCGCCTGTTCGACGCGGCTGCGCGGCGTTGCAATGTTGAACCGTAGGAAGCTTTCGCCACCTTTTCCAAAGGTCGGACCATGGTTGGCGGCGATTTTGGCATGTTTCTCGACGCGGGATGTAAATTCGGACCGCTCCATCCCGGTGCCGGAGAAATCGACCCAGCTCAGATAGGTCGATTCCAAAGGCATGGAGCTCAACCCCGGGATGGCGTTCACCCCGTCGTCAAAGACCCGCCGATTGCCGTCCAGATAGGTGCACAGATCATCAACCCAAACCGCACCCTCTGGGCTATAGGCCGCCGTGGCCATAAAGAGTCCGAAGGAGTTCGGCGACATCCCCAGTGCCATCATGCGGTCGCCGAAGCGCTTGCGCAGGTCCGGGTCGGGGATGATCACATTGCCCGAATGCGAGCCCGCGATGTTGAACGTCTTTGTCGTGGCCGTCATCATCACCAGCCGGTCCTCGATCCCGTCGATCTTAGCCATCGGCGTGTGGGTCGCGCCAAACGTCAGGTCGTGGTGGATCTCGTCGGATACCAGGATCAGGTCATGGCGCTGGGCAAAGGCTGCGACGCCTTCCAGCTCTGCCTTGGTCCAGACGCGCCCGCCCGGGTTGTGAGGGGAGCAGAGGATCACCATCCTCTCCCGCCCCGTCATGGCCGCATCGTAGGTGTCGAAATCCATCTCGTAGCGGCCGTTGGCGTTGACCATCTCCATCTCCACCACCTCGCGGCCCGCGGCGCGGATCACCTTGGCAAAGGCGTGGTAGACAGGGGTAAAGAGCACCACGCCGTCACCCGGCGCGGTAAAGGCGTCCACACACATGGCCGTGCCGTTGACGAGGCCGTGGGTCGTAAACACCCAGTCCGGGTGGATGTCCCAGCCGTGGCGTTCCGACATCCACCACTGGATCGCAGCCAGGTATTTGGAGTTGTCGCCGAAGTAGCCATAGACCCCATGATCGACCATGTCTTGGACGGCCTGTTGCACGCAGGCGGGCGGGCGGAAATCCATATCGGCCACCCACATGGCCAGCCCGTCATCGGCGGGCACATCGTAAAGCTTATCGAACAGATCCCACTTCATGCAGTGACTGCCGCGGCGGTCGATTAGCTCGTCAAAACTCATGGGGGTGCTCCTTGTGTCGCGCGGGAAGCTAGTGGTTCCCGCGCCAGCCGCAAGGGGCATCGTCGCGAATGATTGCGCCCAAGCGCGGCTGGCATTACATCGCCCCCATGGCAATTCGACCCATCCTCATCCACCCAGACCCGCGGCTCAAAAAACGCGCCGATCCGGTGACCGAGATCACCGATAAGCTGCATGTCCTCGCCGAGGATATGCTGGAGACGATGTATGACGCGCCGGGCATCGGGCTCGCCGCGCCGCAGGTGGGTGTGAACCTGCGCGTGATGACCATGGATTGCGTCAAGGATGACGCCCTGCCACCGCGCCCCATGGTGCTCATCAACCCGGAGGTCATCGGCGCCTCCGACGATCTGAATGTCTACGAAGAAGGCTGCCTGTCCATCCCCGATCAATATGCCGATGTGGAGCGCCCTGCAGAGGTTGACGTGCGTTGGCTGGGCCTCGATGGGCAGATGCACGAGGAACATTTCGACGGTCTGTGGGCCACCTGCGTGCAGCACGAAATCGACCACCTCGATGGGAAGCTCTTCATCGACTATCTGGGCCCGCTGAAGCGGCAGCTGATCACGCGCAAGATGCAAAAGCTCAAGCGCGAAAAGGCGCGCGCCTGAGCCATGGCCGTGCGCCCGATCCTGCGCTGGCCCGCGCCCGTTTTGCGCCAAACTGCTGCTCCGGTGGAGGCCATCACAGACGACATCCGTGCCATCTGGGATGACATGATCGACACCATGGACGCGATGCCGGGCATCGGGCTCGCCGCGCCGCAGATCGGTGTGTCCCTGCGCCTGGCAGTAGTGGACGCCAGCAAGGAGCGCGGCCGCGCGATCCGCATGGCCAACCCCGAAGTGCTCCACGCCAGCGTGGAGGAGGCAAATGGGACGGAGGCCTCCCCCTGTTTGCCAGGCGTCTCGGGCAAAGTGGTGCGCCCCCGGGCTGTGACAGTGCGCTACCTCAACGAGGCGGGTCAATACGACCGCCGCGACCTCGTGCTGCAATGGGCGCGGTCCTGCCAGCATCAGATCGACCACCTGAACGGCAAGCTTTACGTGGATCGGCTCAGCCGCGTGAAGCGCGATATGCTGATCAAGAAATCGTCGAAGGCGCGCTGATGCGGGTCGTGTTCATGGGATCGCCGGACTTCTCCGTGCCCGTGCTCGATGCGTTGGTGGCGGCGGGGCACGACGTCGCTTGTGTCTACTGCCAGCCGCCCCGCCCGGCGGGTCGCGGCAAGAAAGACCGCCCAACCCCCGTTCAAACTCGGGCGGAGGCGTTGGGCCTTCCTGTCCGCCACCCAGCGCGGTTGCGAGGGGCGGAGGAACAGGCAGAGTTTGCGGCGCTCAAGGCCGACATCGCCGTCGTCGTGGCCTATGGCCTAATCCTGCCGCAAGCGGTGCTCGACGCGCCGCGCCTGGGCTGCCTGAACATCCACGCTTCGCTCCTGCCGCGCTGGCGGGGGGCCGCGCCGATCCATCGCGCGATCATCGCAGGCGATGAGGAGACCGGCATTTGCATCATGCAGATGGAGGCCGGGCTCGACACAGGCCCCGTGCTCTTGCGCCGGGCGACGTCCATCGGCGCGGAGGAGACGACCGGTGGGCTTCACGACCGGCTCTCGGTGATGGGGGCAGAGATGATCGTGGAGGCGCTGGATGCGCTCCCGCTGACACCCCAGCCGCAGCCTGAGACTGGTGTGACCTACGCCGAAAAGATATCGAAATCCGAGGCCCGCGTGGACTGGACGCGCCCGGCGGTAGAGATCGACTGCCAAATCCGCGGCCTGTCGCCCTTTCCCGGCGCCTGGTGCGAGATCGGGGGGGAGCGTGTGAAGCTGCTCGGGTCGCGCCTCGCGGTAGGGTCGGGCGCGCCTGGGGCGGTCCTGTCCGGGCTCACCGTGGCTTGCGGAGAGGGCGCGGTGGAGATCACGCGGCTTCAGCGGGCAGGGAAGCGGGCTGTTGCGGCGGAAGAGTATCTGCGGACGGCGCAGCCTGCGCATTTGAAGTAGTGACACATCTGAACTCGGACCGCTTAAGCGCAAGCCGACCGGGGGTGGCGTGTACACGCCGCCCGTGGGGGCGGTCGGCGTGTTCGCCGTCTTGCGACGGCTTGTGAGCTAAGCACCGCTCAAGCGCGCCCGAGGGCCATCACAACATCTCCTGCACAACCTCCAACACCCGATCAAAGGGCGGCTGAAACGGCCCGGGCTGGGCCTCTAGCTTGTGCCAAAAGAACCGAAACAGATGCCCGCCATCATCCTTGCAGTAGTGCTGGAACCGCTCCCGCACCGGTGGGCGGATGCGGCATAGAACAAAATGCCAGCGCTCCCCGTCGCGCACATCCTCCCGCACCGCGAGCGGGAGCGCCGCGATGGCCGTCAGACCCGCTTCCTCCCACAGCTCGCGGACGGCTGCGCGGGCAGGGGCCTCCCTTGGCTCCACGGTGCCCTTCACGATCTGCGCCCCTGCAAGCGGATGGGTAAACGCCAACACGCGCAAGGGCGCGCCGCCGGGGTGCAACACCAAAGGCACGGCCTTGTCGATCACGGCTTAAACGGCGCCATCCCCGCCCGCGCGAGCTCATCGGCCCGTTCGTTTTCGGGGTGGCCCGCGTGCCCCTTAACCCATTCCCATGTCACGTCGTGGCGGTCGCGGGCGGCATCGAGGCGCTTCCACAGCTCCTCGTTTTTCACCGGCTTTTTGGCGGCAGTCTTCCACCCGCGCGCCTTCCAGCCGTGAATCCAGGAGTTGATCCCGTCTTTGACGTAGGAGCTGTCGGTGACCAGCGTAAGCGCGCTCGGACGCTCCAGCGTTTCAAGCGCTGTGATCGCGGCCATAAGCTCCATCTGGTTGTTCGTGGTGCGCGCCGCCCCTCCGGAAAGCTCCTTTCGCTTCACCTCCCGGTCACCATCGCGGGCAATCAGCAGGACACCCCAGCCACCGGGCCCCGGGTTCCCGCTGCATGCGCCATCTGTGTAGGCAAAAAGTTCGGCCATGGTTCGTCCCTACTGCGCCCTGCTCGGTCGCTCGCCTACTCGATAATCAAACGGCCCGCATCCCAAACGTTCCAAGGCTGCGCATTCTTGACGGGTGATTTCAGCCGGGATATTTCGACACCATTGACTAAGGAGTTTGACATGAGCATTTTGCCCAAAATCTATGTGCTGACATTTCTGATGGTGTTTGGCTCTACCGCGAGCGCAGCGCCTCTCACCTGGTATTTCGACAATGTCACCTTTCAGGACGGAGGTAGCGTCACCGGGAGCTTCGACTTCGACGCCGACACACTGACCTATTCCAACATCTCGGTCACAACCACCGCAGGCGGCAGCCCATTTGCTGGGACGTCGTATCAGGACCTCTTTACGTTGGGCAGCAACACCGACACGCGGTTCGACTTTCTGAACCAACCCACCTCAACGGACAACACGGGCGCCTTCAGGCTTACGATGAATTGGGGCTTAGCGTTGACGAACGCGGGCGGCGTTCGTGCGATCTCCAATCTAAACACGAACAACAATATTGAAGCATTTTGCGACGTAGACACGTGCGGTGGCCCAGACCCGCGGCGGTTGGTTGCAACGGGCTCAATCACGACGGACACACCTGCGCCGGTGCCGCTGCCCGCCACTGGATTGCTGCTCCTAGCCGGGCTTGGGGCTTTGGGTCTGCGCCGCGCGCGGACCTAGGATTTCAGCGCACGTATTAGGATGAAGCGGTCGGTGTTGCCGGCCAGCCCTTTCTCCTCCCCCTCGCGCTCCCAGACCGGCGCGAGGCCGTTGGCGGCGAGCAGGTCCATGAGTTCCGCACGGGTGTAATAGGCGTAGAAGCGGCCGATTTGGTCGCGCTCTTCGCCCTCACCCAGCTTCATCCCGATGTGAAACACCCCGTCCGGGCGAAGCGCTGCGGCGATGGCCGCCATGTGGCGCGGCATGTCGGCCTTGCGCGCGTGGAGGAGGGAGAAGTTGGCGTAGATCCCGTCAAAGACCGCGATCTCGGTCAGGTCGTCGAAGCCTGCAATGCGGGTGGTCACGCCTTGCGCCGTTGCGGCCTCCACCATCTCTGGGCTCATGTCCCAGGCGTGGGTGTCGAACCCGCGGGTGGCTAGGTATTTGGCCGCGTGCCCCGGCCCGCAGCCAAGGTCGAGCACCCGCGCGCCTTCGGGCAGGGTGTTTGCGAAAGCTACCAGAGGCTCCGAAGGTGCTGGGCGAACCATGGCTATGTAGTCATCGACGCGGGTGGCGTAGGCGGCGAGCGTTTCTTGATCAGTCATACGATAAGCCCCACTGTGAGCGATGCGACCACCAGGGCGGTCAAAAGCACGCGCAGCTGCATCCACCACCCAGGTGTCAGCGCGCGCCGATAAAACAGGTAGTCGAGGCCCAGAAGCCCCGCAAACCCCACGATCAGCATATCGGTGGAGTTGTCCGCGCCCGCGCCCACGAAGAAAAAGCAAAAGAGCGCCGGCAGCGTCGACAGCCCGTACCCCCAGACCTGCCAGTCGGCCGCCTTGGTCGCGAACCCCCAGAGCACGCCGGACATGAACGACAGGATGATGGCCCCGTACCACAGCTGAACAAACGGCCCGATGAGGCGCGGGTTCAGGTAGGGGAGGGCGGCGGCGCCTATTTCAGGGACAACGGTGGTGAGAGCCCCCCAGAGGAAGGGGAGCACACCGGCGAGGCCAAGGATCAGGGCGGAGCGTGGAATAGTCATGAGCGTGGTGTAGCGCGCAGTTGGTTGGTGGCTAGGGGCATCCTCAAACGCTGCGAGCTAAAGCGGCGGTCCGAGGGGTGGCGTTCGCGCCGCCCACCCATTTCATTCTGGGGGGCGGACCGGTGTGGCCCGGCGGTGCCGCCGGGCGAGCACTTTGGGGCTAAGTCGTTACAGTATGACGCAGCATCTGAAAATCTAAGCCCGCTCAAACGCCAACCGCCCTGCCAGCAGCGCAAAAACCGCCGCAAAGGACCGGTTGAGCCAGCGCAGGACACGCTCGGACCCCAGGATCGCCTCCCGCACGCGGGCTGCGAAAGCGCCGTAGAGCACAAAGACCGAAAAGGTCATGGCCATAAACACTCCGCCTAGCGCGGCCATCTCCAACGTCGCGGTCGCGGGGTTGCCGCTTAGGAACGGCGGCAAGAGCGCGAGGAAAAAGATCGAAAGCTTGGGGTTCAGGATGTTTATCAGCGCCCCGCGCCGCGCGGTGCGCCAGGGGTGCTCCGGGCGGGGGTCCGCCTCGATCGCCAAAGCGCCACCAGACCGCAGTGCCTGCCATGCCAAGTATAGCAGGTAGGCCACGCCTGCGAATTTCACCACCTGGAACGCCAGCGCAGAGGCATGGAGCAGCGCCGCAAGCCCCAGCGTCGCCGCCAGCAGGTGGGGCACAATCCCCGCCGTGCACCCAAGCGCGGCCCAAAACGATGCCCGCGTGCCGCGACCCAGGCCAACGGCGAGTGTGTAGATCACGCCCGTCCCTGGGGCGATGACGACGACAAAGGCGGTGATGAGGAATTGGATGGTCATGGCGGCTCCTTCGCTGTGCGCAGTCAATCACACCTCTGGAGCTGTGACTACGGGTAGGGCCGTCAAAAGATTTGAGGTGATACGTCAGCCGTGCTGATAGGCGTTTGCCCAGCGCGGGCGTCAGCCGCGCTGCGACTGCAAGATGCCCACCAGTTCGGAAAACTTGGCCCGTTGATCCTCGGGGTCGCCGGACCGGATAGCCGTTTCCACGCAGTGGGCGGCGTGATCATCCAGGATCAGCCCCTCCACCCCCTTGATGGCGGCGCGGATCGCGGCTGTCTGGCGCAACACGTCAACGCAGTAGCGGTCCTCGTCGATCATCTTAGCGATCCCGCGCACCTGGCCCTCGATCTTTTTGAGCCGGGCGAGCGCGGCGTCCTTATGGTCGTGCATCTTGCGGGCTCCTAGCATATACCCTATAGGGGTATATAGTATCGAAAGGAACTCAGATGGCAACCTATCACGTGCGCGCAGAGGGGCGGGGCAAAAGCATCAGCGACTACTGGCCACTGATCGCGCTTGTGGGTGTATCCGTGCTCGCAGCGCTCGCGCTTGCAGCCCAAGGGATGGCGTGGATGCCCGCGTTCATGGGCGTGTTCTTGTGCTTCTTTGCGCTCTTGAAGATTTTCGACCTCAAGGGCTTTCGCCGCGGGTTCAAGATGTATGACCTGCTCGCGCGCCGCGTGCCGAATTACGCCTTTGTCTACCCGTTCATCGAGCTCGGGCTGGGGTTGGCCTATTTGGGGGGCATCGCACCTACCGTGACGCAATGGGTGACGGTGATCGTGTTTTCGTTTGGGACGCTGGGCGTCTTGTCGGCGCTGCAGCGCGGGCTCGATATCGACTGCCCATGTATGGGCTCGATCCTGTCTGTGCCTTTGTCCACAGTGACCCTGACTGAGGATTTGTCGATGGTGGCGATGGCGGCGCTGATGCTGCTTAGTGTGGTTTGAGCGCGCAATCTGGCTAGTCATTTAGCAGCAACGTACTAGCCCGATGGGCACCATCGGGCCGCGCCGTTCCGCCCCCCAGAATGAAACGGCGGGGCGGCGCTATAGCTCGACTTGATGGATTAGTTCAGGTTTCCCACGAACTACTCTTCGTCGTCCCGCGGCTCCCGCGGAGGGCGGCCGATCACGTCTTTGAGCTCATCAAGCTCGATAAAGTTGTCGGCCTGGCGGCGCAGTTCGTCGGCGATCATGGGCGGCTGGCTGCGGATCGTAGACACGACCGACACCCGTACCCCGCGCCGCTGAAGCGCCTCGACCAGCGGGCGGAAATCGCCGTCGCCGGAAAACAGCACAATGTGATCGACATGGGGCGCAAGCTCCATCGCGTCGACCGTCAGCTCGATGTCCATGTTGCCTTTGACCTTCCGGCGGCCCTGGCTGTCGGTGTATTCCTTGGCAGGCTTCGTCACCATGGAGAAGCCGTTGTAGTGCAGCCAGTCCACCAGCGGGCGGATCGGCGAATACTCGTCACTTTCCAAAAGCGCAGTGTAGTAAAAGGCCCGAAGCAGCTTGCCACGGCGCATGAATTCCTGCCGCAGAAGCTTGTAGTCGATATCGAACCCCAGCGCCTTGGCGGCGGCGTATAGGTTCGAGCCGTCTATAAACAGCGCCAACCGGTCATCGCGATAAAACATCTTCGTTCCTTTTCACGGCGCTCGCAGAATTCGGGTTGAGTGGATGGAAAGCCCGTGCAAAGCGCTTTGAGCGTAAATAAGGATTATTGTAGGTGCCACAAGCCACAAATCGCAACGGCCCTGTGTGTCGGTACGTCATAGCGCTCGGCGCAAACCTGCCTTTGCACGGCGATGAACCGCCTGCAACGCTGCGCGCAGCGCTCCGCGCGCTGCAGGCACGGGGCATTGCGGTGTGCGATACGAGCCGGTTTTTCTCCTGCCCGGCCTTCCCGGCGGGCAACGGGCCGGACTACACAAATGCCGCCGCAGTGCTGGAAACGACGCTGACAGCGCGCGCGCTGCTCGACGCGCTCCACGCGGTTGAGGCGCAGTTTGGGCGCGAGCGCGCGACGCGCTGGGGGCAGCGGACGCTCGACCTTGATCTCATCACCGCGGGGGAGGGGGTGTTTCCCGACCGCGCGACCCATGCCGAATGGCGTCTCCTCGACGCCGCCACCCAAAGGCTGCGCGCCCCCGATGAGATGATCTTGCCCCACCCACGGCTCCAAGACCGGGCCTTTGTGTTGGTGCCTATGGCCGACATCGCCCCCGACTGGCGCCACCCGGTGCTGGGCAAAACGGTGGTAGAGATGCGCGATGCTCTGCCGCCGGAGGCCCTAGCAGAAATGGTGCCCATGGTAACGGTGGACTAGCCGCGCTGTCACCGGGCCGCGGGACGACCAGGTGGTGGCGCGGCGGGCTAGCGCCCTTGATTCCGCGCCGGGGCGCCGAGCAGCATCCGCCACGCGGGAATTTGCTTGTCTTTCGGCCCTGATCCGCCTATCTGGCAGGCTTACCCGGAATTTATGGTACTGGAGCGCCCATGGCCCGCGTCACCGTTGAAGACTGCGTCGACAAAGTCCCGAACCGTTTTGAGCTCGTCATGCTCGCCGCCCACCGCGCGCGAGAGATTTCGTCGGGCGGCCAGATCACCGTGGACCGCGACAACGACAAGAACCCGGTCGTGAGCCTGCGTGAAATCGCCGAGGAAACCCAAAGCGCCCAAGAGCTGCGCGAGCGGTTGATCGAAGCCAACCAGACCCAGATCGAAGTGGACGAGCCTGAGGACGATTCGATGTCGCTCCTCATGGGGGGTGAACAAGACGCGCCCGCCGATGACGATCTCAACGACGAAAAGCTGCTCCGCGCCCTTATGGAAGCGCAGGGTCAGAAGTAACGCGCGATGGACGGGCCGGGGAGCCTCATCGCGCTCGTCCACGACTATAATCCTACGGCGAATACCGACCTGATTTCCCGCGCCTACGCGTTTGGGGAAACCATGCATGACGGCCAATACCGCCGCTCAGGCGAGCCCTATTTCACTCACCCCGTGGCGGTCGCCGAAATCCTCGCCCAGCAGCGGCTAGACGAGACCACGGTGGTCACCGCGCTCCTCCACGACACGATCGAAGACACCCGCGCCAGCTACGCCCAAGTCGCTCAGGAGTTCGGCACCGACGTGGCCGAGCTTGTGGATGGCGTGACGAAACTCACCCAGCTCCAACTGTCCTCGACCGAGACCAAGCAGGCCGAAAACTTTCGCAAGCTCTTTATGGCGACCTCGCGCGATATCCGCGTGGTGCTGGTCAAGCTCGCGGACCGGCTCCACAACATGCGCACCATCAACGCTATGTCGCCCGACAAACAGGTGCAAAAGGCGCGAGAAACGATGGACATCTTTGCCCCGCTCGCAGGCCGCATGGGCATGCAGTGGATGCGCGAGGAGCTGGAGGACCTGTCGTTCCAAGTCCTCAACCCCGTGGGGCGGGCCTCCATCAAGCGCCGCTTTGTGCAGCTCAAAAGCCAGACCGGCGACGTGATGAACCAGATCATCGCCGATATTGACCTCGAAATGGCCAAGGTCGGCATCTACGCAGAGGTCTACGGGCGCGCGAAAAAGCCCTATTCGATCTGGCGTAAGATGCAGACCAAACAGCTCAGCTTTTCGCGGCTGTCAGACATCTACGGCTTTCGCGTGATCGTGTCCAAAGACGACGAATGCTACCGCGCACTGGGCGCCATCCACAGCCGGTGGAAGGCCGTGCCGGGCCGCTTCAAAGACTACATCAGCCAGCCCAAGGCAAACGGCTACCGCTCGCTCCATACCACGGTCTCGGGCCGCAATGGCCGAACGGTGGAGGTGCAGATCCGCACCAAAGAAATGCACGAGGTCGCCGAAACCGGCGTGGCCGCGACCTGGTCCTACCGCGACGGCGAGCGGGTGGAGAACCCGTTTGCCGTAGACCCCGCCCAGTGGATGGCCAAGCTCAGCGAGCATTTCGGCGAAAACGCCGACGACGCGGACTTTCTCGAAGCCGTCAAGTTGGAGATGTATTCGGACCAGGTGTTCTGCTTTACACCTCAGGGCGACGTGATCCGCTTGCCGCGCGGGGCCACCCCGCTCGATTTCGCCTATGCGGTCCACACGCGCATTGGCAACCAGACCGTGTCCGCCAAGGTGGACGGCATCCGCGTCCCGCTCTGGACGCGGCTCAAGAACGGGCAATCTGTGACGATCATCACCGCCGAGGGCCAGCGCCCCCAGCTCAGCTGGATCGACATCGCCTGCACGGGCCGTGCCAAGGCTGCGATCCGCCGCTCGCTGCGCGACGAAGACAAAGAACGTTTCATCAAACTGGGGCGCGAACTGACCCGCACGAGCTTCGAGGCCGTGGGACGGTCCTTCACCGTCAAGGCCGCGCGCGTTGCGGCCAAATCCCTGGGCTACGAGACCGCCAATGATATGCTCGCGCGCGTGGGTGCGTCCGACCTGGCCTCCCGCGCGGTGCTCGACGCCGTCTACCCGGACCTAGCCAAGAAAAAGCGCGCCGAGGTTGACCCAAAGCGCGCTGTTATCGGGCTCGACGTCGATCAGAAATACCACCGCGCGCCCTGCTGTCAGCCGGTCCCGGGCGAACGCATCGTGGGCATCACCTTCCGCGGTCAGGGCGTCGTCGTACACAGCATCGACTGCCCCAATATGGTTCAATACGAAAGCGAGCTTGAGCGCTGGGTCGACCTGCGCTGGCAGGACGGGCGCCACCCGCTGACCAACACCGTCAGCGTTGACGTCACGATATCGAACGACGCGGGCGTGCTGGGACGCATCTGCACCTTGATCGGGGAGCAGTCCGCAAACATCTCTGACCTACAATTTGTCGACAGAAAGCCAGATTTTTATCGTCTGGTCATTGATGTGGACCTACGTGACGCAGAGCACCTGCACGCCGTGCTGACCGTGCTCGAAGCCGACGCAAATGTGGCAGAGGTCCAGCGCCTGCGCGATCCGACGCGGTTGACGTTTGGGGCAGAATCCGCGCAAGCGTCGTGACAGACGAAAGGGGCCGTGGGTGGTCTTTAAGAGACGCGACAGGCAAGGCAGCTGGACCCGAGTAAAGGAAGCCCTTTACCCGCGCGGCGGCTGGATGCGCGCGTTCGAATACGTCAAGCACCGGGTCCGGCGGCTCCCCGATAGCCCTGAAAAGATCGCGCGGGGCATCTGGGCGGGGGTCTTTGCGGCCTTCACACCCTTCTACGGTCTGCATTTTTTCATCGCAGCGTTGTTGGCATTCGTCATGCGCGGCAATGTCATCGCTTCGCTCCTGGCGACGTTCTTTGGCAACCCGCTCACCTATGTTCCTATCGGCGTCGCGGCGCTGCAAACGGGCTATTTCATCCTGGGCATCCGCCCCCGCGAAGATCTGGAACGGTCGCTCTGGGGCCGGTTCACAGACGCGTTCGGCGATCTTTGGCACAATTTCGTCGCCATCTTTACCGATGACGTCGCGCGCTGGGGTGGACTGTTGAAGTTCTGGGACGACGTGTTCTTTCCCTACATGGTGGGCGGCATCATCCCAGGCGTGATCTGCGCGACGGCGATGTATGTTCTATCCGTGCCCGTCATTCGGGCGTATCAGAACCGCAGAAAAGGCCGCGTCGCCGCGAAACTTGCCGAAATCCGGGACAAGGCCATGTCCAAGCGAGTGAAAGACAATGGAGGCCCCTAATGGCACTGCCGTATCAGCGACTGGGTGTGAATATCGACCACGTGGCGACCGTGCGCAACGCGCGCGGCGGCATCTATCCTGATCCGCTCCGCGCCGCTCAAATCGCGCAGGAGGCTGGCGCCGATGGCATCACCGCGCACCTGCGCGAGGATCGCCGCCACATCACCGACGGCGATATCGAGGGGCTGATGGACATCCTCACCGTGCCGCTCAATTTCGAGATGGCCGCGACGGAAGAGATGCAGAAGATCGCGCTCCGCCACCGCCCCCATGCCGTCTGCATCGTACCCGAAAAGCGCGAAGAACGCACGACCGAGGGTGGGCTCGAAGTCGCGCGGGAGGAAAACCGACTGGCGCACTACATCGCCCCCCTGCGCGAGGTAGGCTGCCGCGTGTCGATCTTCATCGCCGCCGACCGCCGCCAGATCGAGGCCGCCAACCGCATCGGCGCAGAAGTGATCGAACTCCACACCGGGGCCTATTGCGACGCGATTTCCGAGGGCGATCTCGACACGCGCGACCGGGAGCTGGCCGCGCTGACCGAAATGGCCGCCTTTGCGCATTCGCTGGGGCTTGAGGTCCACGCGGGCCACGGGCTGACCTATGAAAGCGTCGCGCCCATTGCGGCCCTGCCGGAAGTCAAAGAGCTCAATATCGGCCACTTCCTCATCGGCGAAGCCATCTTTCGAGGCCTTGCCCCGTCGATCCACGAAATGCGCCGCCTGATGGATGAGGCACGCGCCGGTAAAGGGCAGGCAGCGTGAACAAGATCAGTGTCAACCTCACGCGCTTTGCGATGTGGTTTGCGGGCGCGACCATCGTCTTTGGATTGGTGATCGTAGGCACGTTCTACGCCTTCGGTCAGGCTTATGGGGGCGCGGTGCTCCCCGTCATCCCAGCCATGGTGGCCGCCATGGTAGAGGGCACGAAATGGGCCAAGGAGCGCCCGGACCCCATCCCGCACCCCTGGCTCGATGCCGGGGCCATGGCCTGCGTCGCGCTCTTTGTAACGGTATTCATGATCTTTACCGCCGTCCTCACCATCCCGGGCGCAAGCGCGGGTGGCATCAGTGCCTTTGCCATCCTCGCGCCCCTCTATCTGCTGATTTGGCTTATCTGTGGGCGCATCTTCCTCGGGCTCGGTGTCCGCAACGAGCGGGCGGTGCAGGGGCGCTAGGACGTGACGCGCCATGCCGTGCTGATCGGCGCGCTGGCGCTCGTGATCCTGTCGCTCTGGCAGATCGAGGCCAAGCGCCCCCGTGGTGTGGAGGTCGCGTCCGTCAGCATCGGCACCACCCCCGCCACCGAGTGGCGCCAGCCGGGCGCCCACGCCACCGTCGTCGTCGCCCACGGGTTCGCCGGGTCGCGCCCGCTGATGAAGGCCTATATCTGGACGCTGGTGGCCAGCGGCTACGACGTAGTGGCGTTCGATTTTGAAGGCCACGGCCTCAACCCTGTCCCGATGTCTGGCGACACTGATAGCATCGAGGGCACGACGCGGCGGCTGGTCGACGAAACGGTCCGCGTCATGGACTACGCCGGCGATGCCCCCGCGCTGCTCGGCCACTCCATGGCCACCGATGTGCTTATCCGCGCCGCGCTGGAGCGCCCGGCGGGTCCCATCGTGGCGATCTCCGCCTTTTCCCAGGCTGTGACGCCGCAGCACCCAGAAAACCTGCTGCTGATCGCAGGCGAATGGGAGGGCCGTCTGATCGCGTTCGGCCAGGACGCCATCCGCCAGGTCGACCCCAACGCGGTGGAGGGGCAGCTCCTCACCGGTGACGTTACCCGCATGGCGCTCGTGTCGCCGAATGTCGAACATGTCGGCATCCTCTACGCGCCCTACGCGCTCCGCGAATCCATCCGCTGGCTCGATGCCGCCTACGGCGTGCCAGAGCGGGAGCCGCAGCTGGCGACCATCGGCTACTGGGTGCTCGCGCTTCTAGCCGGGCTGATGGCGCTCTGGCGGCCCATCTCGGGGTATCTGCCTGACGCACCCAAGGCAGAGCCAGTGCCAAGGAAAGCGATCCTGTGGTGCGCGGGCGTCGCACTGGTGACACCGCTCGGCGCGATTGGCACGCCCACCGGCATCCTACCTGTGCTCGTGGCAGATTACCTCGTCGTGCATCTGGGCTTCACCGGGCTCATGCAGCTGGCGCTTTTGCGCGCAAACGCTGTCGCCTTTGGCAAGTTTCAGCCGGTGGTGGCGCTGGCGCTCGTAGCATGGGGGCTCGCGGTCTTTGGGCTGGCCATCAACAGCTACCTGGCGAATTTCATGCCCCATGCCGGCCGGGCGCTGATCCTCGCGGTGCTGATCTTAGGAGCCGTCCCGTTCATGGTCGCCGACGCCATCGCCACCCAGGGCGGGCGCGGGCCGCTTTGGCACCGGTTGCTGCTGCGCGGCGCGTTCTTTGCGTCGTTGATCTTCGCTGTGGCGCTTGATTTTGACCGGCTTTTCTTCCTCGTGCTGATCGCGCCTGTGATCCTGCTGTTCTTCTTGATCTTCGGCTATATGGGCCGCTGGACCGCCGACCGCGCCGGGCCGCTTGCTGCTGGTGTTGCCTTGGGCGTGATACTCGCCTGGTCGCTTGGGGTCACATTCCCGATGTTTGCGGCTTAGGAATCGCCCGGTGGGAACCACCGGGCATCCCCCGACCGCCCCCACGGGCGGGGTATGCCCTCTGCGCTTGTGACCGAAGGTTGAACTCAGCCGTACCAAGCATACGGTCCCCCCATGATTCTCGGCATCGGCACAGACCTCGCAAATATCGACCGCATCCAGGGCACGCTCGACCGCTTTGGCGACCGCTTCCGCAATCGCGTCTTCACCGAGACCGAGCAGCGTAAGTCTGAGGCCCGCGCCGACACCGCAGGCACCTACGCCAAACGCTGGGCGGCGAAGGAGGCATGCTCCAAGGCCTTAGGCACCGGCCTGCGCATGGGCATCTCGTGGAAGGATATGGCAGTCTCCAACCTCCGCTCCGGCCAACCCGTCATGGCGGTGACCGGCTGGGCCGCCGCACGGCTCGCCGACATGACGCCCGAGGGGCACGAGGCGATCATCCACGTCACGCTCACCGACGACCACCCCTGGGCGCAGGCCTTTGTCGTGATCGAGGCCCGCCCGCTGGGCACCAAAGGCGGCGCGCTTGACTTGCCCCCCCGCAAACCTCAGTAGGACGCCCAACCCCGCAAAGGAGCGACCATGGCCGACGCCGCCAAGGAAAAGCAAAACCCCATCATCGAGACGATCAAAACCATCGTCTACGCGCTCCTCATCGCGGGGGTGTTCCGCACTCTGTTTTTCCAGCCGTTCTGGATCCCGTCAGGGTCGATGAAGGACACGCTGCTGATCGGTGATTTCCTCTTCGTGAACAAAATGGCCTACGGCTACAGCTACGCCT
Organism: Pseudomonadota bacterium; assembly: GCA_039815465.1. Classification (GTDB taxonomy): domain Bacteria; phylum Pseudomonadota; class Alphaproteobacteria; order Rhodobacterales; family Rhodobacteraceae; genus Shimia_B. Next base: position 98,453 of record JBCBZG010000007.1, read on the forward strand.
CCTGCCCCACGGTTATCATCCCGCAAATCGGCCTGAACATGGACGCGGAGGATTTCTGCGGCGTGTTCAAGGGTGGCAATGACCGCCTGCTGGGTGGTGAGCCTGAGCGCGGCGATGTCGTCGTCTTCCGCCACCCGGTCACAGGGCGCGATTTCATCAAGCGCCTCATTGGCCTGCCCGGCGATACGGTGCAGATGATCGACGGGCGGCTCTACCTCAATGGCACCGCAGTCCAGCGCGAGGACGCCGTGCCATTTGTCGAAACCTATGACCAGCAAGGCCCGCACCGCCAATACCCGGCCTGTGGGAACGGTGTCGTGGGCGTGGGCGCGGACTGCATCAAGGAAGCCGCGATTGAGACGCTGCCCAACGGTGTCTCTTACCGCGTGCTCAACATCGGCAACCGCGCCGCCGACAACACGCCCGTCTACACGGTGCGCCCCGGCCACTACTTCTTTATCGGCGACAACCGTGACAACTCCACCGACAGCCGCTTTGCGCAGGCCGCGGGCGGGGTGGGGCAGGTCCCCTACGAGGATCTCGTTGGCCGCGCAGACCGGATCATGTTCTCCTCCTCCGGGCGCTCGATCCTGTTCTTCTGGACGTGGCGCTCCGACCGTTACTTCAAGAGGATCGAGTGAAGCTCTCCGCTGAGGCGCGCGCATTTCAGGGCCGGATCGGCCACGACTTCGCGCGCCCTGAGCTTTTGATGACCGCGCTCACCCACGCCTCGCTGAGCTCGGCCACGCGGTCCGATAACGAACGGCTGGAGTTTCTGGGCGACCGCGTGCTCGGCCTCGTCATGGCCGAGGCGCTGCTCGACGCAGACACAGGCGCTTCCGAAGGCCAACTGGCGCCCCGCTTCAATGCCCTCGTGCGCAAAGAAACCTGCGCCGATGTCGCGCGGCAGGTGGGGCTGGGCGAGGTTTTGAAGCTTGGCCGGTCCGAGATGCTGTCAGGCGGTCGCAAAAAGGACGCGCTCTTGGGCGACGGGATGGAGGCGGTGATCGCCGCCGTCTACCGCGACGGCGGGATGGAGGCCGCGCGCGCCATGATCTTGCGGCTCTGGGGCGACCGCGTCCGCGAGGTCAAGGAGGACGCCCGCGACGCCAAAACCGCGCTCCAAGAATGGGCCCAGGCCCGCAAAATGCCGCCCCCCGCCTATGTGGAACTCGCCCGCTCAGGCCCCGACCACGCGCCCGAATTCACCATCGAGGCGCGGCTTCAAGACGGCAAATCCGCCCGCGCGAAAGCGGGCAACAAGCGGCAAGCCGAACAAGCCGCGGCAAAGGCGCTATTGTCCCAGGTCACCCCCTGATGGCGCGCGCGCTCGTCGTGTCAGCGCATCCCGATCCTGCGTCCTTTACCGCGCAATGGGCCGCCGCCAGCGCGGCCGCGCTCGCCGCTGACTACGAGGTGACGCGGACCGACCTCTATGCCAGCGGCTTTGACCCGGCTGAACGCGCCGCGCTCTACACCGATCCACCCCACCCTTTTGACGCGCTCAAGGCCCAAGCGGCGGAGACATCGCCAGATGTGGCGCACCATATGGCCGACGTGTTGGCCGCGGAGCTCCTGGTCCTGCACTTCCCGCTTTGGTGGTTTGCCCCTCCGGCCATGATCAAGGGCTGGTACGAACGGGTGCTGCGCCACGGGGCGGTGCACGACACCGGCACCCGGTTTGACACTGGCCGCAAACGCGGGGGGCGGGCGCTGTTTTGCGTGACAACCGGCGCTGATGAGGGGGAAAGCGCCCGCGATGGGAAAGAGGGCCACACAAGGCTCTTGCTCATGCCCCTGGCCTACACGCTGCGCTACTGCGGATTTGAGGTCTACGAGCCGCTGACACTCCACGGCGTCCATGGCTACCACCGCGGCGCCCGGGCGGAGGCGCTGACAGCGAAACTGAACCGCACGCTCGACGCACAAGCCGGGGCGCTCGCCACCCTGGCACAACGCCCCCTGCTCCCGTTCAACGCCGACACAGACTTTGATCCCTCAGGCCGCCTGCGCCCGGACGCGGTGAGCCACCATCCGTTCATCCGCCATGACTGACGTGACCCTGCGCCCAGAGCGCCCGGGCGAGGGACCCGCGCTCCACGCCCTCACCGACGCGGCGTTCGCGGGCAAAGCCTTCGCCGACGGGACAGAGGGCGCGATCATTGGCGCCCTGCGGGACGCAGGCGACCTGGTGCTGAGCCTCGTGGCCGACGCTGGCGAAGGACCGATTGGCCATGTCGCGCTCTCGCCCGCCTGGATCGCAGGGCAGAGCGGCTGGCTCGGCCTCGGCCCGCTCTCCGTGGCGCCCGCCCATCAGCAACGCGGCATTGGGTCCAAGCTGATGGGAGACGCCATCAGTTTTGCCCGGACGCGCGAGGCCAAAGGCATCGTTCTACTCGGCGATCCAGCCTATTACCGCCGCTTCGGCTTTGTCGCCGACTGCGGGCTCACCTTTCTGGACGTGCCCACGGCCTATGTCCAAGCCCTCAGCTTCGATGCGGCGGTGCCCAAAGGCGAAATCACATTCGCTCCCGCCCTCCAAGCCGCAGGCTAACGCCCCGCGTTCCCCAAAGGCCGCAAGAGTTTTACAAAAACTCTTCCTGGCGCGGCGGTGGCCCCGCTGCGCGGGGGCCGCCATGGGTCCGCCGCGAGCTGGATGCGCGCGCGCAGCGCGCCATCGCCGCGCATGGAAAAGTTTTTGTAAAACTTTTCGCCCCGCACAGAAAATGGCTTGTGGGATGATCTCTTGATTGCGTTGAGGTTGGTCGAGGCTTGCGGCTTTCCGTGTTCTTGTGTCGGTCTCCATGTGCGTGAGTTTGGCAGTGATTGAATTGGAGCACCTAAGTCTCTGCCGCCTAGGCGGCACCATCTGAGATGCTTGCACAAGACCTGCGCTGGCGGTGATAAGTTGCTTTTGAGGGATTAAGTATTTTTGGACGAAAGAAAGGGGGAGGCTGGGCAGAGCGCCTCATCCAAAGTGCAGAGCAGCACATCCGGCTGGGCCCGCCTTCTTGTGCGTATACGCGGTTGGTCTTACGTGCCTCGATACGCCCGAACGGCGCTGCCGCCCTTGCGCACTGCCTCTGCCACAGGCGCCGCCCCTGCCGCGATGCAAATAGACCTGCCTCCGGTTTGTCGCTAACACCCCCGCCAAGCCAGATTCGCAAAATGAGCAGATCCAACCCGTGACAGACACCACCCAAACCCGCGCCGGTTTCGTCGCTCTCATCGGGGAGCCCAACGCGGGCAAGTCGACTTTGCTCAACTGGATGGTGGGGGCCAAGGTGTCCATCGTCACGCACAAGGTTCAGACCACCCGCGCGCGCATTCGTGGTGTCGCGCTAGAGGACGCGGCCCAGATCGTTTTTGTCGACACGCCGGGCATTTTTAAGCCCCGCCGCCGGCTCGACCGGGCCATGGTGACGGCGGCCTGGGGCGGGGCGGCTGATGCCGACCTGACCGTGCTTTTGGTGGAGGCGCATCGCGGCATCACACCCGGCGTCAAAGACATCTTTGAGGCGCTGGAGGACAAGCCCACGCGCCTCGCGCTCGCCATCAACAAGATCGACCGGGTGGAGGCGCCCCGGCTCCTTGCCCTGGCCGAGGAGCTGAACTCCATGCGCGACTTTGAGGAGACGTTCATGATCTCCGCCGAGCGGGGGCATGGCTGTGCGGACCTCAAGGCGTGGCTTGCGGGCCAGATGCCGGAGGGGCCGTGGCTCTACCCCGAGGACCAGATTGCTGACCTACCGCTCAGGATGATTGCGGCGGAGATGACGCGCGAGAAGCTCACGCTGCGCCTGCATCAGGAGCTGCCCTACCAGATCACCGTGGAGACCGAGCAGTGGGAGGAGCGCAAAGATGGCTCCGCCCGCATCGACCAGGTGATCTACGTTGCGCGTGACGGGCACAAAGGGATCGTGCTCGGCAAGAAAGGTGAGACCGTGAAGGCGATCAGCCAGGCCGCCCGCGCGGAGCTGGAGGAGTTTCTGGGCCGCAAGATCCACCTTTTCTTGCAGGTCAAGGTCCGCCCCGGCTGGTTGGAGGAGCGGGAACGCTATTCCGAGATGGGGCTCGAGTTCCGCGACGGAGACACATGAGGCTCGCAGCGGGCATCTGGGTGTCGGCCTACCTGCAGCGCCTGCGGCTCAGCGACATCCCGGCGTTTGTCGTGAAGCGCGGGGATGAGACCGCGGGGGCGGTGCTGGTCAAGCTCAATACGCTCAATGGGCAAGCAGTTTGCTACCAGCGGACCTTTGACCTGATGACCGGCGCGCGCCGATGGGCGGAACTTGCCCACGGCCCCGATGCGGATGTCGAGGACACAGTGCGCGCGCAATGCGGCTTTGACCCCGACCTCTGGGTGATCGAGGTGGAGGACCGCGCCGGGCGCCACCTGCTCGATGAGCCGGGGCTGAGCGAGTGATCGAGTGGCGCGATGAGGGCGTGCTGATCGGCACCCGCCCCCATGGCGAAGGCGCGGCCATCATCGAGGTGCTCACCGCCAACTATGGCCGGGCCGCGGGCATTGTGCGGGGCGGGGCGAGCCGCAAGATGACCCCGCATCTGCAACCCGGCGCGCAGCTCGATGTGACGTGGAAGGCCAGGCTCGAAGACCACCTCGGTAGCTTCACCGTCGAGCCCATCCGCAGCCGCGCCGCCGCGCTGATGGCCGACCGTCGCGCGCTGCTGGGTCTGCAATCGGTCTGCGGGCTCCTGAAACTGCTCTTACCAGAGCGGGAGGCCGCTGCGAGCACCTACGAGGCCACCACACAGCTCCTGGACCTGATGACGGCCACCGACGCCTGGCCGTTGGCCTATCTGCGGTGGGAGGTCGCGCTGCTGGAGACCTTGGGCTACGGGCTGGACCTCACCCGCTGTGCGGTGACGGGGGCGGAGGGGGGGCTGGCCTATGTCTCCCCCAAGACCGGGCGGGCGGTGTCGCAGGCCGCTGCGGGCGACTGGGCCGCGCGGCTTTTGCCGCTGCCACCTGCGCTTTTGCCCGGTGGGGAAGGGCCCGATGGCGAGATTGCGGAAGCGATGGCGACCACGGGGCACTTTCTGGGTAAGGCCCTAGGCGACCGCGACCTGCCAGACGCGCGGCGGCGCCTGGCGGAGGCACTTGCGCGCGGTTGATGGGGCAGGTGGGTGCTAGGACCCTAACGCGCCCGAAACACCAAGCGTCGCCCGGCATCATTGGACAACAGGAGCACCGGTCCAGACACCTCCACCAGTGTTACCTCCTGCAAGGCCGCAAAGTACACAGCCTCCGCCGCCAGCGCGGGGCAGGCACGCTTCGTGGCGGCGATGGCGCGAAGCTCGAACCAAGGGTAGGGCACTTGCTGGCGGGCGGTAAAGCTGTTGCAAGGACCACGGCCAAGGACCGCGCCGCCGGTGCCAAAGCTGATCGTGGCGGGGTGCGCCCACGGGGCGCCGTCGAGCTCGCGTAGCTCCCAGACCGTATCGGGGGGCACAAACCGCGCGACGCTTTCATCGCGGGCGCAGGCGCTGAGCGCGAGGAGGGCCAATGGGACCATAAGACCCAAGCGCGCGCCCGCGCCGTCAAAAAACCGGGTGCCATTTTGGACGCTGCCAGGGACCACCGTACCGCCCATCATCTTACCCTCCTGCCTGGTCAAATCCCGTTCTTCCTAAAGTCCCGCCGCTCCGCGCATCAGCCACATTTCACACCGCCCTCTCCGCGGGGCCAAAAGTTTTCGCAAAACTTTTCCGTGCGCGGCGGTGGCGCGCTGCGCGCGTTCAGGCGGCTTTGGCAGGGCTTGGGTAGGGGCGGGTAAAGGCCAGCGTGCCGTCCTGGCTCATCTCTGCGCTGAAGCGGTAGCCGCCCAGGTCGAAGTCTTTGAGCCCGTCCACCGCCGTGACGCGGTTTTGCACAACAAAGCGGGCCATGGCACCGCGCGCCTTTTTGGCGAAAAAGCTCACCATCTTCGCTCGCCCGTCTTTTTCTTCGTAAAAGGCGGGGGTGACGATGGGCAGCTTCAGGGCCGCTGTGTCGACTGCGCCGAAATACTCCTGGCTCGCGCAGTTGACCAAAAGCCCGGCGCCCACGTCTTCCGCCTGGTTCCGCAACGCCCGAGCGATGTCTTTGCCCCAATAGTCGTAAAGCGACCCGCCCCGCCGCGTCTTGAGCCGCGAGCCCATTTCCAGCCGGTAGGCCTGGATTTCATCCAGCGGCCGCAGAAGCCCATAAAGACCCGATAGGATCCGCAAATGGCCCTGGGCATAGCGCAGGTCATCCGCGCTCAGCGTCGCCGCCTCGAGCCCCTGGTAGGTGTCCCCGGCAAAGGCAAACGCCGCCGGGCGCAGCGCATCCGGCCCCGGCGCATCTGAGAACGCGCGAAAGCGGTCGCGGTTCAGCCGCGCCAAGTCGGGGGAGATATCCATGAGCTCTTGTAGGCCCGTCAGCGTCAGGTTCCGCGCCGTCCGCGCGAGCCGCATCGCGTCCGCCTCAAAGAGAGGTCGCGTGAGGTCGCTGCGCGGGACCTCCCCCCAATCGAGCCGTTTGGCTGGCGAAATTACAACGAGCATAGCGGTCCTCCTAACCGCAGACCTAGCAGGCGGGGCGCTGGGCTCAAGACGCCTTGAGCACCTCAAGAAAGGCTTCGCCGAACCGCTCGACCTTTTGCGCGCCCATGCCCTGAATGCGCTCCAGGTCGCTGAGGCTTTCGGGCCTGCGCTCCACAATCTGGCGCAGGGTGGACTGGGTGCAGGACATGGGCTTGAGCGTGCCCAGCGGGCCCCGCTGAAGCTCCGCCTGGACCTCCATCAGTTGGTCGAACACCGCGCCCTCGGCCCGCCCGGCGAGCTTGCGCCGTGTCGGGTGCATGTCGGGCACATCGCCTGCGATAACCTCCAGAAACGCGCGCCCGTAGCGTTCAAGTTTTTTTGCGCCCACCCCAGGAAGCCGCGCAAAGTCATCAAGGCTCCCCGGCCGCGCCTCAGCCATCTCAATGAGGGTGCGGTCGGGAAAGATGACGTAGGCTGGCACCTTTGCGGCCTCCGCCAGCGCGCGGCGCTTGCCCTTGAGCATCGCCAAAAGCGGTGCGGCCTCGTCGCTGACCAGGCTGCGCACTTCGGGCCGTCCCTTGGCCGCGCGAATCGTGTCGAACCGCAGGTCGATCTGTTCTTCGTCCCGCAGGATCGGGCGGGCCGCTTGTGTCATCCGCAGGGCGCCGTAGCGCTCCGGGTCGGGCCGCACGAGGTCATGGCCCATCATCTGCCGGAAAATCGCCTGCCACTGCGGCTTTGTCCAAGCCTTGCCCACCCCGTAGGTGGGCAGCGCGTCATGGCCCCGCTGGCGCACACGCTCGGTCGAGATGCCGAGCAAGATATCAATCAAATGCCCCGCGCCGAAGCTCTCACCCGTGCGCAGCATCGCCGACAGCGCCATGCGCACCGGGGTCGTGCCATCGGCGACCTCTGCGGGCTTGTCGCACAGATCGCAATTCCCGCAGCCCTGGGGCGTATCCCCAAAGTATTCGAGCAGCTTTGCGCGGCGGCAGCTCAGCGCCTCTGCCAGGCCCAAGAGCGCATTGAGCCGCCCGTGATCAGCACCTTTACGGTCCGCGGGCGCTAGCCCCTCGTCGATCTGCTGGCGCCGCAGCGCGATGTCAGAGGGGCCAAAGAGCGTCAGCGTCTCTGCCGGGGCGCCATCGCGGCCCGCGCGCCCGATCTCTTGGTAATAGGCCTCGATCGACTTGGGCAGGTCGGCATGGGCCACCCAGCGGATATCGGGCTTGTCGACGCCCATGCCAAAAGCCACCGTCGCCACGACGATGAGCCCGTCTTCACGCTGAAAGCGGGTTTCGACGATGCGGCGGTCTTCTGCGTCCATGGCGGCATGGTAGTGGCAGGCCGCGTGGCCATCGTCGCGCAGGGCGGCGGCGATGGCCTCCGTCTTGGCGCGGGAGCCGCAATAGACGATGCCCGCCCGCCCGCGGCGCGCAGCGGCAAAGGCCAGGATCTGTTCGCGCGGCTTCGTTTTGGGCTGAAATGCGAGGTGCAAATTGGGCCTGTCAAAGCCTTGCAGGAACGCCTGCGGTTCGCGCCCGTCAAACAGCTTTTCGACAATCTCGCGCTGGGTTTCGAGGTCTGCGGTGGCCGTGAATGCCGCCAATGGCACGCCCAGCGCGCGGCGCAGCTCCCCCACGCGCAGGTAATCAGGGCGGAAATCGTGGCCCCATTGCGACACGCAATGCGCCTCGTCGACGGCGATTGCCGCAACGTTAATCCGGCGCAACATGCCTATGGCAGACCCCGCCGCCAGCCGCTCCGGCGCGATGTACAGGAGCTTGAGCGTCCCCGCCTCAAGCGCCTCCCAAACAGCGTCGGTTTCCTCCGGCGTATTGCCGGACGTCAGCGCCCCCGCGCCCACGCCCGCCTCCTGCAAGGCGCGCACCTGGTCGCGCATGAGTGCGATGAGCGGGGATATCACGACCGTCACCCCATCGCGGATGAGCGCAGGCAGCTGGAAACACAGTGATTTCCCCCCACCGGTGGGCATGATGGCAAGCACGTCGTCGCCCGCGATCACGCTTTCGATGATCTCGCGCTGGCCGGGGCGGAACCCGTCGAATCCAAATACGTCCCTGAGCCGATCTTCCACGGTTGCGCGCCACTTTTTATCTGTCGATTGCCTGCCCGCGCACCGTCCCATACCTGGAATCGCTGAACAAGTAGGCGCCCGCGCGCAACCGTCTCCAAATTCCATTTTTTTAGGTCGGCGTGATGACATTCCTTTAACAATGCGTTAACTTCTCGTCCGAGAGGGCGTGACGCTTCAGAGTAATGGTGGGATAACTAATGTTTCGTGGTCTTATTGCAGCAGTTGCTGCAGCGGTGATCGGTGGCGCTGCAAGTGCGGCAACGGTGTTTTCTAATGGAACGCCGCATGGTCTTTCCAACGGGTATGGTATGTATGCTGGGATAACCACTGCTGCCGTTGACGACTTCGTGCTGACCGATAACACCACAGTCACCGGGTTTAGCTATTTTTACTACGCGAACGTGTTGGGCACAGCGCCAATCACCTTCGCGATCTTGGAGTCCGACAGGCAGACCTTTGCCGTGGCTCCCACCGTGACGTCTAGCTTCACGACAGTGGCAAATGGGCTGACCAATAACTACTCGCCGAGCACAGGTTACACGCGAACAGTTACCGGTTTGGCGTTGAACTTGAGCGCTGGAACGTACTTTTTGTCGGTCCAGAATGCTGAGAATCCGACCAGCATTGGGACTGGTTTCGGTGGAGCGGACACGAACTTTGCGGGCGCTCAGGACGGAGTGTTTCAAAGCTTCCAAGGCGTAAGCGCGGCAAGTGGTGTCGTGCGGCAGGGTGCCCACTGGGCCTTCTCGGTCTCGGGCGAGGTGCTCGCTGACAGCCCCGCGCCTGTGCCTCTTCCGGCCTCCGCGCTGCTGCTTCTGGCCGGGCTGGGCGTGCTCGGCGGGCGTCGGATGATGACCCGCGCGACCTAACGCACCCACATCAGATCACGAAAAAAAGCCCGGTCACAGCCGGGCTTTTTCTTTTTGTGATCAGGGATTTAGAAAAACGCCGCCGCGTTGTTCGTCAGGATGATCCGCAGCGCGTAAATCCCAAGCAGCGCACAGAGCGGGGCGAGGTCGATCCCCCCCATATCAGGCAGGATCCGGCGGATTGGGGTGTAGAGCGGCTCCAAGATCCGGTTCAGCGCGTACCAGATTTGCGCCACAAGCGGCTGGCGTTGGTTGAGCACGTTGAACGCGACGAGCCAGCTCATGATGAAGTGGGCAAAGATAAAGAACGTCGCCACATCGAGCAGCAGCATGATGATTTGGAAAAGGCTGGCCATGGTGTCTCCCGTCTGGTTCCACGCGATGTAAGCCCGCGCGCTGAGCCACACAAGGTGCTGACGCGAGGGTAGCCTTGACGTGCGCGTCATGCGGTGCACTTCCAGCCCTATGTACCCTTGGATCAGACTCGCCACCAACCTGCGCAAGGCGCGCACGCTCCCACCCATGGGTGTGCTCGACACCCATGTCTCTCAACACAAGGTCGCGCTCACCGATTGCGACATGTTCTTTGAGATGAACAATGGCCGCATCCTGACGATCTACGAGTTCGGCCGCTGGCAGATGTCCCTGCGCACCGGGCTCTGGCCCGAGCTCAAAAAGCGCAGCTGGGGCTTTACCGTCGCGGGCAGCTCCATCCGCTATCGCCGCCGGCTGACGCCCTGGGAGCGGTTTGAGATGCGCACGCGAATCATCGGCTGGGACGCGCGGTTCTTTTACATCGAACAGGGCATGTTCAAGCGGGACGGCGAATGCGCCAACCACTGCCTGTTCCGCACGGCCATCGTGGCCAAGGGCCGCGCGGTGCCCACGACCGAGATCGAGGAGATCATGGGTGTGACCACAGGCTCCCCTGAACTGCCGGGTTGGGCGACAGCATGGACAGTAGCCGAGGCACAGCGGCCCTGGCCGCCTATGCAAGGCTAGCAGCAAAGAAAACGCCCGGTGGGAACCACCGGGCGGCCCCCGACTATTACCGGCAGGGCCGCTTCGCGGTCCCGGGAGGCGCCCCCCCCGGCGGGGGCATGGCCCCCACCCGCGGACGGTGGCCGCCCTCACCACCCCTGCCCCCTGACGCACCGTCACCCAGCTGCGCGTTGCAATATTTGCTGCCATCGCTCTAATGGCCGAAAAGCCGGGGAGGGCATGATGGCTGACACGAGCCTAAAGAAACGCGTCTGGGGCTGGATGGCCTTCGACTGGGCCACGCAGCCCTTCTACACACTCGGTCTCACCTTCATCTTCGGTCCCTATTTCGCCGTCATCGCGGCGGACCATTTCATGGGCACCGGCCTCGACGAGCGCACCGCGGAGGCGCAGGCCCAAACCATGTGGTCCTGGGGCCAGGCCGTCGCGGGGCTCTTTATCGCGTTCGCGGGGGTGATCCTCGGCGCCTATGCCGACAGCACCGGGCGGCGGATGCCCTGGATCTGGCTTTTTGCAGTGCTCTACACGGGCTTTAGCTGGATGCTCTGGTGGACGATGCCGGACGGCTCGAACCTGTGGTTCGCGCTCATCGTCTTCTCGCTCGGCTTCATCGCTGCCGAATTCATGCTGATCTTTGTCAACGCGCAGCTCCCCAGTCTGGGCGATGACGAAGAGGTCGGCAGGATCTCCGGCTCCGGCGCCGCCATCGGCTACTGGGGTGGGTTCGTGGCCTTTCTCATCATGATCTTCCTCATCGCGGAGGCCGAGCCCGGCGGGACCACCATGATCTTGGGCCTCGACCCGCTCTTTGGCCTCCTCGACGCCAGCGCCCGCGAGGGCACCCGCGCCGTGGGGCCCATGATCGCCATTTGGTTTGTCGTCTTCATGGTCCCTTATTTCCTGTGGGTTCGCGAAGTCCGCCCCAGCACCCGCCAAGGCGGCGTGCCGGAGGCGATGCGCGATCTCAAGACCTCCCTCAAAAACGTCGTGAAGCGATCGAGCCTCTTTTCCTTCCTCATCTCGTCGATGCTTTACCGCGACGCGCTCAACGGGCTTTACGCCTTCGGTGGGGTCTACGCGGCGCTGGTGCTGGGCTGGACGACATTCCAACTGGGTATCTTCGGCATCATCTCCATCGTCACCGCCGCCGTCGTCACCCAAATCTCAGGGCGCTTTGACGCGCGCCTTGGGCCGCGGCCGGTGATCGGCTTCCACATCTGGGTGCTGATCCTCGTGTGCCTCACCATCGTCGGCATGTCCCGGGAGGCATTCTACGGCATCCAACTCCCCGAAGGATCAACCCTCCCCGATATCATCTTTATGATCTGCGGCGCGGCCATCGGCGGCTCGGGCGGCGGGATCTATGCCGCGAGCCGGTCCATGATGGTGCGCCACACCCACCCCGAACGCCCGACAGAGGCGTTCGGCCTCTTCGCGCTCTCGGGCAAGGCGACGGCGTTCCTGGCACCCGCGCTCATCGGACTCTTTACCTACCTCCTCAATGACGCGCGGTTGGGCTTTTCGCCGGTGATCGGGCTGTTCATCCTCGGGATGATCCTGCTACGCTGGGTCAACCCCGACGGAGATCGAGCAGCATGGTCAAAAACCTCTATTCCTGTGCCCTGATATGTACCGTGAGCCTCGCCCTGCTTGTGGGCTGCAGCCCGCAAGCCCCCGATAGCGCCGCAGACACCACCATCAGCACCCGCGCCGGAACAGGACCCGAAGCCAAACCCCTGTTCGAGGCGGTCCAGTTCGCCGCGCCTGGCCCCGCCACCACCTATGGCCGCCACGCCCGCGGCTGTTTTGCCGGTGGTGAGGCGCTGGAGGAAACCGGCCCCACCTGGCAGGCCATGCGGCTCAGCCGCAACCGCTACTGGTCGCGGCCCATCACGCTCGATTACGTCAAGGACCTAAGCCGGCAGGTCGCGAAGCTGCCGGGGTGGGAGGGGCTCTATGTCGGCGATCTGTCGCTGCCCATGGGCGGGCCCGTCTCTGGCCACGCCTCCCACCAGTCCGGGCTCGACGTCGACATCTGGATGCTGCCCCCCGACCGGCTGAACCTGACCCGAACAGAGCGTGAGAACCTGTCGTCGATCTCCACCCGGCGAGAGCGCGGCGCCTTTGTGGGCGCCAACTGGACAGAGGAACACCGCCAGGTCCTGAAACTCGCCGCTTCCGACCCGCGTGTGGACCGAATCTTTGTCTTTGGCGGCGCCAAGGTGGAGATGTGCAACCGCGAAACCGGGGACCGCGCCTACCTGCGCAAAATCCGGCCCTGGTACGGGCACCACTACCATTTCCACGTCCGCCTCAGCTGCCCCGACGGCGACCCCAACTGCGTGAACCAGGCCCCGGTCCCCCCCGGCGACGGCTGCGACCATGCGCAGGCCTGGGTGGACCGCATCCTTAACCCGCCGCCACCGGACCCCAACGCCCCACCGCGCCAGCCGCGCCCACCGATCCGCCTGGGGGACCTGCCGCAGCAATGCTCCGCGCTTTTGGCCTCGCAGTAGCGCTCTGCGCGAGCTCCGCCTCAGCCTCTGACCTCGCTTTTGACCGCCACGGGTGGAGCTCAAAGCTCCCCGGGTTTGGCGGGCTCTCCGGGCTTGAGCTCAGCGCCGATGGCCGCGACCTGCTGGCCGTCACCGACCGCGGGACGCTGATCCGCGCACAGCTCGACCGCGGGCAGGGCGGGGCGCTCACAAACATCGCCATCCTCGCGCTGGAGCCGCTCCGCGACCCCCGCGGCGCCCCCCTGGTGGAGGAATACCGCGACGCCGAAGCGCTCGCCGCCGATGGCGCAGGCGGGGTCTATGTCGCGTTCGAATTCCACCACCGCATCTGGCACTATCCCGGCCCCGACACCCTGCCAGAACCTGTCCCCCGCGCGGCTTGGATGGACGGCCTGCCCGACAATAAGGGGGTGGAGGCGCTGGCCTACCATCCCAACCACGGCCTCATCGCCATCACCGAGACCCCCGGCCCCGACGGCGCCTTTGCGATCCAAAGCTTCCAAGACGGCACCTGGCGCCGCCGCGGAACGCTCCCCGCCAGTGGTGGCTTTCAGGTCACGGGCGCTGACTTCGCGCAGGACGGCACGCTCTACATCGTCGAGCGCAAGCTCGGACTCCTGGGCTTTCGCACCCGCCTGCGCCGCCGTGACCCTACCGGCGAGGTAGAGACGATCTTCGCCAGCGAGCAGGGCGATTTCGATAATTTGGAGGCAGTGTCCACCTGGCGCGACGCGGCTGGAATGCTGCGGTTGACACTTTTGTCCGATGACAACTTTCTCGCCTTCCAGCGCACTGAAATTATCGAGTTCAGCTTGACAGAATAGGGTTGCGGAGTCTCTTCTGCGTCAATACGACGCCCCTGCTGACGGGGGACGGCCCCCGTTAGTCAAGTATCCGCAACCTTGTAAAAACGGGCCCAAATTCATGGATCGCACCCACATTCCCGGCATCTTGGCGATGGCTCTCATCGTCTTGGCTTCTAACATCCTTGTACAGTTTCTGTTCGGGAATTGGCTGACATGGGGGGCGTTTACCTACCCGCTGGCCTTTCTTGTGACCGACCTGATGAACCGGCTCTACGGGCCCAAGGCCGCGCGCCAGGTCGTCGTGGTGGGCTTTATCGTGGGCATCTTTTGCTCGCTCGTGGGCACGCAAATCCTGCGCTCCGATTTCCTCGCGCTCTTTGGTGTGATCTCGGACGAGGCGTATCCGCTCGTGACCTTCCGCGTTGCGCTGGGCTCCGGCCTCGCGTTCCTGACCGCGCAGTTGATCGACGTGCAGATCTTTGACCGGCTGCGTGATGGCCGCTGGTGGCGCGCGCCGCTTTGGTCGACGCTGATCGGGTCGACTGTGGACACGGCGATCTTCTTCACCATTGCCTTCTCTGCGGTCCTGAACGGGCTCGAGCCCGAGAACATCCCCGGCTGGGCCCAAGACGGCGTGCCGCTGCTCGGGATGGGGCCTGAGGTGGCGCTCTGGGTCTCCCTCGCCGTGGCCGATTGGGGCGTGAAACTCACACTCGCGCTCATCGCGCTCGTCCCCTTCCGCCTTATTGTGAGGCGCCGGGCCGAGGCGCGTGAGCTCGCTTAAACCTCTCTGACCCCAAAGCTTCCCGCTTTAAACCTGAGACACAGCACTTAGAACAAGGCAACCGCGCAACGGGAACCGTTGCGCCGCGCCGTTCCGCCCCCACGGGGCGGCGCGATTGCGCCACCCCTCGGAACGGCGCTATCCGCATCAGCATTGGATGTCTCAGGTTTAAGGCTGGAGGCATTAAAGCTTGAAAGTTGTGCGGATCGTTTCTTGGGTCGAGGTCAGAAATCTCTTTCGTTGACTTTTGCCTGATCTCGCGATTCTCTGAATTCAGGCGAAACATTCAGAAAGGAGGTGATCCAGTGTCGAAGAAGGTTCTGGAGAAAGCGGTCGGGACAACTGGGGAGGCGCGCCTCTAAGGCAAACCTTGGCGCGACGCGCGCCCCAGCTGGCAACGGTCTCTAACCGGCCCTGCCTCCGCAAACTTCGAAGGGCCACTCCGTTTCGCCGGGGTGGCCCTTTTTGATTTCACCGCCGAGAACGCGGGCACCGAGGCCGAGCGAAATCTGAGGCCAGGAGACCGCCCGGTGGGAACCACCGGGCAGCCCCCGTCTATTACCGGCAGGGCCGCTTCGCGGTCCCGGAAGGCGCCCCCCCGGGCGGGGGCATGGCCCCCACCCGCGGACGAAGGCTACCCTCCTCTCAAAAATGCATCTGTTGCCGTCTGCTTTGACGTTGGCCTAGGGTGACAGCATGAAAATCGCCGTCGTCACCGGAGCCGCCGGGGGCCTAGGCCAGGCCATCTCAGCCTCGCTCGCCCCCACCCACCATGTCATCGGGCTCGACCTAAAGCCCGCCCCCGTGGCCGAACCCATCGAGATCGACCTGACCGATGCCACAGCCATCGCGGACACGTTCAAAAGCATCAGCGCCCGCCACGGCGGGCTCGACCTGCTCGTCAACAACGCGGGCACCTGCTTCATGTCCGATTTCCCCGATATCCCCGCGGCAGAGTTCGAGGCACAGATGGCCGTGAACTTCTCCTCCATGTTCCACTGCTGCCAGGCCGCGGTGCCGCTGATGCTGGGGCGGGAGGGGGTGAAGAAGATCGTCAATATCTCCTCCAACGGGGCCTATAACTTCGACGCCTTCGACCCGCCCCACTACCGCGCGTCCAAGGCTGCCATGGACACCCTGACCAAGGACCTTGCCCGCCGCTACGCGACCGACAAGATCGCCGTAAACTCCATCGCGCCCGCCATGACCGAAACGCCGCTCTTCGGCGTGCTCGACGACGCCACGCTGGCCAAAGCGATCAGCGCCATGCCCCACGGCGAAGCGATGCAACCCGCCCAAGTCGCAGGCTGGGTCGCACACCTCGCCGGTCCCTTGGGCGACGTCTGCTCCGGCAACGTCATCATCCTAAACCAAGGCCGCGACGTCCGCTAAGTACCCGGGGCGGAATCAAGGCCGCAGGCCGCCGCCCCATCCACTGCCCGACAGGCGCATTTTCCAAAGAAAATGCTGCCGAGAGGGGCGGGCCGCCCCCACGGCCCGTCGATACGTCGCCACCAGCGCATCGCACCAGCTTAAGGGCCAAGATTGCCACCATAAAGTGCCTAGATCGCAGGTTAGATCGACGCACCGCGGCCCGCCGATGGGGCTAACCGTAGCTTCCCGGTGCCTTCCGCAGCTCCCCCCACTGCGCAGGACAATGGCCATAGATCACCAACTCATGCTCCAACGCCAAAAGCCGCTCCGCATGGTGCAACGCCAGTCCAGGATCCCAAGCCGTATCAAACCGCTCTGCCACCTCCGCAGGCCGTGAAATCGCGTCCGACGTCCAGAGCACCCGCCCCACCCGAGGCAACTCAATCCGAAACGCCAACTGCCCCGGCGCATGGCCCGGCACCAAAAACACCTCGAACCCCGGCCCGATCCAGCTATCGCCCTCCACCACACGCCAATCCCGCTCCGGCCAGTCCCACGGCTGCCCGCCCGTCCAATAGAGCGGCCTGGCCAATGCCCGCTCTGGCGCGGAAATCACCGTGGGCACGCCCGGAAAGTCAAAAATCCCGCCGATATGGTCGATATGCGTGTGGGTCACGATCATCAGATCAACCCGATCCACCCCACAGAGCCCAAGCTGCGCCGAAGGCAGGTTCTCCGCCCCCATCCGCGTCACATGGCCGAAACTGTCCAGGCCATCCTCGGCCCCAGCCCCCGGGTCGCGCGCGTATTTCGCGGGCATGCCGGTATCAATTAGGACCCGCTCCCCCGCGTCGGTCACCACGAGCGCGCCCATCAGCCCGATATCGCGCGCGGGCGGGCCGTGGACACGGAAGTCACCGTAGTCCAACACTGTCAGCGACACGGGGCGGCCTTTTAGAAACATAGCCCCATGGGGCGGGCGGCGATGGATAAAGTCAAGATTCACACCCTCTTTGAATACCTCCTCAATACCACCGATGCGGAGCCGGAGGCGTTTGTCGGCTTCTCCCTTGCCCAGTCTCCGCGCCTGGGCGACTACCTGGATGACCTCGACCCCGATCTGCCGCTCGACTGGAACGGGCAGGACTTCCGCGGCTTGCCCGCGCTCCTTGACCACGTGCTGGCCCGCGCCGGGCTGTCGCTGCCGCGCGAAAGCGTCCTCATCACCGCCGGCGCGGCGGAGGCGAACTATCTGGCGCTCCGCCAACTCGTGCGCGCGGGCGATAAGATCGTGACGGAGACTCCCGGCTGGCCCCAGGTGGGCGTCATGGCCAAAGCGATCGGCGCAAAGCTGGTGGAGGTCCCGCGGGACGAGGCGCGGGGCTGGGCGCTCCCTCTCGATCAGCTCGAAGAGGCCGCCAATGGCGCCACGCTCATCTTTCTGACGAACCCTAACAACCCCACCGGCAAGGTGATCCCGGAGGCAGAACTCCGCACTATCGCCGACATCGCCCGCCGCGCAGGCGCGTGGCTCCTCGTGGATGAGGTCTATGCCGGGCTTGAATGGGCCGGGCCGCGCCCGCCCTCTGTGGCCGGTCTATACGAGAAGGGCATCACCACCGGCTCCGTGTCTAAAGCGCTGGGTCTGCAAGGCCTGCGCACGGGCTGGATGATCTGCCAGGACGAGGACGCCATCCGAGACGCATTCATCCTGCGCGAAAACAGCTCCGAGATCATGAACATCATGGGGGAGGTTATCTCCGAAATCGCCCTGCGCGAGGACCGCTACAGGGCCAAGCTCGACGCCGTGCGCACGGACGCGCTGGCTACCTTGGCCCAGCTCGACGCCTATGTTGCCTCCGAACCGCGCCTTAGCTGGCAACAGCCCGAGGCAGGCCTCATCGGCCTCGCCCGCTTGGACGGAATCGACGGCGACAGCTTCGCCCGCCAACTCCTCGCCGATCCCTACCGCACGTTTCTCCTGCCCGGGTCTTCATACGGTCAACCGAACCACATCCGCATCGGTGTAGGCGGGGGTGAAGCGGCCAAGCTAGATCTGGGCCTGGAACGCATGAGCGCCCTGCTCAGAACCCTCTGACCCAACGCACCCGGGGCGGAATCAAGGCCGCAGGCCGCCGCCCCATCCACTGCCCGAAAGGCGCATTTTCCAAAGAAAATGCTGCCGAGAGGGGCGGGCCGCCCCCACGGCACGTCGACACGTCACCACCTGCGCATCGCTTGAGCGGAGCAGCCAAAGTGGCAACCATAAAGTGCGCAGAATAGACTTAGGATCGACGTACCGCGGCCCGCCGATGGGGCTCCCTGCCGCTACTCCGTCTCCGAGGACCGCGCCCAGAGGTTGATCGCCTCATCCTGCGCCGCCGCATCAATCGCGGAAAGCTCCTCAGCCGTGAACTCCAAATTCCCAACGGCCCCCACGCACTCCGTGATCTGCGCAGGCCGCGACGCCCCAATCAACGCCGTCGTGATCCCGTTATCCCGCAGCACCCAGGCAATCGCCATCTGCGCCAGTGACTGCCCACGCGCCTCCGCGATATCGGTCAAAGCCCGGATCGACGCCTGCACCCGGTCGGTGTAGCTCGCAGGATCCAGTGATTTCCCTTGGGTCGCCCGCGACCCCTCCGGGATGCCATTGAGGTACTTCCGCGTCAGCAACCCCTGCGCCAGCGGCGTGAACGCGATCGAGCCCACGCCAAGCTCCTGCAGCGTGTCCTTCAGCCCGTCTTCCTCCACCCAGCGGTTGAGCATGTTGTAGGACGGCTGATGGATCAGGCAGGGCGTGCCGAGATCGTTCAGGATCGCCACAGCCTCCCGCGTGCGCTGACTGTTATACGACGAAATCCCAACATAAAGCGCCTTGCCCGAGCGCACGATCTGGTCGAGAGCGCCCATCGTCTCCTCCAAAGGCGTCTCAGGATCAAAGCGGTGCGAGTAAAAGATATCGACGTAGTCGAGCCCCATCCGTTTGAGCGATTGGTCACATGACGCAATCACCTGCTTGCGGCTGCCCCACTCCCCATAGGGCCCGGGCCACATGTCATAGCCCGCCTTCGAAGAAATGATCAGCTCATCCCGGTAGCCCGCGAAATCGGATGCGAGGAAGCGGCCAAAGAACGCCTCCGCCGACCCGGCAGGAGGGCCGTAATTGTTGGCGAGGTCGAAATGCGTGATGCCCGCGTCAAACGCCGTCCGGCACATATCGCGCTTCACCCCATCCGGCGTGTCATCGCCAAAATTGTGCCAAAGCCCCAGCGAAACGGCCGGGAGCTTGATCCCGGAGCGGCCGCAGCGGCGGTAGACCATGCTGTCATAACGGGCGGGGGAGGGGGTGTAGGTCATGCGTCAAGCCACGTGTCGTAGTCAGAAACCAACAGATGCGTCGGGTCCGTGTCCTCGGTGATAGACGAAAACCGCCCAATCGGATCGCGGAAGATGTTGTCGTTCTTGTCGTCGTTGACGTTGGACACCTCGACGATCAGCACGGGCCCGCCCTCGCCCCAGAACGCGTGCCAATGGTGCGGCTCCAGCGTGACGGAGGCGCCGGGTTTCAGCCGCAGATGCTCGCCCGCCTTCAAAGTTATCCGCCGCCCGTCGGTCAGCACCTCCACCGGGGCGCTGGGGTCGATGGTCTGATCGCCCGCGTCGGTGAAGAGCTCTAGCACCAGGTCGCCGCCACCGCGGTTGATGATATCCTCGGTCTTGGTGATGTGGCGGTGCATGGGGCTCATCTGATGCTCGCCTGAGATCATCACCTTTTCCGCGTAGAGCATCCCACGCCCGCGCCCAAGGTTGCGGCGATCCCCGTTGCGCGTGGTGAAGAGGAAGAGGCCGAGGTCATCGAACTTGCCCTGCCCGTAATCCGTGATGTCCCAGCCCATCGCGTTCTCGCGGATGGCCGGCGCGTCTGCCACATGGGCCTTGAGCTCCGCCGGGGTCAGGTAGGCAAAGGGCGGCAGATGCACGCCGTGGGATCGGATAAACGCATCCGAGCGCGCGATGATGTCGTTGACGGTTGAACGGTCCATGGGAGTCTCCGGGAGGCGGGTGTTAGCGCCAACTAGCCGGAGTTTGCGGCAAGCCGCAAGCGGTGGCTATGTCCAGGCAGAGCACCCCGGCGCGGAATCAAGGGCGAAGCCCGCCGCGCCATCGACGGGCCGCCCCCACGGCACGTCGATATGTTTACGTCCGTGCACCGCAGGGGCTTAGTAGCCAAAGTGGCCACCATAAAGTGCCTAGCGCGGAGGCCGGATCGACGCACCGCGGCCCGCCGAGGGCGCTACCGTCGCATGTGGCATCAATTCCCAAGCGTGCTAAACGACCCCCATGCTGCGCATCACGCCCGACATAACCATCGCCGACTGGGAGCTTACCGAAAGCTTCACCCGCGCCAGCGGCCCGGGCGGGCAGAACGTCAACAAGGTTTCCACGGCCGTGGAGCTCAGGTTCGAGGCCGCCCGCTCCCCCAACCTCCCCGCGCCCGTGAAATCCCGCCTCAAACGCCTCGCCGGGCGGCGATGGACCCTCGACGGCGCGCTCATCATTCAGGTGCAGGACACCCGCAGCCAGGCCCGCAACCGCGACATCGCACGCGACCGCCTGCGCGAGCTCATCCTGAAAGCCACCGAAAAACCCAAACGCCGCATCGCCACCAAACCCACGCTTGGATCTAAACGCCGCCGCCTCGCTGCCAAAACCCAAAGGGGCGAGGTCAAATCGCTACGAGGCAAGGTATCCTATGACGACTGACCTCATGGCCCGCCGTGCCGCCGCACTCGGGCCCAACATGTCCACCTTCTACGATGACCCTGTCCACATCGTGCGAGGCGACGGCGTCTGGCTCTGGGATGCGGACGGCAAGCAATACCTCGACTGCTACAACAACGTCCCCCATGTGGGCCACTGCCACCCCCACGTGGTCGAGGCCATCGCGCGACAGGCCGCCACACTCAACACCCACACGCGCTACCTGCACGAGGGGATCCTCGTCTACGTCGAACGGCTCACCGCCACTTTCACCCAGCCCATGCAGGCGATCATGACCTGCACCGGGTCCGAGGCGAACGATATCGCGCTGCGCATGGCGCAGGCGGTGACGGGGAAGCGCGGGTTCATCGCCACAAACGCCACCTATCACGGCAACACGACCGCCGTGTCGCAACTGTCGCGCCGCCGCCCGCCCATCGGCGGCTACCCCGAAAACGTGCGCCTCGTGCCTGCCCCCACGACGCTCACCCCACTGGGTGGGAGCATGAAGGCCCAAGGCGCAGCCTTCGCCGAGGGCGTCCGTCAGGCCATCGCGGAACTCGAAGAAAGCGGATCAGGCTTCGCAGGGATCATGCTCTGCCCCATCTTCGCCAATGAAGGGCTGCCTGACCTGCCCGATGACTTCCTGCAACCCACCGCCCAAGCGGTTGCGGACGCAGGCGGGCTGCTGATCGCGGACGAGGTGCAGCCGGGCTTTGGCCGCACAGGCCGCCACATATGGTCCCACGCCTGGATGGACGTCACCCCGGATGTCGTGACCCTGGGCAAACCCATGGGCAACGGCCACCCTGTGGCGGCTTGCGTGGCCAAACCGGACGTCATGAGTGCCTTTCGCGAGGCATTTGGCTACTTCAACACCTTCGGCGGCAACCCGGTGAGCTGCGCGGCGGCAAATGCCGTGCTCGACGTCATAGAAAGCGACAACCTCATCGCCCACGCCGCCGCTATGTCCCCTCGCGTGACCGCAGCGCTCCGCACACTCGACTTCCACGCCGACGCCCATATCCGGGGCCGCGGCCAGTTCTACGCCGTCGAACTCACCCGCGACGGCGCGCCTGCTGCCGACCTCGCCGCCTGGCTCATCGAGGCGCTGAAGGCGCGCGGCGTGCTCATGGGCGTCATCGGTCCCCACCGCAACATCATCAAATTCCGCCCACCCATGCCCTTTGGCGAGGATCACGCCGGCCTCCTCATGACGCGGATGGAGGAGGCGCTGAGCGCATGCCCGATCTAACCGCCATCGCCGCCCAATGGGGCACCGTCGACCACGCGCCAAAGCTTATCGCCGAGCGTGAAAATGTCGTGTACGAGGCCACCATCGACGGCCAGCGCCTCGCGCTGCGCCTGCACCGCGCGGGCTACCAGTCACGAGCCGCCATCGAAAGCGAACTGACCTGGACCGCGCGCCTGGCCGAGGTGGGCTTTCCCTGCGCGCGGCCCACGCCGATGCCAACAGGCGCGCTGCTCCTGCCGCTCGACGATGGCCGCCACGCCAGCGCCGTCAGCTGGATCGACGGGCGCGAGATCGGCGACAGCCTCGACGATCCGAACCTGCCCGACACGGCGCTGTCCGCACTTTTCCACGCTATCGGTGCGCTCCTCGCCGCGCTCCACAGCGCGACCGACGCCGTCGAAACCTCCGACCTCACCCGCCCCGCGTGGGACGCGGAGGCGCTGCTTGGCCCCGACCCGCTCTGGGGCCGGTTCTGGGAAAACCCGTCCCTCACCGCGGACGAAGCCGACCTCCTGAAACGCACCAAATCCGCCGCCTACGAGACGCTTCTGGCGATGGAGAGCCCCGACGCGGGCCTTATCCATGCCGACGCGCTGCAGGAAAACATCCTCGAAACCCCGGCAGGTCTCGCGCTCATCGATTTCGACGACGCAGGGTTCGGCTACCGCGCCTACGACCTCGGCGTGGCCATGGTCCAGCACTACGACGACCCACAGCGCGCGATGATGGAGGAGGCGCTGCTGGCGGGCTACGCCACCCTGCGCCCCGCACCCGACCGAGCTACATTGCACCTCTTCACCCTGTGCCGCGCGCTGGCCTCCTGCGGGTGGATCATCAGCCGCTACACCGACCCCGCCTACACCCGCGCCCAAGCCGACCGCGCACTCGTCTGCGCGCGGGAGTGGTGGGCCGCACAGGGCTGATCACCGCGTTAGACGCTTCGCCGCCGCCGGGTCGCTAGTCTACGACGATGACCTGCCCCGTTAGGGCACCCTCAACACTCTTTGCATAGGCCAGCCCCACATGGTGAGAAGACACCGGTCGATGCCCCGCAAACCAAGCGCCGTACCGCGGCGCGGAGACGTCCAACATCCCGGGGCTGACCACATTCACGCGCTGACCCCGGGCCAGCTCGATCGCGGCGCTTTTCACAAATCCCGCCAGGGCGCCGTTCGCGGTCGCGGCGTTCACACCGCGCCGGATGGGGTCACGATCCAAAACGCCGCTCGTGAGCGTGAAGGACCCACCATCCGCCACGAACTCTAGCCCCGCCAAGACCAGGTTCACCTGTCCCATCACCTTTTGGCGGAGCCCCACCATAAAGCCATCCTGATCCAGCTCCGCCAAAGGCGCAAAGGTCGCGTCGCCCGCGCAACAGACAACCGCATCGACGGGCCCCACCTGCCGGTAAAGCGCGCGGACGCTGTCTGCGTCACTGATATCGACGCGAAACGCCCCGGTGGACCGCCCGGCTTTCACGATCTCATGCCGTAGGCTGAGCTCCGCACAGGCGGCCTGGCCGATATCCCCGCCTGCGCCGATGATGATGATCTTCATGGCTGCACCTGAGCCATGGCGTCATAGCGCCTGAGTTTGCGCGCCAGCAGCCCACGGCACCGATCAAGCTCCGCCTGTCTGTCATCGAGCCGCCGCTGATGCGTCATTAGCGCGGCCTTTCGCGCCCCAACAGTTGCGTCGCCCTGGGCGTACAGCGCCGCAAAGGCGCGCATCTGCGCCATGGGCATTCCGGTCGCCCGCAGTGAGGCCAAAAGCTCCAGCCAGTCCGCATCGGTTTTGGAAAATCGGCGCACACCATCTGCGCCGCGCGCGACATGTGGGCAAAGCCCGCTGGCTTCATAATACCGGATCGTGGAGACACTGAGACCGGTTCGCGCTGCAACGTCAGAGATTTTCATGACAGGGGCTCCTTCGGCTCAGGACGATACCGACCTCAAGCCGCTTTAGGTCAAGCGGTTTGTCTAGGCCTAGTGGGTCCCGATCCGAACCGGGCCCTTCCGCTCGGGCCCAGGTCCTACACAACAACCGCCTGCCGCGCTTGTTCGCCCACCCCGAACACCCGCTTATAGCGCGCGATTTCGGGCGCGGGACCCATCGCTTTGTTCGGGTTGTCCGACAGCTTGACCGTCGCGCGCCCGTTCGCCTCCACCGCTTTGCACACCAGCGAAAACGGGGCGAGCGCGTCGCCAGGCACCAACCCGCGGAAGTCGTTGGTCAGGAGCGTGCCCCAGCCGAACGACACTTTCACCCGTCCGGCGAACTGGCGGTGGAGCGCTTCGATCCGGTCCACGTCGAGCCCGTCGGAAAAGATGATGAGCTTGTCAGCCGGGTCCTCGCCGCGGTCTTTCCACCAGCGGATCGCTGTCTCCGCGCCAGCCTCGGGCGCGCCGGAGTCGATGCGGATGCCGGTCCAGCCCGCCAGCCAGTCTGGCGCGCGGTCCAGAAACCCCTCGGTGCCGTAAGTATCTGGCAGGATGATGCGCAGATTGCCGTCGTGTTCCTCGTGCCAATCGGCGAGGACATCGTAAGGCGCGCGCGCCAGCGCGGCGTCATCGTCGGCCAGCGCGGCATAGACCATGGGCAGTTCGTGGGCGTTCGTGCCGATGGCCTCCACCTCCCGGCGCATGGCGATCAGGCAGTTTGAGGTGCCGATGAAACTATCCCCCAACCCCTCGATCATCGCCTGCACGGCCCAGTCTTGCCAGAGGTAGGAATGCCGCCGCCGCGTCCCGAAATCCGCGATGCGCAGCCCGTCCAGGCGCTGAAGCCGCTCCATTTTCTCCCAAAGATGCGCCATCGCGCGGGCGTAGAGCACCTGCAGCTCGAACTTGCCCATGGCGTTGACCACCGCCCGCCCGCGGAGTTCCATGAGGACCGAGAGCGCCGGAATTTCCCACAGCATCACCTCAGGCCAGGCGCCCTCAAAGGTCAGCTCATACTGCCCGTCGCGCTTTTCCAGGTGGTAGTCGGGCAGGCGCAGCCCCTCGAACCACTCCATGAAGTCGGACCGGAACATCTGCCGCTTGCCGTAAAACGTGTTCCCGCGCAGCCAAGTGCTTTCGCCCCGTGACAGCGACAGCGACCGGATGTGATCGAGCTGCTCGCGTAGCTCGCCCTCGTCAATGAGCTCGGCGAGGCGCACGTCCTTCGACCGGTTGATTAGGCTGAACGTGACCCGCGTGTCCCGGCGATTGCGGAACAACGATTGACACATGAGCAGCTTGTAGAAATCCGTGTCGATGAGCGACCGCACGATGGGGTCGATCTTCCACTTATGGTTCCAAACGCGGGCGGCGATGTCGACCATGGTCTCCTCCCCATGTCAGCCCGCGCGATCAAACAGATACGGGCGGGGGCGGGCAAGAAGAAAGTGGAGGTAGCTGCCGCTGAAGTGCTGAGGGCATCCCCCGCCCGTGGGGGCGGTCGGGGGATGCCCGGTGGTTCCCACCGGGCGGGTGCTCCACTGCTAGGCCAACGTAACCCCAGCCGCCGCCATCCCATCCCGCGCCGCCGCCAGCGACCCATCGAGGTCAATCGCCCGCGCCAGGTCCGTCCGCACCGTCACCTCAAACCCCGCTTTCGCCGCATCCACAGCCGAGAAATTCACGCAAAAATCCGTGGCCAGCCCCACCATCGTGAGCGCGCTAATCCCCCGGCTCCGCAGATACCCCTCAAGCCCCGTGGGCGTCTCGTGGTCATTCTCGAACAGAGCCGAATAGCTGTCGATCGCCGGATTATACCCCTTCCGGATGATCATATCCGCCCGGTCCACGTCCAAACCAGCATGAAACGCCGCCCCAGAGGTCCCCTGAACACAGTGATCGGGCCAGAGCACTTGCGGCCCATAAGGCATCTCCATCACCTCATAGGGCGCCCGCCCCGCATGAGACGATGCGAATGAGGAATGCCCCGCCGGATGCCAATCCTGCGTCAGCACAACCGCCTCGAACTCCCCCATCAGCGCGTTGATGCCCCCCACGATCTCATCGCCCCCAGGCACCGCCAAAGCGCCGCCGGGGCAGAAATCATTCTGAACATCGATGACGAGTAGCGCATGGCTCATGGCAAAAACCCTCCGATCATAAAGTGGCGCGCTTGCGCTCAGCATGAAGCTCCGCGGGCCGGTGCCGCGCCTCTTTCAACGCCTCTTCCAGGCTCCGCCCCTCCACAGCCGCCGCAGCAACCCGGCGCAGCGAATAGGTCGGCGCATGGCCGGGGCCAAGAGCCGCCCGCCCCAATGCGTGAATGTTCAGATACGTCCCATAGGCCGCCCGCACCCCGCCGCCCTCCGCAGGCACGCCGTTCGCATGCGACTCGCACGCCGCCACATCGCGGCTGATATAACTCCGGCAAATCATCGGACGCGCGCTATACGCCCGGCACATCCGCGTCTCAGGGTCCAAAGCGGGGCACGCCTTCGCCACCCACTCCCGCCCGTCAGGCTCCCCGGCCAATGGCGCCAAGGCTCCATGCAAAACCTTCGCCTCCGCCCCGGTCATCACGCCGCCATCCTCGCCCGTCAGCACGCAGCAAAACGCACAGCCCGCCGCGCAGGCGAGCCCCTCCGGCTCCGCCGTCGTCTGCAACCCAATCTGCCCAATCCGCGCGGCCGCGATCCCGGAGTGCAGCTCCCTACTCAGCGCCGCGTCCCCCATCGCCTGCGCATCGGCATAGGACGCCAACTGCGTGCGCGCCCGCGTCACGGCCTCCGCGCCCGTGTCCTTCAGCTTGGCCTTGGCCAGTTTCTTGCGCAGAGGTGTCACGGGGGCGTCTCCATTCGTCGCTGCAAAGGGTAGGGATTGAGCGCCAGATTGCAAATGGGTAGGGAGCGCCCATGTTCACCATCGCCGCGCTCTACCACTTCACGTCCTTCGACGACCCCGCCGCCCTGCGTCCGGGCCTCATTGCGGCCTGCGAGGCCGGTGACGTGCGCGGCACGCTGCTCCTCGCGCCCGAGGGGATCAACGGCACCATCGCAGGCCCCCGGGCCGGCATCGACGCAGCGCTCGCCGCCATCCGCGCGCTGCCGGGCTGCGCAGGTCTGGACTGGAAAGAAAGCACCGCAGCGGAGCCGCCGTTCAAGAAGCTCAAAGTGCGCCTTAAAAGGGAAATCGTGACCATGGGCCAGCCCCAGGTCCGCCCCTCAGAAGGCACAGGCCACTACGTGGAGCCCAAGGACTGGAACGCCCTCATCACCGCCCCCGACGTCGTCACCATCGACACGCGAAACGACTACGAGGTCGCCATCGGCAGCTTCGAAGGCGCCGTGGACCCCGAAACCAAGAGCTTCGGCGAATTCCCCGACTGGTGGCGCGCCAACAAGGACAGGTTCGAAGGAAAACGCATCGCCATGTTCTGCACCGGCGGGATAAGGTGCGAAAAATCCACGAACTTCCTAAAGGGCGAGGGCGTCGACGAGGTTTACCACCTCAAAGGCGGGATCCTGAAATACCTCGAACAGGTGCCAGAGGCGGAAAGCACCTGGAATGGCGGCTGCTTCGTCTTCGACAAACGCGTCAGCGTCACCCACGGGCTCCAGGAAGGCCCCCACATCCTCTGCCACGCCTGCCGCCGCCCGCTCCTGCCCACGGACCGCACGCGGCCGGAGTTCGAGGACGGTGTGCAATGCCACCTCTGCGTGGACGAATACTCAGACGCCGACCGCGCGCGCTTCCGCGAGCGCATGAAACAGCGTGCCATTGGCGGGCATGATTAGGTCTTGCGGGGGTGACCTCTGCCGATTCCGCAAAAGCAGCGAGCTATAGCTCCGTTCCGAGGGGTGGCGTTCGCGCCGCCCCGTGGGGCGGAACGGCGCGGCCTGACGTTGCCGTCAGGCGATCACATTGTGGCTAAGTCGCTTAACGCTAGACTACCCCAGCGCAGCCCCACGCCGCAGCCGCGCCACAAAACCAAGCCCACCAAGACCCGCCAGCAAAAGCGGCAACGCCGCAGGCAACGGAACCGGCGCCGGACCACCTATATCCAGGTTGAACGTCGTGTTGCCTGCAACTGTCGTATACGTGCCAGGGGTGATCCCGAGCGAGGCAAAGCTCCGATTAACCCAAGTCGCCGTAGAGTTTATAGCGTCTCCAGACACATATCCTGCTGGCACCTCAACGACGGCGCGGTCAACCAATATGTTGGTAACGTCCCCCGTTCCGAAGCTGGCCTTGGTTGAGCTGGCCCTCGTGCCGAAGCTCGCGTCCGGTCCTGAAAACACCGCCTGATAAAAGTCAACTAACCCTGTTGCGCCTGACCCGTTGCCCGCACCAATCTGCATGTCTCCTGAGCTCAACCTGACACTCGACAACGAGGCTGGGACGAGAAAGACATAGCCCGTTAGATCAACCGACCCGACCGCCGTGCTGACAACGTTGGACCCCACTTCAGTGAGCGTAAAGTTTAGCGTGGCCGCAACCGTTTGCGTTGCGCCAAGTATCGACAGGGCTGCCGCCCCCAAAAAGTTTCTAATCATTGTTTTCTCTTTGCCTCATTTTAGTCTTCGGTCCTTTGACGCGATCTTTTTGTCGCTGGCTTGGACCTGTTTTTTTGCTGCTCGCGCGACAGTAACGCCCTCCGAAGGGGGGATTGGTGAACAATATCTTGATGTTGTGTCGACATTTGGTAAGGTTTTGAATCACATCCACAAAGGAATGACTATTTCGTAACCACACCGTCCAATTGGTTTCGCGGCGAAACCATCCCGCGCAGCGGCCTCTGCCGCGCATGGAAAAGTTTTTCAAAAACTTTTGGCCCCGGCGGAAATGTTGCGCTGGCATCAGACTTGCCCGAATCCCCGATTTCGTTCCTACTGGACGGAAAAGGGAGGGACCGCACATGCCCAAATTTCTGCTCATCTATCACGGCGGCAAAACGCCCGAGACCCGCGAAGAAGGGGAGGCCGCCATGGCCGCCTGGGGCGCCTGGTACGAGGGCCTCGGCGCCGCCACCGTCGACCCTGGCAATCCCGTAGGTCAGAGCCACACAGTCTCCGCGTCGGGCCACGTCGATAACGGTGGGGCGAACCCGGTCTCCGGCTACACGGTCCTCGATCTCCCCAGCATGGAAGACGCCTGCGCCGCCGCCGCCAAGAACCCCATGGCCATGGATGGCAGCGGCTCCGTCGAGGTTGCGCCGATTATAGAGCTTGAGATGTAGCCGCGCACCCGCCAAGGTCGGTCAGTGACCCGCTTGGCCCTGACGCTTCTCCTCCTCCTGCTGACGCCCCTTTTGCTCCTGGGGTGCCAACAAGTGCGTCTGAGCCCGGCCGCTGAGCTCGCCCCAAAGCCCCTCGGGACGATCCGGATCGCGACCTGGAATGTCCACTATATCTGGCTGGAGCAGGAGGTCGGCGATTGGGGCCTGTCGGGGTGGGAGGCCCGCAAGGATCCCATGGACGCCACGCTCAAGGCGCTGGGGGCCGACATCATCGCCTTTCAGGAGATGGAAAGCTTCGCCCGCGGTGGCGATAGGAATGTGAACCTCACGCGTGATTTTCTGCTGGCCCGCAACCCGGACTTTGCAGCCGCCGCGACGGGCGATGCGCGGGTCGAGCCGCCCACGCAGCCGATCTTTTACCGGCCCGATGTGTTCGAGCTCCTGGACGACGGATGGTTCCATTTCTCCCCAACGCCCGACGTGCTCTACTCGCGCGGTTTTGATGGGGCCTCCCCCTCCTTCGCGAGCTGGGCGATCTTTCGCACCCGAGCCTCGGGCGCGGTGTTTCGCGTCCTCAACATCCACCCCGACGCGTTCAGCCGGGTCAACCGCGTAGCTTCCGCTAAGCTGACGGCCACGCGCCTCAAACCATGGCTCGACGCGGGCGAACGGGTCATCCTGCTCGGAGATTTCAACGCCCGCGCGGGGTCGGTCATCCATGCGGAGTTCGAGGCGCTGGGCATGACCTTCCCCCCCGTTCCGGGCGCGACCTACCACTTGAACCGGGGGCTCCATGCGTTTGGGGCGATCGACCATATCGGCGCCAACGACCCGTCGATATTCGCCAGCGACCCGGTCGTCTTTAACCGCAAGCTGGGGGAGGTCTGGCCGTCCGACCATCACCCTGTGGTGCTGGATTTCACGCTCTGAACCTGTTCAAAATTCCAGACCCCCTGTTCGCGGAGCGGGGCTGTTTCTGGGGGCGAGGGGCGTCACATTATGGGCATCACCCATGAGGAGCCCGCCATGACCTTTCGCCCCGTTACCGCCACCCACCAAGCCCAACCCACGATGGAGGGGGCGGGCGTTCATCTGCACCGCGTCTTTGGGTTCTCGGGCACCAATGAGGCCGACCCGTTTCTGCTGCTCGATGATTTCCGCAATGATGTGCCGGAGGCCTATGAGCGCGGTTTTCCCTGGCATCCCCACCGCGGGATCGAGACGATCACCTATGTGCTCGAAGGCGAGGTGGAGCATGCCGACAGCCTGGGCAATCGCGGGCTGTTGGGTGCGGGATCGGTCCAGTGGATGACGGCCGGATCTGGGATCATGCACCAGGAGATGCCGCGGGGAAATGCGGCCGGGCAGATGCACGGGTTCCAGCTCTGGGCGAACCTGCCATCGTCGCTCAAGATGACCGCGCCGCGGTACCAGGACATCGCGGGCAGCGATATTCCGGTGATCCAGGACGATGACGGCACGGTCGTGCGCGTGGTCACGGGGCAGTTCTGGGGCCAGCGCGGCCCGGTGGACGGGATCGCCGCGGAGCCGATGTATCTGGATGTGTACGTGCCGCCCAACACCCGCCGGACGCTGCCAGTGGACACCTATGCCAACACGTTTGCCTATGTGTTCGCGGGGGCAGCGTCGTTCCGGGATGCGTCGCAGCCCATGGGCGTGCGGGTCGAGAAAGAGGTTGCAGGCCAAGAGCTTAACATCCGCGACATGTCTGGCAACCGCACGTTGGTGCGGTTCGGGACGGGCGATGAGATCACCGTGACGACGGGGGACGACGGCGCGCGTTTCCTGCTGGTGTCAGGCCAACCGATCCAGGAGCCGGTGGCGTGGCACGGGCCCATCGTAATGAACACCCGGGCGGAGCTGATGCAGGCGATGCAGGATCTGAACAACGGGACGTTTATCAAGACGCAGCATTGATGCGCCCATTGGGCTTTAGCATGGAGGGCGGGCCCCGCCCGACAAACCGGAGGTTTGCCTCTGGCAAGACGGGGCGGTCGCGGGCTGCCCGGTGGTGCGCACCGGGCGGATGCTTAGAGCTCAAGAAGGCGCATTTGCGCCCAACGTTTACGCCGAGATGCAAGGTATTCCGTGCTGCGAGCTGTAGCGCCGTTCCGAGGGGTGGCGTTCGCGCCGCCCCGTGGGGGCGGAACGGCGCGGCCCGATGGTGCCCATCGGGCGAGGACTTTGCAGCTATGCTGGCTGTAAAGCCAGTCGGAACCCGGTGTCCTAAAAATCCAAATTCGCCACGCTCAGCGCGTTGTCTTGGATGAACTCCCGGCGGGGTTCGACCACGTCGCCCATGAGCTTCGTGAACAGGTCGTCGGCCTCGGCCACGTCGTCGATTTTGACCTGTAGAAACGTCCGCGCGTCGGGGTCTAGGGTCGTTTCCCACAGCTGGCTTGGGTTCATTTCCCCCAGGCCTTTGTAGCGTTGGAGCTGGTTGCCCTTTTCGCCCTCTTCCAGGATCGCGTCGAGCAGGGTCAGCGGGCCGAGGATCAGTTGCTGACGCTCTTTACGGTTCAGAATGGCGGGCTGGGCGTAGATCTCCTGCAGGCTTTGGGTGAAGGTGCCGGTGCGGGCGGCCTCGCCGGAGCGGAGCATTTTGCCATCCAAAGTCCGCACCTCTTCGACGCCGCGCAGGATGCGGGCGAGGCGGATGCCGCGGTCTTGGGTGATGCGGCCTTGCCAGCCGCGTTCGTATTCCAAAGCGATCAGATCGAGCCGCGCAGCCACGCGGTCGGCCACGCCTTGCAGGTCGGCATCCACGGCACCCGGCACAAACGCGCCCGCGATGGCCGCCTGTTCGAGGATGTGGCGCGGGTAGTGGGTGGGGAAGGCGTCGAGCAGGCGTTTGAGGCTGCGCGCCTCTGTCACCACCCGCGCGAGGTCCTGGCCCACGATCACGTCGCCGGAGCCGAGCCGCAGCGAGGCCCCATCGACGCCCTGTTCGATGAGGTAGTCATCGAGCGCGGCTTGGTCTTTCAGATAGACCTCCGACCGGCCCCGCGACACTTTGTAGAGCGGCGGCTGCGCGATGTAGAGGTACCCGCCCTCGATCAGTTCCGGCATCTGGCGGAAGAAGAAGGTGAGGAGCAGCGTGCGGATGTGTGCGCCGTCCACGTCCGCATCGGTCATGATGACGATCTTGTGGTAGCGCAGCTTGTCGATGTTGAACTCATCGCGGCCGATCCCGGTGCCGAGCGCCATGACGAGGTTGCCGATTTCCTGGCTGCCCAGCATCCGGTCAAAGCGCGCGCGCTCCACGTTCAGGATTTTCCCGCGGAGCGGCAGCACGGCCTGGGTGCGGCGGTCGCGGCCGGTCTGGGCGGAGCCGCCAGCGCTGTCGCCCTCCACCAGGAAGAGCTCGGTTTTGGACGGGTCTTTCTCGGAGCAGTCTTTGAGCTTGCCGGCCAGGAAATTGACATCCATCGCGGTCTTACGGCGGGTGAGCTCACGGGCCTTGCGCGCCGCCTCCCGCGCCAGCGCGGCTTCGATGATTTTGCCAACGATCTGCTTGGCCTGCTGGGGGTTCTCCTCGAACCACTCAGAGAGCTTTTCACCCACAAGGTTTTCCACAGCCGGACGGACCTCTGACGAGACCAATTTATCCTTTGTTTGCGAGGAAAACTTGGGGTCCGGGACTTTCACGGACAAAACGCAGGTCAGACCTTCCCTTGCGTCATCCCCAGTGAAATTGACCTTCTCTTTTTTGGCGATTCCAGTGTCTTGGGCGTACTTCTGGATGGTGCGCGTCAGCGCCCCGCGGAAGCCCGCCATATGGGTGCCGCCATCGCGCTGGGGGATGTTGTTGGTAAAGGGCAGCACCATTTCGTTGAAGCTGTCATTCCACCACATCGCGACCTCGATGCCGATGTCGTCGCGTTCGCCCTGGACGTAGATGGGCGTGTCCATGATCGAGGTTTTGGACCGGTCGAGGTATTTCACGAACTCCCGGACGCCGCCGTCATAGTAGAGCTCGGTTTTGAGCGGCTCGGCGGGGCGCTCATCCTCCAGAATGATGCGGACGCCGGAATTGAGGAACGCAAGCTCGCGCAGGCGCTTTTCGAGCGTCTCAAAGGAGTAGTTGAGGTCCGAGAACGTGCCGGTGGAGGCGAGAAAGCGGACCTCGGTCCCCGTGCGGTCGGCGTTGCCCACGACTTCGAGATGCTTGACCGTGTCGCCATGCTCAAACCGGGCGACATGTTCCTTGCCGTCGCGCCAGATGCGAAGTTCGAGCCAGACCGAAAGCGCGTTGACGACCGACACACCCACGCCGTGGAGACCGCCGGAGACCTTGTAGGAGTTGCTATCAAACTTCCCGCCCGCGTGGAGCTGGGTCATGATCACCTCGGCGGCGCTGACGCCTTCTTCCTCGTGGATACCCACAGGGATCCCACGGCCATTGTCGCTGACGGAAACAGAGCTGTCGGCGTGGATTTTGACCAGTACGTGGTCAGCATGGCCTGCCAGTGCCTCGTCAATTCCGTTATCCACCACCTCGTAGACCATGTGGTGAAGTCCCGACCCATCGTCGGTGTCCCCGATATACATGCCGGGCCGCTTGCGCACGGCCTCCAACCCTTTGAGAACTTTGATGGAATCGGCGCCATATTCTGGCGTTGGCTGCTCGGCCTCGGACATGCCCTGACCCTTCTTGTTTTGGTGCCTGAACTTACGCCAAACGCGCCGGAATGTCACGCGATTGGGCGAGATTTTGCAGCATTTTGGACGCCTTGCGGGAACGCGCGGGCGGCGGCGTGTCAGCCAGGCGCGCGCAGGTCATCCACGTAGTTTTCCACAAACTCCGAATACCCGTTCGAGGTGGTTTTCAGATGCGCCCTGGCGTGGGCGTGAAAGGCGGGAAGCTGGTGGAACGGCACCGCCGGGTAGGCATGGTGTTCGGCGTGGTAGGGCATGTTCCACGCCAGAAATCGCACCGCGCGGTTGGTGAATGTCGTGCGGGAGTTTTCCAGCATATTGGCCACCGCCGGGCAGCGGCCATGCTCTGCGAGCAGGTAGAGCCTGAGGAACGGCTGGCCTAGGAGGACCGGGATGATCCAGAGCCAGAGCGCCGCGGGGTTCAACAGCAGCGACAGCGCCACAAGCGCGTAGGCGCCGAGATACGCACGCGCCTCCCGCCGGATCTGGGGCAGGGCGCGCTGCGGCAGGTAGTCGGAGTTTGGCGTGCCGAACGCGTTTTCCCAGAGCACGCGTATCATGGCCCGCCAGTAGGGCACGCCGCTGACATGGGCCAGAAACCCGCGCCACGTGTCGGGCTTTGGCCCCGCAAGCTCCGGGTCGCGGTCGGGGTCGTTGGTGTGGCGGTGGTGGGCCATGTGGAAATAGTGGAACCACTGGAACGGCAGAAGCAGCACGAGCCCCACCATATGCCCTGCGGCCGTGTTAAGCCATGGGGTTGCAAAGGGCGTCTTGTGCGTCGCCTCGTGTTCCAGCGTGAAGAGGAAGACGAGCGCGATACCGAGCGGCAGGAGTGCCGCCCACCAGAGCGGCCCGGTCCAGACCCAAACGCCCAGTGCCACGATCAGGCCTAGATGCCCCGCCAGATGCCCAAGCCCGCGCGCATCGCTTTTCCGCGTCAGCGCGCGGCGTTCTTCACGGTCGAGGGAGGCGATGAGCTCTGCGTGGTTCATGGGGCGAGCATAGGCCCAAAGCCACCAATCTTAAACCTGAGACACAGCGCTTCGAACAAGGCACCCGCGCGACGGGAACCGTTGCGCCGCGCCGTTCCGCCCCCGTTTTGCCAAAGGCAAACCTTTGGTTTGACGGGCGGCGCGATTGCGCCACCCCTCGGAACGGCGCTATCTGAATTAACGTTGGACGTCTCAGGTTTCCGGTCAGAGATTTTGGGGCAGCGCCGGATTTGAAGGAACCTTGCCCTCACGCGAAAGGAATAACCAAACCCACCCCGATAAGAAGCACGCCGGAGGCAATGTTCAAGCGCCGGAGCGCCTCGGGCGAACTCAGCAGCCTGCGCATCCGGTCGATAAACGCCCCCATCGTCAGGTTCCCCGCCAGCGGCACAACGATGGAGATCGCCACGATCGCCGCAATATCGGCGGGTGTGACTTGCGTGAGATCAAAGAACCCCGGCAGCACACCCATGTAAAACAGGATCGCTTTCGGGTTGCCGAGGATCACGAGGAGCCCCGCGATAAACCCGGGCCACGCCCCGGGCCGCGTGAGCCTGCTGTCAGACCCCAGCGCCGCCCCCGCATTGCGGATCAGCGCGACCCCCATGAAAAGGAACATGCCCGCCGCCACCCAGCGCAGGATGTTCAGCGCGCCTTCCACCTCTTGCACCACCCAAGCAACGCCAAGGATCGCGAGGAAGGGCCAGATCGCGTCGCCCACGGTGACGCCGAGCGCCAGCGGCCAGACCCCGTGGAACCCCGACGCCATGCCCCGCGCGATCAGCGCGACCCAGACGGGCCCGGGCGTGGCAAAGAGCAGGAAGACCGCAAAGGCGTAGAGCCCGATATCGCTGGGGGTGAGCGTCATGCGGCCACGACCTCCGACTGGCCAGCTACCTCGCGCACCTCGTAGCGCTGGGCGCGGTCGCCGAGGGCTGCGAAATGCTCCGGCCCCGTGCCGGTCATCCAGGCCTGTGCGCCGAGCGCGCAAATCTCGTCATAAAGCGCCGCCTGGCGCGCGGCATCGAGATGGGCTGCGACCTCATCGAGCAACAGGAGCGGAGGCGACCCGATGTCAGCCGCCAAGGCCCGCCCATTGGCGAGGATGAGCGAGACGAGCAGCGCCTTCTGCTCCCCCGTGGAGGCCTTGCGCGCGGGGATCCCTTTGGCCGCGTAGCTCCCGACAAGATCCACCCGATGCGGCCCGATAAGCGTGCGCCCCGCGGCCAGATCGCGCCTGCGCGTGTCCTGCCAGGTCGCGGCCAGCGCCTCTGCCGTTTCGGGCAAATCGACCTCCGCATGGTCGAGCGTCAAATCCGCCACCGGAAACGCCGTCTGAGCCGCCGCTTGGGCCGCGAGCACTGCGGACAGCGCTTGGTCCCGCGCGGCGATGATGGCGGCCCCGGCCTCCGCCATCTGCGCCTCGAGCGCACGGTACCAGGCGGGGTCGCTCACTTGATCTTTGAGCAGGCGGTTCCGCTCCCGCATGGCCTTTTCGTAGCTCAGCGTTGCCTCCCCATGGGCGGGCACGAGGCTGAGCGTCATGCGGTCGAGAAACCGCCGCCGCCCTTCCGCCCCTTCGATCCAGAGCCGGTCCATGGCGGGGATGAGCCAGATGACGCGAACGAGCGACCCCAGCGCCACCTGCGTGGCGGCCTTGCCATCCACACGCACCTGTCGCGCGGCGCCGCCTTCGGACCAAGTCTCGATCTCATGGCCTGCTACCTCAGCGCGCACCTTCCACCCCAGCGCATCGGGCTGGCGGGTCACCTCCTCCGCCGAGGCGCGCCGCATCCCGCGGCCGGGCGACAAGAGCGACACTGCTTCCAGCACATTGGTTTTGCCCGCTCCGTTTGCGCCAAACAGCACCACTGGCCGCCCATCCAGCGCCATGCGCGCCACCTTGTGCGAGCGGAAATGGGACAGCGTCAGATGCTCAACACAAAGCACCGCCCCGCCCCTTTCTTATGTCCAAAATAACTTCCGCCGGAGGCATCCGGCATTTGCCACACGCGGTGTCAGACCCGCATGGGCATGACGACATACACGGCGCTTTCATCATTGCCCTCACGCATGAGCGTGGGGTCACCTGCGGAGTTAAAGAGAAACACCGCATTCTCGCGATCCACCTGGCTCGCGATTTCGAGCAGGTATTTTGCGTTGAACCCGATCTCGAGCTTCTCATCGCCATAGGCGACGCCCAGCTCCTCCTCCGCCGCGC
Organism: Pseudomonadota bacterium; assembly: GCA_039815465.1. Classification (GTDB taxonomy): domain Bacteria; phylum Pseudomonadota; class Alphaproteobacteria; order Rhodobacterales; family Rhodobacteraceae; genus Shimia_B. Next base: position 135,518 of record JBCBZG010000007.1, read on the forward strand.
CGCTATCGGGGGCGTTGACGGACAGCATCAGGCGGTCCTCGTCGAGCTGCAGTTTCACGGCGCGGGAGCGCTCGGACGAAACGGTCGCCACCCGGTCCACGGCCTGCGCGAATTCGGCGGCGTCGACTTCCAGCTTGCGGGTGTTTCCGGTGGGGATGACGCGCATGTAGTCGGGGAAGGTGCCGTCGATGACCTTGGACGTCAGCGTGACCTTTTCCGTGGCAAAGCGGACCTTGGTTTCGCTCACGCTCACGGCGATCTGGGCGTCGTCGTCTTCCAGCAGCTTGCGCAGCTCGCCCACGGTCTTGCGGGGTACGATGACGCCGGGCATTTCTTCTGCGCCGCCGGGCAGGTCCGCGTCGATCCGCGCAAGTCGGTGCCCATCGGTGGCCACGCAGCGCAGCACGCGCCCGCCTGCGGCCTCGGCCACATGCATGTAGACGCCGTTCAGGTAATAGCGCGTCTCCTCGGTCGAGATCGCGAACTTGGATTTGTCAAAGAGGCGGCGGAGCACAGGCGCCGCGCAGCCAAAGTTCGACGCGTATTCGGAGGAGGTCATCACGGGGAAGTCCTCCTTGGGCAGGGTCGCGAGGTTGAAATTCGACCGCCCGGCTTCCACCGTCAGCCGCCCGCGGGTGCCGTCATCCGACAGGCTCACCAGCGCGCCGTCGGGCAGTTTGCGGACAATTTCATGCAGCGTCACGGCGCTGACGGTTGTGGCGCCCGCGCGTTCGACCATGGCGTCCGCACGGTCCACGACCTCGATATCCAGATCGGTGGCGCGGAACGACACGCCGCTTTCATCCGCCTCGATCAGGACGTTGGCGAGGATCGGGATCGTGTTGCGGCGTTCCACAACAGACTGGGCTTGAGACACCGCTTTGAGCAGGATGCCGCGTTCGATGCTGAGCTTCATGACCTTCTCCGTCCCCACCGTCACTGGCCCGGGGCGCGGGCCTCCGGGGTTGCGAGCCTACTGGCAATGATGGGGTGCACAAGCCTTTTTGCGCCTTGGGAGGCGCGAAAGGCGCTTTATGCCTCCAATGCGCGCCGTAGCCGTTCGAGATCGTCGGCCATCTGGCTGTCTTCGGCCATGAGCTCCTCGATCTTACGTACGCCGTGCATAATGGTGGTGTGGTCGCGGCCCCCGAAACGGCGGGCGATGTCGGGCAGGCTGCGGGTGGTGAGCCGCTTGGATAGGAACATCGCGATCTGGCGCGGGCGCGCGAGGTTGCGGTTGCGTTTCGGGCCCAGCATGTCCGACAGGCGGATGTTGTAGTGGTCGGCCACGGTGCGCTGGATTTCCTCGACGGTGGTTTTGCGGTCCGAAGCGCGCAGCACGTCAGCCAGGCATTCCTGCGTCAGCTCCTGATTGATTTCCCGCCCCACAAGGGACGCAAAAGCAAAGAGCCGCGTCAGCGCGCCTTCGAGCACGCGGACATTGTTGGAAATCTTGTGTGCCAGGTAGTCGAGCACGCCGTTTTCGATGCTGAGCTCAGGGTAGCTTTGGCGGTAATGTTCGGCCTTGGCCTGCAGGATGCCCAGGCGCAGTTCGAAATCGGTCGGGTGGAGGTCGACCACCAGGCCCGATTGCAAGCGGCTGGCGATGCGATCGTCGAGATGCTGGATGTCGACGGGCGCGCGGTCGGCGGATAGGATGATTTTCTTGCCCTGGTCGATAAGCGCGTTGAAGGTGTGAAAGAACTCCTCCTGCGTGGAGTCCTTGCCCGCCAGGAACTGCACGTCATCGACGATGAGCACATCGGCGGCGCGGAATTGCAGTTTGAAATCGATCATCTTGCGCTCGCGGAGCGCCTGGATGAAGCGGTACATGAATTGTTCGGCGGATAGGAACACGACGTTGAGCTCGGGACGGCGTTCCTGAATTTCCCAGGCGATGGCCTGCATCAGGTGCGTTTTGCCCAGCCCCACGCCACCATAGAGAAAGAGCGGGTTAAAGGTGACGGCGTCGTCTTCGGCCACGCGTTTGGCGGCGGCAAAGGCCATCTGGTTGGGCTTGCCCACCACGAAGTTGTCAAAGGTGAAGCGCGGGTCGAGGCGCGCGCCCGGCAGATCGACGAGCGTGTCAGCCTCTGCCGCTGGTTTTGCCTTTGGGGCTGCGGGTTTCATCACGACGCCTGTGGTGACGGCAAAGGACAGACGGTCCACGGGCACGCCATGGGCGCGGAGCCCGCCCACGATGTGGTCGCCAAAGTTCCGGTCCACATAAGTGCCAACATAGGCCGTGGGCGCCAGGAAATTGGCCACGCCATCCTCGGCGCAGTCGAATTCCAAAGGTTCGATCCAAGAGGAAAACGCGCTCGGTCCCACTGATTTTCTCAGCCCCTGCCGAACGATGCCCCATGCCTCGTGTTGCGTCATTATATCTTTGCCCCAGTCTCTGTGCCCCCTTTGCGGGGCGGTCTCTCGTTTCGAGAGTGTGCTTAGGCAAAGCTCTATGGCTGCGTGCCCCCACACGCATGACGCATCGGCAACAATGCGTTTGGACTTATAATGTCCACCACGGCTGTTTTCGGACACGGGACTGACCTGCGGCGCAGATACCGCTCAACCGTGGATTGCACGATTGTGATCAGCCAGGCGAAAAAACGCAAAAAACGAGTGGAATTCAGCGGTTTTTCGTCTGTGTCCCCCCAGACAACGACTCTCTGAGAGCCATTTAAGGTGAGCGGCTTGAACGCTTCAACACCTCAATTCACTTGACTCACCAAAGAATCTCTCGCGCCAAGTTTCGAGGCTGCGAACGTAAAAAACGCCGCGATGCGGCGTTTCAGAATTTTCTCTTTTTCTCAGCAGACTTGGCTGAAACCGCGCGGGGCGGCTTAGCTCATCGCCTTTACGCGGGCGGCGAGGCGCGACATTTTCCGCGCGGCGGTGTTCTTGTGGTAAACGCCTTTGGTGACGCCGCGCATCAGTTCGGGCTGGGCGGTTTTCAGCGCGTCTTTGGCTGCGGCCGAGTCGCCGGATGCAATGGCTTCTTCGACTTTGCGCAGGTGGGTGCGAATGCGGGAGCGGCGGGCCTTGTTGACGGCTGTGCGAGCTTCGGCCTGGCGGGCGCGCTTTTTGGACTGTGGCGTATTGGCCATGGGTGGTGTCCCTTTCGTGGGCTCAGTTCATAGGTTTCGCGTCGCGTGAACTGCCCACCGGAACGTCGGTCGCCGGGACGATTCGAGCCAAAGCGGGCCACACGCGCATGTCAGATTGCGGGCGTATAGGCGGAAGATGTTCGCCGTGCAAGAGCCGAGCGGCGTGCTGGCGCGGAATCAAGTCGAAGCCGCCGCGCCCCCGGCGGGCCGCCCCCCGGCACGTCGGGGTGGCCACCCCGAGCATCGCTCCAAGCTTGGAGCCATACCGCCACCATAAAGTGCCCCGCACAATCGCCGCGCCGACGCACCGCGGCCCGCTGGGCGCGCTCAGTTTGCGCTTTGACCGCCGCCCACTGAGGGGCAGACGCATTTTCCAAAGAAAATGCTGCCGAAAGGTACAAGCCGACGCACCGCCGCCTGTCGGTGGCGCGCTACCGATCCCGGAAATCTGGCTCCCGCTTGGCCACGAACGCCTCCATCCCCTCGGTCTGGTCCTCGGTGGCAAAGAGGGAGTGGAAAAGGCGCCGTTCGAACAGCAGCCCTTCGCGCAGGGTGGTCTCGTAGCTGCGGTTCACCGCCTCTTTGGCGGCCATGACGGAGGGCATGGATTTCTCCGCGATCTTTTCGGCGGCCCCGCGTGCTTCGTGCAGGAGCCGGTCGACCGGGACCACGCGGCTCACAAGCCCGTTGCGCTCCGCCTCTGCGGCATCCATGAAGCGGCCTGTCAGGTGCATGTCCATGGATTTCGATTTGCCGACGAAGCGTGTCAGGCGCTGGGACCCGCCGATGCCAGCGATGACGCCCAGATTGATCTCCGGCTGGCCGAACTTGGCGTTTTCCGCGCAGATGATGAAGTCGCACATCATGGCGAGCTCGCAACCCCCGCCCAGCGCGTAGCCCGCCACGGCGGCGATGATGGGTTTGCGAATGCGCAGGATGTCGTCGATTTCCTCCGCGAACATGTCCTGGGTGAAGACATCGACGAAGCTCTTCTTCGCCATCTCAGAGATATCCGCCCCCGCCGCAAACGCCCGCTCCGAGCCCGTCAGGATGATTACGCGCACCATCTTGTTGGCTTCTGCCGCTTTGATCGCGGTCGTGAGCTCGGTCAGCAGCTGCGCGCTGATCGCATTCAGCGCCTCGGGCCGGTTGAGCGTAATCGTCGCGATGTGATCGTCGACGTCATAAAGGATGGTCTCGTAGGCCATGGCGGTCTCCCCTTGCGGCAGCTGCGGGTTAATGTGTCATCTTTGGCAGGTGGGGCAATAGAAACTGGAGCGGCCCGATTGCACGATGCGTGTGACGGTGCCCCCGCAACTATGGCGCGTGCAGGGCGCGCTCTCGCGGTCGTAGACGCGAAAGGTGTGCTGGAAATACCCAAGCTCCCCATCGGCCTGGCGGTAGTCGCGCAGGCTCGACCCGCCGGCCTCGATCGCCTCGCTCAGCACCTCGCGGATGAGGGGGACGAGCGCACCGGCGCGCGCGGCGCTCAGGTTGCCCGCCTTGCGCTTGGGCGAGATCCCCGCGCGGAAGAGCACCTCACAGACGTAGATATTGCCGAGCCCGGCGACGATCTTCTGATCCAGAAGCGCGGATTTGATAGGTGTGTTTCGGCCTTTGAGCTTGGCGGCAAGGTAGGTCTCATTGAACGCGTTCCCCAGCGGCTCGGGACCGAGTGTCGTTACGAGCCAATGCGCCTCGATCCCTGCGCTGGGCCACAGGTCCATATGCCCGAACCGCCGCGCATCGTTAAAGGTGATGCGCGCCCCGTTTTCCATATGCAGCACCACGTGGTCATGCTTCGCAGGTGCCGGGTGGTCGTGGTAGAACCCGCCAACCTCCGCCCCCGAAATCAGCATCCGCCCCGACATGCCGAGGTGAATGAGGAGCGTTTCGCCGCTGCTGAGCTCGGCGAGGATGTATTTAGACCGCCGCGCAAGGCGCACCACCCGCTGGCCGGTCAGTCGCTCTGCCATCCGGTCGGGCAAGGGCCAGCGGAGATCAGGGCGGTTCACATCGGCCTGCGTGATCACCTGCCCCTCCATCACCGGGAGGAGCCCGCGGCGGACCGTTTCAACCTCGGGCAGTTCAGGCATTGCGCGGCACCACAGCGAGCGTGGCCAGGATGCCGAAATTCGGGTGCAACACGCGCATGACGGACAGGAAATCGGCGTATCCTTGGCAGTCGGCCCGGACTGGGATCACGGTGCCGTCTTTGAACACAAGCTTGACGCCGCTGCGATAGGTCTTGGCCAAGGGGCGAATGTCCAGGAGATCGAGCCACGCTCCCCGCCGCGCGGGCCAGACTTGCTCGATGCCCTCATGGCTCAAGCGCGTTGGCACGAAAGACCAAGCGAACACGGCGGCCCCGACGGCTGCAAACGCAGCGCAACCGTAAAGGGCGATGACCGCCCCGAGCGCGCCACGTGCGCGGTCAGGGTCCCCCCACAGGACCCAAACCCCCAGTCCGAAGAACACGAGGTTCAAAAGCCCGATGCGCCGCAACAGGCGGCTGGGGCGGAGGATGAGGCGCAGATCTTGGGAGTTCGGGTCGCGGATGCGCTCGGACTGACTGCGCAACGGGTGCGGCGCGCGCCCGATCAGGCGAAACATCCCCCGCCAGATCAGCGCATGAACAGCCCAAACCACCAGGACCCCCACGCCAAGCACGAGGATCAGACCGCCCAGGTCGGCCTGCGCCCAGGACCAAAGTATGCGCCAGGTCGCGGGATCAAAAAGGGTCAGGATCGAAAACGCCATGACCTTGGGCTAACAAGCCGCTCTGCGGCCTTCAAGCGCGGGCCCGCCCATTTGTCGTCTGCCAAATGTCCTTTGGCGTTTGTCCTTTCACGGGGCGGCATATATCAGCGGTGAGACGACGGAGCACGGCCATGACAGACGAAACCACCACCCATTTCGGCAACGAGACGGTCCCCGAGGGAGAAAAGGCAGGCCGCGTGCAGGGCGTCTTTACCTCGGTCGCGTCGAAATATGACATCATGAACGATGTGATGAGCGCGGGCATCCATAGGATCTGGAAAGATGCGATGATGGATTGGCTGGCACCCCGGGCAGGGCAACGGCTGCTCGACGTGGCGGGCGGGACCGGCGACATCGCGTTCCGGTTCCTGAAACGCGCAGGGCGCGGCCACGCGACGGTGCTTGATCTGACGGAGTCCATGCTCGTCGAAGGCCGACAGCGGGCGGAGGCTGACCAGATGGCCGACCAGCTCGATTGGGTGGTGGGCGACGCCATGGCGCTGCCGTTCGAGGATAACACCTTTGACACCTACACAATCAGCTTTGGCATCCGGAACGTGACGCGCCCACAAGAGGCGCTGAACGAGGCCTACCGCGTGCTCAGACCCGGCGGGCGGCTGATGGTGCTGGAATTCAGCCAACTGCCGAACCCAGCGATGCAGGCGGCCTATGACGCCTATTCGTTCAACGTGATCCCGGCCATGGGCAAGCTCATCACCGGGGACCGCGACAGCTACCAGTACCTGGTGGAAAGCATCCGCAAATTCCCGGATCAGGACACATTCCTGAACATGGTTCGCGCCGCGGGCTTCGAGAATGCCAAGTACCGCAACATGACCCAAGGCGTGGCCTGCCTGCACAGCGGGTGGAAACTGTGACGCCCAGAATTCAGCCTCCGGCGCATGCGGGAAAGGTTAGTCTTGAGGGGCCAGCCCCTCAAACTCCCCGAGGTACGATAGCCAAAGGAAAGAGTGACCAGTCTTCCTTTGGCCCACGTACCTCCGCCGGAGGCACCGCGGCGTCAGCCGCGGCCCCCTTAGGCGCAAGCGCTTGCGCGCAGCGGGGAGGCGGGCGGGCTCGTGCTCTGGGAATGTGCGGCGGCTGAGTAATGCGCGGACCCCACAACATATGGCGGCTGGTGCGGACCGGTGCGACGTTCGAGCGGACGGGCGCAATGGGGCAGGTGCTTGAAGCCTTTGACGCGCCGCCGGCATTGCGTGTTGTGGCGCGTATTTTGGGCTGGCCGTTCCAGTGGCTCGGCCATCGCGGCGATCCGATGATGCCGCCTCTGGTGCGTGCGCTGACTGCGCTCGGGCCTGCCTACATCAAGTTTGGGCAGATCCTGTCCACCCGGCCAGATGTCGTAGGCCCCGAGATCGCCATGCAGCTTCGCGTGCTGCAAGACAAGCTGCCCGAGTTTTCCATGCGCGATGCCAAGCGTACGATTGAATACGAGCTTGGCGCGGCACCCGACGCCCTGTTTTCGAGCCTGTCAGAGCCCATCGCAGCGGCCTCTCTCGCGCAGGTGCACAAGGCTGTGGTCCGCGAGACGGGGCAAACCGTCGCCGTAAAGGTCCTGCGCCCGGGGATCGAGCGGGCCTTTCAAAAGGATATCGACGCCTTTTACCTCGCCGCCTGGATCGTGGACCGCCTATCGCCGTCCTCGCGCCGGTTAAAGCCGCTTGACGTCATCGACCATTTCAATGGCGTCGTCATGGGGGAGCTTGATCTGCGGCTCGAAAGCTCTGCAGCTGCTGAATACGCGGCCAACACGGCCAAGGACGATGGGTTTCAGGTGCCTGACGTCATATGGGACCTGTCCAGCCGCCGCGTCATGACGCTGAGCTGGGCCGAGGGGATCGGTGCAGGCGATGTCGCCGCGATTGAGGCGGCCGGGTTTGACCGCAACGCCCTGGGCGAGAGCGTGCTGCGTTACTTCCTCCTCCATGCGCTCAGGGACGGGTATTTTCACGGCGACCTGCATCAGGGGAATCTCAAGATCGGGCCCGGCGGCGATCTGATCGCGCTCGATTTCGGGATTATGGGGCGGCTCGATGAATACACGCGCCGCGTCTATGCGGAGATCCTGTTTGGCTTTATCCGCAAGGATTACCGCCGTGTGGCGGAGGTGCATTTTGAGGCGGGCTATGTGCCCGCGGACCGCGACATTGACGAGTTTGCGCGCGCATTGCGGTCCGTGGGGGAGCCGATCTTTGGCATGGACGCCTCCCGCATCTCCATGGGGCGTCTTTTGGCGTATCTTTTCGAGGTCACAGAACGCTTCGGGATGGAGACGCGCACCGAGCTGATCTTGCTCCAACGCACGATGGTGGTCGTCGAGGGCGTGTCGCGCAGCCTGAACCCCAACATCAACATCTGGAGCGTCGCCAAGCCCGTGGTCGAAGACTACGTGCGCAAGAATGTCGGGCCCCAGGCGCTTGCGTGGGACCTGGCCAAAACCGCGCGGGTCCTGGCGCGCTTTGGTCCGCGTCTGCCGCAGCTCACCGAAAAGATGCTGATTGCAGCCGCGAACCCGCAGCCGGAGGAGCCCGCAAAGGGGCGCGGCCTTGGCACCTTAGCAGTGGTGGCCGCGGTGAGCGCCGCTATTGGTGCGGCGATGGTGCAGTTTTTGTGATGCGGGGCCGGTAAGATGCTCGGCGGCATCCACCATGTGGCCGTGATCGCCAGCGACTACGCGCGCTCAAAAGCGTTTTACACGCAGGTCTTGGGCCTGAGCGTCGTGGCAGAAAACTACCGGGCGGAGCGCGCCTCCTGGAAGCTTGACCTTGCGGTCCCTGGAGGCGGGCAAGTGGAGCTTTTCTCCTTTCCAGGGGCGCCACCGCGGCCCTCAGGGCCGGAGGCGCAGGGGCTGCGGCATTTGTGTTTCCGGGTTTATGATCTTGATGCTGCTTTGGCGACCCTGACCGCCAAGGGTGTGGTGGTGGAGCCGGTGCGTGTGGATCCGTACACGGGCGCGCGTTTCACCTTTTTCCAAGACCCCGATGGGCTGCCGCTCGAACTCTATGAGGTGGCGGGGTAGGCGGGTCGCGTGCGGGCTGCTAGCGTGGGGGTGACGGATTTCTTGACCGACTGACACGCGATGACACGAAACCTCCTCCCCCTTGCGGCGCTTTTGATGGGCTCGGCCTTTTTGCTTTTTGCTGGGGGGGTGAATGGGCTCATCCTGCCAATCCGGGGCGAGTTGGAGGGGTTTAGCGCGGCCTCCCTCGGCTTTCTGGGGACGGGCTGGGCGGTGGGCTATGTCTTGGGCTGCCTACGGACACCGGCGCTGGTGGCGCGGGTGGGGCATATCCGGGCCTTTGGAGCGATGTGCGCGCTGGCGGGGATCGCGGTGCTTGTGTCGCTCATTTTCCTGACGCCCTGGGTCTGGATCCCGGTGCGCGCGCTCAGCGGGTTTTGCTTTGCGGGTGCGGCCATGGTCGTCGAAAGCTGGCTCAATGAGCGGGCGGATGCGGCGTCGCGCGGGCGCATTTTCGGCGTCTACACCATGGTCAACCTGGCCGCGACGACGGCGGGGCAGCTAGTTATCACGCTGGGCGACCCGAGCGGGTACCTCTTTTTCGTGCTGGCGGCGATTGTCTATTCGACGGCGCTTTTGCCGACCGCGATCTCGGCCACGACGACGCCAAACCCGCTGACGACGGTGTCGTTGAACCTGCCCGCGCTTTGGCGCAATTCGCCGATCGCGGTCTTTGCGGTGCTGATGGTGGGGGTGTCGAACGCGGCCTTTGGCACGCTGGCGGCGGTGTACGCGGCGCGGCTGGGGATGGAGTTGAGCCAGATTGCGCTGTTCGCGGCGATCCCGATCCTGGCGGGGGCGTTGGTGCAGGTGCCGGTGGGGATCGCGTCGGACAGGATGGACCGGCGCGTGGTGCTTGTGGCGGTGGCGCTGGTGGCGATCTGTGCGGATGCGTTGTTTCTATTCTCCGGCGTGACGGCGCCTGTGCTGGTGCTGGCAATTGGGGCGCTCTTTGGAGCGACGGTGTTTGCGATGTATCCGATCATTGTGGCCCATGCGAATGACCATGCGAGCCCGGGCACCTTTATTCAGGTGAGCGGCGGGCTGCTGCTGGTCTACGGGATCGGTTCGATCATCGGGCCCACGGTGGCCGGTGTGGTGATGAGCGAATACGGCGCGCGCTATCTCTTCGCTGTCACGGGTGTGGCCCATATCCTGCTGATCCTCTTTGCGCTGGTGCGGCTGCGCTTTGCGCCCGCTGTGGCGGCCGAGGACAAAGGCACGTTCAAGGTGGCCCCCTTCGCCAAGGCCACCACGCCTGAGACCGCGACGCTTAGCGCCACGGCTCAGGAGATCGCCTCCACCCCCGACGCGGTGGTCGACCCGGCGGTGGCGGAGCCGCCCAAGTGATGCAGATTATGTGCCTGAACGGCTGGGGTGGGGCGATGCATGACGCCATTTTGCCCTATCTGGCCGCTGCGCAGCCGGATGTGCTGTGCCTGCAAGAGGTCGTCCATAGCCCGGACACCAAGCACCCCGTGCTGACCTACCGCGATGCCAATCGGGTGCTGCCGCAGCGGGCCAATTTCTTTGCGGAGGTGGCGGCGGTGTTGCCCGACCACGTGGCGAGCTTTTGCCCGGCGGCGCAGGGGGTGCTGTGGGATGGGGAACTCGCGGTGCCGTCGCAATGGGGGCTCGCGACATTCGTGCATCGTGCTTTTCCTGTCATCGGGCAGGTCCAAGGCTTTGTGCACAAGGGCTATTCGCCAGACGGCTATGGGGCGCACCCGCGGTCGCGGAGCGCCCATGGCGTGCGGGTCTATGACCACGCGGCGGGGCGGGCGGTGAGCGTGGTGCATATGCATGGGCTCCATGACACGGCGGCGGGCAAGGCGGACACGCCCGCGCGCGCGGCGCAGGCGCAGCGGTTCCTGGCGCTGGCCGATCACGTGGCGGAACCGGGCGATCTGCGCGTGCTGTGCGGGGATTTTAACGTGCTGCCGGGGAGCGAGACTTTGGCGCTACTAGAGGGTGCCGGGTTTACGGAGCTCGTCACCGCGCGCGGGTTTCAGAGCACCCGCAGCAGTGTCTATGAGAAGCCCGTGCGCTTTGCCGATTACATGCTCGTCAACGATCCAGCGGCGGTCCGAGGCTTTGATGTGGTTTATACGCCCGAAGTGTCGGACCATTGCCCCCTAGTGCTCACGATCTGACCCCGGGCGCCGAAATCTTTTAAAGATTTCGGACCGATTTCTTTTGAAGAAATCGGCACCAAGCGAGGTATGTTAGAGCGAGATTTCCATCATCTTGTGGTCGATCCCGGCATCATCAAACACCGGGCCATAGGCGCGGTAGCCCAGGCGTTCGTAAAAGCTGAGCGCGGAGACCTGAGCGCCCAGGATCGCGCGGGTTGCGCCGAGGCGGCGGGCGCTTTTGTGGCATTCCTCTAGGATCGCCTCCCCGATCCCTTTGCCGCGGTGGTCGCGGAGCACGCAGACGCGCCCGATCTTGGCTGTTGTGCCCATGCCCAGCACCCGGGCGGCGCCCACGGGGTAGCCGTTCAGGCTCGCCAGCAGGTGGACGGCCTCGTCATCTTTCCCGTCGACCTCATCTTGTTCGGCGACGCCTTGTTCATTGATAAAGACGGACCGCCGCATGGCTTGGCAGGCGGTGACGTTTTGGGTTTCGACGACAGAGACGGCTATGAGAAATACTCCCGCAAGATTCGGCTATAGATAGTCTTGAGTTTGTGAATGTCAGCCAGCGGCACGCGTTCATCGACGGCGTGCATCCGTTTGCCCACGAGCCCGCATTCGACCACGGGGCAGTGATCTTTGACAAAGCGGGCGTCTGATGTGCCGCCGGAGGTCGACAGTTCTGGCACGCGGTTTGTTTCGGCCTGCACGGCAGCTTGCACGAGCTTGGACAGCGCGCCGGGCGGGGTGAGGAAGCTTTCGCCAGAGATGCGGTGCTCGGTGGTGATCGTCACGCCGCACTCTGCCTCCACCTGTGCGGCTTTGGCGTGCAGGTGCGCCATGACGGACGTCCCGCTGTGGAGGTCGTTGAAGCGGATATTGACGGTCGCTTGCGCCTTGGCTGGGATCACGTTGGTCGCCGTGTTGTCGGTGCCCATGGATACGATGGCCAGAGTGGAGGGGTCGAAGTGGTCGGTGCCCTGGTCCAGGGGCGTGCTGGCGAGCCGGTCCATGAGCCGCGCGAGTGCGCTCAGCGGGTTGACGGCCAGGTGCGGATAGGCGGCGTGGCCTTGTTTGCCATGCACGGTGAACCACACGGTCATGGAGCCGCGGCGCCCGATTTTGATGGCGTCGCCCATCTCCTCCGGGTTTGTTGGCTCGCCCACGATGCAGTCGGTCATTGCCTCCGCATTTTCGTGCATCCAGTCGAGCAGAGCCACCGTGCCGTCGGTGGCGTCGCCTTCTTCATCCCCGGTGATCGTCAGGATCACGGCGCCGTCGGGCGGGGTGGCGCTGACGAAGTCGATGGCGGCGGCGGTAAAGGCCGCGACGCCGCTTTTCATATCGGTGGAGCCGCGGCCATAGAGGTAGCCCGCGTGGATTTCAGCGCCAAAGGGCGGGTGGGTCCAAGCGGCGGCGTCGCCCACGGGCACGACATCGGTGTGGCCGTTAAAGCCCAGCGTGCGGGCGTGGCCCTTGGCCCCCCAGCGCGCAAAGAGGTTCGACACCCCGCCGCGGTCCACGCGCATGCACAGGAACCCGGCGCGCCCCAGCGCGTCCTGCATGACGTCGAGCGCGCCGCCGTCCTGAGGCGTGACAGAGGGGCAGCGCACCAGCGCAGCGGTCAGGGCAACGGGGTCCGTATTGGGATCGGTATCGAGATCGGGGGGGGCTGATGTGTCGTCCATAGGGGGGAAAGTGTAGCCATGCGGCGGGTCGGCTCAAGCCCGCAGGCTGATTCCATTCACTTTTTTGCTAGTCAAGGGGCGAATTCTGTCCTAGGTTTAGCGCTAAGGCGGACAGAAACCGCCAAATAATGAAACCCGTGGCAGGGTTAGAGGTCGAGCAGGTCCTCGTGAGCGGTAGATAATGCGGGGCGCGTGAGGCGCTCCCCTCTCTTCGTTCGGCTCAGCCATGGCATTGGGGCATGGTATGGTCGCGGGGACCGAGCTTACCTACGATACAAACGCCACGGCGATGCAGATGGCATCGACGATCTTTGGTGGTGGCGTCACGGTCACGGGGGCGAGCTATTCAGGCGACCCGCTGAGCTCTGCGATTTACGTAGACGATCAGAGCAGCGCCGCAGATGTGCTGCCGTCCCAGACCGGGGTGATCCTGTCCACGGGATACGCGGAAAGCTTTACCAATAGCGGCGGGCCTGCGAACCGTTTGCCCTGGACCACTGCCGACACGGATGGCGAGAATTTCAACGCCGATTTCAACGCTGTGGCAGGGCGGCTCACCTTTGATGCGTCGTATCTGGATGTGTCGTTCACCACCTCCGAGAACGTGATGACGATGCAATTCGTCTTTGCCTCTGACGAGTATCCGGAGTTCACGAATTCCATCTACAATGATGTCGTCGCCGTTTGGATCAACGGGAGCTACGTGCCGCTTTCGGTGGGGGACGGGAATACCTCCGTTACGAATGTGAACGCGTCCAATACCGAAAACCTGTATGTCGATAACGTCGGCAGTCAGTACAACACGGAGATGGACGGGTTCACTGTCACCATGTCCCTGACGATCCCGGTGCTGCCGTCCACCCCGTCGAGCCCCCAGGTCAACACGATCCGCATTGGCATCGCGGATGCGTCGGACAACCGGTGGGATTCTAACCTGCTGATTGGGGCGGATGCAGTGCAAACGGTGCTTGTGGCCAATGATGACGCGGCCACCATGACCGTGGGCGGCGCGGGCACCTACAGTGTCACGGCCAATGACGTCTCCGCCGCGGGCCAAGTGGAGGTGACCCATATCAACGGCGTCGCAGTGGAGCCTGGCGATACCGTCGTCTTGGCCACAGGCCAGAGCGTCACGCTCAACGACGATTTTACGTTCGAGGTCGCCGCGACCGCGACGCCGAGCGATATCGTGTTCTCCTACGCGGTCGAGGATGCCGCTGGCGCGACGGACACGGCGTTCTTCACGCTCTCGACCATTCCCTGTTTTGTCTCTGGCACGCTGATCACGACGCCCACGGGGGAGCGCCGCATAGAGGAGCTTCGGCCGGGCGATCTGGTGATGACGCAAGACAACGGGCCCCAGGCGGTGCGCTGGATCGGGAAACGCACGATGCCAGCCCGGGGCGAGTTTGCGCCCATTCGCATCGATGCGGGCGCGCTGGGCGATCATCGCCAGTTGATGGTGTCGCCCCAGCACAGGGTGCTGATCCGCGACACGTTCTCCGAGCTTTTGTTTGGGGAGGCGGAGGTGCTCGTGGCCGCCAAGCATTTGGTCAATGACCTGACGATCCGGCCCATGGAGGGTGGCTTTGTCACCTATATCCATCTGCTCTTTGACGCCCATGAGGTCGTCTATTCTGAAGGGCTCGCGACCGAGAGCTTCCTGCCCGGGCCGCAGACCAATGAATGTTTCGAGGAAGAGGTGCTCCTGGAGATCTGCGAGATCTTCCCGGAGCTCAACCCGGTCACGGGGGAGGGCTACAGCCCCGCCGCGCGCCGGACGCTGAAAAGTTACGAGGCTGAAGTACTGATGGGGTGTGCAGCATGACGTGGATTGGACTGGCCGATGTAAATGGGGCCGCCTTTGACCTAAACGGGTTGCAAGGTGGCCAGGGCGGTGCGGAGCTTTTGGGGGCTGCGGGCGGTGCGGCGCAGCGCGGTACGATCCTGCTGGAGGCGGAGATCGCGCATTACACCGTGCCGCGCCCGCTGATCCAAGGCGGGCTTGGCGCCAGTTTCCAGATCGCCATTGCGATCGGGACGCGCGACAACTTGGATTTCCGGTTGTCGGCGGGGGGCGAAGACCTGGCGCGGACGCTGTCGCTGCGGGTCACGGACGAGCCGCAGACGCTCAAAGTCTCCTACGCGTGGGATGTGGCGTCGGGGGCTGCGGTGTTGTCGGTCTACCAGCCCCAAAGCAACCATTTGGAGCAGGTTTTGATTTCGTCGCCCAAGGCGCTGCCCTGGGCCGCGCTCCGGTCGATGATGCATGAGGGCACGACGATGTGCCGGGCCAACCAGGTCGCGTTCCTTGCGATCTCGAAGGATTTCGAGCCCGCGGGCCCGATGCCCGGGCTCACGGGGGAGCTTGAGGTGTCGACCCCGCTTGGGCCGCGCCCCATCCGCGATATTGCACCGGGTGACTGGGTGCTCACGGGGGACGGGCGTGCGAGCAATGTGTTGGCGTCAGTGAGCCGCAGCGTGCCTGCGCGCGGCTCCTTCACGCCCTATCTGCTGCGGGCGCCCTACCTGGGCTTGGAGCGCGATGTGGTGTTGAGCGCGGAAAGCTATGTGCAGTTCCACGGCAGCGATGTGGAGTATCTGCTCGGCGTCGAATCAGTGCTGGGTCATGCTGGGCAGGTGGGGGAAAAGCACGGCGTGGGCGGTGACCTCGCCGCGCCGGTGGTAACCTACTACCAGCTTGTCCTGCCATCGGTGGAGATCATGGAGGGGTCTGCGAGCGTGTGTTCGATGAATTTCGGCAGCGCGGCCCCTGACCCAATCGCGCGGGCCGCGACGCTGTGGGCGGATGTCGGGGATCGCTGGCTTTTGCAACATGGTCCGAACCCGCACCCGGTGGCGCGGCAGTATGAGATCGTGACCCTGAACGCCGCGCGGGCGGCGTAATACCACGCTAGGCTAGACCCCCTGGGGCGGAATCAAGGCGAAGCCGCCGCCCCATCGACGGGCCGCCCCCACGGTCCGTCGATATGGCGCCACCCGCGCAACGCCTGAGCGGTTCAGGCAAAAGCCACCCATAAAGTGCCTAGCGTCACTCACTGATCGACGCACCGCGGCCCATCGATGGGGCTGAGCCCTGGGCAGCTTATTCCGCCTCGTCGAAAAACGGCGTCATCTGCGCCACGATCACGGCGTTTTCCTCCAACGCGCGGTCCATAAGCGCGCGTTCCTCGTCCGAGATATCGTGCCCCTCGGCTAAACGTTCTTCTAGCGTGCCGTAGCCGGACACATCGAGCGGGGCCATATCGGCTTGCTTTAGGATCGCCACGCTTTCACGCACGGCCTCCGCCTCGTCCACGCCGGAGGCGTAGAGCATCAGCGCCGCGCCCGTTGCCCCGTCGGGGAGCCCGTCGCCGGGCTTTCTGCCGACCTCGACCAGGAGCGTGTAGACCTGTTGCTGCTTTTTGCCTGCCATCGCTCGTTCATCTGGCAGCTTGGCGGGCAATGCAACTGGTTCTTTGCGGAGCGTTGCTTTGGCGTTAGCCGCGTGGTGGCTGGCCGCGGCCAATGAAATCATCGCTCACGGTCCCTTTGAAGCAGCGGGGGAAGAACGGGTAGCTGTCTGTCGCGAAGTAGACATATTGGCCGTTCACCGTCGTGCCGTTGCACTGATCCAAGTCGCCAGACCCGGCGATGTACTCATAGTCTTGCTCGTAGGTGCCGTCATAGGTGCCGCCGGGGCCGGACGGGCGCTCCCCTGTCTTGAGCTGCCATGATGACTGTGCGGCGTCACCGGCGTAGTGAATTTCGAACCCATCAGCGGCATAGCCGAGGAGCGTGCCGTCCATTTCCGCCACGACTGCGGAGGGGACAGCGTGGTAGTGATACATCCCGCTACCGTCGACATGGGCGTTTTGCGGATCCATGCGCAACCCGCCGATGCCTTCTACGTTCCAGCCTGACGACCGGTCGCGGGAATAGCCACGTTCAGAGGTGGGATCATAGTATTCTGCGGTGCCAGGGCGCATGGGGATCCCGGTGAGCGTGATGCCGGAGACATGCACCCGCTCTGTGATTGCGCCAGTCAGTTCGGGCGTGGCGTCCACGCAAAACGCGTGCGACTGCGGCTCTAACGATGCAGTGGCGCGGAACGGGCCGTAGTCGTGATCGGGCACCCCGTCAGAGGTGATGCAGCGTTGGCCGTTTTCGACCGTGATGACGGTGTGGGCTTGCGTGGATGCACCGGCGAGGAGTGCGATTGTGAGTGCGGTGGCGCCTAAGGCTTTCATGATACTCTCCTAAGGATTGATCATGGGTCTTACGCGCCACTGCGCGGTTTCCGTCGCGGTCTTTGTCTTCGCGGCGCAAGAGAGGCGCCGCGCCGTTGACGCATCAATCGCGCAGCAGGTCGTTAATCGCGGTTTTCGAACGGGTCCGCTCGTCCACGCGCTTTACGATCACCGCGCAGTAGAGGTTGATGCCATTCTTGGACGGCATCGAGCCTGCGACGACCACGGAATAGGGCGGGACCTCCCCATACATGACCTCGCCTGTGTCGCGGTCGACGATCTTGGTCGACTTGCCAATGAAGACCCCCATGCCGAGCACGGAGCCCTCGCGGACGATGCAGCCTTCGACGACCTCGGAGCGGGCGCCGATAAAGCAGTTATCCTCGATGATCGTGGGGCCGGCCTGCATCGGTTCAAGCACGCCGCCGATGCCCACGCCGCCGGACAGGTGGACGTTCTTGCCGATCTGCGCGCAGGAGCCGACGGTGGCCCAGGTGTCGACCATGGTGCCGCTGTCGACATAGGCGCCGAGGTTCACAAAGGACGGCATGAGCACCACGCCGGGCGCGATATAGGCTGACTTGCGCACCACGCAGTTCGGCACCGCGCGGAAGCCCGCGTCGCGCCACTGATTGTCGCCCCAGTCTTTCCACTTGCTGTCGACCTTGTCCCACCAGGACCCGCCCTGAGCCGAGCCACCCTGCTGTTCCATGTCCTTCAGACGGAAGCCCAGCAGCACGGCCTTTTTGGCCCATTGGTTCACGTGCCAATCGCCGCTCTCCTGCCGTTCGGCCACGCGCAGCGTACCGCCGTCAAGCGCGGCCAGCGTCTCCTCGATGGCCTCGCGGGTTTCACCGGTGGTCGCGGGTGTGATCGTGTCCCGCGCGTCCCAGGCGGCCTCGATCGCGGTTTCAAGCTGTGCGTTAGACATGGAAAGCCCCCGTTTGCGTGCTGCGCGGGCACATAGCGCGGGGCGGGGGCGAGGGAAAGAGCACGTGCAATGCTAAAGCCTCCAACCTTAGATCTGCGACGTCCAACATTTAAGCGAATAGCGCCGTTCCGAGGGGTGGCGCAATCGCGCCGCCCCGTGGGGGCGGAACGGCGCGGCGCAACGGTGCCCGTCGCGCGGGTGCTCTGTTCTAAGTGCTGTGTCTCAGGCTTTAGGTTCGAGGCTTTAAGGGCAAGACATCTCCGCCCGCCGCTACTGCCGGCTCGGCGGGGCGATCTCCGACGCGGCCTTCGGCGTCTCTTCCGCAAGCAGATCCGTATTAAACCGCGCCTCGAGATCCGCGTTGAACTCCGCCAAGGGGCGCTCGGTGTCGAGCCCGCCTTCAAGCCGTTCGATGTCGATATGGATGTGGCGGCGGCCTGTTTGGCGACCGATGAATGTCCAGAACAAATCGCGCTTGATCGGTTCGTGTTTGCTGAGCCCGCGGATGCGGATGATCGTGACGGGCAGTGGTGGCAGAGCGCGCAGCGTGTCATAGGCGCCGCTGAAATGCGGCTCGATCACTTCGAGCCGTTGCTGTTTGAGCCGCCCGGCCGGGTAAAGCAAAATGAGATTTCCGTTCTCAATAATGCGCTTGAGCGCTGTCAAAGCGCGCTCCTTCTGTGCGGCGCGGCGGTCCTTGGACCAGGTCTTGGGCGATGACATGGGCACGCAGCCTGCGATCATCAGCGGGAACCATTGGACGGGATTGTAATATTCCTCGTACCCCACCGCCGGGCGCACCCGGCGCGTGGTATAGAGCATCGCGGCGATCATCGGTCCGTCGTGGCGGCTGCCATGGGTGCACAGGATCAGCCCACCCGGCAGGTCCTGCAGCAGGGCCTTATTGGCGCAAGAGATGTTGAAAAAGAGCCCGTAGTAGCTGCGCAGCAGGATGAAAAAGATATGCCGGACCCAGCGTCCCAGGGTGGCGTCGGCAAGGCGGCGGATCGATTTCATGCGGGCTCCGTAAGTTACACGTCGCTGACGTTACCATTCCGCGCCGGATTGCCTACGGGTTTCTTTCGGGCCGCGGGGCGCGTAGCATCGCGGGCAAGTGGCTGACCCCAAGAGGTTGAAATGAAAGACGACACGCACCACCCGTTCCGCCGGTCTCGCGTGGACCGCGAGCTTGCGGGCAAGGCGCCGGTGACGCCGCAGACGCAGTCCCCGGCCTATAAGCTGGCCTTTGCGGATGATGAGTTCATGTGCCGGGAGGAGCTGCGCCCCGTGCGGTTGCAGCTTGAGCTTTTGAAGCCCGAGATGCTGATGAACGAGGCGGGGATTGAAAGCACCATCGTGCTATTTGGCGGGGCGCGTATCCCGGAGCCTGCCAAAAAGGACAGCGCGCGGACGGCGACTTTGGCTGGGTTGTCGTCGTTTTACGACGAGGCGCGCCGCTTCGCGCGGGTGATGACAGAGCGGTCGTTGGAGAGCGGCGGGCGCGAGAATGTCATCGTCACAGGCGGCGGGCCGGGCGTTATGGAGGCGGGCAACCGCGGCGCCGTGGAGGCGGGGGGGCGGTCCATCGGGCTCAACATCGTGCTGCCCCACGAGCAGGCCCCGAACCCCTATGTGACGCCGGAGCTCTCGTTCAACTTCCACTACTTCGCGCTGCGCAAGATGCATTTCCTGATGCGTGCGCGGGCGATCACCGTCTTTCCCGGCGGGTTTGGGACGTTTGACGAGCTGTTTGAGTCGCTGACGCTGATCCAGACGGGCCGGATGGCGCGGGTGCCTTTTTTGCTCTTTGGCCGCGCGTTCTGGGAAAGCGTGGTGAACTGGGATGTGCTTTTGGACGCGGGCACGATCGGCGCCCAGGACCTAGAGCTGTTTCAGTTCGTGGAAACGGCGGACGAGGCGATGGCCGCCATTGACGCCTGGGGCGGCTGAAGCTCGGCCACCGGGCAAATCACGCGACCCTCGGGCAGGGTCGCGAGGTGCCCGTCGCGCAGCGTGTAGCCCTTGTACCAGAGCTTGCGTTTCAGGTCCGCGCGGCTGCGGGCGGTGGTCAGGTCGTCGGCGAGCAGCCGTTTGATGGTGGCGAGCACAGTCGTGTTGATCGGGGTGTTGGCAGTCATGGCGCGATCCTCCTGAGCGGGGAGGTTAGGGGCCAATGGCGAAGAATGGGTGAATGCGGATGCGCCCGCCCTGTCGGCGGAATAGATGTGGTTCAGCTATAGCGCCGGTCCGAGGGGTGGCGTTCGCGCCGCCCCGTGGGGGCGGAACGGCGCGGCCCGGCGGTGCCGCCGGGCGAGTACTTTGTGGCTAGGATGCTTCCTGTGGGTTCACCGCGGCCGCCCCAGAACCATAACCCACATCGGCCCCCGCGCCGTGGGCGTCACACCCACCCCAATCTCTGTCGCGGCTCCGGCCACAAGGTTCCGGCGGTGCCCCGGTGAATTGATCCAACCCGTCATCGCCTCCCGCGAGGACCGCTGCCCCCAGGCCAGGTTTTCGGCCACAAAGCTAAAGCGATAGCGCTGCTGCCCGACACGGCTGCTGATTGTCGACCCGTTCGCGCCGGTGTGCGAAAACCGCCCCGTGCGCGCGAGCTCGCAGGCATAAAGCTCCGCCGTGCGCGTCAGCGAGCGGTCGGTCGCAAGCCGCCCCAGCCCCTGCCGCTCGCGAAACCCATTGGTCTGCTGCACCACCTGCGCGGCGGCATTGCGATCAAAGCTGCACGCGGAAGCCGGCCCGCCGAACAGCAGCAGAAAAAGCAGACTAAGCCGCAGAAACACCGGTCTCAGCCTCGATCTGGCGGCGGGATTTTTTGGCCCGCTCGGTGGCGGATTTGAGCTGCCCGCAGGCGGCCATGATATCCTCCCCACGCGGCGTGCGGATGGGGGAGGCATAGCCTGCCTTGTAAACAATGTCCGCAAACCGTTCGATCCGCGACCAGTCAGACCGCTCATAGGGCGATCCGGGCCACGGGTTGAACGGGATCAGGTTCACCTTGGCCGGGATCCCCTTGATCAGCTTCACCAGACGGTGCGCATCCGCGTCGCTGTCATTGACGTCTTTGAGCATCACATACTCAAACGTGATCCGCTCCGAATTCGACAGGCGCGGATAGTCCTTGAGCGCGCTCAGCAGCGTCTCGATATTCCACTTTTTGTTGATGGGCACGAGCACATCGCGCACCTCATCGGTGGTGGCATGGAAGGACACGGCGAGCAGGCACCCGATCTCCTCCGCCGTCTTCGCGATCTCGGGCACAACTCCGGATGTCGACAGCGTGATCCGACGGCGGCTCAGGCTGATCCCCTCGGGGTCCATGGCGATCTTCATCGCGTTGCGGACCTCGGCAAAGTTATAAAGCGGCTCGCCCATGCCCATGAGCACGATGTTGGACAAAAGCCGCGTCTCGTCCTTGGGCTCCCCCGGGATCGGCCATTCGCCCAGATCGTCGCGGGCGACCATGATCTGACCCACGATTTCGCCCGCCGTCAGGTTGCGCACAAGCTTCTGCGTGCCCGTGTGGCAGAACGTGCAAGTCAGCGTGCAACCCACCTGGGAGGAGATGCAGAGCGTCCCGCGCTCCGCTTCGGGGATATAGACAACCTCCACCTCGTGGCCGCCCGCGATCTTGACCAGATACTTGCGGGTGCCGTCGGCGCTGACCTGCCGCGTCACGACGTCCGGCACCTCGATGGTGAAATGCTCGGCCAGTTGCGCGCGGTAGGCCTTTGCGAGGTTCGTCATCTCTGCAAAGTCGCGACGTCCCCACTGATAGATCCACTGCCAGATCTGCCCGGTGCGCATCTTGGCCTGCTTTTCCGGCGTCCCCATGGCGATAAGCGCATCGCGCAGCTCGGCGCGGGTGAGCCCGACGAGATTTCTGCGCCCCTCAGCCCCCTCCGGCCGCTTGCGCGGAACGGTCAGGTAATCTTGGGCGACGGGGGCGACGGGGGCATCCATACGGTCGGCGGTCACGGGTCTAGCTTTCGGCTGGTGTCAGACGAGGGATATAGCTTGGCAAGCCCCGCGTGGGAAGGGGCGGGGACAGAGGACCTCGACCACAGCATCGCGCCCGCAGAACCACCCACCTTGAGCGGCCTCTCTAAGACGCATGTCGTTCGACCTCTCACCCCTTTGGCTTCCCGAGAAACACCACGTTGAAACAGGCCGCGTCCGTGTTGATCTCAGCCCGCAAAATCAGCCCATAGATCACACCGCCCCCCTTTCTTTCGTCCAAAAATACTTCCGCCGGAGGCACGCGGCGCAGCCGCGCCACCGAAGGTTCAAGCCAGCGCACGCTGGCGCAAAAGTGTGAGCGGTCGAACGCCATGCGTTCGAGAGAGACCGCGAACGGTGGCACGCCCGGTCGCGGCCGCGCGCGGCGTATGTCAGCTCGCGCAGCGGCTTTCGGCGTCGGCTGCGGCGGCGGTGAAGCCAAGGAGGCTGAACGTGTCCTTCGTGGTCGTGCCGCGCGATGACAGGCCGGTGACCACGGCCTTGGCGCCGCGCTTCATGGCGGTCACGATTTTGGCATCGTCGGCCGCGCTCGGTGCCCAGGCCCATTCCCCCTCGGTCGCCAGCTCAAACTCGGTCCCGTCCACGTCAACATTCACGGTCGACCCCGCCGCAAAGGGATAGCCGCCGGTAAAGGCCACTTGCCCGGCCACGTCGATGGAGGGGCGGTGAAAGACCATCAACAAGATCTCGTCCCGCCGTGCCGCCACCACGTTTCCGCCGCGGGTGTTGACCGTTTCCGTGGGTGGGCTGACGAGCCAGCATTCCTTTGGGTCGGTGTCGGTAAAGACGTTCCAGTCTGTTTTCACGGCGACGCGGTTCGTCGACACGTCCTGGGCCATCGCGGGGACCGCGAGGGCCAAAGACACAGCCACAGCGCTTATGATGCGGGTCATCGGGTTTGCCTCTTTCTGCGTGCCGGTCTGCTTTGCGCATGGGTCGGCTTATTCTGCTAAATGCAGCCTACCAAATCCGGGCTCCAAGGCAAAGCCCGCGCGTGGTAGGGCGCAAAATTCGGCCTATGCCGGGCCCGCGCTGCGGCGCCTGACGGCCACGACAGCCCCGAGGGCGCCCAACAGCAGCGGCAGACCAGCGGGGAGCGGCACAGGCGCAGCCGCCACATTCGCCGTAATGGTCACGTTGTCAAAGAATGCTGTGCGGTTGGGAGACAGCGAGTTCGCGGTGTAAAACCCGATGCGGATGTCGCTTGGCAGCGTGAAGTCGACGCTGTCCACGGGGTCGCCAAACTGGGTCGACGTGGCGAGCTGGTCCATATCGACGAAGTCCGCGTCCTCCAGCCCGGCGAGCGAAAACGTCGTCCAGACGCTGGTCGCGCTGCCCGTCACGGGAAAGGAGCTGTCCAGGAAGTACTCGCCCGCTTGCTCTAGCACCAAACCAAAGGCCATGCCCGCCCCCCCGCCGGTCACCATCCGGTAGTCGATGCTGTAGCTTAGGTTAAACAGCTGCCCGTGGGCGGGGGTGATCACCGCTCCGTCGAGGAAATGCGCGAAGTAGATGTGGCCCGAATCAATGGTCGTCACGCTAAGCGCGTTGCCCGGATTGCCCGACGCTGTCTGGCTGGTCACTTGGGTGCCGGAGCTAAAGCCGCCGATCTTTTCAGAGGTATAGGAACCGCTGCCGAACTCCGTCTCTGAGAATGTCAGGCTGGCGGCCTGGGCTTGGGCGGCGGAAAGCAAAATGGCGGCAAGGGCGAGAACGCGCATAAGACGACCCTGTCTTCACAAAATCTGGAAAGCATCGTAGCGCGGTGGGCAGGGGCGCTCAGGCACCCAGACCGGCGCCAAATGGAGGGTGAGATGACGCAAGCAGAGCCTCTGGTGGAGATTTGGCGCGGGCCGTTATGCGAAAGCGCCCATGCCGGCCACGTGGTCGTTTGCGACGCGGGCGGCGCGATTGTGGAGGCGTGGGGCGATCCGGACCAGGTCATCTTTCCGCGATCCTCTTGCAAGATGCTCCAAGCGCTGCCGCTGATCCATTCCGGCGCCGCGGCGGCCCGCGGACTTGGCCCAGCCCACCTGGCTCTGGCCTGCGCGTCCCACGAGGGCGCCGCGCTCCACCGCGTGGCGGTGGAGGCCTGGCTTGGTGATCTGGGGTTGGGTGAGCCGGACCTGCGTTGCGGGGTGCAGGCGCCCAGCGATGTGGCGGAGCGTGACGCACTCATTCGCGCAAAGGTTGGCGCGTGCCAGGTGCACAACAACTGCTCAGGCAAGCACGCAGGCTTTCTGACGCTGTCGCAGCATCTCGGCGGGGATGCGGAGTATCTCGATATCGCGCACCCGGTGCAGCGCATGGCGCGGAACGCGTTTGAGGAGGCCACCGGCGCAGACAGTGCGTTTTGGGCGACCGACGGGTGCTCTGCTCCAAACTTTTCCACCACGGTGCATGGGCTCGCGCGGGCCATGGGGCGGTTTGCGGGGGCCACTGACACAACGACAGAGGGGCGCGCGATGGTCGCCCTGCGGGAGGCGATGATGACGCATCCGGACCTCGTCGCGGGCGAGGGGCGCGCCTGCACCGAGCTTATGCGCGCCGCACCTGGTGTGGCAGTCAAAACAGGCGCCGAGGGAGTTTATGTGGCGATCATCCCAGAACGACGGCTCGGGATCGCGCTCAAGATCACGGATGGCACGACCCGCGCGGCGGAGGCCGTGATCACGCGGCTCTTGATCCGCCTAGGGCTGCTTGATGCCGCCCACCCGGCGGCGCAGAAGCGCTTGGGTCCCATCCGCAACTGGCGCGGGATCCAAACTGGACACATCGCGGCAAGCGCCGCGCTGGGGTGAGGTCGGTCCCGCCCGCCTCCCGCTCACATCACAGATGTTCGGCCTTCGGTGGCGCGCTGCGCGCGCGGGCGTGTTGCGGTGTGATTTCGACGCGTGCTGGCGTTGGGTGGCGGCGGGGAGGGAGGGATTAAGTATTTTTGGACGAAAGAAAGGGGGGTGTGGTCAAGTCGCTGGGGCGTTGGGTTTGGGCTTTGATTCTTTGGGAGGAGAGGACCCTGTCTGAGCCGAGTGGGGCGGTGGAGCTGGTGTTTGTCGGTGGGTATTGGGCCGCTAGGGCCGTGATCCTGTTGGCTTATCGTCCAAGCTTCGGCGATGGAATGCCCCTTTCTTTCGTCCAAAAATACTTATTGCTACGTCTACGAAAGTGGTCCTTTCCCTGTTTGCGGGATGGCGGCCACCTTCTGTCGCGCGCAGCGCGCCACCGAAGGCCGAAGCCTTTAGGCTGAGGGGGAGGCGGGCGGAGCCGACTGCTGGGGTTTGCCTTTGACTTGGCCGGGATGCGCGAGGCGGTAAGTCTTTGGGGCGCCTCAGAGCGTCACGCTACGACCGTTCATTTTCTGTGAAACTGAGGGCTGCGCGGTGCCCTCAGATCAAGCGGCGCTTTCGGCTGACCTCTGCGGTGGCGTGTGCTGCGGCCGTGGCGCCATCGGGCCCGAAGGATGGGCTCTGTAAGCGGTGCGTAGCACTGGCTTAACTGTGCCCCCAACCTGCCGAAGGGTCGGAGACCGCGCACCCAGCGTGACGCCAGTCGGACCAAACGCGCGCAGCGCGCCCTTTTAGGTTCAAGCCAGCGTAATCTGGCGCATAGGGGGTGAGCGGCCGAACGCCATGCGTTCGAGAGAGACCGCGAACGGCGGGCCCGTCCGTAGACATCTTTTGCTCCGCTGAAACAGGGCGTTAGCGGTTGACCACGCGCAGGCCCTGGTCGCGGGGGTGTTGGTGGCCGATGCGGGTGGGGGCGATTTTGCGCGTGGGTAAGATCTGTGGCTCGATATGCGGTGCGGGTTCCGCGCTTGTGCGGCGGTCCCAGGCGTCCGTGCGGCCCGGCCCGAGCGCCTGCCAGTGGTCGCGCGCCAGCCCCACTTCGGAGATCTCGGGCCGCACGCCCATGCCAGGCGTCAGCCGGTGGCGCAGGAACGCGAGCGGGTGTTTGCGCAGTGTCAGGCGCATGGCGACGTAATCCTCCACCACCTCTTCGCCCTCGGTCATGCGGGGCAGGTGCGGCGCGGCCTCATCGACGATCTCATCCTCCATCCCCAGGCCGTTTCCATGGGCAAAGAGCGGGGGCGGCTTGGTGCCCACGAGCGCCTTCGCCTCCCACAGCGCATCGCGGCGGGTGAGGCCGAGTGCGTGGAACGCGTCCGCCTCGGCCAGCGCCTTCACCGCCGCGGGGATGATGCCCGCGCGCCGCCAGACATCGCGGACCGTCTGGTAGCCGTTGCCACGGGCGGCGGTGATCCAGATCGCGTCCTCCTCTGCCATGCCTTTCAGCTGCCGGAACCCCAGCCGGATGGCGAGCGACCCGTCGGCCTGCGGTTCCATGATGTTGTCCCAGTCGCTCGCATTCACGCAGACCGGCAGCACCGTGACGCCGTGTTCGCGGGCATCGCGGACGATCTGGGCGGGGGCGTAGAACCCCATGGGCTGCGAATTCAAGAGCGCGCAGGCGAAGATCCCGGGGTGGTGGCGCTTCATCCACGCCGACACATAGACCAGCAGCGCAAAGCTTGCGGCGTGGGACTCTGGGAAGCCGTAGCTCCCGAACCCTTCGATCTGGCTGAAACAGCGGGCGGAGAAGTCCTCGTCATACCCGTTCTTCGCCATCCCCTTCATGAACCGCTCGCGGAAGGTGCTGACATTGCCGTGCTTTTTGAACGTGGCAAGCGCGCGGCGCAGGCGGTCGGCCTCCTCTGGCGTGAAGCCTGCACCCACGATGGCGATCTGCATCGCCTGTTCTTGGAAAAGCGGCACGCCCAGCGTTTTGCCTAGGACTTCGCCAAGCGCGTCGGAGGGGAAGCTCACCTCCTCCTCCCCGTTTCTGCGGCGGATGAACGGGTGGACCATGTCGCCCTGGATCGGCCCGGGGCGGATGATGGCCACCTGGATGACGAGGTCGTAGAATTTCTGCGGTCGCATCCGGGGCAGGAAGTTCATCTGGGCGCGGGATTCGACCTGAAAGACACCGAGCGAGTCGGATTTGCACAGCATGTCATAGGTGGGTTTGTCGTCTTCCGGCACGGTGGCGAGCGTCAGCCGCTCCCCGTGATGGGTGTCGATCAGGTCAAACGCCTTCCTGATGCAGCTCAGCATCCCGAGCGCGAGGATATCGACCTTCAGGATGCCTAAGGAGTCGATATCGTCCTTGTCCCAGCAGATGACAGTGCGATCCTCCATCGTGGCATTCTCGATGGGGACAAGCTCATCGAGCCGCCCCTCGGTGACGATGAACCCGCCCACGTGTTGGGAGAGGTGACGGGGGAAGCCGATGATCTCGTAAATCAGCTCCAGCGTCTGGATCAGATGCGGGTCGCCGGCGTCGAGGCCGATTTCTGCCATCCGCTCCTTCTCCAGCCCAACGGCGGAGAAAAAGCCCCAGAGTTGCGATGACATGGCCGCGATTGTGTCTTCGCTCAGCCCCATGGCGGTGCCGACTTCGCGTACGGCGCGCTTGCCGCGGTAGTGGATGACCGTGGCACAGAGCCCCGCGCGGTGGCGGCCGTAGCGTTCGTAGATGTGCTGGATGACCTCTTCGCGCCGTTCGTGTTCGAAATCGACGTCGATGTCGGGGGGCTCATTGCGCGCCTCGGAGACGAAGCGCTCGAAGACCATGGTGCCCAGTTCAGGGGACACAGATGTGACGCCCAGGCAGTAGCACACGACCGAATTGGCCGCCGACCCGCGCCCCTGGCACAGGATCCCCTGCGACCGCGCGTAGGCCACGATGTCATGGACGGTCAGGAAATAGGGGTCGTATTTCAGCTTCGCAATCAGCGCGAGCTCGTGTTCGAGCAGCTTGTGAACCCGGTCGCTGGCGCCCTGCGGGTAGCGCCAAGCGAGCCCCTCATAGGCCAGCCGACGCAGGCGGTCGGGGGGCTCTTCGCCGCCCAGCACCTCCTTGGGGTATTCATAGCGCAGCTCCTCAAGGGAGAAATTTAGGCTGGCGGCGATGCGGGCGGCGTTATCGACGGCCTCCGGGTGCGCGGCAAAAAGGCGGCGCATCTCCGCCGCCGACCGAAGGCGTTGTTCGGCATTGGCGAGCGCGCCCTTCCCCAGGGCATCGACGCGGGTGCCGAGCCGGATGGCGGTGAGTACATCGGTGAGTTTGCGCCGCCGCCCGTGGTGCATAACGGGCGCGGCAGAGGCGACGAGCGGTAGACCATAGTCCGCTCCAAGTCGGGCGAGCGCCCGAAAACGCGCTGGATCGCGCCCGTCATAGCGCGGCGCGAGGAGGAGGTGGCAGTCCCCCGGGAAGCGGCGGGTCAACCGTTCCACGGCTTGCCCCCACGCGCCCCCGCCGCGCTGTGAGGGCAGCGCTTGTGGCGGGTGGATCAGGAGGGCGAGGCCCGCACCGAATTCCTCAAGGTCTGCAAGGTGAAGCGTGCAGTCGCCCTTCTGCGCCCTGAGCCGCCCGGTGGACAGCAGGCGGCAGAGATTGCCCCAACCAGCGCGGTCTTTAGGGAGCGCGGTGGCGGTGAACCCATCGCTGAGCACGAGCCGCGCGGCGGGTCGGAGGCGCGGGATGTTTAGGACGGGAAAACTGCCCTCAGTGCAGGGGATATGGGCCGGGCGGGGCGGACCGATGGGGCCATCGCGGGCCTCCGCCTCCTGCCTGAGACGCACAATGCGTGCAATCTCTTTGGCCTCGGTATGGGCGCGCACGATGCCTGCGACGGAGTTCTCATCGGCGATGGCCAGCGCGGGCATCCCAAGCTCCGCAGCGCGGCGCATATATTCCTCCGGATGCGCGCCGCCGGTGAGGAAGGTGAAGTTGGACGTGACCGAAAGCTCGGCGAAGGCGGGGGCCTCAACTGGGGTCGTCATGGAGGGGCAGCTCCTCAATCGACTCGTGAGAGGTCAATTGTTCACATTTTGTTCCAAACATCAAGGTGCAGCTCCAAGGTCCTTGAGGGGCCAGCCCCTCAAACTCCCCGAAGTATTTTTGGACATAAGAAAGGGCATACTCTTTCTTTCGTCCAAAAATACTTCCCCCGGAGGGCCGCCGAGGGCGGAACGCGCGCAGCGCGCTACCGAATGTTCAAGCCAGCGTAAGCTGGCGCAGAAGGGAGGCGGGTGGGCCCGCCCTGGGAGACGCGCAGGTTTGGGGGCGGGGAGCCAAGTTGTGCCATCCCAACGAATATGTTGACAGACCGCGCGCGAGTGCGGAGCTTATCCGACACACAAAGACTGCTGGCACAGATAAGCGGCAGGGAAATGTAGGCTGGCGCGGGGCGCGCCGGTCAGTTCCAGGTATGAAAGGGTTCCCCATGATCAAGCACCTCATCACAACGGCAACTCTTGCGCTCACCGGGTCTGCTGTGGTGGCGGATGTGGCTGTGCTCATCACCGATGGCAGCACCTCGCGCCAGGCGGCGCGGGCTGAAAGTGCGCTCGTTGCGCAGGGCTTTGAGCTCTACGAGGCCACCCGGAAAGGCCCCGATGACATCGCGGCGCTCTTGGCGGAGGCCTTTACGGCCGCAGAGCCGGGGGAGGCCGTCGTCGTTTATCTTGGCGGGACCACAGTTCAGATAGGTGCGCGGACCTACCACGCGTCGAGCCGTACGCGCGGGATCACGGCGTTTAATGCGGGGGCGCGGGCCACCGATATCGGTGTGATCTTGGACGCCATGGCGGCCTATCCGGGCCGGGCACTCCTCCTGATTGGCGAGCAGCGTGCGCCGATCACCTTGGGCGATGTCGACCGACCCTTGGGCCAGCTTGTGGCAGAGCTGCCCGCGGGCGTCACGCTCGTCTCCGGCTCTGCGCCCGCGCTATTGGGCAATTTGGAACGCCTGTTGCGCACGCCAGGGGCCAGCGTGCAGGAGAGTTTTTCCGGCCAACTGATCTCTGGCTACGCGCCGGATGGCGTGGCCTTCCTCCCGGAAGCGCCTGACACGTTTGGAACGCTCAGCGCCGATGCGGAGGAGGAGCTGTACTGGCAGCTCGCGCAGGATATGGGCACATCAGATGCACTGCGCGCCTATCTGCGGCGCTACCCGGCGGGTCTGTTCGCGGCAGACGCGGAGCGCACGCTGGACGCCTACCGGGCGGACCCCGCGCTTCAGGCGGAAGCATTAGAACGAAACCTGGGGCTCGACCGCGCGGCGCGGCGGGCTGTGCAGGCGGACCTGACTGTGTTGGGCTTTGACACGCGCGGGGTCGACGGCATCCTGGGCCGCGGGTCCCGTGCGGCGCTTTCCGCCTGGCAGGGCAGCCGGGGCTTTGTGGAGACGGGGTACCTCACCGCCAACCAACTCGCGGCTTTGTCGGGCGAGGCGGAGACGCGCCGGGCGGAGGAGCGCCGGGCCGATAGCGCCTACTGGGCGCGCACGGGCATCAATGGGTCTGAGCGCGGGCTGCGCGCCTATCTGGACCGCTACCCGGATGGCATCCACGCCGCCAATGCGCGCCGGTCGCTAGCGGAGTTCGAGGATGCGCGCGCGCAATCCCGCGCCGCCGCGGACCGCCGCCGCTGGGAAGACGCGCTCGACACCGGCAGCGTCGCGGGCTTTGAAAGCTACCTGCGCGAATTCCCCGACGGGCTTTATGCCGAGGACGCCCGTGAGGAGATCGAGCGCCGCAGTCAGCCCAGCGTATCTGACGCGCAGATCGCGCGAGACCGCAGCGAGGAGGGGGACGTGTTGGGCAATCCGATTCTGAAACTCTTGGCAGAGCAGCGCATGACCCAGCTGGGCTACGGGCCGGGCCGGGTCGACGGTCGGTTTGACGATGCGACGCGCGCGGCCATCCGGGCGTTCCAGACGGCCTCCGGGCTTCCTGCGACGGGTTATGTGAGCCGCGCGACCGGGGCGCGCCTGCTGTCGTCGCAATAGGCGCCACCCCCGCAGACAAAGAAAAGCCGCCCCCGAGACACATTCGGGGGCGGCTTTTTTAAAGATACGTGTGGGCGATCAGCGCGTAGCTTAACCCTGGCGTGCTTTAAAGCGGCGCTGGGTTTTATTGATCACGTAGACACGGCCCTTGCGGCGCACAACGCGGCAATCGCGATGGCGGTTCTTGAGCGAACGCAGCGAGTTCTTGACCTTCATGGTCCTCTCCTCTCCATCGGGCTGCGGTGTAGCCCGTCAGTTTCATGGTGGACACGACTGGGATCGAACCAGTGACCCCTTCGATGTCAACGAAGTGCTCTACCGCTGAGCTACGCGTCCGGTGATTTCAATGTTTGGCGCAGAAACAGGCCCTACGTCAGGATGCGGCGTATAAATCGGCGTGTCGGGTGGATCAAGGGCTTTTGGAGGCTCAATCCCGTGCTATGTTTCCCAAATAGCAGGGGGGAGCACGTGGCAAAAGGCGCGTATACACTGATGCGGCCGGAAACCCAGACCACGGGCGTCGTTTTTGCGTCGCCTCATTCGGGGCGTGACTACCCACTTTGGTTCCTCAAGAAATCGATTCTCAACGAGCGCACGATCCGGTCGTCGGAGGACGCGTTTGTCGATCGCTTGTTCGAGGCCGCCCCTGCATTCGGGGCGCCATTGTTGCTTGCGGGGGCGCCGCGGGCCTTTGTGGACCTCAATCGGGCCCCTGATGAGTTGGACCCGGCGCTGATCAATGACGTCAAAAAGACGGTGCATAACCCGCGCGTGGCTTCTGGCCTGGGGGTGGTGCCGCGGGTCGTGTCCAATGGGCGCGCGATCTACCGGGGCAAGATTTCTCGGGATGAGGCGGACAGCCGGATCGCGCGGTATTGGCGGCCCTACCACGCGATGCTCCAAGAGCTTTTGGAAGACGCGCGTGCGCAGTTTGGGCGCGCGATCCTCTTTGATTGCCACTCCATGCCCCATGAGGCCATCGAATCAACGCGCGCCAACGGCCGCCGGGCGGAGGTCGTGTTGGGCGACCGGTTCGGTGCCGCGGCTTCGTCGGATATCGTGGACGTGATCGAGGCGATTTTCACCGCCGCCGGGCTCAACGTCGCGCGCAACGCGCCCTTTGCCGGAGCCTACATCGCCCAGCAATATGGCCGCCCCTCGCGGGGCCAGCATGTCGTGCAGGTGGAGATCGACCGCAGGCTCTACATGCACGAGGACGCCGTGGTCCCCAGCGCTGATTTCGCCGCGTTCCAAGCCGTGATGACCCAAGTCGTCGAAGAGGTCGCAGCGATTGGGCGGCCTATGGTGCGGCTCGCGGCGGAGTAGCGTCTAGCCCCGGCGCATGTGGATGTCGGGGAGCCCTTCTTCGTTGTCGCCTGCGGTTCGGCGGACCTCCCTAAACCCCTGCGCGGCGTAGAACTGGTGCGCCACCGTGTTCGCCTCAAACACCCAAAGGTCCGTCACCGGTGCCCCGGTGGTGATGGCGGTCAAGAGCCGTGCGCCATTTCCCTGCCCGCGCGCTGCGGGTGTGAGGTAGAGTGCGGTGAGCCAGGGGGCGTCGAAGACGGCGAAGCCGGTGACTTGGTTATCCTTCACGAGCACTTGAGCCGGGACCTCTGACAACCGCGAGGTCCAGAAGGTCTCCATCGACGCGCGGGTGTGGAGCATGGGCATCCACGGCTCGCTCACGATCCAGTCGCGCAGGATGGTGACGCAGGCGGCGGCATCCTCGGGGCGGGCGGCGCGGATGCGTGTGGTCATCTGAGCGCGCGTCCTTTCACGATGGCGTCGGCTCCGAATTTCGCACGGATGGCGTCGGTGGCGCGTTCGGCCTTGGCGCGGGTTTCGCCCTGGGGGTCGAGCAGGTCGCCGGAAAACCCACCCGCGTCGGGCGCGATGTCGCTGAGGCCAACGCCTAGGAGGCGGTAGGGGCTGTCATGGTCGACGGCCTCAAAGAGCCCGACGGCGGTCCGGTAAATCTTGTCGGCGATCTGGGTGCGTTCGCTCAGTGTCACGCGGCGGGTGATGAGCTTGTGATCGGACCGCTTGAGCTTCAGGATCACCACGCGGCCGGCGAGGCCCTTGGCCTTGGCCCGGTCAGCGACCTTTTCAGCCATGCGCCAGATATGGCCGTCGAGGATGTCCGGGCTTGCGGTGTCTTCGCCAAAGGTCGTCTCGTTGGAGATCGATTTCATCGACGGGTCGCGCGCGACCTTGCGGCGGTCCTGACCCCGCGCGAGGTGCCAGAGCCGGTCGCCCATGGAGCCGAACCGGGCATGGAGATCCTCCCGCTCCCACCGCAGGAGGTCGGAGAAAGTGCGAATGCCCGCCTTGTCGAGCGACGCCTGCGCGGCCTGACCCACGCCCCAGATCAGGCGGACGGGTTTGTCGCGGAGGAACTCCGCCGTCTCCGCCTTGCCGATGATCGAATAGCCGCGCGGTTTTTCGAGGTCGCTGGCGACCTTGGCCAGGAACTTGTTGTGGGATAGCCCGATGGAGCCTGTGAGGCCCAGCTCCTCGCGCATGCGTTTCACGAGGCGGGCGAGCATGACGGCAGGCGGCGCGCCGTGGAGTTTGGTCGTGCCCGTAAGGTCCATGAACGCCTCGTCGAGCGAAAGGGGTTCGATGGCGGGGGTCAGTTCCTCCATCATCTGGCGGATCGCGCGGGAGGCTTCCACATAAGCCTCGAACCGCGGTTTCACGATCACCGCCTCGGGGCAGAGCTTGAGGGCCTGAAACATGGGCATCGCCGATTTTACGCCGCGGATCCGGGCGATGTAGCAGGCGGTGGAGACGACCCCGCGCCGCCCGCCGCCGATGATGACGGGTTTTGTCGCGAGGTCGGGATTGTCGCGCTTTTCGACGGAGGCGTAGAAGGCGTCGCAGTCCATATGGGCGATGGAGAGGTCGTAGAGTTCGGGGTGCGAGATCACGCGCGGCCGCCCGCAGGACGGGCAGCGGGGGCTGTCGTCGAATGTGGTCAGGCAGTCTCGGCACAGGGCGGGCATAGGCGGTAGAATAGGCGCTGACGGGGATGGCGGGAATGCCTCCGGCGGAGGTATTTTTGGCCAAAGGAAGATGGGCAGGTTTTTGTGAGGGGCCAACCATGCCTCCCCTCCCGCAGTTTTTGAAAAAAACCGCTGCCGGGCAGGGGGACGGGAGTATTTTTGGAAAGATGAAGGACACGGAGTTCAACGGGGCCAAGGTGGCGCTCTTTGTCGGGGGGCGGCTTTTGGTGATCTTACGCGATGATCTGCCGTCGATCCCCTGGCCGAATTGGTGGGATTTTCCCGGTGGTGGGCGCGAAGATGGGGAGAGCGCGGCGGAGACCGTGATCCGGGAGATCTGGGAAGAAGTGCGCGTCGCTTTGCGGCCCAGCGATTTGGTTTGGGAGCGGGCCTACGCCACGCCAGAGGGCGGCCACGTGCGGTTCTTTGTGGCGCATCTGCCCGCGACGGTGGAGCGCGAGATTGTGCTGGGCGATGAGGGGCAGCGCTGGGCGCTTTGGGCCGTTGAGGACGTGTTGGCCCACCCCCGTGTGATCCCATATTTCAAGCCGCGGCTTATGGATTACTTGAGCGCGCGAAAACATCATCTTTTGTGATATTCTACATGAGTTAAATTGGATTGCGTGGTGCCCATATCAGGCGCATTACAACACCATCTTCCCCGCATCGGGAGAGCGCAGGTCACTGCCGCCGAAGGAGCAACCGCCCCGGTAAACTCTCAGGCACACGGGACCGGTTCGGGGGCAATATTCCGGAGAGCCGCGCGGTTTGGCCCGCGTGCACCGACGGCGCAAGGCGGGCCTCCCGCTGAAAACGCTCAGGTTTTGAACGGAAGGGGCGAGTTTAGGGCGCGGACGCGTCTTGAGAGGAGCTCGCCATGGATCGTATCGCCGTCATCGGGGCCGGGATCACCGGGATCACCACCGCGTTTCAGCTGCATCAGCGGGGCTTTGACGTCACCGTCATCGACCGGCAGCGCTATGCGGGGATGGAGACGTCATTTGCCAATGGCGGGCAGCTGAGTGCCTCGAACGCGGAGGTCTGGACGTCGTGGTCGACGGTGCTCAAGGGCATGAAGTGGATGCTGAAAAGCGATGCGCCGCTCCTCGTGAACCCGCGCCCGTCCTGGCACAAGATCAGCTGGATGGCGGAGTTTCTGAGCAACATCCCGAACTATGAGAAGCACACGGTGGAAACCGTGCGGCTCGCCCGGGCGTCGCGTGCGGTGCATATGGCCATGGCCGAGCGTGCGGGCGTGGATTTCGATTTCTCGCCCGAGGGGATCCTGCATTTCTACGAGACGGAGAAGGAGCTTGCCGCCGCGCGGAAGGTAACGGCGCTTTACGCCAAGGGCGGGCTGACGCGCCGGGCGTTGGGTGCGGCCGAGGTTGCTGAGATCGAGCCGACGCTGACCGGGCGCTACGCCGGGGGCTATTTCACCGAGAGCGACGCGACGGGCGACATTCACAAGTATACGGCGGGGCTTGCCGCGTGGCTCGCCCGGCAGGGTGTGCGGTTCGAATATGGCGAGGGCGTTGAGGCTATTCGCGACACGGGCCGCGGGATCGAGATCGACACGGGCGGCAGCACCCATCGTGCGAATGCGGTTGTTGTGTCAGCGGGCATCGGGTCGCGTGGGCTTGCGCGGCAGCTTGGTGATCGGGTGAATATCTACCCGGTGAAGGGCTATTCGATCACGGTGATGCTGCGGGATGCGGCGAGCCAGGCGGCAGCGCCAGAGGTGTCGCTGCTCGATGACAAGGCGAAAATCGTGACCTCGCGCCTTGGCCCCGACCGGTTCCGCGTGGCGGGGACGGCGGAGTTCAATGGTGAGAACCGGGACATTCGTGCGGATCGCGTGGCGCCGTTGGTGCGTTGGGTGGAAAAGCATTTCCCCGCTGTGTCGACCGAAGAGGTCGTGCCGTGGGCGGGCCTGCGCCCGATGATGCCGTCGATGATGCCCCGTGTGGGTCAGGGGCGGTCGCCGCGGGTTTATTACAACACCGGGCACGGGCATCTTGGCTGGACGCTGAGTGCCGCGACTGCGGAGCTTGTGGCCGCGGATGTGCAGCGCGGGTTGCGCGGGGTGAAGCCGCCGGTGATTGGTGGGGCGGCGTTGGCTTAGGCTGGCCTGCTTGGACCGCAACTTGTCAATTCAGGTTTCGAAAGGTTTCGAGCTATAGCGCCGTTCCGAGGGGTGGCGTTCGCGCCGCCCCGTGGGGGCGGAACGGCGCGGCCCGACGTTGCCGTCGGGCGAGTGCTTTGGGGCTATTTTCCCTCATCGGCGCAGAACCAGAAAGATCACCGGCAGCGTCACGAGATACATCGTGATGCCATAGACGCCCGACGCAAGCGCGTAGGTGCCGAAGGTGGCCCCTGATACGATGGTGCCGACGGTGACGCCCAGTGTCCCGTTCTGGACGCCGGTTTCGATGGCGATGGCAATGCCGTCCTCTCGCGGCAGGCCGCCGATGCGGGCGAGCGCTATGCCAAGGGCCAGAAGCGCGAGGTTCAGCACCACGAGGAGGGGCCCGAGGGTCGGCAGGTTGGCGATGAAGATGTCCCAGGCCGATGCCAGCGCTGCCAGGATGATCACGACGAAGAGCGCGGTGGCGATGCGGATCAGCGTCGGCTCCACCGCGACGGCGGCGCGGCTGGCGAAGCGGCGGAAGGCCAGGCCGATGAGCACGGGGACGGTGGTGATTGCGAACATGGTGACGGCCAGTGTGGTCACGTCGATGTCGGGCGCGTCGGCGCCTTCGAAGTAGCGGGAGACGACCGACAGGAGGATGGGGAGCGTGGCGGCAGTGGTCAGGCTGATGATCGCGGTGAGTGAGATCGACAGCGCAACTGTGCCACCCGCGAGGCGGGTCAGGATGCTGGTCGTGACGCCGCCGGGGGAAAAGCTGAGGATCATCACGCTCACCGCCAGTGCGGAGGGGAGCGTGAAGACGTGGAGGAGTGCGAAGGCCACAAGTGGGAGCGCGATGATCTGGGCTGTGGCGCCGATTAGGAAGGCGCGGGGCTGGGTCAGGACGCGGCGGAAGTCGGCCCCGGTGAGACCCACGCCGAGCGCGAACATGATGAAGGCCAGCGACAGCGGCAGCCCGACATTGAGTAAAAATTCCATGGATGCTCCCCCGTTTTGGGCAGAGGGGCATGAGCGAGCGAGCTTTGCAAGCCTCGCGACGTGAGCCCCATCGGCGGGCCGCGGTGCGTCGATCCGGCCTCGGTTCTCGGCACTTTATGGTTGGGGTTTGCCTGAAATGTTCTAGCGATGTGCCGATGGCGACGTGTCGATGTGCCGGGGGGCGGCCCGTCGATGGGGCGGCGGGCTTCGCCCTTGATTCCGCCCCAGGGTGTTAGTGGGTTTGGTTTGGGCGTCTTGCCAGGGGGGAGTTTAACTCTGCAACAATAGCTTCTGCCGCGGCGCGGGGGCTGGGGGCTTTCCAGATCGGGCGGCCCACGACCACGTGATCGGCCCCGGCCGCGATGGCGTCGGCGGGGGTTGTGATGCGTTTCTGGTCGCCCTTATCCGCGCCTGCTGGGCGGACGCCCGGGGTGACGATCAGCTTGTCGTCGGCCTCGGGCAGGGCGCGGATCATCGCGGCCTCCTGCGGGGAGGAGATGACGCCGTCTGCGCCCGCCTCGAACGCGCGGGCTGCGCGGTCGGTGACGAGATCGGGGATCGCGCCGTCCTTGATCAGTGCCTGGTCCAGATCGTCGCGGTCGAGCGAGGTCAGGATCGTAACGGCCAGGATTTTGAGGTCCTTGCCTGCGGCGCCTTCCTTGGCCGCGCGGACCACATGGGGGTCGCCGTGGACGGTCAGGAAGTCGAGATGGAACTGCGCGAGGCCGCGCACGGCCGCCTCCACGGTCGCGCCGATATCGAAGAGCTTCATGTCCAGAAAGATGCGTTTGCCGTGCTCTGCCTTGAGCTCATTGGCGAGCGCGAGCCCGCCGCCGGTGAGCATGCCGAGGCCGATTTTGTAGAAGGAGATGGCGTCGCCCAGCTGCTCTGCCAGTTGCAAACCGGCGAGGGCGTTGGGCACATCCATGGCGACTATGAGACGATCATCCATACCCTCCGCCTAGGTCGGGTGTGGGCAAATGGCAAGCTGGTGTGGAAGGCAGAGAGAAAGTCAGGGAGCGTTTCGAGCGATAGCGCCGGTCCGAGGGGTGGCGTTCGCGCCGCCCCGTGGGGGCGGAACGGCGCGGCCCGGCGGTGCCGCCGGGCGAGTGCTTGGGGGCTAAGTAACGCCTAAATGGGTCTACGCCGCTTTCCACTGCTGGATCGGCTTCAGGCCCTTCGCGAATTTAAGCCGCACCTCGCCGCTGCGCACCTCTGGCAGGCGGCGGAGTTGGCGGATGGCGTCGCCGATGAGCAGCGCGTCGGGGCGGATGCGTTTGGAGGCGCGGCAGGTGCAGGTCATGGTGAGCGACTTGTCCTCCCCCTCTGCGTCGGTGAGTTTGAACATCACGTCGCCCCGGACTTCTGTCCCGTCATTGCTGAAGCCAAGGCTCACGATAAGGATGTCTAACACGGTCATGGCGCGCTCTCCGCTACGAAAATCAGTGGTCTCGAGCATCAACCTGACCGATTCCGCTTAACGCCCCGTGAAGCGCTACATGAAGCGCCGCGCTTGCGCTGGGCCGGGGCCGATCCCATCTATGGCCTGAGGTCCGGGACGGCGCGCCGCGATGGCGGGCGCAGGGTTGGACGCTTGAAAAAGGAGACTGCCATGAACTTGGAAAAGTTCACCGAACGCGCGCGCGGGTTTTTGCAGGCCGCGCAAACGATTGCCGCCCGGGATAGCCACCAGCGGCTCACCCCCGAACATTTGCTGAAAGCGCTTCTCGATGACAGCGAGGGGCTTGCCTCGAACCTGATTGTGCGCGCGGGCGGGCAAGCGGGGATCGTGCGCGACGCCGTCGAGGCCGCGCTTGCCAAGCAGCCCAAAGTGTCCGGCGATGCGGCGCAGGTCTATGTGGATCAGACCCTCGCGAAGGTGCTGGCAGAGGCGGAAAAGGTCGCGACGAAAGCGGGCGACAGTTTCGTGCCAGTTGAACGCGTGCTGATGGCGCTTGCCATGGTCAAATCCGGCGCCAAGCAGGCGCTGGAGGCTGGATCGGTGACGGCGCAGGCGCTGAATTCCGCGATCAACGATCTGCGCAAGGGCCGCACTGCTGACAGCGCCAGCGCTGAGGATAGCTATGAGGCGTTGGAAAAATACGCCGCAGACCTGACCGCGCGGGCGCGGGAGGGCAAGATTGACCCGATCATTGGCCGTGATGAGGAAATCCGCCGCGCGATGCAGGTGCTGTCGCGGCGCACAAAGAACAACCCCGTGCTGATCGGCGAACCCGGCGTGGGTAAGACGGCCATTGCCGAGGGCCTCGCGCTGCGGATCGTGAATGGCGACGTGCCCGAGAGCCTGCGCAACAAGCGTCTCCTTGCGCTCGATATGGGGGCGCTCATTGCCGGTGCGAAATATCGCGGTGAGTTTGAGGAGCGGCTCAAGGCCGTGCTGAACGAAGTCACTGCTTCGGCCGGTGAAATCGTGCTCTTTATCGACGAGATGCACACGCTTGTGGGCGCGGGGAAGACGGATGGGGCGATGGATGCCTCAAATCTTCTCAAGCCGGCTTTGGCGCGAGGCGAGCTGCACTGTGTGGGGGCCACGACGCTCGACGAATACCGCAAGCATGTGGAAAAGGACGCAGCGCTTGCCCGCCGGTTCCAGCCGCTGATCGTGCAGGAGCCCACGGTGCCTGACACGATATCAATCCTGCGCGGGATCAAGGAAAAATACGAGATGCACCATGGGGTGCGGATCGCGGATAGCGCGCTCGTGTCGGCAGCGACGCTGTCGCATCGCTACATCACCGACCGCTTTCTGCCGGACAAAGCCATCGACCTGATGGACGAGGCCGCGAGCCGGTTGCGGATGGAGGTGGACTCAAAACCTGAGGAGCTTGATGCGCTGGATCGCCAGATCCTGCAGCTGCAGATCGAGGCGGAGGCGCTGAAGAAAGAGGACGATGCGGCGTCCAAGGATCGGTTGGCGACGCTGGAAAAAGACCTTGCCAACCTTCAGGACGAAAGCGCCCAAATGACCGCCCGCTGGCAAGCTGAGCGGGATAAGATGGCCTCCGCCCAGTCCCTGAAAGAGGAACTCGACCGCGCGCGTGCGGAGCTTGAACGCGCCAAGCGGGAGGGTGACCTCGCCAAGGCGGGGGAGCTTTCCTACGGCGTGATCCCGGGGCTAGAGAAGAAGCTGGGCGAGGCTGACGAGGCCGAAGGCGCGATGGTCAAGGAGGCCGTGCGCCCGGAGCAGATCGCGCAGGTCGTGGAGCGTTGGACGGGCATCCCGACCTCCAAGATGCTGGAAGGCGACCGGGAGAAGCTGCTCAGGATGGAAGACGCGCTGCATTCCCGTGTCATTGGTCAGCATACTGCTGTGCGGGCT
This sequence comes from Pseudomonadota bacterium, assembly GCA_039815465.1. Lineage (GTDB taxonomy): Bacteria > Pseudomonadota > Alphaproteobacteria > Rhodobacterales > Rhodobacteraceae > Shimia_B. The sequence goes on from JBCBZG010000007.1 coordinate 175,793, forward strand.
GTGGCCAATGCCGTGCGCCGCGCGCGGGCGGGGCTGAATGACGAGGGGCGGCCACTGGGATCGTTCCTTTTCCTCGGGCCAACGGGTGTGGGCAAGACCGAGCTGACGAAAGCGGTCGCGGAGTTCCTGTTTGACGATGACAGCGCGATGGTGCGCATCGACATGTCAGAGTTCATGGAAAAGCACGCGGTCGCCCGTCTGATCGGCGCGCCTCCGGGCTATGTGGGCTATGACGAGGGCGGTGTGCTGACGGAGGCTGTGCGCCGGAAGCCCTACCAGGTCGTGCTCTTTGACGAGGTGGAAAAGGCGCATCCGGATGTGTTCAACGTGCTCCTCCAGGTGCTCGATGACGGGGTGTTGACCGATGGTCAGGGTCGCACGGTGGACTTCAAGCAGACGCTTATCGTGCTGACCTCGAACCTCGGCGCGCAGGCGCTGTCGCAGTTGCCCGATGGGGCGGATGCGGCGCAGGCGAAGCGCGACGTTATGGACGCGGTGCGCGCCCACTTCCGGCCAGAATTCCTGAACCGTCTGGACGAGACGATCATCTTTGACCGGCTGGCGCGGAAGGACATGGGCGGGATCGTCGATATCCAGCTTGGTCGTCTGGCAAAGCGGCTGGCGGGGCGCAAGATCACGCTCGACCTCGATGACGGGGCGCGAGCGTGGCTCGCGGATGAAGGCTATGACCCGGTCTTTGGCGCGCGGCCCTTGAAGCGGGTGATCCAGCGGGCGCTGCAAGACCAACTGGCGGAGATGATCCTAGCCGGGGATGTCAAAGACGGAGCGACGATTCCCGTCAGCGCGGGCGTGGATGGGCTGATCGTGGGCGATCGCATCAGTGCCTCAAACCGCGTCCCGCCGGAGGACACGGTCGTTCACTGACGTTGAAACGGGATCGGCGCCCCGCCCCGGGGCGCCGGTCACTGCACGCGGTTGCGGCGGCGCAAGTAGCCTAAGCCCAACAGCCCGGCTGCCAGCAACGGCAGCGAGGCGGGCAGAGGGACGGGCGCGGCATCGCCGAAGTAGACGTTGTCGATGACGACAATGGCCGAGTTCGCCGTCAGATCCTCGATCAAGATATCGGTGATCTGCGCGCCAGTGCTTTCCCATCCGTAGAACGTGGCTTCGCTGTCACCGCTGCTTTGTATCGACGTATGCAAAATAGACGCGCCGCTAAAGAACGTGAGCCGCGCATCCATGGGTGAGTTGGTCCCAAAGAACAGGCCAGCCTGATCGACGGCCGTCCCGAACGCGATGCTGATGGAGCCGAGGTCTTCGAACACGTTGTTGAGCATGTCACCGCTCATGCCGGTGATGTTGTAGACGCCCCGCGCCACGCCTTGGGGGGCGCTGTAGGTGTTTCCGTCCACAACAAGCGATGGCTGCACGCCATTCCCGATCCCGGTGAATGTGGTGATGGTTGGATTGTCGAAATCCGCCACGCCGAGCGTTGCTGCCCCGGCTGGGGCTGCAAGGGATAGGGAGACCGCCGCTAAAGCCGCGAGAGAGTTAAAATTCATGTCAGCACCGCTCAAATTACGTTGATGACTGACGATGACAGGCGGCGTGGGCGTCGTCAACGCATCGCGGAAGGGCGGCGCGCCCAGGTCCACGCCGGGGGCCGCGCCGGGGGCCGCACCAGCCTTCGTAGGTTCGCAGCGACCCACCGACCCAACACCCCGCGTTAAGGTTTGGATGCGAAGACGGCTGCGCCGCCGGCGGTGGCTCCTGGCCTTCACGCTGGTCTGGGGGTAGGCCTGCGGGTGTGGGGTGCGCCGAAGCGCGCATATGGGAGGCCATGGGGACGGGTCGCGGATACATAGGTGCCGCCATGTGGCGGCGTAGGATGACGGTGGATGAATACCGGAGGTTGGGGCTGTCCGAGCGCCCGGTCGCGGAGCGGCGTCTGTTCCTGGGGGCTTACGGGGCGCTCAAATTCTCCCTCGCGATCACGGGCCGTTCGGCGCGCCGCGGGTTGGTGGGGGATAAGCTGTATTTTGACACGCTGATGGCGGGCGCGGGCTTTCCAGTTGTGACGAGCCTCGGCGTCATTGGTCGGGCGGGGGCGGCGCGTGTGCCCGAACTGCGCGACGGGCCTGCGCTGCGCAAGCTTTTGCGGGCGGAAGGCGGGGCGATCTTTATCAAGCCTGTCGTGGCCCAAGGTGTCACGCAGCCCATCGCCGTGATGGGATATGATGCAGGAGCGAACCTCGCGATGACGTCAGAGGGGACGATGGCGCCGCGCAAACTCCTGGCGCTGGCGGCGCGGCGGATGCCGCAGGGCGCGCTGGTGCAGCGGCGGTTGCGGCAGCACGGGCGGGTTGCGGCGGCCATTGGGTCGTCCATCGGGTCGCTGCGGTTGACGACGCTGATGACCGATGCGGGCCCACGGCTGGTGCAGAGCTTTTGGCGCATCCCCTGTGGCGCGGCGGTGGCAGACCACCTGTGGCGCGGCAACCTTGTGGCTGCGCTGGACGGCAATCGCGTGGTGCGCGCAGTGGACCGGTTGGACGCGCAGGCCCCGGTGGTGGAGGTGCATCCAACCACGGGGGCGGCCCTGCGCGGTTTTGATATGCCTGACTATGGGCAGGCACTGGCCCTGGCGCAGCAGGCCGCCGCGTTTTTGTGCGAGCTGCCGCTCATCGGTTGGGACATCGCCCTGACCGAGGACGGTCCGGTGATTGTGGAAGCGAATGCCAACCCGTCACTTGACCTGCCGCAGTATTTGAGCGGCGAGGGGGTGCTATCCCAACCTGACCTGGCCGCGGCTTGGGCCGAACGCGCCAGCAAACGCCGCGCCCAAGCCCGCGCGCGCCGCGCGCGCCGGCTGAGCGCCTTTCGCCTCCAGCGCAACCGATAGGGTTAGGCCATCTCGGGCCGCGCCTTGTTCAAAACGCCGCGCCTGGTTGAGGCCTCGATGCCGCCCGCCTCCCCCTCACATCACAGATGTTCGGCCTTCGGTAGCGCGCTGCGCGCGGTTTGCCTCCGGCGGAGGTGCTTGGCCAAAGGAAGGTTGATGGTGCGCTTTGATGAGGGGGCGTGTTGGAGGTTGACGGTTGTGATGGGTCTTGCGCAGCCCGGCGTGAGGTCAGGCCGTACCGGATACGGTTTCCCCCATGTGAAACCGCGCGCGCAGCGCGCCACCGAAGGCCGAACATCTTTGATGTGAGGGGGAGGCGGGCGGGGCCGGTCTTTAACCTTTGCGCAAGGCCGGCAGTCCTATTCCCGTGCTTTCGAACCCGCCATCCACTGAAATCAGCTGCCCTGTGACATAGCTGGCTTTGTCAGAGCAGAGGAAGGCGATGACCTCTCCGATTTCTTGTTCATGCCCGTAGCGGTTGAGGGGGATGGCGTCGTGGTAGGCGTCGATGATCGCCTGCGTGTGGACGGCCATGGCGAGTTTTGTGCGCACGGGGCCTGGCGCCACGGCGTTCGCCCGGATGCCGTATTCGCCGAGCTCTGCCGCCTGCTGTTGGGTGAGCGCGATGACGGCGGCCTTAGACGTGCCGTAGGCCACGCGCAGGGTGGAGGCGCGTAGGCCCGAGATCGAGGCGATGTTGACGATCGCGCCGCGGGTCTTCTTGAGCTCCGGCACGGCGGCTTGGCTGACCAGAAACGTGCCGTCGAGGTTCACCGACATGACCCGGCGCCAGCGTTCAAAGTCTGTCTCTTCGATGGGTCCGAAATCGGCGATACCGGCATTGTTGACCACCGCGTCGAGCTGTCCGAAGCGCGCGACGGTCTCTCGCACCATGGTTTGCGCGTCTTGGGGGTTGGATATGTCGAGCGGCAGCGCGAGCGTCCCCTCTGGAGCGGCCTGCGCCAGCGCCTCGGCGTCCCAGTCCACGAGCGCGACGTTCCAGCCGTCATTGAGGAATATCTGCGCCGTCGCGAGCCCAATGCCACGTGCACCGCCGGTGATCATCACTGTCTGTGTCATGGGACGAGGAAGCCCACCGCGCGTTGCGATTGCAATAGTAATCTTAGCGCGGCACCTATGGGGGCACGATGATCTCAACCCACAGACTGATCCTACGGTCCTGGCAGGACAGTGACCTTGATGCGCTAGACACCATCCTAGGTGACCCGGCTGTGATGGCGTTCAGCGATCGCGGTGCCCTGTCTCGGGCGGAGCAAGCCGCTTGGTTGCGCAACGTCCAAGCGCAGGGACCGACGGACGCACGCGCGTTAAATTGGGCCATCGTTAAGAGGTCAGAGGACCAGGTCATTGGATATGTGCGATTGGGACACGATCCCGCGCGCGTTGAGCGTGGTACGCTTGAGCTTGGTATCCGTGTGTCAAAGCCCTTCTGGGGTCGGGGGCTGGGTCACGAAGCGCTCCTCGCGGTTGTGGAGCATGCCAGGACAGCAGGTCTTGCTCGGCGCCTCGTTGGATTTGTGGACCCGTCGAACCAGGCGTCTCGCGCGCTGCTGCGCCGGGTCGGGATGAGCAAAGTGGGCGAGGTTATGTTGGCCGGGTACGACTATCCCGACGATGTTTTTGCCATGGACTTGGGCTGCGCCTAACCAAAGCGCGCGCGGTTACATCAGCAGCGGTTGGGCGTTCTTGGCGTGGCGGGCCACCAGCTTTTTCTGGTGTTTGCCGGACGGGATGTAATGCGCTGGGGCAGGGGACGAGCCGTGACGCAGGTCGGGAAAGAGTGTCGCGATCTCTGCCTCCGCCTCTGGAGAGAGCGCGTCGTGGGTTTGAGCGCCGAGGTAGAGGCTTTCTGCCGCGGCGCCCTCGGCAAAGACAACGGCGTGCACGTCAAAGAGGAGGTGGATGTAGTCGACCTCAGCGGCATGGTCATCGACATAGATGCCGGGAAGCTCTGTCAGCTTGATGGCCGCGATGAGGGCCTCGCGCTCACCGAACATGCGCTCGGCGATCTTGGAGGACACGCGCATCCGGTGTTGCCGCGAGACCCAGAGATCGCGTTGGGGCAGGTTCTGGCCAAGCGCGTGCGCCACGATGCGCACGGGGCGCAGTTTGGGGTCGCGGGCGAGGTCGCGCGCGCTGAGCCTCCGGCGTCCGATCCAGCGGATTGGTTGGTCGCCGTGGTCTGCGGTGGTTACGAGGTCGCCGACCCTGAGGTCTTCGATCCGCACGGGTCCGCACGGCGTCTGGACCTCGGTGCCCGCGGTAAAGCACGGGATGACGCCGTCTTCGAACGCGACAACGCCGACAGTTTCGTTGACATGGCCGAGTTCGGTGTCGTTCGACGTCTCCTCCCGCAGGAACAACGACACGTCGTCGGTGGTTTGGCCGGTTGTGATGACGGTGGCGGTGTCGCCGCCATTGATCGTCTGGGTTTCGGCCAGCACCACAGGGTTGACGAATGTGTCGCCGAGGCTGAGCACATCGACATTTTCATCGAACCCCCCGTAGTTTTGAGCGGTCCCCGTGCTGGCGCTGCCGCCCGCTTGGATCGCGATCCAGCCGATGGTTTCCGTTGCGTGGACGCCGTCCTGCCCCTCTTCCTCCTGGAGTGTCAGGTTAAAGCCCGAGGACGTCACAGTGCTCGGGTCGCTGTCGATGGTGATGCTGTCATTGTCCGACATCACCGAGGTCAGCACGACTGGCGCGGACGAGAATGGCGCCACGAACGTCTCGGAGATGCCCGTGTTGCGCGCCGCGCTCGAAACGTCGGATGTGCCTGCCTCGATCAACCGCCCATCGGGGAGGAGGTGGATCCCCTTCTCAATCGCCAGCCAGCTTATGGTTTCGGTCGCGCTGTGGGGGCCGTCTAAATACTCCCACTCTTCAAAGATAAACGTGAAGGAGGTCGTGTCGCCGTTGATGTCGGTGGTCTGATTGGTGACGCGAATGACAAACGGGTCGCCGCCGTTATTGGTGTGGGTGAAGGCAAAGACCGGGTCGGTGAGGGGCGTGTCAAAGGTCACCGTGATCGGCGCATTCTCCGTCGGAGAATTCGTCGTGATGGTGCCGGCCTCGCCGATCGCCATAGCCAAACACAGCGGTGGGGCGGCCCCTCCGCTGCCTTTCTATACCTATGGGTGGCGGCGTCTGCTGCGCACCCTGCCTCAAAAAATCCGCACTTTTGTGCGTGTTAGTGGGGAGAGCTTAGCAAATATTGAATTCAAAATGAATCCGTGTCGTCGCTACGAGGCGAACAAATTGCGGGCGTCGGTCTGCATTTCGGTGAATTAGGTCGCGGTTTAGGCGTGTTTGCGCGCGGCAGCTGTCGACAAAGTTGCGTTTGCGCATACGTAGCCGTGTCTACCCAAAGCCAGGACGCCCGCTTTGACATCCGCCCTTTCCATGCTGCGCAACCGCAATTTTGCGGGGCTGCTGCTCGCCAACACAGTCCTTGGGTCGGCCTTTCCGATCCAACTGGTGCTGGGCGGGCTCGCGGGGCTCATGCTCGCGCCGACTGCTACGCTCGCGACGCTGCCTGCGTCGGTGCAGACGCTGGCCGCACTGATCGCGGCGGCGCCGTTTTCAATGCTCATGGGGCGGTTTGGGCGGCGCGCTGGGTTTGTGGGCGGCGCGCTTTTGACGGTGGTGGGCGCGGTGGCGGCGGTTCAGGCCCTGCTGATGGGGAGCTTTGTGCTGCTGTGCGCGGCGCATTTCCTGATGGGGGCGGGCTGGTCGGCATTCCAGTATTTCCGCTTTGCCGCGGGGGAGGTCGTGGCGCCCGAATGGCGGCCTGTGGCGATCTCATTCATGCTGAGCTCGCTGCTCGTGGCGGCCATTGTGGGGCCTCAGGTCTTTATCGTGGCGCGCGATGCGCTGGGGCCCGTGCCGTTTGTCGGGGCTTATGCAGCTATTGCGGCAATTGGGGTGCTGGGTCTTGTGCCCTTGGCACTGGTGCGCATGGCGCGGCCTGCGCGCGTCACACCCGACGCGGGCGCTGGGCGGTTTGCGGCGCTCGGTGCGCTTAGGCGGCGTCCGGTGCGGCGCGCGGTCATGATCGCTGCTGTCGCGCAGGGGGTTATGGTTTTTTTGATGGTGCCCACACCCATCGCGATGATCGGCTGCGGCTTCACAGAGGACACCGCGAGTGACGTCATCCGTTGGCATATTGTGGCGATGTTCGCGCCAAGCTTTGTGACCGGCTTTGTGATCAAGCGCTACGGGGCGCAGCCGGTGGCGCTTTTGGGGCTGGCGACCATCATCGCCGCCGCCATCGGTGCCGCCACGGGCCTGAGCGCTGCACATTTTTATGGTGCGCTCATCGTGCTCGGTCTCGGCTGGAACTTCGCCTTTATCGGGGCGACGGCCCTGCTTGATGCCGCGCTTGCGGAGGGGGAGCGCGCCGCGGTGCAAGGGGTCAACGATACCGCCATCGCCCTGGTGTCTACGATCTGTGCCTTTGCGGCGGGGCTCGTGGTGGCTGGGCTCGGCTGGGCAGTGCTGGCGCTGATGTCCGGAGCGATTGTGGTGGTGGCGTTGGCCGGGCTCGCGCTCGACCGGGGTCGGGCCGTCGCGCGGTAGTTTGCGCCTAAGGGGCTTTGGTCACACTACCCTCCGGTCAGCCGCCGCACGGCGCTCGCGGCGGAGCTGTTCATCTCGGTAACGCAGCTGGCATAGCGTTCGGTGCTGGTGAGCCTGCCGCGGATGGCGGAGCAGCCGCAGTAGTTTGGCTGCGCCTCGCAAATCGCTTTCTGGGTGTCGAGCGCGGTGGATCGTTCGCGTTCCACCTGCTTTTGCGCCTGCGCGGTGCGGCTGGCGCGGGTGGCTTGAAGCTCTCGTTCCTTCGCGACACGAGCCTGGTCAAGGCTTGCCATGTCCCGCAAGCGGGATTTCTGGGTCAGCTCGATATCTTGGTTAATGTCGCGAAGTCTTTTGTCAAAGACCGCTTGCCGTTCTGCTTTCGTGCTGCCGCTCGCGCGCCAAGCACGGCAGGCCATGTCCAAGCGGTCCCCTGCGGCTTTTCCCGCAGCTTGGCGAGCGCGGAACGCATCGAGGCTTTCCTTACTGCTATCCCATTGCTTGTCCACTGACAGGCAGACGTTGAACGTGCAGTGGCATTGTTGCGGGAAGTCAGCCTCCTGTCGCTGAAACTCTTCTCTGAGGAGCGTGATGCGTTCCCTTAGTGTGCCGATGTCTTGAGTGTCAGCACGAATGCTACGCGCCAGTGTGCTGTTGCCGCTCAAGTGAAGGGCATCAATTGCGTCCTTGTCAGCTTGCGCGACGCGGTTTGTGGCGACTTGGTTGGCGCTGACGGGGCTGCCCTCTGAGAATGCAACGGGTGTCAGAGTGCCGTTGCGAGCGCTGACGCCGATGCCCTCGGGAACGCCGTCTTGGAAATCACCAGCATAGATCACGGCACCACTTGCATCCATCAGCGCGCCGGGGCCGGACGGCACGCCTTTATCGTAGCCACCTTTGTAGACCGTGCCGTTGGGGTATGTTGTGACGCCCGCCACTGTCGGTGTGCCTAAGTCTGAAACCTCCCCGTCGAAGACGCGCCCATCGGTGAATGTCATCTGGCCGCGTCCTGTCGGGCGACCAAGATCGTTGCGGGCACCGTTCCAGTCTGCGCTGCCCAAGTTTGCGACAATGTCGGATCGCTCACAGCCCCAATTGATCCCGCCATTGCACGCTCTGTCGTAGAACGACGCGGCGAGGTCTGGTTTACGGTCCACCCCGACCCCGTTTTCATACATCAGTGCGAGGTTGTAGCAGCCCCTAGGTAGGCCGTTCTTGCACGAGTATTCGAACAGGAAGGCTGCCGTCGGGCGATGTTTTGTAACGCCATCGCCATGCAGGTAGTCGATGCCCATGCTGTAGCAGGCGGAAAAATTGCCTTCTTTGCAATTGAACGCGTCGAGCGGCGATTCAACGTTGGGGTTCGGAGGTTCGGTGCTCGCTGCCTTGGGTTTCGCTGCGGGAGCGGCACTTGGCGTTGGGGCGGGCGCGTCGCACGCAACTAGTGCGATGAAAGCCAAAGAAGCAATATAGCGGAACATAAATGCATCCTCGCAGAAATGGGCAGAGTAGTCTCTGCGCCCAATCTGCACTACCGTGCCGCATTCCGCCAAATGATTTCGGTCATCTGGCGGGTGCGTGCACCGCGGCCCCGCATGCTTCGCGGGGCCGCAGGCGGGTGTTGGATGCCTTTACGACGCGGGCAGGATCACCTGGTCGATCACGTGGATGACGCCGTTGGACGCTTCGATGTCAGCGGACACCACGGTCGCGTCATTGACCATCACACCGTTGTCGAGGTCGATCATGATCTCCCCACCTTGCACGGTGGCGGCGGTCATATCGTCGCTCAGGTCCGTCGACATCACTTTGCCGGGCACCACGTGGTAGGTCAGGATGCTCACCAGTTGGTCCTGGTTCTCTGGCAAGAGCAGGCTTTCAACCGTGCCCTCTGGCAGGGCAGCAAAGGCTTCGTCGGTGGGCGCAAAGACGGTGAACGGGCCATCGCCCTTGAGCGTGTCGACGAGCCCAGCTGCGGTGGCAGCGGCCAGAAGCGTCTCGAAGGAGCCTGCCTCGGCTGCGGTGTCGACGATGTCCATTTTACCCATGGCGAGCGCGGACGTGGCCATTGCAGCAGATGCAGTAAGAGCGAGAAGTGTCGTACGGATCATTTCAGTTCTCCTGTGGTTGCGGACCCCTTGGTGGGATGCCCAGCCAACTGGGGGCGGCGGGGCGCAAATCCAGGCGGGGAAATTTGCCGAGCTTGCGCATGCACGCTTTGACATCGGCTGACGCGCGCTAAGCCGGGGGGCGCGGGGTCTTCAACCTACAGGTTTGTGATCTGCGGTGAGCGGTGTGCGCGATGTTTCAAACGGCTGACGGCCTTGTCAGGGGCCATGTCTGGCGCGCTGTGCTATGGCGATCTAAATCAGCTCAACACGATTGAAGGAGCGTATCATGGCCCGCCGCTGGACAAATGACCTGACCTGGGACGACGTAACCCCGGAGGCAGGCTGGTTGAACCGCCGCCAAATCATTGCGGGCGGGCTCGGGCTGGGTGCGCTCAGCATCGCGGGGCCGGGCCTGGCGCAAGTGCGCCAAGATCTCGAACCCAACACGTTCGAGGAGATCACGACCTACAACAACTTCTACGAGTTCGGCACCGATAAGGGCGATCCAGCGCGCTATGCGGGGCAGATGACGACCGAGCCGTGGTCGATCACTGTTGATGGCCTTGTCGACAACCCTGGCGAGTATGCGCTGGCGGATCTGATTGGCGGTCTCGATGTCGAGGAGCGCATCTACCGCTTCCGCTGTGTGGAGGCTTGGTCGATGGTCATTCCGTGGAACGGGATCGAGCTTAAAGACATCCTCGACCGCGTGGGCGTCCAGTCGGGCGCGAAATACGTGGCGTTTGAGACGTTGGAGCGCCCGTCGGAGATGCCAGGTCTGTCGTCGCGCGTGCTCGATTGGCCCTACCGGGAGGGGTTGAGGCTGGATGAGGCGAACCACCCGCTCACGATCATGGCCACGGGCATCTATGGCCGCGATATTCTGAACCAGAACGGCGCGCCGATCCGGCTCGTGGTGCCGTGGAAATATGGCTTCAAGTCGATCAAGAGCATCGTGCGGATCACACTCACCGAGGATGAGCCGCCGACATCTTGGAATATGGCCAATGCAGGGGAGTATGGGTTCTATTCCAACGTGAACCCGAGCGTGGACCACCCGCGGTGGTCGCAAGCGTCCGAGCGCAAGATCGGCGGTGGGCTTTTTGCGCGGCGCCAGCCGACGCTGATGTTCAACGGTTACGAAACCGAGGTTGCCGGGCTCTATGACGGTATGGACCTCACCGAGTTCTACTAACGCTGACACATTGATCAGGCCCCCGTGTGGCGGGTGACACAAAGCTCGCGCCGGGATCGGAGGCACACCATGTCTGTTTTGACGAAGAAAAGGCTTAAAGACATGCTCGCTGCCCCCATCAACCGTGCCGCCCGCCGTGTGCCGACCTGGCTGATCTATGCCGTGGCGCCGATCCCGGTGGTCTATATCTACTACCTGGGTATCACGGGGCAGCTCGGCGTAGACCCGGCTAAGAAGATCGAACACCAGCTCGGCCTCTGGTCGCTTTGGGTGCTAATCGCGGGGCTCGCGATTACGCCGCTCCGGGAGCATCTGGGCGTAAACCTCGTGAAATTCCGCCGGGCCATCGGGGTGACAGCGTTCTTTTATGTGCTGTCGCACCTGCTGACCTGGCTCGTGCTCGATGTGCAGTTCCAGAATGTCTGGGCCGATATCGTCAAGCGGCCCTATATTACGGTGGGCATGGCGGGTTTTGCGCTGATGATCCCGCTCGCGTTCACATCGAACAACTGGTCGGTGCGCAAACTGGGCGCCGCGAGTTGGCGGAAGCTGCATAAGGCGACCTATGCGGTGTTGATCCTGGGCGCAGTGCACTGGCTGCTGCTGGTTAAGGGCTTCCAATGGGAGCCAATCATTTATGCCGCCGTCATTGCCGCGCTGCTCCTTGCGCGGGTGAAATGGCGCCCTGCGGGCAGCCGCGTACGCGCCTAAAGCGCCGCGATTGCTGCGCGTGCGCGCCGCAAAGATGCCGTCTTCTCATGGCCTAACTTGGGGTGGGACCGCCCACCGATTTTAGGACCAATTGAGAGACGCGCGATGACACAGCAATTCGCAACCCGGCTTGACCGATACGTAGCAGAACAAGGGTTGAAGCCCGCTCCAACGCGGCGCTCCACTCCGCACCGGCCTAAGGTCCGGAGCTTTGAGCCCTTGGCTTTGATCATCTACGCTCTGTTGGGGGCGGCGGTGGTCGGGCTCAGCGTGTTTATCATGGACGTCCACGCAGCGTCTGGTGGGTCTGGGGCCGTGGCGTTCAAGGTCCCTTACTTTCCCCTGGCGGCCTTGGGGCTACTGCTGTCGCTTTTGCTGATCGCGATCGTTGTTCTAACGGCGGTGCTGCGGACCCTCACTGGGGGCGTCAGCAAACCCTACTGGCTGCGGTTTGGCGCTTATTACCTGGGAAGCGGCGTCGCGAGCATAGCGGCAGGGCCCGAGCGGATTCTGGCGGCGATGGTTCCCTATCTCTAACGCGCCCAGCTGCGCGGCGCTTGACACGCGCGCGCCCTCGCGCCGATGCTCCGCTCTGTGTAGATTTATGGAGCGTCCCTATGAATAGATTAATGCTTTTGGGTGCCGTGCTCGCGGCATCCCTTTCGAGCCCAACCCACGCGCTGACGATAGATTTGACCGACAGCCATGTGGTTTTGACCCCGAACCCCTCTGCGCCAACCGTGACGACGCCGATTGTCACGCAGGAAACCGCAGGGGGCGCCACGTTCGTGCTGACCAATATCCTTGCAGGCGGGGCCAACGGTCTGACCTTTGGTCCGAGTGGGGATCCAGGTCTCAACATCGGGGGAGCCTCGCTCACCACGACGATCTTTTCGATTGCGACGGATACCGACGTCACCTTTACGGCTTTTACAGGGGATGAGTTTCACGCGCTCCTGTCGTCGCCGGACATTGAGGTGTCGATTGGCGGGTCGGTTGTGTCGGCATCCAATGTCCTGCCAGCGTCCCTGAGCACGACGGGCTTTAACGGGGGTGGCTTTGGGCTTGCGGCAGGGCAGACGGCGACGTTCACAGTCACCAATGCAAGCAATCTTACACACGGCACCGTAACAGGGTTCGAGTTCGACTTGGGATCAAGTCCAGCCCCCGTTCCACTACCTGCGTCGCTACCCCTTCTTATGGCAGGGATCGGGGCAATCGGGCTTTTGCGACGCAAACTGGGGTGAGTCCTTTGACCTGCGTTGCCTCCACGACTCGGCGATTCACGGGAAAAGACTCAGGTGAGTCCGGTGAATCTGTGGATGTCCCTGTGGGTAAGTGCGGGAGAACCCCAAGATGTGGTGCGAGCCCCTGCACGCGAATGCACGAAAGCAGATGTTAACCCTACCACCCGAAGTATCCGCTCCTGCTAACGCTATGAAAAACATCGAAAATCATCTTTTTTGCGAAAAAATGCGCTCTCAGTGAAAAAAGCGCTTGCGGACCCCCGCCGGTATCCCTAAATCACCCCTCACCGGCGGCGCTGAGGCGCACAACGGGACGCCAGACGGACAACACGGCAACAGCCAGACGGTCCAGACGGCAACGAAAATTGAGGTAACTGAGGCGGGGCGCGCCAAACAAGTTAGGGCGCATCCAGTCGATTTTGTCTCTACGCTATTTGAAATTGATAGTATCTGAAGAGATATGTGGGCGGTTTGGTTCATTCGATGAACAAACAACTGCACATATTTCGCTACCTAGCAAGGGCTTCGGCCTAAGCGATGATGGATAGTCAGCTTCACTGTTTGTCGGCTTTCGGTTTCTGATGAAACCAGAAGCACAACAAACAGAGACGCATCAGGGTTTCAGTAAGCCCTGATGTTGAATGTTCCGGCCTAGCCGGTCGGAACGATATGTGCAGAGGTTCGAACGTCAAGGATACAGCGTAAGCTTTTTCAACTTGAGAGTTTGATCCTGGCTCAGAACGAACGCTGGCGGCAGGCCTAACACATGCAAGTCGAGCGCACCTTCGGGTGAGCGGCGGACGGGTTAGTAACGCGTGGGAATATGCCCTTCTCTACGGAATAGCCTCGGGAAACTGAGAGTAATACCGTATACGCCCTTCGGGGGAAAGATTTATCGGAGAAGGATTAGCCCGCGTTAGATTAGGTAG
>JBCBZG010000036.1:0-37684 GCA_039815465.1 Pseudomonadota bacterium
CCATGTAATCACTAACCTGCCCGGCGGTCACAAAGAGGTCCAGCGGGCGTCCCTGGCTGTCGCAGATAGCATGCAGCTTGGCCCCTCTTGGGACATTGCTACGCAATGCCCTGCCGGGCAGTGAACGCGTGGCTTGCCGTGGGATTTTGGGAGAAAAGGCTCAAGACGCGCCATCTGAGCGTCGCTCAACCAAAAAAGATCAGACATGTTAACAGTCCGTTTTCGAACCGCGAATCACGCACCCAAACCAAAATCAATGGGTCATGAGCCTACGCCAAACGTCACACGCCATGGTTTTTGGGGCCTCGCAGATATCGACAGCGCCCTCTTGTATAGAAGCGCAGAGATTGCACACGCTACGGAACGCGCACTGTCTTGGGAGGCAGCCATGCGCGCATGCGCTGCCAAGCAAAGTTCCACACTTTATCGGACAAAGATAGTTGGAGGCTATCGCGACGATCTTCTCATCGTTGATGTTGAGCCAAAACATGCTGTCCTTGACGCTTTGCTGCGGGCGCTCAATGACGCCCGCTCGGCAAGAATCCTCGATGAGTGACTTTGGAGGGTCGCATGCGAAACCCAACGGTCCTCAATTCAGCGCTCGCAGAAAGTAAGTAGCTAAATCCAGTGCAGCGCCTCGTGAACGGCGTGGTGTCACAGGCCTAAGATATCGGCGACGGGCGGAGCTGCTAACTTACAAGTTATTCCTAGGCACGTTTGTCATAACCTATTTTATGACAAAGGGATATGGTATAATTGAGGGGTATGAGAGACTCCGCTCAGCACACATCCCAAACCCTAATCCCGTTCAAAAACGGCGAGCTCGCCGAACACAACGCTTTCGAGCTCTTGCCGCAAGTCAGCGCCGAGCAGGTCGGGCTCTCGAACTTTTCATCAGAGAACACGCGCAGCAACTACCACCGTGCGATCCCTTCTTTCGTTGCAACCGTTGGGATCGCTTCGCCACAAGAACTGTACGCTTTCAAACAAGCGCACGTTCTGGCCTGGCGCGCGGGCATGGAGCAAGCCGGTTTGTCCCGAGCGACGATCGGCAACCGCCTGGCGGCGCTCTCTTCCCTCTTCAAGCATCTCACCGACCAAAACTTGACATCCGCCAATCCTGTGGCCGGGATCAAGCGGCCGAAGACCGGCAACGCAGGGATCGGTGCGGGCAAGTCGCCGACGCTCTCGAAGCGGCAGGTGCGCGCTATACTCGAAGCTCAAGACGTCACTTCCCTGCAAGGGCTGCGTGACCGGGCATTGCTCCATATCCTCTTCTACGTCGGAGCCAGGTGCTCCGAACCGCTCAAACTCAAAGTGAAGGACTTCACCTACGACGCTGAGTTCCCGGTGCTGCATCTGACGATCAAGGGCAACAAATTGAACACGGTCGCAATCAATCTGGAGTGCGCCGCCGCGATCCGCGCCTACCTCGACCAAGCTCAGCATCGCTTTGATCCGGAAGCGTACATTTTGCAGCCCGTCTTCCCCACTGACACCAGGCGGACTCTGACCCGGCAACTCTGCTATTACCTGTTTCAACGGTATGCCGCGAAGGCTGGCATTGATGTTAAAGCCTTTCCCCACGTGGCGCGCGCCACCATGATCACCTCAGCCTATGACGCCGGGGCGACTGGCGAGGCCATTCAGAGAACAGTCGGTCACTCATCAATCACCACGACCGAGGGATACAACCACACTATGCAGAAGCACCGTGAGAGCTCTAGTCTGAAGGTTGGATACTGACCCGAAGTTCGTTGTGAACGATGTCCGCAGCAGACAAGAACAAGCCACCTAAATCAGAGTGGCTTAGCCCCCAATTGAAGGCAATCAGCAATTCTTCATTGACCTGAATATATCTCATACTGTTGAATCTTGATTCATTCTTCCGAAAGACTTCTCTTGTGGGTGTATCATCAAGCGAATAGTACGCAATGAACTCAGCGCTATTCAAAGCATTGTTATATCGGAGAATATCTATCAAGGGATTGGACTCTACCCCATATTACTAATAGTTCTTCGGCTCGATCAGCATCACTCCATGATCTATGCCCATGGGATCTGACGATATATAACTATTTAGGCCGACAGCTTGATCCGTTCTACGAAACTTGATTTCAAAATTTGCTAAATCTGGGGATAGACGATGGAGGAATATAGGATATTTCGCCGACCATACTAGCGGCCTACCTTCTTCAGAAATCCGGCAGGAACTATTCTAATGACCATTTTTGGCACTTGTCGAGAATCTATCTCCAGAAAACTCGATCAAATCTAATGAAAAACCACTCTTACCGTGCTCAGAGTATGTAATCTGACCCTCACTGATTTCTGTTGTGGTGACCAGAATTTCAAGGGTATTTCCACTGTTGTGGGTGATATATGAATTAAATCTTCCACCAAAATACTCTATGTGATGGTTGTTGTCATGCAGGCATCTGAAGTTGGCTCCACACTCTGAGTCGCAGGATGTCCGAAAAAAGTGCATCATGGGAAATCGCTTCTGCAAGCGCCGTGCTAGAGAAGGCGCAAATGGCAAAGCTGCTGACGCTGCATAGGTGTCTAAATGAAATCATGTTTTCCTCGCAGACGAATGATGCTTGGCGATTTTTTGCGGGCTAGAACACCGAAGTGGTCAAGCGTCGGAAGCTACTTTTCATTGTTTAGCCAGTTTTGAGTTTGAGCTAGTAGACTATCCTGTCATTCAAGACATTATAATGCTTATTGCAGCGCTCTTGTTAAATGTTCGGACACTAACCTCCACCAATCATGGACGCGTCACACCTCTTGGGCACTAGCATCGATATTTCCGTTCCGTGCAGTTTTTTCACCTGCCAAGCCGTGGATTTAAAGATGCCGTCAGCCGAGTACATCTTTTGCCCGGTGGTCCCGTATGTCACCCGATACAGCGAAAATAGGCACCCCTCACCACTCTCATGGAAGCCATTGAAGCGCGCCGTTGACCCGCTCGGGATTTGAGCAAAACCACAGCTACTGTTCTGTAGAAGTGGGGCGTTGCGTAGGAATTGTTGCTGATTCACGACCCGCTCTAGGCTCGCGAACAGTCCTACTTCTTCAAAACATACTAACCGGTAGGGTTTGGTATCAGCCAGCACCGGAGCAGTACAGAAGGCACTTAGCAGACCTATCACTCCTGCCGCGGCCAGCAGAGAACTCTTGAGGCTGCTCGGGCTCAACGCATTGCACCTAGTTTTGTGACACAACGTGCAAGTTGCGGCCCTCGAAGGCAAGTCCGCCGGTAGGTGAATGCTTGCTGCGCATAACAGGTTTGAGCTCGTTTTCGAGCCCGTAGTGCGCGCCGTCGGCACTGACTTGCAGCGACAAATCTCTGATTCTAAGTGCTGCCAGCCCCTCTGTGTCCAAATCTACGGCAGCGTCCATGCTTAGTAGATACCACTGACCTGGGTTCAGGGTCAGAATACTGTAGTTAATTTCGTAGAGCGGTGTGATCCAACCTCTCAAGTCAAACACACATCGATTCTTCGAGTTGCTGCCGTACAAGAGAACATGGCACCGTCGCGTACTCATGAACCGATCTAGCTCACCCGAGAAGGACTGCGTGTCGAGTGCAATTTTGAAGTATGGAAGTGCCTGCCCGTTGCTATCAATCACCAGTGATTTGATTCCCTCGACGTAGCCAACAATTGCACTTTTAGTGTCGCTACCGTCTGCTTGCATCGAAGCCGGGAGGAACGAAAACGCAATCAAAAACGCTGAAAAAGAAAGCTGCCTCACGGTTTTTTTTCGCCGTTCACGTGGACATTGATCGTCTGGTCCGGGCCTCCGGCAGCGGTCACTATGGCCCAAATCCAGGCTCCGATCATGAGCGGCGCGCCTATGACGATACCAAACCCCAAAGTGCCCAGAGTGATTAGGCCACCAACCCCCCAGATGGTAATCTGTGCGAGCCCTTGGCCGACCTTGCCGATGACCATTGAGCCGACACCGGGGATTAGAATGTTCAAGATCAGGCCAAGACCCTTCATAGTTTTTTCCCTATAGCAAGACAGATTTGCTTGTAAAAAACGCCAAGAGGGACTTCGAGTAAACTAGCGTAAATCCGCTATTGATAACTATGCGCGGCTTTGGCACCTTTTTTTCGTGCGCACTTCGACCCGACACTTTATTGATGACATCAAGGACGCAGATGACCTGGGTCAGGCCAAAAATCTGCTGGCGCGTGTTCTGGATGGAACTGGTTTCGGTACCTTCAACTACGTCTTGGCGGCAGGAACTTCGTCGGGAATCGATGATGCCCGGCCCATAAACTGCAATAATATGCGGGCGGACTGGATTGAACGGTACTCTCAAGATCGTCTCGATCTAAACGATTACAGCTTTGCGTACTGTCAGAATAGTTCCACGCCACTTATGTGGTCGGATGCCCAAGAACTCGCGGATGCTGGCTTCATCGATACCAAGTTGATGCATGCTTTGCACTGTGGGGCCGATTTTGGCATTTCAAAGTGTGTATTGGTTCCGTTGCCAACACTAGGAGGGTTCGTTTCTGGGGGCACGCTAGTTGCAGCCCCAGAAACTTCTTGGTCTGAAACTAAGCGAATGTTTCGAGCCCAAGAAGCAGACTTGGTTCATATCGTAAGCGCATTTCACGCGCATGTTGATCACGCAGAAATTGCAATTGATGAGCTTCGTTTAACACGCCGTGAAATTGATGTCTTGCGTTGGTTGGCGGATGGATTGCGATACGATGCGATTTCAGACCGAATCGGAAATCGAAGATCGACCGTTGAGAAGCAAGTCTTGTCCGCTCGACGGAAACTGAGTTCACGAACAACGGAACAGGCCGTGGCGCGGGCTGCATGGTTGGGCATTGTATAGCGGCGCGGCTAGCGTCACCTACGGTGGAGAAGTTTCCGCAATGCAAACAGAGGTAGTTGGCGGCTCTTTGAGCTATCAGCAGGCTTGGCCGACGACCGAATTTTGAAAGCGATGCTCATCGCAGCGAGCCGTGCCGACAGAGGCTGCTAAGCTTTCTTCAGGGACACCGTGCAGCGAGGTGAACGCGCTATACTAGGCGTACAGAGGCACTCAGCCTCATCCACCCATATGTATATCCATCACGTTAGGATCGAGCGCAGAAGTGCTCGCGATACTGCGTACCGTCCCATCGACGGTCGGTTTTCTGCGCCATACGAGCAGGCTGGTCTGGCTAGGCACAAGACAAGCAACCCTCCGCGCCCTACCCCCGGCCGGGCAGATGTGCAGCGAGTTGACGCCACCTATTATGGCCAGGCCACCCCAAGGGTTCGGGAGAGGCCAAAGAAGCACAAGCTCTGCAAGGCCGTTCGCAAAGCACTGGTACAAGCCCGAGTCACCAAGGTGAACCTTTGGATCAATGCTTGGGTGTTCGCCGTCTACGTTAAAATTCAGCTACCCCTTGCGATCGTGAGTACGGCAGCGATGGGGATTGCAGCTGCTATTTTTGCTGCGATTAAATCAGTTAACGAGATGGAGGGGTTCACCGGTTTCGTGGTGCAAACTGCCATAACCGGTATTGAAACCGTCGTCGGTGCTTTTGGGAAGGCCTTCTCAGAAGTTGTTTTAGGTGCCGCCCAGTTGGTCTTCGGCCTGGGATTTGACCCCATGGCACTTTTCATGATCGGCTTCTTGGTCGTCTCTTCACTCGGAGCAATCCAAATCCTGCTCGCCTGGTTCGTTTACTTCATCGCCGGCATCCATTCCCTCTCAGGAGAGGCCGTAGGAGCCAAGTGGGCGGCGTTTCTGTTGGCTGTCGTTGGCATCTGCATTCCCATCCTCAACCTCTTTCCACTGATCCTGCTGTGGACGGCCGTGGTCTGGGTGAAACCCAAATAGAAAAGGCCCTCTATGAGAGGGCCTTGTGGTTTTGAGAAAGAGCGAAGCTTCAGCTGATGCGAATCCAAGTGCGAGCCGGGATCATCATGTCGTCGGTGAGCTCGAAGTTTTCGCTGAGTACTTGCAGTTCTTTGAGTGTAAGCTGACCTGCGCCGAGATAGAAGTCGACCGACATCGCTTGGACAAAATTTGTCATACAGTCTTCTTTCTCGGCCTTGCAGACATCGCTGCCATAGCTCCAACCTTCGGCTTGAGCGATTGCGGGCGCGACACAAAGTGCCGCGACCGTCGTAAGGGTCTTGATCTTGGTCATGATCGATCTCCTGAGTTGGGCGCGACTGGTGTCGCGGGATGAAAAGACGAGTGTGGGCTATCCACACATATCATATGTATACCATAGCTATCTCATTTGCGCCTGTCCGTGCGCACTATAGATATCAGATCACGTCGTATTGCTAATTATGGTATGTAGATTAATGGTATGCGCTCGCCCTAGCTCGGCGCATGAAGAGTACCCCTGAAATTGATCAGTACGTCCGCCGCTTTGGGCAGCGCGTACGCTTCATCCGTGAACAGAAAGGTTTGTCACAGGAAGAGCTCGCCGCTCGGGCCAAGGTGCACCGAACCTACATCGGCATGATCGAGCGCGGTGAGAAGAACGCGACCATTGTTACGATCGTAAAGCTTTCCCTGGCTCTAGAAGTAAAGGCGATCGAGTTAGTGAAGACGCTCGAAGACGCCTAGCGCAGTAAGTAGATAAGCAGGCCCAGTGCCAGCCAGCCAAGCAAGATGGTGCCAAGCATCACAACCGATACGACCCAGAGAAAGTTGCAGAACTGGCGGTCGGTGAGATCTTCAATAGCGATCTCGCCGTTGATCCCTCTACGGATGAATTCGAGCACGGTCATATGCTGACGAATTGTATCACATGAAAGTACTCGGTGAGGCCTAGGCTGCCGGTTAATCGCTTGCCTTTCTTGGCTCCAGCAGGTGGCCTGAAAGGTGGGCCAACATTGACGCTTTAGCTTAAGCTTATGATTTTAAATGTTTAACATGAGTAAATGGTGCCCAGAAGAGGACTCGAACCTCCACGTCCATACGGACACCAGCACCTGAAGCTGGCGCGTCTACCAATTCCGCCATCTGGGCACGGGTTGGTGAAGGGTCATTAGGGCCAGCGCCGAGGCGTGTCAACGTGCGTCGAGCCAGTTTTGCCACGCTTGAGTGGGAGTGTTTGCACGCTAGCTCTCCCCTCAGCGAAGAGGAGGCACCATGGCTGGGCTTTTGACCATTTTTGGCGGCGGCGGTTTTGTGGGGCGGGCTGTGACGGCGCGTGCGCTCGCAGGGGGGTGGCGCGTGCGGGTGGCGGTGCGGACGCCGTCCAAGGTCGCGGACGATGTAGAGGCTGTGGCCTGCAACATCCGCAGCGATGAGGAAGTGGCGCACGCCGTGGCCGGGTCGGACGCGGTGGTCAACTGCGTGGGCATCCTTGCGCAAAGCGGTGCGGACACGTTTGAGGCGCTCCAGGCGGACGGTGCGACACGGGTCGCGCGAATGGCTGCGGAGGCAGGGGTGGGACACATGGTGCATGTCTCCTCGATTGGGGCGGATGCGGGGTCGCCCAGCCTCTATCAGCGCACCAAAGCTGCGGGGGAGGCGGGCGTGCTCACACATATGCCCGACGCGATGATCCTGCGCCCGTCGATTATCTTTGGCCCCGACGACAGCTTCTTTAACCGCTTTGCGGAGCTGTCGAAGCTTTCGCCCTTTGTGCCCGTTGTGGGCGCGGGCACGCGGTTTCAGCCCGTTTACGTGGGCGATGTGGCCGAGGCCGTGATGGCGGGGCTGACGGAGGGCCGCGGCGGGCTCTACGAGCTTGGCGGGCCGGAGGTGGAGCGCTTTGACGCCCTGATGCACCGGATGCTGGGGCATCTGGGGCGCAAGCGTCTGGTGCTGCCGCTGCCTGCGCCAGTGGGGATGCTCATGGGGCTAGGGTTCGAGACGTTGAGCGCGGTGAGCGGCGGGCGGATTGAGCCGCAGATCACGCGGGACCAGGTGCGGAACTTGGGTGCCGATAATGTGGTGTCGGGGGCGTTTCCGGGGCTGGCAGAGCTGGGGGTGGAGCCTACGGCGATGGGGGAGATTTTGCCGGGGTATCTCGGTAAACCTTAGTCCGCACGAGCTTAAACAACTGATCTAAAGAACTGAGGGCATCCCCCGACCGAGGGTGGGGGAGTATCCCCCGCCCGTGGGGGCGGTCGGGGGATTCCCGATGGTTCCCACCGGGCGGGGTGCTTAGGGTGTTATCGCTCCAGAATACCCGAGATAAAGCAGGATCACCCCAAGGATCACGCGGTAGATGACGTAAGGGGTGAAGCTTACGCTCTTCAGAAGCCGCATCATCAGCGCCAGCGCAGCAAGCGCCGACAGGAAGCTTAGGCCCACGACGATCCCAGCATCGCGCAGCGGCACCTGCCCCCCGATCAGGTCGAGCGAGGCAATCGCGCCGGAGGCTATAATCACAGGGATCGACATCAGCATCGCGATGCGGGCCCCATCGGCGCGGGTAAACCCTTGGGCCAGTGCGCCGGTGATTGTGATGCCCGACCGCGATGTCCCTGGGATTAGCGCGAGCACCTGCCACAAGCCAAGGATCAGCGCATCCTTGAGGCTCAGGTTCTCTTGCGTTTTGACCTGTGGCGCGCGCTGATCGGCCCAGTAGAGCACGAGCCCGAAAACAAGCATCGTCCAGCCAATGACGGTGACGGAACGCATCACCTCATCAAGACCCGTCACCGACAAAACAAACCCCACGATCACGACAGGCACCGTGGCGATCACAAGGCAAAGCGCGAGCCACGCGCCCTGTGTATCGACCTTTCCCCGCACAAGGCGCAGCGTGCCAAAAAGCGCCAGCTTCACGTCGCTCCAAAAATAGATCACCACGGCAAAGAGCGTGCCCACATGGGCGGCGACGTCGATCACGAGCCCCTGATCATCGAGCCCCGTCAAAAGCGGCAACAGAACGAGATGGCCAGAGGACGACACGGGCAAAAACTCCGTAATGCCCTGGATCAGCGCCACAAGGACGAGGTGAAATAGTGGCATGGGACCCCCCTAACGACCGCGCTGTTTCCTACGGCCCAGAACCGCCGGGGTCGAGCCAAAATGCCTAGCACGGGCGCTGCACATTCCGGCCATGTCTGCTACACTCCACTCAAACGGGGTACGAAAACCCCGACAAGAGAGCAGAATCGCAAACAGGTGGCACGCATGGGCCGACTATTTTTCCTCGCATGGATCTTGACCGCCCTGCCCGCCGCGGCGGAGCAGACGACGCTGCCCGAGGGCTGCACCGGGTTCGTGACGATTCAGTACAAACTGTGTTCGGTGACCCATCACTACACCTGCCAGGGCGATCCCGCGGGCATTCAACACCGCATGGATATGGATGAGGATGGGCCGTACTTCATCTCCACCATCGATGAGGAGGCGCAGTGGGTCGAAAGCTATGCTGTCCGCTCGGGGGAGTTGGACCGGCTGATGCCCGATGCCACCGACCCGATGAGCTACACCGATCTTGCGCAGACCGGGCGCGATGACTTCGATTTCTCCACGATCTCAAATTTCGGGAACGAGCTGCGCTATCGCGGCTATGACCGCCTCACCGGTGAAACGGTTGTGATCGATGACGTGCCGCTCCTGCGCACCGAAAACTACGCCCGCGCAATGACACCCGATGGCACAGTGCAGTGGGAGGCGCGCGGCAATGAATACATCCACCTCGACTGGCGCCTCTTTCTCGGCGGCCAATCGGTGCGCCAAACGCCAGAAGGGCCCATCATCCGCGACAACGCCCCGATGGAATTTCACTTCCCGGGCGACGATGGATTTCTGTCAGACACGCCAAAGTTCAACTGCGGGGCGCTGATCCTCTGATGGCGCGGGCACGTCGGAACCGGCGCGAGCGGCATTTGTCGCTGTGGCAGCGACTGCGGCGGCGCGTGCTGCGCTTTGTGTCGATTGCGTTCCTGCTCGCTGTGGCTGTGATCGCGAGCGTGGCCGTCATCAACCCGCCCACGACACCCTATGTCATCGCAGAGCAGCGCCGCCTGGGCGAGATCGACAAGATTTGGGTCCCGATGGAGGCCGTGACACCCGTCATGGCGCGGGCCGTGGTCGCCGCGGAGGACGCAAATTTCTGCCTGCACTGGGGCCTCGACGCGAGCGCCATCCGCGCGGCCTGGGCCGAAGGTGGCGCGCGAGGCGGCTCCACCATCACCCAACAGGTCGTCAAAAACGTCTTTCTCTGGCACGGGCGCAGCTACCCGCGCAAAGCGCTGGAGGCCGTGATCACCCCCATCGTGGAGCTCACCTGGTCCAAACGGCGCATCCTGGAGGTCTACCTGAACGTCGCAGAGTTCGACGAAGGCGTCTTTGGCATCGAGGCCGCGAGCCGGCACTATTTCCGCGTCGGCCCCGAAGACCTCAACCGGACAGAGGCCGCACGCCTGGCCGCGATCCTGCCTGACCCCAAGGGCCGGTCAGCCTCTGCCCCTTCGGACTTTGTCCGCAGCCGCGCGCGCGCGATCCTCGACGGGGCGGACACGATTGCGGCGGACGGGCGCTCATCCTGCTTTGAGCGTTGATATCGCGCGGACGCTTTGGCAAGGGAGAGGGGCAGTCTAGCCCAGGTCATTCATGAACACGCTCTATCACACGCCACTGTCGCCCTTTTGCCGTAAGGTCCGGCTGAGCCTTGCCGAAAAAAGGATCGAAGTAGAGCTGGTAGAGGAACGCTATTGGGAGCCCCGGCCGGAGTTTCTGCGCCGCAACCCGGCGGGCAAGGTCCCGGTGCTCAAGCTCGACGGCAAGCTCATGAGCGAAAGCGCCGCGATCTGCGAATACCTCGAAGAAGCCTATCCCGCCCCATCCCTCCTGCCGCAAATGCGCGACTCCCGGCTGGAGGTGCGCAGGCTCGTGGCGTGGTTCGACGATAAGTTTCATCACGAAGTGACGTCAAAGCTGCTCTATGAGCGGGTGAACAAAAAAATGATGGCGCGCGGCTACCCGGATTCGGGCAACGTGAAGGCCGGGGCAAAGGCGATAAAACTCCACCTCGATTACATGACCGAATTGCTCGATCAGCGTCGGTGGCTTGCGGGTGATGTGATGACGCTCGCAGATTTCGCGGCTGCGGCGCATCTGTCGGCGCTCGACTACATCTCTGACGTGGATTGGAACCGGTCGGACACGGTCAAAGACTGGTACGCCAAGATCAAGTCGCGCCCGGCGTTTCGGTCGATCCTGGCCGATGTCGTGCCAGGCTTTCCACCGCCGCGGCACTATGCCGATCTCGACTTCTGATCTTCGCACGCGGCTTCTGGCCGAGGCGGACGCGGCAGGCTTCACCGCCTGCCGGATCACCACACCCGACGCCATAGACCATGTGCCCGCGCGGCTCGCTTCGTTTTTAAAGGCTGGCCGCCACGGAACGATGAGCTGGATGGAAGATCGCGCAACATGGCGCGGCGACCCGCGAGCGCTCTGGCCTGACTGCCGGTCGGTGATCATGCTGGCAGAGGCGTACACGCCCGAGGGCGATCCATTGGCAGGGCTCAAAAAGCCCGAAACCGGCAACATCAGCGTCTATGCGCGCGGAAAGGACTATCACGATGTGGTCAAAAAACGCCTGAAGCGGGTGGCGCGCTGGCTCGTGGCAGAGGCCGCGTGCGAGGTCAAAGTCTTTGTCGACACCGCGCCCGTCGCCGAAAAGCCCCTTGCCCAGGCGGCCGGGCTCGGGTGGCAAGGGAAGCACACAAACCTGCTGGGCCGCGATTTGGGGAACTGGTTCTTCCTCGGTGCGATTTTCACAACAGTGGCGTTCGACCCTGATCCGCCGGAAATCGACCATTGCGGGTCATGCCGGAAATGCCTGGACGTGTGCCCCACAGACGCCTTTCCCGCCCCCTACGAGCTCGATGCTCGGCTGTGCATTTCATACCTCACTATCGAACACAAAGGCCCAGTGGACGAAGCGCTGCGCCCAAAGCTCGGCAACCGCATCTATGGCTGCGACGACTGCCTGGCCGTCTGCCCCTGGAACAAATTCGCCACTGAGGCGCGAGAACTGCGCTACGCCGCGCGTGAGGGCACAGAGAGGCCAGACTTGGCCACGCTTGCAGCATTGGATGACGCGGCCTTTCGTGCGCGGTTTGCAGGATCGCCCATCAAACGCATCGGGCGGGACCGGTTCGTGCGCAATGTGCTTTATGCGATCGGGAACAGCGGGTCGGCGCGGTTGGCTGCGTCGGCTGTGCGGTTGGTGGAGGATCCGAACCCGGTTGTGGCGGATGCCGCGCAGTGGGCGGTGGAGCGTCTCAACAAACACACGCTAAGCGGCTGACCTATGTTCTTCAGAAATGAGGGCAGCTCCCGTCCGCAGGTGGGGGCTTGCCCCCGCCCGGGGGGGCGGACGGGGGCTGCCCGGCGTTGCCGCCGGGCACTAGTTCTTCTCAGGCGACCAATCAGAGAAACCAAACATCTCGTAGTCGCGCGAATAGGCCGCCTGCGCGGCCTTCTCGATCTCCGCGTCGTAGATGTCGGCGAGGGGGATTGCATCCGCAGGGCCAGCGTCGCTCACCTGTGGCGCCTTTAGCCCGACAGACTGGGCGAGATAGGCCAAATCAGCCTCCAACCTGTCCTCGCGGATCACCATGTCCACAGGTGCAAACTCTGAAAACCCTTGCAGCGCGGTCGCTTGGCTGCCCCACGCAGCATCGATGCGAACGGCGGTCTGTCCGTCGAGGTTCATCTTGAGAAACTCAAGCCACGCCAAAAACGCAGTGCGCTGCGCGTCAGCGCCCCAGTCATCGCCGGGTCCATCCGGCGCAAGCGGCATGTTAAAGACCCTCATCAGCGTCTTGCGAATTTCCAGGTAGCTGCCCTTGCCCGTCCCAACGATCCGGTCACAGAACGCGCGATAGGCGCGGGCCACCGGGTGGCGCAGCACGGTAAAGCTGCGGTGGCCGGGGTGGTCACGCTTCCAAGCGCGCAGCGACTTTTGCTTAAAGTCCTCGATCAGCGCGTCTCGCGCCACATCATCGACCGCCGCAAGCCAATCTTTGACCTCCGCCTCCGGCCCCGAGCGCATGGGCAAATACAGCAGCGGCGCGCGCGCGGCGCCAACATAGGTGGGCACGGACGGCCCACGCCGCGGCTCAAAATTCGGCGTGCGCGTCAGGTCAAAGCGGTCGAGCTGGCTCAACGCCTGCTCCATTTCGGCGACGTTTTCGACCTTGTCGGTCAGCGGCGCGGGGTTTTGCTTTTTGAGCTTCTTTGACAGGCTGTCGAGCTCCGTCCGCGACCCCAAAAACCGCGCGAGACCGTTGAGGACATCGACATCCTTGATATCCTCATAGGCCAGATAAAATGCCGTCTGCGCGGTCCTTTGCAGCGCGCCCAAGATACGCAACTGAAAGGCTTGCAGCGCGGCCAACTGCCCCTCGAACTCCACCGGGTCAAACCGGGCCTTCTGCGCCTTGTGATGCGTGGCGTTCGTCAGCTTCCACTGACCCGTCGCACGGGCGATTTTCCAGCTGACATAACTGTCGAGCGGGTTGCGCGTCAGCACCACCTTCGCACAACGCGGGTCATCAAGAACGCTGTCCAAAATGGCGCCCTGGTGATCATGGAAATAGCGAAACCCGTTGATCCCAGGCTCCCCCCGGATGGCGTCAAGCAGCCCATGGGGGTCGTGTTCGCGGTCGCTCTGACTGAAGCCAAGCAGCGTGTCGGTGTTGGGATAGGCCAGAAAGTGGGGGTTAAACACCTCCCCCAAACAGGCGAGCTCGGGGTAAAGGTTCAGGTTCTCCTCAAGCAGGTTCGACCCTGTCCGCATTTCGGCAAAGAGCACGAAATAGTCAAAGCGCTGGGACATCGCGGGCCCCTATTTCTTGACCAGATAAGGGCGGCGCATGCTTTGGCGCGGGCGCAGCGGCATGTCGTCAATGGGGTAATCGCCGAGCAGATAAGGGTGCATCCCCTCGTTCTTGAGCGTTTGTAGGAACCGCCCAAACCCCGTGAGATCGTGCATCCGCGGCGCCTCGATCAGGCGGCGCGCGCCCTCCCCCACGATGTCGTCGATGATGGTTTGCAGATGCTCCATCGGGTTTTCCATGAACTCCGTCATGCTCAAGATCCGCGTCTTACCCCGGGCCCAGGTGCTTTTGAGCGCATTGAGATGCTCGGCCTCGATCTTTTGGCGCCACGCGGCGTCGCGGCGGATGTCGGCGAAATCCGCGTTCGACCGAAAATGCTGGAGCGCCCACGCCCCGGTGATCACATAGATGCGCGCATTGGGGTCCTTGGCGAGGTCCCATTGGATATACTGGCTGTCCCACGGTCCAAATTGGAAACACTGGTGTTCCCCGCGGGTGTTCCACAGCAGGTTCGTCAGGAACCCGCGGCTGTTGTCGTCGCGCAGCTCCGCGCTGTCGCTGAGCGCACCGGCAAAGCTTTTCTCGCGTCCCGAAAACTGCACCCAGTTCTCGGCAAAGAGGTGCCCGTGAACGCGGGCGTCCGTATTCCGAGCGAGCCAATCCTCCCAGTCCACAAAGACGTCGCTGAACCCTTCGAACACCGAATAGGCCGTGCAGGTGCGCCCCTCGCGCCACTGATCCGCGGGAAAGCGCGACTGCATGTATAGCCCCGGGCGGCCATGGGTCCGCAATTCTGCGGCACGCGCGAAAACGCGGTCGATCTTGCCCCGGTTCGGTTCCGCCTTTTTCATGGCGTGCTCGGTGTCGGTCAGGAAACTGTTGTAAAGCAAATCAGCCCTTGGCCAGATCTTGCGCGCGACAAAGCAGTCCGAGCGGCGCAAAAGCTGAAGATGGTCATCGTAGAAGATGTGCGGCTTGCCGTGGAAATCGAACTTCGACAGCGTCAGCGACCGCGACTGCACATCCGTGGAGTAGAGCCTGCACAGCGTCTGAAAATAGCTTTCATCCGGGATCCAGACTTTAGAGAAGTAGCGCTCATAACGACGGCGATTCTTATCCTCTAGGATCGCCGACAGCGTGCGCCGCGTCAGGCACCACCACTGGCTGCCCATATGGGGCACGATGCCATCGGGGATTGTCCGCTTAAGCTTGAGCCGCCGCTGAAGCCGCACATAGCGGTCGAAAAGCCGCCGCTGCTTTTTCCACGAAAACGGAAACCGCAGCGTAAACCGCTCATCATCGAGCCCGCCAATGGTCCACGGCACGTCGGAGGTCGTGGCGCTTTCGATGAAATCTGTGCGCGGGCGCTCGGCCAGATACTCGATCAGCTCTTCTACCGGGCGCAGCGGCAGGCAGGAGCCGGAGGCCAGGTAGACATGCCGCACGTCCGGGTAGTGGTTGAGCAATTGGCGCGCAGCCGCTTGGGTGCCCGCAACGATGCCCCAAGCGCCCCAATCACAGCGGTGGCGTTCTGCGAACTCGATGCGCGGCTCGTCATGGACGGCGCTCACCAGGTTCTGAAAATCGCTGATATGCGCGTTGCGGTCCACATGGATCACCACAGGGCACCCAGCAGCGGCCCAGTGTCGCGCCACCTGTTCCACGCGGTGGAAATCCTTGTGCACGAGCATCACGAACCCAAGCGGCGCCGATTTCGGCTCCGGCCCGGCGGGGGGATCGAACGTGAGCTCGGGCAGATCCATCACGCCCAGTTGCCCTTGGACATCAGGCCTAGGATTTCAAGCTGGCGCCAGTTGATGTATTTCTCAGACCACTTGCACCACAGCTCCGGGTCATCGGCGAGCCCGTCAGCGTAAGCCTTGTACTCCACCGATGCCGCATAATGCTGTTTGCGCTTGAGCTCCTCCTTAGCCTTCTCGGGGAAGACATCGAGGAACTTGGTGTGCAGCAGCACGCCAGACGCTTTTTCACCACCGTGTTCATCGTAGACCTTATTGAGGCCACGAGGCAGCAACATGTGGGTGGAGCTTAGGTAGACGTACCGCCGGTTCCATTTCACCAGCGGAATTTTGTTAAGCGCAGGCGCCAATTCTGGGCTCTGCGGGAAAAACCGCCGCGCGCGCGGGCCACCTTGGATCCAGAGGTTCTGGTAACCGCTGTTGTGTTTGATCGAATAGTTGCCGCTATCGAACCAGTTGGCGATTTCCAGCGGGTCCTGCCCCTCCTCATAGGGTTCGGCGTCGATGCGGCCCTTGGGGTACATATCCAGCAGCATCGCCCCAAACGCGCGGATTTCGGACGCGTCGAGCCAGTCGGTGAGCGCCGGCAGCGGGCGGGTGTCGCAGAACGGGTAGACCAGGAATTCATCAGGATCGACCACCAGCGTCCAGTGCTCGTGCCCATAGCGCCATTGCAGCCAGTTGAGCCAGTCGACGCCAAAGCGGGACTTTTTATAGCTCGCCGTGGTGTGCCAGACCGACACGTCCTTTTGCGCAGCCAAGTAGGGGACAGACCCATCGGTGCTGTCATTGTCCACGATCAGAAAGTGATCGACACCCAGCTTGCGGTAGTAGTCGAGAAAGTAGGGGAGCCGGGTCTTTTCGTTCCGCTGGGTGGAGAACAGCAGGATATCGCCCGGCTTGATCAGGTTCGTGCGATTGACAACATTGCGCAGGTCCCGCCGCTTACGAATAGCGCGGGCAATGTAACGTTTCCGGCGGAGCCGCAGACGATATGTTCCCCAAACGCCCAAACTTTACCTCGCACTCTACAGCAGAGCCTAGGATATAGGACGATAACGGAGGGTTAACCATACCGCTTAAACGCCCGAACCCGGCTGCTGCCCCCAGATAGAGTTGCCTAAACATTGATAGGCGCGAAATGTGCCCCGCACAAACAAATTGTCATGCTGGAAACGTGGCGTCGGCGTCTACCAGCCACCCCGCGCCATGATCCCCAGCGCTTCGAGCTGCGCGGGGCCGGTGTATCGCGTGGACCCCGGCCCCATTAGGTTGGGCCCCTCGGCCAGGGCGTCATAATAGGTGCCGTAATGCTCGGGGTGGGTGAAATGCTCCGCCCGTAGCTTTTCTTCGCGCGATTTTTGGGTGACGTCGGGCAAGAATTTGGAGTGTAGGAGCGCGCCCGTCGGCAGCCCACGCCGCGCGTCAAACGCCGCGTTGTGGGAGCGCGGCAGCAGGAGGTGGGTGGAGGACGCATAGACCATCCCGCGCCGCCAGCGCACCAGCGGGATCTTATGCAGATGCGGCGACCGCTCCGGCGATTGGGCAAAAAACACCCGTCGCCGCGGCCCCCCCCGGATGGAGATATTGCGGAACTTGCGCTGCCGCTCCCACGTGTAGCCGTCCGCGTCAAAATGGGTGAGCGTGTCCCAAACCGGCGTCCCCGGCGTGTAGCGCGAACCGCCAATCGGCCCATCGGGATAAAGATCGAGCATCATCGCCCCAAGCCCGCGCGCGCCGCGGCTATCGAGCCAGGCTGTCAGCGCCGAAAGCGGACGCGTGTCGCAGTCGGGGTACACAAGCGCCTCGTCACCGTCGAGCGTCAACGCCCAATGTCCGCGCGCATAGCGGTGCTGCAACCAGGTGAGCCAGTCGACCCCAAAGCGCGCCGCCTTGTAGCTCGCTTGCGTCGTCCAGACGGACACGTCCGGCTCCGCGCTTAGCATCGCGAGCGTGTGGTCGGTGGCGGCATTGACGACGACAATGAAATGACCGACGCCCAGCGCACGATGATGGGCCAGAAAAAATGGGACGCGCAGCGCCTCGTTCCGCATCGTCGCAAAGCACAGCACAGCCCCAGGGGCGATGTTGGATGTCTTGTCAGAAACACAGCGCAGGTCGCGCGATTTGCGCCAGGCGCGGATCAGGTAGCGCTTACGGCGCAGCCTGAGGCGATAGGCCAGCCAAAGTTCCCTCAGCTGGCCCATCGGTGTTACTGCGCAGCTTTGCGCACAGAATGTAGATCGTCGAGGTAAGCGCTAAATTCGTCGCGCAGCTCGTCGCGGGCGAGCCCGAACGCAACGGTCGCCTGCAAAAAGCCCGCTTTGGACCCGCAGTCAAAGCGCTGCCCCCGGAACCGCACGCCATAGACGTCGCGCCCTTCATCGAGCTCTTGGGCAATCGCATCGGTCAGCTGGATTTCACCGCCTGCGCCTTGCTTCATCTTGTTGAGGTTCTTCATCACCGTCGGATTGAGGATGTAGCGCCCGATCACCGCGAGGTTCGATGGTGCTTCCTCCGCGGAGGGCTTTTCGACCATGCCCTTGGTGGCCACGATGCTGCCCATGTCTTCTTTGACGTCGAGGATGCCGTAGGCGGATGCCTTGTTCTGCGGGACTTCCATGGCTGCAACCAGGTTCCCGCCGGTCTCCTCATAGGCCTCGACCATCTGCTTGAGGCAAGGCTCCTCCCCCGCGATCACATCGTCGGGCAGGATCACGGCAAAGGGCTCATTGCCCACAAGCCGCTGCGCGCACCACACCGCGTGGCCAAGCCCGAGCGGTTTGTGCTGCCGGATATAGGCGATGGCGCCCGAATCCATATTCGTCGACTTCAGCGTTTCGAGCAGCTCGTCCTTGCCCTTTTTGCGAAGCGTCGACTCAAGCTCTGGCGCGTGGTCGAAATAGTCCTCCAACGCGCTCTTGCCGCGCGAGGTGACAAAGATGAATTCCTTAATGCCCGCGGCGCGGGCTTCATCGATGGCGTATTGGATGAGGGGTCGGTCAACGAGGGTCATGATCTCCTTCGGGACCGACTTCGTCGCGGGGAGAAACCGTGTCCCCTGACCAGCTACTGGAAAAATTGCTTTGCGTACTTTGCGTTTCATGCGCCACCTTATGTCATTCTGGCTATTCGCAGGCGTGCCCGGGCACTGTGTACCTGTGAATTTGAAACAAAACCATGGCACGCGGCGGAAAAGTCCTCGAACGCCCTGATTTTGCCACCCTAAGTAGAAGTTTGAGGCGTTATCACGCTGTTCCTTGCGCGTTTAAGATGGCCTCAAGCCGCGGGACGTCCTCGGGGTTGTTGAGCTCCCAAAACTGGCGGCCCTTCGCCTCGACCTCCACGCATAAGACATCGCGCCCCTGTTCCAAAAAGCGCAACTGTTCGAGCCCCTCAAGCCGTTCAAGCGGGCCAATGGGCCAGCTTGGATAGGCGGCGAGCGCTGCAGGGCGGTAGGCGTAGACGCCCACATGGTGAAAAACCGGGGTGGGGGCGTCATCCGCGTAGGTTTGGCCGGTGTAAGGGATCACTTCCTTGGAAAAGTAGAGCCCCTTATTGCCCGCGCCAAACACGGCCGTCGTCCCGCCCACACGGCCCGCGCGGCGGTCGTCGAGAAAACCCTTCACCGCCCGCCCATCGCAGCGCAGCACCGGCGTGGCGATATCGGCGTCTGGCGTGGCGGCCATGGCGGCCGTCAGCGCCTCCACGAACCACGGCGGGGTGAGCGGCGCGTCCCCTTGCAAGTTCACCACGAGGTCATACCCCCCGCCGAGCACCTCATGGGCTTCGGCCACGCGCTCCGTCCCGTTGACGGCGCTTTCGGCGGTCATGGCGACCTCGGCACCCATGGCTTCGCCCGCTGCACGGATGCGGTCGTCATCGGTGGCGATCACGATGCGGTCGACACCCGCCACGGTCCGCGCCGCGTCCCAAGACCGTTCGAGCAGCGTCTTTGCCTGCCCCGTCGCACCCCTCAACGGAACGAGCGGTTTGCCAGGATAACGCGTGGAGGCGTAGCGCGCGGGAATGACGAGCAGCGTCTTCATCAACTTACTCCGCTGGCTTCAACTCAACGCCCGGCGCGTAGGCGATGAAATACGGATTGGCAAAGGTCGGTTTGCCGTAAGTCAGCGGCTCCAGCGTGTCGAACACCACCACATCCCCGCCCGCGCCTTTCAGCACGGCATGGGCGGCGGCGGTGTCCCACTCCATCGTGCGGCCAAGGCGGGGATACAGGTCAGCCTCGCCGCTCGCAATCAGGCAGAACTTGAGCGACGATCCCGCCGCCTTGCTGTCGGCAACCGCGTAACGCGCGATATAGGCCTCAAGCTCCGGCGAGCGGTGGGATTTCGACGCCACAACAAGCAGCGCGTCATTGTCAGGCGTCTTCACCCGGATGGGTGCTACGGGCCCAGGCGTGGCTGGGTCGAACGGCCCGGTCTCTTCCACCGTTTGGCCCCCGGCATCGGTATAAAACAGCCGCCCCCGGGCCGGAGCGTAGACCACCCCGCGCAGGGCCTGGCCATCCTCCACATAGGCGATGTTGACTGTGAAATCGCCACGCCGGTTGATGAACTCCTTCGTGCCATCAAGCGGGTCCACGATGAGAAACGTCGACGCCGTGCTCCCGTGGCTCGCGGCCTGCTCTTCTGTCACCAGTGCCACGTCAGGGAACGCCGCGCGCAACCCGGCGGAGATCAGCGCGTCTGCCGCTTCATCGGCTTCGGTCACCGGGCTCTCATCGGCCTTCGTTTTCACGTCGAAACTGGGGGAGTTGTAGATCTCCATGATCACATCGCCAGCCTCAAGCGCGAGGCGCCGGATAACGGTGGTGAGCTCCTGGTGGTCCATGGCACAGGCCCCTTTTCTTGATCAGGTCACACTATGGCCTTATTGTCGTCGTGAAAGAGATCGGCAAGGTCTGCATTATACACCCGCGGGGAGGCACCGCAGGGCAAAAGGCGCATAACGATGTTTCAGACAAAGCGCGTTAGGACACAACGGTCCGCGGCAGCGAGCACGCTGACGCTGCTTTATCATCATACCGTCTTTAAGGCGCGCGGGACCCATAACAACGCGGTCATCGGTCTGCTTTTGAATATGATGCAGGCCTTTATGCTGCTGGGCGTCTTCTACATCCTCTTTGCGGTCACCGGCATGCGCAGCGCCGCGATCCGCGGTGATTTCATGCTCTACCTCATGTCTGGTGTCATGATCTTTATGGCCCATACAAAGACCATGAACTCCGTCGCGGGGTCCGAGGCGCCGGGGTCGGCGCTGATGCAGCACACGCCAATGAACACGATCGTGTCCATGGCCGGGGCGGCGCTGTCAGCGCTTTACATCCAGTCGGCCACGATGTTTCTGAGCCTTCTGCTTTATCACAGCGTGATGAATGAGATCACGATCGACAACGCTGTGGGCGCATATGGAATGGTGCTCATGGGTTGGTTCACTGGCGCGGCTGTGGGCGTGGTGTTTTACGCCGTGCGCCCTTGGTTCCCCACCGCGATCAACGTCCTGCGACCGCTTTATATGCGGGTGAATATGGTGGCCTCGGGCAAGATGTTCGTGGCCAATATGCTTCCCCCGTCCATGCTGGCGATGTTCGACTGGAACCCGCTGTTCCACTGCATCGACCAAGCGCGGGGCTTTACGTTTATCAACTATTACCCGCGCAACAGCTCCATCGAATATCCGCTTTACGTGGGCCTTGTGCTGCTCGTGATCGGGATGATGATCGAATACATCACCCGGCGCAAAGTATCGCTTAGCTGGGCCGCTAAGAGCTAACTGAGGCGTGGGGCGTCAGGCCCCAGCCCCCTCGCCGTCTACCACACGCAGCGTCAGGTTGATCCGTCCGCCCTGGCGCAACAGCCCGGACGAGCCGTGTTTGACACGGTCCACACCGTGATAGGCAAGCCGGGCCTCACCGCCCATGACCACCACATCCCCGGAGCGAAGCCAGATGCTTTCAGTTTTGCCGCCCCGCGTCGGGTTGCCCATGCGAAACAGCGCCTCATCACCCAGCGACACCGACACCACCGGCCAGGAGAAATCGCCCTCATCACGGTCCTGGTGCAAACCCATCTTGGCACCTGCGCCGTACCAGTTGATCAGACAGCAATCAGGGACACGGGGCAGCCCCGTCACATCATGCCACAGCCGCAACACGGCCTCAGGGATCGGCGGCCACGGCGTGCCGTTGGGGTGCTGCGCCGCGTAGCGATAGCCCCGGCGGTCTGTGATCCACCCGAGCCGACCCGCCGCCGACATCCGCACGCTCATGGGCTTACCCGATGGCGTGACCGGCTGCACAAGCGGTGCGGCGCGCAGCACGTCGCGCACATCCTCCACCAGCGCCGCCTGGGCGCCCGCGTCCAAATAGCCCGGCCAAATGTCAAAGCCGCGGATCATGTGCCTGAGTTTCACGCAATGCTCCCCAAATCGTGTAGAGATTTTGCCAAAAAGCGGCCGGGATGGCTACTCAACCCTGAGCCGGTCCTTTAGTGGTAAAAACAACCACTCCCCTGAGCCTGTCCCATGCGCGCTGCTTTTTCGATCTTGCCCTTTGCCCTGTTGGCATGGCCCCTGGCCGCGCAAACGCAAGAGCTGTCCGCCGGTGTGCTGAGCCTCAGCGCGCCACAATACGCAGGCGCCCAGGATTATGAGTTCGGCGTCGTCCCATTTTTGCGTTACGAAACAGAGCGGCTCACCGTCACGACCCGCGGCGCAGGCATCGCGGTGGACCTTGTGCCTGGCCCGCGGCTCAATGCCGGACCGATCCTGAGCTACGATTTTGGCCGCGACCCGAGCGAGATCGACAATGCCTTTGTCGCCGCGCTCCCCCAGGTGGACGCCACGCTCGAAATCGGCGGCTTTGCGGAGATTGCCCACCCGCTTCCCAGCCTGGGAGACGGGCTCTTTCTAGGGGCAGGGATCGAGGTTAGGACCGCCGTGGATGGCGGCCACGACGGCACGATCTACAGCCCAAGCATCGGCCTGCGCTCGGTCCAGGATGGCACGACGATCACAGGCGACCTGTCGCTGACCATCACCGATGACCGCTACGCAGATGCCTATTTCAGCGGCGGCGGGTTTGACCCAGATGGCGGGCTGCAAGATATCTCCGTGTCTGTGGTGGCCACGCACCCGCTGACGGATCGGCTCAGCCTGATCGGGCTTTTGAGCGTGAGCGCCTACCAAGGTGACGCCGCCGATAGCCCCGTTACGACCGACAACACCGACTACCTGCTCGGCATCGGAACGGCCTTTAACTTTTAAGGCACCTTTCGGCGGCTTGCAGGCGCCAAAACCCACTCCTATATAGCCCAGCAGCGCGGCGCGTGTACGATGCAGCCGCTTCAATTTTGTTTGACCATGGGTGCCGCAACAGGCGGGCCCGGACCACATCGCCAGGAAGGGATGAACGAGCATGGCTAAAGTCATTGGTATCGACCTTGGGACGACCAATAGCTGTATCGCGATCATGGATGGCAGCCAGCCGCGGGTGATCGAAAACTCCGAAGGGGCGCGCACGACGCCCTCTATCGTGGCCTTTACCGAAGACGAGCGTCTGGTGGGCCAACCCGCCAAGCGCCAAGCGGTCACGAACCCAACAAACACGATTTTCGGCGTTAAGCGCCTGATTGGGCGGCGGTTTGACGACAGCGCGCTGGCCAAAGACAAAAAGAACATGCCGTTCAACGTCATCAATGGCGGCAACGGCGACGCATGGGTCGAAGCCCGCGACGAGAAGTACTCCCCCTCCCAAGTCTCCGCATTCATCCTGCAAAAGATGAAAGAGACCGCAGAATCCTATCTGGGTGAGAGCGTGGATCAGGCCGTGATCACGGTGCCTGCCTATTTCAACGACGCCCAGCGTCAGGCCACGAAAGACGCGGGCAAGATCGCAGGCCTCGAAGTGCTGCGGATCATCAACGAGCCGACTGCCGCTGCGCTGGCATACGGTCTCGACAAAAAAGAAACCCAGACGATCGCGGTCTACGACCTCGGCGGCGGGACATTCGACGTCACTATCCTGGAAATCGACGACGGCCTCTTTGAAGTCAAATCCACCAACGGCGACACGTTCCTCGGCGGTGAAGACTTTGACATGCGCATCGTCAACTACCTCGCCGACCAGTTCAAAAAAGAGAACGGCGTCGACCTGACAAAGGACAAGATGGCGCTGCAGCGGCTCAAGGAAGCGGCTGAAAAGGCAAAGATTGAGCTGTCCTCCGCCTCCCAGACGGAGATCAACCAGCCGTTCATCTCCATGGACGCAAAAACCGGCACGCCGCTCCACATGGTGGTCAAGCTGACGCGTGCTAAGCTGGAATCGCTCGTCTCCGACCTGATCAAGCAGTCGATCAAGCCCTGCCAGGCAGCGCTGAAAGACGCCGGCGTGAACGTCAACGAAATCGACGAGGTTGTGCTTGTCGGCGGTATGACGCGGATGCCCAAAGTGATCGAAGAGGTCACGAAGTTCTTCGGCAAGGAGCCAAACAAGGGGGTGAACCCGGACGAAGTCGTGGCCATGGGCGCCGCGATCCAGGCAGGTGTTCTCCAGGGCGACGTCAAGGACGTGGTCCTGCTCGACGTCACGCCACTGTCGCTTGGCATCGAAACGCTGGGCGGTGTCTTTACCCGGCTCATCGACCGCAACACGACCATCCCGACGAAGAAATCGCAAATCTTCTCCACCGCTGAGGACAACCAGAACGCCGTGACGATCCGGGTGTTCCAGGGCGAACGCGAGATGGCGCAGGACAACAAAATGCTGGGGGCCTTCAACCTCGAAGACATCCCGCCCGCGCCGCGCGGCGTGCCACAGATCGAAGTGACCTTTGACATCGACGCCAACGGCATCGTGTCCGTGGGCGCGTCCGACAAGGGCACGGGCAAGGAGCAGCGGATCACGATCCAGGCGTCCGGCGGTCTGAGCGACGATGACATCGAACAAATGGTCAAAGACGCCGAAGACAATGCCGAGGCCGATAAGGCCCGCAAAGAGCTCGTCGAAGCGCAGAACCAAGCGGAATCGCTCATCCACTCCACCGAGAAGGCGATGGAAGAGCATAACGACAAGGTTGATCCGACCACGATCGAAGCCATCGAGCTCGCCATCGCCGCGCTCAAGGACGATCTGGAAGGCGAGGACGCTGGCAAGATCAAAGGCGGCATCCAGAACGTGACCGAGGCGGCCATGAAGCTGGGTGAAGCGATCTACAAGGCTTCCCAAGAAGGCCAGGCAGCCGGTGACGGCGAAGAGCCCGAAGATGGCGGCCGCGGCGTGGACGAAGACATCGTCGATGCCGACTTCGAAGACTTGGGCGACGACAAGCGCTAAACGCTGAGGCGTCGGGAACCACTGGGGCGGCTCTTGCATCGACGAGAGGCCGCCCCACGTTCCTTCAAAGGAGCCCGTGAATGAGTAAACGTGACTACTACGAAACGCTCGGGATCTCGAAAGGCGCAGCCGCCGACGAGATCAAGAAAGCCTATCGCCGCAAGGCGAAGGAACTGCACCCCGACCGCAACTCCGACAACCCAAATGCCGAGGCCCAGTTCAAAGAGGTGAACGAGGCCTACGATGTCCTTAAAGACGGCGACAAAAAAGCGGCCTACGACCGCTTCGGCCACGCGGCGTTCGAAGGCGGCATGGGCGGCGGGCGCGCAGGCGGCGGCATGGGCGGCCAGGGCGATTTCGCGTCTGCATTCTCGGACGTGTTCGACGACCTCTTTGGCGACTTCATGGGCGGCCAGCGCGGCGGTGGACGGCGGGCGTCGCGCGGGTCCGACCTGCGCTACAACCTGCGCGTGGATCTGGAAGAGGCCTATCAGGGCCTATCCAAAACGATCAACGTGCCTACGACGGTAGCCTGCGGATCCTGTAGCGGCACGGGCGCCGAAGGCGGGTCAGAGCCCACGACCTGCCCCACATGCTCCGGCATGGGTAAAGTCCGCGCGCAGCAGGGCTTTTTCACCGTCGAACGCACCTGCCCCACCTGCTCGGGCACGGGCCAGATCATCCAGAACCCCTGCCGCGTCTGCGGCGGCGCGGGCCGGGTGGAAAAGGACCGTGCGCTCAACGTCAACATCCCCGCCGGCGTCGAAACCGGCACCCGTATCCGCCTGTCCGGCGAAGGCGAGGCCGGGATGCGCGGCGGGCCGAGCGGGGACCTCTATATCTTTATCGAGGTGGCCGATCACCCGATCTTCCAACGGGAAAGCACAAACCTCTTTTGCCGGGTGCCTGTGTCGATGACAGCAGCCGCCATGGGCGGCGATATCGAGGTGCCCACGATCGATGGCGGCCGCAGCCGGGTGAAGATCCCCGCAGGCAGCCAATCGGGCCGCCAAATGCGCCTGCGCGCCAAAGGCATGCCTGCCCTGCGCGGTGGCGGAGCCGGGGACATGTTCATCGAACTGGCGGTGGAGACCCCAGTGAACCTGACCTCGCGCCAGAAAGAGCTGCTCAAAGAATTCGAAGAGCTTAGCGCAGAAAACAACCCGGAATCCTCCAGCTTCCTCGATTCCGTGAAATCCTTCTGGGACAAAATGCGCGGCTAACCCAGCGCCGCGCACCTTGAGATGACGCGCCCGCCCGCCTCCCTTCCGCGCCAGCTTACGCTGGCTTGAAGCTAAAGGGGCGCGCTTCGCGCGCATTCCGCCTACGGCGGCCCTCCCGGGGGGAAGTATTTTAAGACGAAAGAAAGGACGCGCCCTCCCCCCCTTTCTTTCGTCCTTAAATACTTCCGCCGGAGGCGCGCGGCGAAGCCGCGCCCCTTTTGGTTCAAGCCAGCGTAAGCTGGCGCAGAAGGGAGGCGGGTGGGCCTATTATCGAAGTTAACACAGCGTTAATTCGAATCGGATTGGGTAGAGGGATGTCGCACTTCGCCGAAAAACCGTTACCGCTCTTTGCCGACGACGATGTCCGCGC
This sequence comes from Pseudomonadota bacterium, assembly GCA_039815465.1. Classification (GTDB taxonomy): domain Bacteria; phylum Pseudomonadota; class Alphaproteobacteria; order Rhodobacterales; family Rhodobacteraceae; genus Shimia_B. The sequence continues at coordinate 26,505 of JBCBZG010000036.1, forward strand.
GGTGCCGGGGGCGCGGCAGCCGTCGTACATTGCGGATCACCGCGCACGGTTGAGGGAACGGTTTCGGAGCGGGGGCGCAGGCGCTGTGCCGGATTACGAGCTCCTCGAACTGGTGCTTTTTCGCGCGATCCCACGCAGGGACGTCAAGCCGCTGGCACGTGCGTTGCTCGACGCCTTTGGGGATTTCAACCGCGTCGTTTCTGCCGCGCCGGAACGTCTGGCAACCGTCAACGGTGTCGGCGAAGCCGTCATCACAGAGCTCAAGATCGTGGAGGCCGCCGCCCACAGGCTGGCCCGCGCGCGCGTCATGCAGCGGCCTGTTCTGTCCAGTTGGGCCGACCTTGTCGACTACTGCCACACCGCCATGGCCCACCGCGCGACAGAGCAGTTTCGCGTGCTGTATCTCGATCGCAAGAACATCCTGATCGCCGATGAGGAGCAGGGGACAGGCACCGTCGACCACGTCCCTGTCTACCCGCGCGAGGTCCTAAAACGCGCGTTGGAGCTTAACGCCTCCGCACTCATCCTGGTGCACAACCACCCGTCAGGGGATCCCACCCCGTCGGAGGCCGACATCAGCATGACCCATCAGATCGAGGATGCCTGCCGCGTTTTGGGTGTCACGCTCCATGACCACATCATCGTCGGGCAGTCGCGGGAGCTCAGCTTTCGCTCAGAAGGGCTGCTTTAACCCACGCCCTTACAGCGTCAGTTCCGGCAACACGTGGCTCAGCACCATGAAGTCACCGATCGCGTCGCAGCCCGGCACTTGCAGCGTCAGGTCCATGATGCGGATATCTTGGCCCGCTGCGCGCTCCAGCGTCTGCGCCTGAACGTCGGTTTCGCAATTGCTCGCCGTCACTTCAGCCTCCACGCTCAGCGCGATGGCGCCGCTTTGCGCGGTGCGGCTGCGCGGGTAGCTATAGACCTGCGCAAAGCGCGCATCCGACACGCGCCCGTCGCCCAGCGCCATCAGGAAGCCGCCATCGCCGCGCAGCGCGCGGGCCGCCGTGCGGGGGGCCTCGTACCAGACATGGCCCTCTTCGCCATACTCAGCGCCGAATTCCTTGGCATGCATCTCGAACGCGCCGTTGCCGCGCCATTGCAGGACGATGCGGTCGAACTCCGCGATCTCGGGCACGGTCACATCGGTGACCGCCCCGGCGCCGTTTTCGAAGGCTGCGATGAAAAACGCCGCCTCGCTCATGGCCGGAACGATCAGGAATGCGGAGCCCGCGTGGTCCGTCTGGGCCGAAAACATCATGCCCTCGTGGTGGATGATAAAGCTTTCGCTGGCTGCACAGGGTGCGCTCACCGACAGCTCCACAAGCGCAGCCCCGGTGACAGAGGCGGACATGTTGGGCATGCAATCGCTGCCCGCAGCGGCTGACACGGCGGGGGTCGCAATCACGCGGGTCACATTCGTGGGCGTCAGGGGCTCGTCAAACTCGACCTCAGCGGCAAGGGTTGCGGCAGGGGCGGTTTCCGGGGCCACCACGGGCGCGGGCGCAGCTGCTGCAGGGGCGACCTGCGCTGTCACATCCGCGCGCGCCGCATCGGCGTGCTGGTTTTGCATGAATAGGCCCACACCGATCACCGCAGCCGCGGCACCGCTGGCCATACTGACACGGCGGAGCGCCGCCTTGCCCGGGATTTGGAAATTCTTGATCATGACGCTGCCCTCGCACCTGTGCTCGGGGGCAGAGATGCACCTGAACTTGGGCCGCTCTGGGTCCGCAATCAGGCGCTATCAGGGAACCTCTGTGCCCCTCCCACGACCGGGAGGGGGCAGCGCTGGGTCACAAATGTGGCAGGCTTAGAACGCGCCGTGGCAGTGTTTGAACTTTTTTCCCGACCCGCAGGGGCAGGGCTCATTTCGGCCTGGATTGCCCCAGGTGCTCGGATCGTTTTCGTCGAAGCCGGGCTTGGCCTCACCCGCAGGTGCCGCGCCTGCGGCCACCGCGCCGGCACCAGCCGCACCGCCGCGGAGCTTGGCCTGAGCGTCTGCCATGGCGCGCTGCTGGGCTTGCAGCTGCTCGAGGATCGCGCGCTGCTCCTCCTCGGTCATCGGCCGCGCGAGGGCCAACTGGCGCGTGACCTCTTCCCGCAGGCTGTCGAGCAGCCCCTCAAACAGCTGGAACGCCTCGGATTTGTACTCGTTGAGCGGGTCGCGCTGCGCATAGCCGCGGAAGCCCACGACCGAGCGCAGGTGTTCCAATGTCAGCAGATGTTCGCGCCACTTGCGGTCGATGGTCTGCAGCAACACCTGCTTTTCGATGTTGCGCATGTTGTCGGCGCCGAAGTCCACGGCCTTTTTGGCCATGAACTCGTCCGACGCTTTTTCGAGCCGCTCGCGGATTTCCTCATCGTCCACGCCGTCTTCATCGGCCCAGTCGATCACCGGCACGTCGATCCCAAGCTTCTCAATGACCTCAGCGTAGAGCTTGTCCGTCTCCCACTGATCGGCATACGCGCCCTCGGGCATATACGTCGCAACCAGGTCGTCGATCACCGTGTGACGCATGTCGGAGGTGATCTCGCTCAGGTCATCGGCCTCCATGATCTCCAGACGCTGGCCAAAGATGACCTTGCGCTGGTCGTTCATGACGTCGTCGAATTTCAACAGCTGCTTGCGGATGTCAAAATTGCGGCCCTCGACCTTGGCCTGCGCGCGTTCCAGCGACTTGTTCACCCAGGGGTGCACAATCGCCTCGCCCTCTTTCATGCCCAAGCCGTTGAGCACCTTTTCGAGCCGCTCAGAGCCAAAGATGCGCATCAGATCATCGTCGAGCGACAGGTAGAACGACGATTTGCCCGGATCCCCCTGACGGCCAGAACGGCCGCGCAACTGGTTGTCGATGCGGCGGCTCTCATGCCGCTCGGTGGCCAGAACAAACAGCCCGCCTGCATCTTTGACGGCCTTCTCGTCCGCCTCATGCTCCGCCTCGATGCGGGCGCGGATGGCGTCTGCGTCGCCCTCTGGATCGGCGGCGAGCGCTTCCATCACCTTGAACTCGACATTCCCGCCCAGCTTAATGTCAGTCCCGCGGCCCGCCATGTTGGTGGCGATGGTCACGGCGCCCTTTTTGCCCGCGTCGGCGACGATCTGCGCCTCCTGCTCGTGCTGGCGCGCGTTCAGGACGTTGTGCGGGATGTTTTCCTGGGTCAGGAGCTGGCTCAGCACCTCGGACTTTTCAATCGACGTGGTGCCCACGAGCACCGGCTGGCCCTTGCCATTGGCGGTTTTGATCGACTGCACGATGGCCGCGAATTTCTCCTGCTGGCTGCGGTAGACCTGGTCGTTTTCGTCCTCACGCGCCACGTGGCGGTTTGTGGGAACTTCCACGACGCCGAGCCCGTAGATCTGGCCGAATTCCTCTTCCTCGGTCTTCGCCGTCCCCGTCATCCCCGCGAGCTTGTCATAAAGGCGGAAGTAGTTCTGGAACGTGACGCTCGCCAGCGTGACATTCTCGGGCTTGATCGACACGCCCTCCTTGGCCTCGATGGCCTGGTGCAGACCGTCCGACAGGCGGCGACCCGACATCATGCGGCCCGTGAATTCGTCGATCAGCACGACCTCGTCGCCGCGCACGATGTATTCCTTGTCCCGCGTGAACAGCTTGTGGGCGCGCAGGCCCTGGTTCACGTGGTGCACGATGGAGGTCGACTCCGGGTCATAAAGCGACTGCCCTTCGGGCAGGATGCCCCGCGCGCTCAGGTTCTCCTCAAGCCACTCATTGCCCTCGTCAGTAAATGTCACCTGGCGAGATTTTTCGTCGAGCGTGAAGTGCTCCTCCGAAATCTCCGGGATGATCCGGTCGATGGTGACATATAGCTCGCTGCGGTCCTCCGCCGGGCCCGAGATCACGAGCGGCGTGCGCGCCTCGTCAATGAGGATGGAGTCGACCTCGTCCACCACGGCAAAATAGTGCCCGCGCTGGCGCATATTGGCCGCGTCGGTTTCCATGTTGTCGCGCAGGTAGTCGAAGCCGAGCTCGTTATTGGTCGCATAGGTGATGTCAGCGTCATAGGCGGCCTTCTTCTCCGCCGGGTCTTGGTTCGGGTAGACCGCACCGGTTTTCAGACCGAGCGCTGCAAACACCTTGCCCATCCACTCCGCATCGCGGCGCACGAGGTAGTCGTTGACCGTTACGATATGCACCGACTTACCCGTCAGCGCGTTCAGATAGGCCGGGAAGGTCGCCACAAGCGTCTTGCCCTCGCCCGTCTTCATTTCCGAGATATTGCCCTGATGCAGGAACATCCCGCCCATCAGCTGCACATCAAACGCGCGCAGGCCCAGCGCGCGCTTGGCGCCCTCGCGACAGTTCGCAAACGCCTCTGGCAGCAGCGCATCCAGGCTCTCGCCCGCCGCCGCCCGCGCCTTTAGCGCCTCGGTCTTTTCGATGAGCCCCTCATCAGACAGCGCCTCAAACTCCGGCTCCAGCGCGTTGATCTGGGCCACGACCGACCGCGTGGCCTTAACCTTGCGGTCATTGGCCGTGCCAAAAACCTTCTTCGAAAGAGCACCCAATCCGAGCATGTCTGCCTCGCATATTCTTACGGCCCTCAGGTTGTCAGGAGCCGACTTTTTTGTGAGGGAGGTTTGCTTGCGCGTCGTGCCGTTAGCCGATTAATTGGCCGCAACCGGACCGAGGCTCAGGCGGTGCCCCCTCGGGACCAATGAGCGATGTAAGGGCCGTACCAAAGGCTGTCAACGCCGTGCCAGCAGCAGGGCGCGAATGAGGAAAAACTCAATGAAAAAACACCTGATTGTGACGGCGCTCTGCGCTGCGATGGCGCTGCCTGCAGCGGCCGAGGACGTGACCGGCGACACTGTGGTGGCCACGGTCAACGGAACCGACATCACCATGACCCATGTGATGGACATCCGCCGCCAGCTGCCAGAGCAGTATCAGGACCTGCCGGCCTCTGTCCTTTTTACCGGGATCGTGGACCAGTTGATCCAGCAGCGCGTGCTCGCGGGCTCGATCCAGACGGACCCTGACTGGCTGGACGAGGTGCTGGAAAACCAACGCGCCTCGGCGCTCGCGGGGATCGCCGTGCGCGACGCCTCGAACCAACCGGTGAGCGAGGATGACGTTCGCGACGCCTATGAGGCGCAGTTCAACAGCGCCGCGGCCAAGGAGTTCAACGCCTCCCATATCCTCGTCGAGACGGAAGAAGAGGCGCAGGCGCTTGTCGAACAGCTGAACGGTGGCGCGGATTTCGCGGAACTCGCGCAGGAGTTTTCCACCGGCCCTTCCGGCCCGCGTGGCGGCGAACTGGGCTGGTTCGGGCTCGGCATGATGGTCCCCCCCTTTGAGGAGGCCGTGACTCAGATGGACAGCGGCGCCGTCTCGGCCCCCGTGCAGACGCAGTTCGGCTGGCACGTCATCAAGCTCAACGATGTGCGCACCGGCGACATCCCCGCGTTCGAGGACGTGCGCGCCGATATCGAGGGCACGCTGCGCAGCGAAAAGCTCAACATCACGGTTGAGGCGCTGATGGGCGCAGCCACCGTTGACAAGGTTGAGGGCATCGATCCGGAGGTGCTCAACACGCTCGACGTGTTCGGGCAATGAGCCTCCCGGTCTCGCCGCTCGCCCCCGCAGGTGGGTTCCCCGCGATCCCGCCCGTGGCGGGTGTGCGGCTGGCCACAGCTGCGGCAGGGGTCAAATATCAGGGCCGTGACGACGTGATGCTGGCGCTGATGCCTGCGGGCACAGCGGTGGCGGGGGTCTTCACCCGCTCCGCCACGCGGTCTGCCCCTGTGCTCGACTGTCAGGAAAAGCTCGGCCAGGATAGCGCGGCGGGGGCGGCGTTTCTGGTGAATGCGGGCAACGCCAATGCCTTTACCGGCGGCGCAGGCCGTGCTTCGGTCGATGCCCTGACAGCGGGGGTGGAGGCGGCCACCGGCGTGCCTGCGGGCCGTGTCTTCACAGCCTCCACCGGCGTGATCGGGGAACGGCTGCCCCATGGCAGGATCGCTGACCACCTCACGGGTCTCGCCGCCGCTGCGCAGGAGGGCGGGTTCGAGCCCGCCGCGCGCGCGATCATGACCACCGACACTTATGCCAAGGGCGCGGTGCGCACGGTCGATATCAGCGGGACGCCCGTGACCATCGCGGGCTTTGCCAAGGGGTCTGGCATGATCGCGCCGGACATGGCGACGATGCTCGTCTACCTCTTCACCGATGCCGCCTATGATCAGGCGGCGTTGCAGGCGCTGCTGAGCGCAGAGAATGAGCGCAGCTTTAACTGCATCACTGTCGATAGCGACACGTCGACCTCTGACACGCTGCTCATGGCCGCGACCGGGGCCGCGGGGGTGGACGCAACCGGCGACGCGGGCTTTGCCGCGGCGCTCAGCGACCTCATGCGCGATCTGGCCCACCAAGTGGTGCGCGATGGCGAGGGCGCGACGAAATTCGTCGAGGTCACCGTGACCGGCGCCGCAGATGCCGCAGACGCCAAGCGCGCAGCGCTCGCCATCGGGAACTCCCCCCTCGTGAAAACTGCGCTGGCGGGCGAGGACCCAAACTGGGGCCGCATCGTCATGGCCGTGGGCAAGTCTGGCGCCGCTGCCGACCGCGACCGGCTGGCCATCTGGTTTGGCGAGACCCTCGTCGCGGAACAGGGCTGGGTCGCCGACAGCTACACAGAAGACGCCGGGGCGGCCTACATGCGCCAGGCAGAGCTCGCCATCCGCGTGGACCTTGGCATCGGCGACGGCGAGGCCACAATCTGGACCTGCGACCTCACCCACGCCTACATCACCATCAACGCGGATTACCGGTCGTGAAGATGGTGCTCGTCTCCGCCGTGGCGCTTATCGACGTCGATGGGCGCGTTTTGCTGGCCCAACGCCCCGCAGGCAAAAGCATGGCCGGGCTGTGGGAATTTCCCGGCGGAAAAGTCGAGCCGGGGGAGACGCCCGAGACCGCATTGATTCGCGAACTGGACGAAGAGCTCGGGATTGGCACCTGGGAAAGCTGTCTAGCGCCCCTGACATTCGCCAGTCACAGCTACGATGACTTTCACCTGCTCATGCCGCTTTTCGCATGCAGAAAATGGGACGGGATCCCACAGTCGCGAGAGGGTCAGGCGCTAAAATGGGTGCGGGCCAAGGACTTACGGTCCTACCCCATGCCCGCCGCAGACGTCCCCCTGATCCCTATCCTATTGGATTTGCTTTAGAATATCGCTGCGCTGCAGCGAAAAAAATGTGACGTAATTGTGGCAAAATCCTTGGGTTTGTTCACAAACGGATTACAATCTATGCAACAGGCGGGTAATCTCGCCTATATTCCACTCAGACAACATCCAATTAACGGGGAAATAGGATGATCAGGACAATCACAGTGGGGTCGTGCGTTTCGATCCAGGGCGTGTTCGTTCGCAAGCTGCCCGGCGGGAACATTCTCGTTCGTGTGGGGGAGCAAGTGTTCGCAGGACGCCCGGTCGCCGCGTAGACTACGGCCTCTCACATCAAGACACGAAAAAGGCCCGCGCTTCTCAGCGCGGGCCTTTTTCGTGTCCCATCCGCGGGGGTGGCGAAATCCTATAAGGATTTCGGTCCGCATTCTTTCAAAGAATGCGGCGCCCCGGTTGGTCTAGTCGAGTGTGCGTTCGACCTCTTCGCGCTCAAATATTTCGATGACATCATCTGGACGGATGTCTTCGTAATTCTCGAACGCCATACCGCATTCCTGCCCGGACTGGACCTCGGCCACTTCATCCTTGAAGCGCTTGAGCGTCTTGAGCGTACCTTCGTGGATGACCACGTTGTCCCGCAGCAAGCGCACACCGGCGGACCGACGCGCCACACCTTCGGTGACCAAGCAACCTGCCACACGACCGACGCCGGAGACCTTGAAGACCTCCTTGATGTTCGCATAGCCGATGAAGCGTTCCCGAATTTCGGCAGACAGCAGGCCAGAGGCCGCCGCTTTCACATCATCCACCAGGTCGTAGATCACCGAATAGTACCGGATCTCTACACCCTTTTGGTTGGCCGTGTTTCGCGCCGACGCATTCGCACGGACGTTAAAGCCGAACACCGGCGCGCCGGACGCTTCCGCAAGGCCCACATCGGTTTCCGTGATCGCGCCCACACCGGAGTGGAGCACGCGCACACGCACTTCGTCGTTGCCGATCTTTTCCATCGCTTGCACGATCGCCTCGGCAGAGCCTTGCACGTCCGCTTTCACCAGGATCGGCAGCTCGGCGACGTTTTCGTCTTCCTTCGCCTTGGCCATCAGCTGTTCGAGCGTCGTCGCCGCGCCCGCCGCCGCGCGTTTGTCTTTCGCGGCTTGGGTCCGGTAATCGGCAATCTCGCGCGCCTCGGCCTCGGTTTTCACGACGTTGAGCACGTCACCCGCCTCTGGCGTCCCGTTGAGGCCCAGCACCTCCACGGGCACCGATGGCCCAGCCTCTTTCACGCGCTTGCCCTTATCGTCGACGAGCGCACGGACCTTGCCCCACTGCTCCCCCACGACAAAGATATCGCCCTGCTTGAGCGTACCGTTCTGAACCAGAACCGTCGCCACGGGGCCACGGCCCACGTCAAGCTGCGCCTCGATCACGGCGCCAGAGGCCGCGCGCGTCGGGTTCGCCTTGAGCTCCAGAATCTCCGCCTGCAGCGCAATGGCTTCCAGCAAGCTGTCGAGCCCCTGCCCCGACTGGGCGGAGACTTCGACGTCCTGCACCTCACCAGACATCTGCTCCACCACGACTTCGTGTTGCAGCAGGTCCGTGCGCACCTTCATCGGGTCAGCGGCGGGCAAGTCGATCTTGTTGATCGCCACGATCATCGGCACCTGGGCCGCTTTCGCGTGGGCAATCGCCTCAATCGTCTGCGGCATGACCGCGTCGTCCGCAGCCACCACGAGCACGACGATATCGGTGACCTGCGCCCCGCGCGCCCGCATGGACGTAAACGCCGCGTGGCCCGGTGTGTCCAGGAACGTCAGATCCGCACCACCCTGCTGCACCTGGTAGGCGCCGATATGCTGGGTGATCCCACCCGCTTCGCCCGCCACAACGCGCGCATTGCGGATCGCGTCGAGGAGCGAGGTTTTCCCGTGGTCCACGTGGCCCATGATCGTGATCACGGGGGCGCGGTCCTGCAGGTCCTCTTCTTTGTCCTCGACCGTGTCGATAGCCTGTTCCACATCGGAATCAGACACACGCACAATCTTGTGGCCAAACTCTTCAATGATGAGTTCAGCGGTATCCTGATCGATGGTTTGGTTCTGCGTGACCATCATGCCCATCTGCATGAGCGATTTGACCACGTCAGGCACGCGCTCCGCCATGCGGTTGGCGAGCTCGGAGACGACGATCGCCTCAGGCACCTGCACGTCGCGCACAACCTTTTCGCGCGCCTCAACGCCACCCATGGCTTTCTGCCGGGCGCGCTCCTGCTTGCGCTTCATGGAGGCGAGCGAGCGCTGGCGCCCACCTTCCCCACCGCGGAGCGCCTGGTTCAGCGTCAGCTTGCCAGAGCGGCGGCTGTCGTCGCGTGCGCCCTTGCCGCGCCGGTCGTCGTCGCGGCGCGGCTGCTGCTCGCGCTCGGTGGTCTTGCGGCCACTGGCAGGCTTGCGGTCGTCCTGCGCCGGCGCGGGGGCGGGTTCTGCCGCGCGACGCGCTGCAACCTCTGCCTCGCGCTTCTTGCGCTCTTCTTCTTCGGCCTTGGCCTTGAGCGCCTCGATACGCTCTTTCTCTTCGCGCTCTTTGGCCTCAGCCTCAGCACGGCGGCGCTCGCGGTCGGCGGCGCGCGCCTCCTCATCGGCCTTACGCTTGGCAGCGTCTTCGGCCTCCCGCGCTTTGGCCGCTTGCAGTGCCTTCATCCGGCGCGCCATCTCCGCATCCGAAATCCCCGCAGGGCGGCGCGACGGGTCGCCCGCTGGCGCAGCCCCGGTGGTGGGCTTTGGCGTGCCCGGACGTGGCACAACCACGCGCTTTTTCTTGGTCTCGACGACCACAGATTTCGTCCGGCCATGGCTGAAGCTTTGTTTCACGCTTCCGGGGCGGCCACCGCGGCCACCGCCAACCCCCAAGGGCTTTTTGCCGTCACTATCGCTCATAGAGCCTTATTCCTTTCCAGCGCCGGATGCGCCGATGCTTGCGTCTGCCCTGATCACCCGGCGTCTCGCAAGCCTTTCAGTTTTGCGGCTTCCTCTACAACACGCGGTGTGAGTCCGCCAGCCAAGATCGCGCCGTGTATCACGCGGGTGCGGCCAAAGGCCATCCCCAGTTCATCAGCCGTCAAAATCCCGAACCAACGGGCCCCCTCCGGCGTCCATAGTTTGCCTTTGCCCCGCTCCGACCCGTCAGAGGCCTGAAAGAGCGCCTTAACCCGCTGCGTGGCAAGCGCCGAGCGGACCTTTTCGTACCCGGCGAGCGCGAGCCCCGCCTTGCGCGCGATGGCGATCAGATCGACCACCCGCCGCGCCAAATGCCGTTCCAAGTCATCCACCAGGCCCTCTGGCACAGTCACCTGCGCCTTGGCCCCTTTGGAAAACACCCGCGTCTTGACCGCCTTTTCGAGCGTCGCGCGATCCGCCGTCACGTAGTAGCCCCGCCCGGGCAACTTGCCGAGCAGGTCCGGGACGACCTGCCCGTCCGGGCCCGTCACAAAGCGGATCAGCCCGGCCTTTGGCCCGGCTTCCCCAGTCACGAGGCACTTGCGTTCCGGTGCCTCGCGCGTCTGTGTGGCGCCCCCGCGTGTCATCGCGCTTACTCTTCGGCCTCCTCGGAGACTTCAGCAGACTCAGACGACACCACGTCCTCCGGGTCCACCCAGCCAAGCAAAACACGCGCCGTCATGACCATATCCTGCGCTTCTTCAAGCGACACGTCGAACTTTTCCAGGATACCGTCGTCCTTCACGCGCTCGCCTTCGACCGTGGTCCAGCCACCGGCAAGCTCCCAATCTGCGCAGGTCGCGAAGTCTTCGAGCGTTTTCACCCCGTCTTCGGCCAGCGCTTCGATCATTTGGGGGCTCAGGCCCTCAAAATCAATGAGCTGCTGCTCCACACCCATCGAAATCGCGTTTTCGAGCGATTTGCGGTTCTGTTCGTCGATGTAGTCCCGCGCCCGCGCCTGAAGCTCTTGCGCCGTGCCTTCATCCACACCGTCGATGACGAGCAACTCGTCGAGTTCGACATAGGCCA
>JBCBZG010000017.1:0-88097 GCA_039815465.1 Pseudomonadota bacterium
CATATCGATTCTATAAATATTTCTACCTTTTACTAATTAGAATATACAAACAGGAATACCGCCTCCCGAGTGCTTGGTCTGTTGCCAACTCGAGCTTTCAGCCGCAATTGCACATATCAATATGACTGTGAGGCGGCGATTTCGGCGTGGAACGCCCAGTCGAGCCAGGGCAGAAGCGCCTCGATATCGGAGGTCTCTACCGTCGAGCCGCACCAGATCCGAAGACCGGCTGGCGCGTCGCGGTACCCGCCAATGTCGAGCGCGGCGCCCTCGGTCTCCAACCGTTTGGCCACGGCTTTGGCAAAAGCTGCACCGTCGGTGATGCGGGGATCAGTGAACTTGAGGCACACGCTGGTGGTGGATCGCGTTGCGGCATCAGTGGCCAGGTTGTCGATCCAGTCCCGCGTGTCGCAGAACTCCCACACGGCTTGCGCATTGGCCTGGGCCCGCGCGATCAGTCCACCGAGCCCGCCCACGTTGTCGGCCCAGTCGAGGCAGTGCAGGTAGTCTTCCACACATAGCATGGAGGGCGTGTTGATCGTGGCCCCAGTGAAAATCCCGTCGATCAGCTTGCCGCCCTTGGTGAGGCGGAAGATCTTGGGCAGGGGCCATGCGGGCGTATAGCTTTCCAGCCGCTCCACCGCGCGGGGGCTGAGGATCAGCATGCCGTGCGCGGCCTCGCCCCCTAGGACCTTTTGCCAAGAGAATGTCGTCACATCGAGCTTGTCCCAGGGCAGCTCCATCGCAAACGCGGCGGAGGTCGCGTCGCAGAGCGTGAGCCCCGCGCGGTCTGCCGGGATCGGGTCGCCCGCGACACGCACGCCGGATGTCGTGCCATTCCAGGTAAAGCACACATCGTGGTCATAGTTCAGCGCGGCCATGTCGACGATCTCGCCATACTCCGCCGTGTGCACGGTCGCCTCGATCTTGAGCTGTTTGACGGCGTCTGTGACCCAGCCCGCGCCAAAACTTTCCCAGGCGACCATCTCCACCGGGCGCTCGCCCAGGAGGTTCCACATCGCCATCTCATAGGCGCCGGTGTCGGAGGCAGGCACGATGCCGATTTTGTAGTCCGCTGGCACGCCCAGGATCGCGCGGGTGCGCTCGATCGCGTCCTTGAGCTTGGCCTTGCCCACAGCCGCCCGGTGGGAGCGGCCCAAGGGCGCGTCCGCGAGCGTGTCGAAGCTGAACGTGGGGGGCTTGGCACAGGGGCCAGAGGAAAAGCGCGGGTTCAACGGAACGTTGACAGGCTTGGTGTCCGGGCGCGCGCCCGGGGTCTTTGTATCAGTCATGATACCCTCACAGATATGCGCCTCTCGTTGGGGAGAGGTGTCCCACCGCCGCGTCTACGGGTCGGGCAGGCAGGCCACAACAGGCAAAAGGCTCAACATCTTGATGAGGGCTGCGCGGATAGGAAACCGCGTTTCCGCTTGGCCCGCGCGGGCGCGAGGGCTAATCGGGGACCATGTCTTTTGTTCTGTCCCTGATCGCACAGCCAGGCGCCCTAAGCGCGGCCCATCTGACCACGTTCGACGCGGAGGGCTGGCGGTGGTTGGCCCCCGGCGAAGCGGCAGAGGTGTCACTGGACGCCCTCCCGCCATCGTTCGACGCGCAACGGCAGGCGCTGTCGGACGCAGGCGTGGATGCCAATGTCGTGCCCGCGGAGGGGCGCCGCAAGGCGCTGCTCATCGCTGACATGGACAGCACCATGATCCACCAGGAGTGCATCGACGAGATGGCCGCCCACGCGGGGATCGGTGAGCAAGTGGCGCAAATCACGGCGCTCGCCATGGATGGCAAGCTCGAATTTGAGGCCGCCATGGCCGAACGGGTGGCGCTGGTAAAAGGCCTGCCAGTCGCGGCACTGCAAACGGTGTTTGATGAGCGCATCACGCTGATGGAAGGCGGCGCAACGCTCTTGGCGACCATGGGCGCGCATGGGACGTTCCGGGCCCTTGTGTCCGGCGGCTTCACCTTCTTTACCGAACGCGTGGCGCAGGTGCTTGGCTTTGACGAACACCGCGCAAACGTGCTGCTCACCGAGGGCGGTGTGTTGACGGGCGACGTCGCGCGCCCCATCCTGGGCCGAGACGCGAAGGTCACCGCGCTCGAAGAGCTAACCGCGCGGCTCGGCATCTCCGAAACCGCGGCCCTGGCTGTGGGGGACGGGGCCAATGACCTCGGTATGTTGGGCCGGGCCGGTCTGGGCGTGGCGCTTCACGCCAAACCATCGGTGCAGGCCCAGTGTCCCGTGCGGGTGAACCACGGCGACCTAACGGCGCTGCTTTTCCTTCAAGGCTACGCCAAGTCAGACTTCGTCACGCCTTAATCGACGGACGCGCCCGCCGTTCGCGGTCTCGCTCGAACCGATGGCGTTCGACCACGCACCCCGTCTTCGCCGTTCAGGCGCGAACCTTCGGTGGCGCGCTGCGCGCGTTTGCCTTCGGCGAAAGTATTTATGGACGAAAGAAAGGGAGGGCCTGTCTTTCTTATGTCCAAAAATACTTCGGGGAGCGCGAGGGGCTGGCCCCTCGCTCCTGCCGTGTCAATCAGTGCTGCTGTCTGCCGTGAGGCGCGCAAGAAGGGGCGCGGACGCGTGGCCGTCCACGGGCAGCGCGTGTTTGCGTTGGTAGGCGCGAATGGCGTGGGTTGTGTTGGGGCCGGGCAGGCCGTCAGTCCCTTTAGTATCGAACCCGGCGTTCGTGAGGGCACTTTGCAGGTTGCGAGTTTCCGCGCGCCTGAGCGGGGGGTCTGGGGGCCAGTCGAGATCTGCAACGGGATCGCCTGCGAGGCGGATCGCGAGGGTCGCGACCGCCAGGGCATAGGCGTTTGAGGCGTTATAGGCTCTCAGCGCTGAGAAATTCACGGAGGTGAGGAACGCGGGCCCATGTGCTCCCGCGGGTAACCAGAGGCTCAGCGGTGATGCGGGCGCGTCTACCGGCGTGACCCCGAGGGCGGCCCAGCCGCTGGGGTAGAGCGCGCGGCCGGAGTGCGCTTGGGACAGGTCCGCGCTGAGGCTGAGCTGCGCGGATGTGACGACCGGCAGGCCTTGCTGCCACCCGCGGCGGGCGAGGTATCGGGCGGTGGAGGCCAGCGCGTCTGTGGGGTCGTCGCCCCAGATATCAGCGCGGCCATCGCCGTCGGCGTCCACTGCGTCGCGGCGGTGGGACGACGGCATGAACTGGGTATGGCCCATGGCCCCCGCCCAGCTGCCGCGCATGTCTGCGGTCGCGTGCCCCTCCGCGATAATGCGCAGCGCGTGGGTCAGCTCCGCCTCAAAGAACGTGGCGCGGCGGCCCTCGTAGGCCAGCGTCGCCAGGGCCGATAGGACAGGCACATCCCCGCGCATCGCGCCATAGCAGCTTTCCACGCCCCATATCGCCGCGACGATGTGCCGGTCCACGGGGTACCGCGCCTCGATCCTGTCAAACATGTCTCCGTACCGGGTGAGGGCGGCGCGCCCGGCTTCCACCTGTTGATCGGTGACCACCCGGGCCAGGTAGGCGGGGAGGGAGAGCGCGGTTTCAGGTTGGTGACGGTCCTTTGCGATGACCTCTGGCAGGTAGGTCGCCTGTTGGAGCGGCTCAATCGCAACGCCTTGGCGCGCGGCGCGGGCCGAAAACGCGCTCAGCCAGGCGTCGAACCCGCTCACGAGCGGCGGCGGCGCGTGACCTTGCGGGTCTTGGCCGCTTTCTTTTTGCCGGCGCCCATCTTGCGCTTGGGCGGTTTGGCCGGCCCGCGGCGGTGGCTGCGCCCGGGGCGCTCGCCGTTGATCTCCAGAAGCTCCAGCCGCAGGCCGCCGGTCACGGGCGTAGCTTCTGCCAGGCGCACGGTCACGCGCTGGCCCAACCCAATCTCGCGCCCGCTGTCGGAGCCTGTGAGAGTCAGCGCCTCGGCGTCGTAGTGGAAATACTCATCCCCGATCTCGCGGATCGGGACGAGCCCGTCGGCGCCCGTTTCATCCAGCTTTACGAACACGCCGAAGCGCGCGATGCCTGAGATCCTGCCGCCGAATTCATTGCCCACCCGCTCGCTGAGATACGCGGCGAGGTAGCGGTCGGTGGTGTCGCGTTCGGCCAGCATCGAACGGCGCTCGGTCTCTGAAATATGTTCGGCGGTGCGGTCCAAACGCTCAATTTCATCCTCGGTCAGCCCATCAGCGCCCCAGCCATGGGCGGTGATCAGCGCGCGGTGCACGATGAGGTCGGCGTAGCGGCGGATGGGCGAGGTGAAATGCGCGTAGTGGCGCAGCGCCAGCCCGAAGTGTCCGTAGTTCTGCGGCGCGTAGTAGGCCTGCGTCATGGAGCGCAGGGTGGAGATGTTGATCATCTCCGCATGGTCCGTGCCCCGCGCCGCGTCGAGCAGGCGGTTGAGCTGGCGGGTGTGCAGCACCTGACCCTTGGCCAGCGGCAACCCGATGGAGCCCGCCGTTTCGCGCAGCGCATCAAGTTTCTCGGGCGAGGGTTCTTCGTGCACGCGGAAAAGCAGCGGGGTGCGTTTCGCGCCGAGCACTTTGGCCGCGGCCACATTGGCCAGCACCATGCACTCCTCGATCAGCTTGTGGGCGTCGAGCCGGTCCTTGAACGCGACAGAGGTCACTTTGCCCTTGTCCGACAGCACGATCTGACGCTCCGGCAGGTCGAGCTCTAGTGGCTGCCGCGCTTCCCGCGCGTTCACGAGCGCGGCGTAGGCGGCGTAAAGCGGCTTGAGCACGGGGTCGAGCAGGGGTGCGGTGCGGTCATTCGGGCGCCCGTCGATGGCCTCCTGCACCTCTTCGTAATGGAGTGAGGCGGGGCTTTTCATCAGGCCGCGGGTGAACCGCTCGCCCACCAGGTCGCCTTCTGGGTTCAGCTTCATCTCCACCGCGATGCAGGCGCGCGGGACGCCCTCGTGGAGCGAGCAGAGATCGCCCGACAGGCGGTCCGGCAGCATCGGCACAACGCGGTCGGGGAAATAGGTGGAGTTGCCGCGCTTCTTTGCCTCCCGGTCGAGCGCGGAGCCGGGGCGGACGTAATGCGCCACATCGGCAATCGCGACCCAGAGCGTGAAGCCGGTGTCCGTGGCGATGGCGCAGACGGCATCGTCGTGGTCGCGCGCGTCGCTAGGGTCGATGGTGACGAGCGGCAGGTGTGTGAGGTCCTCGCGCCCGGCGAGCTCTGCGGGGGTGGCGGCGTCAGCCTCTGCTACCGCATCATCGGCGAAATCGTCGGGGATGCCGTGCTGTTTGATCGCGATAAGGCTGACAGCTTTGGGCGCGGATGGATCGCCCAGGCGGTCGGTGATGCGCGCCTTGGGCAGGCCCATGCGGCCGCGCGGTCCGGCCTGCTCAGCCTCCACCAGTTCGCCATCCTTGGCGCCGCCTGTGGCGCCTGCGTCGACGATCCATTCCTTGTCGGACTTTTTGTCGATGGGGATCAGCCGCCCGCCCTCTGCGCGTTTGCGGAACACGGCGAGGATCTTGCGTGGATTGGTGCCGATCTTGCGGATCAGGCGGCCCTCGTAATGGTGGTCCTCGCCCTGCACCTCGGTGAGGCGGGCGAGCACGCGGTCGCCTTCGCCCAGGGACGGCTCGCCCGCGCGGGGGATCATCAGGACGCGGGGCTCGGGCCCCTCGCCGCGCCACTCCATCGGTTTGGCAAAGAGGTCCCCGTCGCTGTCGGGCGCGTGAAGCGTGAGCACGCTGACAGGGGGCAGCTTGTCAGGGTCGCGGTAGCTGCGCTTTTGTTTGGTCAGATGGCCCTCCGCCTCCAGTGTTTTGAGGAGCGCCTTGAGGTCCACACGCGCGGCACCCTTGATGCCGAACGCCTTGGCGATGTCGCGTTTCGAGGTCTGGGTGGGGTTCGCCGCGATCCAGGTGAGGACCTCGTCGCGGGTGGGGAGCCTGCTCATGGGGGAGAGCTACCATGCGGGGCAATGTGCGAAAAGCCCCGCGTTGCGTGCGGCGCTTGGGCAATTTTTCCGCGACATTTTGGCGCATCGCCCTAAGCTCTGTCGTGGAACCAACCGTCGTTCGAGGACAGCCATGGCGTTACTCATCAACCTGCTTGTTGTGGTGAATGTATTTCTAGGGATTGCGCTTATTGTGGCGCTCATTGCGGAGCGCGATCAGAGATACGCGGCCCAGGTGCGTGCCGAAGAGCACTGGAAAAAGCAGTTCCGCGGCGACCGCTGGAAGTAGTGCGTTTTTAGGTGCTTGGGCCGCCTGGCTTGGTTGCAGAGTGATACTCTATAACATAACAGGCCTGCATGCGCAGGAATCTTGGACAATCGACGCTTAGGCGACGCCGTAAGGCGGGCGACCCGATGCAGGAGTATGACCGTCTCCCGCCGGAGCTGCGGCGATGGCTGTCGATGGCGGTGCTGCCCTGGCGCGCGGCCTCGGTGCGGCGGTGTTACGAGCGCGCCTATGCGCGCACGGGCGATGCCGCGCTCGCGCTTCAGGAGCTAGATGCCATCGAAGCCCGGCGCCTTGCGAAAGACCTGCACGCGCTCGTTCCGCCGGAGCGCCGAAATCTTTCAAAGATTTCGGTCCGCAGTCTTTGAAAGACTGCGGCGCCTGGGGGGAGAGCGCGGGCGCCTATTCTGCGGCGACGTCTGCCGGGACGGCGAGCGCCACGATGTCGAACATGATCCGGTTCAGTTCAAAATCCTTGGGGGTGTAGACCTTAGCGATGCCCATGGCGCGCAGGCGGTCTGCGTCGTCATCCGGAATAATGCCACCCACCACCACCGGGATATCAAGCCCCGCCGCGCGCAGCTGATCCATGAGGTCCTTCATCAGCGGGATGTGGGAGCCCGACAGGATCGACAAGCCGATGACATGGGGGGTTTCGTCTTTCGCGGCGGCGACGATCTCTGCGGGGGTGAGGCGGATCCCCTCATAGGCGATTTCCATCCCGCAATCGCGGGCGCGCGCGGCGATCTGTTCGGCGCCGTTGGAGTGGCCGTCGAGCCCGGGCTTGCCCATCAGGAACTTCAGCTTCCGCCCCAACGACGTGGAGGCAACCGCGACCGCATCGCGGATCTCTTCGAGCCCTTCCGTGCGGTTCGATGGGTTCGACGATACGCCCGTGGGCCCGCGATACTGGCCAAAGGCCGCGCGCACCACATCGCCCCACTCGCCGGTCGTCACCCCCGCCTTCGCGGCGGCGATGGAGGCGGGCATGATGTTGGTCCCGTCGCGCGCCGCAGCGCGGAGGTCGGCGAGCGCGGCTTTCACCGCATCTGCGTCCCGCGCCGCGCGCCAGGCGTCGAGACGGTCGATCTGGTCGGCCTCCACCGCCGGGTCCACGACCATGATTGCGTCATCACCGGCGGTAAGCGGCGACGGCTCCCCGTTCTGGTACTTATTCACGCCCACGACCGTCGTGTCGCCGCCTTCGATCCCCTGGATACGCTCGGCATTGGCCTCCACCAGGCGGGACTTCATGTAGTCGATGGCGTTCACGGCCCCACCCATGGCGTCAATCTGCGCGAGCTCGGCGCGCGCGCCCTGTTTTAGCTCTTCGACCTTGGCGTCCACCGCCGGGTTGCCGTCAAAGAGGTCGGGGTATTCGAGCAGATCGGTTTCCATGGCGAGGATTTGCTGCATCCGCAGCGACCACTGCTGATCCCAGGGGCGCGGCAGCCCCAGCGCCTCGTTCCAGGCGGGGAGCTGCACGGCGCGGGCGCGGGCTTTCTTGGACAGGGTCACGGCCAGCATCTCGATCAAGATGCGGTAGACGTTGTTTTCCGGCTGCTGCTCCGTCAGGCCCAGGGAGTTCACCTGCACCCCGTAACGGAAGCGGCGGAACTTCGGATCCTCAACCCCGTAGCGGTCGCGGCAGATCTCGTCCCAGAGATCCACGAACGCCCGCATCTTGCACATCTCGGTTACGAACCGGATGCCGGCATTCACGAAAAAGGAGATACGCCCGACCATGTTGGGGAAATGCTCCGCAGGCACCTTGTCCTTCAGGTCGTCCAGCACGGCTGTTGCAGTGGCGAGCGCGAAGGCAAGCTCCTGCTCTGGCGTGGCACCTGCCTCCTGCAAGTGGTAGGAACACACGTTCATTGGGTTCCACTTCGGCAAATGCTCCCGCGTGTAGGCAGCCACGTCGGTGATCATCCGCATGGACGGCTGCGGTGGGCACACATAGGTGCCGCGCGACAGGTATTCCTTGATGATGTCGTTCTGCACCGTGCCCTGGAGCTGGGTCACATCGGCCCCCTGCTCCTCCGCTACCGCGATATAGAGCGCGAGCAGCCAGGGCGCCGTCGCGTTGATCGTCATCGACGTGTTCATCTGCTCCAGCGGGATATCGTCAAAGAGCGTGCGCATGTCGCCCAGATGGCTCACCGGCACGCCGACCTTGCCGACCTCACCCGCCGCAAGCTCGTGGTCGCTGTCATAGCCCGTCTGCGTGGGCAGATCGAACGCCACTGACAGACCTGTCTGCCCCTTTGCCAGGTTCCCGCGATAGAGCGCGTTGGAGGCTTTGGCCGTCGAGTGACCGGCATAGGTCCGAAACATCCAGGGGCGGTCTTTGGCGGGGCGTTCGGCTGTCATGGCGCGTCTCCGTCGAATCTGGCGCGCAAGAATATTGCGCATGAGCGTCTATATTCGGAAGAAAACGCCCAAGTCAACGTGCTGCGTTGCGGCGAAGTCGATCCTTCGGGCTGCGCCGCGCGCGTTTGCCGCCGTGTTGCTACGACAGGGACGTGCCTGCGCGGCGCCGCATCACCCCAACGGCCAAAAGCCCCGTCAAAAGCAAGGCTCCGCCAGCTGGGATTGGGACGGGCGCGATCTGGCCAAAGTCAGCGGCGATGACGTCATCGATGCCAAACACCTCGCCATTGATACCGCCCGGCGCACTCAAGGTGATGCTGGTAAATGTCTCGCCCGGGGTATCCGCAATAATGCCGTAGAACACCAAATTGCCATCCGCCCCGTTCAGGCTGTGGCCCGCCGTAAAGGATGTGCTCAAGTCACCGGCCGTGGTGAGGGTCAACTGACCGCCTTCATCGCCGACGTCGGTGGCATAAAACCCGAACGCGGCCACGGGGGCGTTGAACGTAAACGTCAGCGAGGACGTTATGAACCCAAGGTATGTGCTGCCAGACGTGGGAAATCGTTGGAACGGTGTGCCGGAAAAGAACGATCCGCTGCCGGACAAAGACGCCTAAAACGTGCCGCTCGAACCGGGGAAGGTGATGTTTTTGCCCGCGGCGGAGCCTGTCCGTCCCTCGAACTCCACAATGCGATTGGTGGTGAGGCGATTTCGGAAGGCGGCTTACGCTGTTGCAGCGTTCCCACCCGCGGGCACGGTGGCAGCGGGTGCTGTGTCTTCGCCGAAATAGACCGTGCCGCCGGGGCTTGAAGCCCCAGGGCCAGTATGGCGGCGAGCGCTGTTTGGAAAACGTTCTTTGGTCGACCCATTGCTATGTCCTGTTCTACGTAGGGTTGAGCTCTGCTCGTCCCATGTACTTTAAGGCTCCAGGACATTTGTCAAAGTGCTCAGTCGGGTTCGCTGAGCCGCCCGACGCGTCGAACCCTTTCAGCGCGCGGCGTCATGATTTGATCCAGCGGCCATTTTTCCAGTGCGGAGTGACCAAAGCCCACACCGGCAGACCTGCCTACCCCATGGTCCCGTTGCCACGTGAGATGTTCACGCAACGGCGCGACCACAGGGAGTGACGCGCAGGCCCCAAACGAAAAACGGGGCCCTAGGGCCCCGTCAGTGTCTGACTGTGAACGCGATTATGCGTCTTGCGTGTCAGCCGCGACTTTACGCCGGCGCCGTGCCAACCCGAGGCCCGCCACGGCAGAGCCAAGCAGCAGGACGCTTGCGGGCACGGGCACCGGGGACACCTGGTCGAGATCGCCAACCGTCAGGTCGTCGAACCCGAAGTAGTCGGACCCGGCTGCGGTGTTGCCAAAGGACACACTGGTAAACGTCTCAGACGCATCATCCGCGATGATGCCCCAGAACAGGAGCGACCCGTTGGGGCCGTTCACCGTGTTGTTGACGGTAAAGCTCTGCGACGAACCGCCGGACATGTTCAGCGTGATCTGCCCGTTATAGTCACCGATATCGGTCCCGTAGAAGCCGAATGCTGCGACAGCGGAGTCAAAGGCGAGCGTGAAGCCGTTGGTGATACCGCCGAGTTGCGTGGTCCCGGATGTCGGGAACCGCCCTGCCACACCAGAGCTGAAGCTGCCGGTGCCGCTAAGGTCCGCCGTGATGGTCCCGGCGGAGCCGGTGAAGTTCAGCGTCGCGCCATCTGCGCTGCCGGACAGACCTTCGAAGTCTTCGGTGCTGACGCCGCTGAGGTTGGACAAGAAGTCATTGCGCGCGGTTTCCGATGCGCCGCCGGATGGCACGGTGCCGCCGGGGTTCGTATCCTCACCAAAGAACACGGTCGCAGACGAGGCATCGGTTGCGAATGTCGTGGCCAAAGCGACAAGCGCTGCGCCGATAGCATTACGAGTATTGATCATTTCACTCTCCAAACACGGGTACAAAGGACACAGATTCGCTACGCAATTCGACCGTCCGTTTGCGCGTCATTACCATAAACAGTGAGGCGAAAAAAGGGCGGTCCGGGCAATTAACGCTAGTTTTCATGCAGTTTTGACGCATTCGAAACAGCGCGCCCGGCAGCGGCGCATTGTTTCCAAGGTCGCGCGAAATTAACGATTTCGGGGCCTGCCCCATGCGGCATATCTGCCCCCGCGCGGCTGCGATCCGCGCTGCGCAGGGCTCTTCGCGGTGCGACGGTCATTGTGCAGGCGGCTGTCCTTCGTCACAGTGCGCCGATGGGTGGCTCTGTAACGCTTCCGATTTGGCTCTTTGGGTTGATCCTGCTCTTTGCGGTGATCACTTTCGCGTCCCATTTCCTGTTCCCCTCGGTGCGCTGGTTCCTGCGGCGCCGGGCCGAACGGCTGGTGTCGCGGCTCAACGAGCGGCTGGACCGACCGATCGAGCCGTTCAAGCTCGCCCGGCGCTACGACACCATTCAGCGCCTGATCTACGACCCAGAGGTCACGCAGGCCGTGGTGGAACATGCCGCGGAGGAAGGCCTGCGCGAGGACGTGGCGTTCGAGGAGGCGCGCGGCTACGCCGCAGAGATCGTGCCATCCTTTAGCGCCACCGCCTATTTCCGGTTCGGAATACGGGCCGCGAAGTGGCTGAGCCGCGCGCTCTATCGTGTGCGGCTGGCCCATTACGACGAGGCATTGAGCGCCGTGGGGCCGGACACGACGGTCGTGTTTGTGATGAACCACCGGTCCAATATGGATTACGTGCTGGTGACTTACCTGTCTGCCGAACGCTCTGCACTGAGCTATGCCGTGGGGGAATGGGCCCGGGTGTGGCCGCTATCGCGGCTTATCAAGTCCATGGGCGCCTATTTCATCCGGCGTAAATCGCGCAACCCGCTCTACCGCAAGGTGCTGGCCCGCTATGTGCAGATGGCCACGGCGGGGGGTGTCACCCAAGCGATTTTTCCCGAAGGCGGGCTTAGCCTCGACGGGCGCACGGCGCCGCCGAAGATGGGGCTGTTGAACTACGTGACTGCGGGCGCCGATCTGGGAACGCGGGACGTGGTGTTTGTGCCGGTGGCACTCAACTACGACCGCGTGCTGGAGGATCGCATTCTGATGGCCGCGGGCGTGTCGGGTGAACGCCGCTTTCGGGCCAAGATTTCGGTCGTGGCGGGCTTTGCGCTCAAACAGCTGTGGCTGCGCCTCACACGGCGGTTTTATCGTTTTGGCTATGCCGCGGTCAGCTTTGGGGAGCCGTTGTCGCTCGCGTCTATGCAAGACGCCTCCACCAAGGATGTCGCGCGGGTGCTGATGCAACGCATCCGCGACGTGATCCCCGTGCTGCCGGTGGCGCTGGTGGCGCTGGCGCTGAAACGCGGGGCCACGACGCGGGACGAGATCGCCGCCTTTGCCGACCGCTTGCGGGCCGCTGCGCCGCGGGCCCATGTGCACTTGCCGCGGGACGATGTGAGCTACGCGGTGGATGTGGGGCTGCGGATGCTGATCCTGCGGGAGGCCGTTGCCGATGGCGACACGCTGACCATCACCGACGCGCCGCTGCTCGACTTCTACGCGGCCTCAATCGAGCATTTCCTATCGGAACCCTCCGCCGAACCCGACAAGTAATAAAATTTCAATATTGGCCATCCATGAGTTGCTATGTTGCGCTGCGGGCGCTACATCCAGCGAACCGGGCGCAGTGATTCTGCGCCGCAGCAGAGCCACAGGAGTGAAGCCATGGCACTCGATGCCCAGGAGACCGTCTTTACCTACGACGCCCCCGAGAAGGACCTGTATGAGGTCGGTGAAATGCCGCCCATGGGGTTTGTGCCCAAACAGATGTACGCCTGGACGATCCGGCGTGAACGTCACGGCACGCCAGACAAGGCGTTTGAGGTCGAAGTCGTGGATGTGCCCACGCTCGATTCCAACGAGGTGCTGGTCCTCGTGATGGCCGCTGGCGTCAACTATAATGGGGTTTGGGCGGGTCTCGGCCAGCCGATCTCCCCCTTTGACGGACATGGCGCGCCCTACCACATCGCAGGCTCCGACGCGTCGGGCATCGTGTGGGCTGTGGGCGACAAGGTAAAGCGCTGGAAGGTCGGCGACGAGGTCGTGATCCACTGCAACCAGGACGATGGCGACGACGAGGAATGCAACGGCGGCGACCCGATGTATTCCACGAGCCAGCGCATCTGGGGCTACGAGACGCCCGATGGCTCCTTCGCGCAGTTCACGAATGTGCAAGCGCAGCAATTGATGCCGCGCCCCAAACACCTGAGCTGGGAGGAGGCCGCCTGCTACACGCTCACGCTCGCCACTGCCTACAGGATGCTCTTTGGCCACGAACCCCACGACCTGAAGCCCGGCCAAAACGTGCTCGTCTGGGGCGCGTCCGGTGGCCTCGGCTCCTACGCGATCCAGCTGATCAATACCGCGGGCGCCAACGCCATTGGCGTGATCTCGGATGAATCCAAGCGCGACTTTGTCATGGGCCTGGGTGCCAAGGGCGTGCTGAACCGCAAAGACTTCAACTGCTGGGGGCAGCTCCCCACCGTGAACACGCCAGAATATGCGGAGTGGTTCAAGGAAGCGCGCAAGTTCGGTAAGGCGATCTGGGACATCACCGGCAAGGGCAACAACGTCGACATGGTGTTCGAACACCCCGGCGAATCCACGTTCCCCGTGTCCACCTTTGTCTGCAAAAAGGGCGGCATGGTCGTCATCTGCGCGGGCACGACCGGGTTCAACTGCACCTTTGACGTCCGCTACATGTGGATGCACCAAAAGCGCCTGCAGGGGTCGCACTTCGCGCACCTGAAACAGGCGTCGGCAGCAAACAAGTTGATGGTCGAACGCCGCCTGGACCCCTGCATGTCGGAGGTCTTCCCCTGGGCGGAAATCCCGGAGGCGCACACCAAAATGCTCAAGAACGAGCACAAGCCCGGCAACATGTCGGTGCTCGTGCAGTCGCCACAAACCGGCCTGCGCACGCTCGAAGAGGTGCTCGACGCCGGGAAATAGGCGCCTACCCATGATTCGAGAGGGCCGCTGTCACGCAACAGCGGCCTTTTTTTATGCGATCCGGGGATTTCAGGGCCCTACAGCACCCACCCCTCCCCATTTATGGGGAGGTGAAATCAGCGAATTTACGCGATTTTGGGTCCGTGATACCGCAACATTAACACTCTATTAACTTTCCCTAACGAGGCTGCTGTGGAGACGGACTGGATCACAGATGTCCTGCGCGACCTCAAAGCATACGCACAGGACCATGACCTGCCCCGGCTCGCTCGGCAGCTCGATATCACTCTCGATGTTGCTGCGCATGAATTGAAGACACCGGCACAGGGAGGCCACCTCCGGGTGGTAGGAACTGATGGGGCAATTGAGCCAACGCTTTATCGAGAAGCTCGAACAAGCGGAGACGCTTGAAGACCTTCAACACCGATCAGAGGAGCTGCGCGACGCGTATGCCATTGATCACATCGTCTATCACTGGGTGTCATCCAAGGGGGAACAGTACGGCTGCGGCACCTATGACCCCGCCTGGGCGCAGCTCTACATCGACCGGGACTACCTGCGCGTCGATCCGGTGATTATCGGCTGCTACGCGCGGTTCCACCCAGTGGACTGGAAGCGGCTCGACTGGAGCTCCAAGGGTGCGCGCGACTTCTTTAAGGAGGCGCGCCGCCATGGGGTCGGCAATCAGGGGTTTTCGATCCCCATCCGCGGGCCCATCGGGCAATTCGCGCTCTTTACCGTGAACCATTCCTGCGATGACGCCGCCTGGGCTGCCTTTTGCGACCAGCACCGGCGCGAGCTGATCCTGGTGGCGCATCTTTTCAACCAGAAGGCGTTGGAGTTCGAGGGCATCGCCGAAAAGGGCCCCACCAAAGGTCTGTCCCCGCGGGAGGTCGACGCCATGACCCTGCTCGCTGTGGGCTACAGCCGGGCCCAGGTGGCCGATAGCCTCGCGATTTCAGAGCATACGTTGCGGGTCTATATCGAATCCGCGCGCTTTAAGCTTGGCGCGATGAACACGACCCACGCGGTCGCGCGTGCGATGCAGCAGGGCTATATCGTGGTCTGAGTTAAGGACTGCTGGCCTTGACCAGCAGGCCCGTCATCTGGCTGGCGGCCGCCATCACCCGTTCGGGCGTCATGTTCTGCGGTTCAGTATAACAGCGGAACCAAAAGCCCTTCATCATCGCTGCAAAGCTGTCGGCGAGCAGCGCACTATCGGGCACATCAGGGATGAAGCTGTCCACAAACTTGACCAGCAATTCGTCCATGCGCCGGTAGCAGGCGCTTTGCAGCTCGGCCATTTCCTCCTGCGAGAGCGACGCGCTCCAGAACGTGACGAGCACGCGCATATGCACCTGCTCGGACGTGTCGCTGGGGAAGTAGGCCAAAAAGAGCTGCTGGACGGCGAGCCCCACGTCGCGTTCGGCGGTTTCCATCGCCGCCTCGATGCGCACCATGGCGCGGTCATTGAGCCAGCGAAAGCATTCCTCAAGCAGGTTGTCCTTGCCGCCAAAGTGGTGGCGCACCAATCCCGGTGCGACGCCCGCGTATTCGGCGATCATACGCACCGTGGTGTTGTGAAGCCCGTGATCGTTGAGGCACCGAATGGCCCCATCCAGGAGCTTATCGCGCCCAGCATGTGTGGGCCCCTCGAGCAGAGACTGATCTGACATGTCGCTTGCGACCCTCACCGTACGATACACTAGGCCCTGCATATAGGTCGATTTTGACACAAGCTAGGGACAACTTCTGCGGGTATTTCTGGCACGTTCTTACCCGCGGTCAACAGTCACATTTCGGTGGTCCCCCTGTGTCCCTTTTGCAGCGCGGGGTGTTATCGCCTAGCGGGTGCATATGTGGTCAGTATCGAAAGACCGAAGCGCGGATGGAGATGAGTGATGAGCACAACACGTCGACACGTCTTAGCAGGGCTCGCGGCCGCAACGCTGGCGGGCCCGGCCCTGGCCAGCGACGCGGTGACGCTGGACGACATCAACGCCTATCTCAATGGGCTCACCACGGCGGAGGGCCGGTTTACCCAGGTCGACGCCGATGGCGTGACCAGCACAGGCCAGATTTGGATCAAGCGGCCCGGGCGGATGCGGTTCAACTATGACCCCCCGGTGGAGGCGATGGTGATCGCGGGCGGCGGCGCTCTCGCCGTGTTTGACCCGCGATCGGACACGCCCAGCCGCTATCCGCTGCGCCAAACGCCGCTGTGGCTCTTGCTTGAACGGAACGTGGACCTGGCGGGCTCGGAGACGCTGGCAGGCTTTGTGAGCGACGAAAGCTCCGCCACGCTGCGCGCCCAGGATCCCGACTACGCGGAATACGGGTTTATCGATCTGACCTTTGCGGGCAGCCCGCTCGCGCTCCGGCAGTGGGTGATCCACGATGGGGCAGGGGGGCAGACGACGGTAACGCTCGACACGTTAGAGACCGGCGGACGGGTGCCCAACCGGCTCTTTAACCTGATCGCGGAGCAGGAGGCCTGGGCAGAGCGGTAGAACTCGCCTCGACTTGGCGATCACACACGGTCTGAGCTATAGCGCCGCCCGTCAAACTAAAGGTTTGCCTTCAGCAAAACGGGGGCGGAACGGCGCGGCCCGATGGTGCCGTCGGGCGCGTACTTAGCCGCTAAGTTAATCTCGCCAGACTGGGCGCAGCGAACGTCTAAGCCTGCTCTGGCACCAGGATCTCCCGCTTGCCCACGTGGTTGGCGGGGCTCACGACGCCCTGGTCCTCCATCTGCTCCACGAGGCGCGCGGCTTTGTTATAGCCGATAGCCAGCTTGCGCTGGATGTAGGAGGTCGAACACTTGCGATCCTTGATCACAATCGCCACCGCCTGATCGTAAAGCGCATCCTCGCCATCGGTGTTGCCGCCCGTCGCGCCAAGGCCGAGCACGGCGTCGATGTCGCTCGATTTCTCGTCAGACGGACCTTCGACGACGCCACCGACATAGTCGGGCGGTCCGTAGGCCTTGAGGTAGGTCACGATCTCTTCGACCTCTTCGTCGGAACAGAAGGGCCCGTGAACGCGGGTGATCTTGGCGCCGCCCGCCATATAGAGCATGTCGCCCATCCCGAGCAGCTGCTCTGCGCCCATCTCGCCAAGGATGGTCCGCGAGTCGACCTTCGACGTCACCTGGAACGAAATCCGGGTGGGGAAGTTCGCCTTGATCGTGCCGGTGATCACATCCACCGACGGGCGCTGTGTGGCCATGATCAAGTGGATGCCCGAGGCCCGCGCCATCTGTGCCAGACGCTGGATGCAGGCCTCGATCTCCTTACCCGCGACCATCATCAGGTCGGCCATCTCGTCCACAATGACGACGATATAGGGCAGCTTGACCGGCATGATCTCCTCGGTTTCGAACACCGGTTCGCCCGTCTCATCATCAAAGCCCGTCTGCACCGTGCGGCTGAACATCTCGTTCTTCGACAGCGCATCCGCCACGCGGGAGTTGAAGCCTTCGATATTGCGCACGCCCATCTTGGACATCTTGCGATAGCGCTCCTCCATCTCCCCCACGACCCACTTGAGCGCCACGACGGCCTTTTTCGGGTCTGTCACCACGGGGCTCAGCAGATGCGGGATGCCGTCATAGACGCTGAGCTCCAGCATCTTAGGGTCGATCATAATCAACCGGCATTCCTCGGGCGTCAGCTTGTAGAGCAAGCTCAGGATCATCGTGTTGATCGCCACGGATTTACCAGAACCCGTCGTCCCCGCGATCAGCAGGTGAGGCATCTTGGCCAGGTTCGCCACAATCGGATCGCCGCCGATATCCTTACCCAAGGCCAGCGGCAGGCGCATATTGGTGTCGCCGAAATCGCGACCCGATAGGAGCTCGCGCAGCGCCACCATCTCCCGCTTTTCATTGGGCAGTTCGATCCCGATAACGCTGCGGCCTGGCACGGTGGACACGCGTGCCGACAGCGCCGACATCGACCGTGCGATGTCGTCGGACAGCCCGATCACGCGGGAGGCTTTGAGGCCCGGCGCAGGCTCCAGCTCGTACATTGTGACAACAGGGCCAGGGCGGACGCTCACGATCTCGCCTTTGACGCCGTAGTCGTCGAGCACGGACTCAAGCATCCGCGCGTTTTCTTCCAGCGCTTCATCGCTCAGGTGGTGCCGTTCGACCTGGTCGGGGTTCATGAGCAGCGCCAGCGGCGGGTGCTCGTAGGCCGGGCGCCTGTCGTCAAACGCAAGCTTTGGTTGCGCCTCCGCGATAGCGCGGGACGATGGCTTGGCCGGTTTTTTGGGCGCGTGCTGGACGACCTTTTTGGGCTCAGGCTCCGGGATGCGGTCAAAGACAGGGGCCGGCGCTGGCGCGTCCATGTCGATGAGCTCCACGTCTGAGGGGATGTCGGGCTCGAGGAACACCGCGTCTTCGGCGTCGAGCATATAGGCGTCGTCCTCTGCCGCAGGGACCTGCATCTGTGGGGCTTCGGGCGTCTCCGGCAACGGTGGCGGCGGCGCCACAAGCGGCTGGGACACGGCAGCGCGGGCGCGCGTTAGCATAGGTTCGGGGCGCAGGTAGCCGTCATCGACGGGCGCCGCGGCCATCACAGGCGGTGCCACTGGCGCGGGCGCGAGCGCCTCTTCGCGGCTGCGCGACTGGATCGCGCGCTCGATCTTGGACCGCACACGATCTTCGGAGCTTTCCTCCACTGGGGCCTCATAGGGGACGTCATGGGGGGCGGGCGTCACAAGCTCGGGCTCGGGTAGCTCGCGCTTTCCAAAGCCGGGAACGAGGCTGCGCAGGCCGGATTTCGGGGCCACGGGCGCGACGAGCGGCGTGGCCGTCAGCGGTGCGGGGGCCGTTAGGGGCGGCTCCTCTGGTTCGCCTGCGAGGTTGGCGCGGATGACCTGGGCCACGCGGGCGCTGTCATCGTCTACACCCTCGGACCCATCGGCATGGGCATTCCAGAAACTGTCATCGTCCTCTGCCACGTCACGGCGGGCAGCGCGGGCGGTCTGGTAGCGCTGGGCGGCGCCAATGCTGGCCGTCGCGCCAAGCCGCGCACCCCGCCCAATCAGGCGCATCCCAAAGGCGTAAAAGATCACGAGCCCCAGGATCATCCAGCGGGTCAGGCGGTAAAGCTCCGCCCAGTTGAAGCCGAGCACAAAGGCCCCCACGACCAGGATCACGAGCCCAGAGATGAGCGAGATGATCTTAGCCCCAAGCGCGGCGGAGCCTGGGATGATCTGCAAGATCATCACGAGCACCGTGTCGCCAAAAAGCCCGCCCAAGCCAAAGGAATGGCTCCACCCCTGGGGCGGCAGGAGCGTGGCGGCATAGACCGACCCCAGCGCAATGGCGATCGGCGCAAAGATCAGCCGCCCAAAGGCGCGCTCGCGCCCGATGTCAAACGTGATGCGCGCGCCCCAAACCATCAGCACAACCGCGATGCCAAACGCCCCCCAGCCGACAATCATAAAGAGCGGCGCCGCAATCGTCGCACCCGCGCGGCCAAAGATGTTTTGGATGTCGGCATCGGTGGCCACCATCCAATTCGGATCATCCGGCGAATAGGAGGCGATGATCAGCGCGGCCACGAGCCCAACAGCCATGAGGATGATCCCCAAAAGCTCCCGCCCGCGGCGTTCCAGGGCCTCCTGCATGGATTGGTCCAGCAGCGGGTCACGTCCTCGGGTCTGATACGCCATCTTTGCCTCGCTCCGTCATTTTTGCAGATGGTTGCGCAGGCGGGTGAGCCCATCGACCATCTCTGTCATTGGGGCGACCAGGGCCACCCGGATATAGGTTGCGCCAGGGTTCATGCCCTGGACGTCTCTGCTCAGATACGCGCCCGGTAGGGTGCGCACGCCAGTTGTTTTCCAGAGGTCGAGCGCGACCTGCTCGCCATCGCCCACATCGAGCCACAGGAAAAACCCGGCTTCGGGGCTCTCATAGCCCTCAAACCCGGCGAAAATGTGGTCAGCTTTCTGAAATTTGTCCGTATAGAGTTGGCGGTTTGCGATGACGTGGCTTTCATCGGCCCAAACTGCGGCGCTGACTTTCTGCACCGGATTGGGCAGCGGCGCCCCCGCGAGCGCGCGCAGGCGCTTGATTTCCACCATCGTGCGCGGTCCGCCCGCGACAAAGCCGGATCGAAGCCCGGGCAGATTCGACCGCTTGGACAGCGAATGAAACACCGTGACCCGCTCCGGGTCGGCGCCGAATTTCTCCGCCATAGCGAGCCCGCCGGGGGGTGGGGCATCCCGGTAGATTTCTGAGTAGCATTCGTCGGAGAAGATGCGGAAATCGTACCGCTCCGCCAAGGTGAGCAGGTCGCGCCAATAGTCTTCGCTCGCCACGCGCCCCTGCGGGTTCGCGGGGGAGCAGACATAAGCAATGGTGGTGCGGTCGAGCACGTCGGCGGGCAGCGCCGCGTAATCGGGGAGGTGGCCGGTGGCGCGCGTCGCGGGCACATAAACCGGTTCGGCCCCCACAGCCAAAGCCGCAACGCCATAGACCGGGTAGAACGGGTTCGGCAGCAGCACCGCAGGCCGCCCCGCGCTGGGCGACAGCGCCAGCGCCGCGTTAAAGAGCCCTTCGCGCGTGCCATTCAGAGCCATCACTTGCGTGTCGGGGTCGACCGTGACGCCATAACGCCGCGCGATCCAGGCGCTGATCGCCTCCCGCAATTCAGGTAAGCCGTTGTTATCAGGGTACTTCGCGTAGCCATCCGCGTGGCTGTCGAGCATCTGCGGCAGCCAGTCGGGAAAGGGGTGCTTGGGCTCCCCAATGGTCATATTCACGGGCGTGCCACCGGCAGGATGCGCGTCAAGAAGCGCGCGCAAACGCGGCCACGTCGCATCCGGGAGGGTTTGAAACCGCTCGGGGGTCATCCAGGTCTGCCTCAAAAGTGGGGTCTTTTGCCCCGTTTCAGACAGCTTAGCTCACCAAAGACTCACGCGTCCAGACCAAACGCGCGCAGCCGCTCAGGCGGGGTTCTCGCGCAACACCCGCTCCACCGCAGCGCCGAGCCTGAGCAGCCGCGCCTCACCCATGGGCGGCGCCATAAGCATAAACCCGCAGGACGGCACGCCCGTGGGCAGCGTCAACGCCGCGGAGCCCATGAGGTTCCCGATCCGTGTGTTGCGCAGCGCCAGCAGGTTGCGTTCGACGTAATAGGCGTGATCGCTTTCGAGCCGCGCGATATTGGGCGGCAGGATGGGCGAGGCGGGCAAGATGACCGCATCAAACCCCGCGACGGCCTCGTGGTAGGCGCCCCTGAGCGCCTCCAGCCGGGCCCAGCCCGCCACATAGTCAGGGGCGGACACCGCTGCCCCGCCGCGAAAGCGTTCCAGGATTTCGGCGTACATCTTATGCGGCGCGGCCTCGATGACGTCTTTCCAAAGCCCATAGGCCTCCGGCGCGTAAAGCGTCCCGGTGAGCGTCATCGCCTCCGCCACGGCAGGCACTGCGCGCCGTGTGATCTGCGCGCCCGCCGTTTCCAGCCGCGCCACCGCCGCGTCAAAGGCTTGGGCGGGGGCGTCTTCAATGGCGTCAAAAGCCACAGTGTCGAGCACCAGGAGCCGTGCGCCGGAGAGATCAGAGCCGGTCAAATCCGGGGCGCGCGCGCCCTCCAGCGCGGCAAGGAGCAGCGCGGCATCCTCCACGCTGCGCGCCAGCGGGCCCACCGTGTCAAAGCGCAGGCACAGCGGGACAACACCCGCGAGCGACACCCGCCCCGACGTGGTTTTCAGCCCCACAAGGTCGTTCCAAGCGGCGGGAATGCGCACCGAACCGCCAGTGTCCGACCCAATCCCCGCGGAGGCGAGCCCAAAGGCCACAGACGCCGCCGCCCCCGATGACGACCCCCCGGAAATCAGCGCCGGGTCGTTCACATTGGGCGGCGTGGCCGTGACCGGGTTCAACCCCAGCCCCGAAAACGCGAGCTCCGACATATGGGTCTTGCCCAAGCAGATCAGCCCGCCCGCCGTGGCGGCGGCCAAAACCTCCGCGTCCCGCCCGGGCACGCGGCCCTTCAGCAGGGCTGACCCGGCCTCCGTCCCGACACCCGCGCTGTCAAACAGGTCCTTCCAGGAGATCGGAACGCCATCCAAAGGCCCCAGCCGCATCCCGGCCTTGGCGCGGTCATGGGCGGCCACGGCCTCCGCCCTTGCGCGGTCCGCGGTCATGCGCGCATAGATCCGGTCCGCGTGGGGGTGGGCCGCGGCTGCGTCCAAGTAGCCTTCGGTGATATCGACGGGGTCGAGGTCGCCCGCACCAATGGCACGGCCTTGCTCTGCTGCGGTCAAGTTCTGCCAATCCATAGCCCTTGTCCTAGCCCGCGCCCGGCGCGCGGACAATGGCGCGCATTTACTTCGCCGCGCCCGCCGCCATATGTCAGCCCATGACGACCGATGTACTGATCACCGGGGGCGGCCTCGTGGGCTCCACCCTGGCGCTGGCACTGGCTCAGGGCGGGCTGAACGTGACGCTGATCGACGCGCTGCCCAAGGCCACGCGCGCCAAGCCGGGCTTTGACGGGCGCAGCTACGCCATGGCGCTGGCCACGACCCGGATGCTGCGCGCGCTAGGGCTCTGGGACGCGCTGGCGCCGAATGCCCAAGCCATGAACGCGATCAAGGTGTCCCAGGGCCGGACCGGGCAAAAGCCCACCGGCTACTTCATGCACTTTGATCACGCTGAGATTGGGCCCGACCCCATGGGCTACATGGTCGAAGACCGCCACGCACGCGCCGCGCTGCTGGATGCTGAGACGCGGACCCCAAACCTCACCCACCTCGCGGGTGTGTCAGTGCTGGCCCAGGACGTCGCCCCTGGCGCGGCTACCGTGACGCTTAGCACGGGGGAGACGCTCACCGCCCCCATCCTCATCGGCTGCGACGGGCGCAGCAGCGGGACGGCTGAGCGCGCAGGCATCAAGCGGCTCGTGTCCGATTACGGCCAAACCTCCCTCGTCTGCGCGCTCAACGTTGGGCGACCCCATGACGGCATCGCCCACCAGCTCTTTCTGCCCGAGGGGCCGCTGGCGATTCTGCCTCTGACAGAGCAACGCGTGGGCGTCGTCTGGACCGAACGCACCCGCCGCGCGGCGGAGATTGCGGCGATGGCCGATGACGCCTACCTCGCCGTGCTGCGCCCCCGGTTCGGCGACTTTCTGGGCGACATCACCCTGGCGGGCGACCGCTTTACCTACCCGCTGTCGCTGTCACTCGCGCAAAGCTTTACCGCCGAGCGCCTCGCACTGGTGGGGGACGCAGCCCACGGCATCCACCCCATCGCAGGCCAAGGCCTGAACGCCGGGATGAAGGACGTCGCCGCGCTGGCCGAAACCTTGATCTTCGCGCGGCGCCGCGGCGAAGATATCGGAAGCGCCCAAGTGCTCGACCGCTACGCGCGCTGGCGCCGCTTTGACACTGCCACGCTGGCGCTGGCCACAGACAGCTTCAATCGGCTCTTTTCCAACACAAGCGGCCCGCTGCGCAGCCTGCGCAATCTGGGCCTTGGCGCCGTGAACGCGATCCCCAAACTCCGCGCCGGGTTCATGCGGGAAGCGGCAGGCCTCACCGGTGATCTCCCCCGTCTTCTCCGGGGTGAAGGGCTTTAACCCACGGCCAAAGCCGCTTCCCACCTTTCTTATGTCCAAAAATACTTCGGGGAGCGCGAGGGGCTGGCCTCTCGCATCACCTCAGTCGAGCTGGCGCGCTTCGTCGACCAGCAGGACCGGGATCCCATCCCGGATCGGATAGGCCAGATGCGCCGCCCGGCTGATCAGCTCCTGCGCCTCAGCGTCATAGCTCAGCCGTTGGCGCGTTTGGGGGCAGACCAGCGCCTCCAGCATTTTGCGGTCAAATCCAGCGCTCATTGCATCAACTCATCACCTTGGCCGCCCCGCAGGGCGAATTCGATTAACGTCACCAACGTCTCCCGCCGCGTGGCAAGCGACGGGGCTTCTAGCAAGGCTTGTTTGTCCTCGGGCTCGAACGGGCACAGCATCGAAAGCGAGTTCACGAGCAGCTCGTCCTCCGCCTCCTTCAAGCTGTCCCAATCGGTGGACAGCGCTTGCGAGGCAAAGTAGCGGTGCAGCGTGTCCATGAACCGATCCCGGTCAAAGCCGGTGTCCTTTTCGGTCGGCCCCATATCGCGGCCAAAATCGGACCAATCGA
This sequence comes from Pseudomonadota bacterium, assembly GCA_039815465.1. Lineage (GTDB taxonomy): Bacteria > Pseudomonadota > Alphaproteobacteria > Rhodobacterales > Rhodobacteraceae > Shimia_B. The sequence goes on from JBCBZG010000017.1 coordinate 23,708, forward strand.
CCTCGCACCGGCGATACGGGGTAAACCCGTCGACCTCTGCCAAGACCCTGAACCGGGAAATCCCGGCCAGCGTGATCATGTAGCGGCCATCCTCGGTCTCCGAGAACCCGCTGACACGGCCCGCGCAGCCAATCGTATGGAGCCGCTCGCCGCCGGGCCCCTCATAGGGTTGTATCATGCCGATCAGCCGGTGCCGCGTCTTGAGCGCGTCCTCCAGCATCTGAAGATACCGCGGCTCAAACAGATGCAGCGGCAGCCGCGCCCGGGGCAACAGCAGCGCGCCGGGCAGGGGAAAGATCGGGAGTGTATCGGGGAGATCGCCGGACCAAGTCATGTGTCAGAGGTAGCGCTTAGGACCGATCAGACAAAGATCATCGACGACAGCTTGCGCCGCCCGTTGAGCACAATGGGATCATTTGGCTTGAGCGCATCAAAGACGGTAAAGAGCTGCGTCTTGGCCGCGCCGTCGTTCCACTCCCGATCCCGGCGAAAGAGCTCCAGAAGCTCCGTCACAGCCGCCTCCGCGTCGCCACTGGCATGGAGCGCCTGGGCCAGGTCAAACCGCGCTTGGTGGTCATCCGCATTCGCCTCCACCGCGGCGCGCAGTTCCGCCACGGGGCCCGCATCCTCCGCCTGACGCGCGAGTTCGAGCTGCGCGCGCGCAGCCTCAAGCTCGGGCGCGTCGGAAATTTCCGCAGGGGCCCCGTTCAGGATCGCCTCCGCCTGATCGAGCTCACCCAGCGCCACATGGGCCCGGACGAGACCGCCATAGGCCCCGGCATGCGCGCCATCCTCGCCCAAGACCGCCGCAAAGGTCTGCGCCGCATCCGCAACCGCGCCCTCGGCCAGCATCTCCTCTGCCGCCTCCACAGCCTCGCCCAGCCCGCCATCGGCAGACCCGCCCGCAGCTTGCGCCACACGCTCGATGAATGCGTCAATCTCGGATCCGGGTAGCGCGCCCTGGAACCCGTCGATAGGCTGACCCTTGTAAAAGGCATAGACGGTCGGGATCGACTGAATGCGCAGCTGCGCCGCGATCTGCTGGTTCTGGTCCACATCGACCTTCACAAGCTTCACCGAGCCCTTGGCCTTGGTCACCGCCGCCTCAAGCGCAGGCGTCAGCGTCTTGCACGGCCCGCACCAGGTCGCCCAGAAATCCACGATGACGGGCACCTCGTTAGAGGCCTCCACCACATCCACCATAAAGGTCGCCTCGGACCCGTCCTTGATCAAATCAGCCGCACCCGGCCCCGCATTCAGCTCGAGCATATCCGCTCTCCTATCCCGTTGCCGCGTATATGCGGGCGAAGTGGGCGCGGGACAAGGGCGGAGCGAGTGTCTCTTAATTGCTGAGGGCAGTTCCCGTCCGCGGGCGGGGGAGTAGCCCCCGCCCATGGGGGCGGACGGGGGCTGCCCGGTGGTGCCACCGGGCGGGGTCTCAGCTTCCGGTCTTGTTCTTCACATGCAGCTTGATTGTCTTTGCACCCAAAACACCCGCAGGCAGAAGTATGGCTGGCAAGAAGCTCACTCCCGGAATCAAACACATCAACCCCGCCACGGACGAGATCAGCCCAATCTTATAGAGCCCGCCGTAGGTCCCATCTTGGGCGTCGAGATAGGCGATCGCTTGATCTGCCGTCTTTGCCACTTCCACGAGCTTGTCTCGCAGACCTTTGGCTTCAGGCTCGCCGATCTCCAAAGACGCTCCCTCAGGCAGGTCATCATAGAGCGTTATCAACCCGGCCTTCACCGTGTCGAGGAACGCCTTCTTCGCATAATATTCCTCTACCCCGTCCTCTGTATTCGGAATGGGCATCACCGCATGGGCCGCCTGCTCCTTGGCCACCTGTTCTACCAAGTGCGCCGCTCGCGCGCGAAACTGGGGATAGTCTTGCCGCAAAACCGCTCTGATCTTCGCCGGAGGGGTCGAAAGCACTGCCTGGGCAATTGTCCCAAGCGCTGGCTCGCGCTGGACTTCTGTCGCTGGCGGCTTCGCAACTGTACCTGGCGGCACCCAATCCTCCAAGTACGCAAACAACTCTTTTGTAGGAAGCGGACCGGGGCCCGGCGAAGCTAAACGTTTTAGCTCAGCATCAATTTCAGTGGCTCGCGTCCGTCTGAAATCTACTCCCACGCCTTCATTGGCTAAGCGCAACCGACGTAGCTTTAGCAAGGGCCGCAAGTCAGACACCATCGTCCCCTGGATGCCGATTCTGGTCAGCCATCTTAAGGTGGCCAACGCTTCAATGCTGTTCACGGGGGTATCGCTCGCGCTGATGCTTTCGAGATATTCGAGTTTTGACAGCGGCGTAAGGTCCGATACTCTCGTTCTGCCAAACGCCAAGATCCTTAGGTCTGTCAGTTTAGCCAGTGGACGCAAATCGCTCACTTCCGTCTCGTCTAGCACCAAGACCCGCAAATCGGAGCAACCCGCCAAGGGTTGGAGGTCTTCAACAAGGGTCTGTTGTAGGTAGAGGCTACTCAGTCTCGTGAGTTCGCAGAGTGGCGTAAGTGACACGACGGGACACCCAATAGCTGCCAGAGTGTCTATCGTGTGAATGGAACGCAAAGGCTCCAAATCGGTGATCTCAGTAAAGTTCAGGCAAACATTAGTAAGTCGGGGCAGATCAGAAATCTGAGGTGGGATGGAGTGCAGGTACTTGAACTCAGGCCTCTCAAAACTGATGCCGTAGGCGCCATCATTTTCGCGCGCCTCTTCAATCAGCCGCTCCGCCGCAGCATAGGCCTTTTCCGCTTCCGTCATCGTCCGCCTCCTGCCTAAACGCTCGCCGCTTTCGGAGGCCGCGTCAACGACCCGCCCCCCTACCCCAACCGACCATAAAACGTCATCCGCGCGCTCTCGGACAGGCTCATGCCCGGCTCCGAATTATACGCCAGCACTGCCAGCATCCGGGTCCTGTCGCTCTCATTCGGGGACACGCGGTGGAGGGAGTTGCGGCCTCGGAAGAGGACGAGGGTGCCGGGCTCCATTGTCAGCACGGATGGGGTGAGGGTGCCGTCTAGGAGCTCCGCCACGCCCTCATAGTTCATCTCCCCCGCGTCGGCATCGCGCAGGTCTTTCACATACTCAAACCGCGCGCCGGCGTCGGGTTTCTGGATCAGCAGCGTGATCGCAAAAGACGAGTTATCGAAATGCCACCCTAGCTCCTGCCCCCGCTCGGCATAGTGGATGTTGATCGACGACAGCGGGTCGGCATAGGGGTGCAGCTCCGCCTCCCCCGTCGCCGCCTTAACAAACGCCCGAAACTCCGGCGCGTCATAGAGCGCCCGCAGGGGGGAGGTGTCGGCGACGCGGTCATCGCAGATGCACCCTTTGGACGACACCACTTGGCGGTTGCGGGGGTGATCGAGTGGGAACGTGTCGTCGGGCGGGGTCAGGTAGACCGAATGGCTTTGGGCGCAAAAATACGCCTCCGCCCGTCCGGCCTCCGCCTCGGCCTCCATGGCGGCGAGCGCGGCGGGGCGAATGAAACTGGGCAGGGCGAGCACCCCCGCCGCGTCGAGGCGCGCCTGGCAGTCCGCGCCAAAGGCGGGGTCGTGGATGGGGTAGGTGGTTTGGTCAATGACGTCTGAAATCTGCATACCGGTTCTACCCCTCTCTTGCAGCGATAACCCTCACGTTCAGAAGCCGAACGTCGCAAAGACCGGCGCGTGGTCCGATGGTTTCTCCCACCCCCGCGCGGCGCGTAGCACCCGGCTTCCAGACGCCGCCCCCGCGATGTCAGGCGTGGCCCAGATATGGTCGAGCCTGCGGCCCTTGTCCGCTGCATCCCAGTCTTTGGCGCGGTAGGACCACCAGCTGTACAGCAGCCCCTCGGGGATGTCCTGGCGCGTCACATCCACCCAGTTCCCGGCGGCCTGGGTTGCGGTGAAATGCTCCACCTCGATCGGCGTGTGGGAGACGACTTTCAGGAGCTGCTTGTGGCTCCACACATCATCCTCCCGCGGCGCGATGTTGAGATCGCCCACGAGGATCGACCGCTGCGGCGGGTCGGCCTGAAACAGCGCCTGCATGTCGGTCAGGTAGCGGAGCTTTTGGTCAAACTTCTCGTTCTTTTCCCGGTCCGGGATGTCCCCGCCCGCCGGGATATAGTGGTTGTGCACCGTCACCCCATTGGGCAACCGCGCGGCCACGTGGCGGGCATGGCCCAGGTCAGCCAAGTCCAGGGACCCCGCATCCTCCAACGGCATCTTCGACAGGATCGCCACCCCGTTATAGCCCTTCTGCCCCCGCGCCACGATATGGGGGTAGCCCACGGCGGCGAAGTCCTCGACCGGGATCTTGTCGACGGGGCTCTTGCATTCTTGGAGGCAGAGCACATCCGGCGCTTCCTCCGTCAAAAGCTTTACGACGAGGCCCGCGCGAAGCCGCACGGAGTTGATGTTCCAGGTTGCGAGCGTAAACATCCCGCAGGCCTAGTCCATCACCTGATGCACCTCAATCACGTTCCCATCTGGGTCGTAGAAAAAGATCTGCGCCCAGCCCGCCACCGCCGTGTGCCCCCAGTCGGCATAGGGGATCCCCTGCGCCTCCAGATGCGCTTTGAACGCGGCCAGATCATCGGTGCGATACGCGATGTGACCGCGGCTGAGCGGATTGAGATGCGAACCCGTCTTGAACGCCGCATGCACGTCCTTTTGCGCCAGATGGGTCTGCACATGGCCATCGGTGACAAACGCCACATCGCCCGCGTACCCCTTGGTCTTATCGAGCGTCGGCAGCCCGCTGTCCTCGCGCGCGAGGCCCAGGACGTCACGGTAAAAGCTGTCCATCTCCTCCACCTTGTCGGTGCTGAGATTGATGTGGTGGAGCGTGAGTTTCATACGCGACAGGGTAACGACCGGGCAGGCCCCGTCAATCGCTGCGCCGCGCGATGGCTGTGACGAAGGCCTGATAGCCATAAAACGTCCCCGCCTCCGCCCGGCGCGCGCTTTCCGCGGCGAGCGCGTCTGCAAGCGGCTGCCCAATCTCGCCCCGTGCGACCATCAGTTTGCAGGTCTCCACCACCCAAGGCAGCATTTGCTTGCCATCGAGCACCACACGGCTCGTGACGTTGAACGCGTCCACCACAAAACCAGCCTCTTGCAATAACGGGCGAGCCTTGGCGCCCATATGCGCCTCTGTCACGAACTCGCGGACAAAGGTTCGGGCGCAAGCGTCGAGCGGATCGTCGGGAAAATTGCCCATGGCGGACTTTGAAAAATCTGCGTCACACACCACAACGGTCCCGCCGGGTTTGAGCACGCGATGAGCCTCTGCAAGCAGGGTCGAAGGCTCCGTCACATGGCTGAGCACTGTGTGCATCACAGCATGGTCTACGCTGCCCGCCTCCAGCGGCAACGCCGCTCCATCCGCGACCGTGAACTCCAGATTGGCATGATCGCCCGCCCGCTTGCGGGCTTCTTCCACAAACCCGCTGGACGGCTCAAACCCAATCACCCGCCCCGGCGCAGCCCGCGCGGCAACCCGGCGCGTGACGGCCCCTGCGCCCGCGCCAATCTCAATCGTCAGCGTCTGGTCGGAGAATCTGAGCCGCCCCAGATAGTCGGCAACAATCGCCTCCATCGTTGGATCGGACTGCCGCACATCCATGCTGTCCGCAAAGGCCGCAATGAATTCCGGCCCTGCCGCGTCGACGTCTTGAAAAGGATCAGCCATCAAAGTTCCCCCAGATTGAATAGGGGTAGACTAGCAAAAAAAACCCGGGCCAGAAATGAAACTGGGCCCGGGCAAGTCCAACAGGGAGGAAGCAGACCATAACCCGGGTCTGCGCGGGATCAGTTGGATGCCGCATCCTATGCACCCAATAGTTAACATATCCCGAAACAATCGGTCGCTGATGTGGCAACAGTGGGGAAACTCCGCGGTATTCAAAAAAAAAGGCCGGACACGAAGTCCGGCCAAGTCCAACAGGGAGGTGCAGGATTTCACCCAGTCCTGCGAGGGAATACTGATGTTACGCGGCGGCGCAGCATCTGGATCAAACTTTTTACGCCACCAATCGGTAGCCGCCGCTTTCGGTCACGAGCAGCCGCGCGTTCGAGGGATCGGGCTCGATCTTTTGACGCAGGCGGTAGATGTGGGTCTCCAGCGTGTGTGTCGTGACGCCAGCATTGTAACCCCAGACCTCGTGCAGCAGCACATCGCGGGCCACAACTCCTTCGGAGGAGCGGTAGAGGAACTTCAGGATGTTCGTTTCCTTCTCCGTCAGGCGCACCTTTTTGTCGGCCTCGTCGATGAGCATCTTCATCGCAGGCTTGAACGTGTAGGGCCCAAGCTGGAAAATCGCGTCCTCAGACTGCTCGTGCTGGCGCAGCTGCGCGCGGATGCGGGCGAGGAGGACGGGGAACTTGAACGGCTTCGTGACGTAGTCATTGGCGCCCGCGTCGAGGCCAAGGATCGTGTCGGCGTCTGTGTCGTGGCCTGTGAGCATGACAACCGGGCTCTTGACGCCTTGCTTGCGCATCACCCGGCAAAGCTCGCGCCCATCGGTGTCGGGCAGACCCACGTCGAGGATGATGAGGTCATAAATGCCCTCCTTGATCTTCTCCAACGCTTCCGCGCCGGACCCGCCTTCGAACACGTCGAAGTCCTCAGTCATGATCAACTGTTCGCCGAGCGCTTCGCGCAGGTCTTCGTCGTCGTCGATCAGCAAGATACGTTTGAGTTGGGCCATCGGCGGGGTCTCCGTCTTGTGTTGTCAAAGACATCGGGCGTAACAGGGAGTTGAGCAAGATTTGCAACATACCCATCACGCAGCCGTGTCGCGTCCGCGCGAAATGTTTCAAAAATTGAGGTGAGGAGCCTTCAGGCCGGTGAGTTTCGCCCCCACAGAAGAAGAGCTAACCGCCCGCGCCCGGGCGGATCTGCGCATGGGGCTGCCGGTCGTGATCGGCGGCGCGCTGGTCTTTGCTGTCGAAACGCTGAGCGCCGCCCGCTTTGCCGCGATCAAGGCGGGGGCGGAACAACCGATCCTCGCCATCACCGATTGGCGGGCTCAGACCCTGCGCGCACGGGCCTATGACGGCGACGTGGCCCGCATCGTGGTGACACCCGACCGTGGGCTGGCCTGGGTGCAGTCGGTGGCGGACCCGACCGACGATATGTCGACGCCCATGAAAGGCCCGTTCGAGACCGCCCGCGGTGGCGATGCCACGATCCACCGCGCTGGAATTGCGCTGGCAAAGGCCGCGCGCCTCTTGCCCGCCGTGCTGGTCCTGGCCGCTGGCGATGTGACCGGGCTCACCGCCCTGACACCCCACGCCGCCGAACGCTCGCCGCTGGACGAAGTCGTCTCCGCCCGCCTGCCGATGTCGGTGTCCGAGGCCGGGCGCCTCCACGTCTTTCGCCCCGATGACGGGGGGGAGGAGCATTATGCCGTCGAGATCGGCGACCCAGACCGCGCGCAGCCGGTGCTCGCCCGGCTCCACTCCGCTTGCTTCACCGGTGACGTGCTGGGTTCGCTGAAATGCGACTGCGGCCCGCAACTGCATGGCGCGCTCGCGCAGATGGGCGATGCCGGGGCAGGGGTGCTCCTTTATCTCAATCAGGAGGGGCGCGGGATCGGGCTCGCCAATAAGATGCGGGCCTATGCGCTCCAAGATCAGGGCTTTGACACGGTGGAGGCCAATCACCGCCTGGGCTTCGAAGATGACGAACGCGATTTCCGCTTAGGCTCCGACATCTTGCGCAAGCTGGGGTTTTCCGCTGTGCGCCTTCTGACCAACAACCCCGCGAAAGTGGCGCGCATGGAGGAACAGGGGATCACCGTCGCCGCGCGCGTGCCGCTCAAGGTTGGGCTGAACCCGCTCAACGAAGCGTACCTGCGGACAAAGGCGCAAAAGTCAGGCCACCTGTTGTGAGCGCGCGCGATGAAACGCACTGACCTTGTCCTCACTCCGCGCGGGCTGCGCGCCTTTGGGCGCCTCCTGCCCTGCACCATCGGGCGATCAGGCCTAACGGATCGCAAGCGCGAGGGCGACGGCGCCACCCCGCGCGGCACCCACCGGCTGGTGGGTATGCTCTACCGCCCCGACCGCATGGCGCGGCCCGCTGACTGGGCGCTGCCCATCCGACCGGGCGACCTTTGGTCAGATGATCCCTGCGATGAAGACTACAACATGATGGTCCGCGCGCCCTACGCGCCGAGCCACGAGGCGCTGCGCCGCCCGGATCCGCTCTATGACGCGATCGTGCTCACCGATTGGAACTGGCCCTATGCCGTGAAGGGGCGCGGGTCGGCGATCTTTATCCACCAATGGCGCAAACCCGGGCACCCGACGGAGGGCTGCATCGCGCTCGCGCGCCGCGATCTGCGCTGGCTTTTGCCCCGTATCCGTCACGAGACGCGCCTCATTATCCTTTGAGACTGCTTGGGTTGTCTCCTTGACGCTTACTTAGCCACAGAATCCTCGCCCGACGGCAACGTCGGGCCGCGCCGTTCCGCCCCCGTTTTGCCAAAGGCAAACCTTTGGTTTGACGGGCGGCGCGAACGCCACCCCTCGGACCGGCGCTTTAGCTCAACACTTATTTTACGCTGGCAAGGGGCTCGCCTAAGCCGCCACCCGCGCCCCAAAGATCGCAGACCCAACCCGCACATGCGTCGCGCCAAGCCGGATCGCCGTCTCAAAATCTGCGCTCATGCCCATGGATAGCCCTGTGAGCCCATTGCGCTCCGCCAGCTTCGCCAACAAGGCGAAATGCAGCGCGGGCTCCTCCTCCACCGGCGGGATGCACATCAGCCCGGCGAGCGGCAGGTCGAGCGTGCGGCACTCAGCCACAAACGCATCCAGATCGCGGGGCGCTACGCCCGCCTTCTGCGGCTCCTCCCCCGTGTTCACCTGAACAAAGAGCTGCGGACACGCCCCCCGCTCCTGCGCCAAACGCGCCAGTGTCGTTGCAAGCTTTGGGCGGTCGAGCGTGTGGATTACGTCAAAAAGCTCCACCGCCGCCCGGGCTTTGTTGGTCTGAAGCGGCCCGAGCAGGTGCAGGTCGATTCCCTCGTAGGTGTCTTTCCAAGCCGGCCACTTGCCTTGCGCCTCCTGCACCCGATTCTCGCCAAAGACACGGTGGCCGCCATCCAGCACCGCCGCGACCCTGTCAGTGGGTTGCACTTTTGAGACGGCGATCAGCGTTGTGGCGCCCGCAACTCGCCCCACTGCGGCCTCTGCCGCCTCAATACGCCCTGAAATTTCAGCTAGTGACATGATCCTACGTCCCTTTCTCCCGCTCCGCGGTCGAGGCTAGGGCGCCCACCGCCACCAAACCCCGCCACAGATCAGCGGATGCCCGCGCAGCCCCCTGACACGTGTGTGACCGCTTTGCATCAATTATGTGGCACCACGAGTTAGGAGGCCCAGCCCGCTTGACCATGAGGCCCTCCGCGCACCATTACGCTTCCACATGCTAAAACCCACACCTGGGGATTAAGCATTCTCGAGAATGCAAACACGAGGGAATAACATGAAACGCATCCTTCTCGCTTCGACGGCCATCGCGTTCGTCGGCGGCGCAGCCTCCGCGGAACTGACGTGGTCCGGCGCAGCTACTTTTGAATATGTCACCGGTGGTGACGCCGGCGTGACCAACGCTGGTCAGGCAACGACGGAAACCCGTGAAGAGGGCTTTGACTGGGGTGTTGACATCAACGCAGCCCTGTCGATGGACCTCGACAACGGCCTGAACGTGACAGTCGGCGCAGAGCTCGACCTTGTCGACGATGAAGTAAACGGCACCGGCTCGCTTGACGTGTCCGACTTCGTTCTGTCGCTGTCTGGCGAAACGGCAAGCCTGCACGTTGGTGACACGAACACTGCTGCTGCGACCCACTGGTCCGCTGCTGGTGACATGGAGTCCGACGGCTTCTCCGCACAAGATGGTGGCGCAGGCGACGTAATCCTGCGTGGCGACATTGCCTTCGGCGACGTTGACGCATCTGTCTCCTACTACATCGGTGACCGTGACGGCGGTGCAACCGCTGGTTACCAGGGCACGACGGCTGAACTGACCCAGCTGTCCGTGGGTGTATCTGCCGATCTCGGCGGCGTGACCGCAAAGCTGGCATACCAGGAAGAGGGCGAAGCCCTTGACGCGGTTGCAGATTACACACGCAACCAGATCCTTGGTCTGAGCGTTTCCGGCACGGCAGCAGGCCTGTCCTGGACCGTGGCAACTGTGACTAAGAGCGGTCTTGCCGCAGCGGCGGACGAAACGTCCACCGGTGTTAAAGTGAGCTACCCTGTCGGTGACGTAACGCTGAGCGCGTACTACGTGTCCGAAGACGCGGGCAACGGCGACGCAAACATGGGTGTGTCCATTGATTACGCTTCCGGTCCGCTGACCATCGGCGTCGACTTTGAAGACGACCAGGGCAACGACGGTGTTGCAGTCGACGGCAAGTACGACCTCGGCAACGGCCTCGAGCTGATCGCTGGCTTCCAGGACGGCGACAACCGTGACGACGACGGCATCTACCTCGGCGGCAACTACGACCTGGGTGGCGGCGCGTCCCTCTCCCTCGTGCATGTTGATCTCGACGAGACCCGCACCGGTGACGGCGAATACATGTCCGGCGACTGGGAAGATGGCACGACCATCGCTCTGTCCTTCTCCTTCTAAGTTAGAAGTAGAACTCAAGTTTAGGGCGGTCCTTCGGGGCCGCCCTTTTCTTATCTGCGGGTAAGTGCTTGGCACCGCCTGGGTCGCTCTGTATTGCTAGGGCAGTGAAGTTGAGGACGCAGATGCAGGTTTTCCGAACATTTGGGCTTTTGGCCGTGGCAGGTTTGGCCGCCTGCGGGAGCAATTCTGGTGTACCGCTCCTGTCGCGCGGCGAAGCTGCGGAACCGGTGGAGCAAGCCGTGCGCGTGCGCGGCGGCGATACCGTCGCTGTGAACCGCTACATCTGGAACGCCTCCCTCGATGTGCTGAGCTTTTTGCCCATCGAGACCGTCGACCCCTTTACCGGCGTCATCGTCACTGGCTTTGGCACGCCCCCCGGCGGCTCCCAAGCCTACCGCGCGACTGTGCTCGTCTCCGACCCCGCGCTTGATGCGCGCTCGCTCAAAGTTTCGCTCCTTACGCGCGCCGGCCCAGCGAGCGACGCCACCGCGAGGGAGGTCGAAAACGCGATCCTCACCCGCGCGCGGCAACTGCGGACCGGCACCATCGACGCGCTGCGTTAAACGCCCTGAACGCGGGGCCCGACCCCGCACCCACATAGTCGAAAAAGCAGACCCATGTCCCGTTACGATCCCGCAGCTATCGAGGCGCGTTGGCAAAAAGCCTGGGAAGAGGCTGGCATTTTCAAAGCCAAGGCCGACCCGTCCAAACCCAAATACTACGTGTTGGAGATGTTCCCCTACCCATCCGGGCGCCTCCATATGGGCCACGTGCGCAACTACACAATGGGGGACGTGATCGCGCGTTACAAATCCTCCACCGGGCACGCGGTGCTGCACCCAATGGGGTTTGACGCATTCGGGATGCCTGCTGAGAACGCGGCCATGGCCTCCGGCGGGCATCCAAAGGATTGGACCTACGCCAATATCGACACGATGGTCGAACAAATGAAGCCCCTGGGCCTGAGCCTCGACTGGACGCGGATGTTCGCCACCTGCGACCCCGAATACTACGGCCAGCAACAGGCGCTTTTCCTCGATATGCTCGCCGCAGGCCTGATCGACCGCAAACCTGCCGTCGTGAACTGGGACCCGGTGGACATGACCGTGCTCGCCAACGAGCAGGTGATCGACGGCAAGGGCTGGCGCTCCGGCGCTGAGGTCGAAAAACGCGAACTCACCCAGTGGTTTTTCAAGATTTCCGACATGGCCGACGAACTGGTCGATGCGCTGGGCGATCTCGACGACTGGCCCGCAAAGGTCCGCCTGATGCAGGAAAACTGGATCGGCCGCTCCCGCGGGATCGAGATCCGGTTTGAGCGCACGGATGGCGGCGACCCGATCCTGTGCTACTCCACCCGCCCCGACACGATGCGCGGCGCGTCCTTTATCGCCGTGGCCCCCGACCATCCGGTGGCCAAAGCGCTGGAGGCCGACCGCCCCGACCTCGCCGCTTTCATCGACGAATGCCGCAAGATGGACACGACCGAGGCCGCCATGGAAAAGGCGGAGAAGAAGGGCATCGATACAGGCGTGCGCGTCAAACACCCGGTCTACCCCGACCGCGAATTGCCCGTCTGGATCGGCAACTTCGTCCTCATGGATTACGGCACGGGCGCGGTCTTTGGCTGCCCAGCCCACGACCAACGCGACTTGGATTTTGCTCGCAAATACGACCTGCCCGTCCAAAACGCATTTTACATGCCAGGTGACACAACCGAGGTCGGCAACGAGGCCCTCGTGCCCGCTAAATCGGAGGTCGTCAGCTTCATCGACCACTTTGCAGGCGTCGGCGACGTGACCAGCCAGGAGGCTATCGACGCCACCATCGATTGGTTCGAGGCCCAGGGGCTGGGCACAGGCCAAACCCAATTCCGCCTCCGCGACTGGGGCCTCTCCCGCCAGCGCTATTGGGGCTGCCCGATCCCGGTTGTCCACTGCGACGCCTGCGGCGTGGTGCCGGAGAAGAAAGAGAATTTGCCGGTCGAGCTGCCCTACGACAACGCGGGCGAACCCATCGACTTCTCCATCCCCGGCAACCCGCTCGACCGTCACCCGACCTGGCGCGACGTGCCGTGCCCGGCCTGCGGCGCGCCTGCACAGCGGGAAACCGACACGATGGATACGTTTGTCGACAGCTCCTGGTATTACACCCGCTTCACCGCGCCGCGTGCCGAAACGCCCACAGAGCCAGAGGCCGTCGGCTACTGGATGAATGTCGACCAGTATATCGGCGGGATCGAGCACGCGATTCTGCACCTGCTCTACTCCCGCTTCTTCGCCCGCGCGATGATCAAAACCGGCCACTTGCCCGAAACCGCCGCCGAACCCTTCGACGCGCTCTTTACCCAGGGCATGGTGACCCACGCGATCTACAAATCCGTCAAGGATGGCCGCCCGGTCTACCACTACCCCGAAGAGGTCACGCTAAAGGACGGCAAAGCCTTCGTCGGCGAGATGGAGGTCGAAACCGTCCCCTCCGCCAAAATGTCCAAATCAAAAAACAACGTCGTCGATCCACAGGCCATCGTTAGCCAATTCGGCGCCGACACCGCGCGCTGGTTCGTGCTGTCCGACTCGCCCCCCGAACGCGACGTGGAATGGACCGCGTCTGGTGCGGAAGCGGCCTACAAGCACCTCACCCGCGTCTGGAACCTCTGCGACCGCATCGGACAGATGGACCAAAGCGCACCGGGGCAGGGCGATCAGGACCTCCTGCGCGAAATGCACAAATGCATCCGTGACGTGACCAGCGGCGTCGAAAGCTTTGGCTTTAACGCAGCAATCGCCAAACTTTACGCCTTTACCGCCACGCTGCAAAAATCCAAAGCCAGCCACGCCGCCCAGCGGGAGGCCGTGATGACCCTCGCCCAGCTTATGGCGCCCATGACCCCGCACCTTTCCGAAGACATCTGGGCGCATCAGGGCGGTGACGGCCTCTGCGCACGAGCCCCTTGGCCGCAAGCGGATGAGGCGATGCTGGTGGAGGACACGGTGACACTCCCCATCCAGATCAACGGCAAGCGCCGGGATGAAATCACCGTGGCCAAGGACATGCCCAAGGACGAGGTTGAAAAGCTCGTGCTGGCCAACGATGCTGTGGTGAAGGCGCTGGGTGGTAACGCGCCCAAAAAGCTCATCGTTGTTCCCGGCCGGATTGTGAATGTCGTCATTTGACCCACGCCTGATCCTGATCACCGCGCTCCTGGCGCTGAGCGCCTGCGGCTTCACCCCAGTCTATGGGCCGGGGTCCCAGGCCCAGGCGCTGCGCGGCGCGGTATCATTCGGCACGCCCGACAGCCCCGGCGCGTTCGAGCTCGTTCGCGAACTTGAGCTGCGCTTCGGCGTCGCCGACGAAGCGATCTACAGGCTGGCCGTGGACGTCGCGCTCGATGAAACCGAAAGCGTCATCACACGGACGTCGGAAATTGAACGGTTTTCCATCACCGGCGTCGCCACCTTTACGCTCCTGAACACCGACAGCGATCCAGTTGCCAAAGGCACAACACAGGCCTTCACCAGCTACTCCGCCTCCGGCAGCCCCATGGCGACCCGCGCCGCGCGGGAGGATGCCCAGTCGCGGCTTATGGTGATTCTCGCCGACCAAATCGCGCTGCGCCTCGCGGCGGAGGTTTCGTGAAACTGCCGCCCCGCTCCGCCGCGGGGTATTTCGCGCGCCCTGATACATCGAAAGCGGGCATATTGATCTACGGTGCCGACGCCATGCGCGTGGCGCTCAAACGCCAACAGCTGATCACCGCGCTCGTAGGCCCGGATGGCGAATCAGAGATGCGCCTGACCCGCATGTCCGGCGGCGAGCTCCGCAAGGAGCCCAGCCTGATCGTCGACGCCATCAAAGCCGTTGGGTTCTTCCCCGGCGACCGCGCCGTATTCGTGGAGGAGGCGACCGACTCAGCCGCCAAACCCCTCGCCGCCGCGCTCAATGACTGGGCGCCGGGGGACGCGCATATCGTTGTGACCGCAGGACAGCTCACCGCCCGATCCGCGCTGCGTAAAGCGTTCGAAGCCCATCCCAACGCCTACGCCGCGGGCATCTATGACGACCCCCCCAGCCGGGAGGAGATCGAGAGCACGCTCCGCCAGGCGGGGCTCGGCGCGCTTGATCGCGATGTCATGGACCTGCTCGCCGGGCTCTCGCGCGCGCTCGACCCCGGGGATTTTGCCCAGACGGTGGAAAAGCTCGCGCTCTACAAGCTGGGGGATACGAGCCCCGTCACCGCTGAGGATATCGACGCCTGCGCGCCCTTATCGGTGGAGGCGGGCGTGGACGACCTGATCAACATCGTCGCCGAAGGCCGCGCCGCGGAGCTTGGCCCCATGATGCGACGGTTAGAGGCGCAGGGCGTCACGGCGGTGACGCTTTGCATCCAGGCCGCGCGCCATTTCCGCGGGCTCCACTCCGCCGCGGCGGACCCAGGCGGCGCGGCGCAAGGGATCGGCAGGTTGCGCCCGCCGGTCTACGGCCCGCGTCGGGACCGAATGCTGCGGCAAGCGCAGGCCTGGGGCATGTACAAGTTGGAATCCGCGCTTCAGGATCTTGTACAAACCGACCTAAAACTCCGATCTGCGGCCCAAACGAGCCCCGCCATGGCGCTGATGGAACGCACGCTGATCCGCGTCGCGATGAGGGCCCGCATATGACCTACGAACTCCACGGCAGCCCCCGCAGCCGCGCCTTTCGGGTGCTCTGGCTGCTGGAGGAACTCGGCGTCGACTACACCCACGTAAACACCCCCCCGCGCAGTCCGGAGATCTTTGCCCTCAATCCCCTGGGCAAGATCCCCGTGCTGAAAGTGGATGACACGGTGCTGACCGATTCCACCGCGATTTTGACCTATCTCGCTGATAAACATAGCGCTTTCACCTTTGCCCCCGGCACGCTCGACCGCGCACGGCAGGACGCGCACACGCAGTTTATCCTCGATGAGCTCGACAGCCTCTTGTGGATTGTCGCCAAGCACAGCTTTGGCCTGCCAGAGCCGCTGCGCGTGCCCGCCGTCAAAGCCAGCGCACGCGAGGAATTTCGCACCTCCTGCGATCGGCTTGCGGCGCGGATCGAGGGGCCATTTCTCATGGGAAATCAGATGACTATCGCGGATATCGTGGCGGTGCATTGCCTGGGCTGGGCCATCGTCGCCAAGTTCCCGATGGAGCGTGAGGACCTAAAAACCTACTCCAAACAGATGCGCAGCAGACCCGCCTACATCGCCGCTCGGTCGGTCTAACGCGCGACCCAATCCGCTGCCGCGCGGCCCGCCCAGCGGCCCGTCGCGAGGCAGGTGGTGATCAAATAACCGCCCGTGGGCGCCTCCCAATCGAGCATTTCGCCTGCGCAGAACACACCCGGTTTGGCGCGCAACATCAGCTGCGCGTCAAGCGCGTCCCAGCGGAGCCCGCCAGCGACAGAGATCGCTTCATCAATGTCCCGTGGACCGGCGTGGATCATCTGTAGAGCTATGATTTTCTTTGTAAAATCATATCTTAGTGGTCGCCCGAACTCCTGCAATAACGCGGCGAGCGGACCGGCGATGCCGAGCGCCTTGCGCAATGTGTTGCTCAGCGTTTCCTTCGCCGGGCGGGCGCGCAAACGCTCGATCACCTGAGCCTCATTCATCCCCGGTTTGGCGTGGAGGATCAGCGGCGCGCCGGTCCGAATTTGAGGCGACAGCGCGTAGATCAAGCTCCCCTCTAGCCCTCTCCGGCTGATCACGAACTCCCCCGTCTCGCGCCGTCCCCCGCAGCTCAGCGCGACAGTCTTGATCGGCGCGCCAAAGTAGCGCTCCATATGCGAACTCCAGGGCACGGAGACACCTATATTTGCCGGTTCAAACGGCGCCAGCGGCAACGCCTGATCGGCAAAAGCACCCGCCCACGCACCATCAGCCCCAAGCCGCGCCCAGCTTTTCCCGCCGGGGGCAAAGACGGTGGCCTTGGCGCGGATCACGCGCGGCCCGTCTGGCGTGTCAAACCGCTGCGCGTCGCCCTCAAACCCCACCCAGCGCCAGCGTGTCCGGACCTCAATCGCCGCCAACCGCGCCCGCCATGCCCGCAACAGGGGGGAGGCTTTCATCGCCACTGGAAAGACGCGGCCAGAGCTGCCGGTGAACACCTCTTGCCCCAGCCCCTGGGCCCACGCCTTCACAGCCTGACTGTCGAACTCCGCAAGAATTGGGTTTAGTTCCGGGCAGTTAACGGCAGCTTGCAGCGCCTCTAGCGGCTCATCCTTTGCCAGGTTCAGCCCGCTTTTGCCCGCCATCATGAACTTGCGCGCCAGCGAGGGTTTCTGATCAACGAGCAACACACGCACGCCGTGCGCAAGCAGAACCTCCGCCGCTGCGAGCCCCGCGGGCCCGCCGCCAATCACCAGCGCCTCTACCTGTTCTGCTGTCACCGCACCTTTGCGCGCACTTCGCCTTTGAGCTCTACCACGCGCTGAGGATAGGGGATTTCGATGCCGTTGTCCTTGAGGCAATTCCAGATGATGAACAGCACGTCGGACGTGAATTTGTTGGCCCCGTCATCGATGCCGTTCACCCAGAATTCGACGGCAAATTCAATGCCATTGTCGCCCAGGGCCCGCAGCTCGCAATCGGGCGGGAACGGGTCGTCGAGCACTTCTGGATGCTGCGCCACCGCGGCCTCCACCAGGTCGGGGACCTTGTTGATATCAGTGTCATAGCTGACCGAAAACGGCGCCTCATAGCGGTTCGCGGACCCCGAATCGGAGTAGTTGACGACTCGGGTCGTGATGAAATCTTCGTTCGGGACGACGATCCAGCGCCCGTCATAGGTCTCCAGAATCGCGGCGCGGGCCATCATGCGCACAATCGTGCCCGCCTCTCCGCCGTCGAGTTCGACGTAGTCGCCCACCGTCGCTTGGCCTTCGACCAATAGGATCACGCCAGAGATAAAGTTCGATGCAATCTTTTGCAGACCAAAGCCCAGACCCACACCGATGGCACCGCCAAGCACGGCGAGCGCGCTGAGGTTGATGCCCATGATGTTCATCAGCAGCAGGAACGCCACGCCAAAGATCATGAACTCCACCGCTTTGGAGGCGAGTTCGCGCAGCGATGGGCGCATCTCCTCCTGCTTGCGGATGTAGTCTGACGATTGCTGGTTCGACCACGAGCCCAGCCAGAACAGGAGCGATCCCGCGATGACGCCGCGCACCACGTCCATGGCCGTAAAGTTGATGTTGCCGATCACGATGGCAGTGGCGTTCAGGTAGATTTCCGCGAGGTCGAGGATCCCCAGCGCGTAGAGCGCCATGATCGGTATCAGTATGAATTTACCGATAATTTTCAGGAAGCCATCGGTGATGACCTCCTGCACGAGGATGCGCGCAGCGATAAAGAGGAACACCCGTTTGCCGAACGCAATGACCGCCCCGGAATCAAATATGGCCCGCGTGATCTGTTCGCCCGCAGCTGTAAAGGCGTAGGCGTAGAGCGGTAATAGCAGCGGCAGGAAGCGCACCATGAACCGCAGCGCGGGGGCGAGGAAGCTCGTGGAATCCTCCGCCGGGGTCAGGATGGTTTGGATGCGCGGGGTCGTGCGCTTGGTGATAAACCGCGCCATGAGGTAGGCGGCGAGCAGCAGGCCAAATTGCGACCAGGCGGCGGGGCTCGTGATCCAGGCCTCGGACAATTCCCAAGCCTGCAGGGCATATGTGACGCCCTGTTGCAGAACGCCCGGAAGCCCAAGGGCCCAGTCTGGAAGCTCCACCTCTGGGAGCACGATGCCAGGGGTCTCTTCCTCTTCCATAACCCGCTCTTGCCTTTCACACACATGGGCGGTCGCCTGCGTAGGTGCCGTCCGTTAACTATGCCTCTGACACTGGTTTGTGGCCTTTCTATGGTCGCAAAGGTGCGTTCCTTGGTGTCAGGTGGGTCTAAGGTCGCGCTAGGGGGCAAGGGCGGGCCCGCCCGCCTCCCTTCTGCGCCAGCATGCGCTGGCTTGAACCTGAGGGGGCGCGCGCTGCGCGCGCGGGGCGTGGGGTGCCCAAGTGCGGTGCCCAACTTGCTTGCAACCGCGCGCGGGGGAATGCAGCGTGCCCGCAACAGGAGACGCGCCCATGACCACCGCCCTAATCACCCATGAGGATTGCTACGATCACGTGACCCCGCCCGGCCATCCGGAGCAGGTGGCGCGGCTCGACGCGGTGCTGGGCGCGCTCGAGGGGATGGAGCTTTTGCGTGTGGCGGCGCCCTTTGCGGCGGAGGATGACCTGCTGCGGTGCCATCCGGCATCACATATCGCGGCGGTGCGCCGGGCGGCGCCGAAGGCCGGTTGGGTGTCGCTCGATGCGGACACGCATATGTCGGCGGGCACGCTCGGTGCGGCGTTGCGGTCAGCGGGCGGCGCAGTGCGGGCCGTGGACCTCGTCATGGCGGGGGATGCGTCCAACGCCTTTGTCGCGACGCGCCCGCCCGGGCACCACGCGGAAAAAGAGATCGCCATGGGGTTTTGCTTTTTCGGCAACGTTGCCATCGCGGCCAAGCACGCGCTGGATCACCATGGGCTGTCGCGTGTGGCGATCGTTGATTTTGACGTCCACCACGGCAACGGCACCCAGGACCTGGTGGAGGATGACGCGCGCATTTTCTTCGCGTCCACCCATCAGATGCCGCTTTATCCCGGCACGGGCTACCCGGAGGAAACGGGCGTGGCTGACAACGTCATGAACGTCCCACTGGCGGACGGGGCGGGGGGTGACACGTTCCGCGATGTGATGGAGGAACACGTCCTGCCCGCCGTCGCGGCTCACCGGCCTGAGCTTATCCTGATCTCCGCCGGGTTTGACGCCCACGCGCGCGACCCGCTCGCGGGGCTTTTGCTCGAAACCGCGGATTTTGTTTGGGCCACGCAACAGCTCTGCGCCCTGGCGCGGGAGCAGTGCGGCGGTAAGGTGGTGTCGTGTTTAGAAGGGGGCTATGACCTCCCGTCATTGGGGGAGGCCGCGGCCGCCCATGTGGCAGCGATGAAGGAGGCAGGCGATGTCTAAACCAGTGGCAGAGATGTCCTTTGAAGAGGCCATGCAGGAGCTTGAGCAGGTCGTGGGCCAACTGGAACGGGGCGATGTCGCGCTCGACGCGTCCATCGCGCTTTACGAACGGGGCGCGGCGCTCAAGGCGCATTGCGAGGCCAAGCTGAAAGCGGCAGAGGAAAAGGTCGCCGCGATCCAGCTCAGCGCCGATGGCCAGCCCGCGGGGCTCAAGCCCGTCGACGGGGTCTAGATGTTTACCGACGACCTGGCGGCGGCGTCGCGCGCGGCGCAGGACTATTTGGCCGACACGCTCGCCGATTGGGGCGATCTGCCCGTGGTCGCTGGGATGCGCTACACGCTTGATGGCGGCAAAGGGCTGCGCGCGTTTCTGGTGATCGAAGGGGCGCGGCTCCATGGTGTGGACGTGGCCCAAGCGCGGGTGGCGGCGGCGGCGATTGAGGCGCTGCACGCGTATTCGCTGGTCCATGACGACCTACCCGCGATGGATGACGATGACACCCGCCGGGGCCAGCCCACGGTCCACGTGAAGTGGGATGAGGCGACGGCGATCCTGGTGGGCGACGCGCTGCAAGCGCTCGCGTTCGAACTGCTGGCGGAGCATGCCTCCCCCGATGCGGCGGTCCGGGCGCGGCTCGCGGGGTCGCTTGCGCGGGCTGCGGGGGCGCAGGGGATGGTGCTGGGGCAGGCGCAGGACATCGCCGCGGAAACCGCGGATGCGCCGTTGACGCTCGGCCAGATTACGGCGCTTCAACGCAATAAGACCGGCGCCCTGATCGAATGGGCGGGGGTGGCTGGGGCCGTGCTTGCAGGCGCGGAGACTGGGCCCTTGCAAACCTATTCCGAAAAGCTCGGGCTCGCGTTCCAGATCGCCGACGATATTCTTGACGTCGAGGGAGACGCCGCCGCCATGGGCAAGGCCGCGCAAAAGGATGCGGCGGCGGGAAAGGCGACATTCGTGTCGATCCTGGGGCTGGAAACCGCACGCGCCCGGGCGCAACAGCTGGTCGACGAGGCCTGCGAGGCGCTCGCGCCCTATGGCGCCGCCGCGCAGCCGCTCAAGGACGCCGCGCAGTTCGTCGTCTCCCGCAGCAGCTAGGGATGGGCACGCCGCCGCACACGCCGCGTCTTGACCAAGTGCGCACGCCCGCGGACCTGCGGCAGATGAGCGACGCGGCGCTCGCCGATTTGGCGGAGGAGCTGCGCGCAGAGCTGATCGACGCGGTCAGTGTGACAGGTGGGCATCTTGGCGCAGGGCTCGGCGTGGTGGAGCTGACGGTGGCGCTTCATGCCGTGTTCGAGACACCGCGTGACCGGTTGATCTGGGACGTGTCGCACCAGAGCTACCCGCATAAGATCCTGACCGACCGGCGCGACCGCATCCGCACCCTGCGGCAGCGCGGTGGGCTCAGCGGGTTCACCCGCCGGGACGAAAGCCCCTATGACCCGTTTGGGGCGGCGCATTCATCGACCTCGATCAGCGCGGCGTTGGGGTTCGCTGTCGCGCGCGATCTGGGGGCGCCCGATATCGGGGATTGCATTGCCGTCATCGGCGACGGCGCGCTGAGCGCGGGTATGGCGTTCGAGGCGCTCAATAACGCGGGCGCCATGCAGACGCGGCTGATCGTGATCCTGAACGACAACGATATGAGCATCGCCCCACCCGCGGGCGCGCTGGCCCAAAGCCTGCGAACGGGTGGAGCGGCGGCGCTATTTCGGGAGCTTGGGTTCGCCTATGCCGGGCCCGTGGATGGGCATGACATGGCTGCGCTGTTGCGCGCGCTGCGCGACCTGCGGTCGGGGGCGGATGGGCCTGTGGTGCTGCATGTGCGCACTCAAAAGGGCAAAGGGTTCCCTCCCGCCGAAAGCGCGGCGGACAAGTGGCACGGGGTTCCAAAGTTCGACGTAGCCACAGGCCGGAAAGCCGCCGCCGTGGCCAAGGCGCAAAGCTACACGCAGGTCTTTGCAGAGACGCTCAGCGAGCTTGCGGAGGGCGACCCGCGCATTTGTGCGGTGACGGCGGCCATGCCCGATGGCACCGGGATCGACCGTTTCGCTGCGCAGCATGCCGCACGTGCCTTTGATGTGGGCATTGCCGAACAACACGCGGTTACCTTTGCGGGCGGCCTCGCTGCGGCAGGTTTATCGCCATTTTGTGCGCTTTATTCGACATTTTTGCAGCGTGGCTACGATCAGCTTGTGCATGATGTGGCGCTACAAGGGCTGCCTGTTCGCTTTGCGGTGGACCGCGCGGGGCTCGTCGGGGCGGATGGGGCATCCCACGCGGGGGCGTTTGATTTGGCCTATCTCTGCTGCTTGCCCGGGATGGTCGTGATGGCCCCGTCCGATGAAGCGGAGCTTGCGCAGATGGTGGCCACGGCGGCAGGCCATGACGCCGGGCCCTCCGCGATCCGCTTTCCACGGGGGGAGGGCACAGGCGCCGCTTTGCCCAGCCCGCCGCAGCCGATCCCCATCGGGCAGGGCCGTGTGATCCAGGAGGGCGCGGAGGTCGCGATCCTTTCGCTCGGCGCACGCCTGGCCGATGTGCAGAGCGCCGCGGATGACGCCGCCCAAGACGGGCCGCGCCCCACCATCGCCGATGCACGCTTTGCCAAACCGCTGGACCGCGCGCTCGTCTTGCGCCTGGCGCAAACCCACCGCGCGCTCATCACCATCGAAGAGGGCGCCGCAGGCGGTTTTGGCGCGCAGGTGGCCCAGTGCCTGGCGGAGGCGGACGCGTTCAAAGACGGCCTGATCTTGCGCCCGATGACGCTGCCTGACCGCTTTATCGACCATGGCACCCCGGCCCAGATGTACGCCGATGCCGGGCTCGACGCCTCCGCCATCGCCGCCATGATCCGCACTGTAAGGAGCCTTTGAGCATGGACCCATTCAGCCGCCCGGTCGTGATCTACCGTTGGATCGTCTTCGCGCTCGCCGCGTTTTACAGCGTCTATATGATCACCACCTCCCCCTACATCGGGGAGGCCGGGGGGCCGTTTCGCTACCTGACGATCTGGGCGCTCCTGCTCAGCTTTTTCTGCGCGAGCCGCGTTTTGGCCTTTTCGGAACGGCGCAGCACGCGGCGCTGGGACACGCTGATCGCGGCGACGGCGGTGATCAACTTCATGGTCGTGTTCCTCTATTGGCGGCTCTTTTTCGCGGACCCGGACTCCGTCACTCGCAACGGGGAGCTTGGGGTGTGGTGGCGCGAATACTATCTGCACGGGCTCGGACCGCTCCTGATGTGGATCGACGCGCTTGTGATCAACCGCCCCTTCCGGCGCTTTTTCCGCGCGGCAGGGGCGCTGGTGGCGATCGCTTTGAGCTACTTTCTATGGGCGGAGCTTTTCGTTGGACCTATGAACGATGAGCCCATCGGCACGGTCACCACAGGTCTGCCCTATCCGTTCCTCAACAATTTGGAGCTTTCGGGCCGGATCGAGTTCTACGCCACAAACTCCGTCGTGGCGCTCGTCCTGCTTGGTGTGTTCTTTGCGCTAGGCTGGGGTGTGAAACGAGCAGCGGGGGACCGCCCCTAGGCTATTCGCCTGCCGCCAGAAGCGCGGCGAGCCCGTCGCGGTAGCTGGGGTAGCGCAGCACGACGCCCAGCTCCTCCCGGATGAGGTCATTCCGCACGCGTTTTGATTCCGCGTAAAAGCTGCGCGCCATGGGCGTCATGTCGGCGGTTGCGAAATCCTCTGCCGGGGGCAGGGGCAGGCCCAAAAGCTCCGCCGCGTGGCCAATCACGTTTTCCGGCGGGGCGGGGTCGTCGTCGCAGACATTATAGACCGCCCCAGGCCGCGGCTGCGCGATGGAGGCAGCGAGCACTTGCGCGATATCTTCCACATGAATGCGCGAAAACACCTGGCCCGGCTTCAGGATCCGCCGCGCGGTGCCTGCGCGCACCTTAGCAAAAGGGCCGCGTCCGGGCCCGTAGATCCCAGCGAGCCGGAAGATATGCAGCGGCAGCCCAAGCGCGCGCCACTCCGCCTCCGCGGCGACGCGGGCCAGGCCGCGCTTGGTGGCGGGGGTAAGCGGCGCGGTCTCGTCCACCCAGGCGCCTTGGTGGTCACCGTAAACGCCCGTCGTGGACAGGTAGCCCACCCAGGCCGCGGGCGCCCCGCGCAGCGCCTCGCGGTAGTCAGCCAGAAACGGATCGCCCTCGGGGCCGGGAGCGGCGGACATCAGGATGTGATCGGCGTCCGCAATGGCGGCACAGAGGTCATCGCGCGGGGTCACGAGCGGCTCGATCCCCTCAGCGGCGAGCCTCTGCGCCTTATCCTCGGACCGCGTGGTCCCAATGATCCGCCAGCCCTGGGGCAAAAGCGTCTTTGCGAGCTCTTGCGCCGAATACCCGTGGCCAAAGGAAAGGAGCGTGCCTGTCATAGCGTCTTCCTGCCGGGCGTCTCGGGGATTGTCAAAGCCACGCGCGCCGCGCAGAGTTCATCCATGGCCAAGACACCGGGATTAGATGCCGCCTACGGGCTCACCGGCGCAGACAGCGTCCGGGAGCTTTATTCCGATTGGGCGGAGAGCTACGACGCAAGCTTTGTCGCCGACCGCGGCTACACGCTTCACGACCAAGTGGCGGCTTGCTTTGCACAGGACGGCGGGGCAGGGCCTGTGCTTGATGTGGGCGCCGGGACCGGCGTGGTGGGGGAGGCGCTTTGGACCCGGGGCCTGCGCACCATCGACGGCGCCGATCTCTCCGCCGAGATGTTGGAGGTTGCCCGCGCCAAAGGCTGCTACCGCGACCTCTTTGTGGCCGATATCACCCAGCCCCTCGATTGCGCGGATGACCACTATGGCGGGGTGGTGAGCGCGGGCACCTTCACGCTGGGCCATGTGGGGCCAGAGCCGCTCAATGAACTGATCCGCATCACCCGGCCAGGCGGTTTGATCGTGCTCACCGTGAACCTGGCGCATTGGCAAGCGCAAGGCTTTGACGCCGCGCTCCGGCGGTTGGATCGCGCAGTAACCGACCTGAAAACACCCGAAATCCCGATCTACGCCCCGAGCGCGGACCACGACCACGCCGGTGATCGCGGGGTGCTCTTGTCGTTCCGCGTCGCCTAACGCCCCGTCCAGACAGGGTCGCGCTTTTCGGCAAAGGCGCGCGCGCCTTCCTTCTGATCCTCAGAACCATAGAGCACATCCACCGTCCGCAGATGCCGCCCCGTGATGCGGTTCATGGCGTCTTGGAACTTGGAGTCCTCGGCGTCGCGCACGACCTCCTTTATCGCGGCGTAGACGAGCGGCGGGCCCGACGCGATCAGGCGCGCCAGCGACCAGGCCTCGTCCATCAGCGCATCGGCGCTGTAGGCGTGGTTGATCAGGCCCCAGCCCAACGCCTCGTTCACGTCGAACCACCGCCCGGTCAGCAAAAGCTCCATCGCGATGTGATACGGGATACGCTTCGGCAGTTTGATGGAGGCCGCGTCGGCCACCGTGCCGGACCGGATTTCGGGCAGCGCAAAGGTCGCGTGGTCGGCGGCCAGGATGATGTCCGCGCTCAGCGCCAGTTCCAGCCCGCCGCCGCAGCAGATACCGTTGACGGCGGCGATCACGGGCTTGTTGAGGTCGCGCAGTTCTTGCAGCCCGCCGAAGCCGCCCAGGCCGTAATCCCCATCGACCGCGTCGCCGTCATTGGCGGCCTTTAGGTCCCAACCGGGGCAAAAGAACTTTTCGCCCGCGCCCGTGACGATGGCCACGCGCAGGTCCGGGTCATCGCGGAACGCGGCGAATGTGTCGCCCATGATCCGGCTTGTGGCCAGGTCGATGGCGTTGGCCTTGGGTCTGTCGAGCGTGACCTCAAGGATTGCGCCGTCGCGGCGGGTGCGGATGGGGCTCATGGGACAGCCTTTCTAATGAGCGCGTCCACGGCGATAGCGCGGTCGGCGGTGAGGATGAGCGGGTTGATTTCAACTTCTTCTAGGTCGTCGGCGTGGGCTACGACATAGCGCTGCAAAGCGTCGACCGCATCAAGAAGCGCCTCGATCGCCACAGGCGCGCTGCCGCGGTATCCGGTCAACAGCGGGTAGATGCGCAGCGTCTCCAAGCTCGTCGCCACGTCTTGGCGGGTGGCAGGGATCAGCAGCGTGGCGGTGTCTGACAAAAGCTCCGTCAGGGTGCCGCCTGCACCTATGGTCAGCATGTAGCCATGGGCCGGGTCCCGCGTCACCCCGAGAAGGAGCTCCACCAGCCCGCCCGGCACCATCTCCTCCACCCAGAGCGGTCCGTCGGCGAGCGTGGTAAGCGCCTCCTCGGCCTGCTCGGGCGTGCGGATGTTGAGCGCGAGCCCGCCCTGGCCGGTCTTATGCGCCAGGCCCAGCACTTTGACCGCCATAGGGGCCGTGCGCCCGGCAATGTCGCTGGCCAGCGCGTCCCGCGCGATCTGGCGCCCGCCCCTTGGCGTGACGATCCCAAACTCAGCCAAAGCGCGTTTGGCGTCGGCCTCTGACAGCGTGGTTGCGCCCGCCGGGCGCCCAGGCAGCAGGATCGGCGCAGGCGGGGTGATTGGGGTCGGCTGGGCCATCACGTCGATGGCTGCAATCGCATGGTCGAGCCCGCAGAGCGGCAGGACCCCGGCGTCCAGTAGCGCGGTGGCGGTCTCCTCCGGCAAGAGCTCGGGCAGCGTGGCGCAGACTGCATAGCGGCGCCCGGTTGCGCGCGCGGCGGCGATCACGGCGGCGGTGGCGATATCCCAGTCCACCGGGTCGCAGCGGTCGCCGCGCGGATAGTCCAGGATGATCAGCGTCAGCGCGATATGGGGTGCTGACATCGCGCCCCAGGCCTCCGCCATCTTGTCGCCATCGCGCCAGATATACGTGTGGTAGTCGAGCGGGTTCGCGAGCGCCACACGCGGCCCCAACGCCGCGCGCAGCCCGTCGGTTTGGGCCTGCGTCAGCGGCGGAAAGGTCACGGCGTGCCCGACAGCTGCGTCCGCAGCCAGCGCCGCCTCCCCCCCCGAGCAGGAGATGGAGGCGATGTTTCCGCTCGGTAAGCGCCCAAACAGGTGCCCGATCTTGAGCGCCTCCAGGAACACCGCCAGGGTGTTCACCCGCGCGATCCCCAGGCGGTCGAGCAGCGCCTGCGCGCCTGCATCCTCGCCCGCCAAGGACGCGGTGTGCGACACCGTGGCTGCCCGCGCCTGCTGGGACCGCCCCGCTTTCAGCGCGACCAGCGCCACGCCGCGGGCGGCGGCCGCCTGCGCGAGCGTCTCCCACGCGCGCAGATCGCCGAACCCCTCGATATGGAGCCCGATGGCCGTCACCCGTGGGTCGTCGAGCAAGCTCAGCGCGATATCGGTCTGCCGGGTCTGGGCCTGGTTGCCGCAGGTCACGACATAGGAAATCGGCAGGCCGCGGGTCTGCATGGTCAGGTTGATCGCGATGTTGGAGGATTGCGTCAGGATCGCCACGCCACGCTCGACCGGGACCAGCCCGTGCTGATCCGGCCACAGCCCAACGCCGTCGACCGCGTTAAGGAACCCATAGCAATTCGGACCCAGGATCGTCATGTCGCCTGCCGCCGCAACGAGCGCGTCTTGCAGGCTGCCAGCGCCCTCACTCTCCGCCTCCGCCTCGGCAAAGCCGGAGGCAAAGCAGGTCGCGCCACCGGCCCCGATCGCGGCGAGCTCCGCCACGACCTCCACCGTTGCGGCGCGGTTCACGCCTACAAAAGCCGCGTCCGGCGGGGTGGGCAGATCTGCCACCCGCGCCACGCAGGCCACACCCGCGAGCTCTGTCTTGGTCGGGTGTACCGGCGTGATGCGCCCCGCAAAGCCGAGTTGACGCGCGGCACCGATGATCGCCTCGCACCACGTCCCACCGCCGATCACGGCAATGTCGCGCGCTTGCAATAGCCGGTCTATCGCCATGGGCGCGCCTCCATACGTGGCGCTTCGCCTAAGGAATGGGCAGCCAATGCTGCAGCGCAGCAATTATGCCGCAATGCGGCGTGTCCCGGCTTTCGAGCCTGGGCACGCCGCGCTACCCTACGCTCAGCCCAGGCTGTGGGAGGCTGGCCCGGGCCGCACCAGACCAAAGGAGCCCTCCCATGTGCCTGTCGACCTCTGCCCTCGCGCTCTTTCTCACCCTTATCGGCCCGGAGCGTGTCACGCTCGGCGAGACGCGTATGATCGTCCATGCCACCACGACTGAGGCCCACTGGGTCCTGCGCACAGGCGGCGAGGTGGATATGTGGTGCACGATGGCGCCCCAGATCGACGCCATGACGCGACTGGCCAACGCCCCGGCGCAGTAGCTGCGCCGCCCTGGGCGCGCTCATGCCCCGAGCGGCCGCAGCAGGTCGCGGCTGATGATGTGGCGCTGGATCTCACTCGTCCCGTCCCAGATCCGTTCCACCCGCGCATCGCGCCAAAAGCGCTCGAGCGGGTAGTCATCCATCAGCCCCATGCCGCCATGAATCTGGATCGCCGCATCCGTGACCCGCGCCAACATCTCGGAGGCATAGAGCTTTGCCGACGCGATCTCCCGGTTGGCAGGCAGCCCCTTGTCGAGCCGGTCGGCGGAGGCCAGCGTCAGCAAGTCCGCGGCGTCAATCTCTGTGATCATATCGGCGATCTGGAAGCTCACCCCCTGGAACTTCCCGATCTTTTGCCCGAACTGCTCCCGCTGGGCGGCGTAGTCCAGCGCGTAGTCAAACGCCCGCCGTGCGCGTCCGACAGACATGGTCGCGACCGTGATCCGCGTGGCATAAAGCCACTCATTCATCACCGCAAAGCCGCCATCAACCTCGCCCAAGACCGCCTCCGCAGGCAGGCGGCAGTCGTCGAACTCCAGGATCATGTTCTTGTAGCCACGGTGGCTGACGCTCTTGTAGCCATCGCGGATCGTAAAGCCCGCATGCCCCCGGTCCACTAAGAAACAGGTGATCCGCTTCTTTGGCCCCTTGGGCGTCTGATCCTCGCCCGTGGCCACAAAGACGATGCAAAAATCCGCGTGCTCCGCGCCAGAGATGAAATGTTTCGTCCCGTTGATGACCCAGTCCGTGCCATCCCGAACCGCGCTGCACTTCATGCCGCGCACGTCCGACCCCGCACCGGGTTCCGTCATGGCCAGCGCATCCATCTTTTCGCCACGAACCGCGGGCCTAAGGTACCGCTCCACCTGCTCACCTTCGCAGGCCATCAGGATATTCTGAGGACGGCCAAAGAAGTGGTTGAGCGCCATGGACCCGCGGCCAAGCTCCCGCTCCACGATGGCGAATTCCAGATGGCTGAGCCCCGCACAGCCCACGGACTCAGGGAAGTTGCAGGCGTAGAACCCCAAATCGAGCGTCTTCTGCTTGATGTCTTGCGCAATCTCGTGCGGCACCTCGCCGGTGCGCTCCACAAGCTCTTCATGGGGGTAGATTTCGTTTTCGACAAAGGCACGGACGGTGTCCGCGATCATCAGTTGTTCGTCAGATTGACCATAGATCATAGGGTGGCTCACACGTTGAAAGGACAGGACAGGGTGACACTACCCCACCCGCCCGAGCCGCCGCGTGCTGGTCCAATCCCGCGGGTCATCAATGACGCCACGACCGTGATCGATTCGCCGTTCCATGACGAAACCTTACCGCGCCCATGGCAAAAGAGTTGAGCTTTTGCGACACCGCCCCGCCGCATTCCTTCCCAGGGCGGTCGCTGGGCGGCACTGTTTGACGCGTGCCGCGTCAAAGGCGCCCGCCCACCGACCCAGCCTATTCCCTTCCCTTTCTTTCGTCCCCAAATACTTCCGCCGGAGGCAAATCGCGGCAAAGCCGCGCCCCCCGTATGTTCAAGCCTGAAAGGCGCAGAAGGGAGGTGGGCGGGCCCGCCCTCTCAGAAAAAACAGCCCTATCCCGTCTCGCGGTACATCACCTTCTTGCGCATCCGCGTCTCGCGCGTGGCAGCCTCTGAGCCATTGTAGCACGTCCCAAACCAGCGATCCCAGGGCATCTCCACCGTGCCGTAATTGCATTCGAAATAGCGGTGGTGCAGCTGGTGAAAGAAATCCCCGGCCTTGGCCCTGCGGGTGCCACCGACCTCCACCCGTTCGAACCCGGAATGGGAGAACACCGGGTGGATCGACTGCATGTAACCGTGAAACAGCACATGGATCGGGTGGCTCGCCAGCACCGCGTGGATCGCAAAGTTGGTGTAAAACAGCAGATGCTCCAGCGGGTGCATCGAGATGCCAGACCACGGCCCCACATTCACATTCCGGTGGTGCAGCGCATGGGCGCGTTTGGAAAAGAACCTCACATGCAGCAGCCGGTGCACCCAGTAGAAATGGAAGCTCGACCAGACCACGAGGATTGGGAAGACGGCGATGAACCACACCGGGGTTTCCAGTGGGTGCACGACCGGAAACCAACCATTCGCCATCGCCCAGTAGACCGGCGCCTGAAACGCGGTCCAGAGCGTGATGCCCTACGCGATGGTCTAGGACATGTTGTCATGGATCTGGTTTCTGAACGTATAAACGGATGACTTTTCCGCCGGGCCGCGGGCCTCAAACTTCCAGCGCGTTTCCTGACTGCGCCAACGATAAAGCCACAGGTGAAGCCCCCCAGCGCAGAGGCAGTGGGGGATGAGGTTCGATAGGCAGACGCGGGCAACCCAGCCCCAGTGCCACTGCGCCATCGCGTCAAGCGGCGGCAGAAAAATCAGCCAAGCGATCACGGCCGCAATCACCGTCACAGTCGTCGTCGTGATCGCAAGCCCGTAATTCGCGTACCACGGCAGCACAGCTGTAGGGCGCGGCGGCCAGGCAAAGAGTGGGTTCAGCCGTACCTCCCCCGGGTGATGGTTCCAGCGGCGCGGTTCGCGTCCGGGGTCAAAGTCCCTTTGAGGCAGGTCAGTCATGGGCGCGTCCTCCTTGGGCTCTACCGGCGACGCTTTCTGCACAATGGGTGAGCTTCTCGCTCAAAACGGCGTTTTGTCGTTTTCCGCGCTTGGGGTCTGCGCGTAGGTTGAGCCCATGGAGTGGGTTTGGCGTTTCACAGTTTTTGCGGTTCTGACGATCCTGACCCAGTTGGGTGGGTTGGCCTATGCGGCAGGGCTTGCGCTGCGACGACCGTGGCTGGGCGGGTTCGGGGCCTATCTGGCTCTGTCGCTTGCGGCGACCCAAGTAGCGCCTGCGATGGGCCGTGTCCCGCTCCCCTGTTTCAGTGGTGAGACGCGGGTGCTGCTGGTCCTCTGCGCCATGAACAGGCACTACGCCACGCCGGAGGCCGCCGCCGTGACCGCTGATCTGGGGAAAGCCGTGCCGGGCACGGTGGTGCTCGACGCCGGGTTTCCGTTTATTGACGGGTTCCCGCTTCTGCCGCATCTCAGCCACGACGACGGGCGCAAGGTGGACACAGCGCTCTACTACGACGGGTCGCCGCCTTCGCCCCTGGGCTATTTCGCCTTCGAGCCGGGACCGACGGACTGCCCGGACGGCCTATGGCCGACGATGCGCTGGGATATGGAATGGTTCCAACCGCTTTGGCCCGAGCGCACGCTTGACGGGGCCCGCCTCGCCGCCGCAGCGCAGTTTCTCGCCAATGATCCCCGGGTGGAAAAGCTATTTCTTGAGCCGCACCTGCAGGCTCGGCTTGGCCTTTCACACCCGAAGATTCGCTTCCAAGGCTGTCGCGCGGCCCGCCACGACGACCACATCCATTTCCAAGTGTTCTAGAGCTTCCGAAACCGGAGCGGCTTTGTATCCGCCCGCGCGATTACGCCCTTGGCCTCAAGATCGAGCTGCACTGTTTTCATCCACCAGCCTGACTTCTCGCCCCCGGGAAAAAGCGCGGGGTCGAGCGTTTGAAGCAGCGCGGATTTAAGCTCTGCGGCGGTCATACCCGGGGCATCGCTGGTGATCGCGCCCATCAGCGCCGCGTGCATGGCCTCGTATTTCGCCCGATCCACGCGTGTGACATGGTCCGGCGCGTTCACATTCTGCACTTCGATCTTGTCGCTCATTGTGGGCCCCCGTCGAAAGATGCCCTATGAGGCGTAATTCGACCCCTCTTCGTCAAGGATTGCTTTGAGCTCCTGCAGGTGGCGGATGTCTTGTTCGGGATAGGTCTCCAGCTCCTGCGCGGTGCTCTCGGCCACCTCATGGGACAGCACGCGCAGCGGTTTGCCGGTTTGCAGCGCCAGGATGTAGGTCTGGCAGGCGCGCTCAAAGTAATACATCCGGTTGAACGTCTCTGCGACGGTGTCACCGATCACGAGAATGCCGTGGTTGCCCATGATCATGACCTTCTGCTTGGGGTCATGGAAGAGCTTCGCACAGCGCTCCCCCTCCTCCTCGAAGGCAAGCCCGCCATAGGCGTCGTCGATCACGTAGCGCCCGTAAAACGTCGCGCAGTTCTGATCGACGGGCAGCAGATTGCTATCTGCCAACGCCGCAAGGGCCGTGGCATAGGGGGAATGCACGTGCATCGCGCAGCGCGCGTGGCGGCAGTGGCGGTGGAGCCCCCCATGGAGCCCCCAAGCCGTCGGGTCTGGCGCGTCGGGCTGGTCCATCGTGTCGGGGTCATTGGAATCCAC
Organism: Pseudomonadota bacterium; assembly: GCA_039815465.1. Taxonomy (GTDB): domain Bacteria; phylum Pseudomonadota; class Alphaproteobacteria; order Rhodobacterales; family Rhodobacteraceae; genus Shimia_B. The sequence goes on from JBCBZG010000017.1 coordinate 55,909, forward strand.
CACGATCATGTCTGACGCCTTGATGCGTGAGAAATGCATCTGGTTGGGGTTCATTAGGAACTGCGTGCCGTCGTCATTGATGGCGAGGCTGAAATGGTTCGCGACGGCCTCGTGCAGGTTCAGCCGCGCTGCCCAGCGGAACGCAGCCGCCAGGTCCACACGTTCAGACCAGTGATCGATACTGGGGCGGATGTTGGTGACGGTCATGGCGCGGGCTCCCTTTCGCTGCACCACTGTCTCCAGAGGCCCGGCGCAGCGCAAGCGTGTTCGCGTCGGGCATATGTCGGTTTCATGAAACTTGCTCGGGGAGGGTTGCATCCCCGCCAACACTCGTTGATTTTGGGCCATGGAACACCCGAACATCAAATCCTGGGCCGACGCCGCGCCGACGCTGGTCGCCGTCGCCACCGGGCGCGCCCCCGCCGACCGCATCATCCGCAACGCCAAAGTCGTGATCGTCCACACCCGCGAAGTGCTGGAGTGGGAGATTGCGATTGCCGCGGGCCGCTTTGCCTATGTCGGCCCCGATGCCTCCCATTGTGCAGGCCCCGACACGGAGATCATCGACGCGGGCGGGCGCTACGCGATCCCCGGGCTCTGCGACGGGCATATGCATATCGAAAGCGGGATGCTCACCCCGGCGGAGTTTGCCGCCGCTGTCATTCCCCATGGCACGACGACCATGTTCACCGACCCGCACGAGATCGCCAATGTGCTCGGCCTCGACGGCGTTCGGATGATGCATGACGAGGCGCTGATGCAGCCCATCAACATCTTTACCCAGATGCCGTCCTGCGCGCCCTCCGCGCCGGGGCTGGAGACGACAGGTTACGAGATCAGCGAGGCTGACGTGGCCGAGGCGATGGGTTGGCCTGGCATTATCGGCCTCGGGGAGATGATGAACTTCCCCGGTGTCGTGAACGGCGACGCCCAGATGCTGGGCGAGATCGCCGCGACTCAACGCGCGGTGAAGACGGTGGGTGGCCACTATGCCTCCCCCGATCTGGGCCCCGCCTTCCACGCCTACGCGGCTGGCGGTCCCGCCGATGACCACGAGGGCACCTGCGTCGACGATGCCATCGCGCGCACCCGGCAGGGGATGCGCATCATGATGCGGCTGGGCTCCGCCTGGTACGACGTTGAAAGCCAGATCGCCGCCGTGACCGAACGCGGCCTCGACCCGCGGAACTTTATCCTGTGCACCGATGACTGCTTTGCCAAAACCCTGGTGGACGAGGGCCACATGGACCGCGTGGTGCGCCACGCCATCGCCTGCGGCTGTGATCCGCTTGTGGCGCTGCAAATGGCCACGCTCAACACCGCCACCCATTTCGGGCTGGAACGAGAGCTAGGCTCCATTGCGCCTGGGCGGCGGGCGGATGTGATCCTGACCTCTGACCTGACGACGCTGCCCATCGAGACCGTCATTGCCCATGGCAAAACGGTGGCCGAAGGCGGTGCTCTGCGCGTCGACTGTCCGCACTACGACTGGCCCCAAGCCTCGCGCGAAACCGTCCGCATGGGCGCGGCGAAAACTGCGCAGGATTTCGAAATCAAAGCGCCAGAGGGCGCCAACCGCGTCAAAGCCCGCGTCATCGGCGTCGTCGAAAACCAAGCCCCGACTAAGGCGCTCACGGCTGACCTACCTGTCCAAGATGGGCTGGTAGAGGGCGACGGCGACGTCTGCCAGATCGCACTCGTCGAACGCCACCGTGCGACCGGCGGCGTCACCAACGCATTCGTGTCTGGCTTTGGCTACAAAGGGCCCATGGCCATGGCGTCCACCGTGGCCCATGACAGCCACCACATGATCGTCGTGGGCACCGACCGCGCCAACATGGCCGCCGCCGCCAACCGCCTGGCAGAGGTCGGCGGCGGCATGTGCGTCTACCGCGACGGGCAGGAGGCCGCGCTGGTCGAACTGCCCATCGCCGGGCTCATGTCCGACGCCCCCGCGACCGAGGTCGCCGCAAAGGCCGACCGCATTCTGACAGCCATGAAAGAGGCTGGATGCACGCTCAACAACGCCAATATGCAGCACTCGCTGCTCGCATTGGTGGTAATCCCAGAGCTGCGCATCAGTGATTTAGGACTTGTCGACGTGCGAACGTTCGAACTCGTCCCCCTGTTTGAGGACCATTCATGACCGCAATTCACCCCGACGTCATCGAAACCCCCGACGTCCCGGAAACCCAAAGCTTTACCGATGCCGCCGCCGCCGTGGACAGGTTGGAGGCGCTCTATAAAGCCGCTACCACCTTCTTGTGCGACCGCTTTAGCGCCGCGCTTGGCGGGGCACGGCCCACGGGGCGCTACCGGGCGTTTTACCCCGAGATTCGCGTCTCAACGACAAGCTACGCAAGCATAGATTCGCGCCTGTCCTTTGGACATGTGGCGGAGCCGGGGCTTTATGCCACCACCGTCACGCGACCTGATCTGTTTCGGAACTACCTGATCCAACAGATCGAGCTCTTGATGACGAACCACGGGGTCTCCGTGTCGGTGGGCGCGTCGGAGACGCCGATGCCCGTCCACTTTGCCGTCGCAAGCGAAGGCGACATCGTCGTCCCGCAAGAAGGCGCCGCGCCTTTCACGCTGCGCGATGTCTTCGACGTGCCGGACCTGAGCACCACCAATGACGAGATCGTCAATGGCAGCGATTTCACCTACTCGGACGGCGCGGCCCCCCTAGCCCCCTTTACCGCGCAGCGGGTGGATTACTCGCTCGCCCGGTTGTCGCACTACACCGCCACCGATCCCAGCCATTTCCAAAACCACGTGCTCTTTACCAACTACCAGTTCTACGTGGAGGAGTTCGAGGCCTACGCCCGCGAGATGCTCGCCGACCCAAACAGCGGTTACACAAGCTTTGTCGCTACAGGGAATGCAGAGATCACCGATGCGAACGCGGCGCTAGAGGTGCCCGCGAAGCTGCCGCAGATGCCCACCTACCACCTCAAGCGGGATGACAATGCGGGGATCACGCTGGTCAATATCGGGGTGGGCCCGTCGAACGCAAAGACCGCCACCGACCACATCGCCGTCCTGCGCCCCCACGCCTGGATGATGGTTGGCCACTGCGCGGGCCTGCGCAATTCGCAGTCCCTGGGCGATTTCGTGCTCGCCCATGCGTATCTGCGCGAGGATCACGTGCTCGACGACGACCTGCCCACTTGGGTGCCGATCCCGGCCCTGGCAGAGGTCCAGACCTCGCTTGAGGAGGCCGTGGCAGAGGTCAGCGGGCTCGAAGGCTACGACCTCAAGCGGCTCATGCGCACGGGCACCGTGGCGACCATCGACAACCGCAACTGGGAACTGCGCGACCAATCTGGCCCGGTGCAGCGGCTCAGCCAGTCGCGGGCCATCGCGCTCGATATGGAAAGCGCCACGATTGCGGCCAATGGCTACCGCTTCCGCGTGCCCTACGGCACGCTTTTGTGCGTGTCCGACAAACCGCTCCACGGCGAGCTCAAGCTGCCCGGGATGGCCACCGACTTCTACAAGACCCAGGTCGCCCGCCATCTCAAGATCGGGATCAGAGCCATGGAAATCATCCGCGACATGCCGCTCGAACGCATTCACAGCCGCAAACTACGCTCGTTCGAGGAGACCGCATTCCTCTAGACCTAGGGTCGGCAACAAAATGCCCTGGTTTTGTGCGTTCGGCACACTAATAGTTGTGGAGTAAAGGAAAATACCGTTAGTATCCCACGACGAGGCCCGACACTTGGGCAGTTAAGGAGAATAATATGGCCAAACCAATGACCAAAACACAGCTCGTGGCCGCGCTCGCCGAAGAACTGGGCAGCGACAAGAAGGCTGCATCGGCTGCCCTCGACGCTGTTTGCGGCGTTATCACGCGTGAGGTCTCCGGCGGGGGCGCCGTGACGCTTCCTGGCATCGGCAAGATCTATTGCCGCGAGCGGCCAGAGCGGATGGTGCGCAACCCTGCGACGGGCGACCAGATCCAAAAACCGGCCGATCGCGTTGTGAAAATGACGATCGCCAAAGCGCTCAAAGACAGCGTGAACGGGTAAACGGCCCACGCGCCACCCCGATACTGACGAGCGGTCCGGCCCACTGCCGGGACGCTTGGCCCTGGCTACGGCCGCAGCCCTTTTGCCAATAGCTGGGCTTTGATGGACCTCCGCTCCCTCCTTTACGGTCTGATTTTCGCGTTCGCGTGGTCGTCTGCCTTTACCTCCGCCCGGATCATCGTGGCAGAGGCGCCACCGCTTTTGATCCTGTCTCTGCGCTTCTTCGCTTCGGGCGTGATCGCGTGCCTGATCGCCTTGGCGCTGCGCCAGTCGTTCCGGTTGAGCCGCGCGCAATGGGGGGCGACGCTGATCTTTGGGCTGTGCCAGAACGCGCTCTACCTCGGCCTGAACTTCGTCGCGATGCAGAGTGTGGAAGCATCGCTGGCGGCCATCATCGCCTCTGTCCTGCCGCTTGTCGTGGCGCTGGCGGGGTGGTTGATGTTTGGCGAACGCATCGGCGTGCTGGGGATTGCGGGGCTTGCGGCGGGGATGGCCGGGGTCCTGTTGATCATGGGGCTTAGGCTCAACGGCGGCGCGGACCTCTTTGGTGTGGCGCTTTGCATCGTGGGCGTGCTCGCGCTGACGGCGGCCACGCTCGCGCTGCGCACGGCGTCGAGCGGTGGGAACTTCATGGTGATTGTGGGGCTGCAAATGCTGATCGGTGGTGCAGCGCTCTTGGTCCCCGGTCTCCTGCTCGAGACGTGGGAGGTCACCTGGTCACCGCGCCTCATCGCCGCTTTCACCTACACGACGCTGGTTCCGGGGCTCCTGGCGACGATCATTTGGTTCCAACTCGTCGACCGCATCGGCGCGCTCAAGGCCGCCACGTTCCACTTTCTCAACCCCTTTTTCGGTGTTGCGGTCGCGGCCCTGTTGTTGGGGGAGGCCCTGGGCGTGCTCGATGTGCTTGGCGTCACGATCATCACCGTGGGTATCCTGGCCGTGCAGCTGTCACGACAGAACACAGCCCGGTGATCTGACCCATCTTTTGATGACAGACCACGCAGTTTGCGCGACAGCAGGGCCATGGATTTGGTCCTCGGATATCTCGCTGGTCTGCTGACGCTGATTAACCCCTGCGTTGTGCCCGTGCTGCCCATCGTGCTGGCCTCGTCGCTGCAAGCGTCGAAATGGGGGCCCGTGGCGCTGGCCGCGGGGATGAGCGTGACCTTTGTCGCGCTGGGCATCACCGTCACCGCCTTTGGGCGTGCCTTTGGCATCGACGAGCGCGCGATCGCCGATGCGGGTGCGGTGCTGATGATCGGCTTCGGGCTCGTGCTCCTGGTGCCGCAGTTCTCCGGCGCGTTCGCCACTGCAACGGGCGGCTTTGCCTCCCGCGCCGACGCGGGGCTCGAGGATGTGAATCGTGCCTCGCTGCGCGGGCAGGTGGTGACCGGTGCCCTGCTCGGCGCGGTATGGAGCCCCTGCGTCGGTCCCACGCTCGGCGGGGCCATCGCGCTCGCCTCGACGGGGGAGAACCTCGGCTGGGCCACGGCGATCATGGCGAGTTTTGCGCTCGGCGTGTCGTCGATCATCCTAGCCCTCGGCTACGGCGCGCAATCGGCGCTGCGCTCACGGGCCGCACTGATGCGCCGGCTGGCGCAATGGTCGCGCCCCGCGATGGGGCTCATTTTGGTGCTCGTGGGGCTCGGGCTCCTGTTTCGAGTTCATCACGCGATCGAGCTTTGGGCGCTTGAAGCGCTTCCCTATTGGCTTCAGGACCTGTCAGTCCGCTTTTGATGAGGAGGAGGTAATCCCATGAAACGACGCGATTTTCTGGTAAGCGCCGCCGCTATGGCCACTGTGCCAAGCCTGGCCCGCGCAGGGGCGGAATGGGTGGAGTACACCCCCGGCCTGGTCAAGGCGCGCCTCGCCGCGGGCGAGACTGTCTTTGTCGATTTCGGCGCCGCCTGGTGCACGACCTGCCGCAGCCAGGAACGCACGATCAACGCGCTGAAATCCGAAAACGCCGCCTACGAGGCCGTGACCTTTGTCCATGTGGACTGGGACGAATATGGCCGCGGCGCGCTGGCAAAGGAGCTCAACGTTCCGCGCCGGTCCACGCTCATCGTCCTCAAGGGCGAGGAGGAGCTGGGCCGTATCGTCGCCGGAACGCGGCGCGCAGATATTCAAGCGCTGATGGAGACCGCGCTGGCGGCGGCAACCCCTTCCTAATAGCCCAAGGCGCAGCCATCCTTGCGCGGGTCGGACGCGCCTTCGAGCATGCCGTCTTCGCGCAACAAAATCGCCTGTGCGCCACCGATGGCGGTGTCTGGGATCGATACAGAATGCCCGCGCGCAGCCAGGTCCGCGCGCACCGCATCGCTATAGCCGCGCTCCACCTTCATATCGCCCGCATCTGAAAAGGCCCGCGGCGCGTCGATCGCTGCCTGGGGGTCCATGCCGAAATCCGTCAAGTTGCTGACAAACCGCGCGTGCCCATTGGGTTGATAGGCGCCGCCCATGACGCCAAAGGGCATCACCGTCTTGCCCCCGCGGCGCAGCATCCCGGGGATGATCGTGTGCATCGGGCGCTTCCCGCCTGCCGCTTCGTTCGGGTGCCCTGGTTCAAGCGAAAAGCCCGCGCCGCGGTTCTGGAACAGCACGCCAAATGTGTCGGACGCGATCCCCGATCCGAAGCTGTGGAAGATCGAATAGATCAGTGACACCGACATCCGGTTCTTATCGACCACGGTGATGTAGATCGTGTCTTTATGCACCGCCTCGCTCAGTGTCGCGGGGTTGGCCATGGCTGTCTTGGGGTCGATCAATGCCGCCAAATGCTCCGCCGTTGCGGGATCGAGCATGTGGGCCGTCCGCGTGGCATAATCCGCGTCGGAGATGAACCGATTGCGCGTGTCATAAGCGAGCTTTGCCGCCTCCGCCTCGATATGGGCGCGCGCGGCGCCCCAAGGGTCCATCGCCGCGATGTCGAAGTGTTTGAGGATGTTGAGCATCAGGATCGCCGTGGCGCCTTGGCCGTTCGGCGGATGCTCCACAAGCTCTAGGTCAGCGTAGGTGCCCGCGATGGGCGATGTGTAGTCGCTTTTGCAAGCGGCAAAGTCATCGAGCGTGTGTACACCGCCCAACGCAGTGAGCGAGCGGACCATGTCCTCGGCAACCTCGCCCTCGTAGAACGCCGCGCGCCCGTCTTTGGCGACCCGGCGCAGCACCTCCGCCTGGCCCGGCGCGCGGAACTGCCAGCCAACGCGCGGCGCTGTACCCTGATCGGAAAACCTGTCGACCGTCCCGGGATGAAGGTTGTCCATCGCCTGCGCCCAGTCGAATGCCACGCGCGGAGCCACCGGCACACCCTCCTCGGCGTAGCGGATCGCGGGGGCAAGCACACGGTCAAGACCCATCGACCCATAGTCAGCCGATAGCGTGCAAATCGCGTCAATGGCGCCGGGGATCGTCACCGCAGCGGGGTCAAAAAGCGGCACCGTCTCGTGCCCGGCGGCGCGCAGTCGGTCTGAGCTCAGCGCTGCGGGGGCCCGGCCCGAGCCGTTCAGCGCCACGATGTCGGCGTCTGGCGACGGCGCGATCAGCGCGAAGAGGTCGCCACCGATACCAGTCATCTGTGGCTCGCAAATCCCGAGCAGCACAGCCCCAGCAAGCGCCGCGTCAACGGCGTTCCCGCCGTCTTCTAACACGGTGACGGCCGCTTGGGCGGCAAGCGGGTGCGACGTCGCGCACATCCCATTGGCCGCGATGACAGGTGAGCGGCCTGGTAGGTGGAAATCTCGCATTAGGTCCCCCGCGTGGTGTTGACGGGTATAGCTAACCTATTGCGGCGCCGATTCAATCGGTGACTCGGAGCTTTCGCTACGCATCCTCACCAAGCGTCATGCGAAAGCTCAGGTGATTGGCGTCGCCGCGCCGCTCATAGGTCATGTCTTTTGCGAGTTCCCCGATCAGGAACCAACCAAAGCCGCCCTCCGGCAGATCGTCGACCTCCACATTCAGATTGGCGGGCATCCCAAGCGGGGTCTGCCCGTCTGGCATGGGCTTGCCAAAGTCCAACAGCGCGATTTCGATGCCGCTGGCGGTGTAGGCCATATCAAGCTCGATCCGGCCCTCCCCGCTTTCCTCATAGGCGTGTTCGGCAACGTTATTGAGCACCTCTGCCAACACAAGCTCCACAGTGCCGCGTTCCTCCGGCAAGTAGTCGCGCCCCTGCATGTCCGTCATCAACGCTTGCAGCGAATGCCGGACCTCGAATGTGTCCGACAAGCAGCGGATGGAAATGGCTTTGGCCCCGGTTTCAACTTCGATCATGGGTCACCCTTAAGAAGCGAGTGCAGGCACGGCAGCCGCGACGTCGTCGTGGATGGGAAACACGCTATCCATGCGTGTGAGCTTAAACACCTTGCGGACCACGGGGCTGAGCCCGGCAAGCTCCAGCTTATGGTTGGCGTGCAGCAGCTTTTTGGCCGCCACGACGGCGCCGAGCCCGGAACTGTCGATAAAGCTCACCTCCGTGAGGTCGAGCACCACGCGCTGCGGACCGCCATCGGTTTTGGCGCGCATGGCGTCTTTGAACTGGATCGCAACCGCAGCGTCGATTCGCGTGTCGACCACCTTTACGATGCGTGTGTCGCCGATGTCGCGGCACATGAGTTCCATGGCAGGCCCCTTCCTGTTCGGTTGGCGAGACGCTACGCAAGAACAGTTACCAAAGCGTTGTCTGGAGCTGGAAACACGATGCAGGACGTCTTTATCACGGGCGCAGCCCGCACACCCATGGGCGCGCTGCAGGGCGCGCTGTCGTCGTCGACCGCTGGGGAACTGGGCGGGGTCGCGATCAAAGCGGCGCTCGCGCAGGCCAACGGTCCCCAGGTGGACGAGGTCCTGATGGGCTGCGTTCTGCCCGCCGGTCAGGGCCAAGCCCCTGCGCGACAAGCGCTCTTTCACGCCGGCCTAGGGGAAGAGATCCCCGCCACCACGCTCAATAAGATGTGCGGGTCGGGCATGAAGGCCGTGATGATGGCCAGCGACGCGGTGGCGCTGGGCCGGTCGCAAACCACCGTCGCAGGCGGCATGGAAAGCATGACCCAAGCGCCGTACCTATTGCCCAAAATGCGCGGCGGCGCCCGGCTGGGCCACGGCGCGGTGGTTGATTCCATGTTCCTCGACGGGTTGGAGGACGCCTATGACCGCGGGCGGCTCATGGGCACCTTCGCCGAAGATTGTGCAGAGCGGTATCAGTTCACGCGAGAGGCGCAGGATGCCTACGCGCTCCGGTCCCTGGAACGCGCCACGGCCGCGCAACAGTCAGGTGCCTTCGACGCCGAGATCGCAGAGGTGACGCTATCCACCCGCAAGGGCGCGGTGCAGATCAGCCTAGACGAACAGCCCGGCAACGCACGGCCCGAGAAAATCCCGCAGCTTAAGCCCGCTTTCCGCGAGGGCGGCACCGTGACGGCGGCGAACTCATCGAGCATTTCGGACGGGGCCGCAGCGCTCATCGTGAGCGCGGACCGCCAAAACGCCCGCGCGCGCATCCTGGGCCACGCGAGCCATGCCCAGGCGCCCGGGCTCTTTACAACCGCACCGGTCCCTGCTGCGCAAAAGCTTTTGGCCCAGGTGGGCTGGGCGGTCAGCGACGTGGACCTGTGGGAGGTGAACGAGGCATTTGCCGTCGTGCCCATGGCCTTTATGACCGAGATGGGCCTCGCCCCCGACATCGTGAATGTGAACGGTGGTGCCTGCGCGCTGGGCCACCCCATCGGCGCCTCCGGCGCGCGCATCATCGTGACGCTTTTGCACGCGTTGGAGACCCGAAATCTCCGCCGCGGGGTGGCTGCGATCTGTATCGGCGGCGGCGAAGGCACCGCCATCGCAATCGAGAGGACGTGACGTCGCCGCCCCGATTTGCGTCAGATTGCACAAACTTCCCCGTAGAAATCGTGACTTGCGGGCGTTATGTGCAGCTAGACGCGCCGCACGTGGCGTGTGACAGACCCCGGCGGCCCCCTGTATTGGCCGCTTTGTGTTAGGAGCTTGGACCGTGTTAAGAACAACTTTCGCCGCCGTCGCAGTCATCGCCCTTTGGGCGGGCGCCGCGTCTGCGAGCACGATCTCCATCTCCAGCTTTTCGGTGTCGAGCTATAATTCGCTGCTCGGGACCCTCGACGATGTCGTGTCCGAAGATTTTGAAGACGCGACCGTCGGCAATGTGAGCCAAGGCTTTATGACCGATGTCGGTGACTTCTCGACCCTGGGCGGGACGGGCAGCGGCGGCACGGTGTCCAACGCGAACTTTAGCAATAACGGCTCACTGCTCGCGATCCGGGACGGCAATGTCTATGGCCGGACGAGCACGACACGGCTTTTGACCGGGAACGCCGCCGATGATCAGTTTCTCGACAGCAATGACACGTTCGGGATCGAGTGGAATGTGTCGCTGTCCAATGGCGCGATGTTCGACCAGATCCTCCTGACGCTGTCGGATGCCGCTGACACGGGCGCCTCGCTGCGCGTGGTGGACAACACCGGCAGCTCCGCGACGCTTCAAACGGCCTCCAACGGGAGCCAACAGGTCGTGTTCGTCGACTTTGGCGCCTTTGTGAATGGCGCAACGATCCTGTTCGAGAACCGCAGCAGCAACGGCTTCCTCAAGAACGACGGCTTCTCGCTCGACGATATCGCGATTGGCACCAACGGCGTTCCGATCGACTATGACGTGCCATCGCCGGTGCCACTGCCCGGCGCTGGCCTGCTGCTTGCCGCAGCGCTCGGCGGGTTGACCGTCGTGCGCCGTCGCAAAGCCGCCTAGGCGCCGCCGACCAAACTTTACCATTTTCGCCAAGTGACGTGCCCGTTTCGCGGGCAATCGCCTGCGCGTCGGTGCGCGCATTTCTCTGCGCAGGACCCCTTGCGTACACCGTGCGTGAAAATTTCCTTGAAAATTTCATTCCGCTTGTGTCACACGATTGAGATGAAGACCGTGGACGTAACGACCGACCTGCTCGCCTGCCCATCCCTGGGCACAGACCTGCGCGCATTGCGCAAGGCGCGGGGGATCACCATCCAGCAGCTCGCACAGCGGCTCGGACGCTCTGTGGGTTGGCTCAGCCAGGTCGAACGCGACATGTCCGAACCCTCCGTCTCTGACCTGCGCGAACTCGCGGCGGCGCTTGATGTGTCGGTGTCCTCGCTCTTTGGCACAGATTCGGTGACCGCCGATGAGGCAGGCTACGTCGTCCGCGCCCAAGCCCGCCGCCCCATCGGCTCGCGGGAGGCGGGCCTGGTCGAGGAACTGCTGTCCCCCGACCTCACCGACGATTTTGAGATGGTCCGCTCCGTCTTTGAGCCCGGCGCTGCCCTGGCCATCCCCGTCAGCCGCCCCACGCAAGAGGTGGGCTATATCCTCGAAGGTAAGCTCGACCTCTGGATCGGCGGCGGCCTGCATAAGCTCAACACCGGCGACAGCTTCCGTATCCGGGGGGAAAGCTTCCGCTGGGCCAACCCCTACAGCGCCCCCTGCATCGCGATCTGGGTGATCGCGCCGCCGGTCTACTGACGATGACGTGGGACGCCTGGATCATCTTTGCGCTGTTTTGGGTTGTCTTTGTCACCACGCCTGGACCCAACGCCGCCAACTGCATCCAGAACGGCATGGCCTTCGGGTTCCGCCGCTCGCTCGCCGGGGTCGCTGGTATCCTGACGCAGGCGACGCTGTTTCTGCTGCTCGCCGCCGCAGGGGTGGGGGCCGTGATCCTGTCGGCGCCCCAAGTGTTCTTCTGGCTACAAATCGCAGGCGCGGCGCTCCTGATCTGGCTCGGCCTGCGCGGATGGCAGAACGCGGCGACCCCCGTGACACTGCCCACGCGCGCGGGCTCGATCTATGGCCGCGCCTTCCTGATCGCGACGGTGAATGCCAAAAGCCTTGCAGGCTACATCGCGGCCTTCAGCCAGTTCGTGCAGCCCGACGTCCCGATCTGGTCGCAAATGTGGGTGATTATGCCCACGGCGCTGACGCTCACCGCGCTCAGCTACACCAGCTTCACCGCACTCGGTGCAGCGCTCGGTCACGCGGCGCTCGGTGCCGTGTTCAACACATGGCTCCGCCGCGCGCTCGCGGCCTGCTTCGTCATCTACGGTGCCGCACTCGGCAGCGTCGCCATCACGGGGCGCACAGCATGACGACGGGAAGCTGCCTGTGCGGCGCGGTCCGCTACACCGCCCATGGGGAGCCAGGCGCCCCCGCCGCCTGCCACTGCACGCAATGCCGTAAGACATCCGGCCACGTCTGGGCGTCGTCATATGTCGACCACGACAAGCTTGAGATCACGGGCGACGTGCGCTGGTACCAATCCTCCCCCAAGGCCCAGCGCGGCTTTTGCCCCACCTGCGGCTCCGCGCTCTTTTGGCGGCACGAGGACGACCCATTCACCTGCTTTTCGGCAGGGTCCATCGACGGACCCACGGGGCTCACGCTCCGCGGGCACATCCACACCGCCACCAAGGGCGACTACTACGACATCGCGGCCTACGAGCCACAAAGGGAGACTTGAGACATGGCTGATCTACCAAGCACAGCGCGCGTTGTGATCATCGGCGGGGGCGTCGTGGGCGTCTCCGGGCTCTACCACCTGGCCAAAATGGGCTGGACCGACTGCGTGCTCCTCGAAAAAAACGAACTGACCGCAGGCTCCACCTGGCACGCGGCAGGCAACTGCCCGAACTTCTCCACCTCCTGGGCCGTGCTGAACATGCAGCGCTACTCGCTGGAAATGTACCGGACACTGGCCGAAGACGTCGATTATCCCATGAACTACCACGTCACGGGCGCGCTGCGCCTGTCGCACTCCAAGGAGCGCACGCAGGAGTTCGAACGCTTCGTCGGCATGGGCCAGTATCAGGGTCTCGATCTGGAGATGATGACGCCCGAGGAGTCGAAGAAATACTACCCCTTCATGGAAACCCACGACCTGCACTCCGTGCTCTGGGATCCGATGGATGGCGACATTGACCCCTCCCAGCTGACGCAGGCCATGGCCAAAGGCGCGCGGGATCTGGGCGCCACGATCATGCGCCACTGCCCGGCCACGGGCGTGACCCGCGACGGGGACGAATGGGTCGTGCACACAGCGCAGGGCGATATCCGCTGCGAATACGTCGTGAACGCTGCGGGCTACTACGCCCAGCGCGTGGGCGAGTGGTTCAAGCCCTATGGCGGGCGCACAGTGCCGCTGGTCGTCATGTCCCACCAATACTTCCTCACCGACGCGATCCCAGAGGTCGTGGAATGGACGGAGGAGCATGGCCGCAAGCTGCCGATGATCCGCGACGTCGATAGCTCCTACTACCTGCGCCAGGACACCCACGGCCTGAACCTCGGGCCCTATGAGCGCAACTGTAAGGCGCACTGGATCACACCAGAGGATCCGATGCCCGATGACTTCTCCTTCCAGCTGTATCCCGACGACCTCGACCGGCTGGAGTGGTATATCGAAGACGCCATGGCGCGCGTGCCGATCCTCGGCAACGGCGGTGTGGGCCGCAACATCAACGGTCCGATCCCCTACGCCCCTGATGGCCTGCCTCTGATCGGCCCCATGCCCGGCGTGAAGAACGCGTTCGAGGCACACAGCTTCACCTTCGGCATCGTCCAGGGCGGCGGCGCGGGCAAGACGCTCGCCGAATGGATCGTCGAGGGCGAGACGGAGTGGGACATGTGGGCCGTCGATCCACGCCGCTACACCGACTACACCGACCACGCCTATTGCCTCGACAAGGCGCTCGAAACCTATGGCCACGAATACGGGATGCATTTCCCGCACAAGGCCTGGCCCGCAGGCCGCAATAAGAAGAACTCGCCGGTTCAGGACCAGCTCGAAGCGCTCGGCGCACAGTTCGGGGCCTATAACGGCTGGGAACGCGCCAACTGGTTCGCGAAAGAGGGCGACGACACCTCCATCGAAGCGACGGAAACCTGGGGCCGTGAGGGCCCATGGGAAGCCCGCGTGAAGGAGGAGGTCGAAGCCGTCCGCGACAACGTCGGCGTGCTGGACCTCTGCGGCTTCTCCCGCTTTGCGCTGTCGGGCGAGGGCGCGGCGGAATGGTTGCGCGGGCGCATCGCAGGTGCGCTGCCCAAGGTCGGTCGCATGAACCTGGCCTATTTCCCCGACAACCGCGGTCGGATCCTGACGGAGATGTCGCTGGTGCGTCACGGCGAAGATGACTTCACTCTCATCACGGCCGCCGCCGCGCAATGGCACGACTTCGAGGTCCTGTGGCGCAACCTGCCAGAGCACCTGTCGCTGCGCGACATGACGCGCGAGATTTCCACGCTCATCGTCTGCGGGCCGAAATCGCGCGAGCTCTTCCAGAGCCTGGGCGCGGAGGCGGACCTGTCGCTCGGCTGGCTCACGCATCAGGACGCGACCGTCAGCGGCATCGACTGCCGCCTGCTCCGCGTCTGCTTCGCGGGCGAGCTCGGCTGGGAGATCCACGGCAAGATGGAAGACATCCCCGCGCTCTACAAAGCCGTCATCGAGGCGGGGGCCACACCCTTCGGGATGTTCGCGCTGGAATCGATGCGGATCGAAAAAGGCTACCGCGCGTGGAAGGGCGACCTGAGCACCGATTACTCCCTGCTCGAAGGCGGGCTCGACCGCTTCGTGAAGCTCGACAAACCGCAGGACTTCCCCGGCAAGGCCGCGCTCATGAACGAAAAGCAGCAGGGGTCGAAGAAACGGTTCGTGACGCTCAAGGTCGACGCCAACGGCCACGACGCACCTTATATGTCGACGATCTGGTCGGGCGGCGAAATCGTGGGCGAGACGACGTCAGGCGCATGGGGCTACCGCGTGGGGCATTCCGTGGCGCTCGGCATGGTGCGCGCAGACCTGGCAAAGGAAGGCACGGAGATCGAGGTCGACATCTACGGCCACAAATGCCGTGCCGTCGTGCAGCCTGACGCGCCGCTCTGGGATCCGCAGAACGCGCGTATCCGGGCATGATGGACGCGGCGACCCAAGCGCTGATCACAGCGTTCCCGCTGGGCTTCACAGCGACCGTCTGCGCGGACGGCACCCCGGCTGTGGCGCCCAAGGGGACGTTCGTGGTCGTCGATGACGACACGCTCGGGTTCGCCGATATCCGGTCACCGGGAACGATGAAGAACCTCGCGCATCAGGCGATGTGCGAGGTGAATTTCATCGACATCCTCAAACGCACGGGCGTGCGCGTGAAGGGCGCGACCACGACCCACCCACGCGGATCGGACAGCTTTGACACGCTCCTGCCCCGCTGGGCGGCGATCTGGCCCGATCTCGCCCCCCGCATCCGCGCTATCGTTCTGGTCAAGGCTGAAAAAGTGAGCCACTACCGCACCCCGCCCTATGATGACGGGGCGACGGAAGAGGAGATGGTGGCGCTCTACAAAGCCAAATTCGCGGAGATGTATTCGTGAAGATGGCCAGCGGCGGGCCCACGTTCGTGGTCTCACTCGAACGCATGGCGTTCGACCACTCACTCCCTTCTGCGCCAGCTTGCGCTGGCTTGAACATGAAGGGGCGCGCGCTTCGCGCGCGGGGCACAGGAGGGACGCCATGGGTGTAATGATTTTGGACGGCGGGATGGGTCAGGAGCTCATTCGCCGCGCGGGGGAAGCCACGGCGCTGTGGTCGGTGCAAGCGTTGATGGACGCGCCGCATTTGGTGCGGGCGGTCCATGACGATTTCTTTGCCGCCGGGGCAGAGATCGTGACGGTCAACACCTACTCCGTCCGCCCGGACCGGCTGAAGCATCACGGCCTCTTTGACCGCTACGAGGAGCTTCAGGTGCTGGCCTCCCGCATCGCGAAGGACGCCCGCGACGCCCATGGATCGGGCCTCGTGCTCGGCGGCATGTCGCCGCTTGGCTACTCTTACCGCCCCGAACTCGCCCCGCCATCCGAACGCGCGGCAGAGACCTTTGGCGAGATGGCCGAGTTCCAGGCCCCCTATGTCGATGGCTACATCCTGGAAACCATGAGCTCTGTGGACGAGGCGCGCGGCGCGCTCTTGGGCACCTGCGGGCGCGGCAAACCCGTCTGGCTCGCGCTCAGCGTCTCTGACGCCGATGGCACCAAGCTCCGCTCAGGCGAGCCGCTTACCGACATCTTCCCGCTGCTCAAGGAATTCGACGCCGACGCGCTGCTCCTCAACTGCTCCCGGCCCGAAGCGATCAGTCAGGGCTTGCCCGTGATCGCTGAGGCCGGTCTGCCGTTCGGGGCCTATGGCAACGGCTTCACCGGGATCGTCGATGATTTCAACAATGACGACGCCACCGTCGATATGCTCACCGCTCGCACAGACCTCGGCCCCGCGGCCTATCTGGAACACGCCAAGCACTGGGCGAGCCTCGGCGCCACCATGATCGGCGGCTGCTGCGAAGTGGGCCCCGCCCATATCGCGGCGCTCGCCCAACACTTCAAACCCGCCTCATGACAGCCCGCGCCCACCCCCCTCTTCTGCCTGCGCGGCTCGTGACACTGGCCTTTTCGGCCTATGTCGTGGCCGCCATCGGGCTGCACTGGGTGGCGGGCGCGGACCACGTGTGGGAGGTCGCGGCCCTGATGATGGTGCTGATGACCGTCACCTACCCGACCGAGGCCGCGCTGGCGCGGCAGGACCGGGTGCTGGAGTTTTCGATCGCGGGCCTACTCTCCGCACTCGCCATCGCGGGGCTCTTTACCTCCCCGCTTTTGATCATCGCGGCGGTGCTCGCCCATGGCGTGCTAGACCTCGTCAAGGCGCGCGGGCTCGGCGTGCCGTTCTACGCGCTCTACTTCTTCGGCTGTGCGGCATTTGATTTTGCCTATGCCGCGTGTCTCTTCGCCTATTTCATCAGATTTGGAGGTCTGGGATGACTGTTCCCTCGTCCGCGCGCGTCGTCATCATCGGCGGCGGCGTCATTGGCTGCTCTGTCGCCTATCACCTGACCAAGCTCGGCTGGACCGACGTGGTGCTGCTGGAGCGCAAGGCGCTGACATGCGGGACGACATGGCACGCCGCGGGCCTGATCGCGCAGCTGCGCGCCACGGCCAACATGACCAAGCTCGCCCGCTACAGTCAGGAGCTCTACGGGTCGCTGGAAGAAGAAACCGGCGTCGCCACCGGGTTCAAGCGCTGCGGATCGATTACCGTCGCCCTGACCGAGGAACGGCGGGAGGAGATCAACCGCCAGGCTGCCATGGCGCGCGCCTTCGGCGTCGAGGTCGAAGAGATTTCCCCGGCAGAGGTCAAAGCCCGCTACGAGCACCTCAATATCGAGGGCGTGACCGGCGGCGTCTACCTGCCGCTCGATGGGCAAGGCGACCCGGCCAACATCGCCCATGCGCTGGCCAAAGGCGCACGCCAGCGGGGCGCAAAGATCATCGAGCGCACCAAGGCCACCGGCGTCACCCGCGCAGGCCGCCGCATCACGGCCGTCCAGTGGCAGAATGAAAAGGGCGAAGCAGGCGAAATCGCGTGCGAACACGTCGTCAACTGCGGCGGCATGTGGGGGCATGAGGTCGGCCGGATGCTGAACACCAACGTCCCGCTCCACGCCTGCGAGCACTTCTATATCGTGACCGAGGCCATCGAGGGGCTGACGCAAATGCCCGTCCTGCGCGTCCCAGACGAATGCGCGTATTACAAAGAAGACGCAGGCAAAATGCTCCTCGGCGCGTTCGAGCCGAATTCCAAACCCTGGGCCATGGACGGCATCCCAAAGGATTTCGAATTCGACCAACTGCCCGAGGATTTCGACCACTTCGAACCGATCCTGGAGGATGCGATCAACCGCCTGCCCATGCTGGCAGAGGCGGGCATCCACACGTTCTTTAACGGGCCTGAATCCTTCACCCCTGACGACGCCTACCACCTCGGCCTTTGCCCGGAGATGGACAATGTCTGGGTCGCCGCAGGCTTCAACTCCATCGGGATCCAGTCCGCGGGCGGCGCGGGCATGGCCCTGTCGCAATGGATGGATGACGGCGCGAAGCCGTTCGATCTGGGCGATGTCGATATCTCCCGCATGCAGCCGTTCCAGGGCAACAAAACCTACCTCTTCGAACGCTCGAAGGAGACGCTGGGCCTGCTCTACGCCGACCACTTCCCCTTCCTGCAAAAGCGCACCGCGCGCGGCGTCCGACGCACCCCGTTCCACAGCCACCTCGCAGAACGCGGCGCGGTCTTTGGCGAACTCGCAGGCTGGGAACGCGCCAACTGGTTCGCGCGCGGCTCGCAAGAGGCGCAATACGAATACTCGTGGAAGCGGCAGAACTTTTTTGAGAACGTGCGGGAGGAACACACCGCCATCCGCGAGGGCGTGGGCATGTACGACATGTCCTCCTTCGGGAAAATCCGGGTCGAGGGGCCCGATGCCACCGCGTTTCTGAACTACGTCGCGGGCGGGCAGTATGACGTGCCGGTGGGCAAGATCGTCTATTCCCAGTTCCTGAACGCACGGGGTGGGATCGAGGCGGATGTGACCATCACCCGCGTCAGCGAAACCGCCTACCTCGTCATCACGCCAGCAGCCACGCGACTGGCCGACCAGACCTGGATGGAACGCCACCGGGGCGACTTCCTCGTGACGATCACGGACGTCACCGCAGGCGAGGGCGTGCTGGCGGTCATGGGGCCGAAATCCCGCGCACTGCTCGAAGCGGTGTCGCCCGCGGATTTCACCAACGCCACCAACCCCTTTGGTACGGCGCAGGAGATCGAGATCGGCATGGGCCGCGCCCGCGTCCACCGCGTGACCTATGTGGGCGAGTTGGGGTGGGAGGTCTACGTATCCTCCGACATGGCCGGTCACGTGTTCGAAACCCTCGCCGAAGCGGGCGAGGATTTCGGGCTCAAGCTCTGCGGGATGCACATGATGGACACCTGCCGCATCGAAAAGGGCTTCCGCCACTTCGGCCACGACATCACCTGCGAGGATCACGTGCTCGAAGCAGGCCTTGGCTTTGCCGTCAAACGCGACAAGCCGGACTTCATCGGGCGCGAGGCCGTGCTGAAAAAGCGGGAGGAGGGGCTGTCGAACCGCCTCCTGCAGTTCAAACTCACCGACTCCGAGCCGCTGCTTTACCACAACGAACCCGTGGTGCGGGACGGCGAAATCGTGGGCTACCTGTCCTCCGGTGCCTATGGCCACACACTGGGCGCAGCTGTGGGGATGGGCTACGTCCCTTGCGCGGGCGAAAGCGCGCAGGATGTGCTGGCATCGTCCTACGAAATCGACGTCATGGGCACGCGGGTGAAGGCGGAGGCGTCGCTGAAGCCGTTCTACGATCCCGCGTCTGAGCGGGTGAAGGTCTAGAGCGACCTGGGGGCGTCGCGCCCCCTCACCCCCAACCCCCTCTCCCGAGGGAGAGGGGGCTTCGGCGCCCTTGATCTGACGTTGGCGCGGGCAGGCTTTAGGTCGGGGGTGGCGGAGCGGTGGCGCTTGGCATAGGGCTGAGCCATGACCGACACCCAAGACAGCGCACAGGGACTGGCTTACGCCGTCGGCGCATATGTGCTTTGGGGGTTTTTGCCGCTTTACCTCAAGCTCATCGACCACATCCCAGCGATTGAAGTCGTGGCGCACCGCATCCTTTGGTCGGTGCCTATCGCCTTTGTCGCGGTTGCCGTGATGGGGCAGTTGCGCACGCTTGTGCCCGTTCTGCACGACCCCCGGACGCTCGCCATGGCGGCGCTCACCGCGGCGCTGATTTCGGTCAACTGGTCGGTCTATGTCTACGCCATTGCGACCGAACACGCGGTGGAGGCGGCGCTCGGCTACTACATCAACCCGCTGTTTTCCGTTCTGCTTGGCGCGGTGGTCCTGCGCGAGCGGCTTGATACGCTGCAGTGGACGGCCATCGCGCTGGCGGCCTGCGCGGTCGGGGTGCTGACCTATGACGCGGGGCGCGTGCCGCTTCTTGGGCTGGTACTGATGCTGAGCTTTGGGCTTTATGCGTTGGCCAAAAAGCGGTTGGCCATCGGCGCGAACCAGGGGTTCCTGCTCGAAGTTCTGATCCTGTCCATCCCTGCGCTCGCCTATGTCGCGTGGCTGGAGCCGCGCGGGCAGGGGTCGTTTGCGGCCAACCCCTGGCTGCTGATCGGGTGTGGGTTCGTGACGGCCGTGCCGCTCATGCTTTTTGCTCAAGGCGCGCGGCGGCTTTTGCTGTCCACCACTGGGATCCTGCAATACATCGCGCCGACCATGATCCTGGTCATCGCCGTCTTTGTGTTTGGAGAGGCGTTTGGCGCTGCCCGGGCCATCGCCTTTCCGCTGATTTGGGCGGCTTTGGTGCTCTACTCCATCTCGCTTTTCCGCAAGACGCGCCCCGCCCATGGATGAGTATCGCCCGCCGACGGGGCCCTTGCAGGTCGTGCATCTGGATCACGAGCTTTTGGCCGTAGACAAGCCATCGGGTCTGCTCAGCGTGCCCGGGAAGGGGCCAGAGCTTGCGGACTGTTTGCTCGCGCGGGTGCAGGCAGAGTATCCGAGTGCGCTGCTTGTCCACCGGCTCGACCGGGACACGTCGGGTGTGATGATCTTTGCGCTCAGTCCCCATGCGCAGCGGCACCTAGGGCTGCAATTCGAAAAGCGTCAGGCGCAAAAGGTCTATGTGGCCGACGTTTGGGGGCGATTGGAGGGCCGCGGGACCGTGGACCTGCCGCTCTGCGTGGATTGGCCCAACCGACCGCGGCAGCATGTGGATCACGAGAACGGCAAGGCCGCGGTGACGGAGTGGCGGGCGAAGAAACCCGGTGAGACCACACGGGTGGAGATGCGTCCGCAGACCGGCCGGTCCCACCAGTTGCGTGTCCATATGGCAGAGCTCGGCCACCCGATCTTGGGTGATCCGTTCTACGCCCCGCCTGAAGCCCTCGCCGCCGCCCCGCGTCTTATGCTCCACGCATGGAAGCTGGACCTGCGGCATCCCGACGGCGGGGAGTGGGTGCAGATGCGGGCGAAGCTGCCGTTTTGAGCACCCTAACTCCTAGGCTCTTAGGGCATTCCCCGACCGAGGGTGGGGGATGTATCCCCCGCCCGTGGGGGCGGTCGGGGGATGCCCGGTGGTTCCCACCGGGCGGGACACTAATTCAAGCGTCAATCAGCACCCGCTGATCGCCTTCACCTCCTGGAACTCCTCAATCCCGAACACGCCGCCCTCGCGACCGTTCCCAGACTGCTTCATCCCACCAAACGGGCTGCCCTGGCCAAAGCCCTTCCCGTTCGTTTCCACCATGCCGGACCGCACCCGCCGCGCCACGCGTAGCCGCTTCTCATCGTCGGTGGTCTGGATGTAGTTCGTCAGCCCGTAGGGCGTGTCATTGGCGATCGCGATCGCCTCTTCCTCCGTATCAAACGGGATCATCGATAGCACGGGGCCAAAGATCTCCTCCCGCGCGATGGTCATGTCGTTGGTCACATCCGCAAACACCGTAGGCCGGATGAAATAGCCACGGTTGAGCCCCTCTGGCCGCCCCACACCACCGGCCACAAGCCGCGCGCCCTCATCAATGCCCTGCTGGATCAGATCCTGGATCTTGTTGAACTGCACCTCAGACACGACAGGCCCGATATGCCGCCCCTCTTCGGAACCCGGCGCCACGGCGGTCTTCGCCGCCGTCTCCGCTGCTTGCTCCACAGCCGCGTCGTAGCGGGAGCGCTCCACCAGCATCCGCGTCGGCGCGTTACAGCTCTGACCCGTGTTGTTGAAACAATGCCGCGCGCCGCGAATGACGGCTTTCTCGTCCGCATCGGCAAAGATGATGTTGGCCCCCTTGCCCCCCAGCTCCAGCGACACGCGTTTCAGGTTCGACACGCTCGCCGCAGTGATCAACCGCCCCGCCCGCGTGGACCCGGTGAAGGAGATCATGTCCACATCCATATGGCTCGACAGCTGGGAGCCGACCCATGGCCCATCGCCATTCACCATGTTGTAAACACCGGCAGGCACGCCCGCCTCATCCATGACCTCCGACCAGACGATGGAGGATAGCGGCGCGACCTCTGACGGTTTCAGCACCATAGTGCAGCCGGCGGCCAGCGCCGGGATCACCTTGAGCGACACCTGGTTCATCGGCCAGTTCCAGGGCGTGATCATGCCCACGACGCCGATGGGTTCGCGGTGGATCCGCTCTGACGTCGTACCGGGGCGAATGCCCTCGAACTCGATGTGATCAAACGCTTTCAAGAACCCCTCGATATGCCAATCGCCAGACGTCGTCTGCGACGACCGCGCCATGGAGATCGGCGCACCCATCTCCATGCTGATGGCCTGGGACATGTCCTCGGACCGGCGCTTGTAGACCTCAAGGATCGTCTCGATTAGCTCCTTGCGCTCCGCAATGGAGCTCTGCGACCAGCTCTCAAACGCCCGCCGAGCCGCGGCCACGGCGGCATCGGTATCCGCCTGATCGCCCAGCGAAATGATCGCACAGGGCTCCTCTGTGGAAGGATCAATGACCTCCAGATCCCGCGCCTGGGCCGGGTCCACCCAAGCCCCATCAATGTAAAACTGGCGTTTTTCGATCATGGCGCGGTCTCCCAATTCTGCCTTGGGCTGAGACTTGTCCCGCCCGCCCAACCGCGTCAAGGCGCCTGTTCCAAACGGGACGCAGGTTTTGGAACGCGCTTCCTTATCTCTTGTGCCGACTCAACATTCCTGTCCAAGGTCAATATCTAGGCGTGCAGACACCGATTGGAGACCTAACATGACACTCCGGATTAACGACGATATTCCGAACCTTACCGTCGAAACCGACAAAGGCACCGTCACCCTTCACGACTGGATCGGCGACAGCTGGGCCATCATCTTTTCCCACCCCAAAGACTTCACACCCGTCTGCACGACCGAGTTTTCGGCCGTGGCCGTCCTGGCCGAAGAATGGGCGGCGCGGAACACGAAAGTGCTGGGCGTGAGCGTCGACGGCGTCGAAGACCACATCAAGTGGAAAGCCGACATCGAGAGCCTTGAAGGCGCCAAGCCCGACTTCGCCATCGTGGCCGATGCAGGGCTCGAAATGGCGAAAGCCTTCGACATGCTCCCCGCCGAGGCGATCTTGCCCGACGGCCGTACCCCCGCCGATAGCGCCACTGTGCGCTCGGTCTTTATCGTGGGCCCGGACAAGAAGCTGAAACTGTCCATGACCTACCCGATGACCGTGGGCCGCAACTTCTCCGAGATCCTGCGCGCGCTCGACGCCCTGCAAACCTCAGCGAAGGAGAACGTGGCAACGCCCGCGAACTGGTCCATCGGCGATGATATCGTTGTGCCCGTGGCCGTGAGTGACGCCGACGCCATCGCCAAATACGGCGCGATCGAGACGAAGCTGCCCTACCTGCGCACGGCGAAACTGCCTGGGTAAATGATGCAGCGATATCACCGGATGCGGGGGCCACTGTGCCTCCGCACCTGCTTCGGCGATTAGGTGGCGTCTGGTCCTGAATACTGATCGACCGCGTCCAGCAAGTCGCCGCCGAAGTCGCCCCAAGTCCGAAGCTTCGGGCGAAACGCCTCCACACGCTTCAGACATTCGGCCCGATAACGGCCGTCAACGGAAAACAATCGTGCGAGGATGTCGGCCAGCGCCTTGGGGTCATAGGGGTCAAAGTAGACCCCCGCGTCGCCACACACTTCGCGCATGATTTCATTGTCCGTGCAGACCGGGATAGTCCCGGCCCAGAGCGCCTCTGCCGCTGGCAGGCCCCACCCTTCAATGAAGGACGGCAACACAACAGCTGTTGCGCTCTCGTACAGGCGGCACAGGTCGGTCTGATTGACGCTGCCCAGCTGGATCACGCGGTCTTTGATTTGCGCCATCTCCGGTGTGTCGAGAAACGCCTCAGTCCGCTTCCGCGCCCGGCCAGCGAGCAACAGCCGGGGAACGGCCTTTCCGGATCGCGCTATCTCTGCCATTGCGTGCAGTACAATATCTAGGTTCTTGCGACCGAGCATCGTACCCACCATGAAAAGGTACGGCTCCTCCGGGATTTCGATTTGCTGCGTTTCATCACCGGCACGTAGCTCGTGGATCAGCGGCGCGACGCTCATTGATTTCGGCTTGGGGATCATGTCCTTGCCTGCCCAATGCATGATGTCCTTGGCGGTAAATTGCGAATTTGCGATGATTTGATCAGCCGCGCCAATCACGTCGCGATTGTCATGTGTGAACGACGTAATGAAACCCGGACGCTTTTTGTAGGCATGCAAAGGGATCATGTCGTGGAGCAGCGCGTGAACTTCCACATTCTTTGTCCGCAAAGCCTGCAGCGCATGAACAATCAATTTGGGCCGCCCACAGGTTAAAAAGGCACCGCCGTCCAGTTCAATAAACGGCGCATTCACCTTGCGCCGCCGCCAGGATGCCCGCTGCATCGCATGAACCACGGGCCCGAGCGTTCGCGTGAGCACCTTTGTGGAAAACGGGCGATGCTTTGTATAGCTGCGAAAGAAATAGGGCCCGCTTCTATCGGGCATGTTCAGATCGACGCCACCCTCATGGGCCGGGTCAAATCTGGGGAACACCTCAAAAAAGGCCCCATGTGCTTTGCTAAGGGCCACGAACCGGCAACCATTTTGCCGCCGGAACGCTTCTTTTGCCCCTTCAGCGACAACCTTTGCGATGCCGTAGTAGCCCGTAAACCCGCGCGCAAGATAGTGAATCTCGGTTAGGTCGTAGTAGAGCTGTCTCGGCATCGCTTTGGTCTTTGTCGCTGTTGGAGCCGCTAAAGCCGGAGCTTACTCCGACTTTTCTTCTTTCTTGGCTTCCTCGCCGGTTTCCTGATCCACGACCTTCATGGACAGGCGCACCTTGCCGCGGTCGTCGAAGCCCAGCAGTTTGACCCACACTTCCTGGCCCTCTTTGAGGACGTCGGACGGATGGTTCAGGCGGCGGTTTTCGATCTGGGACACGTGCACCAGGCCGTCGCGCTTGCCAAAGAAGTTCACGAAGGCGCCGAAGTCGACGATCTTGACCACTTTGCCTTTGTAGACCGCGCCTTCTTCTGGCTCGGCCACGATGGCGTGGATCATCTCGTAGGCTTTCTTGATCGACTCGCCGTCGGGGGAGGCGATTTTCACCACACCGTCGTCGTTGATGTCGACCTTAGCACCGGACACTTCCACGATTTCGCGGATGACCTTGCCGCCGGACCCGATCACTTCACGGATCTTGTCGGTGGGCACGTTCATCGTCTCGATCCGTGGCGCGTGTACGGAGAATTCCTGAGCAGAGGTGATGGATTTCGACATCTCACCCAGGATGTGCATCCGGCCTTCTTTCGCCTGAGCGAGAGCGGCTTTCATGATCTCGGGCGTGATGCCCGCAACCTTGATGTCCATCTGGAGCGAGGTGATGCCGTTTTCGGTCCCTGCCACTTTGAAGTCCATGTCGCCCAGGTGGTCTTCGTCACCCAGGATGTCCGTCAGGATCCCGTAGGACCCGTCATCTTCGAGCACGAGACCCATGGCGACACCGGCAACCGGCGCCTTCAGCGGAACGCCCGCGTCCATCATGGATAGGGAGCCACCGCAAACGGACGCCATGGAGGACGAACCGTTCGATTCAGTGATCTCTGACACCACACGCACAGTGTAGGGGAAGTCCGTCGCCGCTGGCAGAACCGCCTGAAGCGCGCGCCACGCGAGCTTACCGTGGCCGATCTCACGCCGTCCGGGAGGGCCCACGCGGCCCGCTTCGCCCACCGAGTAGGGGGGGAAGTTGTAGTGCAACAGGAAGTTCGATTTGTACGTGCCTTCCAGCGCGTCGATCATCTGCTCATCATCACCGGTGCCCAGCGTCGTGACGACCAAACCTTGCGTCTCCCCACGGGTGAACAGCGCCGAACCGTGTGTCCGGGGCAGCATGCCCGTCTCACACACGATGTCGCGCACTTCGTCGAGCTTGCGCCCGTCGATGCGGCGGCCATTCTTGACCACGTCACCGCGCAGAACCATGGATTCCAGCTTTTTCAGGGCGGGGCCCAGATTGCTGTCTTCCTGCTGCTCTTCGGTCAAAGCGGCTACGATGGCCTCCTTGACGGCGCCCACAGCGGTCGTGCGCTCCTGCTTGTCGGAAATCGCATAGGCGTCGCGCATCTGCTGCTCGCCTGCGGCTTGGACGGCCGCGAAAAGCTCCGAATAGTCGGGGGGGGTGAAGTCAAACGGCTCCTTCGCGGATTCTTCTGCGAGGGACACGATGAGGTCGATCACCGGTTGGATGCTTTCATGCGCGAAGGTCACGGCGCCCAGCATTTCCTCTTCGGTCAGCTCGTATGCTTCCGATTCGACCATCATCACGGCGTCTTTGGTGCCGGCGACCACGAGGTCGAGACGCTGCTCTGGGTTGTCGCGAAGCTTGGTCATGTCGTCGACAGTCGGGTTCAGGACGTATTCACCATCCTCAAAGCCCACGCGCGCACCCGCGATTGGGCCCATGAACGGCGCGCCGGAGATCGTCAGCGCAGCCGATGCCGCAATCATCGCCACGATGTCGGGGTCGTTGACGAGGTCGTGGGACAGCACCGTGCACATCACCAGTACTTCGTTCTTGAAGCCGGGGACAAACAGCGGGCGGATCGGACGGTCGATCAGACGCGCGGTCAGCGTTTCTTTCTCCGTCGGGCGCGCCTCGCGCTTAAAGAAGCCACCGGGGATCTTGCCCGCGGCATAGTATTTTTCCTGATAGTGGACCGTCAGCGGGAAAAAGCTCTGACCTGGCTTTTCCGACTTGGCGAAGGTCACAGCGGCCATAACGCTCGTCTCGCCCAGCGTCGCGATCACGCACCCGTCGGCCTGCCGTGCAACCTTACCTGTTTCGAGCGTGAGCGTTTCATCACCCCACTCAATGGATTTCTTAACTTCGTTGAACATTGTCATATCCTGTATGGAGGCGCTCCCAGGCGGTCCCGGGTCCTCCGTTGCTATGGCGGCCCCATGCCGCCGGCCCGTGTCCTTTGCCTAACGCCCGGGCCGTTGCGTTACGTCTCAGATGGGCGGCGGATACCTGAAGGCGGGACAAAAGAAAATAGCGCAGTTCTGTTGCGGCAAACGACGGAAGCTGCGCAGGGCTGCGTATAAGCCTCAGACGCCACATCACGTGGCTGTGAAGAGGAACCTCCCCCCCATGATCACCCGCATCCTACCCGCGTGCCTCAGCCTCAGTGTCTTGGCGAGCGGCGGCGCCGCCCACGACCACCCGCTCGACCATATCACGGAGCTCTTCGCAGGCGCGCAAATCTTGAGCGGGCCGACCGTCGTGGACTGTACCTTGTCCGGCGGGGCGGAGGCTCAGTGCTACGCGATCACGGTGACACCCGAACCAACCAGCTATGAACCTGGCCCCTGGTGCCCCCGCACGATCTCCGACAGCGCGGAGGCGGGGGGTATCTGGCTTGAGGGGGGTAAGGTCTATGACGTCGACGGGGCGTTCATCGCTAATCTCGCGATGTTCTACGATGACGACAACTGGCAACTCTACGACCCCGCCACCGGCGCGATCAACGTCACCGACACGCAAGAGGCGTTCGAGGCCGCCGCGCGCCCCGACGTGGCCGAAGAATATCAAAACCACTGCGTCGAGGGGCTCATGAGCTATGTCGATGACGCGCTCACCATGACTTATGTGATCCCGCTCACGCCCGTGCCCGCCGACTCTATCAGCCCGCGCATGGCCAATGCGGGCGTCGCGCTCAACGGTGTGCGGCTCGACGCGCCCGCCCCGGTGGAGGCGATCTTGGGCGCTTATACCATTGCTGCATTCGACGACTGCGGCGGGCATGTGAACCCGGTGGTGGGCTACCACTACCATGCCGTCACAGACTGCCAGGAACAGGCTGCCGAGGGCGCCCACGCTGCCCGCGTGGGTGTCTCGATGGATGGCTACATGATCTACGCGGCCACGCTTGCAGATGGCTCAACCCCCGGCGACCTCGACGCGTGCTTTGGCCATGCCACAGATGCGGAGGGGTATCATTACCACGCCGGTGCCGCGGGCGGGAACCAAATCTTGGGATGCCACACGGGTCAAACCGGATGCGCGTCCGATGATCCCACTGTCACCTGCGACGCCACCCAGCGCCCACGGCGTCCCTAGCGCGTGCGGGTCAGCGCCGCGTAGCCCAGCGCAAGCACCGCGATCAGCGCCGCCATCGCAAGCAGCGCGTTGCGGTGGCCGATCTCCGCGACTTCCGCGCGCGCCAAAACGGCGCCATAGCCGGTTTGCAAGACCGGGATCGCGCCCACTGCGACGATAGAAAACACCGACGTCGCCCGCCCGATGGCGCCATCGGGCACCCGTTCCTTCAATTCAGCCAAGAGCGGGATGTAGAAATTCTGCGCAAAGATCGCGAGGACAAGCAGCGCCGCGGGCAGCCATGGCCCAAGCCCGCCCAAGAGCCCCGCAAGTGCAAAGCACCCGGCAGACAGCAGCGCCGCCCCCGGGATCGTCACGCGCCGCGACAGGCCCCGCCGCTCCAGCACGCCAAACACTGTCCCCGCCACCATCGTGGCTCCAAAAAGCACAAACAGGATCACGCCCGCATCCGACAGCGACATCCCGTGTACATCCGTAAAGTAGGGCCCACCCCAGAGCCCGGTGATGGTCACAATCGGCGCATAGGTCACGACCGAGATAAGCAGGATCGGCGCAAAGCCGGGCGTCGCCAAAAGCGTGCGAAGGCTGACGCGGCGTTCCTCGGCAGCCGCCGCGTCTTGGCCCGGCCGCGTGGCCACATAGATCGCCGCCGCCAACGCCAGTGTCCCCACCGACAGGCCCGCAAACACCGCCCGCCAGCCCCAGGCTTCGACCAGCAACGCCAACGGGTAGGTGGCCGCCAAACCGCCCACGCCACCCAGCGTCACCATAAGCCCATTGAGATAGCCGAACTCCCCCGCTGGAAAGTTGCGCGCCAAAAGCACGTACATCCCGATCCCGGTGGAGGCGAGCCCGACCCCGATCAGCACCCGCGCCGCAAGAAGCGCGCCGTAGCCCGTGGCCAAGAGACACCCGTAGGTCCCCAATGCCACCAGCGCGATGGTCCCCGTCAGCACCACCCGCGGCCCGTATCGGTCCAGCGCCGCCCCAATCGGCCCCTGCGCCAGGATTGTGGCCACAAAGATAACGCCGATCACGACACCAAGCTGCTCCGCACTCAGCAGGAAATCCCCGGCCCAGAGCGGTGCTGCCACGGCTCCCGCAGCGCGGTGAAACTGGCCCAGCGCGAATAAGGACACGCAAATGGACAGCAGGATGTATTGTCGGGTGGTCATCAACGTAACCTAAAGCGGGCCCATAATCGTTTGCAACGTAACCACGCAGAAACGAGGGCAGCCCACGTCCGCGGGTGGGGGCAGTTGCCCCCGCCCAGGGGGGCGGACGGGGGCTGCCCGGTGGTTCCCACCGGGCGGAAATCTCTCAAAACACCGCATGGGCCCCGCGGTCGTCGACCACCTCCCGCGCGGCCAAGGCGCGGTAGTGATCGGCCAGCGTATCGGTACCGTATTCCGGCGTGGCATCAGCGTCATAGGCGGTGCCATTCCAAACGAGCATACTCTCCGTCGCGTAGTAATGCCCGATCCGCGCCAACGCGGCCTTTTCCATCAGCTTGGGTGCCCAGACCCCCGGCAGCTTGCGCGGCAGTTCCAGCGCCGCCGCGATCCCGGACAAAAGCCTAGGCGTTACTGAGCGGGTGCGCACCTCCACACCCAACGCGTCCCCCATCAGGCGCGCTTGGTCCAAAGGGGTCAGCGCGGGGCCGGGCCCGCCAATGGGCAACACCGCGTTCTCGCGCCCGGGGACGGACAGACACTCCACCAAATAGCGTGCCAGATCCGCGTCCGAAATCGGCTTGCACGCGGTCAGTGTCCCATTCCCAAAGGTGAGGAACGGTTTGCCCGCGCGCACCCGTTCCACCTGACCAGACAGGGATTTGAAATAGGCCGTCGGGCGCACGATAGAATAGGTCAGGCCAGACCCCGCAAGCTCCGCCTCAAAGGCGAGCTTGGCATACTGAAACGCCAGCCGCGGCTTTTGCACACAAATCGCCGACAGCATCACAAACCGCGTCACACCCGCCGCCTGGGCCGCGCGCAGTGCCGCCGCATTGAGCCCGTGATCCACCGCCCACGCGTCCCGCGGCACCCCGCTGCGCGACGCAATGCAGGAGATCACAGCCTCCATCCCCGTCATGGCCGGGCCCAAATCCGCGTAATCCGCCCGGCCCGGTGTGCGCACCTCGTGCCCGCCCAGCCGCAACGCCGACAGCGTCGCCCGGCCAACCGTGCCCGTAGCGCCAAGGAGAGTGACTTTCATGCTGTCAGTTTATTCTGACACCTTGCCCGAGAAAAGCCGTTCTTTCAGACGCGCCGCGCCCGCGCGCCCAGGGCGCCAAGCCCCAAGGCAGACAGTAGCAGAAACGCGGAGGCAGGCAGCGGCACCGGGGCGGCATCGGCCAGCACAACCACATCATCGACCAACGAATCCGCGGTCCCCACTCCCGTGGTTCCAAACATCCGCAACGTATAGGTGCCCGCACCCAGCACGCTCGTCAGCGACAGCTGCTTTTGATCCCAAATCGTGAGATGCGCCGAGGTCACATAGCTGCCCTGAGCGACGACCGCGCTGCTCTGATCTGTCAGCTGCACGCTGTAGAGCGATGATCCCGATGGAATGGCCGTGTTGTCGGACCAAGAGATGCTGTCGATCACGTCACCCGCGCCAATGGTAAAGGTCTGCTCGATCCCAGAGGACGGCGTGTTCCCGATATCTGCGTATTGCGGGCCCGTCGCGCCGAGCAAGGGCCACACATTCCCCGCGGGCGTGTTCATGAGGAACGGCAAGGTGCTCCAACCTGGCACAATCGCGCCTGCCAGAATCGTGTTCGGCCCGATGAACGTGTCGTCAAAACTGCTATTCGCGATGACGTTGACCGGCGATGCGTGACCAGGCGCCGCGAGCGTGACCATCGCCGCCAAAACTGCCAGAACCCTCATGTGCAATCCTCCTGAGCCTCCTGAGCCTTATGGCGAGATTAATCCCCTTGGCCTCACGCGACAAGACAGCTGCCTCATGCGCCCTCAGCACGACCAGCACGGCGGCGGGGCCGTGGATGGGCGCGGATGCCAAACGCCTTGCGCGCCGTGACGAGCCGCAGATCGTCGGGGTCCATCCCCATGCTCAGGATCGTATCCGCGTCATAACGCGCCTTGGCCCGCTCCCGCGCGTAGCCCGTCCCAAAAAGCCGGTCGATCCACCCCATGCCAAAGCTGACGTGAAAGGTGGCCTCATGGTCGGCAAAGTGGTGCCGCATATGGCTCTCTGTGACTGTGCGGCCAAACCAGCCCTTGGGCACGTTGAGATGGGCAAGCGTGTGGCAGTATTCATAGAAGGCGAAGGCACTGACCGAACCCACAAAAATCGCCACCGCGGGCCACAGCACCGCATAGGGGAGGCCAACAAGCGGCCAAAGGACAAGCGCGTGAATGGCCAGGGACGTCAGACCAAACCGCACAGCATACCAATGGTCGTCGCCGGTAAAGAACTCCGGGTCCTTCGGAAACTCGTGATGGCCAATATGGGACCGGTAGAGCGCGTTAAACGTCCCCTGATCCGTCGGCGGCTCCCGATGCAGCAAAAAGCGGTGAAGCAGATACTCCACAAAGAATTGCAAAACGACGCCATAGACCAGCGCAGCCAGAAACCACGGGGTCCAAAAGAGCGCTGCAAGCGCAAGGCCGGTGAGCCAGAACGGCAAAAGCCGGTGCAAACTGCCCATGCTCATCAAAATGCGTAACGTGGCGATCATAGCTGTCCCTCCCGACCTCGATGGTAGGGACTGAGGCCGTCGTTGAAAACGGATCTCCGCGAAACCGTCCCGCAAACGTGGCGTCCAACCCGCATGACGCATGACCCGGGCGCCGCTCAACGCCCGCAGTCACGAGACCACACTCCGAGCGGGGGCAAAAGTTTTTCAAAAACTTTTCCATGCGCGGCGGTGGCGCGCTTTGCGCGGGTGCCGCGATGCGAACGCTCCGCCTCAAGCCCCGCGCGCGCAGCGCGCTCCCCTTCAGGTTCAAGCCAGCGTCAGCTGGCGCAGAAGGGAGGCGGGGGCACAGCACCAACGGGGTTGTTCGGGTTCCTATTATGGGCGATCCTTGGACGTACATTGAAG
>JBCBZG010000052.1:0-2166 GCA_039815465.1 Pseudomonadota bacterium
CATCAGCTTGGCGGTGCGGTCGGTGAAATTGCGTTCCAGGTCGTCCAGCAGCGCAAGGTAGTCCTCGCGCGCCTTGCTGTCCTGCGTGCGGGCATAGATGTCGGCGAACTTGGCGGAGGCATCGCGCGCGCCCAGCAGGTACACGCCCAGATACTTGCGCGCCGCTGTCAGGTCGCGGGGATCGTCCTCCACCGTGCGAATGAGATCGCGGACCACGGTCTGGAACTGGTCCATCCGGGCGGATACGCGCCGGTCTCCTGCGCGTTTCAGCGCGTCGGTCATGGCGGTGAGATGCGCCTCGGCCTCGTCGACCACGCGCGCCACGCGGTCCTGCTGGAAGGTGTCGATGCCTTCCATGCCCTTGCTGGTGAGCGGATCGATGCCGAAAGCGGCCAGATGCAACCCGCCCGCAGCCGCACCAAAGAGTATGGCGGCAATCAGATTGCCGTCATGGCTGAGTGCTGCGAGCCCGGTGCCAAGCCCGGCAAGGGCGGCGGCAAGGATCTTGCGGGGGACAGCCGGGCGGCGCGCCACCTTGCGGTCACGCCAGGCGGCTTCGGCTACCAGCCCGCCGCGCAGGAGCCAGGCCCCGAGGGCCAGAACACCCGCCCCCGCCAGGCCCAGGCTCATGCCAAGCGCCCCCTGGGTCAGCGAGACGAACAGCAGCACGATTGCAGGCAGGAACATCAGGTTTGCACGGGCGCCCACCGGATCCACCCGCGCGCCGCGATAGGCGGACCGCGCCGGCGGGTTCGCGGTTTCCGGGCTTCCATGGGGGCTGTATTTTCCGCCGAACCGTTTCGCCATGCGTCAAAGACCGCCCAGAATGCCCGACGCCACGCCTGTCATCAGGACAAGCAGCGCCACATAGGCGAATTTTTGAAACGTGCTTGGCGTCATCATGTCTCCCCGGACGGACGGTATGGTGAATATATGCGCATGCGTGGCCGCTGGCCAGTTTTACCGATGGCTGTGCCTGTTCTGTGCCATTCTGACCACGCCAGACCATGCTGTGCCATGGGTTTTTACATATTTGATGACGGAAACGGCCCGCGGCGAGGGGGAAATTTCCGGCAAGTGCGTCAGCCTGACGTTCAGCGCTTGGGCCGGGGCGGGCGGTGTGCGGGCGGTTTCGGCTTCGATTGCTGTGGGCGCGGGGGGCGTTTGCGGGTGGCGCGCGTGGGTTTTTTCGGCGCTGTTGCGCTGTCCTGCCCGGCCTCGAGACCCAGTTGATCACGCAGGATCCGGCGGCGCACCTCTTCCACCGCACCGGGTTTCAGCTCGCCCAGCTGGAACGGGCCGTAGCTGACCCGGATCAGCCGGTTCACGGTGAGGCCGATCTCGGCCAGGGCCCGCCGGATCTCGCGGTTGCGGCCTTCGCGCAGGCCGATGGTGAGCCAGGCATTGGCGCCCTGCTGCCGATCCAGCGTGACCGTCATCGGCTGAAAGGCCTCCCCCTCGACCGTCACGCCCTGGCGCAGCGGGTCGAGCATGCTGTCCGTGGGGCGCCCGTTCACCCGGACGCGGTAGCGCCGCAACCAGCCGGTGGCGGGCAATTCCAGCTTGCGCTTGATGCCGCCGTCGTTGGTGAGCAGCAGCAACCCTTCGGAGTTGAGATCGAGCCGTCCGACGCTCATCACCCGCGGCATGTCCTCGGGCAGGGCGGAATAGATCGTCTCGCGCCCTTTTTCATCGTGATCGGTGCTGACCAGCCCGGTCGGCTTGTGAAAGAGCCAGAGCCGGGGCGGTTCCGGTGCCGTCAGGGGCTTGCCGTCCACGGTGATGTCATCCGCATCGGTGACGTTGAGCGCGGGCGATTTGATCTGCGCCCCGTTGACGCTGACCCGACCCGCCTCGATCATGCGTTCCGCCACACGCCTGCTGGCGATGCCGGCGCGGCTGAGGATTTTGGCGATACGGTCGCCCTTGGGCGTTTTGGGGTCAGCTGTCGACATGGGCCTGCCATAACCTCTTTGCAGGGCTTGCGAAAGGGCGCGCTTTGCGGGCACTGATGGGGCATGGAATTCAACACACATATGCAGGCAGCGCTGTCAGAGGCGCGTGCCGCCGCCAAGCGCGGCGAGGTGCCCGTGGGCGCGGTGGTGGTGGACCCGTCGGGCGTGGTGGTTGCGGCCGCGGGGAACCGGACGCGGGAGCTGAATGACC